>NZ_FODD01000001.1 GCF_900110255.1 Actinacidiphila rubida
TTGCTCGCGCAGTTCCTCGCGCCCCTGGCGGTGCAGGTTCGTGGGTGGGGTCAGGGGCCACTCCGGGAGTGTCTCCTCGAACTGTGCGTGCACCGTTCTTCCGTGCCCTTACCCGGGTGGATGCACAGTTCTGCGGGGACACACCCGGATCGTCCCCTTCCGGCCGGTCCCCGTCTGCGGGAGGGCGTTGGCCGTGTCCCATGTCCCCCGCCGCACGGTGGATCAGCGGGAGGGGGTGGGGAGGAAGTGCTCCCCGCAGAGAAATGTGCGCGGCCCCCGGGCAACAACACGGACGAACCCGTATGCACATTTCCGAGGAGACGCTTCCGGACCGCCCCCGACCCCCGTACCGACGGCGCGCATATCAGGGGCGCGAGGAACTGCGCGAACAACCACGACGGCGCGGCACACGGCGACGCACCGCAAGGGGCAGGACGAGCCCCGCAGGGGCGCGGGGTCCCCCAGCCTTCGGCCGGGAGGTGCCCCCAACGCGAGCAACCCACCACCGGCCGGTGGACGGCGACGCACCGCAAGGGGCAGGACGAGCCCCGCAGGGGCGCGAGGTCCCCCAGCCTTCGGCCGGGAGGTGCCCCCAACGCGAGCAACCCACCACCGGCCGGTGGACGGCGACGCACCGCAAGGGGCAGGAGGGAACCCAACCCCGCAAACCCCGGGCGCACGCCCGGATGCGCGCTGCGCGCGGACGACGGAAGGTGGCCCCATGGACCGTCACCGGACGCCCGAAGCATGAGCCCCGGCCATGCTCCTCGAGCTCTTCCTCATCGGCCTGGCGATCACCCTGGGCCCGGTGCACAACACCGCGTTCATCCTGTTGCTGTCCTCGCAGCGGGGCGTGCGCAACGGCCTGGCGTTCATCCTGGCGTGGCTGGCCACACTCGTCGCGCTGATCGCGGTGGTGGTGCTGCTGACCGGCGGGAAACCGCCCAAGCACCACACCGCGCCGTCCACCGCCGCGCTGGCGGTGAAGCTGGCCCTGGGCACCGGCATGGTCCTGTTCGCCGAGCACCGGCGGCGCCGGCGCAGGTCCGGTGCCGTCCGCACCCGCCCCCGCAAGACCCCGAAGTGGCAGGCCCGCCTCGACCGCGTCACGCCCGCGACGGCTGCCGCCCTCGGCCTGCTGCTGCTGCCCTGGGGCGCGACCGCGGCGGGCGCCGCCACCGTCGTCAACGCACACGTCTCCTCGGCCGCCTCGTATACGGCTTTGGTGGGCTACTGTCTGCTCGCCACGTCGAGCCTGCTGGCGATGGAGCTGTACGCGACGTGGAGCCCGGAGGCCGCGAAGAGGCGGCTGAACGCGCTGCGCGAGTGGATCAACGGCCACCAGGAGCAGGTGCTGGTGACGCTGGCGCTCTTCCTGGGCCTTTTCCTGATGGCCAGAAGCATCTACGGACTCGTCGGTTGAGGTGACATGACCACCCCGAGGGACCTGCTGATCGTTGCGATGGACATGCCGTCCGGCCGGACGATAGAGCGCGGCGACCTGTCGCTGGCGCTGGCCGGCGCCGAAGCCGTCGACCTGCTCGCGGCGGGCGCGATACGCCTGGCGGACGAGCGGATGGTGCCCGGGCGGGCGTGCGCGCTGGGCGATGCCCTGCTCGACGCGGCCGCCGCGTCCGTGGCCGAGAGCCCGCCCGACGAGCCGGTCGGCGAATGGCTGTGGCGCCGGGGCCGGGGGCTGGCCGGCGCCTACCTGGACGCGATGGAGGCCGCCGGGCTGCTCACCCGGGAGGCCCGGCGGCGCTGGCTGGTCAGGTCCACGAGCCTGCTGCTCGTCGACTCCGCGGCCCGTTCCCGCGCCCGCCACCGCAACGCCGCCGACGAACCGGTGCTGGCCGGGCTGGCCGCCACGATCGGCCTCACCCCGCCGCACCGCGACGGCGTGCCGCCGATCACCGACAGCGCGGCGGCGGCCGTCCTGGCGGCGGTGACCGAGGCCGTCACCGAGCTGTCCGAGGAGCGCCTGCGGCGCGACCGCCGCCTCGCGGACGCCGCCGCCGACAACGTCCGCCGCGGCTACTGACCGCGGCCCGCGGGCGTCCACCGAACGGCCCGGCCCCAGGGGCCGGGTGGGATCGGCTGTCCCTGGCAGGGCGCGCGCCCTCGCGGAACCATCGAGGACATGAACGATTCCACCGCGCATTCCACGGCTCTGGTCACCGGAGCCAACAAGGGCATCGGCAGGGAGATCGCCCGGCAGCTGGCGGCCGCCGGCCTGACCGTCCTGGTCGGCTCACGCGACCCCGGGCGGGGGCGGCAGGCCGTCGAGGAGATCGGCGGCCGGGCCCGGCTACTGGAGCTGGACGTCACCGACCCCGGCAGCGTCGCCGCCGCGGCATCGCAGGTCGAGCACCTGGACGTGCTGGTCAACAACGCGGGGATCATGGTCGACGGCCGGACGCCGCCCGAGGCCGACACCGCCTCGTTCCGGCGGACGTACGAGACGAACCTGTTCGGCGTCCTGGAGGTCACCAACGCGTTCCTGCCCGCGCTGCGCCGTTCGGCGGCACCCCGCATCGTCAACATCTCCAGCGGCACCGGCTCGCTGACCTGGAGCGCCGACCCGGGGCACCAGTTCGCCGTGGCCAACGGCTCCGGCGCCGCCTACCGCTCCTCGAAGGCCGCGCTCAACGCGCTCACCCTCTTCTACGCCCAGAGCCTGGCCGGCGACGGCTTCAAGGTGAACGCGCTGGCCCCCGGTCTGCGCCGCACCGACCTCAACGAGCGGGCCGCCGCGGCCGAGGGCGACCCCGCCGAGGCGGCGGCCGGCGCCGTCCGGCTGGCCCTGCTGCCGGACGACGGCCCCACCGGCGGGTTCTTCTCCTGGGACGGCACGGTGGCCGCCTGGTGACGGCCGTCCCGGCCGGTCCCGCGCCCCGCGAGGCCCCCACCTGGAACTCCTCGGCATGCGCCCCCGGCGGTCTCGACGGAGCATGGGTACCGAGACCGGACGGGACGACACGCGGGGCGAGAGGGCGCCGATGGGAAGCGGAGCGCAGGGAGGGGCGCGGGGCGAGCCGTCCGAGACCGCGGAACTGCGGCAGATCGACGCACTGAACCGGATCGAGCCGCCCGCGCGCGCCGGCCAGGCGAACGGCCGGGACGCGCAGCACCCCCCGAACGGCGACCTGCCCGGACGGGACGGCTCGCCAGCCAACGGCGCGGGGGCGTCCCGCTGGCGGGACGCCCTCCTGCTGGAGGCCGGGCACGCCCTCGCCGAGGCCGACTCCCTCTCCGACGCGCTCAAGGAGGTCGCCCGCCTCTACACCCCCGACCTGGCGCTGGACGGCGTCGTGGTGTTCGGGGTCACCGACAAGTTCCTCAACATCCTCGGCCAGAGCGGGTACCCCCGCAACGACGCCGAAGGCGCGTTCCGGATGCCGATGACGACCCGGTTCCCGGCCACCGAGGTCGCGCGCTCCGGGCGGCCGGTCTACCTGTCCTCGCCGCAGGAGTACCGCGAGCGCTTCCCGGCCACGTGGCCGCTGGCGGCCCGGCACGGCCGCACGTCCTGGGCGTTCCTGCCGCTGGTGGTGTCCGGCCGGATCACCGGCGTGTGCCTGCTGGCGTTCCGCACGCCCATGGCGTTCACCCCCGACGAGCGGGGCCTGCTCGTGCTCGTCGCCCGGCTCGTCGCGCAGGCCCTGGAGCGGACCCGCACCAGCACCGCCGAGCTGGCCCTGTCCCGCGGGCTGCGGCGCAGCATGGGCTCCTCGGAACCCGCCGTGCCCGGCATCAGCGTCGCGACCCGGTACGTGCCGACCGGCGGCGGCCTCGTCGTGGGCGGCGACTGGTACGACATCATCAACCTCCCCGACAATCGGCTGGCCCTCGTCATCGGCGACGTCCAGGGCCACGACGTGCACGCCGCCGGCCTCATGGCACAGCTGCGCACCGCCGTCCACGCCTACGCCGCCGAGGGCCACGGGCCCGACGCGGTGCTCGCCCGGACCTCCCGCTTCCTCGGCGCCCTCGACGACGACCGGTACGCCACCTGCCTGTACATCGAGGCGGAGCCGCAGAACGGCATGCTGCACATCGCCCGCGCCGGGCACCCGCACCCCGTGCTCCGGCTGCCCGACGGCACCTGCATGATCAAGCACGTCAGCGGCGGACTGCCGCTGGGCCTCATGCCCGACGACCACGACTACCCGGTGACCGACCTCGAACTGCAGCCCGGCGAGGTCATGATGCTGTGCACCGACGGCCTGATCGAGACCGGCGGCCACGACATGTTCACCGGCTGGGTCCGCGTCCGCGACGCGATGGAGCCGGGCCCCGGCGAGGACCTCGAAGGCATGGCCGACCGCCTCATCCACGCCGTGCACGACCCGGTGGCCCAGTACCAGGACGACGACAGCGCCGAGGACCGCGTCCAGGCCGAGGCCGCCGAGGCGGGCGAGTCGGAGCTGCACGACGGCATCGGCGGGCGGCGCGTGCACCTCGCCCCGCGCAACGAGGACGACATCGCCCTGCTCCTGCTCCGCCGTGACACCGATGTCCGGCGGCCCGTGATCCCCGAGCGGCGGCTGGTCCTGACGATCGGCCAGGACCAGGGCGAGGGCCTGTCGGAGGCCCGCGCCGAGGTCGGCGCGCTCCTGCACGACTGGGCCCAGCCGGACCAGGTCGACACCGCGATCCTGCTGGCGTCCGAACTCGTCGGCAACGTGCTGGTCCACACGGACCAGGCGGCGGTGCTGTCCGCGACGGTCACCGGCGAGCCGGGGCACCGCACCCTCAAGGTCGAGGTCTCCGACCGTGGCGACGAGTTGCCCCACCAGCGGGCGCCCGGTGAACTCGCGTCCTCCGGGCGCGGCTTGATGATGCTCGACATTCTCTGTGAGCAGTGGAGTGTGCGGCCCGAGTCCGAGGGCAAAACCGTCTGGTTCTCCCTCTCCGAGGACGCGGCCGCGGCGCAGCCGCCCCTCCCCTGAAAACGGGGTGCCCCCGGGGCTTGCGGGGTTCGGCATCCGGGGTGCCCCGCGCTGCGCGCTGCCGTCTGCGGGTCTCGTCGTGGCTTGTCGCGCTGGGGGCACCTCCCGGCCGAAGGCTGGGGGACCCCGCGCCCCTTCGGCTTCCGGGGTGCCCCCGGGCCGCCGTGCCCGTCGCACGGTTCGTCGTGGTTGCTCGCGCAGTTCCTCGCGCCCCTGATATGCGTGCCCTTTGTCCGTGGGGTCGGGGGCGCTCCGGAAGCGTCTCCTCGGAAATGTGCATACGGGTACCTCCATCGACGCACCCGGGGGCCGCGCACATTTCGCTGCGGGGAGCACTTCCTCCCCACCCCCTCCCGCTGATCCACCGTGCGGCGGGGGACATGGGGCACGGCCAAGGTCTTCCCGCAGACGGGGACGGGCCGGAAGGGGACGATCCGGGTGTGTCCCCGCAGAGCTTTGCAAGGCCCCGGCCCACCTCTTCGGAAAAAGCCGCCATGCAAAGGTCGAGGAGACACTCCCGGAGTGGCCCCTGACCCCACCCACGAACCTGCACCGCCAGGGGCGCGAGGAACTGCGCGAGCAACCGGCCACCGGCCAGGTGACGGCGACGGCGAGCAAGGGGCTGGACGGGCCCCGCAGGGGGCGCGGGGAACTGCGCGAACAACCACGACGGCGCGGCACAGGTCGAGTAAGCCCCGGGGGCACCCCGTCGGCTCAGGCCGGATAGACGTCGCGGACGTTGTCCTGGGGTGCGGGCAGCGCCCGCCCCGCGGGCCCGCGGGCGAACGCCCGCAGCACGTTCTCCGTGGCCCGCGCCACGAACGCCCCGGTGGCCGCGACCATCCCATGGTCGCGGCCGTCGTCCCCGCCGCCCGCCATCAGCGCCTCGATCCACCGCATCGTGCCGGCCGCGAAGACACCGGCCCCGCTCGGGACGGTGTAGTACGCCGCGTCGGAGTGGCTGCTGCGCCCGGCGCAGACCAGGGGCGAGTGCCCGACGATCTCGATCGGCGCGTGCGGGGGCGTGGGGTCGCCGGGGCGGACCCGGTCGTACTCGACGCCGACCAGGTGGGGGAACGCCTGGCCCTTGCGGACGCCGGTGCCGGCGAACACCCAGTGGTCGGGGCGTTCGACGACGAACGGCGCGTCCGTGGGGAAGCCCTCGTAGATGACGCCCGTCAGGGAGGACTCGGGGTCGGCGCCGGGTCCGGACCGGAAGTCCGTGGTCGCCATGGTGGGGTGCTTCTCCAGGTAGGGGTCGACGTGGAAGTCCGTCTTGTAGCAGACGACGGTGCGGGGCCGCCCGTCCCGGCCCGCGCCGGAACCCGGTTCCAGCCGCACCCGGCGGTAGCAGGTGTTGGCGCCGAGGAACGCCAGGTTCGTGCCGGCGTCGCGCGCGGTGGTGACGTGCGCGCGCTGTTCCGGCGTCCAGTACTCGTCGTGCCCGAGGACGACGGCCGCGTGCGCGCCGTGCAGCACGGACGGGTCGAGGTGGACGTCGATGCCGGTCGTGTAGGCCAACGGGATGCCGAGGCGTTCGGCGAGGACGACGAGCGCGCGCTCGTAGACGAGGAACTTCTCCGCGCCGCTGTGGTCGTAGGGCCGGTCGAAGCTGACGGTGAAGGAGCGGTGTGCGTAGCTGCCGTCCCGGCCTTCGTAGAGGCTGTAGCCGCCCCACTGGTTGTACGCCTGCCAGGTGGCGGGCGCGTGCATCAGGAGGGTGCGGCCGGCCGCGCCGGTGGAGCGGACGACGAGCGGGACGTACCGCTGGTGGCCGTTGTCGTCGTCGAGGCGCAGCAGGTACGCGCCTTCGGGCCAGCCGTGGGTGGGCACCCGCAGGCTGCGGCGCCAGCCGGAGGCGTCGACGGTCCGGGTGGGCACGATCAGGCGCGCCCGGTCCTGGCGCTGCCCCTGGACGTGGTCGGAGCGCCACACCAGCCGGGCCTGGGCGCCGCCGTACCAGCCCACGCGGAACGCGGAGACGTGGAAGCCGGGCGCGGTGGTGGAGACGTACAGCCCGAACTCGTCGCCGGGCAGGACGCTGACCTGGTCCGCGTACCCCTCGATCGCGTCGGACGGCCCGAGCGAGCGGATCCGCCAGTCCTGGTCGCCGGCCGCGACGGTCGCGGGGACGGTCGGCGTGCTCGGCGTGCTGTGCGTACCGCCCGAGCCGGTGTCGCAGCCGGCGAGCCCGGCCGCGGCCAGCGTCGCCGCGCCCGCGGCGGCCGCGCCCAGGAAGTGCCGCCGGTCCAGGCCGCGGCCGTCGTCGCCGTGCTCGCCGCCCGCGTCCGGGCCGCCGCCGTCACCCATCGCGCTCCCGCCTTCCGCTCTCCCCCAGCATCGTCGTGCGACTCGCGTCACGGCACGACCCGGGGACGCCCGAAAGGCGGGCGCGGGGCCGCCACTCGCGGTGCGCGGGGAGCCGGCTGTAGCCGAGTTGTGGCGGAATGGGGACGTACGCGGGCGGTACGGGAGGAGGGGGGCGCGCCTAACCTCGGGGTATGGGTACGGGGGACGAACTGGTGCTGGTGGCGGTGGAGCCGGGGAAGCGGCGGCTCCGCGGCGGGGAGCGGCTGCGGTTCGCGCTGCGGGCCGCGGAGCTGGTGGATCTGCTGGCGCTCGGGCGGATCGCGATGGGGGAGCGGGCGATCGAGGTGGTCGACCGCACGCGGGTGGAGGACCGCCGGCTCGGGAACGTGCTGCACAGCCTGGGGACGACGGTTCCGGCGCCGGACCTGAAGGGGTGGCTGCGGGCCACGCCGAGGTCGCTGACGTACGAGTACCTGTCGCGGCTGGAGGACCGCAAGCTGGTGCGGGTGCGCAGGTGGCGGGACCGCGGGGGGCGCAGCCATCACGACATCCTCTTCGTGGACGTGGCGCGGCGGCGGGAGGTGCTGGCCCGGCTGGACGGGGAGGACGGCGATCCGGCGCTCGCCTCGCTGGTGCAGGCGGTGGGTCTGGCGCACGTCGCCTATCCGGGGCTGCGCGGCCGGGCGGCCCGGCGGCGGCTCGCCGCCCGCGCGGACGCCGGCCCGGCCGGCAGCGCAGCCCCGGCGGTCAGGGACGCGGCGAGGGCCGTGCACGAGCAGGAGGCGGCGATCCTGGCCGCGGGCCTGGACACCTTCTCGCGCCGGGTGGTCGGCGAACTCGCGGACCTCTACAGCGACTTCCGTACCGGAGGCGTCGGCCTCGGCCACGACCTCGACTCCCGGGGCTGGTCCGGCGGCGACCTCGGCGGTCATCACGGCGGCCATCACGGCGGGCACGACGGCGGTGGGCACCACGGCGGCGGGGACGGCCACGGCGGCTGGTGACGCGCCGGAGCCGTCCCCGGCACGCCCGGACACGGAGGGGGGCGGTCCGGTCCGATCCCCTGCCCCGGGCCGGGCCGCCCCTGCGGGACTGACCCGCAACGGGGGCGGTCCGGTCCGATCCCCTGCTTCGGGCCGGGCCGTCTCCGCGGGGAGCGGCCAGCTACGGGTTGCCTCCGTGGGGACGACTCTCCCAGCACGCCGGGCGCCGCGTATTGGAGAAATGCGCTCCCGGGCGAGGAAAGGCGGCCGGCCACCGGCAGGCCAGCGCCGGTCAGCGCACGAGCGCGCTCGTCACCCGGCCCGGCATCCGGTCCACCGGACGCCCGGACGTGCTGCGGCGGGCCAGGAACTCCCTGGGGGTGCAGCCCGTCATCGCCTTGAAGTCCCGGTGCAGATGGGCCTGGTCGTAGAAGCCGCACGCCGCGGCCGCGGCGGACGGCGCCGCGCCACCGGTCAGCATCCGCAGCGCCCGCTGGATGCGCAGCACCCGCGACGCGGTCTTCGGCGACAGCCCGATCTGCTGGCGGAAGCGCAGTTCGATGTGGCGGGTGCTCCAGCCCGTCGCCTCACTGAGGCGGTCCAGCGGCACGAGCCCGTCCGAGCGGACCAACTGCGACCAGGCCCAGACCACTTGGGGAGCAGGCGCCCGGCCCTCCGCGCGCCGCCGACCCAACAGGGCGTCCACACGCGCGAACCGGTCCGCCCACCGCGGTGCCTCCGCGAGCTGTTCCGCCAACTCGCGGCTCTGCGGCCCCAGCAGGTCCGACAGCGGCAGCATCCGCCCGCGCAGCTGCGCCATGTCGTCGCCCAGCACCGAGTACGCCATCCACGGCGCCAGATGGATCTCGACACCCTCCACCCGCCCGCCGTGCTCGCCCATCGTCGCCTCGCAGCGCGGGCCGTTGACCAGCGACGTGTACGACGGGACGGACGACGGCGAACCGGGCGCGGCGCCGGTGTCCAGCGAGCCGACCCGGACCTGCCCGCGGATGTTCACCACCATGGTGATCATCCCGCTGGCGATCTCGATCCTGCGCTGCGGACGGATCAGGTCGAGCCTGAAGCCTCGGTAGCTCAGCACACCCGGTCCCAGCCGGCGGCTCGGCGCCGCCGTCACCGTCTGCCAGGAGCCGTCCTCGGTCGTTCCCTGCGAGCCACGCATCCGCTGCCCCTCGTCCACCCCCCACGGTGCCGTCCGGTCGCCTCCGACCGTACCCACCGCACCCGCTTGGTGCGAGCGCCGTCCCCACCCGGCCCGCGCCGCGGGAGGCACGCGGACGGGAGCGCCGGAGGGCTCGGCGGAGGGTTCGGTGGACGGCGGTTCGGCGGGGGCGTGGTGTTCCGGGGCGATATCCGGTGGAGTCTGGGTAGCCGCCCAGGGCGTACGTACGTTCGCAGTCCCGCTCCCGAGGAGAAGCATGTTCGCACTCACGTCCCGCCGCCTGCGCGGGACCGCCCGCCGCGTGTTCGGCTGGGAGCGGCTGCGGCCGGCCCAACTGGTCGCCATGAAGGGCGTGATGAAGGGGCGGGACGTGCTCGCCGTGATGCCGACGGGGGCGGGCAAGTCGGCGATCTACCAGGTCCCGGCCGCGCTGCTGGACGGACCGGTGGTGGTGGTCTCGCCGCTGATCGCCCTGCAGCGCGACCAGATGCAGAGCCTGCTCGGCACCGACACGCTCCGCGCCGCGGCGGTCAACTCCGCCCAGCGGCGCAGCGACACGGACGCCGCGTGGGACCGGATCAGCGCCTCCTCCGTCGACGTGGTCTTCCTCGCTCCGGAGCAGCTCGCCAAGGACGACGTCGTCGAACGGCTCGCCCTCGTGCGGCCGCGCCTGCTCGTGGTCGACGAGGCGCACTGCGTCTCCTCCTGGGGCCACGACTTCCGTCCCGACTACCTCAGGCTGGGGTACGCCCGGGAGCGCCTGGGCCGCCCGCCGGTACTGGCGCTGACCGCGAACGCCGCCGCGCCCGTGCGCCGCGACATCGCAGAACGGCTGGGCATGCGGGACCCGTTGGAGATCGTGGCCGGCTTCGACCGGCCCAACATCCACCTGGAGGTGAAGGCGTTCCAGGACGAGGCGGCCAAGGACCGCTTCGTGCTGGAACGGGCGGCCGCGGAGGAGAAGCCGGGCATCGTCTACGCGGCGACGCGGCGTGCGGCCGACGCCCTCGCCGACGAGCTCTCCGGCCTCGGGCTGTCGGTCGCGAGCTACCACGCGGGCTGCGCGGCGGCCCGGCGCAGCGACGTCCAGGACCGTTTCCTGGCAGGCGAGTTGGACGTCGTGGTGGCGACCTCCGCGTTCGGCATGGGCATCGACAAGGCGAACGTGCGGTTCGTCCTGCACGCGTCCGTCCCCGGATCCCTCGACGCGTACTACCAGGAGATCGGGCGGGCCGGGCGGGACGGGGCGCCGTCCCGGGCGATCCTGGCCTACCGCGCCAAGGACCTGGGGTTGCAGCGGTTCTTCGCCGCGGGATCGCCGGACGCCGACGCGCTGCGGCGGGTCGCCGAGCGGCTGCGGGACGCCGGGGGTGCCGTCGGCGCGACGAAGCTGCGGGCCGCGTGCGACCTGAGCGCGACCCGCCTGTCCGCCGTGCTGAACCTCCTGGAGGAGACGGGTGCGGTCCGCACCGGACGCACCGGCAGCCGCTGGACCGGCTCCGTCGAAGCCACGGGAGGCGGCCCGGGGGGCGCGGACGTCGACGCGGTGGTGGAGGAGGCGCTGGCGGTCGACGCCACGCACCGCAGCCTGGAGAAGTCCCGGGTCGAGATGATGCGCGGCTACGCCGAGACCCTGGACTGCCGGCGCCGGTACCTCCTCGGCTACTTCGGGGAGGCCGCGCCCGCCACGTGCGGGACGTGTGACGTCTGCACCGGCCGGGCGGCCGATCCGCGCGCCGCGGACACCGCCCCGCCCGCCGCCCGCCCGCGGGAGACCGCGGGCCCCCACCGGCGCGGCCTCCGCTCCCGGGCCGCCGCCCGGCCCGGCCCGAAGTCGCGTCCCGGCGGCGGCCACCCCTACCCGCCGGGCGCCCGCGTGCGCCACGAGCGCTGGGGGGAGGGCGAGGTGATGAGCGACGCCGAGGGCAGGCTCACCGTGCTCTTCGACTCCGTCGGGTACCGCACGCTGTCGCTGGCCGTCGTCACCGACAAGCAGCTCCTCGCCGCGCTCCCCGCCGCCAGGCGCTGACTTCCGCTTGCGGAACGGGAGTTGTCCCCGCCGCCCGGGACCGCGACCGGCGTCCCGCGTGGGCCAGGGATCGCGCGCGCACCGCGGCGCTCACCGGCCGCCGCGGTGCGGGCGGTTGCGGCGCGAACCGGGGCTCCGCGTCCGCGACGCCGGGAGGGTGCCTCCGGGCCCGGCCTCGGCTTTCCGCCTGCGTTCACAGCGCGTTGGGCGTCGCGGGCCGCACGCCTCGGACGCGGACGGGAGAAAGGGGCGCGGCCGGATGACCGCCGGCCGCGCCCCGTGCGGGCCCGCGCCCCCATGACGCGGGCCCGCGGTCTACTCGGCCGGGCGCACCTGCACGAGGTGCGTGCCCGGCGTGATCACGTCCAGCACGATGTAGCCGGCCTCGGAACGGGCCTGGTAGGCCTTGGCCTTGACGCCGTTCCAGGCCAGGTTCCGGTCGACGTGGACGGTCACGGCCCGGCCGCCGGTCGGGACGGCCACCGTGCCCGTCGTGCCGTGCGGCGCGCCCACGGTGAGGGTGAACGTGCCGTCCGCGCCCTGCTGCCAGTCCGCCTGGACCGGGCCGTGCGGGCTCGGGGCCTGGCCGCGGGCCCAGGCGACGGAGCCCGGGTGCGGGCGGACCGTCCAGGTGGCGAAGCCCGGCGACGTCGGCTGGATGCCGAGGAGTTCGTTGGTCAGGGCCGGCACGACACCGGTCGACCAGCCGTGGGCCATGCTGGTGTAGGACCCCTCGTAGAGCGAGCCGTCGGGGCCGATGCCCTCCCACGCCGTGATGCCCGGGTCGTGCGCGTCCATCCAGCCGTAGGTGCGGCGGATCTGGTCCAGCGCGGAGTCCGCGCGGCCGGTCTCGAAACGTGCGACGAGTTCGGGGTAGGACGTGAACGCGTAGACGCGCTGCGAGGCGTCGCCGAAGATCGTGTCGTTGTCCATGAACGCGTTGCCGTACGGCCGGACGGTCGTCGCGTCCAGGTGCGCGAGCGCGGACGCGGCGCGGGTGGCGTCGGCGACGCCCGCGGTGATGGCGATGGAGTTGCCGTCCTGCGCGTGCCGGGCGGGGCCGCTGCCGGAGTCCAGGTAGGCGCCCGCGGCGGCGTCCCACAGATACGCGTTGATCGCGTTCGCGACGGTCCGCGCGCGGGTCGTCCAGCGGTCGGCGTCGGCGCCCTTGCCCAGCGAACGGGCCATGGACGCGGCGTCGTTGAGCGCCTGCACGTAGTTGGCGTTGTAGTACGTGACACGGCCGGTGCGGCCGAGGAACGCGTAGTCGCCGTACCCGGACGTGCCGTTGAGGCCCTTGCTCAGCAGGCCGTCGGAGTCGGTCACCGACGGGTACCAGGAGTCGAGGACCTTCACCAGCTGCGGGTAGTAGTGGGCCGCGTAGTCCAGGTCGCCGGTGTAGAGGACGTAGTCCCAGCTGCACGTCACCCACCAGAGCGGGTAGTCGAAGAGCGGCAGGGTGTAGCCGTTGATGGAGGCGGGCGGGATCCAGCCGTCGCCGCGCTGGTGGTCGGCGAGGTCGGCGAGGACGTTGCGGGCGGCGGCCGCCGCGTCGTCGTGCGTCAGGTACAGGGTGCGGCCGGAGACGGCCAGGTCGCCGACGTACGGGTCGCGGTCGCGCTTGGCGCCGTCGTGCAGCACCAGCTTGCCCTCCAGGCCCGCGGTCGCGGCCCCGCGCGGGTCGATGTCGGTGGCCCGGAAGGTGTCGGTGACCAGCTCGTTGGTGTACGCCGAGCCGTACCAGTAGCGGTTGAGGTCGTCGTCGGAGCACAGGAACCAGCCGCGGTAGGTGTCGGCGGTGCCGACGTACGCGGTGAAGTCCAGCCACACCGCGTCGATGGCGACTTCGCCGTACGGCTGGGCGGCGGGCGCGTCGCCGGGCAGCGCGTCGAGGCTGATCTGCAGGTAGCGGAAGCCGTGCAGGCCGTCGGCGTACACCTTGGTGCCGCTCTGGTAGCCCTTGGTGTCCTGCCAGTCGGCGCCGCCGGCCGGCACGGCGAACTGGTCGGTGCCGCCGCCGGGCGCCCCCGACTGGTCGGAGCGCGTGAAGTCGCTGCGGTCGCTGAGGTATTGGAGCGTCTCGGAGAACGCCAGCCGCACACCGGGGTTGTTGGCGGACGCGGACGCGAACGTCACGTGCGGGTACCCGACGACGACCTTGCCGAAGTCGATGACGACCCGCGGGATGTCGTCGGCGGCGAGGACCGCGGGGTAGACCTCGTTGACGCGGGTGAAGTCGCCCTTGCCCGTGCTCTCGTCCGCGGTGACCGTGATGCGGACGCTCGTGGTGCTGACATCGTTGTCGAACGCCACGGCGCGCCGGACGGCGGTGTTGCCCGTCACCGTGGCGGCGGTGTGCCACGCGCCGCCGTCCCACGTCTCGACCGTGAACGCGGTGGGGAAGCCGTCCACGTTGGACAGCAGGGTGATACCGGGCAGCGTCACCGCGGACGGCGTGGTGATGGTGAGGACGTCCGGGTACGCGCCGATCGTGTCGTCGTTCCAGAACGTGTCGGTGCTGCCGTCGATGGCGTTGGCGGCGTCGTAGGTGCGCGGGTTGCCGTCGTTGCCGTTGTTGGGCGCGTGCGAGGACGACGCGGTCGCGGTGGTGCCGGCCGGCCAGCGCGGCGGGGTGGCGGGCTGGGGCCGCTTGAGCGTGGTGACGCCGCCGCCGGGCGCCAGCAGCGCGTCCGCCGCGGTGACGTCGCCGGTCGTGCGCTGGACGCGGACCGGCCGCACGGTGCGGCCGCTCGGGCCCTGGAGGTAGCCCTGCCAGCCGTCGGCCGGGATCGCCGCGGGAGACGCCGCCGCGGCGGACCCGGCCGAGCCCAGGGTCAGCCCGGCCGCGGCCAGGGCGGCGCTGCCCAGCCCGGCCAGCAGGACGGTCCGGCGCTGGGGGCCGCCGGCGGGCGGGGTGGACGGGTCGTGGGACGCGGGGGTGTGCGGCATCTGCGGCTCCCTGGGATGAGGTGCACGGGCGGGCCGGTCGCGGCGCTGATCGGGCGGGTGACCTGCACATCGGCGTGAAACGATTCAATTCCACGCTGCGGGGAGAGAGTACAAGGGGGCCGGGGTCGCGTCCATACCTCGCGCACACAGTGCGAACGGGAGGGTCCGGGCGGGGTTCCCGTACTGAATCGATCGCGCGACGGCGCGCGCCGGCTCGATGACAGGGCGCGCTGTCGCGCGCGCCGGCTCGATGACGGGGCGTCAACTCGTCCTCCGCGCCCGCGGGTCCGGACTGATGCGGCGGGGCGGGGGCAGACGGTCCGGCAGAGACGAGGAGGCCGCCATGCCAGTGACGTTCCGCAAGTCCTTCCGCATCTTCCCCGGGGTGCGGCTCAACGTGAACCGCAAGTCGCTGTCGCTCACGCTCGGGCGCAAGGGTGTGCATCGGACGTGGTCGACGACGGGTAGGCGGACGACGTCCGCGGATCTGCCGGGGCCGTTGGGGTATCGGCACACCGAGTGATCGCCGGCGCGGGGCTTGCGGGGTTCGGGTTCCGTCCTGCCCCTTGCGGTGCGTCGCCGTCCACCGGCCGGTGGGTGGTTGCTCGCGCAGTTCCCCGCGCCCCTGATATGCGTGCCCTTTGTCCGTGGGGTCGGGGGCGCTCCGGAAGCGTCTCCTCGGAAATGTGCATACGGGTACCTCCACCGACTTGCCCGGGGGCCGCGCACATTTCTCTGCGGGGAGCACTTCCTCCCCACCCCCTCCCGCTTACCCACCGTGCGGCGGGGGACATAGGGACACGGCCAAGCTCTGTCCTCCCGCAGACGGGGACGGGCCGGAAGGGGACGATCCGGGTGTGTCCCCGCAGAACTGTGCATCCACCCGCCCAGCCGAACGAAAGGACGGTGCACGCACAGTTCGAGGAGACACACCCGGAGTGGCCCCTGACCCCACCCACGAACCTGCACCGCCAGGGGCGCGAGGAACTGCGCGACAAGCCACGACGAGACCGGCAGACGGCAGCGCGCAGCGCGGGGCACCCCGGAGGCCGAAGGGGCGCGGGGAACTGCGCGAACAACCACGACGGCGCGGCACTCGCCGGATCAAGCCCCGGGGGCACCCCGTTGGCGCGACAAGCCACGACGAGACCCGCACACGGGGGAGGCGAGAAAAGGCGCTCGCCTCCCCGCAGGGGCTAGTGCAACGGAAGCGTCGGGGTGTGGTCGGTGCGGACCGCGTCCAGGGCGTGGGGGTTGAGGCCGAGGAGGGTGAGGATCGTGGGGGCGATCTGTGCCGTGCGGACGGGGGTGCCCGCGGTCGCGGGCACGGCCCCGGCGCCGGAGACGATCAGCGGGACGTCGAGATCGTCGGCGTGGGCGCCGCCGTGCTCGGCGATCTTCTTGGTGCCGCCGGTGTAGACGACGCCTTCCTGGGTGACGCCGAAGATGTCGGGGACGCGGGCGTCGCCCGGCTTGACGCCGAAGTAGCGGGCCGCGGCCGCGCCCGCGTAGACGCGGTCGAGGCCGCCGCGGGTGAACGCCTTGGGCTTGGCGTCGATGTCGGTGCCGGTGCCGCTCTGCGCGAGCAGGTACGCCGAGGCGAAGGACGTCGCCTCGGGGGAGCGGTCGGTGAGCCACAGCAGCATCGCGTCGTCGTCCACCGCGTGCGCGACCAGGTCGCCGGCGCCCGGGTGCCGCTGCTTCCAGGCGGCGTTGAGACCGTCCAGCAGCGGGCCGTCGTCGACGCGGGTGAGTGCCCGCGGGTCGGTCGGGGACTGGCCGTGCTTGGCGGACAGGATCACGGTGGTGCTGCCGGACAGGTGCTCCTTGGCGATCTCCGTAACCAGTGCGCCGACCTGGCCGTCGATCCAGTCCAGGTTGTGCTGCAGCAGCGGGCCGGGCACGCCGGGCGCGGTGTAGCCGCCCTTGAGGCCGTCGGAGGAGGGCAGCTTCTGCGCGGTGGACACCGACTGGAAGTTGAGGCCGAAGACGGCGGGCGTGCCGACCTTGTGGGTGCGGCTGTGGTCGTAGCCGTCGATCTCGTTGAGGACGGCCTGCACCTTGTAGCCGTCGTACTGCTCGGTCGCCTTGTTGTCGGTGGTCCAGTCGGAGCCGGCCGCGTACCCGGTGGCGTCGGAGTTGATCTCCGGGGTGAACAGGTCCTGGATGCCGTCGCCCGAGGGGCCGTTGAGGATCTCGTAGGCCGCGTGCTTGTCCGACCAGGCGGTGCGCAGTCCGGCCTTGTGCGCCACGTCGAAGACCGTGTTCACCTTCAGGTAGGAGTGCGGGTACACCGGCGTGCAGGTCTTCGGGTCGACGGGGAGCTTCGTCGGGTCGAGGAGGGTGGCCGGGTGGCCGGTCATCGACAGGATGCTGCCGGGCAGGCCGGCCAGGCCCTGGCCGGCGTCGAGGGACGCCTTGTTCCGGTCGAGGTCCTCGGTGAGGTCGACCTCGGCGCCGGGCTTGGCGGTCGCGCAGTCGGTGGTGCCGGCCGGGAGCAGCGCGCTGTTGTACGTGTCGTCGTAGTAGACGCCGGTGGTGCCCGGGCCGCCGCCGGTGAGCTGGGCGACCATGCCGGGGAAACTGTCGGACGGCGTGGTGGTCCGCGCGTGCGTGAACTGGGTGCCGCCGTGCACCAGCCGGGCCAGTGCGGACTGCGGGTGCCCCGCGACGTACCAGGCCAGGTCGGACTGGTGCAGCCCGTCGACGGAGATCAGCAGGACGTGCTGGGCGGCGGCCCGGTGCGGCTGGTGCGCGGCGCCGTGGCCGGACACCGGCGAGGCCTGCGCCTGGGCCAGAACGGCCGTTCCCAGCAGTCCGGTTGAGGCGAGCACGGCGGCGAGGCGGAGCGAACGGCGGCGGTTCACAGGGGGGTCCTCCAGGTGCGGGCTTGGCGGGCGGGGCAACGTTTCCGCGCCATGGGTAGTGGCGCCCGGTGTACTGCGGGCGGCCGGGACGTGAACGCACAGTCGTCGCACAGGTGTTCAGAGCAAGCTCACAGGTTCCTTGCCGAAGTCTTGGCGCCCGGTTGGGAGAACGCCGGGGGTCGCGGGGGTGGCGCGGGTGCCCGATGGGCCGCCCGGCGCGCGCCCGCCCGGGTGACCCAACGGAGCGGTTCGCGGCGGCGCGCGGGGCGCGGCGGAACGGCCGGCGGGCGCCGCGTGGGTAGGGTCGCGCTGCCCGCGGTGGCGGGCCGGCCGTCGTCCCAGCGGCCGCCGTGAGGGGAGCACCGCCATCGCCCAGCCCGCGAACCCGCCCGCGAAGCCGTCGGGGAAACCGTCAGGGAAGCAGCCCGGCGAGGCCGACGAGCTGCGGGAGCTGCTGAGCCGGCCCGCCTACCTCAAGGGCCTGGTGTTCTGCGGGCTCATCGGCATCCCCGTCTCCCTGATCGCGTTCTGGTTCCTGGCCGGGATCCACCAGCTGGAGAACCTCGTGTGGACGACGTGGCCGCACGACCTCGGGCACGCCGACCCGCCGTGGTGGTGGGCGCTGCCCATGTCCGTGGTGCCGGCGGTGGGCGTGGCCCTGGTGGTGGTGTTCCTCCCCGGCCGCGGCGGCCACATCCCCGTGATGGGTCTGAGCGCGGGCGGCCCGACCGTGCCCGCGCTGCCCGGCGTCGTGCTGGCCGCCGCCTGCTGCCTGCCGTGGGGTGTGGTGCTGGGCCCCGAGTCGCCGCTGATCGCGCTCGGCGGCGGGCTGGCCCTGCTCTTCCGGGACCTCGTGCGGGCACCGGCCAACCAGGCGAGCAACGCGTTGATGGCCGCCGCCGGTTCGGCCGCCGCCATCTCGGCGATCTTCGGCAATCCGCTGGTCGCCGGGATCCTCCTGATGGAGGTCTCCGGTGTCGGCGGCCCGCAGCTGATCGCGGTGATCCTGCCCGCGCTCCTGGCGGCCGGCATCGGCTCGATCGTGTTCACCGGCTTCGGCCACTGGACGGGACTGCAGGTCGGCAGCCTGAACCTCGGCCTGCCCAACCCGCCGCGGCTGGACACCGGGGACGTGGCCTGGTCGGTGCTGATGGCCGTCGCCGTCGGGGTGGTCGTGCACTACGTGATGATGCTCGGGCGGCACGTCGCGATCCTGGTCGCCGGCCGGACGGCACTGGTGACCGCCGGGTGCGCGGTCGCGATGGCGGGCTGCGTGACGCTGTACGCGCTGTCGACCGGCCGCTCACCGGCCGAGGCGGCGCTGTCCGGGCAGTCGGCGCTGGCCGAACTCGCCAAGGACCCGCACTCCTGGCCGGTCGGCGCGCTGGTCGCGGTGCTGGCGTTCAAGGGCCTGGCGTACGCCCTGTGCCTGGGCAGCCTGCGCGGTGGCCCGATCTTCCCCTCGTTGTTCCTGGGCGGCGCCGCCGGGGTGCTGCTGGCGCCGCTGCCCGGGTTCGGGGTGGTGCCGGCGATGGCCGCGGGGATGGCGGCGACGTGCACGGCGGCGCTCCGGCTGCCGGTCAGTTCCGTGGTGCTGGTCGGCCTCCTCGTGGGCCACACGGATTCCCTCCCGGTGATCATCCTGGCCGGAGTGGTGGCCTTCGTGACCACGGAACTGCTGCCCCAGGGGCCGAAGGTGCCGCCGCTCCCGCCGCTGCGCGGGCCGCTCGCCGGCCGGTGGCCGGCCGTCTGACCGGCCGCGGAGCGCGGACGGGTGACGCGCCGGGGGCCCCGCGGGGCGGGCGCGGGTGGCGTGCTCGCGACCGGCGTGTCGGCGGACACGCCCACCGGAAGCCGAAGCGTGACAAGTGATGCATATCAGATGTTATGACATGCCTGACCTTCCCCCTTGGCGAACTGGATGTCAGGTATGAATCCGCGTATGCCCTTCCGCCGGACGGCACGCACCACGCCGCCGGCCCTCGCGACCACCGTCGCGACGCCCCTGTCCCCCACGACCCCCGCGGCCCCCGCATCGTCGGGCCCCGAGTCCGCACCCGCGTCCCTGCCACGGCCCAGGATCGGCCGCGGCCGTGTCTGGAAAGCGGCGCTGCTCGCCTCGCTGCTGCCGCTGACGGCCGCGGCGCCGGCGCTCGCCGGCCCGAGCATCGCGCACCCCGCCCCGGACCCGAACAAGACCGGGCTGGTGGAGAAGAAGCTCGTCCCCGACCTCGTCGGCACGATGCAGAAGCTCCGTATCCCCGGCGCGATCGTCTCGGTGACCATGCAGAAGTGGGGCACCACCACCGCCGCGCTCGGCACCGACTACCTCGGCAGCGGCCTGCAGATGGACGCCGCCGAGCACCTGCGCATCGGTGACGTCACCCGGACGTTCACCGGCACGGTGATCCTGCAGCTGGCCGGCGAGCACCGGATCGGCCTCGACGAGCCGGTCGCCCGCCTCGTCTCCGGCGTTCCGAACGGCCGCCTCATCACCGTCCGCCAGCTGCTGCGGATGACCAGCGGGCTCTACGACTACGCCGAGGACCCGGCCCTCAACAAGGCCCTCGACCAGCACCCCGACGCGCGGTTCACGCCGCACGACGTGCTGGCCGTCGCCTTCCGGCACCAGCCGTACTTCGCGCCGGGCAAGGGCTTCCACGACTCGGCGACCGACACGGTGCTGCTCGGCATGATCGCCGAGCGCGTCACCCGGCAGCCGCTGCAGACCCTGTTCCAGCAGCGGATCTTCCGCCCGCTGGGCATGAAGGACACCCGGATCGACAACGGCGTCACGTTGCCCGACCCGCACGCCCGCGGCTACCAGTTCGGCACCAACACCGACGCGCTGACCGCGCCGGTGCTCAGCGGCAAGGACGCGGCCTGGGCGGACTTCTCGGCGGGCAAGCCCACCGACGTCACCACGTCCAACGCCTCCTGGGCCTGGGCGGCCGGGGCCGCGACCTCCACCGTGGCCGACCTCAACCGCTGGGCGCCCGCGCTGGCCACCGGCAAGCTGCTGACCCCGCAGATGCGCAAGGAGCAGATGCTGCTCATGCCGACGTCGGTGAAGGCGGCCCGCACCGCCTCGCCGTCGGCGGCCAAGCCCACCGCGATGCTGGGTTCCGCCGCGTACGGCGCGACCTCGTACGGCCTGGCGCTGGCGGACTACGCCGGCTTCCTGGGCCACGCGGGCCGCGTCCCCGGCTACTCCAGCATCGTCACGTACGACCCGAAGAGGCAGGCCACGGTCGTGATCA
Organism: Actinacidiphila rubida; assembly: GCF_900110255.1. GTDB lineage: Bacteria > Actinomycetota > Actinomycetes > Streptomycetales > Streptomycetaceae > Actinacidiphila > Actinacidiphila rubida. The sequence goes on from NZ_FODD01000001.1 coordinate 20,534, forward strand.
TGGTCAACTCCAGCCGGTCGCCGGACGGGAGCGTGCCGGCCAACGAGCTGATGAAGCGCGTCCTCGCGGACGTCTTCGACGGCTGAGACCGCGGTTTCGCGGCACCCCCACCGCCGGCGTCGGCAGCACCGTGCGTGCTGCCGGCACCGGCGGTGCCGCGTGCCGGCTCAGCCGTCCTTGCTGTACCGCCCCGGTGGCTTGCCGCGGCCGGAGGACGACACCGCGCCCCAGCCGGCCCCGCCGCTCGCCCCGCCGCCGGCCCCGCTTCCCTCGTCCGCCGTGGCCACCCATCCGATGGTTCCGCCGCTCTCCTGCGCCTCGACGAGGAACGAACCTTCGCCCAGCTCTTCGATGCCCGGCAGCAACGCCATCGCGGCGTCGCGCAGTTGGGGTTCCGTCGCCGGTGGCGAGCACCAGCGCCTCACGGCCGGGCACGTCGGCCAGCAGCGTCCCGTCCACCACGCGCAGGCCCGCGATGCGGGTCAGCGGCACCTCGCCCGCGCCGTCGAGGGCGCGCACCCTCACTTCCGCCATGAGGACCAGGCTTCCCGGACCCGGTGATCGTCAATCCGCCGTCGCCATCGCATAGGTGAGGAAGGGGGTGCGGGTGGCGTGACGGTCGTAGGCGGAGCGCGCGCGGTAGTTGTCCTCGGCCGTGCGCCACCGGACGTGCGGCCAGCCCTCGGCCGCGCCGACGCGCCGGATCTCGCCGAGGAGCGCGTCGACGGCGCCGCCGCCCCGGTGCGCGGGGTCGACGTAGATGTCGTCGAGGAAGCCCCGCTCGCCCTGCAGGGGCGACTCCTCGACGCGGAAGTGCGCGAGGCCGACGACGCGGCCGTCTCCGGTGCGGGCGAGCAGGCAGCGCGGGGTGCGCGCGGGGTCGTGGATCCAGCGCCACGCCCGGTCGAACTCCTCGTCGGAGAGTGTGACGTCGTAGAACGCGGCGTATCCGCCGAACAGTTCGCGCCAGCGGTCGTGGTCCTCGGGCCGCGCGGGCGCGACGGTGACGGTGTCCATGGCCAGGACGCTAGCCAGTACGTTGCACTAGCGTCAATTCATTTCTGCACTAGTGCAGACCAATGGACCCTAGGTGCCGGGGCGTTCGCGGGTGACGCCGTGCGGGGGCTTGTCGTCGCGCAGGCCCAGGTAGCGGGGGTGGCGCAGGAGGCCGTCGCGGGTCCACTCGGTGAAGGCGATCTGGGCGACGAGCCGGGGCTCGACCCAGGTGGCCGTGCGGTCGGCGGGGGCGGGGGTGAACGGCGAGGTGGGACGGCGCAGTTCGGCGAGGCGGGCGCCCAGGGCGCGCAGGGTGCGCTCGGTGAAACCGGTGCCGGCCTTGCCTGCGTAGCGCAGAGTGCCCCCAGTCCCAGTCCCAGTCCCGGCCCCGTTGTCGTAGTAGCCGAGCAGCAGCGCGCCGAACTCGGCGCGGGAGCCGGCGGGACGGGTGAAGCCGCCGATCACGAATTCCTGGCCGAGGGAGCATTTGAGCTTGAGCCAGTCGCGCGAACGGCGCGGCTGGTACGGGGCGTCGGCGCGCTTGGCGATCAGGCCCTCCCATCCCTTGGCGCACGCCTCGTCCAGGTCGCCGTTGTTGCGGTGCGCGGTGAAGCGCAGCGGGCCGTGGAAGGCGACGGCCGCACGCAGCAGGGACTTGCGGGCGCGCAGCGGCAGCCGGGTGGTGTCCCAGCCGTCGAGCGCGAGCAGGTCGAACAGGTAGTAGGTGATCGCCACCGGGCTGGCCCGCACCGCGCGGGGGTCGGTCAGTCCCATCCGCTGCTGGAGCAGCTCGAAGTCGGTGCGGCCGCCGCGCAGCGCCACGACCTCGCCGTCCACCGCGAGGCCCGGCCACTCCTGGGCCGCCAGTGCCGCCACCACCTCGGGATAGGTGGAGTCGATGGACCGGCCGGTGCGGGACCGCAGGTGCGTTCCGTCCGCGTCGCTCGCCGCCAGCACGCGGACGCCGTCCAGCTTGCGCTCGAACAGCCAGCGCTCGTCGAAGGCCCGGCGCTCGGACAGGGTGGCCAGCATGGGCGGGACCGGCGGGCCCGCACCGGCCGGGCGCAGCAGTGCCCGCTGGGCGGCCGGCAACCGGTCCAGGGGTGAGTGCACCGCTGACGCCACTGATGCCTCCTCGTCACCGCGCTTGCCACCGCGCTCGCCGCCGTGCCGCCCGCCTCCGCGCCGGCGGGCGGCACCGACACCCTCCGGGTCCCCTTCCGCCGCGCGGGCAAACGGCGCCCCTTGGGTGATGCCGGGGGATGCCGGTCGGCGCCTGGGGCGGCGGTTGGCGCCCGGGGACGCCGGTCGCCGCCCGGGGACCTCTCCGCCGGGCCCCGCCAGCTCCTTAGACAGAGTTGTCTGGATCACATTCACCAGGCCCGATGATCGGGCGATCCCTGGTCGGGGAGGGGGTGCTGAGCTGGGTGGATCGCAGACCATTTGACTTAGTCAGACAGGTCTGTCTAATCTGTCGTTCGTCAGTAGACAGGTCTGTCCATTCAGGGAGCCGCAGCCGTGACCACCCCCGCGACCGTCCAGCAGCAGCAGGCCGCCGCTCGCGACACCGCCTCCGCCCGTGCGGGCACCGGGGCGGCCGTCGGGCGCCGACGAGGACTGGGACCCACGTCGTCCCTCGTCCTGATCTCCTCGCTCCTCATCACCTTCCTCGCCGCCTCCAGCGCGCCGACCCCGCTCTACGCCGTCTACCAGGGCGAGTGGGGCTTCTCCCCGATCACCACCACCGTGGTCTTCGGCGTCTACGCGCTGGCCGTGCTGGGCGCGCTGCTGGTCTTCGGCAAGATCTCCGACCACATCGGACGCCGCTCGGTGCTCATGGCCGGACTGGTCGGCCAGGCCGTCTCGATGCTGGTGTTCACCAACGCCCACAGCGTCGCCGCACTGCTGGCCGCACGCGTCATCCAGGGAGTGGCCACCGGTGCCGCGTTCGGCGCGATGGGCGCCGCCCTGCTGGACATCGACCGCGTCAAGGGCGCCTTCGCCAACTCCTTCGCGCCGCCGCTGGGCACCGCGTCCGGTGCTCTGGTCTCGGGCGTCATCGTGCAGTTCCTGCCCGCTCCGACGCACCTGGTCTACTACGTGCTGCTCGGCGTCTTCGCCCTGCAGGCCGTCGGTGTGGCCCTGATGCCGGAGACGGTCACCCGCAAGCCCGGTGCGCTCGCCAGCATGAAGCCCGAGATCAAGCTGCCGCGGGTCATCCGCAGGCCCGTCGCGATCGCCGCGCCGGTGCTCTTCGCGGTGTGGGCGCTGGCCGGCTTCTACGGGTCGCTGGGCCCGGCGATCACCCGCGACCTGGTCCACTCCGACTCCGTGGTCTACGGCGGGCTCGGCCTGTTCGTGCTGGCCGCCTCGGCCGCCGTGTCGGCCCTCGTGCTGCGCAACACCCCCACCCGCACCGTGATGACCTCCGGCATCGCCGCCCTCGTGGTGGGCGTCGGCCTGACCCTGCTGTCCGTCGGTTCCGGCGGTGGCGGCACGGCCGCGGTGATCGGCTTCTTCGCCGGTACGGCCATCGCCGGCTTCGGCTTCGGCTCCGGCTTCCAGGGCGGCATCCGCATGGTGGTCCCGCTGGTCGAGCCGCACGAGCGGGCCGGCGTGCTGTCCCTGCTGTACGTCGTGTCGTACCTCGGCATGGGCGTGCCCGCGGTCCTCGGCGGCGTGCTCGTGGTGCACGGCGGCGGGCTGCTGGACACCGTCCGCGAGTACGGTGCCGCGGTGATCGTGCTGGCCGGCGCGGCGCTCGCCGGGCTGCTGCTGAGCGGCCGCAAGGTGCCGCAGGCGGTCCGGGAGAGCTGATCCCGGACCGGATCGGCCGGCGCTAGAATAGACAGACCTGTCTGAAAGGGTGACCGCGATGGCGACCAAGGCTCCGGAGACACAGGCGGCGAAGCGGCCGGCCAGGCAGCCGGCCAGGCCGTCCGCGCGCGAACGCCTGCTGGCCTCGGCCAACGAGCTGTTCTACCGGGAGGGCGTGCAGACCGTCGGCATCGACCGGATCATCGAGCACGCCGGCGTCGCGAAGGCCTCGCTGTACAACACCTTCGGCAACAAGGAGGGCCTCGTCCGGGCGTACCTGGCCTTCCGGGGGAACCGCAACCGCGACCGCATCACCCGCGCGCTGACCCGGTTCAGGACCCCGCGGGAGCGGCTGCTGGGCGTCTTCGAGGCCCAGGGCGAGATCATCACGGACCCGGACTACAACGGCTGCGCGTTCGTCTCGGCGAGCGCCGAGGCCGGTGCGGACAGCGCGATCGCCGACGAGGCCGACGAGTACCGCGGCTGGGTGCGCGCACTGTTCACCGGACTCGCCGCGGAGGCGGGCGCCACCGACCCCGACCTGCTCGGCCGCCAGTTGCACCTGCTGTACGACGGTGCGAACCTCTCCGCCCGCATGGACCGCGATCCGACCGCCTCCAGCACGGCCCGTGCCGCCGCGGCGGCGCTCCTCGACGCGGCGCTGCCGCCCGCCGCGGACGGTCCCCGGCACCCCGCGCGCCCCTGACCTGAGGCGACTCCTGCTGAGGCGACCCTAAGAAGAGTTTGTCCCCGGGTGGCCGTAATGACCGGATAAGTTCTACGCTGAGTGAGGATGCGGACGCTTCGGGAACGGAGACCCGGAGCAGATCCGGTGGCAAGACAAGCACACGCGAAGGAGGTGGCTTTGATGGCCACCGATTCGACTCACTCGGCGGGCTCCGGGCGGTCCGGCGCGGCCGCTGCCCCGTCGGACTCCCACATTGAGAGTCATCCGGACATCGTCTCCCTGCGCAACCGCTACGAGACGGTGAACGAATCACCGGTGTCCGGCCTGGTCGAGGGCCTCTGCCTGCTGAGCGGCCTGTACCTGGCGATCTCGCCGTGGGTGGTGGGGTTCGACAACTTCACCGCACTGAAGGTGAGCAACCTGATCACCGGTCTCGCGCTGGCCGTGCTCGCACTGGGTTACGGCTCGGCGCTGGAGAGGACCCACAACCTCGGTTGGGTCGCCTGCGCGATCGGCGTGTGGACGATCATCGCCCCGTGGTGCGTGGTGGGCAACGCGAGCGTCTGGAAGGTGATTCTGAGCAACGCGATCGTCGGAGGCGTCATCTGCATGGTCGGTCTCGCGACCATGGGATTCGGGCCACTGGCCAAGCGGCGGGCCAAGGGATCACGGCGGGCCACCACCGTCTGACGCCGTCCCGTCATCGCTCCACCACAAGCGGGCGGCCCCGGAGTTCCGGGGCCGCCCGCACGCGTGCGCGGGCCGTGTCGGTCGAGTCGGTCGGGTCAGTCGAGGCCGTGCTGCCGGGCGTACAGGGCCGCGGCCGCCCGGTCCCGCGAACCGGTCTTCGCGAACACCCGGTTGATGTGCGTCTTGACGGTGTTGGCGCTCAGGAACAGCTCGGCGGCGATCTCGCCGTTGTTCCGGCCGCGTGCGATCAGCGTGAGGATCTCCGCCTCACGCGGCGTCAGCCCGTCCGGCAGGTCACCGGCCGCCCGCTGTCCCGCCGCGTCGCCGCCCGGCCGGCCGTCGCGCCCGGGTTCCCGGTCCGCCTCCCGGCCCCCGCCGCCGGCCGCCGCCAGCAGCGTCGCCTGCACCTGCGGGTCGAGCACGGTCAGCCCGGCCGCCGCACTGTGCAGGGTGCGCGCGATGTGCCGCCGGTCGGCGTCCTTCGTCAGGTAGCTGCGCGCGCCCGCGCGCAGCGTGTCCAGTACCGAGCGGTCGTCCGCGTACGTGGTGAGGACGACGACCGCGACCTCCGGATGCTCGGCGGTCAGCCGGCGGGTGGCCTCGGTGCCGTCCATCACCGGCATGTGCAGGTCCAGCAGGATCGCGTCGGGGCGGTGCTCGGCGACCATCGCCAGCGCTTCCCGGCCGTCCGCGGCCGAGGCGACGACCTCGATGTCGGGCAGCAGGTTCAGCATCAGTACCAGGCCCTCGCGCACGGCCGCCTGGTCGTCCGCGACGACCACCCGCAGCGGCTCCTCGGGCGCGCTCACCTCGGCACCCGGGCCGTCACGGTCCAACGCCCCACGCCGGCGCCGCCGTTGGCGACGCCGCCCGCGCCGTCGGTGCCGGCCGTGCCGTCCCCGGTGTCCGCCACCGGGCCGGCGGTCAGCGTGCCGCCGAGCAGCAGCAGACGCTCCCGCATGCCCGTCAGGCCGTAGCCGCTGTTCAGGGTCGCGAAGTCACCGGATCCCGAAGGGCCCAGCGGATTGCCGACGGTCAGCGTCACGTCGTCGTCCCCGTAGGCCAGACGCACGTCCACGGGCCGGTGCGGCGCGTGCTTCGCCGCGTTCACCAGGGACTCCTGGGCGGTGCGCACCAGGGCCAGGTCGTGCTCGGCCGGGATGTCCCCCCGCCGTCCCGTCACCGCGACGGTCACCGCGGCGCCGTGCCGTTCCTCGTGGGCCGCGGCCATCCGCGCCAACTCCTCGTCCAGCGGCGGGGTGTCGGCCCGCAGCGCGTGCACCGCCCGCCTCGTCTCGGCCAGTCCGTCCGAGGCTATCCGCTGCGCCTTCGCGAGCACGCCGTCGGCCTGCCCGACCGTCGCCGGTTCGGGGCCCTCCGCGAGCAGCGCGCGGGCGGCCTGGATCTGGATACCGAGCGCGCCCAGCGAGTGCGCCAGCACGTCGTGGATCTCGCGGGCGATCCTGGCCCGCTCGTCGAGCACCGCGACCCGCCGCTGCTCCACGCGCAGCCGCTCGACCTGTTGGACCATCGCCGCGGACTGCTCGGCCTGCACGCGCAGGGACCGCCGGTTGTGGCCCGCCAGCAGGCCGACGAGCAGCAGCAGCGAGTAGCCGATGGCGCCGGCGCGGTCCAGGCCGCCCGCCAAAGTGCCGACGGCGACGGCGAGCACGCCCGCGCCCAGGACCGTCCAGCCGCGCGCCAGCCGGGTCCAGCCGCCGGCCTCCACGGTCGCCATGCAGCTGAGCGCCACCATCTCGCCGGCGTTCTGGACGGTGCAGCCCGCACCGGCGGAGACGGCCACCACGCCCACCACCGCGGGCAGCAGCAGCGGGTGCCGCCGCGCCGGGCCGGGGAAGACGTCGAGGACCGCCCACCCGCCGATGGCCGCGACGCCCAGCGCGTACGCGGCGACCACGAACGGGAACGCCACGGGTCCGTGCGGCGGCTGGGCGAACACCGAGATGCCGACGAGCACGACCGCGGCCGTCCGGACCATCCACATCGCCGTACGCAGCACGGGCTCACCATAGCCCCGCGGCGTGCGGTCCCCGCGGGCCGGAACAGCATCGGCGCCGGCGCCGGCGCCTGCGGCGGGCGGTTCGGGGGTGTGGGGCCCGTGCCGGGGGTCGGAGGTGGCGGCCTGGCCGGACGCGTCTGCGCCTCGGGCGGCCGCTTGGGGTGTGCGAGACCCGTGCCCGGGAGCGGCGGGCGCAGCGTGGCCGGGGGCGCCCTCCGCGGTGCCGGCCGCGGCCGCGTCCCGTGCGGGCCCCGCTTCCGCGGCCCTGCGCCCGGCCGCCGCGCTGCCCGCGCCCCCGGTTGCCGCCGCGGGGCCGGGCGCGGGGGGCCCGCCGGGGTGGGGGGACGCGTGCCTGGTGGCGCGCATGGCCGGGGTCACCTCCGCCGTCCGTCGAAGCCGCGGCCGCCCCGGCCGGGGCCGCGCCGCGACGGGCGCCGGACGCCGGGCTCGGGAACCGTCCCGAAGCTGTGCCCGTAGTCCTCGTCGTAACCCCGCGCGGAACCGCGTCCGTCGCCCTGCCCGTGGGCCCGCACGGCTTCGCTCTCGTAGGCGTGGCCGTAGCCCTGGCCGGGGGCGCCCTCCGCGCCGTGCCCGCCATGCCCGCGCCCGGCGTGGCGCCCGAAGCCGTCGCTGCCACCGGCGCGACCACCGCCGCCGGCCGTCCGGCCGCTGCCCGCACGGGCGGTGCCGGGCCACGCGCGCATCCGGTCGGCGAGGAAGACCCGGCCGTCCTTCTCGGGCGCGAAGGGGATGCCGGAGCCGACCGCGCGCAGGGTGATCACCCCGGCCTGGCCGAGCCGGTTGAGGCCGAGCATCAGCACGATCGGCGCGCTGGACGCCGCCAGGTGCGCGCCGGCCGCCCCGGCCAGCACGGTCAGGCCGACGCGGGCGCCGACGAGCGCAGCCCACCACCACAGGCCGCGGAGCGGCACCCGGCCCCACAGCCCGCCGTCGCGGTGCTCCAGCCGCATCGTGGCGCCCTGGCCGGCGCCGACGGCGACGGCGGCCACCGCGCCGACGGCGAGGAACGCCACGTCGGCGGGCGTGACGGCGCCGTGGCCGCCGAGCCGGGTGACGCCCACGACGGCGAGTACCGCCGGGAGCAGCAGCACCCGGCGGCCGCGCAGCGGCTCGCCCAGGAGCTGGCGTCCGATGACGAACACGGCGACGGCGATGACGGCCAGGATGTCGATCACGGTGGCGCTCCCTCGGGTCGGGCGGTGGCTTCACCGACGACGTTAGGAACGGCGGCGAGCACCGGCGTCACACCGCGGGGTGACCGCGGGGGTGACCTTCGGGGTGAGGCCGGGGGGTGACGGGCGGCATCCCCTCACCCGCGCTTCTCACCCCGCTTCTCGCCCCGTGGGGTGGCGCCCCGGCAGGGGGTCCGCGGCCAGTCTCGAAGGCGTCAGGGCCCGGCCGGAGCGGCCGGCCGGGCCGCGCAGAGAGCGCAGACACCGCACAGGCAAGGGACCCGCCATGTCGTCCGTCGAGCAAGCCCTGCTGATCAACGCGATCGTCCTGGTCGCCGTCCTGGAGGCGGACCTCGGCCCGCACCGCAAGATCAACGCGTTCCGCGTCGTACGGCCGCTGCTGATGGCCGCCGGGATCGTGCCGCTCTACCTGAAGGCCGTGACCACGCACGGCGCGGGCCTGGGCCTGGAGCTGACCGGGCTGCTGGCCGGCGTGGTGTGCGGGGCGATCGCCGCCGCCCTGGTCCGCGTCTACCGCAGCCCCAGGACCGGCCGGCCGGTGAGCGCCGCCGGGTTCGGCTACGCGGCGCTGTGGGTGACCGTCATCGGCGCCCGGGCCGCGTTCTCCTACGGGTCCGTCCACTGGTTCGGGCCGCAGCTCGGGCAGTGGATGGCGGACCAGCGGGTCACGGCCGACGCGCTGACCGACGCGCTGCTGGTCATGGCCGTCGCGATGACCCTCACCCGCACGGTGGCCCTGGGAGCCCGCGCGGCGCGGATGCCGCGCCCGGTGGCGGCCGCCGCCTGACCCGGCCCCCGCGCCTGACCCGGCCCCCGCGCCTGATCTTCCCGCGCGGCTGACCGGCCCGCGCGCCTGGCCGACAATGCCTGTGGGGGCGGGTCGTGTGACCCGCCCCGCACGGGCCCGCCGTCACGTCCGGCCCGTTCCCTCCGTCGAACCGGTGACGGCACCCGCACCACCCGAAGGGGACGCACGCCATGAGCGACCTGCTCACCGAGGAGTTCGAACGCCACCGCGGCCAGCTGCGTGCGGTCGGCTACCGCATGCTCGGCTCGCTCAGCGAGGCCGACGACGCCGTGCAGGAGGCGTGGCTGCGGCTGAACCGCACCGACGCGGCCGCCATCCACAACCTGGGCGGCTGGCTGACGACGGTCACCGCGCGGGTGTGCCTGGACATGCTGCGGTCGCGCACCTCGCGGCGCGAGGAGCCGCTGGACACCCACGTCCCCGACCCGGTGGTGACGGGCGTGGAGGGCGCGGACCCCGAGCAGCAGGCGCTGCTCGCCGACTCCGTGGGGATGGCGCTGCTGGTGGTCCTGGACACCCTGGCGCCCGCCGAACGCCTCGCGTTCGTGCTGCACGACATGTTCGCCGTGCCCTTCGACGACATCGCGCCGATCGTGGACCGCACGCCGGCCGCGGCCCGGCAGCTGGCCAGCCGGGCCCGCCGCCGCGTCCAGGGCGTGGACCTCGACCCGGAAACGGACGTGAGCCGGCAGCGGGAGGTCGTGGACGCGTTCGTGTCCGCCTCCCGCGGCGGCGACTTCGAGGCGCTGCTCGCCGTCCTCGACCCGGACGTGGTGCTGCGCGCCGACGTGGGCGCCGCCCTGGTGGGCGTCTCGCACGAGATCCGCGGCGCCGCGAAGGTCGCCGGACAGGCGCTGCTGTTCCGCGGCGGAAGCGTCGCCGAGGCCCTGGACAGCCGGACGGTGCTGGTCAACGGCACGGTCGGCCGGTTGAACCGGCTCGACGGCAAGGCGGTGTCGCTGCTCGCCTTCACCGTGCGCGGCGGCCGCATCACCCGCATCGACATCCTCGGCGACCCGGACCGCCTGGCCACGCTGGACCTCCCGCCCGTGTGACCCGCCACCCGTGCGACGCGCCGAGCTGAACCCGCCTCCGGGGTGAACGCCGGACCGGCGTGACCCCGCCGCGCCGCGCCCCGCAGCGCCCGGCAACCGCCGCGGCGGCTCAGACGCGGCGGGTGATCCGTTCCAGCAGCGGCAACGCGGCGGCCAGTTGGCGCTGCTCGTCCTCGCTGAGCTCCTCGGTGATCGCCGCGGTCAGCCGGCGGGCCCGCTCGGCGCGCGCCCCGGTCAGCCCCTCGCGCCCGGCCGGGGTCAGCGACACGACGATGCGCCGGCCGTCGGCGGGGTCCTGGGCGCGGTCGACCAGGCCGCGCTCCTGCAGCCGGTTGACGAGGGTGCACATCGACTGCGGCCTGATGCCCTCCCCGGCGGCCAGTTCCGACGCGGTGGCCGGACCCTCGCGGTCCAGCCGGACCAGCGCGGAGGTCTGCGACAGCGTCAGCTCGTCGTCGGGGCGGAACCGCCGCAGGCGGCGCACCAGGGGTCCGAGTGCGGCGCGCAGGTCGGCGGCGATCCGGGCCGGTTCGGCCGTCGTGGCGTCCATGACCCTCAGCATAAACTGAACAGTTCAGGCTTATGGTAGAGATGGCGCCATGACCCAACTCCCCACCGGAGCCTCCGCGTCCGGTTCGCTCACGGCCACCACGATCACGATCCAGGGCCACGGCGGCGACGAGATCGAGGCCTACGTGGCCATGCCCGAGGGCGACGCCCGGCGCGGCGGCGTCGTCGTCATCCACCACCTGCCGGGCTACGACCGGCCCACCAAGGAGATCGTGCGGCGCTTCGCCGAACTCGGCTACGACGCGATCTGCCCGAACCTGTACTCGCGCGAGGCGCCCGGTGCCTCGCCCGACGACGCGGCCGCGGTCGCCCGCGCCAACGGCGGCGTTCCCGACGAGCGGCTGGTCGGCGACGTGTCCGGTGCGGTGGACTACCTGCGCGCGCTGCCCACCTCCAACGGCCGGGCCGGCGTGATCGGCTACTGCTCCGGCGGCCGGCAGACCGTGCTCTCCGCGTGCCACATCGACGTCGACGCGGCCGTCGACTGCTACGGCGCGTTCGTCACCGGCACGATCCCGCCCGACCTGCCGCTGAAGGTCACCACGCTGCACGACCAGCTCCCCGAGCTGCGGGCCCCGCTGCTCGGCCTGTTCGGCGCGGAGGACAGCCACCCCAGCCCCGAGCAGGTCGCCGAGCTGGAGCGGATCCTCACCGATCTCGGCAAGGACTTCGCGTTCCACTCCTACGACGGCGCCGGGCACGCCTTCTTCGCCGTCAACCGGCCCAGCTACAACGTGGTCGCGGCCAACGACGGCTGGGAGCGCATCGAGTCCTTCTTCGCCCGCCACCTCGGGGGCTGACCGGCATGTGCACCTATCTCACCGTCAAGGACGACGTCGAGGGCAGCGCCAAGGGCCCGGGCGGCTCGTGGTTCCGGGTCTCCGACGTGACCGTGTACTACGACCACCCCGTCCACGCCATGGCCGAGCACACGCTGAACATCGACTTCAGCGCCCCGGCGGGCGGGCCGGGCGCCCGGGTCGCCCTCGAACTGACCGCGGAGTCGGCCCGTGCGCTGGTCGCCGCGGTGCAGCGGGCGCTGGACGCGGTGCCGCAGGAGATGCTGAGCTGACCGGCCGCTGAGGGTCCGGGGCTCCGCCCGCGCGGCCGTGCCGCCGGGACCGCCCGCGCACCCGGCGCCCGGAGACAGGCGCGTTCCGTCCTTGTCTCCGGGCGTGTACGCGGGATGTCAGCCGGATGTGGGCGCCGTGTCGGCGTGGCGCGGGACAGTGCTGCCCATGGGGATGACGCAGACGCGGCGGGCGGCCCGGATCGAGCCGCGGACAACGACGGCGGCGCGGACGGCCAAGGCGACGGCTGACGCGGCCGCCGACGCCACGGCCGACGCGGCGGCCACGGCGGCGCCGCACGGGCCGGGCGCCGCCGCGGGCGGTGAGGGAGCCGGGGGCACGCGGCGCGGCGCGGCCGCCGCCTTCGTGCGGTTCGTGCTCTGCGGGGGCGGGGTGAGCCTGCTGTCCAGCGGCGTCCTGCTGGCCCTCGGCGGGCGCATGCCGTTCGCGGTCGCCAACGCCCTCGTCACCGTCGCCGGCACCCTGCTGGCCACCGAGCTGCACCACCGCTTCACCTTCGGCACCGCCGGCCCGGGTGGAGCCGGGGGCGGCACGCCCGGCGTCCCGGGCGTCGCCGGTGGCCTCGGCGTCGGGGACGATCGCGGCATTCGGCGCGTTCAGGGCGTCTGGGACAGCCGGGCCGGGTGGCGGATTCACGCCAAGTCCGCGGTCACCCTGGCGGCCGCCTACCTCGTGACGACCGCCGCCGTGATCGCCCTGGGCGCCGTCCACCCGCGTCCCGGCCCGCTCCTCGCGCAGGCCGTGTACCTCGCGGCCGCGGGCCTGGCGGGCGCCGGGCGCTTCCTGGTCCTGCGGTTCATCGTCTTCGCGGGGTTCGCCCGGAAGGCCGACACCGGCCGTCCGGCCGCCCCCGGAACCGCGCTGCGCCGCGGCGAGGTGACCGTCGCCGCGTAAGTGGCGCACGTCACACGGGAGGTGCCGTCAGGGGGGAGGGGCTTCCCGTTCACGAGCTTTTTGCGCATGCTTTGAGTACCCGATTGCCGACCCGAGCGGCTTTCGGGTGACAATGCGACAGTCGAAGCTGTAGTAGTCGGCCCATCAAAGAAGCGAGGATCCCATGTTGCGAAACGGGCTGGAGCCGTGGCACCTGATCGTGGTGGCGATTCTCGTCATCCTGCTGTTCGGGTCCAAGAAGCTCCCGGATGCCGCCCGCGGTCTCGGTAAGTCGATGCGCATCCTCAAGTCCGAGGCGAAGGCCATGAAGACGGACGACGCGACGCCCGCGAGCGGCGCGCCGACCTCTTCGCCGGCCCCGACCCCGGAGGCCATCACCCCCACCGACGTGGTGACGGTGAACGAGGCCGCGCAGGAGAAGGCGACCACCGCCAAGTAACCCCCTGCGGCCCGGCCCCCGCTTCCGTCCTCCGGCAGTCTTGATACGTTCTCGACGTCCGGACACCGGAAGGGAAGCGGGGGTTCTGTGGTTGCGTCGGTGGTGGGGGCTGCCGGTGCGGTGCCCCCCGAGTTCGTCGCCGGGTTCCCGGAGATCCTGGCGGACGTGTCCGCCAGCTGTCGCACCCTCAGCCGCAGTGAGCGGGAGGGCCGCAGGGTCCTCGGCGAGCAGGCCGCGGACGCCGGTTACGGCCTGCGCGACCTGACCGCGGTGCATCTCGCGGCGGCCCGCCGCGCCTGGGCCACGCTGCCCGGCGTCACCGGCGCCCGCGACACGGCGGAGCTGCGGAAGACCGGCACGGCCGTGCTGGCCGCGCTGGAGGCCGGCATAGCCGCCCTGAGCGAGGGCCACGAGCGTGCCCAGCGGCACGCGGTCCGGCGGGCCGAGGCGGCCCGCCGCGCCTTCGTCGACGACCTGCTGTACGGGCGCTCCGACCCCGGCCGCATCGCCGAGCAGGCCGAGGGCTTCGGGCTGCGGCTGGCCGACCGCCACGTGGTGGCCGTGGCCGCGCCGCCCGACGGCGAGACGTACGACGAGGCGCATCCGCTGCTGCGGCGGGTCGAGCGCGAACTCGCCGGGCGGTTCGGCGACCACGACGCGCTGATCGCCCCCAAGGACGGACGCCTGGTGTGCGTCGCGCCCACCACCCAGCAGCACACGCTGGACGCCTTCGTCACGCTCTGCTCGGTCCACCGGGTGGCCGTCAGTCGCCCGCACAGCGGGGCCGTGGGCGTCGTCCGCAGCTACGAGGAGGCGCTCAGCGCCCTGGACCTGGCCGCGCGGCTCGGGCTCGGCGCCAAGGTCCTCAGCGCGGCCGATCTGCTGGTCTTCCCGGTGCTGCTGCGCGACCGGGCGGCCATGGCGGACCTCATCACGTCGGTGCTGGGGCCCCTGGAGCACGCGCGCGGCGGGGCCGAGCCGCTGCTCGCCACGATCAGCGCCTACGCGGAGGCCGGATACGTCAACGCGGAGGCCGCGCGCCGCCTCGATCTGAGTGTCCGCGCGCTGTCCTACCGCCTGGAGCGGATCGCCGCCCTCACCGGCTTCGACCCGGACGACTCCCTCCAGCGCTACACGCTGGAGACCGCCGCGCTCGGCGCGCGGCTCCTGGGCTGGCCGACGTCCCCGGTCTGAGGGCGCGGCCGGCGGCGCCGCCGGGTCAGCAGGGCTCCTCGTCGCACACGTCCTCGGCGCGGGCCTCCTCGCACTCCTGCCGCAGCCCGGCGCTGATCGCCCGGCCGATGTCGCGCAGCGCGTCGAGCTGCTCCGGTGTGAGGACGTCGAACAGCTTCTCGCGCACCGCCGTGACGTGGCCGGGCGCGGCCGCGGCCAGCGCGGTGAACCCCTCGTCGGTCAGCTCGCACACCCAGCCGCGGCGGTCCCCGTCGGCCGGCCGCCGGACCACCCAGCCGTTCTTCTCCAGTGCCGACACGGCGTGGGAGAGGCGGCTGCGCGAGGACAGCGACGCCTCCGCCAGCTCGCTCATCCGCAGCCGCCGCCCGTCCGCCTCGCTGAGCCGGACGAGAATCTCGTAGTAGGCCATGGGCATGCCGGAGTCACGGCGCATCTGCCGGTCGATGTAGGCCGAGAACTCGACGTTCGCGGTCATGTACGCCCGCCAGGTCTGCTGCTCGGTCTCCGTCAACCACCGCACGTCACTCATACCCCCAGCATAGCTGGTGGTTGAACTCTCAATCTAGGTGGGTTATGTTCGGTGACTGAGGGCGCCATCCTCTGCCCCTTACCGTCCGGCCTCCCTAGGAGCCCCCCATGACCTCGCAGACCGACGTGATCGACGGCTACGTCGCCGGCACCTGGACCATCGACACCGTGCACTCCGACGTGTCCTTCTACGTCCGCCACCTGGGCGTTTCCAAGGTCCGCGGCAGTTTCGAGACCTTCGAGGGCACCATCGTGACCGCGGAGAACCCCCTGGACTCCACGGTGAACACGGTCATCAAGACCACCTCGGTGAACACCAAGAACGAGATGCGGGACAACCACGTCCGCAGCGCGGACTTCCTGGACTCCGAGCAGTTCCCGGAGATGACCTTCACCTCCACCGCCATCCGCCCCAAGACCTCCGAGCTGTTCGAGGTCGACGGCGAGCTGTCGCTGAAGGGCGTCACCAAGACCGTCACCCTCCAGCTGGAGCTGAACGGCTTCGGCACCCACTACGAGGGCCACGCCATCGCGGGCTTCTCGGCCGCCACCGAGATCAACCGGAGCGACTTCGGTGTGACCGGCGGCGCGGCCGGTGCGGCCGTCAGCGAGAAGATCCGCATCGCGCTGGAGATCGAGGCCACGCAGAAGCAGGACTGACCCTCCCGGGTACTCCTCCAGGCCGCCGGCCGCCGTCCGCCCCGTGTGGACGGCGGCCGGCGGCTTTTCGGTTGCGGCACGGTTCGGGACGTCAGGAGCCGGTCAAGACTGCCGGGAACCGGCAATGCCGGACCCACCCCCGACCTGCCACGATCTGTCCGGCGATCGGAGATCCACGGGGGAGGCGCATCGGGAATGGGGGAGTTCACCGGTGTCGTCCTGGGCTTTCCGACCGTGCTGTGGGGAGGGGCGCTCGTGGTCGTGGTGGCCTACTGGGGTCTCGTGCTGGTCGGCGGCGCCGGCCTGCACGGACCCGGCCACCACGGCCACGTCGCGGTTCACCACGGCGGGACGTCGCACCCTGCCGGGGCCGCGCCTCGCGCCGCGATGCGGGGATCGCTGGTGGCGGCCGCGGGACTGGACGGCGTGCCCGTCACCGTCGTGCTGTCGCTGCTGGTCACCTTCGCGTGGTGCCTGAGCCTGATCGGCTCCACCGCGCTGGACGGCGCCGGCGTCCACGGCGTGCTCCGCACCATCGGCGACCTCGTGCTCCTGGCCGCGGCGCTCGCCGGCTCCTGGTCGCTCACATGGCTGCTGGTCCGGCCGCTGCGGCGCCTGTTCCCCGAGCAGCGCCCGCCGTCCCGCGAGGACTTCGTCGGGCTGCTGTGCACGGTCCGCACCGGCCGCGTCACGGGCGCCTTCGGGCAGGCCGAGGTGGCCGCGGCCGACGGGTCCACCGCCGTGGTCCAGGTGCGGCAGACCGGCGGCGAACGGTTCGCCGCCGGCTCCACGGGCCTGCTCTACGCGTACGAGCCGGACGGGGAGTTCTTCTGGGTCGCGCCGTTCGACGACCCGATGGGCGCCCCGCCGACGCGGCCCCCCGGCGGATCCGCCGTCACCTGATCCGCGGCGCCGCGCGAATCCCGCGCCCTCCCGCGACGCCCACGCCGTCCCGGGCCGTCCCACGCCTTCCTGCCCCTATCCCCGACGTCCCGCGCTGTCCGGGGACGTCACTCACCGTCACGCAACTCCACACTTCCGCATCGAGGTTGATCCGTCATGGATGCCACCGCCCTGGGGATCGGCGTCACTCTCGCCGTCCTCGCCCTCATCGCACTCGGGGTCCTGCTCACCGTCGGCCGGCTCTTCCGCAAGGTCGAGCAGGGGCAGGCGCTGATCGTCTCCAAGACCCGGCAGGTGGACGTCACCTTCACCGGCGCCGTCGTCCTGCCGGTGCTGCACAACGCCGAGTTGATGGACATCTCGGTGAAGACCATCGAGATCCAGCGGACCGGCCGCGAGGGCCTGATCTGCCAGGACAACATCCGCGCGGACATCCATCTGACGTTCTTCGTGCGGGTCAACAAGACCGTCGAGGACGTCGTGAAGGTCGCGCAGGCCATCGGCACCCAGCGGGCCAGCCACCAGGAGACGCTGCAGGCGCTGTTCAGCGCGAAGTTCTCCGAGGCGCTCAAGACGGTCGGCAAGCAACTGGACTTCGTCGACCTCTACACCCACCGCGAGCACTTCCGCGACCAGATCATCCAGGTCATCGGCACCGACCTCAACGGCTACCACCTGGAGGACTGCGCGATCGACTTCCTGGAGCAGACGCCGGTCACCCAGCTCGACCCGGCCAACATCCTGGACGCGCAGGGCATCCGGAAGATCACCGAACTGACGGTGATCGAGCACGTGCGGACCAACGAGTCGCAGCGCACCGAGCAGAAGGAGATCACCCGGCAGAACGTCGAGGCGCGGGAGACCATCCTGGAGCTGGAACGCCGCCAGGCCGAGGCGGAGATCAAGCAGCGCCGCGAGGTGGAGACGCTGCGGGCCCGCGAGGAGGCCGTCACCGCGAGGGTCCAGGAGGAGGAACGCCTGGGCTCCCAGGGCGCGTTCATCCGCACCGAGGAAGCCCTCGGGGTGCAGCGGGAGAACCAGGCGCGCGAGGTGTCCGTCGCGCAGAAGAACCGCGAGCGGGTCATCGCGGTGGAGAACGAGCGGATCGAGAAGGACCGCGTCCTGGAGGTCATCGCGCGCGAGCGGGAGACCGAACTGGCCCGCATCTCCAAGGACAAGGAGGTCGAGGCCGAGCGCCGCGAGGTCGCCGACGTGGTGCGCGAACGCATCGCCGTGGACCGCACGGTCGCCGAACAGGAGGAGTCCATCAAGCAGTTGCGGCTCGTCCAGGAGGCCGAGCGGGAGCGGCAAGCCCTCGTCATCACCGCGGAGGCGCAGGCCCAGGAGCGGCTGGTCAAGGACATCAAGGCGGCGGAGGCCGCCGAGCAGGCCGCGCAGCACAAGGCCCGCGAGGCGCTGACCATCGCCGAGGCCCGCAAGCAGGCCGCGGACCTGGACGCCGCGGCGAAGATCCGGCTGGCCGAGGGCATGCGGGCGGAGGCGGCCGCCGCCGGGCTGGCCGAGGTCGAGGTGCAGGAACGCAGCGCCGAGGCGATCGCCAAGGTGGGCGCCGCGGAGGCGTCCGCGACCGCCGCGCGGCTGACCGCGGAGGCCGAGGGCGCCCGGCTGCTGTCGCTCGCCACGGCCGAGGGCACCACCGCGCAGGCCGCCGCTGAGGCGGCCATGATCGGCGGGAAGCTCAAGGCGGAGGCGGCCGGCCTGACCGAGAAGGCGGCGGCGATGGCGGCGCTGGACGACGCCTCGCGCGGCCACGAGGAGTACCGGCTGCGGCTCGCCGCGGAGAAGGAGATCCGGCTGGCCGGCCTCGACACGCAGCGGCAGATCGCCGAGGCACAGGCCACCGTGCTGGCCGGCGGCCTGGAGAAGGCCGACATCAGCATCGTCGGCGGCGAGGACGTGTTCGTCGACCGGCTGCTCGCCGCGGTGAGCGCGGGCCGCGCGGTCGACGGCTTCGTGTCCGCGTCCGACACCGTGCAGAGCGCGGCCGCGCCCTGGCTCGACGGCTCCGGCCGCTTCACCGAGGACGCCACCCGCGTCCTCGCCCAACTCGGCGCCAACACCGGCAACCTGAACGCCCTGCTGGCCCGTCTGGCCACCCCCGCCGAGGCGGCGGTCGCCAACGGGTCCGCGAAGCAGTGACCGCGACGCGGGCCGCGGCGAGCCCGCGCGGCCCGGCGGATGCGGGCGACGCCGTGGCCACGGGGTCACGGGGTGCGGTGAGGGAGGCGTCAGGGTGGGCGCGGTGAGGTCGGAGGACGCGGTGGCGGTGGCGGACGGGGGCGGCGAGCCCGGGCCGGAGGGCGCGGGCGCCGGGGGTTCGCGCGGGCCCGCGGGCGCCGCGGCGGCGTCCGGGGCGGGCCCCGCGGGGGGCGGGGACGCCGTGGTGCTGGCGGTGCGGCTGGCGGCGGCGGGGCGGGAGCTGCGGGAGCGGGCCGAGGCGCTGGAGGCGTGCCGCCAGGAGGTGTTCGGCGGGGGCGAGCTGCGGCTGGAGGGGGCCGAGGCGGTGCCGACCGCCCGCCCGGCCCTCCCGGCCGACATCGCGCCCGTCGCCGGCCGCGTGCTGTTCGCCGCCAACCCGGCGGAGGTGGCCGGGCCCGGCGACGTCTTCCAGGTGCTGGCCGCGGCCGGTGGCGCCGGGCCGGTGCCGGGGCTGCTGGACGACCCGGAGTTCCTGCGGGACTTCCGCGAGCTGTACCGCTACTACCGCGACACCCGCCTGCTGCGGCTGCGCGTCGACGAGGACCGGCTGCTCGCCGTGTTCCGCACCGGCGCCGAGCCGCCCGACGTCCGCGTGCTGTCGTGGAAGGCCGCCCGCGACGGCTCGTACCGCTACCAGGGCGCGGCCCGCGAGGTGCCGCCGGGCGGCGCGGCGCACGGGATCGTCTGGGCACCCGTCGGCCGTGCCCACCACGTGCCCGGCCGCCACCCGCACATCGCGCTCACCGCGGACGGCGGCGGCCGCGTCACCCTGGACACCACCGGCGGCACGCTGCGGATCGCCACCGGCGAACCGGGCGGCGAGACGGTCCACGAGGAACCCGTCGCGGACGCGCTGCAGTCGCTGGCCGACGCGGAGGCCGCCTACGCCGTCGCGGGCCCGCTGGTGCTGCTGCGGGTGCGGCCGTACCGGGAGGACGCCGACCGGCACTACGTCGTCAACACCCGTACCGCCCGCGTCGACCGGGCCGACGCGCTGGCCCGCAGTCCGCTGCTGCTGCCCGACGGCCAGGGCGTGGTGTTCCCCGGCGGGTACGCGCTCGCCGACGGCGGGCTGCGCACCTTCGACCTCGGCCCCGAAGTCGCCGCCGAGGAGCTGGAGTTCGAGCGGCTGGTGCGCTCACCGGGCGGGGAGGACGTGCTGTACGTCTTCCACGCCGCGGCCGACTGGCGGCGCCTGCTGCTGCCGTACCGGACGCTGCGGCAGGAGGCCGCCGCGCCCCTGCACGTCCAGGGCTGCGCGCTGTTCGAGGACGGCACGCTGCTCACCCTGCGGCCCGCCGACGGCGGCGAGCCCGGCCGCGTGCACACCGTGCAGCGCTGGCGCACCCCCTACTTGGCGGACACCGCGGCGGTGCCCACCGGCGACGGGCCGTTGCAGCGGATCGGCAACGCCGACCTGGTCCGGGCCGTCGCCGACGCCCTCGCGCTGGCCCGCGGCGCCTGCGAGCCCGCGCCCACCGCGGCGGTCCACGAGGCGCTGGCGGCCGCGGCCGACCGCCTCCTGGACCGCCACCACTGGCTGACGGCGCCCCCCGCCGGCGCGGAAGACGGGACGGCGGGCGGCGAGGACGGCGAGGACGGGGCGGGCGGCGGCGCGCCGGCCCGCGCGCTGGCCGCGCCCCTGCTGCGGGTGCGCGACACCGCCCGGCGGATGGCCGCCGCGCACGCCCGCGTCAGGGAGCTGACCGCGCGCGCCGCGCAGGCCGTGGCAGAGGCGGAGGCGCGGATCGCCGCGCTGGGCCGCCGGGTGCGCGGCGAGGCCGCGGCGGACGCCGGTGAGTGGGTGGAGCGGCTCACCGAACTCCGCCGCACGCAGGGCAGGTTGGCATCCCTGCGCGAGGTCGGGTACGTCGACGGGGAGCGGCTGGACGCCCTCGACGCCGCCCTGACCGGGCACTTGGCCCTCGCGGCCGAGCGGGCGGCCGCCTGCCTGGCCGAGGAGCACGCCTTCGACGGCTACCGGCGGCAGGCCGCCGAGAGCGTCGAAGCGGCCGGCGCGATCGCCACCGCCGCGGACGCCGGCCCGATCGCGGCCCGCCTGGCCGGGCAGGCCGCCGGACTGGCGACCGTCACCGAGACGGTGGCCGGGCTCGGCCTGGCCGACGCGACCGTGCGCACCCGCATCCTCGACCTCGCCTCCGCGGTGTTCGCCGAGGTCAACCGGGCCCGCGCGCTGCTGGAGGCACGGCAGCGCGAGCTGACCGCCGCCGAGTCGGCGGCCGAGTTCGCCGCGCAGAGCGCGCTGCTCGCCCAGGAGGTGAACGGCGCGCTGGCCGCCGCGGGCACCCCGGAGGCGTGCGACGACCAGCTGGGCCGCCTGCTGGTCAGGGTGGAGAACCTCGCCACCCGGTTCACCGCCGACCCGCTGCGGCTGGCCGCCCTCGACGCGCGGCGCGAGGAGATCCAGCAGGCGTTCTCCGGCCGCCGCCAGGCACTCGCCGACGAACGAGCGCTGCGGGTACGGCAGCTGGCCGATTCGGCGGCGCGCATCCTGGAGGGGGTGCGGCGCCGGGCCGCCGCCCTGGACTCCCTCGACGACGTCAACGCGTGCTTCGCCGCCGACCCGATGGCCGCCGAACACCGGCGCATCGCGGCCGAACTGCGGGAGCGCGGAGAGGCGGCGCGGGCCGCGGAGCTCGACGCGGCGCTTGCCGCTGCCCGCGAGGACACGGGCCGCGCGCTGCGCGACCGCCTCGACCTGTACGAGGACGGCGGCGCCGTACTGCGCCTGGGCCGCCACCGCTTCCCCGTCAACCCGCAGCCGTTCACCCTGGCGCTCGTCCCGCACGGCGACGGGCTGGCGTTCACCGTCACCGGCACCGACTACCTCGCGCCCGTCACCGACCCGGACTTCGCCGGCACGCGCCGCTTCTGGGACCGCCCGCTGCCCTCGGAATCACCCGGCCTGTACCGGGCGGAGTACCTCGCGGGCTGCCTGCTGCTGGACGCCCTGGCGGCCCGGCGACCGCTCCCGCCGGACCGGGACGCGGCCGCGGCGCTGGTACGGGAGGCCGTCGCGGCGCTGCCCGGCGAGGGGTACGAGCGGGGCGTGCACGACCACGACGCCGCCCTCGTCCTGGCGGAGTTGTCCCGGCTGGCCGCGGGGGCGGGGCTGCTCCGGTACCCGGCCGACGTGCGCGCCGCCGCCCAGGTGTTCTGGACCTGCGGCGCGCCCGCTCCGGCCCGCGCGGCCTGGACCACCCGCGCCCGCTCCCTCAGCCGCGCGGCCGCGGCCTTCGGCGGCGGTCCTGCGCTCGGCGAGCTGGCCGCGGAACTCGGCGATGCCGCAGGGGAGTTCCTGCGGGGCCTGCGGATCGGCCCGCTCGCCCCGGCGGTCGCCCGCGGCGCCGATCCGCACGCTGCCGCGCTGCTCGGGGAGTACCTGGTGGCCGAACTCGGCGACGAGCGGCCGGGGTTCGTGGAAGGCGCCGGCGGCAGGCGGCTGCGCGCCGCCCTCGTCGCGGCGCTCGGCGGGCCCGACGCAGTGCCGTACAAGGAGTTCACCGCCGACCTGGAGGCGCTGGGCGGTGACCCGGCGGCCCGCTGGCAGCTCGCCCAGGCCTGGCTGGCCGGGCTCGGCGGCGCGGACGGCGACGGCGGCGACAGCAGCGGCGACGGCGGCGACAGCGGCGCCGACCGGGCGGAGGCCGCCGCCGCCCTGGTGTGCGGCGAGAGCGCCGACCGCTACCCCGTGGACGCCCCCGTGCGCGCCCGCGTGGCGGGCCTGCTCGGCGCGCACCCGCGCACCGAGGGCCGCCGCCTGGACGTCCGCCTCGACGAACTCCTGTCCCGGGTGCGGCGGTTCCGGGACGAGGAGGTCCCCGCGTACGCGGCCTACCAGCGGCGCAGGACGGCCGTCCTGGACGCCGAGCGCCGTCGCCTGGACCTGGACGCCCACCGGCCGCGCCCGCTGACCGGGTTCGTCCGCAACCGGCTGCTGGACGAGGTGTACCTGCCGCTCGTCGGCGACAGCCTGGCCCGGCAGTTCGGCCCGTCGGGCGGCCTGCTGATGCTGATGTCCCCGCCCGGCTACGGCAAGACGTCGCTGGTCGCGTACGTGGCCGCCCGGCTGGGCCTGGCACTGGTCCAGGTGTCGGGCCCCGCGCTCGGCACCGGCACCACGTCCCTGGATCCGGCGGCCGCCCCGGACGCGGCCGCGCGCCGCGAGGTCGAGAAGATCGACCTGGCGCTGCGGCTCGGCTCCAACGTCCTGCTGTACGTCGACGACATCCAGCACACCTCGCCCGAACTGCTCCAGAAGTTCATCCCGTTGTGCGACGCGCAGCGCCGCGTCGAGGGCCCGGACGGGACGTACGACCTGCGCGGGCGGCGGTTCGCGGTGTGCATGGCCGGCAACCCGTACACCGCCTCCGGCACCGTCTTCCGGGTGCCGGACATGCTCGCCAACCGGGCCGACGTGTGGAACCTCGGCGATGTGCTGGCGGGCCGCGAGGACCTGTTCGCGCTCAGCTACGTGGAGAACGCGCTGACCGCCAACCCCGTGCTCGCGCCGCTGGCCGGGCGCGAACGGTCCGACCTGGAACTGCTGGTGCGGATGGCCGAGGGCGACCCGGCGGCCCGACCGGACGCCCTGCGGCACCCGTACCCGCCGTCCGACCGCGCCGAGATCACCGCGGTGCTGCGCCATCTGCTGCGGGCCCGCCGCACGCTGCTCGCCGTCAACGCCGCGTACATCGCCTCGGCCGGGCAGGCCGCGCACACCCGCACCGAGCCGCCGTTCCTGCTGCAGGGCTCGTACCGCACCATGCGCGCCATCGCGGCGCGGATCCTGCCGGCCATGGACGAGCGCGAACTCGACGCCCTCGTCGGTGACCACTACCGGGCCGAGGCGCAGACCCTCGCGGCCGGCGCGGAGGCGTCGCTGCTCAAGCTCGCCGAGCTGCGCGGCGCCCTGAGCGCCGAACAGGCCGCCCGCTGGGCGCAGGTGAAGCGGGACGCACGCGGGGAGGCGAGCCGGGACGCTGCTGGAGGCGTGCCCTGAGGGGACAGTGCGGGCGGGAACGGCCCAGGTGGTGGAGGCCGTTGGTGGCGTGGCCCGCAGTCGCGGCAACGGCGCCGGGGAGAGCGGCCGTTGGCGGCTTGGGGAAGTCCGTTCAGCGCGGCTCGTGGGCGTGGGTGTCGGTGTCGCGGGTGTCGCGGGGGTCGCGGGACCCGGGGTCCCCCGGTCTCGCGAGCGGCAGGCTTCCGGCCAGCCGCCGGCCGAGCGGGGTGGCGGCGTGCACGACCGTGGCGCCGTGGCGGGTGCTGGCCACCAGGCCGCAGTCGCGCAGCACCGCGGCGTGCCGGCTGGCCGACGGCACCGACACCCCGAGGTGCTGCGCGAGTTCGGTGGTGGACAGCGGTGCGCGCAGCGCGTGCAGCGCCTCCGCCCTTGTGCGGCCCAGGAGTTCGGCCGCCCGGCCGGGTTCCGCCGCGGGCCGGGGCTCGTGCCGGGCCACCGGATAGACCAGCACCGGCGGCAGTTCGGGGTCGATGAGGGTGACCGGCATGCCCCAGCAGAAGTACGCCGGGACGAGCGTCAGCCCGCGCCCCTCCAGATGCAGGTCGCGGTCGTCCGGGTAGTCGGTCTCCAGCACCGGCGCGGACCAGCGCAGGGGCGGCGGCAGGCCGCGCAGCAGCGCCTCGACCCCGCCGTGCAGCAGGTCGTGGGCGCGCACCGCCTGGTCGCCGTGCACGGCGTCCTCGATCACGCGCTGCTGGGGGACGAGCACGCTGTCGCCGTACGCCCGCATGGCGTCGGCCACCGCGGCCAGCCGCCGGGGCCGCCCGCCGGCCAGCTCCCTGACCCAGGACGGCGGCCGCCGGTCGCGGAAGACCCCGGACAGGTCGGAGAGCAGCACGTCGCGGGGCGTCGTCCGCACCGCGTCCAGGGCGGGCGGGAAGCCGGAGGTGTGGCGCGGGGTGAGGAAGTCGGGGAAGTCGCCGACCGGGCCGACCAGCGTGGTCAGCAGGCGCGTCGGGCGGCTGAGCCCGGGGGCGGTCAGCGAGGTGCGGGCGTCGCTGCGCCAGGCACGCAGGGACGGGGGCACCCGCGGGCTCTGCAGCACCGCCAGGCTCAGCACGAGCTCCCACAGCATGTCCGGGCCCCGCACGAGGGTGACCCGGGCCAGGTCGTCCGCGCTGAAGTGGATCCGCAACGCCACGTCGAACTCCCGCCGCACGCCCGCTGCCCCGGTGTTTTCGCTGCGGCTCAATGTAGTGGCCGCACGGGCGCGGCGGGCCCGATCCTGGGGGTCCGCCGATGTCCCGGCGGGAGGCACCGCACCAACGGGGGTGTGAAGGCGGCGGACCGGTCGGTACGCCGCCTTCGCCGACCGGCGGTCCGGCGCCGCGGAAGCGGCGGCGGCCCGGCCGTGCGCGAGGTGCGGTCAGCCGTTGCCGACGCCGTTGCCGGACAGCAGCGCGTCGTCGCTGAGGATGTGCGACAGCGGCTCGTCGCCCTCGATCTGGCTGGAGTTCTCCGCGCACTGCTGGTTCTCCGGCGAGGACAGCACGTTGACGTCCTGGGCGGTCACCGGGATCAGGCCGATCAGCGAGCCGACGTCGGCGTGGCCGGCCAGGGCGACGCACGGCTTGTTCAGCGAGCCCTGGATCAGGCCGATCTGCGGGCTCTCGGTGCCACCGGTCGTGGTGTTGCCCAGCGACTCGGTGGAGCCGTTGCCGTTGACCGTGGTCGTGCCGCGGCCGTCGGTCGGGGCGGCGAGGGCGGTTCCGGCGGTGCCGGTGACCATCGCCGCGGCGAGCCCGCAGACAGCCAGGACGGTACGGATGCGCATGACGCTCCTATCGGTATGAATGTCGGAAAAGCAACATTCCGACCGTCGCATCCGCCGTGCCGGCCGCGGCCCATTTCACCTGAGTGGTGGCGCGCCGCCCGCTGTGCCGCCCGCTGTGCCGCCCGCCGGGGCCCCGGCCGGGTCCCGGCCGAGCGCCGGTCCCAGCAGGCGCGTGCCGCGCATCCGCTCCACCGCAGGGGCGGCCCGCCGGGCGGCCAGCGCCGCCGGCCACGCCACGGCGGCGCCCACGACCAGGGCGGCCAGCACGTCGTGCGGGTAGTGCACGCCGATCCACACCCGCGAGGCCGCCATCAGCACCGCGACGGGCACCGCCACCAGGCCGAGCCTGCGGTTGGCGACCAGCAGCGCCACCGCGCACGCGGTGGCGATGGCGGTGTGGTTGCTCGGGAAGGACCAGTCGCCGAGCCCCGGGCACGGCTCGACGGTGGCGACGTGGATCGTCTGGCACGGCCGCTGCTCGTCGAACAGCGACTTCACCGCGTCGTTGACCAGGAACACCAGCAGGACGACCAGGGGTGCGGCGAGCGCGGTCGCCATCCGGGCCGCGTCGCCGGGCCGGGCCCGCCACCACGCCAGCAGCATGAGCACGGCGAACAGGCCCAGCCCGTAGTCGCTGAAGAACCGGACGGCGTCGTCAAGGGGTACCGGGGTCTGCTGCGCCAGGTGGGTCACCCATCGGTAGAGGCCGGCGTCGAAGTGCGCGGTCACCTGCCCTCCGGGGGCCGGCGGTGCGCGCCGCCCGCGGCCGCGGCCGGGCCGGACGTCTCACCGGAAGCCTCGCCGGACGACTTACCGGCCGACCCGCCGGCCGACGGCGCGTGCGAGCCGGCCGCCGTGCGTCCGCGGCGTCCGCGCCGGACCTCCAGGACGAGGGGGATCAGCGAGAGGACGACGATCACCGCGATGATGGGCAGCAGGTAGGTGTCGACGTGCGGGATCGACGAGCCGAGCGCGTAGCCGCCGAGGACCAGGCCGATCGACCAGACCAGGCCGCCGGCGACCTGCCACACCGTGAACGTGCGGGCGGGTACGCCCAGCGCGCCCGCCAGCGGGTTGAGCACCGTGCGGACCACCGGGATGAAGCGCGCCAGCACCACGGCCTTCGCGTGGCCGTAGCGCTCCAGCATCTCCGACGCCCGGGCCGCGCCCTCGTGCAGCTTCCTGTTCCTGGTTCTGGCCAGCAGCGCGGGTCCGCCGCGCCGCCCGATCACGTAGCCTGTCTGCGCGCCGAGCAGGGCGCCGGCCGCGGCGGCGATCAGCACCTGCCACAGCGACAGGTGCACCGAGTGGGACGATCCGGACACGCAGAGCAGTCCCGCGGTGAACAGCAGCGAGTCACCGGGCAGGAAGAAGCCGACGAGCAGACCGGTCTCGGCGAACATCACGACGGCGATGCCGAGGGCCCCGAAGGACGACAGCAGGGACGTGGCGTCCAGCACGTTCACGGCCTGGTTCAGCTCGGGCAGGGGCATGACGGTGGGGCCCTCCCATAATGGGTCCGGAGGCGCGTTGCCGCGCCTTAACCGTCTACAGTCGTGTAGTCGGTCTACCGAACTGTAGACGAACGAGCGGGAAGGGGCGATCGAGCGATGTCGGACGCCACCGCGGGACGCCGTCCGGCGGGCGAACTGGAGGCGAGCGTGCTCGCCGCCCTGTGGGCGGCCCGCGGGCGCGCCCTCACCCCGGCCGACGTGCAGCGCGAGCTGGGCACGTCCCTGGGCTCCTCACTGGCCCGCACCACGGTCACCACGATCCTGGCCCGGCTCTTCGAGAAGGGCAGCGTCAGCCGCACCCGTTCGGGACGCGGTTACGCCTACCTGCCCGTCCAGGACTCGCCGGGCCTGGCCGCCCGGCGGATGCGCACCGAGCTCGACAAGTCCGCCGACGACGACCGCGGCACCGTACTGGCCCGGTTCGTCTCCGAGCTCGCCCCCGACGACGAGGCGCTGCTGCGTTCCCTGCTCGCGCATGCGGGCGAGTCCGTCGCGGCCGGCGGCACCATATCGGTGGAACCGGCGGAGTTGCTGGAACCGGCGGACACCCCGGACCCGTCTGAGGGGGCGGAACTCCCGGGCGCGCGGACGCACCGCGCGGACCGGACGCACGACCGGACGCACCCGACGGACGGAGGTGCCGGCGGATGAACGTCGCCGTGTGGATCCCCCTGCTGCTGCCCCTGATCGCCGGGCCCGCCGCACGGCGGCTGGCCGACGCGCTGCCGCCGCGGGCCGCCGCGTTTCTGCTCGCCGGTTCCGCCGTCGTCCTCGCCGGCTGCAGCACCGCCGCCCTCGCGCTGCTGGCCGGCGCCGGCGCGCTGCAGCTGCCGCCGATCGCCGCGCTCGGCCACCTGCGGCTGCCGCTCGTCGGCGACGAGGTGACCGGACCCGCCGCCTGCCTGGCCGCCGCCGGGCTGACCGTGGTCTGCGCCGCCCTGGTGCGCACCGCCCGCAGGCACGCCCTGCTCACCGCGCAGGCCCGCCGCACCGCCACCCGCGACGGCAGCGCCGCGGGCGACCTGACCGTCCTCCAGGACCCCGGCCCCGACGCGTACGCGCTGCCCGGCCGCCCC
The DNA here is from genome assembly GCF_900110255.1 of Actinacidiphila rubida. GTDB lineage: Bacteria > Actinomycetota > Actinomycetes > Streptomycetales > Streptomycetaceae > Actinacidiphila > Actinacidiphila rubida. Next base: position 48,729 of record NZ_FODD01000001.1, read on the forward strand.
GGCCGGATCGTCGTCACCACCGGCATGCTCAGCGTCCTCGACTCGGACGAGCGGGAGGCGCTGCTCGCCCACGAGCGCGCCCACCTGGCCGGCCGCCACCACCTGTTCCTCACCGCGATCGCGCTGTCCGCCGCCTGCCACCCCGGGCTGCGGATGCTGAGCGCGCCGCTGTCCTACGCGCTGGAGCGCTGGGCCGACGAGGCCGCCGCGGCCGCCGTCGGCGACCGCAGGCTCGCCGCCCGCGCGATCGGCCGCGCCGCCCTGGCCACCGGACCGCGGCCCCGCGCCGCCGCCGCGCTGTCCGCGACCGCGGGCCCGGTGCCGCGCCGGGTCGCCGCGCTGCTCACCGCCGCGCCCGTCCCGCCGTGGCGGGCCCGCGCGCCGCGCGTCATCGCCGCCGTGCTGGCCGCGTGCCTCGCGCTGTCCGCGGCCTGCGCCCTGGAAGCCGCGGACGACCTGCACGGGTCGATCGAGGTCGCCCAGGGCGAGTCGTGACCGGACCGACCGGGTTCGACACCGCGCTCGCCGCGGCGGTCGGCGGCGGCGGCCGCGAGCACGACGTCGACGCCGCCGCCTCCGTGCTGGCCGCCTCGGGCGCGGACGGGGACGCGGCGGCCGCGCGCGCCGCGGCACGCATCGTGCGGGAGAGCGCGGCGCGCGGCTGGACCGTGCCCGACCTGGTGCGGATGACCGGGCGCGAGCTCACCCCCCGCCACCAGCGGCTCGCCGAGGCGGTGCTGCCCGAGGGCCGCGGCCCGGCCGCCTTCGCCGCAGCCGAGCGCCTCGACCGCTTCTCGGCCGCCGCCGCGTTCGTCGAGGTCCTGTGCCTGTGCGCCCGGCTGCCGCGGCTGCCCGACCTGCCGCGCGCGCAGGCCGTCGCCGCGGCCGGTGACCGGCCCGCGTCCAAGATGCTCGGCCGCATCAGGGCGCTGCTGGCCAAGGCCGAGTCCACCGGGTTCCCCGAGGAGGCCGAGGCGCTGTCCGCCAAGGCCCAGCAGCTGATGGCCGCGCACAGCATCGACGAGGCGCTGCTCGGCGACGCCGGCGGCACCGGCGGGTACGGCCCCGGCGCCCGCCGGATCGGCGTGGACCGGCCGTACGAGGGCGCGAAGGCGCTGCTGCTGGACGCGGTGGCCGCGGCGAACCGCTGCGAGGCGGTGTGGGCGAGCGAGTTCGGGTTCTCCACGGTCGTGGGGCATGCCGCGGACCTCGACGCGGTCGAGCTGCTGTACACCTCGCTGCTGGTCCAGGCGGACCGGGCGCTCCACCGGGGCAGGTCCAGGTCGCGCGACTACCGCGAGAGCTTCCTCATCGCGTACGCCGCGGAGATCCGGGAACGGCTCGCCGCCGCGGCCGCCACCGAGGTCGCGGCCCGCCCCGACGAGGCGCTGCTGCCCGCGCTGGCCGCCCGCGACCTGGCCGTCCGCCGCACCCGCGAGCGCCTCTTCCCCACGACCTCCACGACGCGTCTCAAGGGCCGCGACTCCGAAGGCTGGCAAGCCGGCCGCACCACAGCCCGCACCGCCGACCTCTGAAGCCTCCCCCTGCGGGGAGCCCTTCGCCGTCCGCCCGCCCGTTCGTCGCCGGGACGTGTCCCGTTCCCGTCCTGCGGCCGGTGTCCGCTCGCCGATGACGGCGTTGCCCCTGCGGGGCGTGGCGGCGCTCGGCTCAGTCGGAGGTGGGATGCGTCCCGTTCCCGGGGTTCGGCTCCCGCTCCGGGGGGATGGCAGCGTTCCGCCGGACCGTCCGCCCGGCCGTTGGTCGCCGGGACGGCTCCCGTTCCCGGCCTGCGGGCGGTCCGCTGTCCGCATCGCTCGCCGATGACGGCGTACCCGGCTCCCGGGGAGCGCTGGCAGCGGTCCGCCCGTGGGCGGACCGTGGGCCGTGGCCCCCGCTCCGGGGCTTGGCGGCGGCCGGGGGGCGTCCCCCCGCAGCGGGGCTTGGCGGCGTGTGGGGGCCGGGGGTGGGCCGGGTAAGGCGAATGCGCGGCTTTGGCGTAGGGATCGGGGGGAATCGGGTACCCGAAGCGCGTGCGTCGCAGGGTGCGGCGGTGGTCGGACGGAGGGTGCGGGATGGGCGCGGTGGAAGGGGGCGTGGACGTCCTGGTCGTCGGTGCGGGGGTGGCCGGGCTGGCGTGCGCGCAGGACCTGGTGGCGGCCGGGGTCCGGGTGCGGGTGCTGGAGGCGTCCGACGGCGTCGGCGGGCGGATGCGGACCGACGTGCGGGACGGCTTCCGGCTCGACCGCGGCTTCCAGGTGGTCAACACCTCGTACCCGCAGATGAAGCGCCGCATGGACCTGCGGGCGCTGCGGCTGCGGCCGTTCACCCCCGCCGTGCTGCTGGCCACCCCGCGCGGCCGGGTGCGCTTCGCCGATCCGACGCGGGCGCCGCGGCAGGCCGCCGACCTGCTGCCGGGGCGGCTGGCGTCGATGCGCGACCTCGCCGGACTCGTCCTGATGACCGGGCGGGACCTGCTGACGCCGCCCAGCGGCCTCAAGCGCGCCCCGGACCGCACGACGCGGACCGCGCTGGCCGACGCGGCGATCGGCGAGGAGCTGGTGGAGACGCTGTTCCGGCCGTTCCTGTCCGGGGTCTTCCTGGAGGAGGAGCTGGAGACCTCCAGCCGGTTCTTCCACCTGGTGTGGCGCTCGATGCTGCGCGGCACGCTGTGCCTGCCCGAGGAGGGCGTCGCCGCGGTGCCCGAGCAGATGGCCGCCGCCCTGCCCGAGGGCACGGTGCGCCTCGGCACGCCCGTCGAGCGGCTCACCGAGGCCGGCGCCCTGACCGCCTACGGGGACGAGGTCCCCGCGTCCCTGGTCGTCGTCGCGGCCGGGCCCTCCGCGGCGACGGCGCTGCTGCACGGCCTCGACGTGCCGCCGACCCGCTCGGTGACGACGTACTACCACGCGGCCCCGGCCTCGCCGCTGGGCGAGCCCACGCTGCTCGTGGACACCGCCCGGCGGGTGCTGAACACCGTGGTGCTCAGCGAGGTCAGTCCGGCGTACGCGCCGCGCGGCCGGTCGCTGGTGGCCACGTCGGTGCTCGGGGCGGACGACCGGCCCGGCGCCGAGGCGGAGCTCCGCGCGGTGCTCGCGGAGCTGTACGGGACGGACACCGACCGCTGGGAGCCGGTGGCCGCCTACCCCGTCGCGGAGGCGCTGCCCGCGATGGTCCCGCCCTGGCCGCTGACCCGGACCAGCCGGCACTCCCTGGGCCGCTACGTCTGCGGCGACTACCGGGCCACCGGCTCGGTCCAGGGAGCGATGGCCTCGGGCGCCCGCGCCGCCCGCGAGGTCCTCGCCGACCTGCGCGTCTGACGGGCCGTGCCCGACCCGCGGCCCCCGGCGGACCGCGCCGCCGGGGGGCCGGCGGGCCGTCAGGGGGCCAGCGGGTCCTTGGGGGTGGGGCGGACCCGCGCCTCGATCATGGCGCCGAGGCCGCGGACGGCGACGGTGTCGGGGTGCGGCGCGATGTGCACCGGCATGTGGGTGGCCTGGCGGAGCATGAGGTCCAGGCCCGGCATGTGCGCGCTGCCGCCGGCCAGCATGATGCCGCGGTCGGCCAGGTCCGCCACCAGGTCGGGCGGGCTCTGCCGCAGCACGGACGTGATCGCGTCGAGCACCGCGGTCAGCGGCGTCCGCATCGCCGAACGGACTCTCTCCGTCTCGACGGTGACGGTCCGGGCCATGCCGGAGATGACGTCCCGCCCGTGCACCTCGGTCGTGGACGTGCCGCCGAGCATCTGGTGGAGCGGCCGCACCGACTGGCTCGGCAGCATCAACTCGTGCTGGGTGCGGAGGTGTTCGACCACCGCGCGGTCGATCGCGTCGCCGCCGACCGGCACGGTCTGGGCGGAGACGATCGCGCCGAGCGAGAGCACGGCCACGTGGGTGGTGCCGGCGCCGCACACCACGATCATGGTGGCCTCCGGCTGCTCGACGGGCAGCCCGCAGCCGACGGCGGCGGCGATGAGCGTGTCGACCAGTTCCACCTTGCGCGCGCCGAGCCCGTACATGGTCTCGACGGCGGCCCGCAGCGCGATCGGCTCGCTGCCGTGCGGCATGCACACCGCGGCCCGCATGACCGGCATCGGCATGCCGCGGACCATGGACATCCGCATCCAGCGGCGCCCCAGCTTGTCGCCGAGGACGTGCCGCAGCATCCGCTGGGCCATCGCGATGTCGACGACGACGCCGCTGGACACCGGCCGCACGACGCGGATGTGCTGCGGGGTGCGGCCGGCCATCGTCTCGGCGCGGGAGCCGACGGCGATCAGCGCGCCGCTGCGCACGTCGACCGCGGCCACGCTCGGCTCGTCCACGACGAGCCCGCTGTTGCGCAGGTAGACACGGGTGCGGGCGGCGCCGATGTCGACCGCGATGGAGCAGCGCTTGAGGTGTTCCAGGGTGGGCGTCAGCGGCCCTGACGCCAGGTGCGGGTTCACAGAAGGACACCTCCGGTGCGGCTGTCGGCCTGGTGGTAGGTGGCGAGCGCCCAGATGACGAAGATGTCGATGGCCACCATGACGATCGCCCAGATCGGCTGGTAGGGAAGGAACATGAAGTTCGCGATCATGTTCAGGCCGGCGATGAGGATGCCGGCCCAGCGCGCCCACTCCAGGCCGCGCAGCACGCCGTAGCCGACCAGGACGGCGACGACGCCCAGCACCAGCTGGATCCAGCCCCAGGACTGGACGTTGAACTTGTACGCGTACGTGCCCCGGGTCACCACGTAGATCGCGTCCTTGTTGATGCCGACGATGCCCTCGAGGATCGCCATCACGCCGCCGATCAGCAGCAGCAGACCGGCGAAGACCGTGCCGCCCGCCGCCCACGCGGCCCGCGCGTCGTCCTGCCGGGGGTGGCGGCCGCCGGGCGGGGTCGGCCCGCTGGACGGGCCGGAGGGCCTGGGACCGGTCGGACCCGGGGGTTTGGACCCGGGCGGGGGAGGTTGGGAGGGGGGGTCCTGATGGCTCATGCGGGGTCTCCCGGGGACTTCGTGGTCCGGTGCGAGGGCCGGTCCGTGGTCCGTGTGCGTGAGTGGTCGGCGAAGGTGACCTCAAAGGTTTTGACGGATGGTCGGATTTTGCGACCGTTGTTGCGCCGTCCGGGGAGCCGCCGTCCGGGGAAACGCCCCCGTCCGGCGTAGTACCGGCCCCGGGAACGCCGTTCGGACCGCTACTCGGCCTCCTCCAGGCGGAAGCCGACCTTCATCCCCACCTGGTAGTGCTCCACCTCGCCGTCCACGATGTGCCCGCGCACCTGGGTGATCTCGAACCAGTCGAGCCCGCGCAGGGTCTGCGCGGCCCGGCTGATGCCGTTGCGCACGGCGGCGTCCACGCCGTCGTGCGCGGTGCCGACGATCTCGGTGACGCGGTAGGTGTGCTCGGCCATGACGGGTCCTCTCGGGGTCGGTCCGGCGCGATCCGCGGATCCGCGCGGATCCTCGGTCAGTGGTGGAAGGCGGTGGCCACGTTCTCGGGGCGGCCCAGCGGGCGGGGCTGGGCGCACAGTTCCGGCAGCAGCCGCTCGACGTCGCCCATCAGCAGGCTGGCGAGGTCCTCGGAGAAGCCGTTGCGGCACACGAGGCGCAGCACGGCCAGGTCCTCGCGGTCCTTGGGATAGGTGTAGGCGGGCACCAGCCAGCCCTGCTCGCGCAGCCGCCGCGACATGTCGAAGACGTCGAAGTTCTTCACGTCGGGCGCGGTGGTGAGGGCGAACACCGGCAGCTGGTCCCCGCGGGTGATGAGCCGGAACTGGTCGTGGGCGTCGAACTGCCGGGCCAGCGACGTCGCCACGTCCCGGCAGCTCTGCTGGACCGCGCGGTAGCCGTCGAAGCCCAGCCGCAGGAACGAGTAGTACTGCGCGACGACCTGGGCGCCGGGCCGGGAGAAGTTCAGCGCGAAGGTGGGCATGTCGCCGCCGAGGTAGTTCACCCGGAACACCAGCTCCTCGGGCAGCTCCTCGTGGTCGCGCCACAGCGCCCAGCCGACGCCCGGGTACACCAGCCCGTACTTGTGTCCCGAGGTGTTGATGGAGGCGACGCGCGGCAGCCGGAAGTCCCAGACCAGGTCCGGGTCGAGGAACGGCGCGATCATCCCGCCGGAGGCGCCGTCGACGTGCACCGGGACGTGGTGGCCGGTGGCCCCCTCGTAGTCGTCGAGGGCGGCGCAGATCTCGGCGACCGGCTCGTAGGAGCCGTCGAAGGTCGAGCCGAGGATGGCGATGACGCCGATGGTGTTCTCGTCGACGAGCTCCAGCGCGGCCTCGGCGTCCAGGTGCAGCCGGTCGCCGCGCATCGGCGCCAGCCGCGGCTCGACCTCCCAGAACGTGCAGAACTTCTCCCAGCACACCTGCACGTTGGCGCCCATCACCAGGTTGGGCTTGGCGGTCGCCGGATAGCCGGGGTTGCGCTTGGCCCAGCGGCGCTTGAGCGCCATGCCGGCGAGCATGCACGCCTCGGACGAGCCGGTGGTGGAGCAGCCGATCGTCTTCTCGGGGTCCGGCGCGTTCCACAGGTCGGAGAGGATCGCCACGCAGCGCCGCTCCAGCTCGGCGGTACGCGGGTACTCGTCCTTGTCGATCATGTTCTTGTCGACGGACTCCGTCATCAGCAGGGTGGCCTGGGGCTCCATCCAGGTGGTGACGAACGTGGCCAGGTTCAGCCGGGCGTTGCCGTCGAGCATCAGCTCGTCGTGCACCAGCTGGTACGCCGCCTGCGGCGCCATCGGCCCCTGGGCCAGCCGGTGCTTGGGCGGCGCGGCCTCCATGCCGCCCACCGGGTCGGCCTCCCCGACGAACGGGTTGACGGCGACGTTGGGCGAGGCGCCGGAGCCCTTGTGGAGTGACATGACGGAAGACCTCCCGGCCGGATGTGGGCCGTTGCCGCGGTGGACAGGTGTACCAACCGTGACGATAAGGGCATTCCGCCCACCCCGCAGGGCGGTGGACGACGGGAACCCGCTCCGCTCGGGCGGGCAGGCGTGCGGTGCCCGAGGTGAAGGGGCGGTCGAGGTCCCGGCCTACGGGGCGTCAGCGGGGACCAGCACCACGGCGGTGCCGTACGCGCAGACCTCCGTGCCGACGTCCGCCGCCTCGGTGACGTCGAACCGCATCATGAGGACCGCGTTCGCGCCGCGGGCCTTGGCCTGCTCGACCAGGCGCTCCATGGCCTGGTTGCGGGTCTGCACCAGCGTCTTGGTCAGGCCCTTCAGCTCGCCGCCGACCATCGACTTCAGGCCGGCGCCGATCTGGCTGCCCAGGTGACGCGAACGCACGGTCAGGCCGAACACCTCGCCGATCACCCGGTCCACCCGGAAACCGGGGGCGTCGTTGGTCGTCACCACGAGGATGTCCGAGCCCTGGGCCTGCCCGCCGCCGTATTCGTCGATGCTCATGGCAGCAGACTGCCCGGGGCCCGGACATCGCACACCCGCTGCTAGTCCAGGCGCGGCTGCTCGTCGGGCGCCGGGCAGATCCGCCGGCCCTCGCGGTCGAAGACGTACAGGTGCGCCAGGTCGACCAGCAGCGGCACCCGGTCGCCGCGGCTGAGCCGGATGTCCGGGCCGGTGCGCACCACCAGGTCGCCGGTCTGCGTCTCCGGTGGCGACGCCGGACGGTCCATCACCGACACCGGGCCGCGGCCCGGCGCGTGGTCCGGACGCGGCGGCAGGCCGCCGGACGCGGGCGCGTCGCGTTCCAGCACGGTCGACTGGATGCGCCGGGCCGCCTTGTGGGCGAGCCGGCCGATCCCGCCGGGGCTGCCGGCCGCCCGGCGCGAGCCGGCCCGGCCGCCGTTCGCCGCCGGCCGCGGTGCCTCCAGCTCGGGCACGATCGCCGGGCGCGATCCGGTGTTCAGGTGCACCAGCGACTCGTGGCCCTGGTACTCGACGTGCTCGACGATGCCGCTGATCACGACCTCGCCGGCGTGCGCCTGGCTGGGCTGGGCGATGCGCACCGCCTCCGAGCGCAGCCCGACGATGATCGGGCGGCCCTGCTGGATGCGCAGCATCTGGTGGTCCAGGCTCAGCGGTTCCGGCAGCCCGAGCCGCTGGCGGCCGAAGTCGATCCACATGCCGCCGCCGAGCGGCGCGATCACGGTGGCCTGCAGCAGGTTGATCCGCGGGGTCCCGACGAACGCGGCGACGAAGACGTTCTCCGGCAGGTGGTACGCCGCCCGCGGCGGGCTGACCTGCTGCAGGACACCGCTGCGCATGATCGCGACGCGGTCGCCCAGCGACATCGCCTCGGCCTGGTCGTGCGTGACGTACACGGTGGTGACGCCCATGCCATGGGTGAGGCGGGCGATCTCCGCGCGCAGGTGGGAGCGGAGCTTGGCGTCCAGGTTGGACAGCGGCTCGTCCATCAGGAAGACCGAGGGGTGACGGGAGATCGCCCGTCCCATCGCCACGCGCTGCCGCTCGCCACCGGACAGCTGGCCCGGGTAGCGGTCGAGGATCTCCTCGATGCCCAGGATGCGGGCGGTCTCGTCGACGCGGGGGCCGGGCTCCTCGCCCGGCATCTCGAAGCGCAGCGGGAAGCCGATGTTCTCGCGGCTGGTCATGCTGGGGTACAGGGCGAAGTTCTGGAAGACCATCGCCATCCTGCGGTCGCCGGGCGCGAGGTCGTTGGAGTACTCGCCGTCCAGCAGCAGTTCACCGGTGGTGATGTCCTCGAGGCCCGCGATCATGCGCAGCACGGTCGACTTGCCGCAGCCCGAAGGCCCGAGCAGCACGAGGAACTCGCCCGGCGCGATGTCCAGGGAGAACCGGTCGACCGCCGGAGACGGCTGCTTCGGGTAGTACTTGGAAACTTCGTGCAGGGAGATGGCGCGAGTCATAACGGGAGCCGCCAGAGTTGGTCGGACTTGGTGACGGGGCACGTGGGGGGAAGACTTGCGTGACGCACGGGTGACGCTGCGGAGAAGGTAGTGCACTACCGGTCAGTTGCGGAACGTTTGTATCAACACTGGATTGATAGTTTTGGATCGTGATGAACCTCGCGCTGGGCCCGAGCTGGCTCGACCCCGACCACCTGATCAACACCTACGGCCTGTGGGGCGTTCTGCTGATCGTGTTCGCCGAGTCAGGGCTGCTGATCGGCTTCTTCCTGCCCGGCGACTCGCTGCTGTTCACCACCGGTCTGCTGGTCGCGTCGGGCACCCTGCACCAGCCGCTGGCCCTGGTCGCGGCGCTCATCGCGATCGCCGCGGTGGCCGGTGAGCAGGTCGGTTACCTCTTCGGGCGCAAGGTCGGGCCCTCGCTGTTCCGGCGGCCGGATTCCCGGCTGTTCAAGATGGAGAACATCGAGAAGGCGCACGCGTTCTTCGAGCACCACGGCCCCAAAGCCATCGTGATGGCCTGCTTCGTGCCGATCGTGCGGACGTTCACCCCGATCGTCGCGGGCGTCAGCCGGATGAACTACCGCACCTTTCTCACCTACAACCTCATCGGCGGCACGATGTGGGGCGCGGGCGTCACCGTGCTGGGTTACTGGCTCGGCCAGATCGAATTCGTGCACAAGAACATCGAGGCGATGCTCGTCCTCGTCGTGCTGATCTCCGTCGTGCCGATCGCCATCGAGTACCTGCGGTCCCGCGGCAAGGGCAAGGGCAAGAGCGCCGAGGGCGGGAGCGCCGCCCGGGCGGCGGGCACCGCGCACTCCGGCGGGCAGGCGCCGGCCGAGAGCGAGGCGCTGTCCTCGCCGCGCGGCGGCGGACGGCACCGGGCGCAGAAGCGCTGAACCCGTAGTGACAGACGAGCACGGCACCCCGGACGGCACTCCGGACGGCCCCGCGGACGGCGGCCCGCCGGCGTCCGGCCCCGGCGGGGCGGCGCCCGGCACCCCCTCGCCCGGCACCCCCTCGACGGGCATCCCCTCGACCGGCGTCCCGGCGTCCCAGGGGTCCGCCTTCACCCCGCCCGAGGGCTTCCCGGTGATCGCGGCGCCGCCCGAAGGCGCGCTGTGGCAGGACCGGATGCGCACCATGCTGCGGATGCCGTCCACCGAGCGCCCGGCGCCCGCCGAGCGGCATCCCGGCAGCACCGTGCCGGTGCCGCGCGTCCTCGACCTGACGCTCCGCATCGGCGAGCTGCTGCTGGCCGGCGGCGAGGGCGCCGAGGACGTCGAGGCGGCGATGTTCGGCGTCGCGTTCGCGTACGGGCTGCCGCGGGTCGAGCCGACCGCCACGTTCACCCTGCTCGGCATCTCGTACCAGCCGGCGCTGACCGAGCCGCCGCTCACCATGAGCCGCACCGTGCGGCGGCGCGGCACCGACTACACCCGGCTCGCCGCGGTCTTCCACCTGGTCGACGGGATCACCGCGCACGAGGTGAGCCTGGAGGACGCCTACCGCCGCCTCGCCGACATCCGCCGCAACCGGCACCCGTACGGCAGCTGGGTGCTCACCGGCGCCGCCGGGCTGCTGGCCGGCGCGGCGAGCCTCCTGGTCGGCGGCAGCCTGATCATCTTCGTGGCCGCCGCGCTGGCCGCGATGCTCGGCGACCGCCTCGCGTGGCTGCTGGCCGCCCGCGGGCTGCCGGAGTTCTACCAGTTCGCGGTGGCGGCGATGCCCGCGGCCGCGATGGGCGTGGTCGTCGACCGGTACGCGCACTGGATCCCGGGCGCCACCGGCGTGCAGTCCTCCGCGGTGATCACCGGTGGCCTGTTCGCGCTCTTGCCCGGCCGCGCCCTCGTCGCGGCCGTGCAGGACGGCCTCACCGGCTTCTACATCACCGCGTCCGCGCGCCTGCTCGAAGTGGTCTACCTGGTCGTCGGCATCGTCATCGGCGTCACGCTGATCCTGTACGCCGGGGTGGGCCTGGGCGCCGACCTCAACCCCGACCAGGCGCTGCGCGCCTACGACCACCCGTGGGTGCAGCTCGTGGCGGCCATGGTGCTGACGCTGGCGTTCGCGGTGCTGCTCCAGTGCGAGCGCGGCGTGCTGCTGCTGGCGACCGTCAACGGCGGCATCGCGTGGACGGTCTTCGGCGTGCTGCACCAGCAGGCCGGCGGCAACCAGGTCGCCTCCACCGCCGCGGCGGCCGGGCTCGTCGGCCTGTTCGGCCAGCTGATGGCCCGCTACCGGTACGTCTCGGTGCTGCCCTACGTCACCGCGGCGATCGGCCCGCTGCTGCCCGGCTCCGCGACGTACTTCGGCCTGCTGGCCCTGACCCAGCACCACCTGAACCAGGGACTCACCCAGCTCACCAAGGCCGCGGCGCTGGCCATGGCCATCGCCATCGGCGTCAACCTCGGGGGCGAGATCGCCCGGCTGGTGCTGAAGACGCCGGGGCCGCCCGGGCCGCGCCGGGCCGCCAAGCGCACCCGCGGCTTCTGACCGCGGGCGCGCCGGGCGCCCGGCGGCCGGGGAGCCGGGGCGTCAGCCCTGCGCGGGGTGCAGCAGGTCCTCCAGCTCCAGCCGGCGCAGGAACTCCACCCGCATCCGGTCCGCGACGGCGTTCACCACCGCCGCGCCGTCGTCGGTGGGGTCGACGTGCACCCGGAACGGCCGGTGGCCCTTGCCGGTGTCCACGACGGCGACGATCGCCCGGGCCACCTCGGCGACGTCCGCGCCCTCCGGCTCCAGCCGCTGCATCCGCTGCCCGATCTGCTCCATCAGGCCGCTGTACAGCTCGTCGTACTCCTTGACGACCGCCTCGTCGGCCGGGTGGCCGGCGTGCGCGTAGTGGTTGGTGCCGCTGGTGAACGAGCCGGGCACCACGATCGTGGTCTCGATGCCGAACCGCGCGACCTCCAGGGAGTAGCTGGCGGCCAGCGCGTCCATGGCGGCCTTGGCGGCGAAGTACGGCCCCAGGTACGGGGGCGTGCCACCGCGGGTGCTGGTGCTGCCCACCCACAGCAGCAGCCCGTCCCGGCGGGCCCGCATGTGCGGCAGCACGGCCTGGTTCACCCGCTGCGCGCCCAGCACGTTGATGTCGTAGAGCTGCACGTACTGCTCGGTCGAGAACGCCTCCGCGGGCCCGGTCACCATGTGCCCGGCGTTGTGGACGACGACGTCCAGGGCGGGCTGCTCGGCGAGGATCGAGGCGACGGCCGCGCGGGCCGACTCCCCGGACTGCACGTCGAGCTCCACGGTGCGCAGGTCGCGGCCGTGCTCGGCCGCCCAGTCGGCGGCCTCCGCGACCTTGGGGGCGTTGCGCCCGCCGGTGTCGCGCATGCTCGCGTAGACGATGTGGCCGGCCTGGGCCAGCGCCCGGGCGGCCAGCGCGCCGAAGCCGCTGGAGGCGCCGGTGACGAGAACGGTGGACATGAGGTGCCTCCGGTCAGGTGAAGGTGATCACGGAGCGGACGCCGCCGTGCCCCTGGGCCATCGCGTCCAGGGTGGCCGGCGCCTCGTCGAGGGTGATGGGCCGGAACTCCGGCAGGATGCCCTGCGCGACCGAGAACTCCAGGGTGTCGCGCAGGTCGTGCGGCGACCCCGAGGGGTTGGCCATGGCGTGCAGCCGGTTCAGCACCATGGGCGAGGTGGGGAGCGTCAGCGGCTCCGGGCCGTAGCCGCAGAGCACGAGCGTGCCGTCGGGCGCGAGGCCGCCGAAGGTGGCCTGCGCGGCGGCGGTGGACGGCGCGGCGCTCAGGATGACGTCGGCGCCCTGCGCCCACCTCTGGAGCGCTTCGCCGGGGTCGCCCTCCTCGGTGGCCACGAAGATCTCGGCGCCGAGCTGCTTGGCCCGGTCCTCGCCGTGGCGGGAGCGGCCGATCGCCGCGACCCGGGCGCCGATCGCCGCGGCGTAGCGGATCGCGAGGGCGCCGACACCGCCGGTGCCGATCACCGCGACCTTCGAGCCGGGGACCGCCCCGGCCTGCCGCAGGCCGTTGAACGCGGTGATGCCCGCGCACATCAGCGGGGCGCCGGCCACCGGGTCGAGCCCGGCCGGCAGCTCGGTGACGAAGCCGGCCTTGAACACCGCGTACTCGGCGTAGCCGCCGTCCACGACGATCCCGGTGATCTTCTTCTCGCGGCACAGGATCTGGTCGCCGCGCCGGCAGTACTCGCAGTGGCCGCACGAGTCGTTGAGGAACTGCGCGCCGACGACCGTGCCCTCGGTCGGCCAGGTCACGCCGGGCCCGGTCGCCACGACCGTGCCGGTGACCTCGTGGCCGGGCACGACGGGGAAGCGGGCGAAGGGGTAGTGGCCCTGGAGCAGGCCGAGGTCGGTGAAGCACACGCCGCACGCGATCATCTTGACGAGCACTTCGCCGGGTCCGGGTTCGGGTACGTCCAGTTCGGTCAGGCTGAGCGGCTCTCCGGCCGCGGTGGCAAGTCCGGCACGCATCGCGCACCTCCCGATGGTGGTGGGCGGGGATATGTCCTGGAATGGGAACTGCTGCACGGCCGAGTATTCTCGCGGGCCGGACGGCTGTCCAAGGCCGGTCCTGCCGCCATCGATACCCGCACGGCATCGACCCTGGACCTCGCACCGACCGGAGCTGGGAGCCATGCAAGAACCGTTGCTGGACCTGCGGAAAGTCCGCTACTTCGTCGCGGTCGCCGAGCGGCTGCACTTCGGCCGCGCAGCCCTCGATCTCAGGATCAGCCAGCCGGCGCTCTCCCGCCAGGTGCGGCAGCTGGAGCACGACCTCGGCACCGACCTGTTCGTGCGCACCAGCCGCGAGGTGGCGCTGACCCCGGCCGGCGAGCAGCTGCTGCACGACGGCCACCAGCTGCTGGCCGCCGCCCACCGGGCCAGGGAGCGGGCGCGCCGCGCCGGCGGCCAGGACCGGCTGACCGTCGGGTTCATGCTCGGGGTGCGCCTCGACCCGCTGCTGGAGGCGTTCGGCGGCGCGCACCCGGAAGCCGCCGTCCGCCTGGAGCGCCTGCGCTGGTGGAACCACGGCGAGGCGCCGCGCGACGGCCGGGTCGACGTCGGGGTGATCCGGCTGCCCGTGCGGTCGGCGGAGGGCCTGCGGATGCTGACGCTCGGTCAGGAACGGCTGGTCGCGGCGGTGCCCGCGGAACACCCGCTGGCCGGACGGCCCTCCGTGCCGATCACCGCGTTCGCCGACGAGCCGGTGCTGCGGTACGCCGACGCCGGGCCCGCGTGGAACGCGTTCTGGACGGTCGACCCGCGTCCGGACGGCACCCGGCCCGCCGCCGGGCCCGAGGTGCGGGACATGGAGGAGATCCTCGCGTACGTGCGGGCCGGCAGCGGCGTCGCGTTCCTGCCCGAGACCGTGAGCGCGGCCTTCGCCCGGCCGCACATCGCCTACGTGCCGGTGTCCGGCGTGCCGGCCGGAACCGTGGTGCTGGCCTGGCCGGTGGCGCGCCCCACCGAACTCACCCGGGCCTTCGTCGACACCGTGCGGGCCTTCACCCAGCCCTGAGACGGCGGCGGGCGGTGCGGGACCGTGAAGGCCCGCACCGCCCGCCGCACGCGGTCCGCCGGCTCAGTGGCCGTGGCCGCTCTCCTTCAGACGGCGGAAGGACTCCTCGATCTCGGCCTCGGCCTCGGCGCGGCCGACCCAGTCCGCGCCCTCGACGGACTTGCCGGGCTCCAGGTCCTTGTAGACCTCGAAGAAGTGCTGGATCTCCAGCCGGTCGAACTCGCTGACGTGGTGGATGTCGCGCAGGTGCTCGACGCGCGGGTCCGACGCCGGCACGCAGAGCACCTTGTCGTCGCCGCCGGCCTCGTCGGTCATCCGGAACATGCCGATCGCGCGGCAGGTGATCAGGCAGCCCGGGAACGTCGGCTCGTCCAGCAGCACGAGCGCGTCCAGCGGGTCACCGTCCTCGCCCAGGGTGTTCTCGACGAAGCCGTAGTCCGCCGGGTAGCTGGTCGAGGTGAAGAGGCGGCGGTCCAAGCGGATACGACCGGTCTCGTGGTCCACCTCGTACTTGTTCCGCGAACCCTTCGGGATCTCGATCGTGACGTCGAACTCCAAGGCCCTACTCCTCCATGATCAGCGCACAGTGCGGGTGGTTAAGTGTCTCCCACGCATAGGGGTGGTCGCGAAAGGGGCTGGTCGGCGGTGCCGCTCGGCAGAACGTGGCAGATCGTGGCGGGGTCGGCCGCGATAGGTCTGGCAGTGGCCGTCGGGGCGGTGGCCGCGGCCGGCCCGTGGGAGTCAGGCCAGCGTACGGCGGAGCGGGACTTCGCCGCCGCCAGGGACCGTCAACTGGACGCCGCCGCGCGCCCGGTGGCCACCCGCCACCCGGCCCCGCCGCCGGCCGCCGCGCCGGTGCTGCGGGCGGCCGGTGCGGCGCAGCCGCAGGCCGCGGGTGCCGACGGCACGCTCGCCGGCCGGCTGGACGCGATCATGGCGAGCCCGGACCTGGGGCCGGTCCGCACCGGGGCCGTGATCGACGTCACCACCGGGCGCCTGCTGTACGGCCACCGCGCGACGACCGCGAGCACCCCCGCGTCGCTGACCAAGATCGCCACCGCGGTGGCCGCGCTCGGCACGCTCGGGCCCGCGCACCGGCTCTCCACCACCGTCGTGACCACCGCGCCCGGCACGATCGTGCTGGTCGGCGGCGGCGACCCCACGCTGGAGCTCAGCGGGCTCGCCGACGACACCGCCGCCGCGCTCAAGGCCCGTGGCGTGGCGTCGGTGCGGCTCGCCTACGACACCTCGTTCTTCGCCGGGCCGGCGCTGCACCCCATCGGCTACAACGAGAACCTCGCGCCGGTGACCGCGCTGATGGCCCGCGAGGGACGCCTGGACGGGAGTTCCGCCGGGCCCGCGGACCGCGCCACCGACCCGGCCGGCGCGGCCGCGGCGACCTTCGCGCAGCTGCTGCGGTCCCGCGGTGTCGCGGTGAAGGGCCTGCCCGCGGCCGGCTCGGGCGCCGGCGGCACGCAGCTGGCCGTGCACCGGTCCGTGCCGCTGTCCGACCTGGTCGAGCGGATGCTCACCAACTCCGACAACGACATCGCCGAGGCGCTGGCCCGGCAGGTGGCCCGGGCGACGGGCCGGCGCGCGGACTTCGCGGGCGGCGCGGCGGCGATCCGCGGGGCGCTCGCGCGGTACGGCGTGCCGCTCGGCGGCGCGGTGTTCTCGGACGGGTCCGGGCTGGACCACGAGGACGCGCTGTCGCCGGTGACGCTGGCGCGGCTGCTCGCCCTGGCCGGGGCGCCCGGCCACCCCGAGCTGCGGCCGGTCCTCACCGGCCTGCCCGTCGCGGCGTTCACCGGCACGCTCGCGTCGCGCTTCCACGGCTCCGCCGGGGCGGGACTCATCCGCGCCAAGACCGGCACGCTGACCGGCACCAACACGATCGCCGGCACCACCGTCCTCCCGGACGGCCGCGTCCTCGCGTTCTCCTTCATGACGCAGGGCGCCGCCGCCCCCCTCCCCGCCGAATCCACCCTCGACCACCTGGCCACCACCCTCACCTGACCCCGCCGGGCCCTGTGCGGGCGCGAGCAACCGGCCGCGGGCCGGTGGTCCGGATCAGGCCGATCTGCCCCTTCGGGGCGGTGGGCGGAGTGCGGCGCGGCTGCGGCTGTTCGCGTTGAGGGCGCCCCCGGACGGAGTCTGGGGGACCCCGCGCCCCTGATGGGGCGCAGGCTTCTTCCGGGGTTCGCCTTGCGCGGGCGAAGGGCAACCCTCCAGGGGCGCGGGGTCCCCCAGCCTTCGGCCGGGAGGTGCCCCCAGCGCGAGCAACCGGCCGCGGGCCGGTGGTCCGGATCGGACCGTTCTGCCCCTTCGGGGCGGTGGCGGGGTGCGGCGCCGATGTGGGCGAGGGCAACCCTCCAGGGGCGCGGGGTCCCCCAACCTTCGGCCGGAAGGTGCCCCCAGCGCGAGCAACCGGCAACCGGCCACCGGCCGGTGGTCCGGAGCGGACCGATCTGCCCCTTCGGGGCGGTGGCGGGGTGCGGCGCCGATGTGGGCGAGGGCAACCCTCCAGGGGCGCGGGGTCCCCCAACCTTCGGCCGGAAGGTGCCCCCAGCGCGAGCAACCGGCAACCGGCCACCGGCCGGTGGTCCGGATCGGACCGATCAGCCCCTTCGGGGCGGTGACGACGCGCGGGCCCGCGCGGGCTGCGCCTCGCCCCGGCCGCCCGACGGGGCAGGTCCCGGCGAACGGTTCGCCGGGGTAGGCCGCGCTCGGGGAGGGGGCCCCTCCTCGGGGAGGGGATGCCAGGAATGAGCGGTGGGAACCCCCAAAGCGGGAGCGGCAACGTACCGTGAAGGCATGACGAGCATCGGTGCACCCGAGATGGTCGACTGGAACCTCGCCGTGGCGACAGCCACGCGCCTCACTCGTCCGGGCCCGGACGTCAGCCGCGACGAAGCCCGCCGCATCGTCGCCGAGCTCCGCCAGCACGCCCAGGACTCCGAAGCGCACGTCCGCGCGTTCACCCGGATGTACGGCGACGGCGAGGAGGAGGGCGCGCCGCACGGCACCCCCGTGCTCATCGTCGACCGCCCCGGCTGGGTGAAAGCCAACGTCGCCGGCTTCCGCGAGGTCCTGAAGCCGCTGCTCGGCAAGATGCAGGCCCGCAGGCCCGGCGGGGCCGGCGGCGCCGTCCTCGGCACGGTCGGCGGCAAGGTGACCGGCGTCGAGGTCGGGATGCTGCTGAGCTTCCTGTCGTCCCGGGTCCTCGGCCAGTACGAGACCTTCGCCCCGGCGACCCGCGAGCTGCCCGCCGGGCCGGTGAAGCCCGCGCCGGGCTCCTCCCGGGCCGGCCGCCTGCTGCTCGTCGCGCCGAACATCGTCCACGTCGAGCGCGAGCTGGACGTGGACCCGCACGACTTCCGCCTGTGGGTGTGCCTCCACGAGGAGACGCACCGCACCCAGTTCTCGGCCGTGCCGTGGCTGCGCGACCACATCGAGGGCGAGATCCAGGGGTTCCTGGGCGAGACCGACCTCGACGCGTCCACCGTGATCGAGCGCGTCCGCGAGGCCGTCCAGTCGTTCTCCGGCACGCCGTCCGCGGACGACGAGCCGTCCGACGACGGCCGCAGCCTCGTCGACCTGGTGCAGACGCCCACCCAGCGGGAGATCCTCGGCCGGATCACGGCCGTGATGTCGCTGCTCGAAGGGCACGCCGACTTCGTGATGGACGGCGTGGGGCCCGAGGTGGTGCCCTCGGTGGGGGAGATCCGGGAGAAGTTCACGCAGCGCCGGGCCAGCGGTGCCGGCCGCCTGGACCAGGCCCTGCGCCGGCTGCTCGGCCTCGACGCCAAGCTGCGCCAGTACCGCGACGGCGAGCGCTTCGTGCGGGCCGTGGTCGAGCGGACCGGCATCGACGGCTTCAACCGGGTGTGGACCTCGCCCAACACGCTGCCGACCAAGGCGGAGATCGCCAAGCCGGCGGACTGGATCGCCCGCGTGCACGCCGGGCGCGCCGAGTCCTGACCGCGCGGGCCCGCGCCCGGGGGACCGGGCCGGGCCCGGTGCGTCCCCGCCCAGGGGAGGCCCGTTCCTACCGGCCCGCCGTTGCCGGGTCCCCGTCCGGAGGACCCGTGCGGCCGTTCCGGGCCCCCGGTTCACCCGTCCGAGGGACCGTAGCGGAGGGGTGGCGCGTGCGATGCTCGGGTAATGCCCCGTCTTCTGTCACCATCTGAACACCCTGCGTCATTCCCCTTGCTCACAGCAGCCCCTCACAGCCTCCCCAGGAGGGATCCGGACATGGGACCCCATCCCACGGTCGCGGCGATACGCCTGGCGGTCCGCCGCGTCCTGCACGACATCGTCACCGCGTCCCCCGAGCCGCACCCGCTCGTGCTGGCCGCGTGCAGCGGAGGCGCCGACTCCATGGCGCTGGCCGCCGCCCTCGCCTTCGAGGCGCCCCGGCTCGGCGTGCGCGCCGGTGCCGTCACCGTCGACCACGGCCTGCAGGCCGGTTCCGCCCTGCGCGCCGAGGAGGTCGCCGGGCGGCTGCGCACCCTCGGCCTGGACCCGGTGGACGCCGTCGGCGTCACCGTGGGCCGCCAGGGCGGGCCCGAGGCCGCCGCGCGCGACGCCCGCTACGCCGCCCTCGACGCCACCGCCGAGCGCCGCGGCGCCTCCGCCGTGCTCCTCGGCCACACCCGCGACGACCAGGCAGAAACGGTGCTCCTCGGGCTCGCCCGCGGCTCCGGCATCCGCTCGCTGTCCGGCATGGCCGCCGTCTCCGGCACCGGCGGCCGCTACCGCCGCCCGTTCCTGCTGCTGGACCGCGACACCGTGCGCCAGGGCTGCCTGGCCCAGGGCATCACCGTGTGGGAGGACCCGCACAACCACGATCCGGCCTACACCCGCTCCCGGGTGCGGCACGAAGCGCTGCCGATCCTGGAGAAGTCCCTCGGCAAGGGCGTCGTCGAAGCCCTCGCCCGCACCGCCCAGCTGTCCCGGGACGACGCCGACGCCCTCGACCAGTGGGCCGCCGACGCCGAGGCCGACGCGGCCGGCGACGACGGCAGCCTGGACGCGAAGCGGCTGCACGCGCTGCCCGCCGCGGTCCGTCGCCGTGTCCTGCGCCGCGCCGCGATCGCCGCGGGCTCCCCGCCCGGCTTCCTGTTCGCCCGGCACATCGAGGAAGTCGACCGCCTGGTGACCGGCTGGCACGGCCAGAAGGCGCTCAACCTGCCGGGCGCCGTCTCCGTGCGCAGGTCGAATGGCAGACTGTTCTTCTCGCCGTCGTAGAGCCGCAGGGCCGCAGACCTAGGGACGTACCGCGCAGTGAACGAGAAAGACATGGGCGCCGACCTCGAGAAGGTGCTCATCTCCAAGGCAGAGATCGACGCGAAGCTGAAGGAGCTGGCCGCCGAGATCGACCGGGACTACGCGGGCAGGGACCTGCTGATCGTGGGTGTGCTCAAGGGCGCCGTCATGGTGATGGCGGACCTGGCCCGCGCCCTGTCCAGCAACGTCACGATGGACTGGATGGCGGTGTCCTCCTACGGCGCCGGCACGAAGTCCTCCGGGGTCGTCCGCATCCTCAAGGACCTCGACACCGACATCGCCGGCCGCGACGTCCTGATCGTCGAGGACATCATCGACTCCGGTCTGACGCTGTCCTGGCTGATCAGCAACCTGGGCTCGCGTGGACCGGCCTCGCTCGAGGTGTGCGCGCTGCTGCGCAAGCCGGAGGCCGCGAAGGTCCGGATCGACGTCAAATACACTGGTTTCGACATCCCCAACGAGTTCGTCGTGGGGTATGGCTTGGACTACGCCGAGAAGTACCGCAATCTCCCGTTCGTCGGCACCCTCGCACCGCACGTCTACGGCGGCTGACCGCCCCGGGCCGTTCGGCGCGGACTGTGGACCCGCTGTGGGGAACCCACACCGGTCCTCCGCCGTTGGAGCAGGGGAAAGCGGGATTGTTAACGGTCGGCGGCAACCTCGGGTGACAATGCTGAGGTACCGTCCGAAGGTCGGGTCAATACACCGGATGCACGCGGCGCCATCAGGCGCCGGTGCCTCACTGTGGCAGGAGGGACGGGGCGTGATCGCCCCGCATGGATGGACGTGAAGCGCTATTTCCGTGGGCCAGTGATGTGGATCGTGCTGGCTGTCCTCGCCGTGGTCGTGCTGATGCAGGTCGTCGGATCCGGCGGCGGCTACAAGACGGTGGACACCGGCGCGGTCGTGCACGCGATCGACACCAACCAGGCCAAGTCCGCCGAGCTGACGACCGGAGACGACAACTCCATCAAGGTCCAGCTCAGGGACGGCGTCAAGATCGAGGGCAGCAGCAAGGTCAGGGCCAGCTACATCGGCAACCAGGGCTCCGACCTCGCCAACCACCTCCAGGCGATCGTCAACGGCCAGGTCAAGGGTGTGACCCTGCCTGACAAGTACACGGTCACGCAGTCCAAGCAGAACGCCTTCGTGGGCATCCTGCTGTCGCTGCTGCCGTTCGTGCTGATCGTGGTGGTGTTCCTCTTCCTGATGAACCAGATGCAGGGCGGCGGTTCGCGCGTCATGCAGTTCGGCAAGTCCAAGGCGAAGCTGATCACCAAGGACACGCCGAAGACCACGTTCGCCGACGTCGCGGGCTGCGACGAGGCGGTCGAGGAGCTCCAGGAGATCAAGGAGTTCCTGCAGGAGCCGGCGAAGTTCCAGGCGGTCGGCGCCAAGATCCCCAAGGGCGTGCTGCTCTACGGCCGCCCGGGTACCGGCAAGACCCTGCTGGCGCGGGCCGTGGCCGGCGAGGCGGGCGTGCCGTTCTACTCGATCTCCGGTTCCGACTTCGTCGAGATGTTCGTCGGTGTCGGTGCCTCCCGGGTCCGCGACCTGTTCGAGCAGGCCAAGGCGAACGCCCCGGCGATCGTCTTCGTCGACGAGATCGACGCCGTCGGCCGGCACCGCGGTGCGGGCCTCGGCGGCGGCCACGACGAGCGCGAGCAGACCCTGAACCAGCTGCTCGTCGAGATGGACGGCTTCGACGTGAAGGGCGGCGTGATCCTGATCGCCGCCACCAACCGGCCCGACATCCTCGACCCGGCGCTGCTGCGCCCGGGCCGCTTCGACCGGCAGATCGCGGTGGACCCGCCGGACCTCCAGGGCCGCCTGGAGATCCTCAAGGTGCACCAGAAGGGCAAGCCGATCACGCCGGACGTCGACCTCATGGCCGTCGCCCGCCGCACCCCCGGCTTCACCGGCGCCGACCTGAGCAACGTGCTCAACGAGGCCGCGCTGCTGACCGCCCGCAGCGACAAGAAGCTGATCGACAACAGCATGCTCGACGAGGCCATCGACCGCGTGGTGGCCGGTCCGCAGAAGCGCACCCGGATCATGTCGGACAAGGAGAAGAAGATCACCGCGTACCACGAGGGCGGACACGCCCTGGTCGCGGCGGCCTCTCCCAGCTCCGACCCGGTCCACAAGGTGACGATCCTGTCCCGCGGCCGCGCCCTGGGCTACACCATGGTGCTGCCCGACGAGGACAAGTACTCCACCACGCGCAACGAGATGCTGGACCAGCTCGCCTACATGATGGGCGGCCGGGCCGCGGAGGAGCTCGTCTTCCACGACCCGACCACCGGCGCCTCGAACGACATCGAGAAGGCCACCACCACCGCTCGCGCCATGGTCACGCAGTACGGCATGACCGAGCGGCTGGGCGCGATCAAGTTCGGCTCCGACAACTCCGAGCCGTTCCTGGGCCGTGAGATGGGTCACCAGCGCGACTACTCGGAAGAGGTCGCCGGGCTGGTCGACGAGGAGGTCAAGAAGCTCATCGAGACGGCCCACAACGAGGCCTGGGAGATCCTGGTGGAGAACCGGGACGTCCTGGACAACCTCGTGCTGGCCCTGCTGGAGCGGGAGACGCTGAACAAGGAGGAGATCGCCGAGATCTTCGCCCCGATCGTCAAGCGTCCGCCGCGTCCCGCATGGACGGGCTCCTCGCGGCGCACCCCCTCCACCCGGCCGCCGGTGCTCTCGCCGAAGGAGCTGGCGCTGACCAACGGCTCCCAGCCCGCCAACGGCAACGGCCCGACGCCGGTCTCCACCACCAAGCCGGCCGAGCCGGTGGATCTGCCGGAGGACGGCTCCTCCGACAGCTGAGCGGGTTCCCCGCCGGCCCCCGGAGGGCAAGGAATGCAGGTCGCGGCCCCAAGGTTCTAACCTTGGGGCCGCGGCCTTTGTAGGACGGCCACACTCTGGAACAGGAACGAGACGCCGATGACCGATCCCGTGACCCTCCTCGGTGCCACCCCGGCCGGGGAGTTCGACGAGAAGCGGGCCGAGGCCGCAGTGCGCGAGCTGCTCATCGCGGTGGGCGAGGACCCCGACCGCGAGGGACTGCGTGAGACGCCGGCCCGTGTGGCCCGGGCCTACCGCGAGATATTCGCCGGGCTGTGGCAGCAGCCTGAGGACGTCCTGACCACCACCTTCGACCTCGGGCACGACGAGATGGTGCTGGTGAAGGACATCGAGGTGATGTCCTCCTGCGAGCACCACCTGGTGCCGTTCGTCGGCGTCGCGCACGTCGGCTACATCCCGTCGACCAGCGGCAAGATCACCGGCCTGTCGAAGCTGGCCCGGCTGGTCGACGTGTACGCCCGCAGGCCGCAGGTGCAGGAACGTCTCACCACGCAGATCGCGGACGCCCTGATGACCATCCTGGAGCCGCGCGGCGTGATCGTGGTCGTGGAGTGCGAGCACATGTGCATGACCATGCGCGGGGTGCGCAAGCCCGGCGCCAAGACCCTGACGTCGGCGGTGCGCGGCCAGCTGCGGGACCCGGCCACGCGCTCCGAGGCGATGAGCCTCATCATCGGCCGGGGCTGATCGCCCGCCCGGCCGTCGGGCCGGGCGGCGGGGTGGGCGGCAGAGTGCGCGTCCGACGGTCGATCGGCACCACGCCGCCCGGGTGCGCGTCGGTCCTGGGTGCGCCCTTGTGCGGCGCCACGGCGGGCGCGTCCGCCACCAGGCGGCCGGACAGCCACTGCAGGGCCGGCGGGATCTCCCGGGCCCACGTCGTGAAGTTGTGGCCGCCGCTCGGCAGGATGATCGAGGACACCTTGGTGGGGCCCTTGACCAGGCTGATGAACTTCAGTGTCGCGTGGTAGTTCCGCTCACCCTGCTTGCTGCTGGTGACCAGCAGGCTCACCGGCGGCTGCGGCAGGTGCTGGAGCCGCCAGCCCAGGTTGTTGTCCTCGCGGACCCGCGGGCTGCCGCCGAACAGGTCGCCCGTCGTCGGGTCCTTCGGGGCCGCGTAGTCCGCGGACAGGCCCGCGCCCGCCGAGTAGGCGTTCGGGTCCTCCAGGGCCAGCTTGAGGGCGCAGTAGCCGCCGGTGGAGTCCCCGATGAGCCCCCAGCCGCCCGGGCCGGCGCTCACGCGGTAGTGGGCCAGTATCCCGGCCCGCAGGTCCTGGGCGAAGAAGGTCTCGGTCTGGGGCCCGCGCGGCACGTTCATGCACTCGGTGTCCCGCGGCGGCGTCACCGTCGGGCGCAGCATCACCAGCACCATGGGCTGGGCCTTGCCCGCGTGGACCAGGGAGGCGGCGGTGGCCGGGTACTTCATCTTCTTGTACAGGGCCTCGGCGACCCCCGGGTACCCGGTGAGCACCACCGCGGCCGGGAAGACCCGCTGCGGCTGCCGGAAGTACTCCGGCGGCAGGTAGACGTACGCCGTGCTGCTGATCCCCGAGCGGCCGCCGGACAGCACCACCTTCTGGATCTGCCCGCCGACCGAGGGCACCGCGCCGCCCGGCACGTTCACCGCGAGGGTGTCGAGCACCCGCAGCTGGCCGCCGGTGCCGCCGGCCGCCTGGTCGACGACCACGCCCGGCGCGGTCTCCTTGCCGAGCAGATCGGCCCACGAGGCGTAGAAACCGAAGTTGTCGTTGACGATCAGGGCCAGCGCGCAGATCAGCGACAGCTGGGTGGCGACGAGGACGCCCACCCGCCCCAGCACCGGCACCGCGCCCCTGCGGGACAACCGTGGCCACAGCCAGATCGTCACCGCGAACAGGGCCACCGCGAGGAGGACGGCGAGGAGGAGGACCTTCTTACTCGTGAGACCCATGTCGTCAGGTGTACTTTCCGTCTCGGCCCAAGTGCGTCCGTCCCGGAGGGAACCCGCGGGCGCGGCTATCCGTCCTAGAGGGCGCAAATTGTTCGTACTGGTGCAGATTGCGGGCCATGTCCCGTGATTCCCGGTCATGTTGGGGTTTGGTGACCCATGTCTGTACAGCAAGAGGGCGAATGTGCGACTCGGGTTCCGTGGGTGGTGTCACATGTCCTCTGAGCGCGTCGACCCCAGGCGGTCGCGCTGGCCCCTGCGCCCCTCCGCCGTACCCAGGATCATGGGCACCGGAGCGGCCGTCATCGGCCTGCTCGACGTGGTGTCCGCGGTGTTCCCCGCGTTCCGCAACGGCCGGATGCACCACATGGCCGCGGTCTTCCCCGGCACCGTCAGCTCGCTGGCCGCCGCCACCTCGGTCGTCACCGGCATCCTGCTGCTCATGCTCGCGCACGCCCTCAAGCGCGGAAAGCAGCGTGCCTGGTGGGCCGCGGTGCTGCTGCTGCCGGTCGGCGCCGCCACCCAGCTGGTCTACCGGCACTCGATCTTCGGGGCGGTGATCTCGCTCACCCTGCTCGGGCTGCTGATCCGCAACCGCGGCGAGTTCACCGCACTGTCCGACCCGCGCACCCGCTGGCGCGCCGCGGCCAATTTCGTCGGCCTGAGCGCCTTCGCCTTCGCCCTCGGCCTGGTCATCACCAGCGCCCACCCCTCCTCCGAGCGCGGCGCCCCCGGCTTCCTGGACCGCTGCGAGCACGTGCTGCTCGGCCTGTTCGGTTTCGAGGGCCCGGTGGCGTACACCAGCGACCGGGTCAACGACGTCGTCGCCTACTCGCTCGGCGGCCTCGGCCTGCTCATCGCCTGCTCCACCGTCTACCTGCTGCTGCGCCCGGCCCGCCCGGTCGCCGAGCTGAGCGAGGAGGACGAGGAACGGCTGCGGGCGCTGCTGGTGCGGCACGGGGCGCGCGACTCGCTCGGCCACTTCGCGCTGCGCCGCGACAAGTCCGTGGTCTTCTCGCCCAGCGGCAAGGCCGCCGTCTGCTACCGCGTGGTCTCCGGCGTGGCCCTGGCCAGCGGCGACCCGATCGGCGACGTGGAGGCCTGGCCCGGCGCGATCGAGGAGTACATGGACCTCACCCGCGCCCACGCGTGGCTGCCGGCCGTCGTCGGCTGCAGCGAGACCGGCGGCGAGGTGTGGACCCGCGAGACCGGCCTGGACGCACTGGAACTGGGCGACGAGGCGATCGTGGCCACCGCGGACTTCACCCTGCAGGGCCGGGCGATGCGCAACGTGCGGCAGATGGTCAAGCGGATCGAGCGCTCCGGCTACGAGTGCCGGGTGCGCCGGGTGCGCGACCTGGACGAGGACGAGAAGCACCGGGTGCGGCTGGCCGCGGACGCCTGGCGCGGCACCGACACCGAGCGCGGGTTCTCCATGGCGCTGGGCCGGTTCGGCGAGGTGGCCGACGGCGACAGCGTGGTCGTCACCGCGCACAAGGAGCGCGAGCCCGGCGCGCCGCACCCCGAGCTGGGCGATCTGCGGGCCGTGCTCCACTTCGTGCCGTGGGGCGACGACGGCATGTCGCTGGAGCTGATGCGCCGCGACCGGGCCGCCGACCCGGGGCTGAACGAGCTGCTGATCGTCGCCGCCCTGCAACAGGCCCCGGAGCTGGGCGTCCGGCGGGTCTCGCTGAACTTCGCGATGTTCCGCTCCGCGCTGGCCCGCGGCGAGCGGATCGGCGCGGGCCCGGTGCTGCGCGGCTGGCGCGGCCTGCTGGTGTTCCTGTCCCGCTGGTTCCAGATCGAGTCGCTGTACAAGTTCAACGCGAAGTTCCAGCCGGAGTGGGTGCCGCGGTTCCTGGTCTTCCCCAACTCCCGGGACCTCCCGCGGATCGGCTTCGCGATCATGCAGGCCGAGGGATTCGTGACGCTGTCCCTGCCGCTGCCGGAGGCCCTCCAGCGCTTCCTGCCCGGCCGGGCCAAGCGGGCCCCGCACCGCCAGCAGTCCGGTTACGCGACCGCCGACGGCTCCCAGGGCGGCTCCCGCCCCGACGACCACGGCCACTCCAAGACGGGCGCCGTGGCGTGAACGTGCGGCCTGTTCCGTGGGCTCTCCCCGGCCCGCGGCACAGGCCGCGCCTGGCCGGCCGGGCAGGGCCCGTAGGCTGGTGGCATGAATAGCCGACTGGGCGGAGTGGGCCGGCAGAGCCGCGGCGGCCCCCTCGGGCTGCCGGTGTGGGACCGGTGCGCGGTCATGGGCGTCGTGAACGTCACGCCCGACTCGTTCTCCGACGGCGGGCAGTGGTTCGACCCCGAGCTGGCCGTCAAGCACGGCCTCGACCTGGTGGCGCAGGGCGCCGACCTGGTGGACGTCGGCGGCGAGTCCACCCGCCCCGGTGCGACCCGTGTGGACGCCGCGGAGGAACTGCGCCGGGTGGTGCCCGTGGTCCGCGAGCTGGCCGCGGCCGGCGCCGTGGTCAGCGTCGACACGATGCGGGCGACCGTCGCCGAGCAGGCCCTGGCCGCCGGCGCCCGGCTGGTCAACGACGTCAGCGGCGGCCAGGCCGACCCCGCGATGATCCCGGTCGTCGCGGACGCCGGTGCGCCCTTCGTCGTCATGCACTGGCGCGGCCAGAGCATCGACATGAACAACCGGGCCGTCTACGCCGACGTGCTCGGCGAGGTCGTCGCCGAGCTGCGCGCGGGCCTGGACCGGGCGGTCGCCGGGGGAGTGGACCCCGCACGGATCGTGCTCGACCCGGGCCTGGGCTTCGCCAAGGACGCCGACCACGACCTGGCGCTGCTGGCCCACCTCGGCGAGCTGCGGGCCCTCGGGCAGCCGCTGCTGGTCGCCGCTTCCCGCAAGCGGTTCCTGGGCCGGGTGCTGGCCGGCGAGGCCGGCGCCGCCCCGCCGCCCGCCCGCGAGCGCGACGCCGCGACCGCCGCGGTCACCGCCATCGCCGCCCGCGAGGGCGCCTGGGCGGTCCGCGTCCACGAGGTGCACGCCAGCGCCGACGCGGTCCGGGTGGCCCGGGCCATCGAGGCCGCGGGCCGGCCGGACGGGCCGAATGCGCCGGACGGGCCGCATCAGCCGGAGGAGCCGGGGGAGCCGGTCGCGTGAGTCCCACCACCGCGGAGGCGCGGGCCGTCGAGGCGGCCAACCAGGCGTTCTACGACGCCGTGGAGACCTCCGACCTGGACGCGCTGGAGGCCATCGTGCTGACCGGCCCGCTCGCCGAGTCGGTGAGCGTCGTCCACCCCGGCTGGCCGGTGCTGCGCGGCCGCCGCGAGGTGCTGCGCTCCTACGCGCTGATCATGGCCAGCACCGAGTACATCCAGTTCTTCCTCACCGACGTCGAGGTGGCCGTCGACGGCGACACCGCGCTGGTCACGTGCACCGAGAACATCCTCACCGGCGGCCCCGCCGAGGAGGACGGCTCCGCGGGCTCCCTGGTCGGCGGGCTGGTGGTGGCGACCAACGTGTTCCGCCGCACACCCGAGGGCTGGCGGCTGTGGGTGCACCACGGTTCCCCGGTGCTCGCGGACGACGAGGAGAGCGACGACGGGCCCGGCGCGGGCCCCGGGGCGGCGGGCGACCCGGACGAGTGACGTAGATTCGTCCCCCCGGGCCCGTACGCATGACGGGACCCGGCACCCACTGCACCGACCGGCAGGAGTGAGGAAGTCGTGGATCGTGTCACGCTGCGGGGACTGAGCGTCCGCGGCCACCACGGAGTGTTCCCGCACGAACGCGAGGACGGCCAGACGTTCGTGGTCGACCTCGTGCTGGGCCTGGACACCGCCCCCGCCGCGGCGGCCGACGACCTCGGGCGGACCGTGCACTACGGTGTGCTGGCCGAACAGGTCGCCGCGGTCGTCGCCGGCGATCCGGTCGACCTCATCGAAACCCTCGCCCAGCGCATCGCCGACACGTGCCTCGGGCATGAGGTGGTCGAGGAGGTGGAGGTGACCGTGCACAAACCCGATGCGCCGATCACCGTGCCCTTCGACGACGTGACCGTCACCATCACCCGGAGGCGCCCGTGACTCCCCCGAGCCCCGCCTATCCGTCCGAGCAGCAGCCCGTCGACCCCACCGTGCAGCCGGTACCGGCCGCCGTCACCGCCAGGGTCGACGCGGCCGACAGCACCCTGCAGAACCCCAGGAGCGCCGTGATCGCCCTGGGCAGCAACATGGGCAACCGCCTGGAGACGCTCCAGGGCGCCGTCGACGCGCTGGAGGACACGCCCGGCGTGCGGGTCAAGGCCGTCTCGCCGGTCTACGAGACCGACCCCTGGGGTGTCGAGCCCGGCAGCCAGGCGGACTACTTCAACGCCGTCGTGCTGGTCCGCACCACGCTGCCGCCGCAGGCGCTGCTGGAGCGCGGCCACGCCATCGAGGAGGCGTACCTGCGGGTGCGGGCCGAGCAGTGGGGCCCGCGCACCATCGACGTCGACATCGTCGCCTACCAGGGCGTGGTCTCCGCCGACCCCGTGCTGACCCTGCCGCACCCGCGCGCGCACGAACGCGGCTTCGTGCTCGTACCGTGGTACGACGTGGAGCCGGCCGCGGAGCTGCCGGGACACGGCGCGGTGGCCGACCTGCTGGCGGCCGTCGGCCGGGACGGGGTACGGCTGCGGGCCGACGTGGAACTCCGGCTGCCCGAGTAAGCGTTGGCAGTCACGAGGACCTAGGGACATCGGAGGCGGGCAACTCGGTGAGGACGCTGCGGATCAGGACGCTGGCGGGGCTCTTCGTGGTCGCGGGCGTGGTCGCGTGGGCGGTGGCCCGGCTGTGGGACTCCGTGGGCACGTTGCCCGGCGTGCCCATCGCGGCACCGATCGTGCTGGGGCTGATCGCGGCGATCCTGTTCGGGACCGCGCTGAACCTGCGGGCGCGGCTGCGGGCCCAGCGGGAGCGGAGCGCGGGGGCGAAGGGGGTCGACCCGCTGGCTGCGGCGCGCGCGGTGGTCTTCGGCCAGGCCAGCGCGCTGGTCGCGTCGCTCGTGGCCGGGCTCTACGGCGGGACGTGCGTCTACCTCCTCATGTACAAGCTCGACATGGAGCCCCGGCAGCAGCAGGCGATCTACTCGGGGCTGGCCGTGCTGGCGGGGATCGCGGTCGTCGCGGCAGCGCTCTTCCTGGAGCGCGTCTGCAAGCTCCCCGAGGACGACGACCCCAACGCCCCCGCCTCACCCCCCCAACGCCGCCGCACCCCCCACTGACCTCGAGTGCGCCCGCTGGTCGTCACCGGCCCGAAGGGGCTGTTCGGTCCGATCCGGGACCACCGGCCGGTGGCCGGTGGCACGCGCAGGGTGCACCTCCCCCGGTCGAAGGCCGGGTGACCCCGCGCCCCGCGGGCCTCCCCCTGCCCCCGGGGGGGGCGCGTTTCCGGCGCGCCGGCGGATCGGGGTGGGCCCGGCCCCGGAAGGACCAGGAACGCTTGACCCGGCAGGGGTCCGCGTGGTTCGCTCCGCAGCGTGAACGTGTTCGCGCTGCGCCTGCACAGGAGGGTCCACCTGGACTACCTCCGGTACGCGGGCTGCGTGTGTACGGCCGCGCGCTGACGCGCGCCTCAGGCCCGCCGTTCACCCACGCCTCAAGGTGGTCTGCCTTGTCCGTTCCGCGTACCTCCCGTCAGGATTCCCGTACCGCCCCCACCGCCGCCGACCTGCTCGACTTCGCGCGGCGCGTCGCCGCCGACACCCGCCTCGTCGCGGGACTGCCGCTCGACCCGGAAGGCCGCACCTGGGCGCGGTTGGACGGCCCGGCCGGCACCGAGGCCTGGCTGATCGGATGGCCGCCCGGCGCCGAGACCGGCTGGCACGACCACGGCGGCTCGCACGGCGCCTTCGTGACCGCGGCCGGCGAGCTGACCGAGCAGTCGCTGTCGGTCCCGCTGCCGAGCGAGGGCTGGCGCTCCCTGGAACTGGCCGACGGCCTCGACCGGCTGCGCGTGCTGCCCGAGGGCCGCGGCCGGGCCTTCGGCCGCAACCACCTGCACCAGGTGGAGAACCGCTCCGGCCGCGTGCACGCCGTCTCCGTGCACGCCTACTACCCGCCGCTGCCGCTGATCCGCCGGTACAGCCGCAAGGGCAGCACCCTGCGGCTGGAACTCGTCGAACGCCCCGAGGAGTGGTGATGGCCGCGCGATCCGTCGAGGAGCACCTGGCCCTGGTCCGGGCCGGCCTGACCCGTCTGACGCCCCGTCAGGCGGCCGACGCCGCGGCCCACCGGGACGCGCTGCTGGTCGACATCCGCTACGCGGCCCTGCGGGACCGCGACGGCACCCTGCCGGGCGCGGCCGTGGTCGAGCGCAACGAGCTGGAATGGCGGCTGGATCCGTCCGGTGCGCACCGCATCGCGCAGGCCACCGGCCACGACCGGCTCGTCGTGGTGTTCTGCAACGAGGGCTACGCCTCGTCCCTGGCCGCCGCCTCCCTGCGGGAGCTCGGCCTGCACCGGGCGACGGACCTCGTCGGCGGGTTCCAGGCGTGGCGCGCGGCCGGACTGCCGGTCGCCGCGCCCACCGGCGTGCCGACCGTCCCCACCCCGCACATCGCCACAACGACCGGATTCGATCTTGAGAAATGATCTTGGGGTGAGGGACGTGGACGGCATTTGGGGACACATCGTGCCCGGCCGAACGCCCTCCGTGTCCACGGTCCGGGCCGAGGGGCCAAACCCCCCGAAAATTAAGGGACCCGGCGCCCCACGCGGCCGCCGCGCACGCTAAATTTCTGGCCATGCCCCGTGGACGCCACCGCCATTCTCAGCCGTTGCACCGGATGCTGCCGCCGCTGACCGTCGCGTGCGCCGCGGCGGCACTCGCCGCGGCCTCCCTTCTCGCCGGCGATACGGCGGTACTACGGGCCATCGCCGCCGCCACCGCGCTCACCGCGTGCGCCGGCGCCCTGCTCGCCCGCGCCTGGGACCGCTCCGCGGGCCGCCGGGTCGGCGAGCTGCTGCAGGCCCGCACCCGGGACGAGTGGCGTGCCGAGGAGCGGATCGCCGAGGTCGAGACGGACCTCGAGGAGTACCGCGAGATACGCGCCCGGCTGGAGAAGAAGCTGCGCGGCAAGCGCTCCGAACTGGCCAGGCTGCGCACCGAGCACGCCGATCTGCTGCGCCGCTACGCCACCGCCGAGTCCGAGCGGGCCCGCGCGCTGGAGGCCCGCCGCAAGCTCCAGGTGGAGGGCGCGGCCGCCCAGCAGCCGCTGGCCCTGACCACCGGGGTCTCTCCGGTCGGCCCCGCCGCCTACCTCAAGGCCGCGCAGGCCCTGCGGGACCTCCCGCGGAACGCCGCCAGGCAGCAGGCGCAGCGCACCGTCGAGGTGGCCCGCCGCCGCGACGCCGCCGCCGTCACCGACGAGCCGCAGGGCCGCCACGCTTCCGGCGCGGCCGCCGCCCCGGCCGACCCGCCGGTCCGCGAGCACCACCTCGTGCCGGCCGCGGCCGCCGTCCTCCCGTACGGGCAGCGCGGCGCGTCCGCCTCCGCCGCGGCCCACCGCGCCATCGGCGGCTTCGACTTCTTCGGCACGCAGTCGCCCAAGGCGCTGGAGTCCGCGGTGAGCCCGGCGCCCGACCACGAGACGCACGCGGAGCACGGCGAGCGCGAGCAGCGCGAGGCGCACGGCGAGCACGGTCAGGCGCCCGAGGCCGGTCAGGCCCCCGCGGACCACGAGGTCATCGACCTCACCGCGCACGACGAGACCGAGCAGCTCGACGTGACGGAACTGCGCGCGCAGGTCTGACCGTTCGGGCCGCCGCGAGCGGCACACGCACCAAGGAGCCGCCCGACGGGCGGCTCCTTCCGTGTACGGCCCCGGTGCCGCCGCCGCCCGGCGGCTACTTGTCGATGTCGCCGACGACGAAGAACATCGAGCCCAGGATCGCGACCATGTCGGCCACCAGCGTGCCCGGCAGCAGCACCGTCAGCGCCTGGATGTTGTTGAACGACGCCGAGCGCAGCTTCAGCCGGTACGGCGTCTTCTCGCCCTTGGACACCAGGTAGTAGCCGTTGAGGCCCAGCGGGTTCTCGGTCCAGGCGTAGGTGTGGCCCTCGGGAGCCTTCAGCACCTTCGGCAGGCGCTGGTTGATGGGGCCCGGGGGCAGCTCGGCCAGCCGGTCCAGGCAGGCGTCCGCGAGGTCCAGCGCGTTGCGCGTCTGCTCCAGCAGCACCTCGAAGCGGGCCAGGCAGTCGCCCTCGGTCCGCGTCACGACCTTCAGCACGTCGGCGAGTTCGCCGTACGCGAGGTACGGCTCGTCGCGCCGCAGGTCGAAGTCGACGCCCGAGCCGCGGGCGATCGGCCCGCTCACGCCGAACGCGTGCACGTCCTGCCGGGACAGCACGCCGACCCCGCGGGTGCGGCCGCGGAAGATCTCGTTGCCGAGCACCAGGTCGTCGAACCGGCCCATCCGCGAGCGCACCGACGCCACCGCGTGGCGGGCGCGCTCGGTCCAGCCGTTGGGCAGGTCCTCCTTGAGGCCGCCCACGCGGTTGAACATGTAGTGCATGCGGCCGCCGGAGACCTCCTCCATGACGTGCTGCAGCTCCTCGCGTTCGGTGAACGCGTAGAAGATCGGGGTGATCCCGCCCAGTTCCAGCGGGTACGAGCCGAGGAACATCAGGTGGTTGAGGACCCGGTTGAGCTCGGCGAGCAGGGTGCGGGTCCACACCGCGCGCTCGGGCACCTCCATGCCGAGCATCCGCTCGACGGCCAGCACGACGCCCAGCTCGTTGGAGAACGCGGACAGCCAGTCGTGCCGGTTCGCCAGCATGATGATCTGGCGGTAGTCGCGCGCCTCGAACAGCTTCTCCGCGCCGCGGTGCATGTAGCCCACGATCGGCTCGCAGCTCTGCACGCGCTCGCCGTCGAGCACCATCCGCAGCCGCAGCACGCCGTGGGTGGAGGGGTGCTGCGGGCCGATGTTCAGCACCATGTCGGTGCCCTCGGCGGCCCCGCCGACCCCGATCGTGGTCTCGGTCATGCCCCCATCCTCTCAGCCCCCGCGCGGTACGCCGACGGCGGAATCGCCAGGAGCGTGACGGGTGGCAGGCGGCGATGCCGGGCGGGAAGAGTGGGGGCATGGATCTTCTGGTGCTGGGCGGAACGGAGTTCGTGGGGCGGGCGGTCGCGGAGGCGGCGGTGGAGCGGGGCTGGCAGGTGACGGTCTTCCACCGCGGCCGGCATCCCGCGCCGGAGGGGGTGCGGGTGCTCACCGGGGACCGGGAGGGCGACCTGTCGGCACTCGCCGCGGGCCGCTGGGACGCGGTGGTCGACACGTGGTCGGGTGCGCCCGGCGCGGTGCGGGAGTCGGCGCGCCTGCTGGCGGACCGGGTGGGCCGGTACGCGTACGTGTCGAGCCGGTCGGTCTACGCGTACCCGCCGCCGGACGGGCTGGACGAGACCGCCACGGTCGTCGAGCCGCGCGGCGCCGACGACGCCGACGACGCCGACGACGCCGACGACGCCGACGACTACGCCGCGGTCAAGCGCGGCGGGGAACTGGCCGCGGAGGAGGTGTTCGGCGACCGCGCGCTGTTCGTCCGGGCCGGCCTGATCCTCGGCCCGTGGGAGAACGTGGGCCGGCTCCCGTGGTGGCTGAACCGTGTCGCGCGCGGCGGTGACGTGCTGGCACCCGGCCCGCGCGACCTGCCGTTGCAGTACATCGACGTGCGGGACCTGGCCGCGTGGACCCTCGACGCCGTCGCCGATGGGCTGGGCGGGCCCTACAACCTGGTGAGCGCGCCCGGTCACACGACGATGGGGGAGCTGCTGGAGTCCTGCCTCGCCGTGACGGGATCGTCCGCGGTGCTGCGGTGGACGGATCCCGCGGTGATCGAGGCGGCGGGGATCGAGCCGTGGACCGAGCTTCCCGTCTGGCTGCCGCCGGGGCCGCTGCACGCGGCGATGCACGGCGGTGACGTGTCCAAGGCGCTGGCCAGCGGGTTGCGCTGCCGGCCGGTCGGCGAGACCGTCGCCGACACCTGGGAGTGGCTCCGGTCCCTCCCCGGCCCCCCGCCGCAACGCCCCGACCGCCCCGCGGTCGGCCTCTCCCCCACCGCCGAGTCCCGCGCCCTCTCCACCCCGCACCCCTGAGAGGGGCTGCGCCGCTTCTACCGGCCGCGGGCCGGTGGTCCGGAGCGGACCGGTCTGCCCCTTGGGGGCGGGTGGCGGAGTGCGGCGCCATTGCGGGTGAGGGGTGCCCATCCGGGGGCGCGGGGTCCCCCAGCCTTCGGCCGGGAGGCGCCCCTAGCGCGGGTAACCGGCCACCGGCCGGTGGTCCGGAGCGGACCGGTCTGCCCCTTCGGGGCGGTGGGCGGAGTGCGGCGCCGCCGTGGCTGGCCGCGTTGGGGGCACCCCCGGACGGAGTCTGGGGGACCCCGCGCCCCTGATGGGGCGCACTGTTCTTCCGCGGTGGCCCTGTCCGGGCGGGGGCAACTCCCCGGGGCCCGGGGTCCCCCAGCCTTCGGCCGGGAGGCGCCCCCAGTGCGGGTAACCGGCCGCGGGCCGGTGGTCCGGAGTGGACCGGTCCGCCCCTTCGGGGGCGGGTGGCGGAGTGCGGCGCCGCCATAGCTGGGTCCGCCCCTTCGGGGCGGTGGGCGGCGGTCAGTCGAGGAGGGCCGCGCAGGCGGGGGTGACGGGCGTGGTGAGCCACAGGAACGTGCCGAGCGAGGCCGGGGAGAGCAGCTCCGCGGCCTCGGACGCGGCAGCCAGCCGGCGCACGTAGGCCGCGGGGTCGGTGGACGCCAGGGAGAGCGGCGGGCGCGCCCCGGAGACCCCGAGCGCACGCAGCGCCGCGCGCTGCGTGCGCGCCGTCCCCGGCAGGGAGTCGAAGGCGACGTGAGCCGTCACGTCGCAGGAGCCGTCCGGCACGGGAAGGACCTGGCGCCCGCCGCGGTACCCGGTGAGCGTGCCCTCTTCCGGGCGGGACGCCACGATGTGGCCGTAGTCCACCGCCACGGCCAGCCCCGCGTCGAGCGAGGCGACCGCCTCCTGCCACGCGAGGTCGCGCGGCCGGCCGATCTCCGCCCGCCCGGCGCCGGGCTCCAGCGGCCACCACCGACGCAGCCACTCGGCGTCGTCCGTGTCCACCCCGGCGCCCAGGCGCTCCGCGCCGTCCCCCGGCCGCACCTCCAGGTAGCGGGTCTCGCCGGAGGGTGTGCGGACCGCCACGTCAAGGGGGACGTTGTCCAGCCACTCGTTGGCGAACAGCAGCCCGCGCGCGCCCCGCGGCGGCTCCGGGGTCCACGAGATCCGCGGGTCGAGTCCGGCGGGCCGCGCGGCCCGCTCCACCGCGTGGACCCGCACCCGCCGCAGCAGGTCGGCGTCCCGCGCGCGGAGCGCGTCCAGCACGCCCGCGGCCAGCTCGCCGCGCCCCGCGCCCATGTCGACGAAGTCCAGCGCGGAGGGGGTGCCGAGGGCCGTGTCCACCCGGCGCAGCAGTTCCGCGACCGCCCCGGCGAACAGCGGCGAGGCGTGCACCGAGGTGCGGAAGTGGTCCGCGGGTGCCTGCCGCACGAAGAACCCCTCGGGCCCGTACAGCGCGCGCTGCGTCGCGGCCCGCCACGGCAGCCACTCCGTGTTCACGCCGTGCACGCCATCTACACCGTTCACGCCGTTCACGCCGTCGCTCACGCCGCCTACCGTACGTGACGGCGGGCGTGGGACTCGTCACAGGGGAACCTTTGTGACCTGCCGGAGCGTCCCACGACCGGGCGCGTCGACAGCCGGGCCCGGTAGGGTTTCGGCGGCAGGCAGTACGAGGGAGTGGACAAGCGGATGACGGCCGGACACGAGGGAACCCCCGAGAGCGACGACCCGTTCGCGTATCTCTACCGCTCCGAGGGCGGCGAGCAGGCGGACCCGGCGGCGGCTCAGCCGCGCCCGGCGAACCAGCCGCGCACCTCGTACAACCAGGTGCAGCGGGTCGGTGAGCGGCGCAGCCCCCAGCAGCCGCCGCAGGCGACCGGCGGGTACGGCTACCCGCCCCAGCAGTACGGCAACGGGGCGACGCAGGCGACGCAGCAGTACGGACAGCAGCAGTACGGGCAGCAGCAGTACGGAAACGGGGCCACCCAGCAGTACCAGCAGCAGCCCTACGGCGGGCAGCAGACGTACGAGGGCCAGCCGTCCGACGGCGGCCCGGGCGGCCGCCGCGGCGGGCACGGCGGTGACGGCGACGGCCCGAACCGCAAGGGCCTGCTGATCGGCGCGGTCGCGGTGGTGGCGGCCGTCGCGATCGGCATCGCCTTCGCGATGACCAACGGCTCCGGCGACAAGGGCGACAACGCCGGCGCCGGCAGGACCACCCCGCCGGTCGCGACGAGCGCGCCGACCACCGACCCGACCCCGTCGGCCACGCCCTCGGACTTCGACTCCGGCAAGGTCGACGCCTCCACGCTGACCCTGGCGGGCGGCGCGAAGCAGAGCACCCAGTGGCCGGGCGCCGACGCGGCGAACGGCACCTACGTCGACGGCATGGGCGCGCCCGGCGCGTCCGTGCTGTGGAACGTCACCGTGCCCGAGGACGGCGCGTACACGTTCTTCATCAGCTACGGGAACGCCGGCGCCGACGCCAACCTGGCCCTGGCGGTCAACGCCAAGCCCCGCACGGACATGGTCAACCTGCGGAACTACGGCAGCTACACGGACTGGTCCAAGGCGTGGGACAACCACACCTACTCGTGGGTGGACCTGAAGAAGGGTGCCAACACCCTGTCGCTGACGTGCCTGCCGACGAAGAACTGCGGTGTGAACATCGACCAGGTGTGGCTCAAGCAGGGCCAGGTCAAGAAGTAGCGGGCGGCAGGTGGGCGGCGCCCGCGGACCTCAGGCGTCCGCGACGACCTTCACCTGCGCCAGCAGGTCCTCGTAGACCGCGCGGTCGTACTCGCCGGCCGCCGGCGCCACCACGGTCGCCGCGGACAGGGCGACCGCCCGGGCCAGCCGCTGCGGCCACGGCAGCTCCTCCACCACGCCGGACAGCAGGCCGGCCACCGCGGAGTCCCCCGCGCCCGTGGGATTGCCCGACAGCCGTCCCGGCGGCACCGCATGCCACACGCCCTCCTCGGCGACCGCCAGCATCCCCTCGGCGCCCAGCGAGGCGGCCACCGCGCGCGCCCCGCGCCGCCGCGCGTCCCGGGCGGCCCTGGCGGGCTCGGAGAAGCCCGTGAGGCCGGCCAGCTCGTCGGCGTTGGGCTTGATCAGGTCGGGCCGGGCCGCCAGGCCCCGCCGCAGCGGCTCGCCGCTGGTGTCCAGCAGCACGAACACCCCCGCCGCCCGCGCCTCGCGCACCAGGTCGGCGTAGGCGCCGACGGGCACTCCCGGCGGGAGGCTGCCGCACAGCGCCACCGCGCCGGCCTCGCCGGAGCCCAGCAGCCCGCGGTAGACGTCGACGAAGGACGCCCACTCGGCGGGGCTGACGGTCGGGCCGGGCTCGTTGAACATCGTGGTGTCGCCGGTCGCGGCGTCCACCACGGCCACCGTCCTGCGGGTCGCGCCCGCGGTCGGCACCAGCGCGTCGGTGAGCAGGTCGGCGCGGGTCGCGGCGGCCAGGCGGCGGCGCAGTTCCTCGCCGGACGTGCCGCCGGCGAAGCCCGTGACGGCCGTGCGGTGCCCGAGGCCGGCCAGCACCCGGGCGACGTTCAGCCCCTTGCCGCCGGGCCGCTCGGCTATGTCGAGGACCCGGTGGGTGGTGTGCGGGCGCAGCGACGGGACCCGGTAGGTCACATCGAGTGCGGCGTTCAGCGTGACGGTGATGATCACCTGTCGATGATGGCAAAACAACGGCGGCCAGCCCAGAGCGGGCCGACCGCCTTTACCCACACGTTTCCCGTAGGGAGGGCGGACGCGGCCGGGGTGTTCCCTGTGCCCCGTTATGTCGGGCGGGCCCCGGCGAAGGGGCCCGCGCGCCCGCCCGGCCGGCCGTCACACCGGCTCGACGACCCACTCGCCCTTGCGCATCACACCGACCAGGTCGTACGCCTCGTCCAGCACCACCAGGTCGGCGTCCTTGCCGGGCTCCAGCGTGCCGATCCGGTCCGACAGGCCCAGCAGGCGGGCCGGGTTGACGGAGATGGCCTGCACGGCGTCGGTCAGCGCCAGCCCGTCGACGGTCACGGCGCGCTTGAACGCGGTGTCCAGGGTGAGCGTGGAGCCCGCGATGGAGCCGCCCTCGACCAGGCGGGCGACGCCCTCGAGGACCTCGACCTTCATCGGGCCCAGGTCGTACATGCCGTCGCCGAAGCCGGCCGCGTCCATCGCGTCGGTGATGAACGCGACGCGGCCCGCGCCCGCGCTGCCGAAGGCGAGTTCGAGGACCGCGGGGTGCAGGTGCACGCCGTCGTTGATCAGCTCGACGGTGACCCGCTCGTCCTCCAGCAGGGCCGCGATCGGGCCGGGCTGGCGGTGCTGGAGCGGCGGCATCGCGTTGAACAGGTGCGTGGCGACGGTCGCGCCGGCGTCGATGGCCTCGCGGGTCTGCTCGTAGCTGCCGTCGGTGTGGCCGATCGCGGCGATCACGCCGAGGTCGGCGAGCAGCCGCACCGACTCGATGCCGCCGGGCAGTTCGGCCGCCAGGGTGACCATGCGGACCGCGCCGCGACCGGCCTCGACGAGCTTGCGCACATCGGCCGGGTCGGGGTTGCGCAGCAGCCCCTCGTCGTGGGCGCCCTTGCGGCACGGGGAGATGAACGGGCCCTCGTAGTGGATGCCGGCCAGGTCGCCCTGCTCGACGAGTTCGGACAGCAGGCCCGCCTGGCGGGAGAGGGCGTCCAGGCTCTCGGTGACGGTGGAGGCGACGACCGTGGTGGTGCCGTGCCGGCGGTGGGTGCGCACGCCGGTGAGGATGTCCTCGGCGCCGCCGGAGGTGAAGGACGCGCCGCCGCCGCCGTGGTTGTGGAGGTCCACGAAGCCGGGGACGATCGTGTACCCGCGGCCCGACAGGTCCACGGTCGTCCGGCCCTCGGCGGAGGCGCCGTCGGCGCCGGCCGGCGGCTCGGCGGCGATCCGGGTGCCCTCGACGGTCAGCCGGCCCCCGTCCACCACTCCTGACGGCAGGACCACACGGGCACCGGCGAGGACCGTGCGGTGCGTTGTCGTTACGGGAGCCATCAGGCCGTTACCTCCACGGAGATCAGATCCCAGGCGAGCAGGCCCGCACCCAGGCATCCTGCGGTGTCCCCGAGGGCGGCGGGGACGATGAGGGGGAGTTTCTGGAACGTGATGCGCGCCTCGACGGCCGCGCGCAGCGGTCCGAAGAGGGTGTCCCCGGCTTCGGCGAGTCCGCCGCCGATGATGAGCACCCGGGGGTCCAGCAGGGTGAGTCCGGTCACCAGACCGGCGGCGAGCGCGTCGACCGCGTCGCGCCAGACCTCGATCGCGGCGGGGTCGCCGGCCTCCACGGCCCGCGCGCAGGCGGCGGCGTCGGCCTCCGGGTCGCCGCTGGCGGCGGCCCAGGCGCGGGAGACGGCGCCGGCCGAGGCCAGCGTCTCCAGGCAGCCCCGCTGGCCGCAGTTGCACGGCGGCCCGTCGGGCCGGACCACGATGTGGCCGATCTCGCCCGCGTAGCCGTGCGCGCCCGCCTCGATCCGCCCCTCGATGCCGATGGCCCCGGCGATGCCGGTGCCCAGCGGCAGGAAGAGGAAGCGGTCGGCGCCGTTGCCCGCGCCGATCCGGCCCTCGGCCAGGCCGCCGGTGCGCACGTCGTGGCCGAGCGCGACCGGGACCCCGCCGAGCCGCTCGGAGAGCAGGTCGCGCAGCGGCACGTCCTTCCAGCCGAGGTTGGCCGCGTACACGGCGATGCCCGCGCGGTCGTCGACGATGCCGGGCACGGCGACGCCGGCCGCGGCGGCCGGCTCCCCGTACTCCTTCATGCCGTGGTCGCGCAGGTCGGCGGCGAAGTCGAGGATCGCGGTGACCACCGCGTCGGGACCGCGTTCCCGGCCGGTGGGACGGCGTGCCTGGTGGAGCAGGGTGCCGTCCGCGGCGACCAGGGCGGCCTTCATCCCGGTGCCGCCCACATCGAGGGCGATGACATGTCTCACGGGGTACAGTCTCTCGTCTCCTCCCCAGAAAGGTCTAGTCCACTCGGCGGGGAAGATCGGTCGCGCCCAACGGGGGCGCGGGCAGCGGCCGCCGCGGGGGACCCGCTGGCGAAGCGAGTTCACTCATGGTGTAGACGTTGGCTCAAGGTGTGGGGAAGACTCGACGCTTCCGTAGGCGGATGCGCAACGCAGAACGCCCGTAGTCATAAGGCGGTAGGAACGGTGCAGCGGCGACGACTTCTCGGGTTGGCGGCGGCGGGCGTGGCGTCCGTGCTGGCGGCCACCACCCTCAGCGCGTGCGGTGGCAGCAGTTCACTGAGCGGGAACGTCACGGTGCACATGGTCGCCGCCGACTACGGTGATCCCAAGACGCACAACAGCTCCACCGAGTACTGGAACTCGCTGGCCGCCGCCTTCGAGAAGCAGAACCCGAAGATCAAGGTCGACGTGCAGGTCCTCAGCTGGGACGTCGTCGACGACAAGGTCGCCCAGATGGTCAAGGCCGGCAGCCCGCCGGACATCGCGCAGATCGGCTCCTACGCCTCCTACGCCGCCGCGGGCCAGCTGTACAGCGCCGACGACCTGTTCACCGTCAGCGAGCAGTCGGACTTCC
Source organism: Actinacidiphila rubida (assembly GCF_900110255.1). Taxonomy (GTDB): domain Bacteria; phylum Actinomycetota; class Actinomycetes; order Streptomycetales; family Streptomycetaceae; genus Actinacidiphila; species Actinacidiphila rubida. The sequence goes on from NZ_FODD01000001.1 coordinate 89,815, forward strand.
TGCCCGCGCTGTCCGACGCCGGTTCCGTCGACCGCACCCAGTACGGCATACCGTGGGTCTCCAGCTCCCGGATGTTCTTCTACAACAAGAAGCTCTTCGAGCAGGCCGGCATCACCTCCGCGCCGCAGACGTGGACCGACGTCGAGCAGGACGCGAAGGCCCTCAAGGCCAACGGCGTGAAGGTCCCCTACGGTCTGCCGCTGGGCACCGAGGAGGCGCAGGCCGAGGCCCTGATGTGGATGCTCGGCGACGAGGGCGGCTACACCGACACCGTCGGCAGCTACACCTTCGACTCCGCGGCGAACGTCGACACCTTCGACTGGCTGAAGAAGCACCTCGTGCAGCCCGGCCTGGTGCAGGCCACCGACCCGGCCAAGACCAACCGCCGCGACGTCTTCACCGCCTTCCTCGACGGCCACGCCGGCATGATCATGGGCCACCCGACGCTGCTCGCGCAGGCCAAGGCCAACCACATCGACGTGGGCGTCGCCGCGCTGCCGGGCAAGCAGGGCCCGTCCACCGACACCCTCGGTGTCGCCGACTGGATGATGGCGTTCAAGCAGAACGGCAAGAAGGAAGCGGACGGCAAGTTCCTGCAGTTCGTGTACCAGGAGAAGAACGCGGTCAAGTTCCTCGACGAGTACGGGCTGCTGCCGGTGACCACCTCCGCGCTGCAGACCATGCAGGACGACCCCAAGTACGCGGACCTCAAGAAGTTCCTGGCCCTGCTGCCCGACGCGGTCTTCTACCCTGTCAACAAGACCTCGTGGGGCCCGGTCAGCGACGAGGTGAAGCGGAGCATCGGCCAGGCCGTGCACGCCGACCCCAAGGACGTGCTGTCCAAGCTGCAGGTCGACGCCTCGGGGCTGGACAACGCCCAGAAGTCGGCGCAGAAGTAACCGCGGACCCGGGGCCCGGGCCCGCGCGGTGAGCGCGGGCCCCGGAAGGTGACGGCATGAGCGACGAGCGGCCCCGCAGCGGGTCGGACGAGAACCCGCTGTCCGGCGCGGCCGCCAGTGCCGCCGGTGCCGGCGGCGAGCCGGGCGGCGCCGAGCCCGGGAGTGGGTCGGGCAGGGAGCTGTCCGAGCGCGACCGGGCGGTGCTCGACATCGCGGGCCGCACCTGGACCGGGCCCGGCCCCCGCGAACGGGCGATACGCGAGCGCCTCGACCTCTCGCCGACCGCGTACTTCCAGCTGCTCAACGCCCTGATCGACGACCCGCGCGCGCTGCGGCACGCCCCCGTCACCGTCAACCGCCTGCGGGCCGAGCGCGACCGCCAGCGCGCCGCGCGCTAGCCCCCGGACGGCGGCCGGACGGCCCCCGGACGGCCGCGGGGCAGCCTGCGGGCAGCGGCGGGGCGACCTGGAGGCGGCCGCCGGGCATCAGCCGGGCAGGCGCGACCGGCGCGTCCCGCGGACGTGCGCCCGTACGCCGGGCGTGCGCCCGCCCCGCGCGGGTAGGGTCGGCAGCATGGCTTCCGCCGACCTCCCCGCACCCCGCACGCCCGAGGGCAGGGACGGCCTCGCCGCCCTGCTGGCCCACCCCGAACGCGCCGTCGTCGCGCTGGACTTCGACGGGACGCTGGCCCCGATCGTGCCGGACCCCGACCAGGCCCGCGCCCATCCGGGCGCCGCCGCCGCGCTCTCCCGCCTCGCCCCGCACCTGGCGGCCGTCGCCGTGGTGACCGGCCGCCCGGCCGGCGTGGCCGTCCGCTACGGCGGCTTCGCCGGCGTCCCGGGCCTGGACCACCTGGTGGTCCTCGGCCACTACGGCGCCGAGCGCTGGGACGCCCGCAGCGGCGAGGTCCACACGCCGGGCGCCCACCCGGGCGTCACCGCGGTCCGCGCGGAACTGCCCGGCTTCCTCGACCGCATCGGCGCCTGGTCCGGGACGTGGATCGAGGACAAGGGCGGCCGTGCCGTGGCCGTCCACACCCGCCGCACCGAGGACCCCGACGCCGCGTTCGAGGCGCTGCGCCGCCCGCTGCACGAACTCGCCGAGTCGCACGGCCTGATGGTCGAACCCGGCCGCTACGTCCTGGAGTTGCGGCCCCCCGGCGTGGACAAGGGCGTGGCGCTGGCCGCGTACCTGCGCGAGGTCGACGCCGGATCGGTGCTGTACGGCGGCGACGACCTCGGCGACCTGGCGGCGTTCGCCGCCGTCGAGGACCTGCGCAAGCACGGCACCGCCGGCCTGCTGGTGGCCAGCGCGGGCACCGCCGAGTCGCCGCCGGAGGTGGCCGAGCGGGCCGACCTGACCGTGCCGGGCCCGGAGGGCGTGGTGGCCCTCCTCGACGCGTTGGCGGACGCCCTGGAATGAGGTTCCGGCGCCCTGGCCCGGGCCGGTGCGCTCAGCCGGTGGGTCCGGCCGGTCGGCCGAGGAACGCGGCCACGGCGGCGACGAAACGTCCGGGGCCGTCGATCCAGGGGTAGTGGGAGGCTCCCGGCTGCACGACCGCCGAGGCTCGGGGGAACAGCCCCGAGAGGTCCGTCACGGACGTCGCGGGGCTGTTGACGTCAAACTCCCCGGCGGCCAGCAGGACCGGTGCGGCCAGTCCGCCGAGTGCGGCCCGGGTGGCGGCGGGCTCGAACGCGCCCTCCGCCGCGTAACCCGCGACGGCCGCCTCGTTGCGCGGCCGGGCCGCCGCGTGGTGGGCCCGCGCCTCGTCGTCCCAACGGGCGTAGAAGAACGGGGAGATGGCGTCCCAGTCGCTGCCGGTGCCCTCGGTGATCGCGGCCAGTGCGGCGAACGCGGCGGGGAACCACGGCTCGTGCGCGCGCAGTTGGGCCACCGCGCGGCGCTGCCCGCCGGTGATCGTGACGCCGGCCGCCCGGCTCCCCGGGGTGACGAGGACGAGCCGGCCCACCCGGTCGGGGTGCCGGGCCGCGTACAGCAGCGCGAGGTTGGCGCCGCCGGAGTGCGCGAGCAGGTCCACGCGCGGCAGCCCGAGGTGCGCGCGCAGCGCCTCGACGTCCGCCGTCATGCGGTCGCAGCGGTACGAGGACGGGTCCTCGGGCACAGCCGATCCACCGGTGCCGCGCAGGTCCAGGACGACCAGGCGGCGGTGCGCGGACAGCCCGCCCAGGTCGCCGAGGTACGCGGAGTCCGCGGGTCCGCCGGGCAGGCACACCAGCGGGGTGCCGTCGCCGGCGGTGCGGTACGTGAGAAGGGTGCCGTCAGGTGCGGAGAAGGTGGGCATGGCCCGAGCGTGGCACGCACAACCCGGTTGTACAACCTGGTTATGGAGCGCGGGGCCCTCGGTGTATAACCAGGTGGTGGACGCCGAGAACCCGGACGCCGGGACGCCTGACCCTGGGACGCCGGATCCCGGGACGCTCACCGACGAGCAGGCCGGGCGGATCTTCGCGTCCATGAACGAGGTCATCCGCGCGGGCGAGGAGATGCGGGGGCTGCGCGCCGAACTGATCGAGGCGCTGGCCGGGCTCGGCTGGACGCAGGACACCATCGCCCGGCTCGCCGGCATGAGCCAGCCCGCGGTCTCCAAGCAGATGGTCAAGGCCCGCAGGGGTGAGCCCGCGCCCCGGATCGGCCTCGCTCTCGACCAGCGCGACGTGCCGTGGCTGGAGGGCCGCCTGTGGGGGCTGGCCGAGGAGATCTCCGAGACGCTCGACGGGACGGCCGCCTGCACCGGCGCCGTCCACGCCCTCGCGCGCGGCCGGAAGCGGTTCTCCCCCCAGGCTGTGGACGCGCTCCGGCGCCTGGTCGAAGCCGACCTCCGCGACCGCCGCGCCGCTCTTCCGCCCGGCTACCGCGACGCCTACGACGCGATCAGCCGCGCGCTCGACATCCCCGCCAAGTCCCCTGCCCCTGCGCCCGGTTCCCCCTCCGTCCGCCGTGCCCTCGCCTGCCGCCTCCAGCGCGACCGCCTCCGCGCGGGCACATGAGCGCCACCCGCGCGGGGCCGCGGCTCAGACCTTGACGACCTCGACGTCCGGGCTGTTCACACCGCGTTCCGCCCGTGGTCGGACTCCCTTTCCGGGGCACGGTGGTGCGCGAGGGCGGCGCGCGCGGCGTCGATCTCGGCCTTGGTCAGGGGATCGTTGTCGGTCTCGAAGTCGGCGGCGATCTGGTGCAGCCTGTCCATCGCGAGGCGATGTTCGAGGGCCCCCGCGACGTACGCGGGGCCGCGCCGGGCGGGGCTGCGCAGCGGTACGTAGGGTTCCTGCCCGGCCGGGTGGCCGTGCTCCATGGCCCGCTGGCGGTCCAGTTCGGAGTTCACCTCGGCGCCGAGCAGGAGGGCGAGGTTGGACAGCCAGAGCCACACGAAGAAGGTGATGATCGCCGCCAGCCCGCCGTACACGCGGTGGTACGACGCGAAGTGGCTGGTGTAGACGGCGAATCCGGCGGAGGCACCGGCCTGCAGCAGCACGGCGGTCAGGCCCCCGGCCGTGCCCCAGCGGAACGGCTGGCGGGCGTTGGGCGCCGCCCAGTACAGGAGCGCGAACAGCAGGCTCAGCAGGACGCACAGCACCGGCCACTTGATCCACTGCCACGTCGTGACGGCGGCGTGCCCGGCGCCGACCGCGGTGCCGATCCGGTCGGCGAGGTCGCGGCTGACCGCGATCAGGCCGGTGAGGACGGTCAGCAGGAGGAGGGTCACCACCGTCAGTCCGAGCCGCAGCGGCAGCAGCGTCCGCAGAGGGCGCCCCTCGGGGACGTCGTAGACCGCGTTCATGGCCCGGATGAACGCCGCGGCGTACGCCGACGCCGACCACAGCAGCGCCATAGTCCCGAGGACACCCGCCGCGACGTGCTGACGCTGGAGATCGGCCAGGACCTGCGTGACGAGATCACGGGAGGGCCCGGGGGCCAGCCGGCGCACGTTGCGGATCAGCGGATCCGTCGCCGAAGGGCCGATCGCCCCGAGCGCCGACACGACCACCAGGAGCGCCGGAACGACGGACAGGACCGCGTAGTACGTCAACGCGGCCGCGCGATCGGGCAGTTCGTCGTCCCGCAACTCCGCGGCGACCCGCCGCAGCGCGGCCCGCCGCCCGCTCTTCGAAGGACGCCCGGCGGGCACTGCGATCCCGGCCGGCTCCACGGGTCCCGGGCTTCGCCGCGCCCTCGGGACCTGTCCCGTGCCCGGTTCCGCTCCCTGTTCGGGCCCGGACCGCGGCCCCTCCTGCGACGACGTCATGAGCAGGCACTTTCGTGGTCCGCGGTCGCGCCGCGCAAGTCGACCCGCCCCGCCGGCTTCCGCGGGAACGCGCCGGCCCGTGCACGGCCCCCGTTCGGCCTCGGGCCCGGACCGTGCGGGTCTACCATGTCCCCACCCCGCGGGCGTGCGGGGCGTGACGTTCCTCGGGGGAGGGCCACACTCATGCGGATCCCGTACCGTGCTGCCCTGGTGACGGCCGCCGCCGCGCTGGGCCTGATCGCCACCTCGGTGGCCCCGGCGCACGCCGCCGCCACCGGCTACGCGCGCTGCCCGTCGGGCCGGTTCTGCGTTTTCGACGGCCAGGACGGCCAGGGCGCGATGGCGGCGTACACCACACCCCAGGCCGACCTGGGCACCTGGCGGACCAGGGCGGCCTCGGTCGACAACCGCACCGGCTCCCCGTTCTTCTGCATGTACAGCCGGACGAACTACCGGTTCACCGACCCGGTCCACGACATCAGGGCGCTGGCCGTCGGGACCGGCACCGGCGAGAACCTGTCCCGCTACCAGGACCAGAACAGCCATCTCGCCCACAACCTCGGCTCGGTCCGCTGGGCGCACACCGCCCGGCAGTGCCTGGGCGCAACCGACTATCTGCCGTGGAACAGCCCGGACACCGCTGCGGCAGGCGCTCCGGCCGCGTTCGGGGACCTGGACGGCGACGGCCGCCCGGACCTGCTCAACCGCACATACGGCGGCCGCCTGTACTTCCTGCGCGGCGACGGCACGGGCACGCTCATCGGCGCGGGCTGGAACTCCATGACCGCCCTCACCCGCCACGGTGACCTGAACGGCGACGGCACGGAGGACCTCCTCGCCCGGGACACCGGGGGCGAGTTGTGGATGTACCCGGGCAACGGCAAGGGCTGGTTCGGCGCACGGAAGCTGATCGGCGGCGGCTGGAACACCATGACCGCGATCCAGGCCGTCGGCGACCTCGACGGCAACGGCACGGGCGACCTGGTGGCCCGCGACACCACGGGCAAGCTGTGGATGTACCCGGGCGACGGCAACGGCCGGTTCGGCCCCCGCCTGCTCATCGGCACCGCCTGGAACGTGATGCGCGCCTTCGCCGGCATCGGCGACCTCGGTGGGGACGGCCGCAACGACCTCGTCGTCAGCGACTCGTCCGGCAAGCTCTGGCTCTACCCGGGCAACGGCAAGGGCTGGTTCGGCACCCGCACGATGATCGGCAGCGGCGGCTGGGGCCCCCTCACCACGCTGCGCGGCGTCGGCGACATCACCGGCGACGGGCGCCCCGACCTGCTGGCCGCCCAGACCCAGCCGTTCGGCGAGATCCACTTCTACGCGGCCCGTGCCGGCGGCACCCTCGCCTACAGCAGCACCAACGGCGAACTCGACGCGGGCGACGGCCTCTTCTAGGACCCGTCCACCGTGGCCTCCGACCGGGCCGGCATCACTCCGCCGACCGCAGGATGCGGTCGAGCGTCCGGCGCCCCATTCCGCTCATCGTCGGATTGGTCTCGGCGTAGTACCAGACGACACCCATCGCCTGTTGGAACGCCCATGCCTTGCCGCGCTCCCACTCCAGATCGTCACAGGCCAGCGCCCGCCGGAGCACGTCCCTCGGGCCCGGCCCCAACAGGTGCCAGGCGCCGACCAGATCCAGCGCGGGGTCGGCCGGCCCGAAGCCGCCGGTGTCGAGCACGCCGCTGAGCCGTCCCCCCGCGACCAGCACATTGCCGGGGATCAGGTCACCGTGGCTCATCACGTCGGCGCCCGAGCGGGGCAACTCCCGAAAGCGGCTCCACAACCGGCGCAACCGGGGCACGTCGAGCAGCCCCCCACTCTCCGCGAAGCACCGCGCCATCCACGCGTCATGGTGAGCGAGGACGCCCCCACGACCGTCGCCGCCGAACGTCCGTCCCCGGGTCTCGGCCGCCCGCAGGGCCGCGATGAAGGCCGCGAGGTCCTCGGCGAAGGCGACCGACCCGCTCGGGTCGGCATCGAAGGCGATCGTCCCCGGAAGCCATGTCTGGACCGCCCACGGCATGGGGTAACCCGCGCCGGGCCTTCCCAGGGCGACGGGCTCCGGAACGGGAAACCGGGACACCCGCGCCAGCTCCGCGCTCGCGCGGGCCTCCCGTTCCAGGACCGCCGACACCTCGGCGGCATCGGCCGGCCGCAGGGGGAAACGCGCGGAAAGGCCGTGCCCGATGCGGAAGATGGCGTGGACCGTCCCGGTCGACGCCAGAGGCCGGATCGTCTCACCGCTCCACGCCGGGAACTGCTCCCGGACCAGGGCCGCGACGACGTCGGTGGTCACCTGCACCTGGTCGTCGTGCACGGCCGATCAGCCGCGCGCGCCGTCCGCCGCCGCGAACGTCAGGAACGCGGACCACGCGGCGGCGGGGAACGTGAGGACGGGCCCCTCGGGGTCCTTGGAGTCCCGCACGTGGACGGTTTGCGGGCACGCCGCGACCTCGACGCAGTCGCCGCCGTTGGTTCCGCTGTGCGTGGACTTCCGCCATTCCAGGGCGACTTCGACGCACTCGCCGCCACCGCTGCCGCTGTAGCTCGACTTGAACCAGGTGAGGTCGGAGGTCATAGCTCCCCTGCTATCTGCTCGATCACCTTCGCGGACTCCCTCACGCTGAGGGCCTGCGAACGGATCATCGCATAGCGCTGGTGGAGTTCACTGACCTCGTCGCGGTCGTCCACAAGAAAGCTGTGCTCCTGGGCTTCCAGATAGGCGTACTGCTCGCGTCTCGGGTTCTCGATGAGCGTCATCGGTCCGTCATACCCGGCGTGGGTCTCGAAGCTCGTCGGCAAGATCTGAACGGTGGCTCCACGCATCTCCGCAATGTCCAGGGTGCGCCGAAGCTGCATTCGCAGCACTTCGACGCCGCCGATTGGTCGCCGAAGCACGGACTCCTCAATAACGAAGGCGAGTTGGGGAGCGGGGGTGCGTGAGAACAACGCCCGCCGGGCCAGGCGGGCCTCGACGCGGCGTTCGACCTCGTCGGCTTCGAGGAGCGGGCAGCGAGCACCCAGTACGGCCTGGGCGTAACCCTCGGTCTGCAGGAGTCCGTGGAACACCAGCGTGCTGTACGTGTACAGGCTGATCGCCGTCCGCTCCAGGTCGGCGTACGGCTCGAACCACTCCGGAAAGTCGCTGCGGCGTTCGAGATGGGCGGCGGCGCGGGCCAGCAGCTCGCCGCAGTCGTAGAGTTCCGTCGCCTTCTCCACGAACATCGGTGGCGGCATGCGCTCGCCGCGCTCCACCTTGATCAGGAGCGACTTCGAGTAACCGACGTGCTCGGCCAGCGCGTCCGTCGTGACGCCCGCGTTCTCGCGCAGGCCGCGCGCCACCGCGCCGAACATCCGCATGCTCGCGGAACCCTCGCTCTTGGAGGACACGCGTGCCACCTCCCCGTACACACGCCGTACACACCGGGACCAGTGCCGCCCCCATCTGACAGGGGGTCAGGTCGTCCCTGGTCACCGTAGTGACCGGCGGCGACCGTAGTCAGCATGACCTTGAAATCTCCACCCACCGCGGTGGTGCACGAACTGGCCGCGGATCCCGCGGCTTTCACCGGCGTACGCCGGCGCACGCGCGCGCAGTTATGCGCCTGGGGGCGCACGGATCTCGCCGAGGCGGCGGAACTGTGCGTCACCGAACTGCTCGCGAACGTCCACCGGCACGTGGCGTCGTCCGCGTGCGAACTGCGCCTGGAACGGCTGCCGGGCGGCGGCGTCCGCGTGACCGTCGCGGACCGCTCGCACGTCGTGCCGGTGCCGCGGCCGGAGCCCGGCGCGACCGAGGAGCGCGGGCGCGGTCTGCTGCTGATCGCGGCCGTGTCCGCGCGGTGGGGCACGACGCTGACCGCGACCGGCAAGCAGGTGTGGGTGGAGCTGCGATGACGACGGTGCCGGTGATCAACGAGACGGCCGCGTGGTCGTGGCTGGACCGGACCGGTTGGGGTCCCGTCGCGTTCCTGCTGCTCGTGCACCCCGATCCGGCGGCCGGTGAACTGCTCGCGCGCTCGCTGCGGTTGGCGCCTGCGGCCCGGCGGCTGCCGGACGTCGGGGACCGGGTCGCGGTGCTCGGAGCGGAGCACGCCGCCGTGCGGCTGGACGGCTCGGAGCACCTGATCCGCGTGCCGGTGGGGGAGCGCTGGTGCGCGTTCGTCCGGGGCGGCGGACCGGCCGCCCTCGTCGTCGGGCTGGCGCCGCTGCCGCGCCGGGCGACGGCCGACGACGTGGCCTCCTACCTGGCGCGGAACGCCGTCGAGGGGCGGCTGCGGCTCGGGTTGAGCAGGGTTCCGGAGGGCGTTGTCAGACCCCCGTGGTGAAGTGGGGGCAGAGCGCTGGAGTCAGCGGCACGGACCGGGAGATCGGGGCGGGCGATGGGCGACGAGCGTACGGCGTGGCGGCCGTTTCTCGAACTGTGGAGCCAGGAGTGGGTCGCCGGGCACGACCCGGAGTGCGACGCACCTCTCGCCGAGGAGGTCGTACGCGACACCTGGCTGGGCTTCGCGGCGGCGGCCGAGGCGCAGGTGGCGGCCGCCGAGGCCCGGCTCGGGCGCCGGCTGCCGCCGTCGCTGCGGGAGTTCCTGCTCGTCACCGACGGCTGGCGGGACGCGGGGAACTTCATCTACCGGCTGGCGGGCACCGAGGAGCTGGCATGGCTCCGCGACACCGACGAGCGGACGTGGATCGAGGTCTACCAGGACATCGCGGGAGACGACGCCGAGGAGGAGCCGGGCGCCCGTGAAGAGGAGCCGTACGGGGAGGAGTTCGACGACGACGAACCCGAGCCGTACGGCGTCCGCGAGGCGCGCGTCCTCGCCCGCTCGCTGCGGCTGTCGCTGGACGGGGACGCCGCGGTGATGCTCCTCGACCCCGGCGACGTGAACGAGGACGGCGAGTGGGCGGGCTACTGGCTGGCCTCCTGGTCCGGTGAGGGCCTGCAACGGCACGACTCCTTCCACGACCTGATGCGCGCGCAGTGGCGGTCCTTCCACGCCCTGCGCAGGCCGCCCGGCCCCACGCGGGACCGATGGGACACCGAGGTCGAGCAGGCCCGGCGGGCCATCCTGGCCGGGGAGGTCGACGGGCCGCTCGCCGTCCTCGCCGAGGCGCACGAGTTCGGGCACCAGCGGGCCGACGTGCTGCACATGCAGATGAAGGCGCTGCTCGGCGACTGGCAGCGGGGCGTGTCCGACCTCGTGTGGCATCGTCCGCACCAGGCGGACGCGCTGCTCGGGCCGCTGTTCACCGCCGAGCTGCTGCCGCTGCTGATCCGCCAGGACCAGCTGGTGGAGCGGCACGGGCTGCGGCCGCTGGCCCGGCTCAAGGAACACGCGCCGCAGGCCGTCCGCGACCTGATCGCCGACTACGAGGCACGCTCCGCCGCACCGGGCTTCCGGCTGTCGTTCGGGCCGCCCGACTTCGACGCGGCCGTGCACGCCGTGGCGGACCGGCTCGCCGCGGAGCCCGCGTTCCGGGCGTCCGGCACGCCCGCGCGGCGCCCCGGCGGCCTCGTGGCCGTCCTGACGCACGCGGGCGGCGGCCCCATCCCCCCGCCCGACCCGATGGCCAACCCGCTGAAGGTGCGGGCGGTGCGTGCCGGGCTGATCGAGGAGGCGTGGCCCGAACTGCGGGCCGCGCTGCGGCTGTGGCGGCCGGTGTGCGACGACCACATCGCGCCGATCTCCCTGCTCGCCCACCCCGTCCTCGCCCAGCTGATCACCCCGGAACGCGGCCGCGAGATCCTCACCACCCCCCGCGGCTGAGGCGGCCGTTAGGGTGCGACCAGGCACGACGTCCGTCCGGGCGCGGCCGGCCGGGACACGGGAAGGGCGCCGATGGAGCACCTGCTGCTGGACGCGGCCGGGGTGGCCGCGGGGCCGCGCGGGGCGGCCGGCTTCGCGGAGGCGGCGCACCGCATCCTGGGCGCGCTGGTAGGCGGCGGCGCCGCCCTCGGGTGGGTCGACCCGCCCTCCCGCGCCGAGGTCGACGCCCTGGTCGCCCATGTCCTGGCGGCCGCCGCGGCGGGCGACGCGGCGCTGCGGGTGGCCGTCGCCGACGGCAGGACCGCCGGGTTCGGCTACTGGCTGCGCTACACCCGCCCGACGCACCGCCCGCACGCGGACCTGGAGAAGGTCGCCGTGGACGGCGCCCACCAGGGCCGGGGCCTCGGACGGCTGCTCACCGCGGCGCTGGTCGAGGACGCGCGGCAGGCCGGCATCGAGGTGCTGACGCTCGACGCCCGCGGCGACAACACACGCGCCCTGGACCTCTACCGGTCGCTGGGCTTCCGCGAGTACGGCAGGCTGCCGGACTTCGTCGCGGTCGGCGCCGACCGGTACGACAAGGTGCTGTACCTCAACGACCTGCGGGCCGCGGGGTAAGCGCGGGGGACCGCGTCGGCTCAGCCGCCCAGCGCGTCCAGCTGGTCCAGGAACCACTTCGACGGCGGCAGCGCCGTCGCCGCGTCCGCGAGGCGCTTGGTGCGTGCCGCCCGCTCGGCCTCCGGCATGGTCAGCGCCGTGTTCAGCGCGTCGGCGGTCTGCCGGATGTCGTAGGGGTTCACGGTGATCGCGTCCTCGGCCAGCTCCTCGAACGCGCCGGCCTCCCGCGACAGCACCAGCGCCACCCCGCGGTCGGAGACCACCGGGACCTCCTTCGCGACCAGGTTCATGCCGTCGCGGATCGGGTTCACCAGCGCCACGTCCGCCAGCCGGTACGCGGCCAGCGAGCGGGCGAAGTCGTCGTCCACCTTCAGCAGCACCGGCTGCCAGTCCCGCGTGCCGAACTCCTCGTTGATCTCCCCGGCGACCCGCGCCACCTCCTCGGTGTACGCGCGGTACAGCGCCAGGTCCTGCCGCGACGGGTAGGCGAACGCCACGTGCACGACGCGCTCGCGCCAGCCCGGGTGGTTCTCCAGCAGCCGCCGGTACGCCAGCAGGCCGCGGACGATGTTCTTCGACAGCTCCGTGCGGTCCACCCGCACGATCAGCCGCCGGCCGGGACCGGCCTCCGCGCGCAGCGTCCCGATCCGCTCGGCCACGTCGTCGCGGTGCGCGCGCTCCCGCAGGAACTCGGCGTCCGCGCCCAGGCCGTGCACGCCCAGCCGCGTCGTCCGCCCCTCGAAGGTGACCGCGCCGCCGTCCTCGGCGACCTCCGCGCCCAGCACCGACGCGCAGCACGCGGCGAACGCGTCCGCCCAGCGGCGGGTCAGGAACGCGGCGCGGTCCGCGCCCAGGATGCCGGTCAGCAGCTCCGCCGCCACGTCGTCCGGCAGCAGCCGGAAGTAGTCCGGCGGCGCCCACGGCGTGTGCGAGAAGTGGCCGATCCGCAGGTCGGGGCGGCGCTCGCGCAGCAGCGCGGGCACCAGCGCCAGGTGGTAGTCCTGCACCAGCACCGCGGCGCCCTCGGCGGCGTCCTCCGCGAGCGCGTCCGCGAACGCCGTGTTGTACGCCTGGTAGGCGGCCCAGTGCCCGCGGAACTCCTCGTCGAAGACGGGCTCCAGCGGCGTCTGGTACAGCATGTGGTGGACGAACCACAGCACGGAGTTCGCGATGTCGTTGTACGCGGCGTGGAACACGTCCGGCGGCACGGCGATCATGTGCGAGCCCGGCTCCGACCGCCCCTGACGGACGGCCTCGCGGTCGCCGTCGGAGAGCGCGGCGCACACCCACAGCGCGCCCGCGTCCGGGCCGATCGCGCTCAGCCCCGAGACCAGGCCGCCGCCGCCGCGTCTGCTGGTCAGGGTGCCGTCGGATGCGACGGTGTACGACACCGGGCCGCGGTTGGAGGCGACGAGGATCCTCGCAGAATGCGCCATGCGGCGAGCCTAGCCGACGGGGTGCCCCCGGGGCTTGCCCTGTTCGGGGCTGGTCCTGCCCCTTGCGGTGCGTCGCCGTCCCACGGTTCGCCGTGGTTGCTCGCGCAGTTCCTCGCGCCCCTGCGGCATCCGGGCTGCCCCCGGGGCTTGTCCGCCGTCCACCGGCCGGTGGTGGGTTGCTCGCGCAGTTCCCCGCGCCCCTTCGGCTTCCGGGGTGCCGCGCGCTGCGCGCTGCCGTCTGCCGGTCTCGTCGTGGCTTGTCGCGCAGTTCCCCGCGCCCCTTTCGGCATCCGGGGTGCCGCGCGCTGCGCGCTGCCGTCTGCCGGTCTCGTCGTGGTTGCTCGCGCAGTTCCTCGCGCCCCTGGCGGTGCAGGTTCGTGGGTGGGGTCAGGGGCCACTCCGGGAGTGTCTCCTCGAGCTTTGCATGGCGGCTTTTTCCGAAGAGGTGGGCCGGGGCCTTGCAAAGCTCTGCGGGGACACACCCGGATCGTCCCCTTCCGGTCCGTCCCCGTCTGCGGGAAGACCTTGGCCGTGCCCCATGTCCCCCGCCGCACGGTGGATAAGCGGGAGGGGGTGGGGAGGAAGTGCTCCCCGCAGAGAAATGTGCGCGGCCCCCGGGTGCCGAGACGGACGAACCCGTATGCACATTTCCGAGGAGACGCTTCCGGAGCGCCCCCGACCCCACGGACAAAGGGCACGCACACCAGGGGCGCGGGGAACTGCGCGAGCAACCACCCACCGGCCGGTGGACGGCTGACAAGCCCCGGGGGCACCCCGGATGCCGAACCACCCACCGGCCGGTGGACGGCCGACAAGCCCCGGGGGCACCCCGTCGGCCGAACCCAGCAAAACCCGGGGCACCCCGCCGTCAAGGGACGAGCGCGGCTACCGAGAGGAGAGCCTCGTCGGACCCGGGGGGACCCAGGACGCAGAGGCCGACCGGGAGGGGGGACCCCGCCGGGAGGGCCACCGCGGGGAGCCCGCCGAGGCCGGCGACGCAGGTCAGGCCGAGCAGGGCCGAGCGATCGCCGGACGCAGCCGCACCCCACCGCGGAGCGGCCGTCGGCGTCGCCGGAACCACCAGCACCGCCCCGTCCAGCCGCCGTGCGAGCCACCCGCGTACGCGCGCGACGTCGGCTCGGGCCGCATCCTCCTCACGCGGGGAGATCCGCTCGGCGCGGGCCAGCCGCGCGGCCACGTTCGGCCCGAACGACGGCCGTTCCCGCCGCACCCAGGGACCGTGGGCCCGCCACACCTCCGCGGCCTGGACCAGGCTGAAGAGTTCCAGGGCCCGCCCGTGCGCCACCGGCGCGCCCGCGTCGAACAGCGGCGCGGGATCCGGGCGCAGCCCCAGCGCCCGGCCGAGCCCGTCCGCCCGTGGCCGCAGCACCGCGCGGACCTGGTCCGCCGCGCAGGCCCACAGGTCCGCGGGCACCAGCAGCCGCCGTGGCGGCCCGTCCTCGCCGGAGCCGTCCAGCAACGCGGCGGCGCCCGCGGCGAGCAGCGGCAGCGTGCGGGTGAGCAGGCCCGGCGTGTCGAAGGAGGGGGCGAGCGGGGCCATCCCGGTGCGGTCGGCCCGGCGGTGCGTCGGGCGCAGCCCGTACAGGCCGCAGTACGACGCGGGTACCCGGATCGACCCCGCCGTGTCCGTGCCGAGCCCGATGTCGGCGAGACGGCCCGCCACGGCCGCGGCCGTTCCGCTGGAGCTGCCGCCGGCCAGCCGGCCGGGCGCCGCGGGATTGGCCTGAGCGCCGTAGTGCGCGTTGGTGCCGCCGAGGCTGTAGGCGAGCTCGTCGGTGTGCGTCTTGCCCGTGTACCGCGCGCCCGCGGCCAGCAGCCGCGCGGCGGCGTCCGCGTGGGCGGGGGCGGGGCGTGCCGCGGCGAGCAGCGCCGGGTGGCCGCTGCCCGTCGGGACGCCGGCGATGTCGATGACGTCCTTGACCGCGAGGCGCGCCCCCGCGAGGCCCGCCGGCTCCCAGGCGTCGGCGGACACGCCGCCGGGCGGCGCGGTGTCGGCCGGCAGCCAGGGGACGAAGGGGCCGATCAGGGGGGCCGGCACGAGCGCGCCGAGCCCGGCGGGCCCGCCGCTCCCGGGCCCCGCGCCCGGGGGGCCGGCCGTCACGCCGGACCCCCGTCGCCCGGTACCGCCGGGTGGGTGGTGCCGGTGCCGGGCGCGGCAGCAGGCATCCGGAGCGGCGCGTCCGGACAGGACACCGCCTGACCGGGAACCCCGGCCGCGGCTGCCACGGGTGCGGGCCCGGCCAGGAGAGGGGCGAGGTCCTCCCTGGGGAGCATCACGTGGACGCCCTTGACCCGGTCGACGACCTGGGAGATGCGCAGGTCCACCGCCGCACTGAGATAGGCCAGGGCCACGTGGGGCGGCAGCGCGCAGCGCTCGGCCAGGTAGGCGAGGGCCGCGCGGGTGGCCTTGCGGACCGCCTCGTCCAGATCCGGGTCGAGCCCGGTGACCAGCAGGTGCCCGGCCGTCTCCGCGTAGGGGCCGCCCAGGCGCGCGGCGAGCCGGCGGGCGGCCGGGTCGCTGTGCAGCGTGAGCCGGACCGTCGCGCGCAGCGGCGCCTCGAAGGCGGTCAGCGCCACCTCGCCGTCGCCCTGCGAGAAGTGCGGGTCCCCGGCGTAGAACAGCGCCTCGGGCACCTGCACGGGCAGGAAGAGCCGGGTGCCCGCGGTCAGCACGCGGATGTCGAGGTTGCCGCCGTGCGCGCCGGGCGGCACCGAGTGGACGGGCTCGTCGGTGGCCGGGGCGACGCCCATGATCCCGAGGAACGGCGCGAGCGGGAAGCGGATGTCGCGCCCGTCGCCGACCGGGAGGCGGCCGCGCCCGTCCTCGTCGACGTGCGCCACCAGGCTCACCGTCGGCACCGGGACCCCGTCCGGGTGACCGGGTGGGGCGGCCGGGTACTCGCCGGGCAGCGCCCCGCGGCCGTGCCGGTTGCTGATGACGCCGTAGCCGGTGCGCCGCCGCAGCTTCAGCACCTCGACCTCCAGCACGTCCCCCGGCCGCGCGCCGGACACCGCGATCGGCCCGGTGACCACATGGGGGCCGCGCGCCCGCGCGTCCGACGGCCCGCCGAGGGAGGCGAGTTCGGCGGCGTCCCGCAGCACGGCGCCGGGCCCGATGCCCGCGGCGGCGAAGAACGCGGCCGGGTCGCCGCCCTGGTCGGGCAGGATCCCCTCGTGGCTGAGCGTGTCCACGCACACCACGCTGCCGGAGTCCACGGTCAGCACGGGGCGGCTCGCGGCGTTGGGCAGCAGACCCCACAGCGTCGCCGCCGGCTCCGCGGCGAGATACACCGCGCCCCCCGTCCGGCCCTCGTACGGCTGAAGTACGCTCATGGCGGGGGACCATTGCATACAACTATTACGGGTCGGTTAACGCCGCTGATGGGGGCGGGGCCGGCGATCGGGAGGCGGGCGGATGGCGGAGCAGCGGGGCGCGGTGCGGCGGCGCGACACCACGCAGACGGTGTGCGCGGCGATCAGGGCCGACGTGGTCGGCCGGGTGTTCACGCCGGGCGAGCGGCTGACCGAGGAGGGCCTGGCGGCCCGGTACCGGGTCTCGCGCATTCCCGTGCGCGAGGCGCTGCGCACGCTGGAGTCCGAGGGATTCGTCCACTCGCGCCCCTACGCGGGCACGTTCGTCGCCGAGTTGAGTGAGTCCGAGGCCGAAGACCTGCTGGGGATCCGGCTGTTGATGGAGCCGTTCGGCGCCGAGCGCGCGGCCCTGCGCCGCACGCCCGTCCAACTGGCCACGCTGGAACTGCTCATCGCCGAGGCGCGGGAGATGCTGGACGCCGGCTCGGCGGGCGGCCCGGCCGGACTCGCCGAGCTGAACACCCGCTTCCACCAGGTGCTCGCCGAGGCGTCCGGCAGTCCGACCCTGGCGGCTCTGGTCGCCCAGCTCGGCTACAAGATCTCCTGGGTGTATTCACTGGGACACCCCCGGCGGGCGCCCGAGTCCTGGGCGGAGCACGAGGGCATCGTGCAGGCCCTGCGCGACCGGGATCCCGACGCGGCCCGGGAGCGGGTGGCCGAACACATCCGGCGCGCCCAGGCCGCCTACCGCCTGCGCGGAAAGCACTGATCCCGAGCCGCCGGACGCCCGCCGGGGCTCATCGCCCGAGCCGGGAGCGGGTGCCCGGGTGGTGGGGAGGGAACGGAAACACGGCCGTCATCGAAGGACGCGGAGCACCGTAACCCGAGATTTGTATACACCTTCCAGGAGCGAATCCGGTCCACCGGAAACCCGGAAGGAGCGTGCCGTGTACGACCTCGTGCTGCGCCGTGCCCGCGTCGACGACGCGGACCCCCCGCACACCGTGGACATCGCGATCGCCGGCGGCGTGATCGCCGCGGTCGGCGACGTACCGCCGGACGCCGAAGCGGCACAGACCCTGGACTGCGACGGCATGGTGGTGCTGCCAGGCCTCATCGAGGCCCACCTGCACCTGGACAAGGCGCTGCTGGACCGGCAACTCCCCAACGCCGCTGGCACGCTGGCCGGCGCGATCGAGGTGACCGGCACGCTCAAGCGCGGCTTCACGCCCGAGACGGTCCGCGCCCGCGCCGCCACCGTGCTGCGCTGGGCGGTCGCCAACGGCACCACCCTGATCCGCGCCCACCCCGACGTGGACCCGATCGCGGGCCTCACCGGCCTGGACGTGATGCTCGAACTGCGCGAGTCCCACCGCGACATGGTGGACCTCCAAGTGGTCGCGTTCCCCCAGGAGGGCATCGAACGGGCTCCGGGCACCTACGAGTTGCTGCGCGAGTCGCTGCGCCGCGGCGCCGACGTGGTCGGCGGCTGCACGTACAACGAGGGCGACCTCGACGCGTGCCGCCGCCACATCGACACCGTCTTCGCCCTGGCCGACGAGTTCGGCGTCCCCGCCGACCTGCACGCCGACTTCGCCGACGACACCCGCGACGCCCGGTTCGCGCTGGCCGAGGCGATCGCCGACGCCACCGAGCGGCACGGCATGGCCGGGCGGGTGGCGCTCGGGCACGTGACCTCGCTCGCCGCCCGCGCACCCGCCGAACGCGCCGCGGTGATCGGCCGCCTGGCCGAGGCCGGGGTGGCCGTCGTCGCCCTGCCCGCCACCGACCTGCACCTCGGCGGCCGGGGCGACACGGCCGCGGTGCGCCGGGGCGTCACCCCGGTCCGCGAACTGCTGGACGCCGGGGTGCTGACCGGCTACTCCTCCAACAACGTCCGCAACGCGTTCACGCCGTTCGGCAACGCCGACATGCTGGAGATCGGCCTGCTGCTGGCGCAGACCTGCCACCTGGGCAGCCCGGCCGACACCGAACGCATCCTGGCCATGGCCACCACCTCCGCCGCCAGGATCACCGGCACCGACGCCGACTACGGCATCCGGCCCGGAGCCCGCGCCGACCTGGTCGTGCTCGGCACCCGGCGCCGCGCCGACGTCCTCACCGACCGGCCGGACCGCCGCTGGGTCGTGAAGCGCGGCCGCGTCGTCGCCCGGACCACCCGCACCACCGAAGTCCTCGACGGCCGCGTCCCGCAGCCCGCCTGACGCCTCCGGCCGCCGCCGTCCCGCGTCGGCACGTCCGCATCACCCGCGGGCACCGGCGTCCGCACCCGCCCGCCCGCACGTCCCGCACCGCCGCATGCCCGCCCGCGCTCCCCGCCGGGCGCCGGACCCTTCCTCACCCATCGCAAGGAGACCGCCGTGCGCGAACGCGTCCCCCATGAGATCGCCGCATCCGTCCTCGCCGCGACCACCGCCTTCGTCGGCGGCACCACGCTCGACCTGCCCCCGTGGGCGATCTTCATCTCCTGGGCCGGGCTCCATCTGATGGGCCCGCCGAGCCTGGCCAACGCCCGCCGGCTGTGGGCGGCGATGCCCGTCGGCTCGGCCTTCGCCCTGGCGATCGTGCTGATCGACCAGCACCTGGCCCCGCACGCCGGCACCGGCCGCTGGACGCAGGACGCCCTGCTGGCCGCGGTCATCCTCGTGCTCAACACCGCCCTGATGTACACCGGACGGCTGCGCGCGACCTCCCTGGTGCCGGGGATGTTCCTCGGCTTCGCCTCGTACTTCGCGACGTTCTTCGGCGGCTTCGGCTACCACGCGGGCAGCGTGTGGGCGGCCTGGGTGAGCGTGGTCGCGATGAACGCGCTCGGCCCCGTGTACGCGTACCTGGCCGGCCGCCTCACCTTCGCCACTGCCACGCCCGCCACCGACGACGACCGGGGCGCCGTCGGGAAGCCCGCGCCCTCGGCCGCCCAGGCCGGCTGACGTGGAGGTCAACCGGCCCGAGGTGGTCGCCGAGGTGACCGCGCTGGCCGACGCCTACGAGGCGGCGCTGACCGGCAACGACATCCCCGTGCTCGACGCCCTGTTCTGGAACGACCCGCACACCGTGCGGCTGGGCGCCGGCGAGGAGCTGTTCGGCGCGGACGAGATCGCCGCGTTCCGCCGGTCCCGGCCGGCCGCCGGTCTGGACCGGACGCGCACGCGCACCGAGGTCACCACCTTCGGCACCGATCTCGCCGTGACCACGACCGTGTTCGTACGCGACGCGGTGCGCGGGGTCGGGCGGCAGTCCCAGACGTGGGTGCGGCTGCCCGAAGGGTGGCGGGTCGTGGCCGCCCACGTCTCGCAGCGGCCCGCGGGCTGACCGGTCGCGGCCCGGCGCTCAGGCGGCGTGCCGCGACCGGTACTCGGGCAGGCTCAGCACCGGCGGGCGCTCCGCCGCCTCGACGGCGTGCGTGGTCGGCACGAACTCCGTGCCGACCCGCTCGAACTGGGTCAGCTCCGGTCGCACCAGCGGGCCGCGCGACAGCCGCAGTTGGGCCGTGCGGTAGATCGACGCGGCCATCCGCCCCAGCGCCTGGCCGTCCTGGTGCCGGTGCCGCCGCACCCCCACGTCGACCTGCGCGAGCGCGTCGAGACCGACCAGTCCCAGCGCGTCGATCAGCATCGCCAGCTCGACGCCGTAGCCCACCGGGAACGGCAGCCGCTCCAGCAGCGAGCGGCGTGCCGCGTACTCCCCGCCCAGCGGCTGCACGAAGCCCGCCAGCCGCGGCCAGTGCAGGTTCAGCAACGGCCGCGCCACCAGCTCGGTGACCCGCCCGCCGCCGGCCGGCACCACCTTTCCGCCCGCCTCCAGCGGCCGGTCGTACATCGCCTTCACCAGCTGCACCGGCGGCTCGGTGAGCAGCGGACCGATGATCCCCGACACGAACCCGGCGTCGAACCGCCGCAGATCCGCGTCCACGAAGCACACGATCTGCCCGCTGGTGACCAGCAGGGAGCGCCACAGCACCTCGCCCTTGCCCGGCACCGCCGGCAGCCGCGGCAGGATCGCGTCGCGCGCCACCACCCGCGCGCCCGCCCGCGCCGCGACCTGCGCGGTGCGGTCGCGGGACCCGGAGTCCACCACCACCAGCTCGTCGACCAGCGGAGCCTCCGGTCCCATCAGCTCGCGGCGCACCGTCTCGACGATCTCGCCGACCGTCTCCTCCTCGTTGAGCGCGGGCAGCACCACGCTCACCGTGCCCTGCGCACCGGCCGCGCGCTTGGCCGCCAGCAGCAGGTCGAGCGGCCGCTCGGCCGCCGACCACGATCGCCGCGCCAGCCAGCGCTCCACCTCATCGAGCACGTGTGCCACTCCTGCCGTGAATCGCTGTCCGGCACCGCACGGCGCCGTACCGCGCCACACCGCCCCGAACACCTCTGTACACCCTCTGAACAGCTCCGAACGCCGAGACGGGACCTCGTGATCCATCTCGCGGTACGGACGAGCCTCTCAGCCTCCGGAGTCGTCGGTTACAGTCTTGAACAACGCGGTCCGTGCTCGCATGTCGGGGTCGGACCCGCCGGACGGTGCCGGAGCGCACCTGTTCACAACTGCATACCGCTCATCCAGAGGGGCAGAGGGAACGGCCCGTTGAAGCCCCGGCAACCCTCCCGCCGACCGCGAGGTCACACGGTGGGGAAGGTGCCAATTCCGTCTTGCGACGCGACCCGCGGCGTGAGGAAGATGAGGAGAAAGGGCCTCGCCATCATGGCTGTGCACACCGCCGACCCGACGCATCCGACCGATGAGACCGTGCCCCCGGGCTCCGCGGATTCCCCGCTCGACGGCGCCTTCGGCCCCGCGGCCGCGCTGTCCTGCCGCGAGTGCGGCACCCGGTTCCCGCTCAGCCCGATCTTCGCGTGTCAGGAGTGCTTCGGCCCGCTGGAGGTCGCCTACGACCTGCCGACCGGTGACCCCGAGGGACTGCGCAAGCAGATCGAGGCCGGCCCGGCCAGCATCTGGCGCTACGCTCCGCTGCTGCCCGTCCCCGCCGACGTGGCCACCCAGCGCAACCTCCACCCGGGCTGGACCAAGCTCGTCAAGGCCGACAACCTCGCCCGCGAACTGGGCATCACCGGCGGCCTGCACGTCAAGGACGACTCCGGCAACCCGACCCACTCCTTCAAGGACCGGGTCGTCGCCATCGCGCTGGAGGCCGCCCGCACCTTCGGCCTGACCACGCTCTCCTGCTCCTCCACCGGCAACCTGGCCGGCGCGGTCGGCGCGGCCGCCGCCCGCGCGGGCTTCCGCTCCTGCGTGTTCATCCCGCACGACCTGGAGTCCGCGAAGGTCGTCATGGCCGCCGTCTACGGGGGCGAGCTGGTCGCCATCGAGGGCAGCTACGACGACGTGAACCGCTTCTGCTCCGAACTGATCGGCGACCCGGTCGGCGAGGGCTGGGGCTTCGTCAACGTCAACCTGCGGCCCTACTACGGCGAGGGCTCCAAGACCCTCGCCTACGAGATCGCCGAGCAGCTCGGCTGGCGGCTGCCGGACAACCTGGTCATCCCGATCGCCTCCGGGTCCCAGCTCACCAAGATCGACAAGGGGCTGCGCGAGCTGATCGCGCTCGGCCTGGTCGAGGACAAGCCCTACAAGATCTTCGGCGCCCAGGCCGAGGGCTGCTCGCCGGTGTCCGCGGCGTTCAAGGCCGGGCACGACGTGGTCCGCCCGGTCAAGCCGGACACCATCGCCAAGTCGCTGGCCATCGGCAACCCCGCCGACGGCCCCTACGTCCTGGACATCGCCCGCCGCACCGGCGGCGCCGTCGAGGACGTCACCGACGAGCAGATCGTCGACGCGATCACCCTGCTCGCCCGCACCGAGGGCATCTTCGCCGAGACCGCGGGCGGCGTGACCGTCGGCGTGCTGCGCAAGCTGATCGAGACCGGTCAGCTCGACCCGGCCACCGAGACCGTCGTGCTCAACACCGGCGACGGCCTGAAGACCCTCAACGCGGTGGAGGCCACCGCACGGCCGACCGCGACCATCCGACCCACCCTTGCCGCGTTCCGAGAGGCTGGCCTCGCATGAGTGCTTCCGTCCGTATCCCCACGATCCTCCGCACCTACACCGGCGGCCAGGCCGAGGTGCCCGCCGAGGGTGCGACGCTCGCCGAGGTCATCGAGTCGCTGGAGAAGAATCACGCCGGCATTTCGGCGCGAGTTCTCGACGACACCGGAAAACTCCGTCGCTTCGTGAACGTTTATGTGAACGATGACGATGTGCGCTTTTCCGAAGGACTGTCGACCGTGGTGCCGGACGGCGCCAGTGTCTCGATCATTCCCGCGGTGGCCGGCGGCTGAACCTCCGGACGCCCCCGGAGTCGGGTGCCCCGTTCATCCCTGAGGGTGGACGGGGCACCCGCGTGTCCGGCCGATGGTTGAAGACCGGTACTGTTGCCGGGGGCAAGTACGCTCCTCACGCCGCTGCGGCGATTTATCGCCAAATTCACGAGCGAAAATTCCGCTTCTTCCGGGTTTGTCCGGTCCGAGATGCCCCGCGTTATGGGTGTTTACCGGTGTATATCCGATGGGTCGCGCCCAGAATTCTCGTCCAATTGACCTGTTGCAGTGGGCATCCGTGCAGATACATTCAGCCGCGGTCGACGCGTTCCGGCGCACGCCCCCCAGGGCCCCCACCCGTCGATGGGTAAGGGGCACTCGCGGGGGTGAGGTCTGACCCGGGCCCGCGGAGTGCGGGGCCGCGATAGGGCCAGCAATAGGGGAGTTAGGAATGGCTCAGGGCACCGTCAAGTGGTTCAACGCGGAGAAGGGCTACGGCTTCATCGCGGTCGACGGTGGTGCGGATGTGTTCGTCCACTACAGCGCGATCCAGATGGACGGCTACCGCACCCTCGAGGAAGGCCAGCGGGTCGAGTTCGAGATCTCGCAGGGTCAGAAGGGACCGCAGGCGGACATGGTCCGGCTGGCAGCAGGCTGAACATCCCGGCGCGCTCGGCCATCGACGCGACGCTCGTACGCCGAAGGGTCCGCTTCCGTCACGGAAGCGGACCCTTCGTGCGTCCGCGACTCCGTGCCGCGGGTGCCCGACTCGCTTGCACTCGCCTGGGGGGAGTGCTAATCATTGGCGTTAGCACTCTCCGAGTGAGAGTGACAGCAGGACCGGGTCGGCGAGGCCGGTCGGGCGCCGGAAAGGAACCGGCGGCCGGTAGGCCGTCCGTCGCGGGCGCCACGCGGTCCGAGCGCAACTCCACGCCTGTCCGGGAGGACCACTTCACATGGCCAAGATCATCGCGTTCGACGAGGAGGCGCGGCGCGGTCTCGAGCGCGGGATGAACCAGCTCGCCGACGCCGTCAAGGTCACCCTCGGCCCCAAGGGGCGGAACGTCGTCCTGGAGAAGAAGTGGGGCGCCCCCACGATCACCAACGACGGCGTCTCCATCGCCAAGGAGATCGAGCTGGAGGACCCGTACGAGAAGATCGGCGCCGAGCTGGTCAAGGAGGTCGCGAAGAAGACGGACGACGTCGCCGGTGACGGCACGACGACCGCGACCGTCCTCGCCCAGGCGCTGGTCAAGGAAGGCCTCCGCAACGTCGCCGCGGGCGCCAACCCGATGGCCCTCAAGCGGGGCATCGAGAAGGCCGTCGAGGCCGTCTCCGCCGCGCTGCTGGAGCAGGCCAAGGACGTGGAGACCAAGGAGCAGATCGCCTCCACCGCCTCCATCTCCGCCGCCGACACCCAGATCGGCGAGCTGATCGCCGAGGCCATGGACAAGGTCGGCAAGGAAGGCGTCATCACCGTCGAGGAGTCGCAGACCTTCGGGCTCGAGCTCGAGCTCACCGAGGGCATGCGCTTCGACAAGGGCTTCATCTCCGCCTACTTCGCCACCGACCTGGAGCGGATGGAGGCGTCGCTCGACGACCCCTACATCCTGATCGTCAACTCCAAGGTCTCCGCGGTGAAGGACCTGCTCCCGCTGCTGGAGAAGGTCATGCAGTCCGGCAAGCCGCTGCTGATCATCGCCGAGGACGTCGAGGGCGAGGCGCTCTCCACCCTCGTCGTCAACAAGATCCGCGGCACCTTCAAGTCCGTGGCCGTCAAGGCCCCGGGCTTCGGCGACCGCCGCAAGGCGATGCTCGGCGACATCGCGATCCTCACCGGCGGCACGGTCATCTCCGAGGAGGTCGGCCTGAAGCTGGAGAACGCGGGCCTCGACCTGCTCGGCCGCGCCCGCAAGGTGGTCATCACCAAGGACGAGACCACCATCGTGGACGGCTCCGGCGACAGCGACCAGGTCAACGGCCGGGTCAACCAGATCCGCGCGGAGATCGAGAACAGCGACTCCGACTACGACCGCGAGAAGCTCCAGGAGCGCCTCGCCAAGCTGGCCGGCGGCGTGGCCGTCATCAAGGCCGGCGCGGCGACCGAGGTCGAGCTCAAGGAGCGCAAGCACCGCATCGAGGACGCGGTGCGCAACGCCAAGGCCGCCGTCGAGGAGGGCATCGTCGCCGGTGGTGGCGTGGCCCTGCTCCAGGCGTCCGCGGTGTTCGAGAAGCTGGAGCTGGAGGGTGACGAGGCGACCGGTGCGGCCGCCGTCAAGCTCGCCCTGGAGGCCCCGCTGAAGCAGATCGCCATCAACGCCGGCCTCGAGGGTGGCGTCGTGGTGGAGAAGGTCCGCAACCTCACCCCGGGTCACGGCCTCAACGCCGCGACCGGCGAGTACGTGGACCTCGTGGCCGAGGGCATCATCGACCCGGCCAAGGTCACCCGCTCCGCCCTGCAGAACGCGGCGTCGATCGCCGCGCTCTTCCTGACGACGGAAGCGGTCATCGCCGACAAGCCGGAGAAGGCGGCTGCCGCCGCTCCGGGCGGCATGCCCGGCGGGGACATGGACTTCTGAGTCCTGCTCTTCGGCACGGAACACGGCGCCCTGCTCCCTCCGGGAGCGGGGCGCCGCTCCGTTTCCCGGGTCCCGCCCTTTCCGGGCGGGGGTTCGCCCTGTGCGGGCGGAGCTCAGCCGTCAGGGGCGCGGGGTGCAGCGCGCTCAGCGCGCGCGGTGGCGCGGGTCGTCACCGCCCCGAAGGGGCCGTTGCTGTCGTGCCCGGACCACCGGCCGGTGGCCGGTTGCTCGCGCAGTTCCCCGCGCCCCTGTAGGTGACCCCTCGCCCGTGCAGGGCGAACCCCCCGGGCACAGGGCGAACCCCGTGCCCGGGCAGGGGGAAACCGCGCCCGGGCAACTGGGGCCCGACCGGGGGCGGGTGGCTAGGAGGGGTGGGAGGGGTTGAGCGCGGCGCGGAGGTGGCCGCGGGAGTCGGCGAGAAGCCGCCCCGCCGTGGCCGCGTCGACGCCCGCGAGCAACGTCAGGATCGCCTGCTTGACCTCACCGTCCGTCGCGGTGAGCGCCGCCTCGATCGCCGCGTCGTCCGCCCCCGTGGCCTGCGCCACGATCCTCCGCGACCGCGCCCGCAGCTTCTCGTTGGACGCCCGCACGTCCACCATCAGGTTCCCGAACGTCTTGCCGAGCCTGATCATCGTGATCGTCGACAGCATGTTCAGCACGAGCTTCTGCGCCGTCCCGGACTTCAGGCGGGTCGACCCGGACACCAGCTCCGGCCCGACCACCACCTCGATCCCGTGGTCCGCGGCCGCGGCCAGCTGCGAGCCGGCGTTGCACGACAGCCCGATGGTCAGCGCCCCGACCGTCCGCGCGTGCTCCACCGCGCCCACCGCGTACGGGGTGCGGCCCGACGCCGAGATGCCCACCACCGCGTCCAGGGCCGTCACCCGCAGCGCCGACAGATCGGCCGCCGCCAGCTCCTTGCTGTCCTCCGCGCCCTCGATCGAGGTGACCATCGCGTCCGGACCGCCCGCGATCAGCCCCACGACCTCACACCCGGGCGTGGTGTTGAACGTCGGCGGGCACTCGCTGGCGTCGAGCACGCCGAGCCGCCCCGCGGTGCCCGCCCCGGCGTAGACGAGACGGCCGCCGCGCTCCATCCGCGCCGCGATCCCGTCGATCGCCGCGGCGATCGCGGGCAGCTGGCCGGCGACGGCGGCCGGCACCGTGGCGTCCTCGCCGTTCATGATCCGGGCGATCTCCAGCGTCGGCATGCGGTCGATCTCGGCGAGCTCGGGCCGGAACGCCTCGGTGGTCAGCGTCTCCAACTCGCGGCGCAGCTCGGTGTACTGGTGGGTCATATGCGGCTCGTTCATCCTTATCGCATGAAGTGACGTGCGGTGGGGGGATCGGGGCGGTGCGTGCGGAGGGCCGCCGCGGCACGCCGCTCAGGCGCGGTGCGCCCGCGGGCTGTGCCGGTGCGCCAGGGCCTCGTAGGAGGCCGACAGCGCGGGTGCCGCGTCCTCGTACGTGCGCTGCGCGACGCCTATGAACAGGCAGTCCACCACCAGCAGTTGGCTGGTCCTGCTGGACATCGCGGCGGGGCGCAGCTCGCTCTCCCGGGAGCTGGACGTGGTGAGCACCAGGTCGGCGTACTGCGTCACCGGCCCGTCGGCGCGGCCGGAGATGGCGATGGTGGTCGCGCCGCGGTCGAACGCGGCGCGCAGCGGCTCGATCACGTCGTGCGTGCCGCCGGAGTGCGTGATGGCCAGCGCCACGTCCCCGGGGCGCAGCTGGACGGCGTTGGTGACGGCCAGGTGCGGGTCGGCGTGGGCGTGCGCGATCATCCCGATCCGCAGCAGCTTCTGCACGAGGTCCTGGGCGACGAGGCCGGACGCGGCGATCCCGTAGACGTCGATCCGGCGGGCCGAGGCCAGCGCGCTGACCGCCGCCTCCAGCTGGGCGGTGTCCAGCTGCGCCGCGGTGTCGGCGAGGGTCTGCTGCTCCTCCATCGCGAGCTTGGTGATCACGTCGGCCATCGGGTCGTCGACGGCGATGTCGGCGGTGACGGCGGGCGGCGCACCGGTGGCCTGCTGGGCGGCCAGCGCGGCGAGGGCGAGACGCAGGTCACGGTAGCCGGGGTAGCCCAGCAGCCGGGCCGTGCGCACGACGGTGGCCTCGCTGGTGCCGGTGCGGACGGCGAGGGCGGTCACGGTGAGGTGGGCGCAGCCGGCCGGGTCTCCCGCCACGGCCTCGGCGACACGCTGCATCGAGCGGGTCATCGAGGGGGCGAGGGTGCGGACCTTGGCGGCGAGGGCCCCCGGGTCGGGGGGCGCGACAGGCAGGGCGGGCGCGCCGGGCACGCCGCGGAGGGCGCGGACGCTCGGGGAGAAAGTTTCCTTCACGCTATAGGTCACCTTGTGAAAGGTATTTTCAGGCAGGACCGGCGTCAAGACCACGGAAGGGGGACGCGGCCCGCGGAGGCGGCCGCCGCGTCGGGCGACAATGGGGGCATGGACGCAACCGACCCTTCCCGCGACGCGGACCTGGAGGCCGTGGTGCACGGCGCCCGCGCGCTGGTCCTCGCCGACCTCACCGCCCGCGACGTCGCCGAGGCCACCGTCGTCTCGCTGCTGGAGGAGGCGGTGAGCAAGCGCCGGTGGTGGCTGCAGCAGTGGCCCGACGGCGCGGACTTCGTCACGGGCCTGCTCGCCCAGGACGTGCAGGACGCGCTCATGGAGGCGTACGGCCGCTGGCCGCTGTGCCCGCACTGCGAGGAGCCGCACGCGCTGACCGTGGAACCCGAACTGGGGGCGGACCCGCAGTGGGTCTGCGAGGCGCGCGGCGAGGCGGTCGCCGCGGTGGGATCGCTCGGGGCGGCCTGAGGTGGCGGTGTACATCGACCCGCCCACCTGGCCCGGCCACGGCCGCTACTGGTCGCACCTGGTCAGCGACGAGTCGTTCGCCGAACTCCACGCCTTCGCCGAGCGGTTGGGCGCTCCCGCGCGCGCCTTCGAGCGGGACCACTACGACATCCCGGCCGCCCGCTACGGCGACGCGGTGCGGCTCGGCGCGATCCAGGTCGGCAGCAAGGAGATCGTCGCCCGGCTGCACGCCGCCGGGCTGCGGCGGCGCAAGCACGCGGCGCCGGACACTGAGCCCGACCCCGGCGTGAGCCGCTGACCGCTGCCCCGGCGACGGCGCCGGGGCAGCGGTGAGAGCGGTCGGGAGCGTGATGATGAGCGTGGTGATGAGCGCGGCCGTGAGACCGGCCGTACTAGGGCGAGCGGTCGTGAGGGCCGGTGTGCGGCCGGACTACTTGCCGGTGCCGGTGAACCGCGGGTCCTTCGTCTGGTCGTAGATCTCCTTGCCGGCGGCGTCGTAGGCATGGACGTACGGTGCCGTCGCGGCGGAGAAGGGCGTGTGGGCGGAGGCGGTGCCGGAGAAGGCCGCCGCGTAGAAGAACGCGCCGCCCCCGAGGACCGCCGGGTACTCCGTCCGGTCTTCGCCGTAGCTGATGGTGACCTTGGCGGCCTTCGACGTGACGTGCCCGGCGCCGAGCGAGAGGTACTTCCCGGGGCCGGCCTGCCCGCCCGTGGAGTCGAAGTACTCGACGAGGTGACCGGTGCCCCACAGGCGGTCGTTGATGAACGTCGGCGGGACGTCCTGGCTGGTGCCCCGGTCGCCCTTGGTCTCGCACTGCACGTACCGGCCGCCCGAGTCGACGGCGACGACCGCGCCGTCCCAGTCGCGTGTGGCGACCGGGGTGCGGACCGCGATCACCGCGTGGTACCGCGACGCGTCCGACCCCAGGCACGAGGCCAGGATCCTGGCGACGGTCCCGGCGTCGATGGGAGTCGTCGTCGTGCTCGTCACCGTGAACGAGCCAGGGGTCGCGGGGGCGGTGCGGGTACCCGCCGAACCGGTCCCGGCCGACGGCGAGACGTGCGTCTGGCTCGGGGACGCGGCGGGGCTCGTCGCGCTTCCGCCCGCGCCGGCGCCGGCCCGGACGGGCGCGGCGGCCCCCTCCCCGCCGAAGACCGCCACGGCCCCGATGCTCATGGCCGCGACACCGGCGGCGATGCCGAGCGGCACGCCCCACCTGCGCGCCGTCGACGTGTGCTTGTCGTCTGGATCGATCTTCATCATCAGGTCCTCTCGGATCCGCCGGTGGTCCGGCAGATCGCGATCGGGGGGAGGCGCGGGAACACCCTGCGTGTCATTCATCGAGCGACCTCCTCCGCGGTGACGGGTTTCCTGGGACTGGACGACGTCAGGACCGGTGGCCCTCCGGCGAGGTCGGCCCCCAGCCGTCGGCGGGCCCGGTGCAGCCGGGACTTCACGGTTCCGACCGCCACCCCCAGCGCCACCGCGGCCGCCTGCTGGTCCAGGCCCGACCACACGCACAGCTCGACGACCTCGCGCTCGTGGCGCGGGAGCCGGGCCAGCGCCCGGTGGATCCGCGACATCCGGCGCGCGTCGTCGACCAGGCCGGCGACGCGCTCCGCGTGGTCGGCCACCGGCTCCTCGTGGGAGACGAGCCGGTGGAACAGGGCCTCGGCGCGCCGCAGCCGCCGCCTGGTGTTCGACACCAGCCGGTCGGCGATGCCGAGCAGCCACGGCAGGGCCGAGTCGCGGTCCAGCACGGTCTCGGACCGCCGGCGCCACGCGTGGAGGAAGACCGCCGAGGTCAGGTCCTCGGCCTCGGACCAGTCGGCCGTGCGCCGGAACAGGTGGTTGTAGACGGTCTTCGCATGACGGTCGAAGATCCGGCCGAACGCCTCCCGGTCGCCGTCGACGGCCCGCGCCCACAACTCCCGGTCGGATATCCCTCCCACGGATGCGGTGGGACCGGCGTCGTTCAGTTCCATGCCCTGTTCGTGTCCGGCACCGGGGCGAAGGTTCCCGTCGTGCACGACCTTTTACCGGCCACCCGCCGGCCCGGGGCCGGTTCAGGCCTCCAGCAACTCCAGTTCGGTGGTGAGGTTGCGGCGGGCCACGGCCTCCCACTGGTCGTGCCCGTAGGAGGTGCGGAACAGCCGGGGGAGGGCGAGCAGCCGGCGCAGGATGTCCGCGCGCCCGGTGCGGAACAGGTCGTCCGGCACGAAGCCGTACTCCTCGCGCACCGCGGCCGCGTACGCGGCGTACGCCGCCGGATCGCCGGCCAGCACCGCCAGGTCCGCGTCGCACAGCACCTCCCCGTCGCGGTCCCCCTCCGCCGGGTCGTGCGTCACCGTCAGCCGCACCAGCCGCGCCACCTCCGCGATCCGGGCGCCGTCCACGCCCGCCTCGCGCAGTGCCCGCTCGGCCAGATGCGCGCTGCGCTCCTCGTTCTCGCTGCGGTCCGGCCGGTACACCGCGTCGTGGAACCACGCGGCCAGCGCGACGGTGTCCGGATCGTCGGCGTACGCGGTCAGTTCGGTCGCGCGCGCGAGCACCGCGACCAGGTGATCGAGCGTGTGGTAGCGGCGCTGCGGCTCGGCCCAGCGTTCGAGCAGGTCGCGTCCGTAGGGTGCGGGGTCCACGGGATCGTCGCGGTCACCGGCCTGGCAGCGGCGCAGCAGCTCGTTCCATTCGGCGAGCAGGGCGTTGTAGCGGGGGTGGGCGTCGGCCGGGAACGAAGACATGCGGGCCATTGTGCGCTACCCGCTCTCGCGTGGAAGTGACGGGTGTGGCACCCTTGCTCATATGTCTAGACCAATATTCGAGGTGATCGCCCTCGGCGCGGACGACGCCGTAGCGGCCCAGGACGGCGGCGCCGACCGCCTCGAACTGGTCACCGACATGGCCGCGGACGGACTGACGCCGTCGCGGGCCACGTTCGGTGCGATCCGGAATGCCGTCACCATTCCCCTGCGGGTCATGCTGCGGCTCTCGGACGGGTTCAGCGCCGGCGGGCCCGCCGAGCTCGACGCGCTCTGCGAGGCCGCGCAGGGTCTGCGGGCGGAAGGCGCCGAGGAGTTCGTCCTGGGCTTCCTCGACGGGCGGGGACGGGCGGACCTCGACGCGGTCCACGCGCTCGTCGACGTGCTCGACGGATGCCGGTGGACGTTCCACCGGGCCATCGACCGGGCCGCCGATCGCGACGGCGTGCGGCTGGAGTTGGCCGGGCTGCCCGGCCTCGACACCTATCTGACCGCCGGGTCGGCGGCGGGGGTCGGTGCCGGTCTCGACGTGCTGTGCGCGGAGGCGGCGAGGACGGGGGAGCCGGGGTACGAGCCGCGCCTCCTGGTCGGCGGCGGGCTCCTCCTCGGCCACGTGCCCGCCCTGCGCGCGGCCGGGCTCGACGCGTTCCACGTCGGCGGGGCGGTGCGCCCCGCGGGCTGGGCCGGACCCGTCGACGCGGACGCCGTCCGCACCTGGCGCGCGGCCCTCGACACCCCCGTCCCCGTCCCCTGAAGCGCCCCCAACAGGGGGGGGAGCGCCGAACAGGGTTCCCCTGGAGGGACGTTGCGCCCCTGATGCGTGCCCTTCGCCCGCGCGGGGCGAGCCGCCGCCCGGGCCGGGGGCCTTCAGAGGAGGGGCGTCGGGAGAGGGGCGGTGTGCAGGCAGGTGAGGCCGGAGACGGCTCGGGTGAGGCAGACGTAGAGCCGGCGCAGTCCGGTCCGCTCGTCCGGCTCGCCGGACACGATCGCCGCGGGCTCGTCCAGCACGACGTAGTCGTACTCCAGACCCTTGGCCAGCGAAGCCGGCACGAGCGTCACGCGCACGGCCGCGGACGTCTCCTCGCCCGGGGCGAGGTACCCGACGCCCGCCGCGTCGAGCGCCGCCCCCACTGCGGCGACCCGCGCATCCGCGACGATCAGCCCGACCGAGCCCTCGTTGCCCAACGCCGCCTCGCACGCGGCGAGCAGCGCCTCGTCCCGCTCCTCCACCGGCACCTGCCGGATCTCCAGCGCCCCCGCCGACTCCCGCACGGACGTGGCCGGCGCCAGCCCCGGCGCGATCGACGGCAGCAGCCGCGACGCGTACGCGATCACCTCGCGCGGCACGCGGAACCCGCGGGTCAGCTCCTCGATCCGCGCCTCGGGCTTGCCGAGGTGCGCGAGCGCCTCCTCCCACGCTCCCGTCGCCCACGGCGTCGTGCCCTGCGCGAGGTCGCCGAGGATCGTCGCCGAGCCGGTCGTGCAGCGGCGGCCCACCGCCCGGTACTGCATCGGCGACAGGTCCTGCGCCTCGTCCAGCACCACGTGCCCGAGCGAACTCGTGCGCTGCACGAGGTCGTACGCCTCGTCGACGAGCACCGCGTCCGCCGCCGACCAGCGCGCGGAACCCAGCCCGCGGGCCGGCTTCTCCCACAGCAGCGCCTTCTGCTCGTCCTCGTCGAACAGCCCGTCCGCGCACCGCGCGAGGAACTCCGGCTCGGACAGCAGCCGCAGCACCGTCTTCGCCGGATCGACCGGCGGCCAGCACTCCTTCACGGCCGCTTTCACCGCGGGGTTGCGGGCCACCGCGTCCTGCACCCGGTCGTCCGGCGCCTCGCCGGACCGCTCCATCTGCACCAGCACCGCGTGCGCGATCCGCTGCGGCAGCGCGTCGCGGGCGGCGCCGTAGCGGATGTCCCGCTGGGCCAACTCCTTGACGATCTCCTCCAGTTCGTACGCCGGCACGCGCCAGCGCCGGGACCCGCGGACCACGACCACCGGATCCGCCGGCATCCGGATGCCGGACCGCACCGCGCGCCGCAGCACCTGCGCCATGCGCGCGTCGCCCTTGAGCGTCGCGGTCCGCGCCGAGTCCGTGCCGCGGACGGGGACATGGGCCACCAGGTCGTCCACCGTGGCCTGCTTGACCTGCAGTTCGCCCAGCGCGGGCAGCACCTGCTCGATGTACTGGAGGAAGGACGCGTTCGGTCCGATGACGAGGGTGCCGGTGCGCGCCAGCCGCTCGCGGTGCGCGTACAGCAGGTACGCCACCCGGTGCAGGCCCACCGCGGTCTTCCCGGTGCCGGGTGCCCCCTGCACGCACACCGTGCCGGTGACGCCGGCCCGGACGATCTCGTCCTGCTCGGGCTGGATGGTGGCCACGATGTCGCGCATCGGGCCGACACGCGGCCGCTCGATCTCGGCCTGCAGCAGCCTGCTGGTCGTCGTGGTCTCGGTCGCGTCGGTGAGGTGCTCGTCCTCGTAGGCGGTCAGGTCGCCGCCGGTGTACCCGAACCTGCGGCGCAGCCGCACGTCCATCGGCTCCTTGCGGGACGCGCGGTAGAAGGGCTGCGAGACCGGCGCGCGCCAGTCGACGACCATCGGGTCGCCGTCCCCGTCGTGGACGTGCCGGCGCCCGATGTAGAAGTTCTCCCCGCCCGCGCCCTCGGCCAGGTCCGCGCCGGGCGCGTGCAGGTAGTCGAGGCGGCCGAAGAACAGCGGGGTGTCCGCCAGGTCGGCCAGCGCCTTGATCCGGTCCTCGATCTGCCGGCCGAGGATCTGGGCGTTCACCCAGTTGCCGGTCACGTCCGAGATGTCGAGGGCCTCGACGTCGTGGCGCATGGCCCGCAGCGCCGCCCGGGACGCGGACAGGTGGTCCCGTTCCCGTCGCAGCGGCTCGGGTGTCGGTTCCTGGATCTGGACGTGCGAGGGCACGACATCGCCTCCGGCTGGTACGTGCACGCGCGGACGCGCCCCGGCGGCGCGCGTGCGTGGACTGCTGTCACGAAGGCCGGCCGGTTTCCGTCCGGGCGGCGGCACTCCCGTTCACCGGGAGGCGGCAAGACGGGCGATCATACGCCGCCTTCCGTTGGCCCGCGAACGCATTTTCCGGCGCCCGCGGCCGGGCTTCTCGGGGTCGACCCCGAGGCGGGGCTCAGGGTCCGGGGTCAGCCTGGGGTCGGAGATCGGGGCGCCGGTTTTGCGACCTCGGTCCGACGTACTCCGAACGCCTGATTTCGTACCGTGGAGACATGACCTCCACCACCGTTCCCCCAGGTCCCACCGTCCACGGCGGCACCGCGATCGGGCCGCGGGAGGGACACCCGCGGCACCGGATCGGCGACGCGCTGCACGCGCTGCGCGTCTTCGCCGTCACCGCCGTCGAGATCGTCATCCTCGGCGCCGACGACAAGCGCTACTGACCCTCCGCGCGCCTCAGCTGTCCTCGTCCGCGCCCGCCAGCAGGTCGTCGGCGTCCACGATCCGGTACGCGTAGCCCTGCTCGGCCAGGAAGCGCTGCCGGTGGGCGGCGAAGTCCTGGTC
Organism: Actinacidiphila rubida; assembly: GCF_900110255.1. Classification (GTDB taxonomy): domain Bacteria; phylum Actinomycetota; class Actinomycetes; order Streptomycetales; family Streptomycetaceae; genus Actinacidiphila; species Actinacidiphila rubida. The sequence continues at coordinate 124,151 of NZ_FODD01000001.1, forward strand.
GATGGTGTCGCGGGCGACGACCGAGTAGAACCGGGCCTCGTGCCCGTCGGCCTTCGGCCGCAGGACCCGGCCCAGGCGCTGCGCCTCCTCCTGCCGGGAGCCGAACGTGCCGGAGACCTGGATGGCCACCGTCGCCTCCGGCAGGTCGATGGAGAAGTTCGCGACCTTCGACACCACCAGCACCGAGAGCTCGCCGTTGCGGAACGCGTCGAAGAGCTTCTCGCGCTGCGCGTTGCTGGTCTCGCCCTTGATCACCGGGGCGTTCAGGTGCTCGCCCAGCTCGTCGAGCTGGTCGATGTACTGCCCGATCACCAGCGTCTGCTGGCCGCGGTGCTTGGCCACCAGCGCCTCGGTGACCTTCCGCTTGGTCGCGGTGGTCGCGCAGTAGCGGTACTTCTCCTCGGCCTCCGCGGTGGCGTACGCCAGCCGCTCGCTGTCGGTGAGGTTGACCCGCACCTCCACGCAGTCGGCCGGCGCGATGTAGCCCTGCGCCTCGATCTCCTTCCAGGGCGCGTCGAACCGCTTCGGCCCGATCAGCGAGAACACGTCCGACTCGCGGCCGTCCTCGCGCACCAGCGTCGCCGTCAGGCCGAGCCGGCGGCGCGCCTGGAGGTCCGCGGTGAACTTGAAGACCGGCGCGGGCAGCAGGTGCACCTCGTCGTAGAGGATCAGGCCCCAGTCCCGCGAGTCGAACAGCTCCAGGTGCGGATAGACGCCCTTCCGCTTCGTCGTCAGCACCTGGTACGTCGCGATCGTGACCGGGCGGATCTCCTTGCGGGTGCCGCTGTACTCACCGATCTCGTCCTCGGTCAGCGACGTCCGCTTCACCAGCTCGTGCTTCCACTGCCGGGCCGAGACGGTGTTCGTGACCAGGATCAGCGTGGTCGCCTTCGCCTCCGCCATCGCGCCCGCGCCGACCAGCGTCTTGCCGGCACCGCAGGGCAGCACGACCACGCCGGAGCCGCCGTGCCAGAAGCCCTCGACCGCCTGCTTCTGGTACGGCCGCAGCGACCAGCCGTCCTCACGCAGCTCGATCGGGTGCGCCTCGCCGTCCACGTACCCGGCGAGGTCCTCGGCCGGCCAGCCCAGCTTCAGCAGCACCTGCTTGATCTGCCCGCGCTCCGAGGGGTGCACGGCGACCGTGTCGTCGTCGATCCGCGCGCCCACCAGCGGCTGGACCCGCTTGGACCGCAGGATCTCCTCCAGCACGGGCCGGTCGGTGCTGGTCAGCACCAGGCCGTGCGTGGGGTGCTTGCTCAGCCGCAGCCGCCCGTACCGGGCCATGGTCTCGGCGACGTCGACCAGCAGTGCGTGCGGCACCGGGTAGCGCGAGTACTCCATGAGCGCGTCGATGACCTGCTCGGCGTCGTGCCCGGCGGCCCGCGCGTTCCACAGGCCGAGCGGCGTCAGGCGGTAGGTGTGGATGTGCTCGGGCGCGCGTTCCAGCTCGGCGAACGGGGCGATGGCACGGCGGCAGGCGTCGGCCTGCTCATGGTCGACTTCCAGCAGGAGGGTCTTGTCGCTCTGGACGATCAGGCAGGACACGCAGGGACCTCCGCGGTCGGGGAAACGCGGTCGGGGAAACAGACAACTGTACTGCGGACGGGGGACCCGACCGGGTGACGGCGGCCACGGGCCCGGTGCCGCGGTCGCCGGTGCCCGCGGGGGCGGGCCGGGCCGGCCGGCGTTGTCGCAGGTCACCCCTGTGGCGGGGGAGGCATACCCATCCGTGGGAATCTGCGTGGCCGGTGATCGTGGCGAAGGGATTGAAAGTCATATTTGATGTTTTCTGCCCCCATGGATCACCAGCAGACGCATCCCCCCGCCGAGCCGCGCCGGCAGGGGACGTTCCGAGCCGTCGCGGCGTCCACGGCAGTCGTCGGCGCGGCAGTCCTGGCCGCGGCCGGCCTGCTGCTCCCCGGCTCCGCATCGGGCGCCTCCGCGGACGACGGCGGCGGCAGCTCGTCGTACACGGACACGGGTTGGCCCTCCCAGAGCCCACCCGACACGGGCTGGCCGTCGCCCAGCGCGAGCGAGAGCTGCTCGCCCACCCACACGCCGCCGACGCATCCGACCCACACCCCGCCGACGCATCCGACCCACACACCCCCGACCCACCCCACGCACACGCCGCCGACGCATCCGACCCACACCCCGCCGACGCATCCGACGCACACGCCGCCGACCCACCCCACGCACACGCCTCCCACGTACCCGACGCACACGCCGCCGACCCACCCGACCCACACGCCTCCCACGTACCCGACGCACACGCCCCCGACCCACCCCACGCACACCCCGCCCACCCACACCCACACGCCGCCGACCCACACCCCGCCTACCTATCCGACGCACACGCCCCCGACCCACCCCGGCGGGCACCTGCCCCACACCGGTGCCGACGGCATCGGCTGGACGGCCGCGGCGGCGGCCGGCGTCCTCGCCGCGGGCGGCGCGCTCGTCGTCTTCACCCGCAGGCGCGGCCGGCACGGCTGACCCACCCGTCCGTCTGATCCCTTCCACCCCGTGCCCCCGCGCGTGGCGTACGGCGGCCGGCCCCGGGTAGACGACCCGGGACCGGCCGCCGAGGCGAGGGGGAAGAGGAGAGATGGCGTTACGCGTGGGGCTGCTCCGCCCGGCGCCGCAGCAGCGTCAGGGCGCCAGACGCCAGGACCGTGCGAAGGGCCGGAAGCAGACGCCGAAGCAGGAACCCGAGGACACGCAGAAGCCGCGGAGCCCGAAAGGCGCCACCGCGGCACCCCCGGACACCCCGTGGTACCGCCGCGCGTTCGGCGCGGCGGGCACGAGGGCGGCCGGGACCGATGGGGAGGGGAAGGCCACGGCCACGGCCAAGCAGAAGACGGCACCGAAACCGCCACCGGCGTCAGGACCGAAGCCGGGTCCGCTGTCCGCGGTGAAGGCCGCCCTCACGACCAGGGGCGGCGCGAAGGCCGGGACCGGGGACACCTCCAAGGCCGCGGCCAGGACCACCGCGAAGCCGAGGACCACCGCGAAGCCGAAGACCACCGGCAAGCCCAGGACGACCGCGAAACCGAAGACGGGTGCCAAGCCGAAGTCGGGTGCCAAGCCGAAGACCGGCGCGAAGGCCGGGACCGCCGCCAGGATCCGGGCCGGCACGGTGCCCCGCAGCCGCGAGCCCGAAGCGCCGGTGCTGCAACGGCACAGCCTGTGGCCGGTGCTGGCCAGGGCCGCCGTCATGGCCGTCGCCCTGGTCTGCATGGTCGGGTTCGCGGTCGCGCTGGCCAAGGTGACGCTGGTGCCGTCGCCCGCCTCCGACAGCCTGGTGCACACCAACCTCAGGCCGGGCGCGTCCATCCGCGCCTACCTCGACCAGCCCGCGCTGCGCGACAGCGTCAAGCAGGTCGGCGGCAACGTGGTGCTCGGTGTCCCGTTCGGCGTGCTGCTGCCGATGCTGTTCCCCCGCGCCCGCGGCCTGGTGCGGGTGGCCGTCGTCACGGCGCTCGTGATGGTGCTGGTCGAGTCGGCGCAGGGCGCGATCGTCGAGGGCCGGGCGTTCGACATCGACGACGTCATCCTCAACACCACGGGCGCCCTGATCGGCTACCTGCTGCTGGGCCGCAGGCTCGGCCGGGCCCTGCACCCGCGGCGCGACCACTGGTGGCACCGCTACGGCGTCAGGCGGGATCGTCCGCCAGCTCGGACACCCCGGTGATGCGGTGCAGCGCGAAGGTGCGGACCTCGTCGGTGGTGTGGTCGTACGCGGTCACATAGCCGCCCTCGACCCGGACCGGTGCGATGACCCGCTGGCTCGCCGAGCCCTCGGCGTTGACGTAGCCGATCCACAGCGACTCGCCGGCCAGCGCCGCGGCCTGCACCGTGGCGAGCGTGTCGGCGGCCGGCGTGCGCGGCAGCCCGTCGGCCGCCGGCGCGGGCGCGCGGCGCACCGCCGTCGCCGCCCGGTCGCCGGCCCGGATCGCCTTCACCGCGGCGCCGAGCAGCTTGTCGTCGGGCACCGGCGGGCCGTCGGTCACCGGCAGCGGCGGGGTGCGCGGCGGGGTGCGGCGGGCGTCGGCCCGGGTGATCAGCACGTCGCCGTCCGCGGACTCGGCCGCCGGGGCCAGGCCCATCGCCCGCAGCCGCTCCAGCAGCGTCGCCGGGTCGCTCTGCGCGGCCAGCACCGTCGGCGCCAGGCGCCGCAGGCCCAGACCCGAGGCGCGGCGGTCCGCGAGCAGTTCGGTCAGCACCGCGTCGTCGTCGCACCGCAGGTACGCGGACGCGGCCCCCACCCGCAGCGCACCGTGCCGGCGGGCCACGTCGTCGACGAGGTAGCTCAGCGGCTGCGGTACCGGCGTGCGCGAGTGCGCGGCCAGGAACGTCTGGAGCTCCGCCGCGCTGCGCCCCGCGTCCAGCGCCCGCCGCACCGACGCCGGCGTGAACCGGTAGACGGTGGCACCGCCCTTGGACTCCACGTCCGCGAGCACGTTCAGGGTCTCCGCGAGCGCCGCGATCAGCGGGCCCGGCGCCACGGCCGTCAGATCGGCCTGCAGCAGCACGTGGTCCAGCGGTTCGGGCAGCAGCGGCGCGAGCAGCGCCGCCGCCCTGCCCGCGTCCGGCGGCGACTCCAGCAGCGCGCGGGCGTGCCCGGCGAGCGCCCCGCGGCCCGTCACGCCGAGCGTCTCCGCCTCCTCCAGCGTCCAGCCGAGCAGATCGGTGCGCAGCGCGTCCGCGCTGCCGCGCAGCGGCCGCTGCCAGCGCAGCCGGGCCAGCAGCGCGTCCTTCACGACGGTGCCGCCGGCCGGCAGGTCCGCCAGCACGCGCAGCGCCGCGCGGCGCACCCGCGGAGTGAGCGAGCGGTCCAGCTCCGGGCCCAGCGCGGACAGCGCCCGCCCCTTGGCGTCGCGGCTGCCGACCAGCCCGGGCGTGCGGGTCGCGGCGAGCCACGCGGTGGCCAGCACCGTCCACTGCCGCTCCGGCGGCAACTGCCGCCACTCGTCCGCCGCGGGCGTCGGCGCGTACCTCTCGTCGGCCTCGCCGTCGGACGCGATCAGCCCGGCGGCATAGGCGAGTTCGAGCCAGAAAGCGGCCTGCGGCTCCGTCAGGTCCAGGGCGGCGGCGGTGCGCTTGAGATCGCGCACGCTCAGGCCGCCGCTGCGCAGCACCGGCGGACCGCCCGTCTGCCACTCGGTGAGCAGCTCGACGACCGTGCGGATCGCGGTGAACGCCTGCCCGCCCGCCGTCATGTCGACGGTCCGCTCGGGACGGGTGACCGGATCCACCGCCGGCGGCGCCGGCTCGGGCACGCGGTGGGCGCGGCCGCCGCGCAGCGTCAGGGCCGCCTCCCGGGGCAGCACGACCGTGTGCTGGCCGGCCGGCAGCAGCAGGCCGCGGGCCAGCAGCCACTGCACGGGCGTCACCGGCCGGTCGCCGGCGTCCGCGCGCACCGGCGCCGTCGCGTCCCGCACCTCGCCGTACGGCGGGCCCCACAGCAGCCGCTCCAGCACCTCCGGCACCCCGTCGGGGGCCTGCGCGAGCAGCGCGCCCAGCCGGCCGGCGTCCCCGAACAGGCCGGTCAGCGCGGTGATCGCGCTGGTCGGGTCGTGGGTGCCCGGCAGGCCCGCGTCGGCCACGATCTCCTGCAGCCGGGACGGCGACATGCCCGCGGTCGCCTCCCCGACGGACGGGCCGAGGCCGGTCGCCGACGCCGCCGACGGCGAGGGCGCCAGCAGGTCCTTGGCCGTCCGCACCAGCCGCAGCCGGTCCTCCCCGCCCCACAGCACCCCGCACTCCCGCAGCGTCCGCACGGCCCGCGGCAGCGCCTCGGCGGCGGCCGCCGCCAGCTCCGGCGCCAGCGGCTCGCCGCCGGGCAGGAGCGCGCCGCCCTGTTCCGACGTGCGCCGGGCGCGGGCCGGGCGGGCACCTGCGCCGGCCCCGGTCATCAGGATGCGGAGCGTGTCCTCGTCGCACGGGTCGGGCGCGACGGCCAGCGCCTCGGCCACCTGGTGGGTGAACGCGTCCAGCCGGTCCAGCGTGCGTACCACCGAACTGCGGGTGGCGGCCCGGGTGGCGAGCTGGGTGAGGTCGTTGGGGACCGGCGACAGCAGGTCGGGGCGGGCGCGCAGCAGCAGCGCCAGCGCGTCGTCGTCACGTGCGCGCAGGTCCTCCGCGAGCGTGCGCGGTACGGCGGCGTCCCCGGTCGTCATCCGTCCCACAGTAGCCGTACCGGCCGAATCCCCGGCCCCGGCCGCCGGGTGAGGACAGCCGCCGTGACAGGCGGGTACCTTCGGGGCAGCGCGGTGGAAGGGGGTCGGCGGTGGGCGTCGAGAGTGACCGGCTGGTGTTCGACTACCTGAGCCGGGTCGGCGACCTGGCCCAGACCGCCATGCCCGCCGCCGAGCGCATGCAGCTCGTCGCGCAGCTCCGCAACGACATCGACCGCCAGCGCGACGGCACCAGCGGCGACAGCCCCGCCGCGGTCCGCCGGATCCTCGGGAGGATCGGCACGCCCGACGAGGTGGTGGAGGCGGCGTCCGGCTCCGGCGAGGGCTCCGGCTCGCGGTCGGGTGCCGGCTCCGGTTCCGGCTCGCGGTCGGGTGCCGGCTCGGGCTCCGGCCCGGGCGAGCCCCCGGCCGGCTCGTACGGGCCCTACGCCAAGCGCGGCCCCCAGGTCCCGGTGGGCCGTTCGGGCGCGGACGGCGGGCGCGGCGGCTCCGGCGGCACCAAGCCCGGCGACGGCACCGGCACCACCGGCCCGGCCCGGGGGCGCGGCCGCGACCGCGACCGTGACGGCCTCGAATGGTGGCAGGGCTCGCCCCGCGGCGGCGGCCCGCTGCGCGCCGGCGAGGAACTGGCCGGGCTGCCGGGCATGACCGGCGGCGTCTTCATCCCCGTCGACGACGAGGAGCTGGACGAGGAGGACCCGCCGCCGTCCACCCGTCGCAGGGCGGGCGCCGCACCGGCCGCCGTGGAGGAGGAGCCCGCGGGCGGCGCCGCCTACGAGGAGGAGGCACCCGCCGGGCGGCAGCGCCGCCCCCTGCTGCCCGCACTGCGCCGGGTGCGGTCCGGCTGGGGCAGCCCCAGCCTGTTGCTGGCCGCCCTGCTGCTGCTCGGCGGCGCCGCCCTCGGGTCGCTCATCCCGCTCGGCCTGGGCTGGCTGCTCGCCTACCTCTCGCGCGCCATGAGCCGCACGCAGGCGAAGTTCGCGGTGCTCGGCATCCCGGGAGCCGCCGCGGCCGCCATGGTCGTGTGGGTGTGGGGGCGCGACGTCGGGAAGTGGGGCAAGCCCATCGCCCAGGGGCAGGTGGGCCACGCCTTCCAGGACGTGTACCCGGTGACGATCCGGCTGGCCGCCGTCGGCACGGCGCTGTACCTGCTGTGGCGCAGCCGCAGGAGCGCGTGACCCAGGGCGGGGCGACGGCCCCCGCCGAGAGGGACGGCGGCGGGTGACCGGGCGCCGCCTCATGCCCGGCCGGGCCCGCGCGGCGGCGGTGGGACGAGGGCGGGACGGCGGCAGGACGAGGCCGGGACGAGGGCGGCCGGATCGCGCTTGACGGCCCGGGTGAGAATGGGTGCTGTGACCAACGACCTCGCGCCCGCGACCTCCGCCCCCGGCACCGGCCCGCTGACCGTCGGTTTCGACCTCGACATGACGCTCATCGACTCCCGGCCCGGCATCAAGGCCGTCTACGACGCGCTGGTCGCCGAGACCGGCATCCACATCGACACCGACCTGGTCGTCACCCGCCTCGGGCCGCCGCTGGACGAGGAGCTGGCCAACTGGATGCCCGCCGAGCGCATCCCCGCGATGGGCGAGCGCTACCGCGCCCTCTACCCCGACCACGCCATCGTGCCCACCCCGGCCATGCCCGGCGCGCTCGACGCCGTCGCGGCGGTCCGCGCGGCCGGCGGCCGGCCCGTCGTCGTCACCGCGAAGTACGAGCCGAACGCCCGGCTGCACCTGGACCACGTCGGCATCGACGCCGAGGTGCGCGGCTGGCTGTGGGCCGAGGCCAAGGCCGAGGCGCTGATCGAGTGGGGCGCGAGCATCTACGTCGGCGACCACGTCGGCGACGTGCGCGGCGCCCGCAAGGCCGGCGCGCTGTCCGTCGCGGTGGCGACCGGCCCGTGCGCCGCCCAGCAGTTGCGGGACGCGGGCGCCGACGTCGTCCTCGACGACCTCACGCAGTTCCCCGCGTGGCTCGCCGCCCACCGCCTGACGGCCGCCTGACCCGGCCCTAGCGTTCGACGGCGGCCCGGCCCGCGGCGTCCTCCTGGCCGTGTGCCGGGTGACGCTGCGCGAGGGCGGCCTTCAGCAGCCCGCACAGCGCGACCGCCAGCCCGACGCCCATCAGCATGGAGACGAAGTACGCCGGAGTCGGCAGCCGGCTGGTGCCCAGCAGCAGCGGCGCGACCGTCGCCAGCGTGCCGACGGCGCCCACGAGGAACAGAATCGCGCCGACCCGCACGAGCAGGTCACCGGGGCCCATGGTTTGTTTGCTCACCGGACAAGGGTAGGTCCGTGTCGTGGACGCCGTGGAACGGGACCTCGGCGTCTTGTCACACAGCGGCAGGCCATTAGCCTGGTGCCAGCGGGTCTCAGGTGGGCCCGCTGCAGTCGTATGCAGAGCAGTTCCGAGCAATGAGGACGAGGTCGGACGTGCCTACCGGCAAGGTCAAGTGGTTCAACAGCGAGAAGGGCTTCGGCTTTCTCTCCCGCGATGACGGCGGCGACGTCTTCGTGCATTCCTCGGTGCTGCCCGACGGCGTGGCGGCCCTCAAGCCCGGACAGCGCGTGGAATTCGGCGTGGTCGCCGGTCAGCGCGGTGACCAGGCGCTCTCGGTCACGCTGCTCGACCCCGCCCCCTCCGTCGCGGCCGCCCAGCGCCGCAAGCCGGACGAACTGCTGCCGATCGTCCAGGACCTCACCACCCTGCTGGAGGACGTCGCGCGTTCCCTTCAGCGCGGCCGCTATCCCGACAAGGCCCACGGCCACAAGATCGCCTCCGTGCTGCGCGTCGTCGCCGACCAGCTCGACGTATAGCCCGCACGGCCCGCTATTGCGGCGCTTTTCCGGAGGTCGATACTCCGGCTAAAGCGCCGCACAGCATTTCCCGGGGCGTTTTCCGGCCGGAGCACCGGCCCGGTCGCGCCCTTCCGGCTGAGCCGTGCCCGGGTACGGCTCAGGGGGCCTCAGAGGGCCTCAGAAGGCCAGTGCGTCCTCGGCGAGCGGCGGTACCAGGCCCTGCTCCGCGGCGCGCGTCAGCAGCCCGCGGACCGCCGCGTAGCCGTCCTCGCCGAGATCGGCCGTGAACTCGTTGACGTACAGCGCGATGTGCTGGTCGGCGACCGCCGGGTCCATCTCCTGGGAGTGCGCCAGCACGTACGCGCGGGACGCCCGCGGGTCGTCCCAGGCCCGGCGCACCGAGTCGCGGGCGGCGGCGGCCAGTTCCTGCAGCCGCTCCTTGCCCAGCGACCGCCGGGCGATGATCGCGCCCAGCGGGATCGGCAGCCCCGTGGTGGCCTCCCAGTGCTCGCCCATGTCCGCGAGCTTGTGCAGGCCGTAGTTCCGGTACGTGAAGCGGGCCTCGTGGATGACGAGTCCGGCGTCCACCCGGCCGTCCCGCACCGCGGGCATGATCTCGTGGAACGGCATCACGACGACCTCGCCGACACCGCCCGGCACCTCGGCCGCCGCCCACAGGCGGAACAGCAGGTACGCCGTGGAGCGCTCGCTGGGCACCGCGACGGTCTTCCCCGCCAGGTCCGCCCCCGGCTCGCGGGTGAGCACCAGCGGCCCGCAGCCGCGGCCCAGCGCACCCCCGCAGGGCAGCAGGGTGTACTCGTCCAGCACCCAGGGCAGCACCGCGTAGGACACCTTCAGCACGTCGCCCTCGCCGCGCTCGGCCATCCCGTTGGTGATGTCGATGTCGGCGAACGTGACGTCCAGCGGCGGTGCGCCCGGCACCTGGCCGTGCGCCCATGCGTGGAAGACGAACGTGTCGTTGGGGCAGGGGGAGTAGGCGATCCGCAGGGCGGAGCCGCCGCCCGTGCCGCCGCTGCTGCCGGTCCTGCCGCCGGGAGTGCCGCCGTTCGCGTCGTCAGTCATGTTCCGGGTCAACCTCCAATGCCGCCGGGAGCTTCCCGAAGGCCGCTGTGAGCGCCGCCAGCGCGTCACCGATGCGCCAGGCCGCGCGGTCCCGGGGGCCCACCGCGTTCGACACCGCCCGGATCTCCAGGACGGGCAGGCCCGCGGCGGCCGCGGCCTCCGCCACGCCGAAGCCCTCCATCGCCTCGGCCACGGCCGCGGGGTGACGCCGCATCAGAGTGCCGGCGCGCTCGGCCGTGCCGGTGACCGTGGAGACGGTCAGCACCGGGCCGTAGGACGCGCCCAGGACGTCCGCCAGGCGCCGGGACAGAGCCGCGGGCGGGCGGTGCTCGGAAGTGCCGAAGCCGAGTTCGGCCACCGGGGTGAAGCCCGCGCTCGTCTCGGCCCCGAGGTCGGCCGCCACGATCGCGTCGGCGACGGCCAGGGAACCCACCGGGGCGGCCGGGGCGAACCCGCCGGCGATGCCCGCGGAGACGACGAGCGCGTACGGGGTTCCGGCGGCCTGCGCGCGGGCCAGGGCGGTCGCCGTCGCCGCGGCGGCGGCCGCGGGGCCCACGCCCCCGGCGACGACGTCCACGGCCGCCTGGGCGCCCGCGGAGCGGCCGCGCGCGAGGCCCGCGAGGACCGCGTCGCGCTCCGCGGCCACCGCGGTCACCACCAGGAGGCGGCCGGATCCCGTCACTTGGACTTGATCAGCTTGATCTTCCACACGCCGTAGGTCTCGGCGCCGGTGGTGTCGGCGGACTCGACGATGTTGAGGGTCACCGAGTCGACCTGCGTGGTCTGGCCGGTGGTCGGGTCCTGCTGCGTGAACAGCGTGGAGGAGTCCAGCGTCCAGTAGGTCTTGTTGGTCAGCGGCTCCGGGGTGAGCAGCTGGGTGCCGGAGGCCAGCAGCCAGCCCTTCTTCGCGATCTTCGGCTCCACGCCCACGCGCACCGTGTCGCCCAGGCCCACGGTGATGTGGTGCTTGGGCTCGGCGCTCAGGCACGCCTGGAAGATCGTCGACGGCAGCTTCTTGCCGTTGGCGTAGCACTTGTCGACGGCTTCGGCGGTCACCGACTTGGTGCCCACGGTCACCGTCGCCAGCGGGGTGGGCTTGTCGCAGGCGGTGAGGGCGACCAGCCCGAGGGAGATGGCACCAACGGTGGTGGCAGCGCGGCGAATGCTCATGGGGGTGAGGCTACCGGGCGGTTGCTCCAGGTCTGCGCGGGGGTGCGCCCGTGTCCCGCGGGCCCGCGGGCACCGGCGCGACGCCCGGCCGGGGCGGTCCGGCCGCGCGCCGGACGCGCGCCGCGTGCGGGCCCTCCGGCCCGGAACGTGGTCCGGAGCCCGGGCCGGAACGGGGGTCGGAGCCGGCGCGGGGCCCGCGCGGCGCGGGCCCGGGACCGCGGCCCTGGGACCGCGGCCCTGGAGTGCTGCCGCCCCGGAAGCCTCAGGCGACGCGGGCGCGGGCCGTCCCGCCGCCACCGCGCCGGGCCGCGCCCAGCAGCCCGCGTATCGACACCGAGAACGCCAGCAGCACCAGGCCGGCGGCCACCGCCATGCCGAGCGAACCGTTGAGCGGCAGGACTATGCCGATGCCGCCGCCGATCACCCACGACAGCTGCAGCGTCGTCTCCGAGCGGGCGAAGGCGGAGGTGCGGACCTCCTCCGGCACGTCCCGCTGGATCAGGGCGTCCAGCGAAAGCTTCGACAACGCCTGCGAGATACCGGCCACCGCCGTCACCGCCGCCACCGTGAACAGGCCGAACCAGCTCGCCGCGACCGTGGCGGTCGCCAGCGCGAACACCAGCATCGTCGCGATGATCACCTCGGGCCCGCGGGCCTTCAGGAACGAGCCCAGGGCGGTGCCGAGCGCGTTGCCGACACCCGCCGCCACGACGGCCACGCCCAGTGACAGGGCAGGGGTCAGCCCTCCGAGCGGGTGCTCGCGCAACATGAACGCCAGGAACATCGTCAGGAAGCCCGACAGGGCGCGCAGCCCCGCGTTGCCCTGCAGCGCGTGCAGCACCGAGGAGCCGACGCCCAGCAGACCGGGCTTCTTGCCCGGGATGCCCGCGGGCTCCGGCGACGCCTCCTCGTCGGCCGACAGCCGCGCCCGGTTCTCGCCGCGCGACGAGTCCACCTTCGGATCCAGCGACATCGACAGGAGGGCGCCCGCCAGATAGATCACGAACGCGCCGTACAGCGGCCAGGGCGGGCCGATGGCATGCAGCCCGGCGCCGACCGGCGCCGCCACCGCGGTCGACAGCAGGCCGGCCAGGGTGACCCGCGAGTTCGCCTTCACCAGCGTCGTGCGGCCCGGTAGCAGCCGCGGCACCACCGCACTGCGGAGCACCCCGTAGGCCTTCGAGGCGACCAGCACCCCCAGAGCCGCCGGATACAGGCCCAGGCCGGCCGTCGACACGACCCCGGCCATCGTCCAGGCCAGCACCGCGCGGGCCATCATCGACGCGGCCATCGCCACGCGGCGGCCGTGCCCCGCGCGGTCGAGCAGCGGGCCGACGACCGGCGCGAGGATCGCGAACGGCGCCATCGTGATCAGCAGGTACAGGGCCACCCGGCCCCGCGCCTCACCGGTCGGCACCGAGAAGAACACCGTGCTCGCCAGCGCGATGGTCACCATCATGTCGCCCGCGGAGTTCACCGCGTGCAGTTCGATCAGTTTCGCCAGGCCCGACTCGCCCGCGCCGCCGGAGTGGGTGGAACGCCGGACCCTGCGCACGACGGCACCGCCGGAGCGCCCCACCCCGCTGGCAAGGGTGCGTCCGGCCTTGCGCACGGGTCCAGGACCCGATGTCACAGTTCGTGCCACGTTCGCAATCCTGCCCCAAATGGAAGTTCGCGCACCCCCTCCTTTGCGGTCGTTGTGCACACCGGTAGCGTGCGATCGCGCAGAATGGTGGCAACAGGTGCGCCCGAGGACGTTCGGGCAGACCGGAAAGTTCGGGGAACCAAGGCGTTGACGCGGTCCACAGGTCCGCTCCGCCGCCGCTCCCCGTGTCCGGTCGGCCCGCCCGAGAGCGCACACGTGAGACGGCGTAGAAAGAGAAACGATTTCTGTGAGCCCTGCGATGCGAAGCCGCACCCCTGACCGCCTGTGCGCCGAGGCGGTGGACGTCGCGTTCGCTGTCACCGAGGAAGCCGCGGGGCGCGACTCCGTGGGCGAGCACCTCGGCGTCGTCGCGGAGGGCGACCGCGTCGTGACGCATCTGTTCGCCTGCCGCGAGCCCGCCTACCGGGGCTGGCGCTGGGCCACCACCCTCGCGCGCGCCTCCCGCGCCAAGGTCGTCACCATTGACGAGACGGTGCTGCTGCCCGGCCCCGACGCGGTGCTCGCGCCCGAGTGGGTGCCGTGGAGCGAGCGGCTCCGTCCCGGTGACCTGGGCCCCGGCGACCTGCTGCCGACCGAGTCCGACGACCTGCGGCTCGAACCCGGCTGGACGGGTGGTCCCGAGGAGCCCGAGGACGCCGACGTGGCCGGTGAGGCCGCTGGGGCGGACGGGACCACCGGAACGGGCGCGGCCGAAACGGCGGGGACGGCCGGCGCCGCCGCGGTGGCGGTCGAGGCGGTCCAGGCCGGCGAGACGGTGGCGGAAGCGGCCGGGCGGGCTGCCGGAGGTGACGGGGGCGCCGACGCGGTCGCCGAGGTCATCGTGTCCGGGCCGAGCCTGTCCACCATCGGCGCCGTCGCCCAGCAGCTCGGCCTCGGCCGGCAGCGGGTGCTGTCCCGGTACGGGCTGCACAGCGCGGCCGATCGCTGGGAGGAGCAGTTCGGGCCGAAGACGCCCATGGCGCAGGCGGCCCCCGCGAACTGCGCGAGCTGCGGCTTCCTGGTGCCGATCGCCGGGTCCCTCAGCCAGGCCTTCGGGGTGTGCGCGAACGAGTTCGCCCCGGCCGACGGCCACCTGGTCTCGCTCGGCTACGGCTGCGGCGCCCACTCCGAGGCGGCCGTGATGCCCAAGACCCCGCAGCCGGCCCCGATGGTCCTCGACGACCTCCACGACACCGATCCGCTGCCGCTGCACCCCGACCGCCACTCCTCGGTCGAGGACGGCGAGCCCTCGGAGGACGACCTCGGCCACGGCTGACGGCGGCGGGGGTGCCCCGCCCGGAGCGGCCCGGGAGCGGCCCGGCCCAGGCCCGGAACGGGCCGCCAGGTCCGCGCAGCCCGGCGTCACCCGTACGAGTGCTCCGCGGGCGGGACCGGCACCGCGCTGACGTCCACGGCATACAGTGCGGCTTCCGGCGAGCCGGCGCCCGCCGCGCGGGTGACGGCCGGATGGCGGTACGGTCACCGTGCAGGGCCCGCACGGGCCGAGACCATGGGACGGAAGGGCCGTACGTTGACCCGCGCAGGAGTGATCCGAACGGCCCCGGAAGGCCACCCCGACCCCTTCCGCACCGCGACCCTGCGCCGGGCGGTCCTCACCGCGTGGACCTCCTCCGCCGCCCGGTTCCGTGAGGACGCCAACGCCGAGGAGGACCTGGCCCTCGGCGGCTACCGCGACCGCCTGGTCGTCGAGCTGGCCCAGAACGCCGCCGACGCGGCCGTCCGCGCCGGCGTCCCCGGCCGGCTCCGGCTGACCCTCCACGAGGCCGAGGACGGCGCTCCCGCGCTCCTCGCCGCGGCCAACACCGGCGCCGCTCTCGACGCGGCCGCCGTCGAGTCCCTGTCCACGCTGCGCGCCTCCGCCAAGCGTGACGACGGCCCCGGTGCCGTCGGCCGCTTCGGTGTCGGCTTCGCCGCGGTGCTCGCGGTCAGCGACGAGCCGGCCATCGTCAGCCGCACCGGCGGCGTCCGCTGGTCGCTCGCCGAGGCCCGCGACCTGGCCGCGCACCTCCCGGACCTCAGCGACGAGTTGCGGCGCCGGGACGGCCATGTCCCGCTGCTGCGACTGCCGTTCCCCGCCGAGGGCAGCGCGCCCGAGACGTACGACACCGCCGTGGTCCTGCCGCTGCGCGACGGCTCCGCCGAAGATCTGACGAGCCGTCTTCTCGCGGGCGTGGACGACGCGTTGCTGCTCGCCCTGCCGGCCCTGTCCGAAGTGGTCGTCGAAACCCCCTCCGGGGTACGGACGATGACGCGTCGTCAACTCGACGGCGGCGACGTGCTGATCGAGGACTCGGCCCGAACCGCCCCCACCCGCTGGCGCGTCGACGCCGCCGCCGGGTCGCTGGACCCCGAACTCCTCGCCGACCGGCCCGTGGAGGAGCGGCTCCGCCCGGTCTGGTCGGTCACCTGGGCCGTTCCCGTCGACGACGAGGGTGCCCCGGCCGCGCCCGGCACCGCGTCCGTCGTGCACGCCCCGACGCCCACCGACGAACCGCTCGGCCTGCCCGCCCTGCTGCTCGCCAGCTTCCCGCTCGACCCCAGCCGCCGGCACGCCGCGCCCGGCCCGCTCACCGACTTCCTGATGGCCCGCGCCGCCGAGGCCTACGTGCGGCTGATGGACGGGTGGCGGCCGGTCGGGACCGGTGTCGTCGACCTGGTGCCCGGCCCGCTGGGCACCGGCGAACTGGACGCCGAGCTCCGCCGCCGCATCCTGGCCGCGCTGCCCCGCACCCCGTTCCTGCCGCGCGCGGCGGAGGTGCCGGCCGCGCCGTCCCCTCGGGGCGGCGGCCTTGTCGAGAGCGACCGTGTCGAGCGCGGTGACGGTGCCGCCGAGGACGACGCCGACGGGCCGCTCGCCGGGGAGGCGCACGCGCTGCGCCCGGTCGACGCCGAAGTGGTCGAGGGCGCCACGGCCGAGGCCGTCCGGGTGCTCGCCGAGGTGCTGCCCACCCTCGTCCCCTCGACGCTCGAACGGCGCCCCGCCCTACGTCAGTTGGGCGTCGCCCGGCTCTCGCTCGCCGAGGCCGTCGACCGGCTGTCCGGCACCGAGCGCCCCGCCGGATGGTGGTACCGGCTCTACGACGCCCTCGCCGGCACCGACGCCGACGTGCTCAGCGGCCTGCCCGTGCCGCTCGCCGACGGCCGCACCGCCGTCGGCCCGCGCCAGATCCTGATGCCGCTGCCCGGCGCCGACGGCGAGGAGTCCGTCGACGCCGCGCTGCTGTCCCGGCTCGGCCTGCGCGTCGCCCACGCCGACGCCGCGCACCCGCTGCTGGAGAAGCTGGGCGCGCTGCCCGCCACGCCCCGGGCCATCCTCACCTCGCCGCAGGTGCGGGCCGCCGTCGCCGCCTCCCTGGACGGCGACCGCCCCGGCTGGGACGAGGAACCCGGTCTGGACGCCGAGGAGTTGGCCGAGGCCGTGCTGGGCCTGGTGCGCGCCGCCGGCCTCGCGCCGGGCGACGAGCCGTGGCTGTCCGCCCTCGCCCTGCCCGACGAGGACGGCGAACTCGCCCCCGCCGGCGAGCTGGTGCTCCCCGGCAGTGAGCTGGAGTCGGTGCTCCGCGAGGGCGAACTCGCCGCCGTGGACGCCGATCTCGCCGACCGCTGGGGCGAACAGGCCCTGACCGCCGTGGGCGTGCTCGCCACGTTCGCCCTGGTGCGTGCCGAGGACGTCGTCCTCGACCCCGACGACCTCGACCCCCGCGACAGCGACTGGGCCGAGCCCGACGACGTCGGCCTGCTCGACGCGGTCGACGTGTGGTGCGAGGACGTCCTCGACCAGCTCCCGGACACCGACGTGCCGCCCGTCGCCACCGAGGTGGTGGGCGTGCGGGACCTCGACCTCGTCGACGACGACGCCTGGCCGCAGGCCCTGGCGCTGCTCTCCCGGCCGCCGCTGCGCGAGGCGGTCACCGCCCCGGTGCGGGTCCTGCTGCCCGACGGCACCACCGAGTCCGTGCGGCCGTACGCCGCCTGGTGGCTGCGCGACCACCCCGTGCTCGACGGGCGCCACCCCGTGGGCCTGCGCACGGCCGGCGGCGACCGGCTGCTCGCCGGGCTCTACGACGAGGCCGAGACCGACACCGACGTCGACGATCAGGTCCTGCGGGCGCTCGGGGTGCGCACCACGGTCGCCGCGCTGCTCTCCGAACCCGGCGGTGCCGCCGAACTCCTGGGCCGCCTCGCCGACCCGGACCGTGGCGTGACCCCGGCCCAGCTCCACAGCCTGTACGCGGCGCTGGCCGAACTCGACCCCGAACAGGTCACGCTGCCCGACGAGGTGCGGGCCGTCGTCGACGGCGAACCGGTCGTCGTGGACGCCGCCGACGCGCTGGTCGCCGACGCCCCCGACCTGCTGCCGCTGGCCGCCGGCCGTGCGCTGCTGCCCGTGCCGCCGCGGCTGGCGGGGGAGTTGGCCGAGCTGTTCCAGGTGCGGCGGCTCAGCGAGGCGGTCGAGGCGCGGGTGCTCTCCGAGGGCGAGCCGCACGACGTCCTGCCCGCCGTCCACGACCTGGTGCCGGGCGCGCCCACCACGTATGTCGAGCACGAGGAACTGCTCGTCACCGGCGACGTCGAGGTCGACTGGCGCTACGTCGACGGCGTGCTGCACGCCTCCACCGTGGAGGGCGTCGCCGCCGGGCTCGCCTGGGCCACCGGCCACTGGCAGCGCAGGTTCGAGCTGGCCGCGCTGCTGGAGGACCCGACGCGCACCGGCGAGCTCGCCGAGGCCCGCTGGTTCGACTGACCCGCGGCGGGAGCGCCGCCCGGGACCAGGCGTCGCCGGGGCTCAGGCCGTCGCGAGAGCGCGGTCCTCGCGGCGGCGTACCCACGCCCAGGAGACCTCCAGGACCACCCCGCCCACCGCCGCGATCGCCACGCACGCCCACGGCACCGAGGTCCCGACCAGCCGCAGCGCGAAGAACGTCTGCAGCGACGGTGTGACCAGCACGATCAGGAAAGCCACCACCATCCCGAGCACCAGGACCACCCGCCACCAGGTGTAGGGCCGGGCCACGATCGCCAGCACCCATATCTCCATCAGGAACAGCGTCAGCGTGGCGGCGCTGGTCTCCGCGTCCAGCGAGCCCGAGCCGGTGTACGCGTGCCGCGCCAGCAGGTACGCGAGGAAGGCCGCCAGACCGCAGATGATCCCGGCGGGCGTGGAGTAGCGCATCACCCGCTTCACGAAGTGCGGCCTGGCCCGCTCCTTGTTGGGCGCGAGCGCGAGGAAGAAGGCCGGCACGCCGATCGTCAGGGTCGACAGCAGCGTCAGGTGCCGCGGCAGGAACGGGTACGGGATCTGCCAGAACACCACCAGCAGGGCCAGCAGCACCGAGTACACGGTCTTGGTGAGGAACAGCGTCGCGACCCGGGTGATGTTGCCGATCACCCGGCGGCCCTCGGCCACCACCGAGGGGAGCGTCGCGAAGCTGTTGTTCAGCAGCACGATCTGCGCCACCGCCCGCGTCGCCTCGGAACCCGAGCCCATCGAGACGCCGATGTCCGCGTCCTTGAGCGCCAGGACGTCGTTGACGCCGTCGCCGGTCATCGCCACGTTGTGGCCGCGGGACTGCAGCGCACCCACCATGTCCCGCTTCTGCTGCGGGGTCACCCGCCCGAAGACCGAGCCGTCCTCCAGCACCCGGGCCATCGCGTCCCGGTCGGCGGGCAGATGCCGGGCGTCCACCGGCCGGTCCGCGCCGGGCAGCCCCAGCGTGCCGGCGACCGCGCCGACCGACACGGCGTTGTCCCCGGAGATCACCTTGGCGTGCACGCCCTGGTCGGCGAAGTACCGCAGGGTGTCACCGGCGTCGGGCCGCAGGCGCTGCTCCAGCACGACCAGGGCCCGCGGCCGGACGTCCGAGGCGGCCCGCGGGTCGTCCAGGTCCCGTCCGGTGCGGGCCAGCAGCAGCACCCGCAGGCCCTGGTCGTTGAGGCGGTCCACGTCGGCCAGCGCGGCGTGCCCGGCCGGCAGCAGGACGTCGGGCGCGCCCAGGAGCCACGCGCTCGCGGTGCCGTCCGGTGCGGTCAGCGCGGCTCCGGAGTACTTGCGGGCCGAGCTGAACGCGAGGGTGTCCGTGCGGTGCCAGCCGTCCGCCCCCGAACCCGGGTACGCGTCGATGATCGCCTGGAGGCTGGCGTTGGGATGGGGGTCGGCGGCGCCGAGCGCGGCCAGCACCTGCGCCACGTAGGGCTGTTCCGCGCCGTCGAGCAGGTGCAGGGCGCGGACGTCCATGCCGCCTTCGGTGAGGGTGCCCGTCTTGTCGAGGCACACCGTGTCCACCCGGGCCAGGCCCTCGATCGCCGGCAGTTCCTGGACGAGGCACTGCTTGCGGCCCAGCCGGACCACGCCGATCGCGAACGCCACCGACGTCAGCAGCACCAGGCCCTCGGGCACCATCGGCACGATCCCGCCGACGGTCCGGCGCACCGCCTCGCGCGCGTCGTGGCTCTCCACCGTGAACTGGCTGATGATCAGGCCCACCGCGGTCGGCACCATCATCCACGTCACGTACTTGAGGATCTGGCTGATGCCGTTGCGCAGCTCGGAGTTGACCAGGGTGAAGCGCGACGCCTCCTCCGCGAGCTGCGCCGCGTACGCCTGCCGGCCCACCTTGGTGGCGGTGAACGCGCCCCCGCCGGCCACCACGAAGCTGCCCGACATCACCTGCTCCCCGGGCCGTTTCACCACCGGGTCCGGCTCGCCCGTCAGCAGCGACTCGTCGATCTCCAGGTTGTCGGCCTCGGCGACGTCGCCGTCGACCACGACCTTGTCGCCCGGCCCGAGCTCGATCAGCTCGCCGAGCACGATGCCGGAGGTGGGGATCTCGACGGCCGCGCCGTCCCTGCGGACCGTCGGTCTGGCCTCGCCGATGACCGCCAGGCTGTCCAGGGTCCGCTTGGCCCGCATCTCCTGAACGATGCCGATCGCCGTGTTGGCGATGATCACGAAGCCGAACAGGCCGTCCTGGATGGGCCCCACCACCAGGATGATCAGGAAGAGCACGCCGATGATCGCGTTGAACCGGGTGAAGACGTTCGCCCGGACGATCTCGGCGGTGGAGCGGGACGACCGCAGCGGGACGTCGTTGACCTCACCGCGCTCCACGCGTCGCGCGACCTCGTCGGAGCTGAGCCCGGGGTTGCGGGCGGTGACGATGTCGGTGCCGGCGCGTTCCGTCATGGCTCCGACGGTACGTGGCGTGTGGCGCTTCTACCCGTTGTGCCCGTCCTGGGCGGCGGCCCGGGCCCGCTGGATCGCGTCACGGCGGGCCCGCACGTACTTCAGGCCCACCAGCCCCAGGCACCCGCCGGCCAGGCAGGTCCAGATCCACCAGGTGTGGCCGTGGTCGGAGTACCAGCCGTAGAAGGGGAGCTGCACCAGGAAGAGCACGAACCAGATGGTCGTGCCGACGACGACGGTGGCGACGTCGTTGGCCTCCAGCGGCTCTGGCGCCTCGCGCAGGGGTCCCCGCTCCTTGCTCATGAGGCTCATCGTATGCCGTGGCCGCAAGGGTCTACGCGCGAAGATAGCGTTTGGTTTGTTGTTTGTTCATACTGAAACAGTCACTCGTTGACTTAAATCATTCGTACGATCGCCCAAGGCTGGCGAGAACCGACCCCGTGAAGGACCCACATGTCCACCTCGGCCCCCGCTCCGGTCGACGCGCGCACGCCCACCGGCCGTCCGCCCGTCTCCGGCCTGGACCGCTACTTCCGTATCTCCGAACGCGGCTCCTCGATCCCGCGCGAGATCCGGGGTGGTCTCGCGACCTTCTTCGCCATGGCCTACATCATCGTGCTGAACCCGATCATCCTCGGGTCCGCGGTGGACAAGTTCGGGCACCACCTCGACAGCGGCCAGCTGGTCACCGCCACCGCGATCACCGCCGCCTTCACCACGCTGCTCATGGGCGTGATCGGCAACGTCCCGGTCGCGCTGGCCGCCGGCCTCGGCGTCAACACGGTGGTCGCCCTCCAGCTGGCTCCCAAGATGAGCTGGCCCGACGCGATGGGCATGGTCGTCCTCGCCGGCTTCGCGATCATGATCCTGGTCGCCACCGGCCTGCGGGAGCGCGTGATGAGCGCCGTGCCGCTCGGCCTGCGCAAGGGCATCGCCATCGGCATCGGCCTGTTCATCATGCTGATCGGCCTGGTCGACTCCGGGTTCGTCAGTCGTATCCCGGACGCCGCGCACACCACCGTGCCGCTCCAGCTCGGCACCGGCGGTCACCTCACGGGCTGGCCCGTGCTGATCTTCATCCTCGGCACGCTGCTCACCCTGGGCCTGATCATCCGCAAGGTGTCGGGCGCCATCCTGATCTCGATCGTCAGCATGACCGTGCTGGCCGTCATCATCGACGCCGCCGCCAGCATCCCCGCCGCGCAGTGGGGCCTGACCGTGCCCAAGTGGCCCGGCAACCCGGTGTCCTCCCCGGACTTCGGGCTGGTCGGCAAGGTGAGCCTGTTCGGCGGCTTCCACCAGGTCGGCATCCTCACCGGCATCCTGTTCGTCTTCACCGTCCTGCTGTCGTGCTTCTTCGACGCGATGGGCACGATCCTCGGCGTCAGCGACGAGGCCGGCCTGCTCGACAAGAAGGGCGACCTGCCCGGGATGAACAAGGTGCTGATGATCGACGGCATCGCCACCGCCGCCGGCGGCGCGACGTCCTCCTCGGCCAACACCTGCTTCGTGGAGTCCACCGCCGGCGTCGGCGAGGGCGCCAGGACCGGCCTCGCCAGCGTCGTCACCGGCCTGATGTTCGTGCTCGCACTGTTCCTCACGCCGCTGGCGACCATGGTGCCGGCGCAGGCCGCGACCCCCGCCCTGGTGGCGGTCGGCTTCCTGATCCTGTCCGGCTCGATCCGGGAGATCGACTGGAGCGACTACACCATCGCGGTGCCGGCGTTCCTGACCATGGTCCTGATGCCGTTCACGTACTCCATCACCAACGGCATCGGCATCGGCTTCCTGACCTTCTGCCTGCTGCGCGTCGCCGCCGGCCGGTGGCGCGAGGTGCCCGTGGCCCTCTACGTGGTCGGCGCGGTGTTCGCCTTCTACTACCTGATGCCGGCGCTCGGCCTGGTCTGAGCCCCTGGCGTGTCCCTCTGACCGTAGAAGCGGTCAGTCTCCTCGACGGCTGTCTTGAACCGCTCGTCGAAGTCGTCGCGAATGAGCGTCCGGACCACATAGTCCTGGGCGCTCATTCCGCGTTTTGCTGCGTGAGCGCGGATCCGGTCCCACAGGTCTCCGTCTATACGGAGGCTGAGCACTCTCGATGCCATGCGTCCAACGGTCCCCGGATCGGGTGGCCAGCCGCGTCACTTTCCGTCGCTATCTCACCCGTATGGGTGAGATCTGGCCATCGGATGGTTCAATGCGCGGCCGCTTGGGTTCGCTTGGCTCGGCTCAAGTGTACTTAGACTAGGTAATGAGCTAAGCTAACGAACGTGAGTGAACTGTCCGAGGACGACCGTGCGGCCGTCAGTGAGCTGCGCGGCGCCGTGATGAGGCTGTCGCGACGTCTGCGCCACCAGCGCGTCGACGAGTCGCTCAGCCCGACCGAGATGGCCGTGCTGGCCACGCTGGCCCGCTGCGGGTCCGCCACGCCCGGGGAGCTGGCCCGCAAGGAGCACGTCCAGCCCCCGTCCATGACCCGCATCGTCGCCATGCTGGAGGCCAAGGGCCTGGTCCACCGGGAACCCCACCCCGAGGACCGCCGCCAGGTCGTCGTCAGCCGCACCGAGCAGGCCGACGCGATGCTCGCCGAGAGCCGCGTCAAGCGCAACGCCTGGCTCGCCCAGCTCGCGGAAGGACTCACCGACGAGGAGCGCGCCGTCCTGCGCGAGGCCGCACCCGTCCTCGAGAAGCTGGCTCACCTGTGACCCGCCGTCCCCGCTCCGCCGCCCTCCGGGCGGCGGTCTCGCGCTGCGGCAGCGACGTACCCGATCCACCCGACGAAGGGGAGGCGAGTTCCGATTGAGTTCGGCAGCCGGACAACACACCGCAACCGAACCTGACCGTCCCGCGGAAACGAAGACGGGCACCTTCAGCTCGCTCAGGATCCGCAACTACCGGCTCTTCGCGACCGGTGCCGTGGTCTCCAACACCGGCACCTGGATGTCGCGGATCGCCCAGGACTGGCTGGTGCTCAGCATCACCGGCTCGTCCTTCGCCGTCGGCATCACCACGGCACTGCAGTTCCTGCCGATGCTGCTGTTCGGCCTCTACGGGGGCGTCCTCGCGGACCGCTACCCCAAGCGCCGGACCCTGCTGGGCACCCAGGCCGCCCTCGGCGTCCTCGGCCTGACCCTGGCCGCCCTCACCCTCAGCGGCGTCGTCCAGGTGTGGCACGTCTACACCATCGCCTTCCTGCTCGGTGTGGTCACCGTCGTCGACAACCCCACCCGGCAGACCTTCGTCATGGAGATGGTCGGGCCCTCCCAGGTCCGCAACGCCGTCTCCCTGAACTCGGCGAACTTCCAGGCCGCCCGGCTCGTCGGTCCCGCCGTCGCCGGTGTGCTGATCACCGCCGTGGGCAGCGGCTGGGCCTTCCTGATCAACGGCCTGTCCTTCCTCGCGCCGCTCACCGGCCTGCTGCTCATGCGGACGTCCGAGCTGCACAAGATCGAGCGGGTCCCCCGCGGCAAGGGCCAGCTGCGCGAGGGCCTGCGCTACGTGGCGGGCAAGCCCGAACTGATCTGGCCGATCGTCCTCGTCGGCTTCATCGGCACCTTCGGCTTCAACTTCCCGATCTGGCTCTCCGCCTTCGTCGGCAAGGTGTTCCACAGCGGCGCCGGCACCTACGGCCTGCTCAACACCCTGCTGGCCGCGGGCTCCCTGATCGGCGCACTGCTCGCCGCACGCCGCAGCCGCACCCGGTTGCGCATGCTGGTGGCCGCCGCCCTGGTCTTCGGGCTCCTGGAGGCCGCCGCCGCGGTCGCGCCGCAGTTCTGGGTCTTCGCGGCCCTGCTGGTGCCGATCGGGGTCTTCAGCCTGACCTTCAACACCACCGCGAACGCCAGCGTCCAGCTCGCCACCGACCCGGTGATGCGCGGACGCGTCATGAGCCTGTACATGATGGTGTTCGTGGGCGGCACCCCGATCGGCGGCCCGATCATGGGCTGGGTGACCGACACCTACGGCGCCCGGGTCGGCTTCCTGTCCGGCGGCCTGATCGCCGCCGCCGGCGCGGCGGCCGTCGGCTTCGCCCTCGCCCGGGCGGGCGGCCTGCGCCTGCGGGTCAGTCTGCGACGCGGCGGCGACCGCCCACTGGTCGCCTTCGTCCCCAGGGACGGCGCCCTGATCGCCGCGGGCGCCGGCACCGCCGGCCCGCTGGGGACGGCGGCAGACGCGAGTGCGGGCACAGGCGCCGGTGCCGACGCGATCACCGGTGCTGACGCGATCACCGGTGGTGACGCGGGCGCCGGTGCGGGGAACGGTTCCGAGAGGAGCGCCACGAGGATGACCGCGGCGTGAGGCTGTTCGCGGCGCTCGTCCCGCCGCCCGCCGCGGCCGGGGAACTGGCCGCGGCGCTGGGCCCGGTGCGCCGCATGCCCGGTGCCTCGGAGATCCGCTGGACCGCACCCGAGGGCTGGCACTTCACCCTCGCCTTCCTCGGCGAGGTGCCCGACGAGATCCGCCCCGGACTCGACGAGCGCCTCGCCAGGGCCGCCCGCCGCCACGGCCCGTTCGAGCTCAGGCTCGCCGGCGCCGGGCACTTCGGCGACCGCACCCTGTGGACCGGAGCCGAAGGGGACCTGCGGGGCCTGTCGCACTGTGCCGACTCTGTGCGGGCCGCCGCCCGGCGCGCCGGGGCGCCACCGGCCGAGGAGCACGGCTTCCGCGCCCACCTGACCCTCGCCCGGACCCCGCGCGGGCACTCCGCCCACCTGGGGCCCTACGCCGACGCCCTCGCCGCCTTCCGCGGGACGCCCTGGACCGCCGCCGACCTCAGCCTGGTCGCCAGCTTCCTGCCGCGCTCGGGCGTCCGCGGGGAGCAGCCCCGCTACGAGACCGTCGCGCGCTTCCCGTTCGGCGCGGCCGGCCCCACGACCGGGCCCACGGCAGGCGCCACGGCGGGCGACGAGCCGCCCGGCCGAGGCAGCGCATCCGTCGACCCGGACGGGACGGGTGAGCCAGGCCACCCGGGCCACCCGGGAGACGAAGCACCTCCGGCGGCCGGTTAACCTCGAAGCGTGGACCCCAAGACCCGTACCCGCGTGATGACCGCCGCCTTCGTGCTGATGATCGTCGTGGTGGTCGTCGCCGCCGCGGTCCGCTGACGCGCGGCGGCGACGCCCGCACCGCGTCCTACCAGGCGAACGCCTCGGGGGACGGGCCCGGACCCGGGAAGATCTCGTCCAGGGCCGCCAGGAACTCCTCCGACAGCTCGGTCTCCACCGCTCGCAGCGCCGAGTCCAGCTGCTCCCGCGTGCGCGGGCCGACGATCGGTCCGGTCACCCCGGGACGGGTCAGCAGCCACGCCAGGCCGACGTCACCGGGCTGCAGACCGTGCTTGTCGCACAGGTCCTCGTACGCCTGGACCTGGTCGCGCTGCTCCTGGGACTTCAGGGTGTCCGCCGACCGCCCGCTCGTCGAACGGGCCCCGCCGCCCTCGCGCTGCTTGCGCAGCGCGCCGCCGAGCACACCACCGTGCAGCGGCGACCACGGGATGACACCCAGGCCGTAGTGCTGCGACGCCGGGATGACCTCCATCTCGGCCCGCCGCTCCATCAGGTTGTACAGGCACTGCTCGCTCACCAGACCGAGCGAACCGCGCCGCGCCGCGGCCTCGTTGGCCTGCGCGATGTGCCAGCCGGCGAAGTTGCTGGAACCGGCGTAGAGGATCTTGCCCTGCTGGACCAGGACGTCGATCGCCTGCCAGATCTCCTCCCACGGGGTGGCCCGGTCCACGTGGTGGAACTGGTACACGTCGATGTGGTCCGTGCCGAGCCGCTTCAGGCTGGCCTCGACCGCGCGGCGGATGTTGAGCGCCGACAGCTTGTCGTAGTTCGGCCACTCCTCGCCCTCGCCGGCCATGTTGCCGTAGACCTTGGTGGCCAGCACCGTCTTGTCGCGGCGGCCGCCGCCTTGGGCGAACCAGCTGCCGATGATCTCCTCGGTACGGCCCTTGTTCTCGCCCCAGCCGTAGACGTTCGCGGTGTCGAAGTAGTTGATGCCCGCGGCCTGGGCCGCGTCCATGATCGCGTGGCTGTCCGCCTCCTCGGTCTGCGGACCGAAGTTCATCGTCCCCAGGACCAGGCGGCTGACCTTGAGCCCCGTGCGTCCGAGCTGCGTGAATTCCATACCCACCAGCCAAGCTCTTCGAGCGCGCTCGAATCAAGAGCCGATGTGAGCGATCCCACCGGGCCGGGCGGGTCCTGGAAGGGACCGCCGGGCGGTCCCGCTCGGCCGTCCCGCTCGGTCGTTCTGTGCAACCCGTCCCGCGGGCCCCGGTCAGGCCGCCTCGTAGGGCACGCCGAGGTCCCACGCCTGGTGCATCGCGTCGGCGAAGGCCGCCGCCAGCTTGTGCTCCCCGGACTCGTTGGGGTGCGTGCCGTCGTACGTGTCGAGGTGGATGTCCCAGCCCTGCGGGCGGGACGCCATCAGCAGCGGGGACGCGGGGGAATCGTGATCCACGACCGCCTTCGCCATCCGCTCGTTGAGCTCCGCGCACTCATCGGCGAACCCCGGGTCCAGCTCCGCGCGGGTGTTCGCTATCACCGGCAGCAGCACCATGCGCAGCCGCGGCCCCGCCGACCGGGCCTGCGCGATGAAGCGCTCCACGTTCGCCGCGGTCTGCTCGGCGTTGGTGTAGAAGCCGAGGTCGATCAGGCCGAGCGAGATCAGCAGCACGTCCGGGCGGTGCTCGCGCACCTCGTCGGCGATCAGCGGCGCCATGTGCAGCCATCCCTCGCCCCACCCCGCCAGATGGCGGCGGGCGTGCTGCGGGAACCCCGGATCGGCGTAGTCCACGGACACCGCGTCGTCGAGCGCCTTGTCGTACAGCGTCACCCTCGGACCGACCACGGAGAACCGCTCCCCGAGACCGCACAGGTGCTGCCACATCCGGTAGCGCCAGGTGTAGTCGCCGGCGGAACCGACGGTCATGGAGTCACCGACGAAGAGGTAGCGCATGCGGGGCATCATCCACGACGGAACGGCCACCATGGACACTGGGGTGCATGCGTCCTTCTCTGCCGGTGGCCGCCGCCTGCGCCGCCCTCGCCCTGGCCTGTGGTGCGGCGGTCCCCGCCGCGGCCGACAGCGGCCCGTCCGTGGCGTTCCGGATGACCGATCCGCGGATCATCGAGTCCAGCGGCCTGGCCGCCAGCCGCCTGCACCCCGGGGTGTACTGGACCCACAACGACAGCGGCGACGGCCCGTACGTGTACGCGGTGGACTCCGCCACCGGCAAGACCCTGGCCCGGATCACCATGCGCGGCGTCCCCGCCCGGGACATGGAGGCGATCTCCCTCGGCCCCGACGGCGACCTGTACCTCGGCGACACCGGTGACAACCTCGGTGGCAAGTGGCCCGAGGTGTGGATCTACCGCTTCGCCGAGCCGAAGCAGCTGAAGGACGAGAGCATCGACGTCACCCGCTTCACGGTGCGCTACTCCGACGGCCCGCGCGACGCCGAGGCCCTGATGGTGCACCCGAAGACCGGGCGGGTCTACATCGCCAGCAAGAACGACAAAGGCGGCCACCTTTACGCCGGCCCCGCCAAGCTCAGCACCAGCGGCGTCAACGTCTTCCACCCCGTCGCCGACGTGCCCTGGGTCACCGACGGCGCGTTCTCCCCCGACGGCAGCCGGCTGGTGCTGCGCGGCTACTTCTGGTCTGCCGCCTACCGCTGGACGGACGGCACCCCGCGCAAGATCGACGACCTCGACGTCCCCATGCAGCCGCAGGGCGAGGGCGTCACCTTCACCACCGACGGCCGCGCGCTGATGTACTCCAGCGAGGGCAGGAACAGCCAGGTCTGGAAGGCACCGCTGAGCGGCGCGGCCCTCCCCGACAACGTGGCCACGTCCCCTGCCACCACGGAGTCCGGCCGGCCCCAGGGCGGTCCCGCCGAGAGCGCGACGAAGGACACCGGTTCCAAGCACGCGGGCAAGAAGGCCGTCGGCATCGCGGTCCTCGCCGCCTTCGGCGGGCTCGGCTACCTCGCGAGCAAGGGGCTGAGGCGGCGCCGCCGGCATTGACGGCCCCGGGCCGGACGGAGAGGCCCGGAATTCGGGATCGCCCTGGTCCGGCGTTCGGATCGTCCCCGTCCGGCCGAGCGGTTTGGCCGAACGGGCGGGTGCGGCGGCGAGGCGCGCGGGAGGGCTCGGCTCAGTAGAGCAGACCTCGGCCGACGCCTCGCCGGTCTGTGCGCGGCGGGGGAGCGGGCGCCAGGGACACGGACCCGGGCCCTCTCCCGCCGTCGTGAACGGGTCACAGGGTCCGGCCGGGCCGCACCGCTGGTGCGGGCGGTCCGGCCGCGGGGACCGCTTGTGCGCGAGAGGTCAGAGCTGGCCGATCACGTAGTCGATGCACGCGGTGAGCGCCTCGACGTCCGACGGCTCGACCGCCGGGAACATCGCGACCCGCAGCTGGTTGCGGCCCAGCTTGCGGTACGGCTCGGTGTCCACGATGCCGTTCGCCCGCAGCACCTTGGCCACGGCGGAGGCGTCGACCCCGTCCTCGAAGTCGATCGTGCCGACGACCTGGGAACGCTTCGCCGGGTCGGACACGAACGGCTCCGCGTACGACGCCTTCTCCGCCCAGCCGTACAGCCGCGACGACGAGTCGGCGGTGCGCTTGACCGCCCAGTCCAGACCACCCTGGCCGTTGATCCACTCCAGCTGGTCGTTCAGCAGGAACAGCGTTGCCAGCGCGGGGGTGTTGTACGTCTGGTTCTTCTGCGAGTTGTCGATGGCGGTCGGCAGGTCGAAGAACGCCGGGATGTGGCGGCCGGACGCGGCCACCTGCGCGGCGCGCTCCAGAGCCGCGGGGGAGAACGCCGCGAGCCACAGGCCGCCGTCGGCGGCGAAGGACTTCTGGGGCGCGAAGTAGTACACGTCGGTCTCGGCGATGTCGACCGGCAGACCGCCCGCACCGGAGGTGGCGTCCACCAGGACCAGGGCGCCCTCGTCGGCGCCCGCGACGCGGCGCAGCGGCATGGCCACACCCGTGGACGTCTCGTTGTGGGTGAAGGCGTACACGTCGACGCCCGCCTCGGCGACCGGCTCGGGGTGCGTGCCCGGGTCGGACTTCACGACCGTCGGGTCCGCCAGCCAGGGCGCCATCTGCGCGGCCTTGGCGAACTTCGAGGAGAACTCGCCGAACGAGAGGTGCAGCGACTTCGCGGTGATCAGGCCGTGGGTGGCGATGTCCCAGAACGCGGTGGAACCGCCGTTGCCGAGCACCACCTCGTAGCCGTCGGGCAGGGAGAACAGCTGCCGCACGCCCTCGCGGACCTGTCCCACCAGGTTCTTGACCGGAGCCTGGCGGTGGGAGGTGCCGAGCAGCGACGTCCCTGTGGCGGCCAGGGCGTCGAGCGCCTCGGTCCGCACCTTGGAGGGGCCCGACCCGAACCGTCCGTCGGCGGGCTTGATGTCAGCGGGGATCTGGATATCGGCCACGCCCGCAGCGTAGTGCGTAATCGGCCGGTTGCGGACGGCGTTCCATCGGATGAGACGCCCCACCACGAACCTACGCCGATGGGGTCCGCCGGCCCTGACGGCGGACCGCCGTGCCCGCGGGCCGCCCTGCTGCGACCCCGCACCTGGGCCGTCGGCACCCGCGAGACGGCACCCAGCCCACGGCACCCCCGCGAGACGGCACCCGGGACACGTTCCCCTTGCGCGACCGCGACGCGCATCGCCCGGGCGCGCCCCGCCCGGCGAGGGCGGAAGCGATGAACACCGCCTTCCCCTGGGCAAGCTGGGCACATGACGGTGGATCTCACAGAGGTGGAACACGTGCTCCGCGGCGCGGTCCGGGGCACGGTCGCCTTCGACGCCGGGTCGCGTGCCCTGATGACCATGGACGCCTCGAACTACCGGAGGGTGCCCGCGGGCGTCGTGGCCCCCGCGGACGCCGACGACGTGGCCGCCGCGCTCGCCGTGTGCCGCCGGTTCGGGCTGCCCGTCGTGCCGCGCGGCGGCGGGACGTCCATCGCCGGCCAGGCCACCGGAACCGGAATCGTCCTGGATTTCACCCGCTCCATGAACGCGGTCGTTGACGTCGACCCCGAGGCGCGGACCGCCCGCGTCCAGCCCGGAGCCGTCCTGGACGACCTGCGCGCCGAAGCCGCGCGGCACGGGCTGACCTTCGGCCCCGATCCGTCCACGCACAGCCGCTGCACGCTGGGCGGGATGATCGGCAACAACGCCTGCGGGTCGCACTCGGTGGCCTGGGGCACCACCGCGGACAACGTCCTCGCCCTGGACGTCCTGACCTACCGCGGCGAGCAGGTCCGGCTGGACGGGGGCCTGCCCGGGGCCGGTTCACCCCGCCTGCGCGACGGGCTCAGGGAACTCGCCGACCGGAACCTGTCCCCGCTGCGCACCGGCTTCCCCCAACTCCCGCGCCGTATCTCGGGATACGCCCTCGACAGCCTCCTTCCGGAACGCGGTCGCAACACCGCCCGGGCCTTCACCGGAAGCGAGGGCACCCTCGGTGTGCTCACCGAGGCGACCGTCCGCCTGGTCCCCCTGCCTGCCGCACGCGTGCTGCTCGTGCTCGGCTACCACGACGAGTCGGCCGCCGCGGAGGCCGCCCATCTCCTGTTGCCGCACGGCCCGTTGACCGTTGAGGGCATGGCCGCCGACCTCGTCGGCGACGCGGCCGGCACGCTGCCGGCCGGCGGTGCCTGGTTGTTCGTCGAGGTCGGCGGCGACGACCCCGGCGACGCGCAGGCCCGCGCCCGCGACATGTGCCGTGCGGCGGGCGACGCCGTGACCGGTCACGCCGTCGTCGCCGAGCCCGCGAGGCAGCGCGCCCTGTGGCGGATCCGGGAGGACGCGGCCGGAACCGCCACGCGCATGCCCGACGGCAGCGAGGCATGGCCCGGCTGGGAGGACTGCGCGGTCCCTCCCAGCCGGCTCGGCGCCTACCTGCGGGACTTCCGGGCCCTGCTGGCCGATCACGGGCTGCGGGGCGCGCCCTACGGCCACTTCGGCGACGGATGCGTCCATGTCCGCATCGACTTCGACCTCATGGACAAGGCCGGTGTCGGGCGGTTCCGCCGATTCTCCGAAGCCGCCGCCGACCTGGTGGTGTCGTACGGCGGTTCGCTCTCCGGTGAGCACGGCGACGGGCAGGCGCGCGCCGAAATGCTGCCGAAGATGTACGGCCCGGAGCTGATGGCACTCTTTTCAGATTTCAAGGAACTCTGGGATCCCGACCGCGGAATGAATCCGGGGATGCTCGTGCGTCCCGAGGAAATTGATAGCAATCTGCGGTTCGCCGTGCTTCCCGCCCCGGGATCGTCCGCGGTCGACGTGGAATTCACCTATCCGGATGACCGCGGTGATTTCTCCGCCGCGGTCCGCCGGTGCGTCGGGGTTGCCAAGTGCCGTACCGCGGCGGCCCACGACAGCGGCCCCGGTGTCATGTGCCCGTCGTTCCGGGCGACGGGCGAGGAGCAGCACTCCACCCGCGGCCGGGCCCGGCTGCTGCACGAGATGCTCGCCGGTGAGGTGGTGGCCGACGGCTGGCGTTCCACCGAGGTCCGCGATGCCCTTGACCTCTGCCTTTCCTGCAAGGGCTGCCGCTCCGACTGCCCGGTCGGAGTGGACGTGGCGACCTACAAGGCCGAGTTCCTGCACCACCACTACCGGCGCCGGCTCCGGCCCCGCGCCCACTACGCGATGGGCTGGCTGCCGCTGTGGTTGCGCGCGGCGGCGCCGATGGCCAAGCCCCTCGACGCACTTGGCAGAACTCGGTCAATCGCCTGGCTGGTGAAGCGTTTCGCCGGGCTCGCTCAGGAACGCGAACTGCCCGAACTGGCATCCGAGACATTCACTCGATGGTGGGACGGAAGAGCGGCGAACGAGGGATATCGGGGAGGGCCGACCGCGGCCGGACCGGCCGTCGTGCTCTGGCCGGACACGTTCACCGACCACCTCTCGCCGGCCGCCGGCCGTGCCGCCGTGCGCGTGCTGGAGGCGGCCGGACTGCGGGTCAGCCTCCCGCCGTCCGCGGTGTGCTGCGGCCTCACCTGGGTCTCCACCGGCCAACTCACCCGCGCCAAAGCCGTCATGCGCCGCACCCTCGACCGGCTCGGACCGCTGCTGGACGCCGGGCTCCCGCTGGTCGTCCTCGAACCCAGCTGCGCCGCCGCGCTCCGCACCGACCTGCCCGAACTTCTCGGCCCGGCGGACCCGCGGGCCGCCCGCCTCGCCGCGTCCGTACGGACGTTCGCCGAAGCCCTGGAGGAGTACGCACCCGACTGGGAACCGCCGCGCCTGGACCGTCACGTCGTCGGCCAGACCCACTGCCACCAGCACGCGGTGCTCGGCGACGCGGCGGACCGGCGGCTGCGCGAGCGGGCCGGCCTCACCGGCGAGCTGACCGGCGGATGCTGCGGACTCGCCGGCAACTTCGGCTTCGAGGAGGGGCACTTCGAGGTGTCCAGGGCCTGTGCGGAGGAGGCCCTGCTGCCGGCCGTACGCGCGGCCGCACCCGGCACGGCCGTCCTCG
The DNA here is from genome assembly GCF_900110255.1 of Actinacidiphila rubida. Lineage (GTDB taxonomy): Bacteria > Actinomycetota > Actinomycetes > Streptomycetales > Streptomycetaceae > Actinacidiphila > Actinacidiphila rubida. The sequence continues at coordinate 156,767 of NZ_FODD01000001.1, forward strand.
CGGACGGTTTCTCCTGCCGCACCCAGCTCGCCCAGCTCGGCGGCGTCCGCGCGCGGCACCTCGCCGAACTCCTCGCCGAGGGACTTCCCGGGGGACTTCCTGAAGGACTTCCCGAGGGAGATTCCGGGGGACTTACCGAAGGCACGGCACAGGGCGGCGGGGAGGACGCCGCGGAGGGCGGCGACGCGGACGACACCCGCCGCCGCCGGTGAGTCGTCGGTAAGCCGCCGGTAAGGGGCGCCGATCAAGAGTCGACGCCGCTTACCCGCAACGTGACGGTGGGGCCCGCGAAGGGGCCCCACCGTCACCTCAGGCTGCTCGCCCTGCAGCCGTGCCGCCGTCGTCGTCCGGGTCCGCCCGGGCCCCTCAGTGCCGGCGTCCTGCCGGGGTCAGCGCGCGATCCCGTCGTAGCCCTGGATGTCCTGCGGGCCGCGCGAGCCGGGGCCCACGTAGCGCGCCGACGGCCTGACCAGGCGGCCCGTGCGCTTCTGCTCCAGGATGTGGGCGGACCAGCCGGCCGTGCGGGCGCAGGTGAACATCGCGGTGAACATGTGCGCCGGCACCTCCGCGAAGTCCAGCATGATCGCCGCCCAGAACTCGACGTTCGTGGCGAGGACGCGGTCCGGCCGGCGCGCGTGCAGCTCGGCCAGCGCGGCCTTCTCCAGGGCCTCCGCCACCTCGAAGCGCGGGGCGCCCAGCTCGCGCGCGGTGCGGCGCAGCACGCGCGCCCGAGGGTCCTCGGCCCGGTACACCCGGTGCCCGAAGCCCATGAGGCGCTCGCCGCGGTCCAGCGCCGCCTTCACGTAGCCCTCGGCGTCCCCGGTCCGCTCGATCTCCTCGATCATGCCCAGGACCCGGGAGGGGGCGCCGCCGTGCAGCGGGCCGGACATCGCGCCGACCGCGCCGGACAGGGCCGCGGCGACGTCCGCGCCGGTGGACGCGATGACCCGGGCGGTGAACGTCGACGCGTTCATGCCGTGCTCGGCGGCCGACGTCCAGTAGGCGTCCACGGCCGCGACGTGCTTGGGGTCGGGCTCGCCGCGCCAGCGGATCATGAAACGCTCGGTGATCGTCTGGGCCTTGTCGATCTCGCTCTGCGGCACCATCGGCCGTCCCTGGCCGCGGGCGGACTGGGCGACGTAGGAGAGCGCCATGACGGCCGCGCGGGCGAGACCGTCCCTGGCCTCGGCCTCGTCGATGTCCAGCAGCGGTTTCAGGCCCCAGACCGGGGCGAGCATGGCCAGCGCGGACTGGACGTCGACGCGGATGTCACCGGAGTGGACCGGGATCGGGAACGGCTCGGCCGGCGGCAGCCCGGGATTGAACTTCCCGTCGACCAGCAGGCCCCACACGTTCCCGAAGCTCACCTTGCCGACGAGGTCCTCGATGTCGACCCCGCGGTAGCGCAGTGAGCCGCCTTCCTTGTCCGGCTCGGCGATCTCGGTCTCGAACGCGACGACTCCTTCGAGTCCCGGCACGAAATCGGACATGAGGCGGCTCCTCTGGGCGGTTGATCTCGACGGTCCCTTGGTGGGTTGTGTCTCCGGTCCTGGGCCGCCCAAACGACGGTCGCCCCGATGCGGCGGGCCGGGCCGGACCGTCAATTCTCTCGGTCGGCGGACCCACCGGTAAGGGTGAGATGCCGCACATCCCCTGGCGCCGGTGCGGCCGGACTCCGCGGTCCTGGAAGATGTGCGCGTGCGAGAACCACAAGAGGTGCGTGAGGACGACCCCGCGGCCATGCGCAAGCAGTACCGCGCGGCGGGGCTGGACGAGGCCGGTCTGGCGGACGACCCGTACGAGCAGTTCGCCCGGTGGTTCGCGGACGCCGTGCGCGCCACCGGGACCGGGGCCCTCACCGAACCCAACGCCATGGTGGTCTCCACCGCCGGCCCCGGCGCCGTCCCCAGCTCCCGGACCGTGCTGCTGAAGGGCTACGACCAGCGCGGATTCGTGTTCTTCAGCAACTACGGGTCGCGCAAGGGACGGGAACTCGCGGCCAACCCGCACGTCTCGCTGCTGTTCCCCTGGCACCCCATCGCCCGCCAGGTGATCGTCGGCGGCCTGGCACACCGCGTCTCGGAGGAGGAGACCGCGGCCTACTTCCACAGCCGGCCGCACGGCTCCCAGCTGGGCGCGTGGTCCAGCGACCAGTCGAGCGTCGTCCAGGACCGCGCGGCCCTGGAGGAGCGGTACGCCGAGTTCGCCGCACGCTGGCCCGAGGGCACCCATGTGCCGGTCCCGCCGTACTGGGGCGGCTTCCGGGTCGAGGCCAGCACCGTGGAGTTCTGGCAGGGCCGGGAAAACCGGCTGCACGACCGCCTGCGGTACGTGCTGCGAAGGGGCGGCACCTGGGCCGTCGACCGGCTCGCGCCTTAGCCGAACCGCCGCACCTCAGGTGGTGGGAAGTACCGGGAAGTGCCGGGAAAACGAACGACCCGCGGGCTGCTCCCCGGAGCCGGGTGGCTCCGAGCACCGGCCGGACAATTCCGACGAGCCCGCGGGTCGGGTGAACTGCGTGGGATTGGCGCGCAACGCGCACGCCGGGTGCGCGGAGCTAGCCCGCAGTCACCTCACGTGTCCGAGTGCAACTCATGCTTCAGACCACCTCCCTTCGTGTGTGATGCAACCCTAAGAAGAGATCCGGATCCAGACAAGGGATTTATGTGAACCAGGTGTGATGCAGCGCACACAAGAGTTGAATAGTGAGACGTGCAGCCTTCCGATGCGCAACCCCGAAGCGACGAGCAACTGCTCGCGGCACTGCTCGACGGGATGGAGGCGGGTCTGTGTGCCTTCGACCGTGACGGCGTCATCACCCACTGGAACGCCGAGGCGGCCCGCATACTCGGCTGGAGCGCGGACGACGCGATCGGCAAGCACGGTTTCGAGGGCTGGGCGGCGCGAAGCGCCGACGCCAGGGAGGCCGAGCGCCGGCTGCTGGCGGTGATGGACGCACCCGGGCGCCAGGTCAACGAATTCGCGCTGCTCACCAAGGACGGCCGCCGGGTCCTGGTCAGGACCCAGGCCGCGGCCGTGTCCAGCGCCTCGGGTGAGCCCGCCGGCGTCTACTGCGCGTTCTCCGAGGTGCACGCGCAGATCGACCTCGAGCGGTCCATCGCGCTCAGCGAGGCCCTGTTCGCGGACGCCACCTGGGGCGTCGTCCTCATCGACGCGGACCTGCGCCCGGCGGTCGCCAACGACCGCGCCGCCAAGATGCTGGCCACGGGCCGTGACGCGCTCCTCGGGCGTCCCCTGGGCGACCTGCTCTCCCAGGGCGCGGAGGAGCTGGAGAGCGCCCTGCAGCACGTTCTCGCGGAGGGCGCGCCGCCCGGGGTCAGCGACCTGTGGGTCAAGCCCCGCAGCGAGTCCGGCGCCCGGCGCTGCTGGCGCAGCGGGTTCGTCCGCCTGGGATCGCCGCTCGGCGAGGAACCCGTGCCCTTGGGTGTCGGCTGGCTGTTCAGCGACGTCACCCGCCAGAAGACCGCCGAGCAGCAGAGCGCTCAGGTGCGTTTCCGGTACCAGCAGCTGCACCGAGCCGACCGGGCCGCCGGCGAGTGCGAGGACCCGCTCGAGGCCGTGGCCCTGCACATGGACTTCGCGCTCGCCGGGTTCGCCGACCACGCGCTCGTGGACGCGCTGGACGAGGCGGGGCGGCCGGTCAGGGTCGTCGCCACACCTGAGGGAGAGCAGGCCGCTCCCGGCCCCTGCCAGCCGGTGGAGGGCAACACGATCCCCGTGGGGTACGGGGCCGGCCACCCCGTCGTGCAGGCGATGGAGCGGCTCGGCACGGTGCGCACCACCTTCACCGCACCTGGCGGCGGGGAACCCGGCCCGCGGGCCCGCATCGACGCGTGGGCGGCGGCCAGGCTCTGGCCGGCCGGCACCGTGCACGGCCTGTCCGTGGTGCTGCGCAGCCGGGCCCGCACGGTCGGCGCCGTCACCTTCCTGCGGGGAACGGGCCGCCGTCCGTTCGACCCCGCGGACGCGGCGTACGCCGAGGACGTCGCGGCACGCGTCGCCACGGCCCTGGACCTCGCCGGCCTGGGAGGACCGGTCGGCGACGGATCACGGCACGCCGACGACGCCGGTGACGGCGGTGGTGGCGCCGGTGACCCGACCGACGGTGGGCCCGGCTTCGGCGGCTACGGCGCCGGTGGCGGGGACCGCGGTGACCCGACCGACGGTGGGCCTGGGCCCGGCGCCTAGGACCAGGGATCTCCGCACTGGTTCAGCGCACCCGGCGGATCTCCGCACTGATTCAGTGCGTGCGGGAGATACCCCGCACTGGACCAGTGCGGGCTATCGCCGGGACCCGGCCCAGCGCCCGGGGGATCCGGTTCGGCGTTCCGGAGACCGACCGGCTCAGTGCCGGAAGAAGATCCGGTCCCGGTACTCGTCGAAGACGCGGCCGTTCCACTCGTGGCCTCCGTCGACGTTGCCCGAGCGGATCATCGGCGGAGTGACGCCGCGGGCCGCCAGATCGGACGCCGCGGTGGCCATCACGGCCTGCATCAGCGCACTGGTGACGACGGTCGAGGCGGGGGCGAACGGTGCCGGGATGGCGTCGTTCGTCAACTCGCCGTCGCCGACCGCGATCTTGGAGTCCAGGACGATCTGGCAGTGGTCCTTCAGGAACGTGCCGGAGGCGTGCCGGGAGCGGGTCTCCGCGGCGTAGACGACCGACGTGACGGCGATCACCGTCATGCCCAGGGCGCGGGCGTTCTGGGCCATCTCGACGGGCAGGGTGTTCCGGCCGGAGAGCGAGATCACGAAGAGCACGTCGCCGCCGCGGGCGGGGCTGGTGTCCAGCGCCGCGCCCGCCAGTCCCTCCACCCGCTCCAGCGCGCTGCCGAGCGTGGCGGGCATCACGTCGACGCCGACGACCCCGGGAACGGCCAGCAGGTTGATCAGGGCGAGCCCGCCGGCCCGGTACACCACGTCCTGGGCCGGCAGCGAGGAGTGGCCGGCGCCGAAGACGAACACCCGGTTGCCGCCGGCGATCGCGTCGGCCACGGCGGCGGCCGCTTCCCTGATGCCCTCCCGCTCCTCGTCGCGTACCCGCCGCAGGAGTGCGACGGCGGCGTCGAAGTACCGGTCGGACAGGTGCTCGGAGGGCTCAGTCATGCGGATCACCGTGCTGCCACGGCGCTCCCGGTGTCAAGAAAGACGGAGGTAGGGGGCCGGCACTGCCGCGCCGGGAACGGTTGTCGGCGCGATGCGTCAGAATTGCTCTCAGGGCCACGCACGATTTACACGAGGGGCGCGATGTCCGGACTGATCGACACGACGGAGATGTATCTCCGCACCATCCTGGAGCTCGAGGAGGAGGGTGTGGTCCCCATGCGCGCCCGAATCGCGGAGCGGCTCGACCAGAGCGGCCCGACGGTCTCCCAGACGGTGGCGCGGATGGAACGCGACGGGCTGCTGCACGTCGCCGGTGACCGGCACCTGGAACTGACCGAGGAGGGCCGCCGCACGGCGACCCGGGTCATGCGCAAGCACCGCATCGCCGAGTGCCTGCTGGTCGACGTGATCGGCCTCGAATGGGAGCAGGTGCATGCTGAGGCGTGCCGCTGGGAGCACGTGATGAGCGAGGCGGTGGAGCGGCGGGTTCTGGAGCTGCTGCAGCACCCCACCGAGTCGCCGTACGGCAACCCGATCCCGGGCCTGGAGGAGCTGGGCGAGACGGGCGAGGCCGACCCGTTCCTGGAAGAGGGCATGGTCAGCCTGACCGAACTGCGTCCCGGGCCGGCCGGGGCGAGCGTGGTGGTCCGCAGGATCGGCGAGCCGATCCAGACCGACGCGCAGGTCATGTACACGCTGCGGCGGGCCGGTGTGCAGCCGGGCGCCGTGATCAGCGTGACGGAGGCCTCCCGCGGGGTGCTGGTCGGCAGCGGCGGCGAGGCGGCGGAGCTCGACGAGGAGATCGCCTCCCACGTCTTCGTGGCCAAGCGCTGACCCTTCGGGCCGCCGCGGCCCCGGAGCGCCTTCTCCCCGACAACCGAACAGCTTGCGTATCCGGCCCCGGCGCCGCCTTCACGGCGCCGGGGCCTTTCCCTCCCCTGTGCCCCTCCCCAGAGGTTTCCCCGCGGAGGACTCAGGACCCCGAGCTTCCCGAGTGCCTCCCCGCGACCCGCTTCCCCTTCGCGCCGCGTCCCGCTGAAGATCTCCCCTCGGCCCGTGCGGCCAATCCTTGAGCGCCGTCACTCGAACGAGGGGTGTTGGCCGCGTGAGCCCCTTGTTCGAATAAAAGTTCGATAGCGTGTGCTTCGAAGGGAGGTGCGGGAGATGATCAAGCGACACGAGGTGACGGGAGCGGGCGGCGTGCGGCTCGCGGCCTGGGAGTACACGCCCGAGCCCGCCGTGGCGCCCGAGATCCCGGGGGTGCCGATCGTTCCCGGGGTTCCGGTCGTCCCGGTGGTCCCCGAACCCGCCGACATGCCGGGCCGCCCCGGCGTGCTGCTGCTGCACGGCCTGCTGGGCCGCGCCACGCACTGGGTCCCGACCGCCCGCCGGCTCGCCCCCCGGTACCGGGCGGTCGCGCTCGACCAGCGCGGCCACGGCGGCAGTGGCAAGCCCGCGGGGCCCTACACCCCCGAGGCCTACACGGCGGACGCGATCGCCACCCTCGAACAGCTCGGCCTGGGGCCCGCGGTCCTGATCGGTCACTCGACAGGGGCGCTCACGGCATGGCGGTGCGCGGTCGCCCGGCCCGATCTCGTGTCGGCCGTGGTCATCTGCGACATGCGGGCCTCGGCGCTCGGCGAGGCGAGCCAGCGCGAGTGGCAGGACTGGCTGGCGTCCTGGCCGGTGCCCTTCGCGTCCCTCGCGGACGCACGCCGGTGGTTCTCCGTGTTCGACCCCTGGGCGGCCCCGCCGAACGCCGTCAGGGGCGAGTTCCTCGCCGAGACGCTGGAGGAGCGGGAGGACGGCTGGTATCCGGTGCAGGCGCCCGAACACCTGCTGGCCTCCCGCGAGCCCTGGATACGCGACGCGCACTGGGACGAACTCGCGCAGGTCGGCTGCCCGGTGCTCGTGGTCCGTGGGGTCGACGGCGAACTCGGCCGCGCGGAGGCGCAGGAGATGGTCCGGGTCCTGCCCCGCGGCCACTACGCGGAGATCGCCGACGCGGGCCACCTCGTGCCCTGGGACCAGCCCGAAAAGTGGTCCCGCGTGCTGGAGCGGTTCCTGCGGGTCGTGCAGGCGCAGGGACAGAAGTCATGCTCCGCGCGCGGACGTTGATCCGGCGGGCTCCCTGACGGACGGTCAGTCGGAGTCCGCCGAGGAGCGGGAGCCGTACTCCGGGGACGCCAGACGGCGCGGGTAGTAGCCCGGGTTGGGCCGCTCGGCAGGGCTCGGGGTGCCCGCCAGACGGCTGCGCTCCCCACGGGCGGTGGCCCGCACAAGGGTCACCGTCAGCAGCAGGAAGGCCGCCCCGACCACGCCGGGCAGGACGGGCGAGCCATGGGTGCGGTCGCCGAACGCCGGGGCGGCGAGCCCGGTCGGGTCCTGGGTGACCGTGACCCGCTCGCCGACCGACGGCCGGTCGCAGCGGATCTGGCGGCTCACGTACGAGCCGTCGTCGAGCCGCACCCGGCAGGCGTCCCACGAGGTGCGCAGCGTCGTGCGGTGGGTGAACGCGGCGATGGTGCCGTCGGACACCTCGCCCCGCGCCGTGAACACCGCGTTCGACACGGCGAACCCGCCGGCCAGCATGCAGAACAGCAGCAGGAGGAATCCGGAGAGGACCTGACCGATGGAACCGTGCAGCCAGTACAGCATCAGCACCATCGTGACCGACGCGGCGAGGACCACCACCGCCAGCCCGGCCACGGCGAACGCCCCCGCGTACGTCGCGTGCGACCACCCGACCGCGATCCCGGCCGTGGCCACCAGCGTGACCACGAACGTCACCGCGCAACGGGCCCACGCCGCACCGCGGGTGGGCGCTCCGATCCGCCCCGCCTCCCAGACGCGGGCGAACCCGGTGGGGCGTGCCGGGTCCGCAGAGGCCGGAGCCGCCGCCATCAGCCCGCCGTCTCCGTGGTCTCCGCCCTCTCCGGCGTCTCCTCGGCGGTCGTCGAGGACCCGGCGACGGCGCCGGGCGCCGCCCCCGCATCGTCGTCGCTGTCGGCGAAGCTGATGGTGCGCAGCACGGCCATCATCATCTCGCTGAACTCGCCCCAGTAGTCGACGGCGGCGGTGTCCATGGTGAACACCGCCGTGTACGGGCCCGTCGAGAAGGGCACGTACACCTGCACCTGCCCCATGTGCAGCCGGGCCTCCTCGCCGCTGGCCGTCAGTTCCGGGCTGATGGTGATCTGGCGGAGCGTCACGCAGGACACGGCCGGACCGCACGGCAGGTCGATCCAGCGCGCGTCGTTGTTCTCGTCGCGGACGAGGATCTCGCGGATGCCGTTGGCGGCGACGTCGACCGACGGGTGGTCCGACTCGATCGCGGCGACGGTGAACGAGCAGTGCGCGATGCCTTCGGGAATCGAGAACAGGCCCATCGCCGCGTACGCCAGGCCCTGGTCACCCATGGTCTCGCCGAGCGCGGCGTAGTACGGGGCGGCCGGGGTCCACAGGTCGTCGTCGCCGTTGGGATAGAGGTCCCGCACGAACTCCTCGGCCAGCGCGGCACGATGCTCGGGCGTGATCGCGATGGGCAGCGCGTGGAAGGACTCGGGGACGTCGAAGGTCAGCGGGGGTATGTCCGGGAGGAGGATCTCCTCCGTCGTCGTGGCGTCGTCGGACGCCACGGGGGCCGAGGGGCCCTGCAGCGTGTCGGAAGGGGGAGTGGTCATCGCAGTTGTCGCCTAGAGATCGCCGGGCTGGGGGCGTGCCGGCTCGCCGGTCTCCCCCATGAAGATGGAATGGGTTTCCGACAGGCCGCGGCCGACCTTGGCGGGGGCCTGGGCCTCCACGAGCACGGCGCCACTGGCCAGCCGGTAGAAGCGGGGTGCCTGCGCGGCCGCGGGGAGTTCGGCGACGAAGCGGGCCACGCGCTCGCGCTGCGCGGGGGTGAGCGCCGACTCCGGCAGCAGCTTGCGGTGGTCCGAGAGCAGCCCGACCAGCTTCTGGGAGTCGCCCGAGGCCAGCCGGGTCCAGGAGTCGTCCGTGAAGCGGATCCGCAGGTCGTTGCCGCCTTCGCTGAACGCGAGGTGCTCGGCCCCGGCGATCGCGTCGCGCGGGGTCTCCCACAGCACGTCCGCCGCGGCCGTCATGTCGGAGCCGACGCCGAGCAGCACCAGCCGCCGTTCGGTGACCGCGGCGTCGACGCGGTAGCGGTCGGGCCGGCGCCCCGGGTCCAGCTGCCAGGGCAGCGAGCGGGCACGGGTGCCCGGGGCGGCCCACAGGACGGGGAAGTCCTCGACCTCGTCCGCCGGGTACTGCGCCTTGCCACTGGCCTTGGAGGCGCCGCTGACCGTGGTCGCGTTGCCGGTGACCGCGTCCATGCCCGCCTTGAGCGCCGTGGCCAGCCCGCCGAGCAGTCCGCCGCCCACCCGGTTGGCGGCTTGCGTGGCCGGTGCGTGCAGCCGGTACTCCGGGCCGGCCGGCCAGCCGGGCAGCTCGCCCTGGATGTCACGACGCGAGGTGTCCCGGAACCAGCGCGAGCCCGCCACGGGCGGGGCGTAACCGGTGGCGAAGCGGATCGGCGTACGCACGAGGGTGGATTCGTCCGGCTCCGGATACCAGTCCATCGTTCAGCGGCCTTTCGGTGGGGCACCTGCGGTGGGGGAGGAGGCGTCAGCCTATGTCAGTGCGACGTGGCCGACTGGTCGAAACGGTCGCCGAGGTGCACGGCCTCGCCGATGTGCTGCGGGATCGAGTACAGCTTGGGCGCGAGCTTGAGGCCCGCGTCGATTCCGCGTCCGAGGTTGCCCATGGCGTCGATGGCGACCCGGCCCTTCGTCACCAGGTTCAGGCCCTTGGTGCCGAGCAGCTGGCCGGGACGGTAAAGGCCCTCGGAGACCAGTTGCATGCGGTTCATGATCTTGCCGTCGGAGACGATCTTCCCGGCGTATTTCAGTCCGCCGATCTCGAGGGTCTTGCCGAACAGCTTGACCTGCTTGGCGCCGGCCACGAAGTCACCGGACAGACCGACGAAGTTGCGGCCGAGGGTGCCCACGCCCTTGAAGCCCTCGCCGAGTTCGGCGGCCCGGCCCGCGGCGATCGCGCCGTCCGCGACCTTCACGCCCTTCGAGAACGCACCGATGCCCGGGATCGCGCCGAGAGCGTCGAAACCGATGCTGACCCAGCTGACGTCGGCACCGGCCAGCTTGGCGACCAGGTGCGTGATCAGGGCCGCCGCACTCGTCACCACGGCCGCGGCCGCGAAGATGGCGCCGAGCGGTTCGAAGGGGGCGGTGAGGATCGCCAGCATGCCGAGGATGCCGCTGAGGTCGCTGAGGAGGTCGCCGATGAGCTTGATGAGGTCGGCGTGGTCCTTGACCCATTGGACGGTGTCGTTCCAGGCGGATTCGACGCCGTGGACGATGCGGCTGAACAGGCCGGGCTTGTCGGGGGCGATGTCACCGGCCTTGTCGAGGTCGTGGCTGACGGCGGTGGCGGCGTTGGTGTAGCGGGTGTGGAGTTCGTCGGCGCGGTGGCGGACGCCGTCGAGGGCGTTGCCGGCGTCGGTGACGTCCTGCTGCTTCTTCTTCGCGTCCGCGGCGGCCTGCGGGTCCGGGTTGGGTGAGGCCTCGGGCGCCGGGTGGGGGGTGCTGTGGTCGGTGGGGATGCCGGCGGCGGTCTTGGCGTGGTCGAGGGTGCCCTGCTTGGTGGCGGCTTCCCTTTCCAGCGCGTCCGCTTCGCTCTGGAAGCCCTGGAGCTGGTCGGCCCAGCGGGACAGGGCGTCGGAGGCCTTGCCGAAGGAGTCGTGGGCCTTCTTGATCAGCGGGGTGACGTCGCTGTCGATGTGCGCGATGAACGCCTTCGCGGCCTCGCCGCGCCAGTAACCGCATTCGATGCGGTCCAGTTCGCCGACGGTGGTGGTCAGTTCGGTGTGCAGGTCGCCGATCTGCCGGGCCAGCGAGCGGGTCAGGCCCACGTCGCCGGGCGTGGGGTCGAAGCCCAGGTGCGGGAAGCTACGTGTCACGGCCGCTCACTTCTTCCCGTCCGTCTTGAGGGAGTTCGCGAGCTGCAGGTCCGTGTCGTCGAACGTCTTGCCGATCTGGTCGATCATGTGCACCGCGTTGTCCGCGTGCTGGCCTATCTGCTTGATGCCGTAGTGCCAGTCGTCGGCGAAGTCGTGCACGTCGTCGATGAGCTTCGGAGCCCCCACGGATTCGCCGTTGGCGTTACCCATCGCCCGGCTCACTCCGTCCATCCGGCTGGCGATGGTGGAGAACGTCTTGCGCAAGTCCCCCATCACCGTTCCGTTTATCTGCAGGTCCCCCATGAAGAATCATTCCCTTCCCGGCGATTTACGGCATGTGCCAAGGCTGCGCGGCCTGCGGCTGAGTCGTGAGGGCTACTCTATGGGGCGTCTACGGAGCTGCCCCAGGCTCCGCTCGTCACGGTCCTGCGACAGCTGGCCCCCAGGGCCGATCACACGGCGCATTCGCCCCCGACCTGCTGGTAACTTGCGGTTCGCTGGATCCACTTCGCTCGTTGGGGGAACTTCAGATGCGTTGTCGTGGCCGAACACTCACAGGAACAGCGATCGCCGCCGCCGCGGCAGCCGTCGCGCTGGCGCTGAGCGGGTGCAGCAGCGACAGCGGCAGCCAGGGCAAGAAGGCACCCAGTACGAGCGCGTCCTCGTCGGCGGACCAGCCGGCACCCAGCGCCACGACCAGCGCGGCGGCGCCTGCCACCTCGTCCTCCCCGACCGCGAGCGGCGAGACCGACTCGCACAGCGTCGAAGGCGTGTGGATGGCCACACAGGGCGGCACCAAGGTCCAACTCGTCCTCGGCAAGGGCACGGCGGGGCTGACCAGCACCAGCCTCTGCGGCGGCTCCTACACCGGCGAGGACGCCATCGCACTCACGCTGACGTGCATGGACGGCAACAAGCAGCGCACGTCCGGGCACGGCACCCTCGCCGCCGACGGCAAGACGCTCACCGTGCAGTGGACCGGCGGGCTGACCGACTCCTTCACTCGCACCGGGCTGCCGAGCAACTGACCCTCGCCCGGCTGCCGGGAACCGGCCCGCGCCGGACGCCCGCCGGACGCCCGCAGCAGTCCCCGCAGGCGCCCGCCCCATGGCCTCAGTCCGTCAGCGGCACTGTCACCGTCTTCGGCTCGCCGTCGCCCAGGTGCAGCAGGGCCCGGCCCGGCGTCACCTGTCCGCCGACGGTGCTGCGGCTCAGCCGCGTGCCGATCAGTTCACCGCTCATCGTCTGCTGCGGCGACAGCAGCACACCGCGGCGCGCCTTCTTGGCGTCCACCTGCCAGCCGGAGAAGCCGGAGCAGATGTCCTCCTCGCCGCCGGCGATCACCACCGCCCTGCCGTGGTCGGAACCGCGCGCGATGATGTCCTTCAGGATGTCCTTCGCCTCGCAGTCCTTGAGCAGCTCGGCGTCGTCGACCAGGACCACCACCGGGCTGCCCTCCGCCTCCTCCAGCGCCTTGGACATCTCGTCCGCGGGAATGTCGCTGTCGGTGAACGTGCGCAGCACGCCCGGGCCGCCGGCCAGCCCGCGCAGCGGTGAGGGGCGCGGGGTGGCGATCACCAGCTTGACGCCCTGCTGCTGGTAGCTGCGGGCCAGCGTCATCAGCAGCGTGGAGCGGCCGGACTTGCCGGGGCCGCCGATCACGAACGCGGGCAGCCCGTCGGAGAGGTTCGGGCCGTAGCCGGTCAGCTCGTCGCCGCCGACACCGACCAGCGCCCACAGCGGGTCGCGGGCCGCGTCGGTGTCCCGCATCTCCCAGGCGTCGGCGAACGACAGGCGGGACGGGAGCACGTCCACCCGGAACGGGCGGCGGGCGCGCGGCAGGCCTGCGTCCCGCGCGGTTGCGGCCTCGCCGATCGCGGCGATCGCCGCGGCCTGGCCCTGGCCGGTGGAGTCGCCGTTCAGCAGCGCGACCTGCAACTCCACAGCGGACTCCGAGCGGTAGGCCCGGCCCGGCTGGATCTCCTCGGGGATCTTGCGCGGGTTGATCGAGATCAGCGAGAAGTCCCCGCGGTCCGCGAGCCGGAAGGCGATCTTGTCCTCGGTGAGGGTGGAGATGCGGCCGGCCATCAGGGTGCGGTCACCGGTGATGATCAGGTGGATACCGACGGACGCGCCCTCGCGCAGGAAGGTGAAGATCTCGTCGGTGAGCGCCCCGTGGTCGAGCTCGCCGAGCGAGGGCATGAAGCCCTCCCAGCGGTCCAGCAGGATCACGATGTGCGCGAGGCGCTCCTCCTCGGTGGCCGCGGCGGCCCGCTGTTCGCCGATGTCCGCGAACCCGTCCGCCGCCAGTAGCTCCTGACGGTGTGTCATCTCGGCCTTCAGCCTGCCGATGAGACGGATGGCCCGCTCCGACTGGGAGCGGCCCACCACGGCACCGCAGTGCGGCAGCCGGGTCAGCGCGTTCAGCGCGCCGTTGCCGCAGTCGATGCCGTACAGGTGGAGGTCGGCGGCGGACAGCGTCCGTGCCAGGGAGCCGGCGATGGTGCGCAGCAGCTGTGAGCGGCCAGACCGGGGCGCGCCCGCGGCCAGCAGGTGGCCGAACGTGTGGAAGTCGATGGCCACCGGCCTGCGGGCCTGCAACGCCGGCAGATCCTCGACGCCGTAGGGGGCAGCCGGCAGCGAGCCGAACGGGGCCGGCAGCGGCAGCTCGTCCAGCTGCAGGGAGTCGGGCAGCGCGGGCAGCCAGGGGCTGTGCTGGGCGGGGATGCCCATCCGCTCGTTGGCCCCGCAGATCGCCTCGACCAGCACCTTCAGGTCGGTGATCTCGTCGTCCTCGCCCTTGGCTCCCGCCGGGCGCTGCGGCGCGCTCCGGCCGAGCTGCGCCCAGTCCACGATGCCCACCCACGGGGCCACCGTCACGTTCTCCACCGCTCCGGGGCGGCGGCCGCCGACGCGCCCGGACTGGAACGGCACCAGGGACGTCGCGCCGAGTCGCACGAAGGCGCGACCGGGCGTGGACTTGGAGATGTTCCCCGCGTCCGGAGCGTCGATGACGTCGGACGACTCGCTGCCGTCGGTGACCCGCAGCGCGATGCGCAGGTTGGTGTTGGCCCGGATCTCCGGGGAGACGACACCGCTGGGGCGCTGCGTGGCGAGGAGCAGGTGGATGCCCAGGGAGCGGCCTCGCTGGGCGATGTTGACCAGGCCGGTGACGAAGTCGGGCAGTTCGCGGACCATCGAGGCGAACTCGTCGATGACGATGAGCAGCCGGGGCATCGGCTTGAGCTCGGGTGTCCGCTTGAGGAAGTCGGTGTAGTCCTCGATGTCCTTGGCGCCCGCCTCGGCCAGGATGTGCTCGCGGCGCTTCAGCTCGGCGCCCAGGGATTCCAGGGCCCGTTCGACCAGGTGCGCGTCGAGGTCGGTGACCATGCCCACGGTGTGCGGCAGCTGGACGCAGTCCTTGAACGCCGAGCCGCCCTTGTAGTCGACGAGGACGAACGTCATCGCCTCGGGGGTGTTGGCCACCGCGAGGGAGGCCACGATGGTCTGCAGCAGCTCCGACTTGCCGGAACCGGTGGTGCCGGCGATCAGGCCGTGCGGGCCGTCCTTGCGGATGTCGATCGCGAACGGGCCGTCGTAGGACTCGCCGACCATGGCCTGCGTGGAGATCGGGCTCACCCGCCAGCGGGCGGCGATCGCGTCGGGCGTGGGCGGTTCGAGCTGCAGGACGTCCAGCAGGCGGCTGGCCGACGGGATCGCGGAGTCCTCGGCGTCACCGCTGATGTCGCGGATGGGGGACAGGCAGCGGGCGAGCCGCGCGCACCAGGCGGGGGACACCAGGTCGGGGCGGACCTTGCGGATCCGGGCCGAGCCCGCCTGTTCCACGCGCAGCCGGAAAGCCCCGAACTCCGGTTCCACCTGCACCGCCTGGGCCTGCTGGGCACCCGCGTACCAGGCGTTGGCCGACGGGAAGCCGCCCTGCGGCCCGACGCTCCCGCGCGGCTGCGGCACCGAGGCGACCGGGGCCTGCTCGGTGAGGGCCTCGAACTCGGCGACCACCACGGCCTGGCACTCGCCCGGCAGGAAGCGCTCCTCGGAGTCCAGGCAGATCATGAACATCCCGACGCCCGGTCCCTCGCGGAGCAGTTGGACCACGCCGGGCATGGCCCGCAGCCGCCGTGAGCCGTCGAGGACCACCACGATGTCGGGGTCCTTGAAGAACGCCGCGTGGTTGGCGGCGCTGCCCGCCTTCTGCTTGGCCTTCTGGCGGCCGTCCAGGATGGAGCCGAGCTCGGCGATGCGGGCGGCCACCGTCTCCGCGTCGGTGCCCATCAGGGCGGTGGCGTCCTGGCCGTCGGTGGGACGGGCGTGCGGCAGCCACCGCACCCAGTCCCAGCTCTCCTGGCCCGCCTGCTCGGTGAGCACGTAGAACTGCACGTCCATCGGGCTGCTGAGGGTGGCCGCCTGCGCGACCGCCCAGCGGCCCATCGCCCTCGCTCCGTCGCCCGGAGCGGCGAAGCCGACCACGCCCAGGCGCCGGAGCTCCACGGCGACGGGGGCGTTCTCGATCTCCCAGTTGACCTTGCGCCGGTGCTCCTCCTGCTCCGGGTCGTCGAGCACGACCTCGGAGGGGAGCTTGGCGGTGCCGACGCGGATCAGCAGGTGGTCCGCGTCGCTGCGCCGCCGCTCCCACAGGCGGGTCCGCGGGCCCGTCGCGGTGTTGAGCACCGTCGCCGGGTCGGGCGACGCCGCCGCGCGGTCCTTGCGCTCGAGGTCGAGGGCGGTGTTCGCGTCGCCCTCGATGGCCTCCTTGCGTTCGCGGTACTCGGTGACGGTCTTCGCGAACGACTTGCGTCCGTTCTTCTTGTCGAGGAAGTAGTTGCCGACCATGACCAGGGGGCTGGCGACCGCCATGATCAGGTACGTCATGCGGTGCATCATGAACGCCATCGTGACGGCCATGATCAGCGGCATCAGCGCCATCAGCCACGGCAGCGGCCGGGCGTTGGGCTCCTTCGGCGGGCTGGGCAGCCGGAACATCGTGGCCCGCTCGGGCGGGGACAGGCGCGGCGGCCGGTTGTACTCGTACGTCGCGCCGTCCTCGCCGGCCTGCAGCGCGGCGTTCGGCGGCATGTAGGGGCCGAGTTCCAGGAGGCTGTTGCCGAGGGCGAGCTGGTCGCCGAGCGGCCAGTCCTTCGTCTCGCCGCCGATGGTCACCTGGCAGGTTCCGCCCATGCCGACCGTCAGCACGGCCGCGCGGTCGGCGAGTTCGGTGTCGTTGACGCGGACGCGCGCCGAGGGGCCGCGTCCTATCTCCACCCGGCCCAGGCCCAGTCGGTGGACGGCCCCCGCGTCCGGGCCGCCGGCCACGCGCAGTTCGACCATGCCGGCGGGCTCGCCGGGCAGGCAGCCGGCCGGGTCGTAGAGGCTGACCACGGCGCCCTCGCGCAACGGGGACTGCGCCACCGACCAGTTGGGGTCGAGCGCGTACCCGTCGACGTAGACGGCGGGCGAGCCGGGCGTGCGCGCGGCGCCGCCGGAGATGGAGATGATCTCCGCACCGCCGCCGCTCACCTTCTGCCCGAGCGCGCGCGCTACATCGGCGACGGTCGACGCCGGATCGGTGTCGACCAGGACATCGGCGCGGTCCCCGCCGAGCGGGTCGACCACGGTCAACGACAGACGCACGGCGTTCCTCGTTCCCCCGGGATTCGATGTGGTTGTCAAGGACGATAACGGCTGCGGACGGCTCGTGGGGCGCCCGGTGCGGCGCCTGTGGATAACTTGCGCGGGTTTATCCACAGGCCGGTATCGGGGCTGGACACGGGCCCGGGCAGAGGTGGCACAGTGGTCTCAAGCCGGAGCAAAGAGGGGTGGATGGGGCGGGAGTTGAATCGCGTAACGTGAGATGCACATGCCATCTCGCACGTTCTGTTCTGTTGCAAGCCTGTGAGTCGGTTGTCACGGGACACGCCTTGAGGCCCTTTGTAAGGCGCTGATAGCGTGCGGTGACTTGACATCGGCTTTGCGGTCGCCGGACAGAGCGCGACGATCTCTCCCCACGCAGCCGATATCTACAGGACACACGCCGGCTCGACGGGGGCAGTGACGTGAAGACCAGGGAACGATCCGCTGCGGGCGGCGGCGGTGGCCGCCGCGCCGTTCCTGCGCCGGCGCACGGTGCGCCGGTGGGCGGAGACCGGCTGCCGATGGCGCCCCGCGAGCGCAAGCCCGCGCTGGCCGCACTCGCCGTACTCCTGATCCTCGTCGGTGCCCTCGGCGCGACCGTCATGGTCCTGCGCGCGGGCAACAAGATCGAGGTCGTGGCGATCACGCAGGACGTCGCCGCCGGGCAGCCGATCCCCCAGTCGGCCATCAGGGACATCGAGATCTCCGACGTCACGGACATCCAGTTCGTCCGCTGGGGCCAGCGGGGCGACCTGACCAACAACTACCGGGCCGCCACCAACCTCAAGGCCGGCGTGGTGCTGACCGTGCCCCTGATCACCAAGGGCAACACCGGCCTGGCGCCCGGGAAGTCCATCGTCGGACTCTCCCTCAAGGACGGCCAGTTCCCCAGCGGCCTCAACCCGGGTGACACCGTCGCGGCCTACCGCGTGGGCATCGACGCCACCAAGAGCGGTTCCAGCAGCGGCTCCAGCGGCGGCAGCGACTCCCTCGGTTCCGACAGCTCCCTCATCAGCGACCACCTGATCGTGCAGACGGTCGACACGTCCTCGGGCGACCTCGGCTCGGGCAACACGTCCGTCAAGGTGCTCGCGGACTCCAGCGTCGCGGGCAGCCTGACGGTCGCCGCCTCGGCAGGCGACGTCGCGCTCGTGCTCGTACCCGGCAAGAACTGACCCGAGCGAGCGCAGACGTCATGGCACTCATCACCATCGCCGCGGACAAGGGCTCACCGGGCGTCACCACGACCGCTGTCGCACTCGCCGCGGTGTGGCCCCGGCGCGTCCTGCTGGCCGAGGCCGACCCGGCCGGCGGCGACCTCGTCTACCGGTCGCGCGCCGCACACGGCGGCGTCCTCGACCCCAACTCCGGCATGCTCTCGCTCGCCGCGACGGCCCGACGCGGCCTGGCCGCCGAGCAGTTGTGGGACCACGCCCAGCCGCTCACCGGCGGACTCGACGTCCTGGTGGGCCTCGGCAGTGCCGAGCAGGCAGCCGGCCTGTCCGGCCTGTGGCCGATGCTCGGCCAGGCCTTCGCCACGCTCGCCGAGTCGCCCAACGGCGCGGCGGACGTCATCGCCGACTGCGGCCGGATCGGCGCGGACTCGCCCACCATGGACCTGTTCGCACACTCCTCGCTGCTGCTGCTGGTCTCCCGCACCGAACCGGAACACCTGGCCCGCGTCCGCGACCGCGCCGGTGCGCTGTCCGCCAAACTGCACGGCTCCCAGCGCGGCGCCGCCGCGGCGCTCGGCCAGCCGCCGATCGGCGTGCTGCTCATCGCCGAGCCCGGCAGCAGCGCCAAGATCGCCGGCCAGGTCAACGACATGCTCGTCGCCTCGCAGATCTCCGCGCGGGTCGTCGGCACCATCGCCCACGACCCGGCCGGCGCCGAGATGCTCAGCGGCCGCCGCCGCGGCCGCCTGGACAAGTCGCTGCTGATCCGCTCCGCCCGCCAGATCACCGCCGACGTACCGCAGCGGTACGGGGTCTTCCGATGAGTGAGGTGGACCACCAGCTCGTCAAACGCTTCCGTCAGGAGGCGGGCGACCGCATCTCCGAGCAGCGGCGGCTGGACCAGGCCGCCAACCGCCTGGCGATGTCGTCCGAGGACGAGCGGCAGTTCGCGCGGGCGATCATCGCCCAGATCCTGGAGGAGTACGCCCGCTCCGAGATCACCACGGGGCGCACCCCGCCGGACGCGCACGCCGAGGAGGCGTACGCCGCCGCGGTGCACGCCGCCCTGTTCGGTGTCGGCCGGCTGCAGCCGCTGCTGGACGACCCCGAGGTCGAGAACATCGACATCAACGGATGCGACCAGGTCTTCGTCGGCTACGCCGACGGCCGCGAGCAGCAGGCCGAGGCGGTCGCCGAGTCCGACGAGGAACTCGTCGAGCTGATCCAGGTGCTCGGCGCCTACTCCGGCCTGTCCTCGCGCCCCTTCGACTCCGCCAACCCGCAGCTCGACCTGCGGCTGCCGGACGGCTCGCGTCTGTCCGCCGTCATGGATGTCACCCGCCGCCCCGCGCTGTCGATCCGCCGCGCCCGCCTCGGCAAGGTCTTCCTCAGCGACCTCGTCGGCAACTACACGCTCACGCCCGAGCTCGGCTCGTTCCTGGCCGCCGCCATCCTGGCCAGGAAGAACGTGATGATCGCCGGTGCCACCAACGCCGGCAAGACCACGCTGCTGCGCGCCCTCGCCAACGTCATCCCGCCGCACGAGCGCCTGATCACCGTCGAGCGCGCGCTGGAGCTCGGACTCGACCAGTTCCCCGAACTGCACCCCAACGTGGTGGCGTTCGAGGAACGGCTGCCCAACTCCGAAGGCCTGGGCGCGATCACGATGGCCGAACTCGTCCGCCGCTCCCTGCGCATGAACCCCTCCCGGGTCATCGTCGGTGAGGTCCTCGGCGACGAGATCGTCACCATGCTCAACGCGATGTCGCAGGGCAACGACGGCTCGCTCTCCACGATCCACGCCAACAGCTCCGGCGAGGTCTTCAACCGCATCTCGACCTACGCCCTGCAGGCCCGGGAGCGGCTGCCGGTCGAGGCGTCGCAGATGCTGGTGGCCGGGGCCATCGACTTCGTCGTGTTCGTCCAGCGGCGCAACGACTACCAGCGCGGCGGCACTCTGCACCGCGTCGTGACCTCCATCCGCGAGGTCAACGGCGTCGACGGACGCGTACTCTCAAGTGAGGTCTTCGCAGAGGGGCCGGACGGCGTGGCCATGCCCCACGCCCCCATCGCCTGTCTCGACGAACTCCTCGCCAACGGCTACCAGCCCACGGGGGTGTGGCGGTAATGACCGGGGTCTTCTCCATGTCCGTGATGTACGGACTCCTCGCCGGAGCGGTGGTGGGCGGCGGTATCGCGCTGTTCATCGTCGCGATGCGAGGCTGGGCGCCCAAACCCGTCCCGGCCGGACAGACGTCGGCCGACAAGGCGTCCGACCTCGTCCGCTTCCTGTCCCAGCGCGGCTCCATCGCCATCGTCACCGGCCTGGCGGTCCTCGCGCTCACCCGCTGGATCGTCATCGGCGTCGCCACCGCCGTCCTCGTCTTCACCTGGGACCGGCTGTTCGGCGGCGCGGCCGAGGAACGCGCGGCGATGAAGCGCGTCGAGGCCCTCGCCGGATGGACGGAGTCGCTGCGCGACACCATCGCCGGCGCCGTCGGCCTCGAACAGGCCATCCCGGCCTCCGCCCGGGCCGCGGCGCCCGCGCTGCGTGTCCACCTCGACTCCCTGGTGGACAAACTGCGTTCGCGCACCCCGCTGCCCGACGCGCTGCAGCATCTCGCCGACGAGATCAACGACGCCTCGGCCGACATCATCATCGCCGCCCTCATCCTCAACGCGAAGCTGCGCGGCCCGGGTCTGCGCGAGGTGCTCGGCGCCCTCGCCAAGTCCGCCCGCGAGGAAGTGGACATGCGGCAGCGGGTCATGGCCCAGCGGGCCAGCACCCGGCGCAGCGTCCAGATCGTCGTCGTCGTCTCCGTGGTCTTCGTCCTCGGCCTGGCCATCTTCAACCGCGGCTTCGTGAAGCCGTACGGCACCGCCCTCGGCCAGCTCGTCCTCGCCGTCGTGTGCGGGCTGTTCGCCGCCGGATTCTGGTGGCTGCGCAGCCTGTCGAAGATCGAGACACCCGACCGCTTCCTGGTGCAGGCGCCCGAACGGCTCGCCCAGCAGAGCTTCATGCCCGGCGCGTTCGTGCCGGGCGCGGCGCACGGCCAGCCCGCGGCGGGCCACGGCGGACCGCAACAACCGCTGCCGGGCCACCAGGCCATGCCGGGACAGGAGGCCGCCCGATGAACGCGATCTTCCTCACCTGCCTGGTCGGCGGCCTCGTCGGCCTCGGCGTCTTCGCCCTCGTCAGGGCCCTCATGCCCGGAAGGCGCAGCGCCGTGTCGGCCGTGGCGCAGGTCGACGCGATGCGTGCGGCGTCACCGACCGCCGCCGCGGGCCCGGCCGAGACCTCGGGGCTCCGGGGCCGGATCGGTCAGCGCGTCGCCGCGTTCTACCTGCAACAGGGCTGGGAACTGCGCTCGGTGCGCGCCGACCTCGCGGTGCTGGACCGCAGTTGGGAGAGCTTCCTCGCCGGCAAGCTCATGCTGGCGGCGGCCGGTGTCGTCTTCGGTCCCTTCCTGTTCGCCGTCGCCTGGGAAGTGGGCTTTGGCGTCAACCCGGTGATACCGGTGTGGCTCGCCCTGATCTTCGGTGGCGTGTTCTTCCTGCTGCCGGACATCGAGGTGCGGCGGGACGCGGCGGAGAAGCGCAAGGACCTCCGCCGGGTCATCGGCGCCTACCTCGACCTGGTCTCCATGAACCTCGCCGGCGGCCGCGGCCTGCCGGAGGCCCTGATGGCCGCCTCCGAAGTCAGTGACGGCTGGGCCCTGATGCGCATCCGCAACGCCCTCAACGACGCGCGGATCACCGGCACCAGCCAGTGGGTCGCGCTCGGACGCCTCGGGGACCAGCTCGGTATCGAGGAACTCCAGGACCTGTCCGTCACCCTCGGGCTGGTCGCCGACGACGGTGCGAAGGTCCGCGAGTCGCTGGCCTCCCGCGCCGAGACGATGCGCCACCGCGAACTCGCCGAGATCGAGGGGTCCGCGGGTGAGAAGTCCCAGTCCATGCTCGTCGCGCAACTCCTGCTGTGCGCGGGCTTCCTGGTCTTCCTGCTCTTTCCCGCAGCGATGCGTGTGTTCCAGGTCTGATCACCGCCACCACCCAAGCAAGTGACCAACGAGGGGACTCGAACGATGAACCGCATGCAGAACAGCAGTCCGCCACTCGAATTCATGCTCATCTACCTGCGGGCACGCATGGACCGCGTCCGCAACGAGGACATGTCGCGCGGCGCCTCCGCGGTGGAGTGGGTCGTCATCTCGGCCATCGTCGTCGGCATCGTGGCCGTCGTCGGCTTCGTGATCAAGCAGGCCCTGCAGGGCAAGGCCGACAGCGTCGGCAACTGCATCAACAGCACGACCGGCGACGCCAAGAGCTGCTGACCGCTCACCGGGGGACCGAGACATGAACCGAACGACCGACGTGCTGCGCCATGCCGTACGCCGCAGGCTGGACGCCACCCGCGGCGACAGCGGCGTGGGCAGCCGCGCGGGCCGGGGCACGGCCGCGGGCACCGCGGGCCGGCGCCCGTACGGCGACCGCGGCATGACCGCGATCGAGTTCGTGTTCCTCACCCCGGTGCTGTTCTTCATGATCTTCGCGACCGTGCAGTTCGCCCTGTACTTCTTCGCCGACCACGTCGCGCAGGCGGCGGCACAGGCCGGCGCCCGCAAGGCCAGGGCGGAGGCCGACGCCGATCCGAGCGGCTGGCAGGGCAAGGCCACCTCCACCGCACAGGACTACATCGACCAGCTCGGCCCGAACCTGCTGGACGGCCAGGCCATCACGCCGCTGCAGCCCGACCCGGCCACGGTCGGCGTGCTGGTGACCGCCCGGGTGCCCACGATCTTCCCCGGCCTGCACTTCACGGTGCACGAGGAGTCGCAGGGCCCGGTCGAGCGCTTCGTGCCGGACAACGGGGGCTGACCACCGATGGACACAGCGGGGGCTGAGGAGATGTGGACCAGGAAGGCCGCGCGATGGTGCGCGGCCCGATGGCAGGCGGCACCACGCGGTGACCGCGGCATCTCCACCGTCGAAGTGGTGATCCTCGCCCCGGTCATCATCCTGTTCGTGCTGGTCCTGGTCGCCTTCGGCCAACTCGTCGACGGGCGCGGTGCCGTGGACGGCGCGGCTCGCGACGCCGCCCGCGCCGGATCGCTGCAGCGCGACGCGGGCAGCGCCATGCAGGAGGCGCGCGCCTCCGCCGAGGCCGACCTCAACGACACGTGCGTGTCCGGCACGCTGACCATCCACCAGGACTCGGACTTCAAGCCGGGCGAGCTGTTCACGATCACGCTCAGCTGCCAGATCCGCGGCCTGAGCTCACTCGGCCTGGACATCCGCAAGACCCTCACGTCCCAGGCGTCCGCCCCCCTCGACCCCTACCGCCGGGCGGTGCAGTCATGAGCGACACGGCCGTCACGACCCGGAACCCCTCCCCGTCCCCGTCCAGGTGCCGCGCTCTCGCGCACTTCGGCCGGCGCGTGCGGGCGAGACTGCGCGACGACCGCGGGTCCGGCGCCGCGGCCGTCCTCATCTTCGCCCTGGTCTTCATGTCGCTCGCGGCGTTCGTCGTCGACGGCGGCCTGTCCATCTCCAAGCGCGAGCGCGCCGCCGACATCGCCGAACAGGCGGCCCGCTACGCCGCGCAGGACATCGACGTCGAGGCACTGCGCAACGCACCCGCCGGCACCCAGCCCGTGATCAACGACGGCGACTGCGACATGCGCGTCCAGTGGTTCGCCAAGAACTCCGGGCTCGACCAGGCCGACGTCGACGCCACCCACTGCACGCCCAACACCGGACCGCAGCGCGTCGAGGTGATCGTCCAGATCACCTACCGGCCCATGCTCTCCGGGTTCTTCTACGACCACGACATCGTCGTCCACGGAACGGCCGCCGCCGAGTCCGTGACCGGACCCGCCAACTGACCGCCCCACCGAAGACCCGCGAGACCGGCGAAGACCCGAACACCCCGACACACCCCCGAAGACCACCGCGAAGGCAGAGGAAGCAGAGGAACCCGCCATGGCACGCACGACCGCCACGGGACGTAACCGAGCGCAGCAGGGAGCAGCGGCCGCCCGTCCGCCGCGCCAGCGCCGTACGTTCGGCGACTTCGTACGGGCCTTGGGCGCGTTCCTCGCGCTGGCCGTACTGGTCGTCGGTGTGCCGGGCGCCCTGCTCTACTTCATCGGCTCGCCGCTCCCGCACCACTTCAACTCCGACCTGGTCAACCAGCCCATCACCTCCACGACCTTCCTGAACACGCTGGCCGTCGTGGTGTGGCTGGCCTGGGCGCAGTTCACCGCGTGCGTCCTCGTCGAGGCCAAGGCGGTGATCTCCGGGGTCGGCATGCCGCAGCGCGTGCCCGGCTCCGGCGCGAGCCAGCTGCTGGCCCGGCAACTCGTCGCGGCGCTGCTGCTGGTCGGCGTGAGCACCGCCGGCCTGGTGCCGGGGCTGTCCAGCCTCGGCCAGCACCACCAGGTGGAGAGCCAGGCCCGGCCCGGCGTCGCGGCCAGCGCCCAGCAGACGCCCGGGCAGCACCAGGCCCGCCAGGCCGGCACCGCCGTGCCGCAGCAGCAGGGCGCGCAGCACGCCGCCGCCTCCCAGGGCGCCGGGCAGACGACGCAGAAGGCCACGAAGTTCTACCGGATCCACCCCCCCGAGGGCCGCCACCACGACTCGCTGTGGGAGATCGCGCAGCGCCACCTCGGCGACGGGCGCCGCTACAAGGAGATCTACGAGCTCAACAAGGACCGCGTGCAGCCCGACGGCTCGCGCCTCTCCCAGGCCAGCCTGATCCGGCCCGGATGGGTCATGGAGATGCCCGCCGACGCGCACGGCGGCGACCTCGTCGAGATGCCCGTCGCGGCCCCGCACGTCGCCTCCGACGTGCAGCACTACGCCCAGCACGGCGGCGCCAAGGACACCACCGCGGAAGGCGCGCATGCCTCCGTGCAGACACCCGCACACGAGGCGGGCGGTGCCGGCGGTGCCGGTGGCGGCTCGGGAGCCGGCGGCGGTGGCGGCCAGCAGGCCGAGGCGGCACCGGAACACGCCGAGGCCGCGCCCGCGGCGCACGCCGAGTCCACGGTCACCGCCGTGTTCAGCGGCATCACGTCCGCCGGAACCCACGGGTTCGGCCTGTCCGAGGCCCTCATCGGCGCCCCGCTGCTCGCCGCCGGCCTGCTCGCCGCGCTCGGCCGCAGGCGCCGCACCGCCCTGTGGCAGTCCGTCACCGCGGGCGGACTGCGCACCCCGCGCACCCCCACCGGTGCGCAGGCCGACGCCGCCGACGCGCTGCGCGTGGGCGCCGACCAGAACACCGTGGCGTTCCTCGACCGCGCCCTGCGCTCACTGTCCGCGCGACTGGACGCCGAGGGCCGCAAGCTGCCCACCGTCTACGCCGCCTGGCTCACCGACGACGCGCTGCACCTCCAGCTCGCCTGGCCCGAGGGCCAGCCGCCGGCGCCCTGGGGCCTGGGCCAGGACCAGACGTTCTGGCAGCTGGACCGCGCCGACCTCGGCGAGGACGACGACGTGTCCGCGGCCGCGCCGTACCCCGGCCTCGTCGCGCTCGGCACCCTCGACGGCGCGCGGCTGCTGCTCAACCTCGAAGCGGTGCCGGGCATCGTCTCGTTGACCGGCTCCCCCGGCGACCGCGAGGCCGTCCTCGCGTCCGTCGCCGCCGAACTCGCCACCAACGGCTGGTCGGACCGGATGACGGTCACCCTCGTCGGCTTCGCCGAGGACCTCACCGCCCTCGCTCCCGCCCGCGTCCGCCACCTGGCCGACGTGCCCGAGGTCATCGAGACCATGTCCGCCGAGACCGCGCAGCGCGCCGGCGCCCTGCGCACCGCCGGACAGGACAGCGTGCTCACCGGCCGCACGGGACGCGCCCAGCACACCCAGTGGGCCCCGCACCTCGTGCTGCTCGCCGTCGAGCCGACCGAGGACGAGGCCGAGAAGCTGGCCGAACTCGCCGCCGACGCGGGACGCCTGGGCATCGGCTACCTCGTCGCCGCCGGCCGGGCCGACCTGCCCGGTGCCGCGTGGGAACTCGAAGTCACCGCGAACGGGCGGCTGCTCGCCCCCCTCCTCGGACTCGACCTGGAGGCGCAGATGCTGCCCGCCGACCAGTACCACGCCGTCCTGCGGCTGTTCAGCGAAGCCGGCGGCGAGGACGGCGGCCCCGGCCCCGACGCCCCGCCGTTCCTGGTGGACCTCAGCGACCAGGGCCGCCCCGGCGTCTACGCCCGGCTGCTCGGCCCGTTCGAGGTCATGGGCATCGAGGCACCCGCGGCCGAACGCAGCCAGCTGCTGCACGAGGCGCTCGCCCTGCTCCTGCTGCACCGCGAAGGCGTGCACCCCCGCGTCCTGGCCTCCGCGCTGTGGCCGCGCGGCGTCACGGAGGACGTCCGCGACGCCCTCATCGAGCGCTTGCGCGACTGGCTCGGCCCCGACCCGGGCGGCTCCGCGCGGCTGTCCTTCGACAGCACCGGCCGCATCGTGCTCGCCACCTCGGTCGTCTCCGACTGGGACGTCCTGCAGACCCTCCACCACGAGGCCACCGAGGGCTCGGCCGCGTCCGACCCCACCGCGCGCCGCCGCCTGCTCACCGACGCGCTGTCCCTCGCGCGGGGGCGGCTCATCGAGGACCGCGCGCCGGGCCGCTACGCCTGGCTCGGCCACGAGATCGTCGACGCGCAGCACCCCGTGCTGGTCGCCGAGATCGCCCTGGCGCTCAGCACCCTGCACCTCGACGCGGGCAAGCCCAAGGCGGCGGTGGCCGCGATCGAGACCGGCCTGGCCGTGTCGCCCGACGACGAACGCCTGTGGCTCGAACTCCTCCGCGCCACCCATGCCACCGGCGACCCGGCCCGCCTCGACGCGGCCGCCCAGTCGCTGATCGCCCGCAGCCAAGCGGTGAGCGGCCCCAGCCGGGGCCTGCCGCCGCGGGTCGAGGCCCTCCTCGACGAACTCCTCCCGGCCTGGCGCGGGAGCATCGCCAACTGACCTCTTCCGGAGAGGTTGTGGGACCGCGGAGGCGTCGACGATCTCCGCGGTGTCGCCGCGGTCGCTTGGGTTGACGCCCGAGGACGTCGGCGACAAGGGGCTCCGCACATGGCACTCCACGGGCGTGTCCGGCCGCACGCCGCGTTGACGTGGGAGGTCACCCGCACGCCCTCGGCCGACCCGAACGGGGCGATGGCGGCGTCAGGACTACCCGATGGGCTGGCATATGCCGAAGTGGCCGTAACCAGCGGGGAGATCCGGACCGTTGTCAGGCAGTGCATAGCGACAACGGACTGCGTCGGTCGGCGGTACGCCGATGACCGACCTCAGGGTGACCGATGACGTGCTCGCCGACGCGGAGCGGCTACTGGCCCAGCTCCACGCCGAGTTCGGCGGCATCCGTCACCATCGCGACGACCTCCGGCACGTCTGGGGCTCAGGTGCCGTCTCCGGCGCCATGGACTCCTTCGTCGACAACTGGTCCTGGTACCGGAAGAAGCTGCTGAGCAGCATCGAGTCCGTGGGCGGACTGGTCAGTTCGGCCCGCGACACCTTCCGGGAGGCCGACCGGCACCTGGCGAAGACCGGGTGAGCCGGCACCGCCGCCGCCCCCGCGACTGGCACCCCCTCGCCGCCTCCGACCCCGTGCCCGGCGACCCCGACGCGATCCTCGACGAGGTCGCCCACATGCGTCAGGTGGCACTGATGCTGCGGGGCGAGGCCAGGGACCTCCGCGTGATCGGACAGGGCGACGGCCTCAAGGGCCGTTACGCCGACGCGCTCCGCCACGGAGCGGACGGCCTCGAGGTCCACCTGCGCGAGACCGCCGAACGCTACGAGCGCGTGCACGGCCATCTCACCAGCTGGGCCCACGCGTTGGAGGACCTGCAGACCGAGGCCGACCGCATCCTGCGCAACGCCCGGACCGTCGCCGAGGTCAACGGGCTGGACGAGAACGGGCACGGGCACGAGAGCGGGGGCGGCAACGAGCACGGCTCCGGTGGCGACGACCCTCTCCAGGGCCACCGCGCCTCCCTGGCGAAGGTAGTGGCCCAGCATGAGGAGCGGGCCGCGCACTACGCGGCCCTCATCCGGCACGAGATCGACGACAAGATCAAGGACAGCCCCTGGGAATGGTTCAAGGACGCCGTCGACGACTGGAGCGGTGCGATCTCCCTCGCCGTCGACGCGATGAGCTACGCGGCCACCGTCATCGCCCTCGTCGCGATCGCCACCACTCCCGCGGGCTGGGTCGCCGGCCTCGCCATCTGGCTCTCCGTCGGCGTCCTCTCCGGCCACCTGCTGCTCGCCGCCGCGGGTGACGGTTCCTGGGCGGACATCGCCATGGACGTCTTCGGCCTCCTCACGATGCGGATCGGCACCGTGGCCCTCAACCGCCTGCGTGGCGTCCGCGAGGCCACGAAACTCGCGGCCCAACTCGCCGCCGAGGAGGAGGCCGCGGCCAACTCCGCCCGTGCGACGCGCACCCTGCGCGACCGGGCCTCCGCCGTCGTCAACCGCCGCGGCGCCACCCGGGCGGAGCGGTCCAGGGCCCGCCACGCCCGCAACATCGCTCGCGCGGCGAACCAGCGTGTGGGCCGCGAGGCGGCCGAGTCCGAAGCCGCCGTCCCCATGGCCCAGGCCTCCCGCTGGGAGGCGGCGTCCGTCGGCGGCGACGTCGAGGAGGCCAACCACTTCAAGGACGTGAAGCGCCTGCGCGCCGCGTACCCGCGCAGCCCGGAGGTGCAGCGAGCGAGCAACGGGGCGGAGCGGGCTCACCGGATGTTCAAGGGGGCGTGGATCGCGGCCTCCGCCAGCGACGGAACTGACAAGTTGCTCGGTAGCAGCGATGTCATTCCGCAGAAGCCCGCTTTCGGCCCGTACGGGGACCTCAAGAACCGATGCAGCAAGGAAGTGGGGAGCGCGTGGTGAGGGTGATGATCTGTGCCCTTGGAGCGGGCCCGGCGATCGTGCGAGGTGATTGTGTTCGACACTGAGACGTCCCATGACCCGCTACTCGCGCGGAGCGACAAGCTGATCCGATTGGGAGCCCTCGTGGCGCCGGTTGGCCTCTGCTTGTTCGCCATGACATCGAGGCTGTGGAATCCCACGAAGCTGGAATTCGAGCTGGTGATGTTCAGCCTGGCAGGGGTGGGCCAAGTGCTGGTCTGGCGCGGCATGCGAGGGGTGTACCTCACGCGAGGTTGGCTGTCTGGCGTGGTTGCCTACGTCTGGCTGGGCGGGGTGCTGAACGCCTGGGCGTTGGCGTTCACCGGGTCCTTCTCGCTCCTGCCCGCGGCGTTCGTCGCCCCCCTCGTCGCCACCGTCGCACGGTTCCGCATGCGCCGCGGGGCGAAGCACGCGGGGGTGCCCGAGTGAACGGGGTGGTGCCGCCCGGTACGTACAGTTTGTTGCTGCCGCCCGGATGGGTGCGGATTCCGTTGCGCGGCGGGACGCGCGAAGCGTTGGACGAGAAGGTGTTCCGGGGGATCGAGGAGATCCCGGCGGGGGTGCCGCGGGACCAGGGGATGGCGTACCGGCTGCATGTGCGGCGCAAGGTCGACCGGATGGTCGAGGAGGCGCGGCGGGCCGGCGGGCTGGACCTGTACGTGCCGGCACGGGTGCGGAGCCGCACCCTGATGGCTTCCTCGTTCCTGGTCTCCGAGATCGTCCGGGGCGAAGACGACGATGGGCGCGAAGTCGCCGGTGGCGAGCCCCGGGCCGAACTCGTGCTGGCGCGACTGGCCGGGGACCGGAGGGCCGGTGACGCGGGGGAGTTGCGGCTGGCGGGGGAGGCGATGGCGGTGCGGTGGGAGTACGTGGCCGGGCCGGACGGCTCGGATCCCGAAGTGGATGCCAGTTCACGGCATGTGGACTACGTGCTCGCGGTCCCGGGCGACTCCGGCCGCTGGCTGGCCGTGAGTTATTCGACGGCGGGGGACGGCGATCCGGACAGCGCGTTCACGCGTACGGCGACAGATCTCTTCGACGCGGTGATGTCCACGTTCCAGTGGAGTTGAGAGGTGGCGGGGCCCGGGTCAGACCCGGGCCTTGAGCCCCGCCTTCTTCGCGCGGTTCCCGCAGATGTCCATCGAGCACCACCTGCGGGTGCCCGGGCGTGAGTGGTCGAGGAACAGCGCGCCGCAGGTGGGGGACGCGCAGGGGCGGAGGCGGGCGAGCAGGGCGGGGGACGTCGCGAGGTCGAGGACGTCACGGGCGACGAGCGAGAGTGCTGCCGCCACCGGTGCGTCCGAGGTCCGGGTGACGGCGCCCGAGGCGGTGAGGCGGGGGACGGGAACGGGTGCCGCGGCGGCCCGGTTCAGGCGGGTGCGGGCCGCGGGGCCCACCACGTCGCCTTCAAGTGCCGCCGTCAGCAGGGCGTAGACGGCCTCCCGCAGTGCCCGCGCCTCGCGGACCTGGGCGTCGTCGGGCGACGGTACGGGCCGGCCGTCATCGGTGCCGAACTGCCGTACCCACTCGGCCAGCGCCTCGGGGTCGACCAGTTCCTCCTTCTGCGCCGGCGTGCCCCGATAACGGAGCGTCCGGACGAAGTCCAGGCACAGCCGGCCCGCACCTTCGCGAAAGCGCGCGGCCGGACCGGAAACCGGCTCGACGACCGGTGCTGCGGCGATGTCCGTCATGCGGTCAGCCTACTGCCCGAACCGGTTTAACTGGTACCGTCAACGACCGGAGAACCGGTTTAACCGGTTCGAGCTCGCAACCCCCGCACCCAGGCGCCCAAGCACCCGGCAGCACCCCTCGCATCGCCCCGGCATCCCGACGCCGCTCGCCCGCCGCCCACGCAGAGAGGCCCCGATGTCCCAGCCCGCCGACACCGCACGCCAGCAGGGACTCGCGCACCCCGCGCCGACGGCAGCGCCCAGCAGCGGGCCGCCCCGCAGCCTGATCGTGCTGCTCGCCGTCTCCTGCGGTCTGACCGTCGCCAACCTCTACTACGCCCAGCCGCTGCTGAGCGAGCTGCGCGCGACCTTCGGGATCTCGTCGGTCACCGCGGGCAGCCTCGTCACCGCGTCCCAACTCGGCTATGCGCTGGGCCTGGTGCTGCTCGTCCCGCTCGGCGACGTCCTGGAGAAGCGCCGGCTCGCGACCGTGCTGCTGGCCCTCACCGTCGTGGCGCTGATCGTCTCCGGCCTGGCGCCGGACTTCCCGGTCCTCGTGCTCGCCTCGCTGGTGTCGGGCACCACGCTCGTCGTCACCCAGATACTCGTGCCGTTCGCCGCCGACCTGGCGCCGGACGAGAGCCGCGGCAGGGTCGTCGGGCAGGTGATGAGCGGACTGCTCACCGGCATCCTGCTCTCCCGCACGTTCGGCAGCCTCCTCGCGGACGCCACCAGCTGGCGGGTGGTGTACCTGACGTCGGCGGGGCTCATGGCCGTGCTGACGCTGGTCCTGCGCACCGCGCTGCCCCGGCGCGCACCCGGGCAGGCCGCGGCGTCGCTCACGTACGGCGCACTGCTGCGGTCGACCGCCCGGATGCTCAAGGTCCACCCGCCGCTGCGGCGCCGGGCCGTCTACCAGGCGGCCATGTTCGGTGCCTTCTCCGTCTTCTGGACCACCAGCTCCTTCGTTCTGACCGCGGCGCCGTTCCACTACGCGCAGTGGCAGGTGGGCCTGTTCGCGCTGGCCGGCGCGGGCGGTGCGCTGGCCGCGCCGCTCGCCGGGCGCTGGGCGGACCGCGGCCTGGTCCGGCCCATGACGGCGGCGGCGTTCGTCGTCGCCGCGCTCGCCTTCGGACTGGCCGCGATCGGACGGCACCACATCCTGGCGCTCGGTGCGGCCGCCGTCGTGCTGGACATGGCGGTGCAGACCACCCTCGTCCTCGGCCAGCAGGTCGTCTACCAGCTCGACGGCGGGGCCCGTGCCCGGCTCAACAGCGCCTACATGGCCACCTTCTTCCTCGGTGGCGCGGTCGGCTCCCAAGCGGGTTCGTACGCCTACCACGCCGGCGGTTGGACGGCCGCGACCGCGCTGGGCGCCGCGATGCCCGTTCTGGCCCTGCTCGCCTGGGCGACCGATCGCCCGAACCGCCGGAAGAGCAAGGGCGTCCTCGACGGCTGAACGCTCCGAGGGCCATCAACCCCGATACGCCTGGGCCCTGTTGACCCCGTTGACCCTGTTGTGCCCGCGGTGGTCGCCCTACGTGCGGGCGACCACCGCCAGGATCTCCGGGAGGCGGTCCAGCAGCCGCGGTGCCGTCCAGCGCAGCACGGCGGAGGCCACCATCAGCCCGTAGACGGCGCCGCACGGCAGGACCATCCACAACAGACCGTGGTTGTCCGTCAGATGAAGGGCGACGGTGAGGGCCAGGACGGGCAGGCACAGCGCGGCTCCGCACAGGGTTCCGCCGAGGACGTTGAGGACGACCAGCCCGCCCTGCCCGGGTGCGGCGTTGCCGAACGGGTTGTCCTGCGGCACCGCATAGGGGAAGCGGACGCTGGCGTAGGCACCGGTTCCTATCAGCGCGCCGAGGAAGGCCAGCGACAGTCCCAGCGTCTCGGGCAGCGCATCCGTCCGGCGGAGCAGCAGCGCCGCCCCCGTGGTGACCACCGCGGTGTACGGCACCGCGATGACGGCCAACGCCAGGGCGCGCCCGCGCAGTTCCCTGACGGCGTCCTCGCGGGTGCCCAACGTCGCGGCGACCATCCAGAACGCGGAACTGTCCGTGCCGAACTGGTTGTACATCTGCATGCCGAGCAGGCCGCCCGCCCACAGGCACTGGTAGATCGTGCCGTGCTGGACCACCGCGACCAGCGGCAGCAGCAGGCCGACGGCCAAGCCCGTGGCCAGCGTCGCCCGCGAGCGCGGGTCACGCCACAGGTAGTGGAACTGGCGCTCCATCACCGGTGCCGTCCGCCCGGCGACCAGCCGCCGCGGCAGCAGGTCCACCACCCCCAGGGAACGTGCCCCGCCGTCCGAGGCGCTCGCACGGCGCCCCGCGCGGCCCAGGCGGATCACCCGGCCGGTCCGGCCCGGCGCCTGCGCGCCCTCCGGTCCCGCCGCCTGGATCGTGGAGGAGTCGGGCGAGACCATCAGCCTGGTCAGGCTGCGGTGCCACCAGCGCAGCAGCAGCGCCAGGAAGGCGGCGCCGCACGCGAACTGCACGCCCATGAGGACGTACGCCCCGCGCGAGGCCGAGCGGACGGCGTCCACGGCCGGTGCCGGCGGTATCCAGCGGAGCACCGCGGTCAGCGAGGTCATCCGGTGCAGGCCGTGGCCCGAGGACAGGGCGCTGGCCCCCAGGTTCGCCAGCTGGGCGCCCACCGCCACCACCAGGCCGCTGAGCAGGGCGAGATCGCGCCCCCTGCGGCTCGTCAGCAGCCGGGTGTTGGCCGCGGCGACCGCCCGCGACAGGGCGACGCAGGTGACGAGCACCAGGGCGACCGCGGGCACCGCCGCGGCCACGGCCGCGGTGCCGTGGGCGACGGCCACCACGGCGCCGGTCGAGGCCAGCAGCGTGAACAGCGGGCCGACGCCGATCAGGGACGACGTGAGCAGCGCCGTGATCAGAGGCCGGGGGCGCAGCGGAAGCATGGTCAGGCGCGTGGGGTCCAGCGTGTCGTCGCCGCCGAAGAAGAACAGCGGCATCACCGCCCAGCCCAGGCCCAGGACGAGTGTGAGGGTGACGGCCGCGGCGGGCGCGTAGTCGTTGCCGCGCAGCGCGATCATGCCGATGCCGAGCCCGAGCGCGTAGAGCAGCGAGAACACCACTCCGACCACCCAGCCGACGGTGCGGCCGCGCGACTGGCGCAGCCCGTTGCGGAGCACCGACACCTTGAGCCGCACGAAGACCGGCACCACCGAAGGCGGGCGTCCCGCGCGCCGGCCGGGACGTTCCGTCCCGGCGACGGACCCCGCGGCGGTCATCGCCCGCCCCTGCCCAGCCAGTCGAGGTCCTGCCCGCCGCCGCGCTCCGCGCCGACCAGGGCGAGGAACGCGTCCTGGAGCGTCGGTGCCGTGCCGCGCACATCGGCGAGCGGGCCGCTGGCGACGATCCTGCCGCCCGCCATCACCGCGACCCAGTCGCAGAGGCTCTCCACCAGCTCCATCACATGGGAGGAGAACACGACCGTGCCGCCGGTGGCCGTGTAGCGTTCCAGCACGCCGCGGATCACCTGCGCGGACACGGGGTCCACGCCCTCGAACGGCTCGTCGAGGAAGAGGACTTCGGGGTTGTGCAGCAGCGCGGCCGCGAGTCCGATCTTCTTGCGCATGCCCGTCGAGTAGTCCACGACGAGCTTGTGCCGGGCGCCCGACAGGTCGAGGACGTCGAGCAGCCGGCCGGTTCTGCGCTCGACCTCGGCGATGGGCAGACCGCGCAATCGGCCGGTGTAGACGAGTAGTTCACGCCCGGTCAGCCGCTCGAACAGCCGCAGGCCCTCCGGCAGGACGCCGATCCGGGACTTCACGGCCACTGGATCCGCCCACACGTCCCGTCCGACGATCTGCACGGCGCCGTCGTCCGGACGCAACAGGCCCGTCACCATCGACAAGGTGGTGGTCTTGCCCGCACCGTTCGGCCCGACCAGGCCCACGAAGCGGCCCGCCGGCACCTCCAGGTCGATCCCCGCCACGGCCGCCTGCTCGCCGAACCGCTTCCACAGCCCGCGCACCCGAACGGCGGGCGGCGGCCCGTCCCCGCCGTCATCGTCCGTGCGCGCGGAGCCGCCGTAGTACGGCTCCAGGCGAGCGGTCTCGCCGCGCGTGGTCCCGCCGGAACCCTGCGACCCGTCCATGGCGCGCCCCTCTCCCCGTGTCTCCCCGTCCACGACGCACGACGCGGCCCGCGTCCCGTGCCTCGTGCCGTGCCCGTCCGTCACGCGTCGCCGGACGTCCGGGCCGTCGGACCTCGTACCCGGCCCGTCCCGCACGCCGATCGCCGCGAATCGTCGTTACCGCAACCTTAGGGGGCACCACTGACAGTGACGATCGACCTGAGGGGTTATTGAGGGATCGCGGCCGCCGAACGGCCCGTCCGCCCCTCGCCGGCAGGGGAGTTCGCCCAGGTCGGCGCGGGGGAGGCCGACCCGCGAGGGGAGGTGAGGGATCGTGCGGAGTCGCCGCGGGAGGCCGTCCCGAGCGTGGCGGCCCGGAACGCGCCGTACCGATCGGCGCCGTCGAGCGCCCGCGACACGGGTCGGCGCCGCCGCGTCCCCGACTTCCCGGGCCGTCCTCGGCGCGGACCGGCGGACCGGCGGACCGGTGGTCCCGGCGCTCCGCCGCCGCGTCCCCGACGGCCCGGTTCAGCGCCGCCGCGAAGCCGCCGCGCTCCGCCCAGCCTGCGCCCCCACGCCCCCGACGCCGCCCACAGTGCCCCCCACCGTGCCCCGCCCGCCGGGCGCGGCCTGTGCGGCCCGTGCGGCCCGCGTGGGCGGGAAGAACGGGGTGGGCGCGGCGGGCGCCGTGGTCCGCGGATCGGCCGCGTCGCGCCCGCAGGCGTACGCCAGCGGATTCAGCAGCTCCTCCACGTCCGGCAGCCAGCGGTTCACCGCGGTCGGCCGGCGGGCCCACTGGACGCTGCCGCCCGCGCACATCCGGGTGGGCGGCGCGGCGATCCAGTCGCCCTCGCCGCGCACCAGCAGGTCGAGGGAGTCCGGCGCCCAGCCGAGGCGGCGCAGGAGTTCCGGCACCTTGGCCGTGGCGCCGGGCAGCACGAAGAACGCCATCCGGCGCGCGGGCGTGGAGATCACCGGCCCGAGCGGCAGCTCCATCCGCTCCATCCTGGCCAGGGCGAGGAAGCCGGAGCTCTCGGGCACGTCGATCGCGTCGAACGTCCGCCCGGTCGGCAGCAGTACCGAGGCGTGCGGCTGCCCGTTCCACATCCTGCGCACCTCCGCGGCGTTGCCGCTGGCCTGCGTCGCCCAGTCGGGCCGCGTGGGGTGCGCGCCGGGCGCCGGGCAGGCGGCCGAGGTGCAGGAGCAGCGCGGCGCCGCGCCCCCGGTCATCTCCAGCCACGTACCGGGCAGCACGTCCCAGTTCCGTTCCTCCGCGTAACGGACCGCGGTGTCGAGCAGTTGGCCGGTGAGCTGCCGCGGCGCTCCGAGGGTGTCTTCCACGCGCTGCACAACTCCCCTCATCAGCGGGGGTTACGGGCCGCCGGGCACGTGCGGCTCATGGCAGGCGCACGGATGCACGGCCGGGGGCGCAGACGGGCACCACGGCCGTGCACGGGTAGTCAACTCGAAGCGGCGAAGTCGCCCTATGAGGGTGAATCGCCGCCAATGTGCGCGTTGTCCCGGCGGTGGGCGGGAAGCGACGCCTCGGAGGGACGACGAGGGGGGAACGATGGCCGCACGACCGCTGGTGGCCCGGCAGCCGAACGAACGGCTGCAGGCGCTCATCCAGGAAGCGGGGTGCTCGAACGCCGGGCTGGCCCGCAGGGTCAACCTGTGCGGGGCCGAGCACGGCCTCGACCTGCGCTACGACAAGACATCCGTGGCCCGCTGGCTGCGCGGCCAGCAGCCACGCGGCCGGGCGCCCGGCATCATCGCCGAGGCGCTCGGGCGCAAACTCGGCCGGGCGGTGTCGATCGACGAGATCGGCATGGCCAACGGCAAGAACCTGGCGACCGGCATCGGCCTGACCTTCGCGCCCACCGTGCCCGCGGCCATCGAGCAGGTCTGCGAGTTGTGGCGCAGCGACGTCGGCCGCCGCGACTTCCTCAGCGGCTCCACCGTCGCCGCCTCCGCGCTCGTCGAGCCCAGCCGCGACTGGCTGATCACCCGGCCCGACCAGGGCGTGGCGCGCAACGGCGGCGCCCGTGTGGGGATGTCGGACGTGGAGGCGGTCAAGGCCACCACACAGGCGCTGACCGATCTCGACCACCGCTTCGGCAGCGGCCATGTGCGGCCGGTCGTCGTGCACTACCTCAACAGCGTGGTGTCCGGGATGCTGGCCGGGAGCTACCGCGAGGCGGTCGGTCGGGAACTGTTCTCCGCCGTCGCCCGGTTGACGGAACTGGCCGGCTACATGGCGGTCGACACCGGCCAACCCGGCCTGGCCCAGCGGTACTACATCCAGGCGCTGCGCCTGGCGCAGGCCGCCGGAGACCGCGGCTACGGCGGGTACATCCTCGCCGCGAGCATGAGCC
This sequence comes from Actinacidiphila rubida, assembly GCF_900110255.1. GTDB lineage: Bacteria > Actinomycetota > Actinomycetes > Streptomycetales > Streptomycetaceae > Actinacidiphila > Actinacidiphila rubida. The sequence goes on from NZ_FODD01000001.1 coordinate 193,776, forward strand.
ACCTCGCCGCCTCGCTCGGCAACCCGCGCGAGATCGCCCAACTCGCGCGCGCCGCGCAGGAAGGCTCCCGCGGTCAGGTCACCCCGACCGTGCAGGCGATGTTCCACGCCGCGGAGGCCCGCGGGCACGCCCTGATGGGCGACGCCCGCACCTTCCAGGCCGTCGCCGGCCAGGCGGTCGAGGCGATGGAGCGCTCCGAGCCCGAGCGCGACCCCGTCTGGATCGCGCACTTCGACCAGGCGTACCTCGCCGACGAACTCGCCCACTGCCACCGGGATCTGGGCCAGTCCGCCGACTCGGCCCGGCGCGCGGAGGAGGCCCTCGCCCTGCACCCCGTCACCCGCTCCAGGCGGCGTGCGATCGACCTGCTGCTGCTCGCCGAGGCCCAGGTGCAGGAACGCGACCTCGAACGGGCCTGCCACACCGGCACCCAGGCCGTCACCCTGCTGTCCGGCCTGCGTTCCGACCGCGGCGCGGAGTACCTGGACGACTTCCGCGCCCGCCTCGAGCCCTACGCCGGGGAGGCCGTCGTCCGCGAGTTCAGCGCCCGACTGGAGGAGCGTGAGGCCGCCTGACCGCCCCTGACCGCCCCTGACCGCCCTGCGCCCGGTGGACGGGGTCCGGGCCCTGCCGTGGCCGGGGCGGGCGCGTCGGGCGTCGGGCGCCTGACGAGGCCTTCACCCGGCGTGTGACGGGATGTCGAACGGGGCGGGCGGACGGGGCGCCTGACAGGCCGTGGGCCGACCCGCGCACGAGGCACGCACCGCCCTGCCGGAACGACCGCAACTGGGCCTGCGCACCGAATCGTTACCGGACCGACACCAGACATCCGCAGGCCCGGCAAACCCCTGCGCAAAGCCGCCTCTACCGGGTGGTAGGCCGCCCGTCGCCGTCGACGCGCGGTGTGTGCTGCCGCTCACTCTTTCGGGCACGTGGTCCGGCCCGGGATTGACCGGGTAGCGTGGCCGCTGGTTGCGACCACAGGCAGACGGCTCACAGAGGCGGGAGTGTACGGCGATGCACAGCAGCGGACGCGGCGAGGAATCGCCCGAACCGTACCGGGGCGTCGTCCTCCCCTCGGGCCAGGGCCAGCCGCCGATGACGTACGGCGAGCACGTACAGCCCGCCGCCGGGACGCCCTGGGGCAGCACGCCGGCGCCCGGCGCAGCCCCGCTTCCGCCCCCTGCGGCGGACGCCACGCAGATGCTGCCGCCCTACCCGGGCGGTGTTCCGGCGCACGGCATGCCGCCCGCCGACCCGATGGCGTCGGTCCCTGTGGCGGACGCCACGCAGATGCTGCCGCCCTACCCCGGCGGCGCGCCCATGATGCCGCCGCAGCCGGCCCAGATGCAGGGCGGGGTGCCGCCCGTCCCGCCGCAGCAGCCGCCCCACCAGCCGTACCTGCCCCCCACCCCGCCGCAGGGCCCGCAGCCCGAGGCCCCCGCGGAGGCGACCCAGGCGCTGCCCCTGTCGATATTCCAGGAGCAGGACAACGCCGAGCCCGCCTCCTACGGCGCCGCGCCCTACGGCCAGCAGCCCGGCTACGACCAGGGGTACGGCGGCCAGGACTTCGGTGGCCAGGACTTCGGCGGAGCCCCCCAGGACGGGCAGTCCGGCGTCCAGCACGACAGCGACTACGACCACCTCTTCCGCCAGGACGTCCCGAGCCCGGCGCCGGTGCGGCCGCACATCATCCAGCCGCACGACCGCCAGCAGGCCCCGCAGGGGTACGGCCAGGGCCCCGGCCCCGGCGGACCCGGTTACGGCCAGCAGGGCGGCTACGAGCCGCCGCAGTACGGCTACGACGACGCGGGCGACGGCGGCCGCCGCAAGATGTCGCCCAAGGTGCTGATCGGCATCGTGGTGGCCGGCTGCGTGGTCGCCGGCCTGGTCGTCGGCGGGCTCCTCAACAGCGGCGGCAACGCCAGCGCCGACAACGCGGGCGGCAAGCAGTCCACCGGGGCCGGCACGCCCAGCGCCTCCGCCAGCGGCAGCTCCGCCTCCGGCGACGCCGCCAAGCAGCAGGCCGAGGCCCTGGACGCGCTGCTCAAGACCAGCGGCAGCAGCCGCAGCTCGGTCGTCAACGCCGTCGAGTCGATCAAGAACTGCGACAACCTCGACGGTGCCGCGGGCGACCTGCGCGCCGCGGCCGGCCAGCGCAACGGCCTGGTGACCAAGCTCGGCACGCTGTCGGTGGACAAGCTTCCCGGCCACGCCGACCTCACCGACGCGCTCACCAAGGCGTGGCACGCGTCGGCCTCCGCCGACAGCCACTACGCGAGCTGGGCCGACCAGGCCAAGAACCCCAAGGTCTGCAAGGGCGGCCACGCCCACAGCACCAACGAGCTGCAGACCGCCAACCGCGAGAGCGGCTCGGCCACCGAGCAGAAGAAGCGCGCGGTCAAGCTGTGGAACGCCATCGCCAGCCAGTACGGCCTCACCGAGCGCCAGTACAGCCAGCTCTGACCCGTTCCCCGGCCGGCAGGTCCCTGTTGGTCCCGTGCCCCCCGCGTGCCGCCTGAAGGGCGGCCGTAGGGGCGTCACGCCCTCCTCGACGCCCTTCGGGGCAGAGCAGCGGCCGAACCCCGGAACCCGGTGGGCCGGGAGTGTCCCGGAAACACGCGAAAGGCCCGGAAGGTCCGCACCCTTGTGAGGTGGAACCTCCGGGCCCTCTCCGTCCGTCCGGCGTCAGGTGGGCATCAGGTGGCCGTCAGGCGGTCGTCAGTGGTCCTGCGACAGCGTCGCGGTCAGGTCGATGAAGCCGGGCCGGGCCGACACCAGGCGTCCGTTGCTCACCTGCTGATAGGTGACCTTGGTGTTGACCAGTCGCGAGTAGCCGACGATGCCGCGGGTGTCCGCCTCCGTCCAGCCCAGGCTCGGCGTCAGCCCGCCCGTCGACAGGTTCGTGGTGTGGTCCATCGCGTGCTGCAGGGAGGCCCGCGTGACCGCGGTCTTCGCCTTCATCGCCGACACGACCTTGTCCAGGACCGTGTACGCGATCCACGTGGTCTGCGCGCCCGGGTCGTCCACGTCGATCCGGTCGTCGTTGAAGGCGTACTTGGTGACCGCCGCCTTCATCTCGTTCCACTCCGGGTCGCTCGACGGCGGGTACCAGCCGGTGACGTACGCGTTCTCCAGCGGGCTGTGGGCGCCTCCGGTGGAGTCGACCAGGGACTGCGTCACGCTGCCCAGCACCGACGAGACGCGCACCTTCAGCGGCTCGTCGGTGACGTGCCGCAGCGAGTCGAAGAAGGTGCTGGTGTGGTCGCCGAGCACGGCGGAGACGCAGTCCGTCGTCTTGTTGCGGCCCACCGCGGTCGCGGCGACGTCCGAGTACTGGGTCGCGTTGTCGGGCGTCCGCAGGTCCTTGGCGTCGGCCTTGCCGCCCGCGCGCAGGCCGTCGTCGAGGAAGAACGGGTACTGGTCGCCGGTGGTCGTGTCCGGGCGGACCAGCGTCACCTTCTTGCACAGGTCGGCCAGCTGCCGCCCGTTGCCGGCCAGCAGCGCCGGCAGCCCGCCGTTGATCGGGTACGACTCCACGCTCTGGAACTCGTCCTCGGTGATGCCGAAGCCGCCGATGTACGGGATGTCGTACGTCTCCAGGGCGGAGATGAAGTCGGCGCCCTTCTCGCTGTACGAACCCACGACCGCCACCGCGCCCGCGTCGTTCGCCTCCTGCGCGCACTTCCTGACCGCGACGATGTCGTCCCGCTCGTTGCAGGTGAGGACCTTCAGCGGACGGCCGCCGAAACTGTCGTGGTCCTTGGCGTACTTCTCGTACACCTGGGCCATTGCCAGCATTCCGGGCATATTGGTCGCATTGGTGTCGACCGGGGCCCACGTCATGACGACCACGGGGCCCGGGGAGCCCCCCGTGCCCCCCGGAAGGACCCCGCAGGCACTGAGCAGCGCGGATGTGGCGACAAGAGCGACGGCGGCCCGGCGGGTCCCGCGCACACGCTGTTCAGTCATGTCTCCGGAAGATTCCGTTTTCGTCCCAACGTGGGGGTGACCCGAGGGGAACGAGCGGTCACTTTCGGGTGAATTACAGGTGCTGGTGTTCGAGTGCGTACGATCGGGGACCGTGCAAGGTTCGGAGAAGTCTTCCCGTCGTGCCCGCCGCTCCTCCACGATGGGAGGCATGCCGCACAACGACATGCCGTGGTGGCGCTGGCGCAGCAACGTGCGTTCCGCGCTGCACATGATCAGCGACCCGGTCTTCCAGCGCGACGTCTGGCAGGCCGGCGTGCCGGGCTACGGCGACGTCACCGACGCCGTGTACCGCCTGGTCGAGGACACGTGGCTCGACAACTGGTCCGCCGAGAAGTACGTCGGCACCATATTCCGGGACGCCCAGGAGGCGGCTCTGGTCGACGTGGCCGTGCTGCGCGTCCTCAAGATCCTCCACCAGGTCGGCGCCGACGCACCGGTCCAGGCGTACCTCGACCACCCCGCCTGGCCCGAGGCCGTGAACGCCGCCCGCGAGGCCCATGTGAGGCTCGCCACGGCCGACCAGGACGACGTCGACGCCCCGCCGCGCTCGCTCGAGGTCCTGGCGATCCTCAACCGGACCGCGTGACGCACCCGGCGCACAGCCGACCCACCCGGGGACTCCCACCACGCGCCGGCCCGTCACGGGTGGTCCCACCGCACGCCCCCGCGCCGGACTCCCGTCCGCGTGCCGGACACGTCTGCCCGCGCCGGCCCGCCTGTGCGAGGCTTGCGGCGTGAACGAACAGCCGTCGCCCGCCGCCGGGCCCGCCGCGCGGCAGCAGTCCGCGCAGCAGGAGCAGGCACCGCAGCGGGCCGCCGAGCAGCCGCGCCCGCAGTACGTGCTCACGCTGTCGTGCCCCGACAAGCAGGGCATCGTGCACGCGGTCTCCAGCTACCTGTTCATGACCGGCTGCAACATCGTCGACAGCCAGCAGTTCGGCGACCAGGACACCGGCCTGTTCTTCATGCGCGTCCACTTCTCCGCCGAGCCCGCGGTCACCGCGGACAAGCTCCGCGCGAGCTTCGCCGCCGTGGCCGGCGCCTACCAGATGGAGTGGGCGATCCACCCCTCCGACGAGCGCATGCGCATCGTGCTCCTGGTCAGCAAGTTCGGCCACTGCCTCAACGACCTCCTGTTCCGCAGCAGCATCGGCGCGCTGCCGGTCGAGATCGCCGCCGTCGTCTCCAACCACACCGACTTCCGCGACCTCGCCACCTCCTACGGTGTGCCGTTCCACCACATCCCCGTCACCCGGGAGAACAAGGCCGAGGCCGAGGCCCTGCTGCTGGAACTGGTGGAGAAGGAAGGCGTCGAACTCGTCGTCCTCGCCCGCTACATGCAGGTCCTCTCCGACGACCTGTGCGGCAAGCTGTCCGGGCGGATCATCAACATCCACCACTCCTTCCTGCCGAGCTTCAAGGGCGCCAAGCCCTACCACCAGGCCCACGCCCGTGGCGTCAAGCTCATCGGCGCGACCGCGCACTACGTGACGGCCGACCTCGACGAGGGGCCGATCATCGAGCAGGAGGTCGAGCGCGTCGGCCACGAGGTCACGCCCGAGCAACTGGTCGCCGTCGGCCGCGACGTGGAGTGCCAGGCGCTGGCGCGTGCCGTGAAGTGGCACAGCGAGCACCGGGTGCTGCTCAACGGGCACCGCACCGTCGTCTTCGCCTGAGGCGTCAGTACCCGCACGGAAGTACCCGCACGGAAGTACCCGCACGGACCAGGCCCGTTCGACGCTCCTCGCCCGCTCGGGCCCTTCTCCGGCCCCTCAGCCCATGGACCCTCCGGCCCTTCAGCCCGTCGGCCCGTCGGCCCTACCGTCCTACAACCGGGACAGCGAAGCCGCCGAGTAGAGCACGTCGTGGATCGCCGCGCGATCGCCGTCCTTGCCCGCCGCGGCGTGCTCCGGCTGCAGATGGCCGGCCGCCAGCTGGCAGAACTCCTGCCCGTCCATGGCGACATGGGCGACCATCCCCTCCGCGGACGCCGAGGCGCCCGGCGAGTCCAGCGGCAGATACCAGTTGCCGCCGCCCTCGCCCTCGATCTCCAGCCGCAGCGACCGCCCCGGCGCGCCCGCGGGCAGCAGCCTCGACGGGGACTCGGCCAGTCCGGACCGCCGCCGCGCGGCGAGCGCCGACGGCAGCAACCGCGCGGCCAGGTCGATCATCCGGTGCAGGTGGCGGGGCGCCGGCGGCTCGTACGGGTAGTCCACGGCCTCGGCGATGTCCCCGGCGTGCAGCCAGCACTCGAAGGCACGGTCGACGAACGCGTCCCGCAACGGCAGCGAGGACTCCCCGTAGTCGACCTCCAGCCCCGACGCGCCGGAACCGGCGAACGACACCGTGCGCACCAGGGTGTGGCTCTGCTCGCGCCACGACGACCGCAGCGTGGCCCCCGGCAGGTCGCGCGCGGCCGCCCAGTGGGCCTCGGTCCGCTGACCAGGGTCGACCGGCAGCTCGGCGTCGCCGCGGGCACGCCAGAAGCGCGCTCTCGTCGCCGGTCCCGGACCGCCCGAGCCCTCTGGCTGCTGCCCCGGCGGGACCAAGCCGCCGCCGGGACCCGGCAGGCCCAGCGCCCGCGCGACGAGGCTGTCCACCGCCGTGAGGTGCGCGATGACCTGTCCCACCGTGAACTGCCGCGACACCGGCTCCTCGTCGAACCAGCGCAGCTCGACCGGCGCCTTCCAGTAGCCGTCACCCAGGTCGCGCAGCAGGGCGTCGAGCCGCGCCGCCTCCGCGTCGTAGGGGCCCGCCCAGTCCGGCACCGGGATGCGCGCCGGGCGGCGGCCGAGACAGCCCTCCAGCACCCGCGCGCGCAACAGCGGGTCGAGGTCGAGCGACTCCTCCTGGTGCAGCAGCCCGACGGCGTCCCGCAGCCGCAGCGCCTCGTCCGCGCAGGCCGCGCAATCCGTCAGGTGCACCTCGACGGCGAGCGACTCGTCCTGCGAACAGGCGGTCAGCGCCCAGGCACCGAGCAGGGATTTGAGCGTGGTGTGGTCGTACTGGGGCAGGCCGGCGGATGCGGGCGGCGCCACGGGTCCGCCGCCGCCCGAACTCCGGTCCAGGCCCCTGGCCGTGAGCGAGGGGACAGCCGGCGGGCCGGGCAGCCCCGGGCCGTCGGGACGCCCGTCGTTCGCGTCGTTCGCGTCGGCCCCGTCGGCCCCGTCGGCCCCGACGGTTTCGTCGCGGCGCTCGGGCCGGCCGTGTTGTTCGGCCTCGTCGTGCGGCTCGGGCTCGTCCTGCCGCTCGGATGCGTCGTCCGGCTGGGGTCCGCCGTGCTGCTCGTACTGCTCGGGCTCGGCGTGCTCCTCGAACGGATGGTCCGCGGGCCCGTACGGGCCGCCCTGCCCACCGCCCTGCTCGCGCTGGTGCGGCACGCGGGGCACGTCGCCGTCCTCGTCGTTGCCCCCGCCCTCGCCGCCGTTGCGGTACGCCTGCCCGCTCACCGCACACCTCTCGGCCCGCGGGAGTCCAGGGGGTGCGGCGGCTGTTCGGCGGTCTCCATCGCCGTCGACAGCAACTGAAGCCCCAGGCGCAGCCGGCGCCGGGCCTCGTCCTCGCTCACGCCGAGGCCGGCGGCCGCGGCACGGTAGTCCAGCCGCTCACGGTAGGCGAGTTCGAGCGCCGCACGCAGCGGCGCGGGCATCGACGTCACGATGAAGTCGGCGCGCGCCGCGGTGTTGGCCTCGCGGACCCGCGCCTCGACCTCGGCGGGCGTGGACCGCCCGCGGTGCTCGTACTGCCGCAACTGGTGGACCGCGTGGCGCTGCGTCAGGGAGGCGATCCAGGAACGCAGCGAGCCGTGCTTGGGGTCGAACGCGTCCGGGTTCTCCCAGATGTAGCCGAACACCTCACGCGTGATGAGGTCGGCCGCGTCGTCGTCGTCCATCACGCGGTGGGCCAGGCTGTGCACGAGCGAGGCGTAACGGTCGTAGAGCTCGGCGAGCGCGGCCTCCTCGCCGCGAGCGAGCCGCTGCTGCATCTTGCGGTCCCAGCGCGGCGGTGCGGGTGTCGCCATCTCCCGTCCCCCTTCGCCTCGTCCCACCCTGTCGTCGTCCGTGTGCCCCGTATCAGGCCGGGTACCGACCGTGGCCGGTGGTGCCCGGGCGGTCCGGAGCGCTCCGCACCGACGGTACCGGCCGTCTGCGACGGCGTACGCCGGTTTGCACCAACCTGCTGACGGTCGTGACCGGTTTTGGCGCTCTGTTATGCGGGTGTGACCGGTGAGCGGCAGAGTTACGGCGGAGAACGGGCATAGGGTCGACGGGACGACGAGCTGGCAGGCGACGGCAGGGCGAGGTGGGAACCGGTGCTGGTGACCCGGGCCGAGCGGGACGGCTGGGTGGTGGTGACGGTCGAGGGAGAGATGGACCTCATCTCCTCGCCCGCCGTCCGGCAGAAGGTGCACGACGTGGTGGCCGACGGGCGGCGCAGCGTGGTGCTCGACCTCTCCGACGTGCGTTTCTGCGACTCGAGCGGCGTGGGCGTGCTGATCGGCGCACGCCGGCTCATGCGCTCCTGCGCGGGCCGGCTGCGCATCGTGCTGCCCGAGCACGGCGAGGCCGCCACCGGCGGCGGCGCGCACGTCAACCGCGTCCTCGCCGCACTGGGAGTGCGCCGGCTCTTCGACGTCTACCCCGACCTCGACACGGCCGCCCCGATGTCGGCCTGAGAGCCGGCTTTTCCTCAGCTGTCCTCGTCCCCGACCCCGTCCCCGTCCTCGTCGCCGTGTCCGACCTCGACCTCGACCTCGACCTGCGACGTGCGGACCGCGTAGCCGGCCAGTGACGGCTCCAGCCGGCCGAACGCCTCCCGCGCGGTGGCGTCCAGCGCCGCGAACACCTCCTCCTCGCAGGCCCCGCGCCGCACCCGGCGCTGTGCTTCGGTGAACAGCAGCCGCAGTACCGTGCCCAGTTGGGCCGCGGCGTGGCGCGGCACGAACGCGTCCGGCTCCTCGCCCGCACCCGCCGCGATCACCACGGACAGCGCCTGTTCCTGGTGGTCGAACAACTCCCGCAGTCTCGCCCGCAGTACCGGGCTGTCGTCGATCAGCCGGGTGAAGCCCGGCTGGGTCCACCCCAGCAGCGGGTCGTGCCGCTCGACGGCCGCGAGGTAGTCCCGTCGCACGGCGTCCAGCGCGGACTCGCCGACGCGGCGGGCGGCGACGGCGCGGGCCGGACCGGTGACCACCTCCTCGTGCATGTCGAAGAAGAGGTCCTCCTTGCGCGGGAAGTAGTTGGTGACCGTCATCTTCGAGACCCCCGCGACCTCGGCGACCTCGGCGATCGTCGTCGCCTCGAAGCCGCGCTCCATGAACAGGGCGGTGGCGGCGTGGGTGATCGACCGGCGGGTCTGCTGCTTCTTGAGCTCACGGAGTTGGGCCATGCCGACCAGTTTACTGGGTCGGACCCAAAAATGTGCTTGACTCGGAGATGGGTCTGACCTAAATTTATGTCCAGTACAGCGGATCGAGTGGTCGCGCTGGCCGAACAGGAAGGAGGCCCGTCATGGTGCTGCGGATCATGGCCGTGCACGCCCATCCCGACGACGAGTCCAGCAAGGGGGCCGCCACGCTGGCCCACTACGCCGCGCAGGGCGTCGAGGCGACCGTCGTGACGTGCACGGGAGGCGAGCGCGGCGACGTGCTCAACCCGCTGCTGGACACCCCCGAGGTGCGCGCGGACCTGCCGGCGGTGCGGCGGCGTGAGATGGCCGCCGCGGCCGCCGTCCTCGGGGTTCGCCAGCGCTTCCTCGGCTTCGCCGACTCGGGCCTGGTGGCCGAGGGCGAGCCCCTGCCGGACGGCTGCTTCGCCCTGCAGGACGTCGCGGTGGCGGCAGAGCGGCTGGTCGCGGTCATACGGGAGATCCGCCCGCACGTGGTCGTCACGTACGACCCGTCGGGCGGGTACCCCCATCCCGACCACGTCCAGACCCACCGCGTGGCGGTGGCGGCGTTCGACGCGGCGGGGGAGGAGGCCGCCTATCCGGACGCGGGACCGGCCTGGCGGCCCGACAAGCTCTACTACCTCGCCGCGTACTCGCGGTCCTGGTTCGAGACCCTGCACAACGGCATGCTCGCCGCCGGCGTGCCGTCGGCGATGGGCGCGGTGCTCGACGACTGGCCGGACTGGGCGCCTGACCTCTCGCCCACCACGCGGGTCGTCTGCGACGGCCACTTCGCCACCCGGGACCGGGCGTTCCGGGCCCACGCCACCCAGGCCGCCCCGGACGCCCCGTTCTTCGCGCATCCGCGCGACCTCGAGCGCCGGCTGTGGCCCACGGAGGACTACGTCCTGGCCCGCTCGCGACGACCGGCGCGCCTTCCCGAGGCCAATCTGTTCGACGGCATCCAGGAGTGAGGTCACTATGACCCCATGGTTCAGCTCACCTTCGTCCAGGGCGACATCACCGAGCAGTCGGTGGACGCCATCGTCAACGCGGCCAACTCCTCGCTTCTCGGCGGCGGGGGTGTGGACGGCGCCATCCACCGCAAGGGCGGCCCCGAGATCCTCGCCGCCTGCCGGGAGCTGCGCGCCGGCCACTACGGCTCGGGCCTGGCCACCGGACAGGCGGTCGCGACCACCGCCGGCAGGCTCCCGGCGCGGTGGGTGATCCACACCGTCGGCCCGGTCTGGCAGCCGGACGAGGACCTGTCCGCTCTGCTGGCCTCGTGCTACCGCGAGTCGCTGCGCGTCGCGGACGAGCTCGGTGCCAGGACCGTCGCCTTCCCGGCGATCTCCACGGGCGTCTACGGGTGGCCGATGGACGACGGCGCTCGCATCGCCCTGGAGACCGTCCGGGAGACCCCCACCGCCGTGGAAGAGGCACGGTTCGTGCTCTTCGGAACCGACGCATATGAGACATTCACCGCTCATCGGTGACCGATGAGGGGCATCCTTGCCCGGTTACGGAGCGTCCGCACGGTGTTGTGTCCGATGCGTGACTTGTTACGCCGTGGAGTCGGGGTGGTCCTCGGGTACGCTCCATCGGGTGCGCGTGCGTTCAGGGGTTCCTCAAGGCGCCGCCCGGCCAGGCCGGGCGGGCGTTGTGCCTGGGCGCGCAGTCCCTCGCCGTGTGCGCCGCACAGTATGCAACACGCCCCCGTCGTCGCGCTGGAATATGCCCGAAGCGCTTGTTGGGGTGACCGTAGGTCAACCATGCTGTGTGATGCCCGAGTCACGCACGGTGATCTTGGGCGGGCGTCAGGCGATGTGTCCGCCGGTTCGGATGGTGTGAACAGTGCAAGCGCTTCAGGTGCAGCTGGAGGTCGGTGTCGATCCCGCGGAAGTGGGGCGGGCCCGTCGATGGGCGCGTTCGCGGCTGGCGGGTTCCGGCATAGGAGCGGATGAGCCGGTCGCCGAGACCCTGATCCTGCTCATCTCGGAGCTGGTCACCAACGCCGTGGTGCACACCGGCTGTCCGGCGGTGCTGCGCATGCTCTTCCCTGTCGCGCCGGCCGCGCCGGTCCGCGTCGAGGTCGCCGACAACAGCGTCTCCCCGCCCGCTCCGCGGCACGCGCAGCGGGACGAGACCGGCGGTCGCGGGCTGGAACTGGTGGACGGCCTGGCCGACCGCTGGGGCTGGCAGCCCGAGGGTGCGGGCAAGCAGATCTGGTGCGAGGTCGACCGTGCGGCCCTCACCTGAACTGGCCCACACCTGAACCATCTGGTGCCCGAACCAGCTGCTGCCTGAACCGCCCCCTACCGGACCTGCCCGCCCAGCCGGATCACCTGGCCTGAGCGGTCTGGAAGGTTCTGCGGTACGCCGTCGGTGAGACGCCCAGCGCGGTCTGGAGATGCTGGCGCATGGACGCGGCCGTGCCGAAGCCGGAGGTGCGGGCGACCTGGTCCACGCTCATATCCGTTGACTCCAGCAACTGGCGTGCGTGCTCGACGCGTTGCTGCGTCAGCCACTGCCCGGGGCTGAGTCCGACCTCCTCGCGGAAGCGGCGGGTGAAGGTGCGCACGCTCATGGACTCCCGATCGGCCATCTCGCGCAGCGACAGCGGATGTTCGAGCCGGCTCAGCGCCCACGCCCGCGCCCTCTCGGTGCTGGCCAGCTGGGGTTCGGGCAGCGGCCGCCGGACATACTGCGCCTGGCCGCCCTCGCGGTGCGGGGGCACCACGGTCCGCCGGGCGACACCGTTGGCGACGGCCGTGCCGAAGTCCCGGCGCACGATGTGCAGGCACAGGTCGATGCCCGCGGCCACACCGGCCGAGGTGAGGACGTCGCCGTCGTCGACGTAGAGCACGTCGGGGTCGACCCTGATCCTCGGGAAGAGCCGTTGGAAGTGGTCGGCGCTGCTCCAGTGCGTCGTGGCCGGGCGGCCGTCGAGCAATCCCGCGGCGGCGAGGAGGAACGAGCCCGTGCAGATGGACACCACGCGCGCTCCCGGCCGGATCGCGGCCATGGCCTCGGCCAGCGGCGGGGTGAGACGGCCCTCGGCGTAGACCGGGCCGAGCTCGTGGGAGGCGGGGAAGACCACGGTGTCCGCCTCGGCGAGGGCCTCCATGCCGTGCTCGACGACGATCGGGAAGTCGGCGTCCGTGTGGACCTCGCCGGCGCGGACGGAGCAGGTCACCACCTCGTAGAGGTGCGAGCGGTCGTCGGGGTTCTCGGCCGCGCCGAAGATCCGCAGGGGGATACCGAGTTCGAACGGGATGACGCCGTCCAGGGCGAAGACCGCCACCCGATGCCGGCCGGGGTGGCGGAAGACGGAGTGCCGTCCCGCGCTGCCCGCGCCCCCTGGCCTCCCCCGGCCCTGCCGACCCTCCGCGCCCCTCTGGGGCAGCACCTCAGCCATGGCCCGATTCTTGCACACCATGGCCCTCCGGCCACTCGTCGCGGCGAGCCCGGGTCCGGACACTGGTGGGGTGACGCAGACCTCTCCGCCTTCCCCGCCGGTCACCGGCGCCGTCTCCGCCGCTCCTTCGGATGCCGCGCGCCGGCCACGCTTCGGGCTGCACCGCGCCTGGGCGGTCGCCGGGGTGACGTTCGTGGCGCTCGTCGGCGCGGCCGCCTTCGCCTCGCTCCCCGGACTGCTGATCGACCCGCTGCACACCGAGTTCGGCTGGTCCCGGGGCATGATCGGCCTCGCGGTCTCGCTGAACCTGGCCTTGTACGGGCTCACCGCGCCCTTCGCCGCCGCCCTGATGGACCGCTTCGGGATGCGCGTGGTGGTGGCCTGCGCGCTGGCCACCATCGCGCTCGGGTCGGGCCTGACCGTGTGGATGACCCAGAGCTGGCAACTCGTGCTGTGCTGGGGCCTGCTGGTGGGCCTGGGCTCCGGGTCGATGGCGCTGGCTTTCGCCGCGACCGTCACCAACCGCTGGTTCGTGGCCAAGCGCGGACTGGTCACGGGCATGCTCACCGCCGGTGGCGCGGCCGGGCAGTTGGTGTTCCTGCCGCTGCTGTCGTGGATCACCGAGCACCACGGCTGGCGGCCCGCGGCGGCCACCGTGTCCGTGGCGGCGCTCGCGGTGGTGCCGTTCGTCTGGTTCCTGCTGCGCGACCATCCGGCCGACGTGGGCCTGGCGCCCTACGGCGCGACGCAGTTCGTGCCCAAGCCGGTGCCGGCGAGCGGATCGGCGCTGCGGGCCGTCAAGGCGCTGCGGGAGGCGAGCCGCACCGGCACGTTCTGGCTGCTGGCCGGCACGTTCGCGATCTGCGGCGCCTCCACCAACGGCCTGGTGAAGACCCACTTCGTGCCCGCCGCGCACGACCACGGTCTGCCGGTCACCACCGCGGCGTCGCTGCTCGCCGTGATCGGGGTGTTCGACATCGCGGGCACGGTCGCCTCGGGCTGGTTCACCGACCGCATCTCGCCGCGCCGCCTCCTGGCGATCTACTACGGTCTGCGCGGGCTGTCGCTGATGTTCCTCCCCATGCTGCTCTCGGACAGCATCCACCCGCCGATGGTGCTGTTCATCGTCTTCTACGGCCTGGACTGGGTGGCGACCGTGCCGCCGACCATCGCCCTGTGCCGCGAGCACTACGGCGAGAACAGTGCGATCGTCTTCGGCTGGGTCCTGGCGTCCCATCAGGTCGGTGCCGCGCTGGTGGCCTATCTCGGCGGCGTCGCCCGTGACGCGCTCGGTTCGTACGACGTGGTCTGGTACACCTCCGGTGCGCTGTGCGGGATCGCCGCACTGATGTCCCTGGTCATTCGCCGCCGTCCGGTCGTCGCCGTACCCGCGGTGGCGCTTGCCGGGTGAACGCCCGGAAAAGTCGCGGTTGTTCCGGTTCCGGCCCGCCGTCACTCCCACGGGTGACGGCGGGCCGCTGTCGCCGCCGGGTTCAGGGGCGGCGGGCAGGAGCCGTGCGTGAGGCGTCAGGCGGTGCGGGACACCGAGCGGGCGATCCGCCGGGCGTCGATGGCCATTTCCCGGAACATGCCGCTGATCGGGTTGGTGAAGCCGGTGAAGTACAGGCCGGGCGCCCCTGGCGGGTTGGCGGCGCCGTGCACGACCGGGCGGCCGCGCCCGTCGAGCACGTCGAGGTGGCCGACCAGCTTCTCCAGGCCGCGCCGGTAGCCGGTCGCGGCGATGACGACCTCGGGGCTGATCCGGGTGCCGTCGGACAGCCGCACCGTGTCGTCCTCGAACGACTCGACGGCGGCGACGGGTTCGACCGTGCCGGACCGTATCGCGTCCACGATGCCGACGTCCTGCACCGGGATCGCCCCGTCGAGGACCCGTGAGTAGAGCCCGGACTCGGGTCTCGCCAGGCCGAACTCGGACAGGTCGGGGACGCTGAACCGTTCGATGTAGGGGGCGAGGCGGTCCACCGCGCGCACCGGCAGCCGCCGGACCAGGATGCCGCTGGCCTGCGCGGGCCAGCCGGCGGTGGAGCGGCGCATGATGTGCGGCGGTGTGCGGACCGCGAGCCGGACCCGGGACGCGCCGCCCTCCACGAGGTCGACGGCGATCTCTGCGCCGGTGTTGCCGACGCCCACCACCAGCACGTCCCGCCCGGCGTAGGGGGCGGGGTTGCGGTAGTCGGAGGCGTGCAGAAGATCGCCGGAGAAGGTGTTTCGCCCGTTCCAGTCGGGTATGTACGGCGTGTGGTTGTGTCCGGTGGCCACCACCACCACGGGGGAGGAGAGCACCCGGCCCCCGGTGGCGGGCAGTTCCCAGCCGGCGCCCGCCCGCTCGATCCGCGTCACCTCGATCCCGGTCGCCACGTCGAGGTCGTGGTACTCGGCGTAGCGCTCCAGGTAGCGGACGACGTCGTCGCGGGCCACCCACCGCCCGTACGCGCGGGGTATGGACAGCCCCGGCAGTGCGGACAGCCGGCGGGTGGTGTGCAGGTGCAGCCGGTCGTAGTGGCCGCGCCAGGAGGCGCCGAGCTGTTCTGCGCGCTCCAGCACGAGCGGCCGCAGGCCGCGTTCGCGCATCGCCGCTGCCGCGGCCAGCCCACCGGGTCCCGCGCCGACGACGAGGGCGTCGGGCGTCGCCGCGGCGGTGGGGGCGCCGTGTGCGGCGGTGTTGGGGTCGGCCATCGTGGAACTCCCGGAACCTGAGAAGTCCTTCGGTGAGGAAGGGTGGTGGTATCGGAAGTTAACAGGTCAACCCGATCGTGTGGCGTTTCGGTACAGGGTGAGGGCGGCATCCCCGAGGATCGGGCTGTAGGAGACGCGGTCCGTGGTACCGCCGCCGTCCAGGCCGCCGATCACGCCGATCACGGTGCCGCTGCGTGTGCGGGTGGTGTAGTCGAGGATCCACGGGCTGCCCGAGGTGCCGGTGTAGAAGCCCTCGCAGTCCATCTGCAGTTCCTGCTCGCCCTCGAGCCGCCCGGTCGTGGTGGTGCAGGTGACCGCCTGGTCGGTGGGGTCGTCGGCGCTGTGCGGATAGCCGATGACGGTGACGCGGTTGCGGTAACCGGGCGTGCGCGCCAGCCGGTTGGCACCCGTCAGATCCTCCAGCCGTTCGCCGCGCGGTCCGGGGTCGACGGTGGCGAAGGCGAAGTCGTAGTCGGAGGCGGCGTCGTCGTCGGGGGACCAGCGCGGGTCGGTGAACTCCTTGCCGACCGCCCAGATCCCGTACGGCTGGTGGGAGGTGCCGGTGCGGTAGTCGGGGACGAAGCCCAGGTGCGAGCCGCCCACGCAGTGCGCGGCGGTCATGATGAGGTCACGGCCGGGGCTGTGGACGACGCTGGCGGTGCAGAAGTGCGCGGCCAGGTCGCTGCCGACGGAGAAGAGCATGCCGACGGTGGGGATGCCGTCGAAGTGCACGGCGGAGCCGATGCTGGCCAGCGGGCCGACGCCGGTCCCGGACGGCGCGACGGGTTCCGCCGGGTCGACGGGGTCGGAGGGCGGTCCGGAGTCCGGCATGGAGTCCGCCATGCGTTCGGGCGTCCAGAAGCGCGAGGCGGCCTGGGCGGTCCAGCCCCGCGGGGCCGGCGCGTGGGACTCGCCCGGCAGCACGGCGGCGGCCAGGGCGATCACCGCGGTGCACAGTGCGGGCAGCAGCAGCCGGCGGGTCATGGGCGTCCGTTCAGCGCCGCTTGCGCAGCAGGGCCACCGCGCTGAGCGACTGCGTGATCGACACGACGGACAGCAGCACGTACAGCACCCGCCTGAGGGCGTCGGGGTGGGACCACCACTGGGCGCTGATCCAGACCGGCAGCAGCAGGGCCCAGACCGCCGCGTAGGTGCGCAGTTGCACCGTGGAGGAGTCGGGACCCGGGGACAGGAAGCGGGACAGGGTGCCGCGCCGCGGCTTGCCCGGCGTCGGACGGCTGCTGGTCATGCCGCACATCATGCCCGGCCCGGCGCCGTACGTCGCGTGTCCGCGGGTGCGGCGGAACGCGGCCCGGTCGGCGGTGCGCGGCGGGCCGGTGGGCCGGGGCGACCGCTGGCGTGTGGCGGGACAGCGGCGGCCGAAGGCCCGGGGAGACGTCCGCTCCCGCCCGGGCCGCTACTTGGTGGGCTTCTTGCCGGTGACGCCGAGGTGGACGATCAGCGCGAGGCTCGGCTTGAGGTCGGCCTGCTTGACGCCCGTTCCGCTGAAACCTTTCTGGTGGGCGGCGACGGCGGCCAGCATGGCGACGAGCGAGCCAGCGACGGCCGGCGCGCTGACGTCCTTGTCGACCCTGCCCTTGCTCTGCAACTCCTTGACGGAGTCGGTGAGGGAGCCGCTCACCGCGGTGAGGATCCGGGTGCGGATGCGGTTGAACCGCTTGTCCCCTTCGGCCGCGCCCAGGTCGACGACCCGCAGGATCGCGTCGTGCTTGCGCCAGAAGGAGAGGAAGCCGTCCACGAGGTCGTCGGCGGTCTGGGCGCCCGCTTTGCCGACCCAGGAGCGGCCCGCGAGCAGTTCGGTCAGCCCGGCGCCCTCCTTGGCCATCTCGTCGGCGAGCTCCAGCACGGCGCCCTCGACGTCGGGGAAGTACTGATAGAACGTCGCCGGGGAGGTGCCCGCCATCCGGGCCACGTCGATCACCTTGACATCGCGGTACGGCGACGTGCTGAGCATCTCGCCGAGGCAGTCGAGCAGCTTCTGCCGCGTGGCCTGCCCGCGGCGGCCTGCCACACGGCCGTCGACGGTGCGAACTTGTCCTGTCATGCCGTCAGTTTACCGGCGGGTGATCAGCGCGCGATCTGACGGCGTACAAATGGGGAGCACCCCGTTCCGCTTGGTGAATCCGCAGTTCAGAAGGGCTTTCCCGGCCCGGAGGGAAGCCTTCCGCCGCTGTCCGGATTGGTATGAACGGGCGAATTGGGCACCGGCTGGGCGCGCCGCGGGAAAATTGACCGTATGTTCGAATAGAAGTCCGTGCGGTGACCTGGGTCACTGGCTACGGTGGCCACCGAACAGGACATCGGACGTACGGGAGAGGACCGACATGTCCGCATTCAGTGAAGGCGCCCCCTGCTGGGCCGACGCCTCCCTGCCCGACCTGGAGGCCGGGCAGCGCTTCTACGGCGAACTGCTCGGCTGGACGTTCCAGGACACCGGCGAGGAGTTCGGGCACTACACGATGGCGCTGCGCGACGGGAAGAACGCCGCCGCGCTCATGGGCAAGATGGACCCCTCGATGCCCACCGCCTGGAGCGTGTACCTCGCGACGGGGGACGCGGCCAAGACCACGGCCGCGATCCGCGAGGCCGGCGGCCAGGTCGTCTTCGGCCCCGACGTCGTCGGCGACGTCGGCACCATGGCGGGCGCGGTGGACCCCGGCGGCTCCTTCTTCGGCGTCTGGCAGCCCGACACCCACCCCGGCTTCGGCATCGTCAACGCGCCCGGCGGCTTCTGCTGGGCGGAGAACCACACCAAGGACGCGGCCGCCGCCGACCCCTTCTACGAGAAGGTCTTCGGCTACAGCGGGCAGCAGATCGGCGACGGCGAGCAGTTCGACTACAAGGTGTGGAGCGTCGCCGGCCAGGCCGACCCCGTCGCCGGCCGCATGCAGCGCGGCGACCTGCCCGCCGACGCGCCGTCCGCCTACCGCGTCTACTTCGTCGTCGAGGACTGCGACGCCTCCGCCGACGTGGTGCGCCGGCTCGGCGGCCGGGTGATCGGCGAGCCGGCGGACTCGCCCTTCGGTCGGATGGCCGAGGTCGCCGACGACCAGGGCGCGACGTTCGCGATCATCGACGTCACCCGCCGGGTCGGTCCCCCGCCGGCCGGCGCGTAGGCGCTCGCCCCGGCCCCACCCGCACCCCCTGACGCTGCGGCCCACCCGCGCCGCATCCACCGGGGGTGCGGGCGCGTCCTCATGAGAGGCAGGGGATGATAACGAGTTCGCTCCGAGGGCGTGTCGTTGTGCCCTGGGTTAGCAACCGGAGGCCATCCCAGGAACAATCAGGCCCGTACTCTGGCGCGTGAGCCAGCGACGGGCCGCACGGGGCCGGAGTACGGGGAACGGCCGCGGAGGCGCGGGCACGGGGAGGTGGACAGGGCAGTGGTGGAGCAGCTGAACCAGCACGACCCGAGACGGATCGGCCCTTTCGAGGTCCTGGGACGGCTCGGCGCCGGCGGCATGGGGCTGGTCTATCTCGCCCGCTCGGCCTCCGGGCGGCGGGTGGCGATCAAGACCGTCCGCGCGGAGCTCGCCGAGGACCAGCTCTTCCGGGTCCGCTTCACGCGTGAGGTCGAGGCGGCCCGCGCGGTCTCCGGCTTCTACACCGCCGCCGTCGTGGACGCCGACCCGCGTGCCGCCGTGCCGTGGCTGGCCACCGCCTACGTTCCGGCGCCCTCCCTCGAGGAGATCGTCAACGAGTCGGGGCCGATGCCCGCGCAGGCCGTGCGCTGGCTGGCCGCGGGCATCGCCGAGGCGCTGCAGTCCATCCACGCGGCCGGCCTGGTGCACCGCGACATGAAGCCGTCGAACGTGCTGGTGGTCGAGGACGGCCCGCGCGTCATCGACTTCGGCATCGCCTCGGGCGTCTCCAACACGCGGCTGACGATGACCAACGTCGCCGTCGGCACGCCCGCCTACATGTCGCCCGAGCAGGCTCGCGACTCGCGGAGCGTGCGCGGCGCCAGCGACATCTTCTCCCTCGGCTCCACCCTGGTCTTCGCCGCGACCGGCCACGCGCCCTTCCACGGCGCCAACCCGGTCGAGACGGTGTTCATGCTGCTGCGCGAGGGCCCCGACCTGGCCGGGCTGCCCGACGAGCTGCGGCCGCTCATCGAGTCCTGCATGCGCATGGAGGCCGAGCGCCGCCCCACCCCGGCCGACCTCCAGGCGCAGCTCGCCCCGCACCTGTTCTCCGCCGGTGGCGACGACACCGGCACCGCGTCGGCCTGGCTGCCACCGGGGGCCGTGGCCTTGATAGAGCAGCGGCGCAGCGGGCGCGGTGCGGTGCCCGGCTTCGGCGGGCGCGGCGGCGCGCACGCGGCGGGCAGGCCCGCGGGCGTGCAGCCCTCGGGCCCGCAGGTCCCCGTCTCCGCGCCACCCCAGCCGCAGGCGCCGCCCGGTGCCCAGCCGGTCCCGCACGGCGGCGCCCACGCGGCACCCGCGGCCGCGTCCGCCGCTCCCGTGCAGCTCGCGGGTTCGGCGCCGATCGGCCCGGGGCTGCGCGTCGCCGAGGTCTCCGACCGCAAGGTGTCGGCGGCGCCCGCACCCGGCACCGAGTGGGTGCGCCACCGGGCCGGCTCGCACCGTGCGGGCGACCCCGTGCCGCCGCCGATGACCGCGCCCGCCCCCGTCCCCTCGCAGGCGCCGCCCGCGGCACCGCAGGGCGAGTGGCGGCCGTGGCGTTTCCGCATGTCGAACGACGTGTGGGGCACGCCGGCGGTCAGCGACGGGCTGCTGTACGTCACCTCGTTCGAGGTGCACGCCCTGGACGTGGCCAGCGGCCGGCGCCAGTTCAAGACCCGCGACGTGGCGTGGACGATGGCCGTCTCCGGCGGACGCATCCACGCGTCCGACGGGCCCAGCCTGTTCGCCCTCGACGCGGCGGACGGCAGCGAGCGCTGGCGCACCGGCATCGACGGCTGGGTGTACACGGTGCGCACCGACTCCCGCGGGGGCGGCTCCGTCGTCACCGGCGTGCGCGGCGGCGGCGTCCAGGCGTGGGACGCGGCCCGCGGCGGGCTGCGCTGGGAGCGCGGCGGCGCGCAGACGGAGTTCGAGCAGCCGGACTCCGGGCCCACCGCCGTCGACGGCACCGTCTACTACCAGGGCGGCGGCCTGCTGCACGCGGTCGACGTGATGACCGGCGGTGAGCGCTGGTCGTTCCCCGTCGGGGAGCCCGGTGCCGCCGGTTCGGTGCCGACCCGCCCGGTCGTCGCCGACGGCGTCGTGTACCTGACCGCGGGCACCCGCGTGCTGGCGCTCGACGCGCGCACCGGCAGCGAGCGCTGGCACTTCGGGGCACCCGCGGTGATGTTCGCGCCGCCGGCGCACGTACCGGGCGCGGCCTCCGCGGGCGGCGGCGTCTACGTCACCGACCACCTCGGCACCGTCTACGCGCTGGATCCGGCCGACGGCCGGGACCGCTGGCGGGTGGCGACCGAACCGCGGCAGTCCCTCGAACCGGTGGTCGTCGCGGCCGGCGCCGTGCACCTCGGGGCGGGCAGCGCGCTGTACACGCTCGACGCGGCGGCCGGCACGCCGCGGTGGCGGTTCGCCGCGCAGGGCGAGGTCGTCGGATCGCCCGCGGTCGCCGACGGCCGGGTGCACTTCGGGTCCAAGGACCACTGCCTGTACACGCTGGACGCGCAGGGCGGCCAGTTGCGCTGGCGGCTGGAGACCGGCGGTGAGATCACCGGTTCCCCGGTGGCCGCCGACGGAGTCGTCTACGCCTGCTCCAAGGACCGCTGCGTGTACGCGCTGGACGCGGCCAAGGGCACCGGGGCGGCGTCCCGCCGGACCTGACGCGACGGGAACCCGCGGCGCCCGGCCCGACACCGGCGTGGCCGGCGACGACCGTCCGTCCCCGCCGTCACCTGCCCGGCGGCGGGGGGTCGTACGGCGGCGCCGGCTTGAGCGGCGGCGCCCCCTCGTCGTACGGCTGCTTCTCGTACGGGTTCTCGTCGTACGGGCGGGCCTCGTCGTGGGAACCGGTGCCGTCGTGGGAACCGGTCCCCTCGTACGACCCCGTCCCGTCGTAGGAGTGCGGGTCGCCGTACGCACGCGTCGCGCCCTGCGGGGTCGCCTCGTCGTACGGGTTCCGGTCGTACGGGGCGGTGTCGTACGAGCCCGTGTCGTAGGCGGGCTCGTCCCCCCGGGGCTCGCCGCGGTCGACGGGGACGACGGGTTCGCCGTAGTGCAGTGGGCGGTTCCGGTCCGGGAGCACGAACGCGGCGGCGATCAGCAGCAGCCCGCCGAGCACCGCGAAGGCGACGCCCGTGTCGAGGCCGTTGCCGCCGGCGGTCAGCGAGTGCGAGAACTGCGCCTGGCGGACCATCCACAGGATGGTGAAGCCCAGGACGATCACCCCGGCCGCCGCCACCACGAGACGGGAGCGCAGCAGCAGTCCGAGTGCCGTGAGCAGCGCGGCGAAGAGCATGGGGAGAAAGAGGGAGCCGAGCAGCGCCGCGCCGTGCGGGGTGACACCGACGTCGGTGAAGAGGTCGTCCACCCGGATGTCGGAACCGTGGCGCCCGCCGTACCACGCACGGAAGGGGCTCCAGACGGCCACCGCGGCCCCGGCCAGCGCGAGCAGGGACCCCAGCATCGTGCGGAACATCGGGTTCCACCGCCTCGTGTCGGCCCGCTCGGCCCCCTCGGGGCCGACGCTACGCCGGGGGCCGTCGCGCTGCCAGGCGAGGCGGGCCGGACGCGGCGGCGGGCGCCCGGCGGGATGATCACCGGCCCGGATCCGGCGGGACGTTCACCGGCGCGCGAAAAGGACTGACCGCGGCGCCCCCTCCGCGCCGCGGTCAGTCCTGCCGGCCCAACCGGGAGCGCGCGTTTCCCCCTGCGCTCCCGGTTCCCCCTGGACTTCCCCCTGGTCCCCGATCTCCTCCGGCCCCCCGGCCGTCCCCCGTGGACCCCCCCGTTGCCCCCGTGGATCCCCCGGTGTCCCCCGCACTCCTGACCTCCCTCCGGTCAGGAGAACCTGTCCGGGCCCGCCCGCCCGCGAGTGACGCGGCGTCGGACCCGACGTCACAAAAGGTGCGTCAGGCGCCCTGCTTCAGGAACGCTGCGTCACGAACGCGGCGTCAGGCCTTGGTGCCGTCGATGTGCCAGTTGTCGGGCTGCACGTCGCCCGGCTTGGCGGCCGGCTTGGCCGCCGGGTTGCCGGTCAGCAGGCCGTCGGGCGCCGCCTGCTTGGTGCCGTCGATGTGCCAGTTGTCCGGGTCGACCGTCCCGCTGTCCTTCGTGACGGGAGCGGTCGGCGTGGTGGGCTGCTCCGGCGTGGTTTCGCTCATCGTGCTCTCCTGTGCTGTGGGGACGTGCTCTGTGAGCCCTCTGTGAGCCCACCCGGCGAGGACCCCCGTGCATCGCCGGGCGGGCAGCTCGTGCAGTGATGGAATCCTGACAGCCACTGATAATCAACTGATAAACGGACTTGTTGAGCGAATGAGCGCCCGGCAAGTGGAATTCAGCGGCGGCGCCGAAGGCGCACTACACCGCGAGGGTCGTGGCCGACGTGGAGTCGTCGCCGAGCAGCCGGCGGACGTCCTGCGCCTCGCGTGCCGCACCGATCGCACTGAACAGGCCCAGCGCGTCATGCCAGCAGGCGTGCGCGCGCACCGGCTGGCCCATGCCGGCCAGCGCCCGGCCCAGCAGCGTCAGGGCGTTGGCGACCCGCCACTCACCGCCGACCTCCTGCAGCAGCACCAGTGCCTGCTCGACGTGCGAGGCGGACTGGCGCCAGCGGTTGGCGGCCAGATGGACGGCGGCCAGCCGGAAGAGCGTCATGCCCTCCCAGAACTGCTGCCGGGCGTCACGGAAGATGTGCAGCGCCTCCGTGTGGCAGGCGAGGGACTCGTCGAGCCGGTCCGCGGCGCTCAGTGCGATCCCCATCGCGTAGAGGCCGTTGCCGAGGCGGAACCCGGCCCCGAGCTGCCGGTAGATCTCCACGACGCGCGCGGTGGCCGCCAACGCCGCTTCCGTCGAGCCGAGTTCGAGCTGGGCGCGGGACAGGTTGCTCAACGCGGCCGCCTCGCCGTGCTGGTTGCCGTCGCGCCGGAAGTGGTCCAGGGCGCTGTGGCAGTACTCCGCGCACTCGACGAACCTGCGGTCCTGGTAGGCCAGCGCGGCCCGCAGGTTCGGCGCGTAGCTGCACGTCAGCGGGTCCTCGGCGGCCATGCCGAGCAGCAGGGCCCGCTGGACCTCGGTCTCGGCCTCCGCGAACCGGCCCGACATCCGCAGCAGTTGGCCGCTCAGCAGCCGGCTGCGGCCCTCGACCAGCGGGTCGGCGCAGTCGTGCGCCGCGGTCGCCAGCGCGCGCACCGCCTGCTCGTACTGGCGGGCGTAGATGCCGGACTCCATGACGTCCTGTGCGGCGAGGAGGAGGTCGACGCCGCGGCGGACGCGGTCGTCGCAGCCGTCGGCGGCGGTTTGCTGGACGGCGGCGAGAAGGCCCTGGGCCTCGGAGAACATCCATTCCAGGGCTTCGTCGCGGGTGCCGAACGCGAGGCCGCCGCGGGTGGTGGGGGCCAGGTGGTCGAGCATGCGGTCGCCGGGGTTCTCGAGTTCGTAGGCGCAGGCGGCGGTGGCGAGGTAGAAGTCCAGGAGGCGGGAGAGGGCGCCGCAGCGGGCTTCGGGGGTTTCGTCGCGTTCGGCGCATTCGCGGGCGTAGAGGCGCAGCAGGTCGTGGTAGCGGTAGCGGGCGGGTGCCGCGGACTCGATGAGGCTGATGTCGACGAGGGCTTCGAGGAGTTCCTCGGTGGCGTAGGGGTCGAGGTCCAGGACCGCGGCGGCGGCGTCGAGGGAGATGTCGGGGCCGTCGGCGAGGGACAGCAGGCGGAAGGCGCGGGCCTGGGCGGTGGACAGGTGGCCGTAGCCGAGGGCGAAGGTGGCTTTGACGGCGAGGTCGCCGGCGCGCAGTTCGTCCAGGCGGCGGCGCTGGTCGGCGAGTTTGCGGGCCAGGGCGGAGACGGTCCAGGTGCGGCGGGCGGCCAGGCGGGCGGCGGCGATGCGGATGGCCAGGGGCAGGAAGCCGCAGGCGCCGACGACGTCGAGGGCGGCCTGGCGTTCGCCGGCGACGCGGTCCTCGCCGACGATCCTGGTGAACAGCTGGAGCGCTTCGCCCGGTGACATGACGTCGAGGTCGACCAGGTGGGCGCCGGCCAGGTCGACCATGCGGACGCGGCTGGTGATCAGGGCGGCGCAGCCGGGGGTGCCGGGCAGCAGGGGGCGGACCTGGGCGGCGTCGTAGGCGTTGTCCAGCAGGGTCAGCACGCGGCGGCCGTCGAGGGTGGAGCGGTACAGGGCGGCGCGTTCGGCGAGGGTCTCGGGGATGGCCTGGTTGGGTACGCCCAGCGCGCGCAGGAACGCGGCCAGGACCGTGTCCGGGTCGGCCGGACGCGGTTCGGTGCCCTGCAGGTCCACGTACAACTGGCCGTCGGGGAACGCCTCCCGTGCGGCGTGCGCGACATGCACCGCCAGCGTCGTCTTCCCCACACCACCGATACCCGCCACCGCCGACACCGCCATGACGCCGGACTCCGCCGACGCGTGCGCGAGTTGGTCGCCCAGCTCGCGGACCGACGCCGTGCGGCCGGTGAAGTCGGCGACACTGGCGGGCAGTTGCGCCGGGCGCGGGTGGTCCGAGGCGTGACGGGCGGCACCGGCGGGCGCCGCGAGTCCGGCGTCGGCCTCCAGGATGCGCTGGTGCAGGTCGCTGAGTTCGGCCGACGGGTCGATGCCCAGCTCGTCGGCGAGCAGCCGGCGCGTGTCGGCGTAGACGCCGAGCGCCTCGGCCTGCCGCCCGCTGCGGTACAGCGCGAGCATCAGCAGCGCCCGCAGGCGTTCGCGCAACGGCTGCTCGGCGGAGAGCGCGGTGAGTTCGGAGACCGCTTCGGCGTGCGCGCCCATCTCCAGGTCGAGTTCGAGGCGGCTCTCCAGCAGCCCGAGGTGCCATTCGGCGAGCCGGCTGCGCTGCATCTCCGCGTGCGGGCCCGGCAGCCCGGCCAGCGGCTCCCCGTGCCACATCTCCAATGCGGCGTGCAGCAGTTGACGGGCGTGCGCGGGATCCCCGGCGCGGCTCTTGTCGGCCTCGGAGGCGAGCCGTTCCACCACCGCGTAGTCGAGGGCGCCCTCGCCGACGTGCAGGGCGTAGCCGCCGGAGTCCGTGACCAGGGCATCGGGGCCGAGCGCCTTGCGCAGCCGGAACGCGTACGAACGCAGCGCCGCCAGCGCGGTGTTGGGCGGGGTCTCGCCCCAGACCGCGTCCAGGAGCTCCGACGCGGTCGCGGTACGGCCGCCGCGCAGGAGGAGCGCGGCCAGCAGGGCACGCTGCTGCGGGGCCCCCGTGGCGATCGGCTCGTCGTCGCGCCAGGCGCGCACCGGGCCGAGCACCGCGAACCGCAGGCCCGAGCCCGGCTGCGTGCTGGTCACCATCTCTGCCCCCTGAGCCGTCGACGAGCCGGTCCTTCCCCGGGGGCCGACTCTTCGCGCGTATATCGATCGTTCATCGCTGGACGGAACAGTTGTCCGCACGGCACGGGGAGCCGGGAGTTCGGCCCCGTCCGTGCCAGTTTGCCGTGTCGGACGGCCGGGGTCACCCCGTGCATGGTCCCGATCCGGCCTCCCGGCAAAAGTTGGGCTGAATTTGAGGTTCCGTCTGTGCGTGCGCGGAGGTTGTGCTGTGTGGGGAAGGTTCGGGTCCGTGTGCGTTGTGCGACGGGGCTGGTGACGGAGCGACCATGTGTGAATGGTGCACGCCGGGTTCCTCCGGTATGTCGACTTTCTCTCCGTCCCAGGGTGATTGGCCGGAACCGGCCCACGTGGCGGCGGCGGACGCCCGGACTTCCGGTACGGCTCGCGGCCGCCACCGCCGCGGCCCTCGCCGCGGCGGCCGCGCCGCCGAGCGGGGCGTCCGGCTGGTCCGCGAGGCCGGCCCGGTGCAGGCCCTGCCGCCGGCGGCAGGGGCCGCGACCGGGGGAGCGCCCTCGATGAGCGGCGCGCCCGGCGGAGGCGGCGGCAGCGGCGGCCCCGGAACGGGCGGCGGGGGCCGCGGCGGCTGGTCGGGCGGAGTGCGGCCGTGGTCGGGCGACATCGGCCGCCTGCCGGGCCCGCTGCTGCGGTACCACGCCGAGCGCCACCCGCAGGCCGTGCCCGAACTCCCCTACGACACGTCCGCGGTGATCGGCACCGCCGGGTGCACCTTCGCCGAACTCGACCGCCGGGCACGGGCGGTGGCGGCCCGGCTCGGCAGCATGCTGCAGCCCGGCAGCCGGGTGATGCTCGTCTACCCGCAGGGCCCCGACCTGGCCGGCGCGTTCTTCGGCTGCCTGTACGCGGGCATGGCCGCGATCCCGGTCGTGCTCAGCGCTCCCGGACCCGCGGGCGCCGTGCCGCGCGCGGTCGCCCGCTGCGCCCCCGACCTGGTGCTGACGGGCGCGGACGCGTGGTCCCCGCTGGCCATCGACCGCAACCGCACGAGCGTCACGGAGGCCGACGGCATCCGGGTCGGCGGCGAGCCGGTGTGGCGGCTGGCGCAGACCTGGCATCCCGTGGGCGTCATGCGCACCGCGCCCGCCTACCACCGCTACCACGACGACGGCGTGGCCGGCGGCCGCCTGGAGCCCGCGATGGGCCACGGCGACCTCTCCGACGTCATGGGCGAACTGGCGCAGGCCGTGCGGCTGGGCACCGACGAGGAGAACATCGGCTGGATCGCCGCGGTCCACGGCGTCGAGGACGCGGTCTGGCGCATCCTGCTGCCCGTCCGGGTCACCGCCTGACGCGCGGCCGCGGCTCGCGCGAACGGTCCAGCCAGGTCCCGTGCGGTCCGGTGCCGTGCGAGTCGTGCCGCGGGAGCGCTGATCCGACGAGTGGTGATCGTACGAGTGACGGTCGCACGAGTGACGGTCATTTGAGCGATGGTCATTTGAGCGACGTTCGTCTGAGTGGCGGTCGTCTGAGTGGCGGTCGTTTGAGTGACGGTCGGACGGATGATGATCCGACGGCCCCGATCGGGTGACCGGCCGATCCGAAGAAGGACGATCGGCCGGTCCGGTGATCCGATCGGAGCCGTGCGGTTACTTGCGGCCCAGCCAGATCGGGTTGGTGATCGCCGCCGCGGGGCCCGGCAGCAGCGACGCCGTGTCGGTCTGCGGGTGCCGCACCTCCGCGCGCACATAGGAGGAGACGGCCGCGGTCGTCGTCCACTCGACGGCCCCGGACGCCGGGAGCAGCGCGCCGAACGTCTGCCCCTCGTCGGTCAGCAGCCGCAGCAGCGACGTCGCGGGCACGCCGCTGACCTCCAGCCGCACCGTCACCGGGGCGTCCGGGTCGACCGCCAGGCGCTCGCCGAGGCCGGCGTGCTCGCCGCGCGGGCCGGTGGCGGTCAGGGACAGCTGGACGTCGGCGTTCTCCGCGATCCACGAGCGGCCGGCGCGGATGCCGTCCTGCAGCGAGCGGCGGTTCAGGCCGTCGGCCAGCACCACGGTCTGCGGCAGGCCCACGACGTCGGGGTCGCGGTGGGCGTCGGAGTTGCCCATCGCCGGGATCCACCGGCCGTCGCCGCGGCGGGCGGCGCCGGTCAGCATGTTGTCCCAGGTGAGGAGCGTCGCCTCGTCGTCCGGGGTCCACGCGCCGTTCCACACCTCGACGGCGTCGACGTTGTCGTAGCCGAACTTCCACTGGCTGGCGAGGCTGAGCCCGTACGGGTGGGCCGGCACCACGATGCCGCCGGCGCGCCGGATCTGGCGGGCGAAGCGGTCGAAGGCGTCGTCGCGCGCCCGGTAGCGCCAGTCGATCCACTCGCCGGCGTCAACACCGATGGCCAGGAAGTGACCGTTGCGGGTGGTGACCTCCTCACCCGTCATGATGAGCAGATCGTCGCCCGCCTCGGGGCCGAGGTAGGCGTGCGCCGAGTTGGTGTTGTGGTCGGACGAGTTGATGAAGTCCAGCCGGGCCGCGCGCGCCAGCGACGCCAGCTGCTCCAGGGTGCGGCCGCCGTCGGAGTAGACGGTGTGCAGATGGCAGTCGCCGCGGTACCAGTCGCGACCGCGGCCGGGCGCGTGGTCCGGCGGGTAGTCCGGTACGACGGTCGTACCGGGGTCGCCGAAGCTGAGGGTGACGGTCACCGAGTAGTCCAGGCCCTGCGGCGCCACCGTGTACGGGCCGAGCACCACGTGCCACGTGCCGGCCTCCACCGGTCCCGCGAGGTAGCCGGGTGTCGCCTCGCCGGCGCTGATCGCGAACTGGGTGCGGGCGCCACCGGACCAGCCGCGGAAGCCGTGGCCGCCGACGTCCGTGCCGCGCTGGTCGAAGATGCCGATGTCGCAGGCGTTGCCGAGGATCCCGGGCGGCACCGTCGGCCGGTCGTAGCCGTACGACACGGCGATCTGCCGGACGCCGCGCGGCACCTCGATCGGCAGGTACACGAAATCGGCGGTCCCGGTCGGCAGGTGACCGGTGATCGTGCGGGTCCGGTCCGCGCCCGACCCGCCGGGCACGCCCCCGCCGGCCGGAACGCCGGAGCCGGAGTCGGATGCGGCCGCGAAGTCCACAGGGGCCAGCGTAAGCACACTGGTGGCGCCCGCGAGTGCGGAAAGCTTCAGTACGTCTCGTCGGTCCATAGCATCCACGGTCACCTGCGCGGGTGACGTGCGCGTGGCCGCACCCTGTGCAACGGGGTACGGAAAGCAGCAGGATCAGTGCCGGGCGGTCCACGGCCGGCCCCTTCACACCCTCGGATTCACCACTCTCGGAGGCACGAGTGCGCATCGCGGCGACCCTCTTCCTGACCGATGAGACGATCACACCGGTCCATGTCGCCCAGGCGCTGGAGCAGCGCGGCTTCGCGGGCCTCTACCTGCCCGAGCACACCCACATCCCCGTCTCCCGCGCGACCCCCTACCCGGCGGGCGATCCGCTGCCCGGGGAGTACGGCCGCACCCTCGACGCCTTCGGCGCGCTGTCGGCGGCCGCGGCCGTCACCCGCACGCTCGAACTGGGCACCGCGATCACCCTGGTGGCGCAGCACGACCCCATCGTGCTGGCCAAGCAGATCGCCACGCTCGACCACCTGTCCGGCGGCCGGTTCACCCTGGGCGTCGGATTCGGGTGGAACCGGGAGGAGGCCGAGGACCACGGCGTCCCCTGGCGGCGGCGCCGCGCGTCCGTCCGCGACCGCATGGCCGTGATGCGCGCCCTGTGGTCGGCGGAACCCACCGCCCACGACGGCGACTTCGCGTCCGTCCAGGCCAGCCACGCCTACCCCAAACCGTCCGGCGGCACGGTACGCACCCTGGTCGGCGGCTCTCCCGGCCCGCTGACGTTCGCGCAGGTGACGGCGTACGCGGACGGCTGGATGCCGATCGGCGGCGGCGGTCTGGCCGACGCGCTGCCCGCGCTGCGTGACGCCTGGCAGGAGGCGGGCCGCGGCCCCGCCGCCCCACTCGTCGTGCCCACCGCCGTCCTCCCCAGCGCCGGGAAGCTGGCGCGGCTCGCCGACCTGGGTGTCGAGGAGGTCATCGTGCAGTTGCCGGCCGCCGGCCCCGACGAGGTGCTGCGCACCCTCGACGACTACGCGCAGTACCTGTGAGGCGCCGGTGAGCGGATATTCCCGAACGGGTGACCCACCGGCCCGACGAGCAGGTGATATTGCCGACAGGACATCGGACCACCGCGCCGCCCCGCGCACCGCCGGCCTCACCGGGCGGCCGCATATCCTCGTGGAATGACCGTGCCGCTGCCGTCGCCGCCGTCGCCACCCACTCCGACCGCCATGCGCCGCGCCCTGCACCGCGCGGAACAGGGCGTCGCCCTCGACACCGGCGAGGCCGCGGTACTGCTGCAGGCCCGCGGCGAGGACCTGACCCGCCTCGCGTCGACCGCCGCGCGGGTGCGCGACGCGGGACTCGACGCCGCGGGCCGTCCCGGCGTCATCACCTACTCCCGCAAGGTGTTCATCCCGCTGACCCGGCTGTGCCGCGACAAGTGCCACTACTGCACGTTCGTCACCGTGCCCGGCAAGCTGCGCCGCGAGGGCCACGGGATGTTCCTGTCGCCCGACGAGGTGCTGGACATCGCCCGCCGTGGCGCGGAGACGGGCTGCAAGGAAGCCCTGTTCACCCTCGGGGACCGGCCCGAGGACCGCTGGCCGGAGGCCCGCGAGTGGCTCGACGCGCACGGCTACGACGACACCCTCGCCTATGTGCGGGCGATGTCGATCCGCGTGCTGGAGGAGACCGGCCTGCTGCCGCACCTGAACCCCGGTGTGCTGTCGTGGACGGACCTGCAGCGCCTCAAGCCCGTCGCGCCCTCCATGGGCATGATGCTGGAGACGACGGCGACGCGTCTGTGGTCGGAGCCGGGCGGTCCGCACCACGGCTCTCCGGACAAGGAACCCGCCGTGCGGCTGCGGGTGCTGGAGGACGCCGGCCGGTCCAACGTCCCCTTCACGACCGGCATCCTCATCGGCATCGGCGAGACGTACGGGGAGCGCGCCGACGCCCTGTTCGCGATCCGCCGCACCGCCCGCGCGTACCAGGGCGTCCAGGAGGTCATCGTCCAGAACTTCCGCGCCAAGCCGGACACGGCGATGCGCGGCATGCCGGACGCCGAACTCGACGAACTCGCCGCCGCGATCGCCGTCGCCCGCCTCGTGCTGGGCCCGGCCGCCCGTATCCAGGCGCCGCCGAACCTCGTCGACGGTGAGTACGGCCGGTTCATCGACGCGGGCATCGACGACTGGGGCGGCGTCTCGCCGCTGACCCCCGACCACGTCAACCCCGAGCGTCCCTGGCCGCAGATCGACGAACTCGCCCGCCGCACCGCCACCGCGGGCTTCACGCTCAGGGAACGCCTCACCATCTACCCGGAGTTCGTCCGCCGCGGCGAGCCGTGGCTGGACCCGCGGCTGCTCCCGCACGTGCGCGCGCTCGCCGACCCCGCCACCGGCCTGGCCCGCGAGGACGCGGTGGTCACCGGCCGCCCCTGGCAGGAGCCAGACGAGGCGTTCGCGGCCGCCGGCGCGGGCCGCACCGACCTGCACCGCACCATCGACACCGAGGGCCGCACCGGTGACCGCCGCGACGACTTCGACGACGTGTACGGCGACTGGTCGGCGGTCAAGGAGCAGGCCGCGCCCGGGCTGGTGCCGGACCGGGTGGACGCCGACGTGCGGGAGGCGCTGTCGGTGGCCGCGGACGATCCTGCCCGGCTGTCGGACGCGCAGGCGCTGGCACTGCTGCACGCGGACGGACCGGCGCTGGACGCGCTGGTGCGGATCGCCGACGACCTGCGGCGCGACACCGTCGGCGACGAGGTGACGTACGTCGTCACGCGGAACATCAACTTCACCAACGTCTGCTACACCGGCTGCCGTTTCTGCGCGTTCGCGCAGCGCCGCACCGACGCCGACGCCTACACCCTGTCGATGGACCAGGTCGCCGACCGGGCCGAACAGGCGTGGCAGGTCGGTGCGACCGAGGTGTGCATGCAGGGCGGCATCCACCCGGACCTGCCGGGCACCGCGTACTTCGACATCGTCCGCGCGGTCAAGGCCCGGGTGCCGGGCATGCACGTGCACGCCTTCTCGCCGATGGAGGTCGTCAACGGCGCCACCCGCACGGGGCTTTCGATCCGCGACTGGCTGACGGTCGCCAAGGAAGCCGGACTCGACTCCATCCCGGGGACCGCTGCCGAGATCCTCGACGACGAGGTCCGCTGGGTGCTGACCAAGGGCAAACTGCCCACCGCCACCTGGGTCGAGGTCGTCTCCACCGCCCACGAGCTGGGCATCCGCTCCTCGTCGACGATGATGTACGGCCACGTCGACCAGCCCCACCACTGGCTCGGGCACCTGCGGCTGCTCGCCGAGATCCAGCAACGCACCGGCGGCTTCACGGAGTTCGTGACCCTGCCGTTCATCCACACCAACGCGCCCGTCTATCTCGCCGGCATCGCCCGGCCCGGCCCGACCGCGCGCGACAACCGGGCGGTGACGGCGATGGCCCGGCTGCTGCTGCACCCGCACATCCCCAACATCCAGACCAGCTGGGTCAAGCTCGGCGCCGACGGCGCCGCCGAGATGCTGCGCTCGGGCGCCAACGACCTCGGCGGCACACTGATGGAGGAGACCATCTCCCGCATGGCGGGCTCGGCGTACGGCTCCTACCGCTCCATCCACGACCTCGTCGCCATCGCCGAGGCCGCCGGACGACCCGCCCGCCAACGCACCACCCTGTACGGGCAGGTCACTCAGGAGCGCATAGACGCCGGGCTGGCCTCCGACGGCCACCTGCCCGAACTCCTCCCCGTCCTGGGCGACTGACGCCCCGGCCCCGGGCGCGCCACCACCGACCGGTCGGCGCGCCCGGCCACCACCGCGTGCGAGGGCGGCCGAACCGCCCCTGACGTGCGGAGACCTCACCGTCCCTGCCGTGGTGGCACCTTCCACCGCGGGCCCGCCACTCGGAGGAATTTCCCACCTGGCCACGGCCAAGTTCCCCCACGTACTTGCCGCGGCACCGCCGGAGTGATGAAGTCCCGCGTGAAACCAGTGAGTTGCGGCGCCCTTTGGGGGAGATGTGACGCGGAGCAGCAGGTGGGAGCGGGCAGGAATCCGGTGGGGAGCGGGCGCGCTGGCCGCGTTGGGTGTCGCGGCGGGCACCCTCGCCGGCGCCTCGGGCGCCACCGCGGACGGCGGTCTGCCGCTGGACAACGTCGAGCAGCTGGCCCAGGGAGTGCAGTACGGGCAGTTCACGGTGACCGCCTCCCACGGCACCGTCCACGGCCACGTGATCTCCGTCGACCTGCGCGACCCGCACGGCCGGGTCGACCTGCTGACGCCCGGCGCGGTCGCGGCCCGCGGCGCGGTCTCCGCGCTCGCCGACGCCCGACAGGCGGTCGGCGCGGTCAACGGCGACTTCTTCAACATCACCGAGGACCAGCACCCCGGCGTCGCCCCCACCGGCTCCTCGGACGGTCCGGAGATCGGCTCCGGCCGCGACCTGAAGGCCGCCGTGCCCGACGCCCAGCGCTTCGGCCCCGCCATGCCGCCCGGCGAGACCACCCACGACGTCCTCGGCGTCGGCGTGGACCGCCGGGCCCGCCTGGACCGGCTGGACCTGGAGGGCGACGTCCGCACCCCGCAGGGCACGTACCCGCTCGGCGGCTACAACCAGTACGCCCTGCCGCAGGGCGGCATCGGCGCCTACACCGCCGGCTGGGGCACCGTCTCCCGCCAGCGCGCCGTGTGCGGCTCGGACACCTCGCGCGGCGCCGGATGCAGCACCGACACGTACGAGGTCGCGGTGAGCCACGGCCGGGTCCAGTCCGTCGCGGACACCCCCGGCGCGGGGCCCATCGCACCCGGCACCACCGTGCTGCTCGGCCGCGACGCCGGCGCGGACAGCCTGCGCGCCCTCCACGTCGGCGACCACGTCGGGGTCGGCGAGGGCCTGGCGGCGGCCGGGACGCACATCCCGTACGCGTTCGCCGTCGGCGGCTTCCCGATCCTGCGGGACGGCCTGCCGCTGGCCGGCCTCGACGCCAAGACCGCCGCGACCCGCACCGCCGCGGGCTTCGGCGACGACGGCCACAGCCTGTACCTGCTGGCGCTCGACGGCAGCGCCGAGTCCAACGCGGGCCTGAGCATCGCCGAACTGGCCACCGTCATGCAGCAGTTGGGCGCCGACAACGCGGTGAACCTGGACGGCGGCGGCTCCACCACACTGGTCACCCGGGGTCCGGACGACCCGGCCGCGGTCGTCCGCAACCACCCCTCGGGTGGCGCCGAGCGCCCGGTGGCCAACGCGATCGGGGTCTTCTCCACCGCCCCCTGACCGCCGCCCGCCCGAACCCGATCACCCCTGACCGCGCCCCACCGACACCCGTCGCCCCTGACCGCCGCGCGCGGCGGCGGCCGGCACGAGGCACGTCACCGCCGGTGCCGCGCCGTGCCGATCCGCCCGGCCCGCCCGGCACCGGACGGCGGCGCCCCGCACCGCCCGGCGCCGCCCTGCCCGGCCCGCGTCCGGCCCCTCGGCCGGCGGGCCGGGCATTCCCGCTCCATCGCCGCGTTCGGACCGTTCACGGACAACCCACAGCCAATGCACCGCCTGGTCAGCCCGGTCGGCGGCGGCCCTGCCGCCGCGCGCGTCGTCGGATATCGTGCTGGCGCAGAACGGGTTCAGATCGGGGGATGATCGAAGGGGACCGCTTTGACCGCTGTCTGGGGACGGGCGCAGCAGCAGGACTTCCGCAGCCGCGTCCGCGGATGCCTGCTCGGCGGGGCGATCGGCGACGCCCTGGGCGCGGGCGTGGAGTTCGAGTCGCTGGAGGCCGTGCAGGCCGCCCACGGTCCGGACGGCGTCACCGACTACGTGCCCGCCTACGGCCGGCGCGGCGCGATCACCGATGACACGCAGATGACGCTGTTCACCGTCGAGGGCCTGATCAGGGCCCAGGTCCGGCGGGACACCGGCGCCTGGCACCCGCCGACGGACATCCACCGCGCCTACCTGCGCTGGGCGGCCACCCAGACCGAGTGGGGCCCGGACGAGCGCCGCACGGACAGCGGCTGGCTGGCCCGCGAGGAGTGGCTCTACGCGCGGCGCGCACCCGGCGGCGCCTGCCTGAGCGGCCTCGCCGACGACACGATGGGCACGCTCGAGACGCCGAAGAACCCCGGCTCCAAGGGCTGCGGGACGGTCATGCGGTCGGCGCCGTTCGGGCTGCTCGTCGGCTGGGAACCGCAACTGGTCTTCCAGCTGGCGGTGGAGTGCGCGGCCCAGACCCACGGCCACCCCACCGGCCAGCTCGCGGCGGGCGCGTTCGCCGTCATCGTGCACGGCCTGGCCCGCGGCGAGGCGCTCGACGGCTCGGTGCAGCACGCGCTCGCGCTGCTCGGGGCCCGCCCCGGCCACCAGGAGACCACCGACGCGCTGCAGAGCGCGCTGGGCGCGGTCCGGCAGGGCCTGCCGACACCGCAGCGGGTGGAGGCGCTCGGCGAGGGCTGGACGGCGGAGGAGGCGCTGGCGATCGGCGTGTACTGCGCGCTGGTCGCCGAGGACGTGCGGCATGGCCTGCTGCTCGCGGTCAACCACTCCGGCGACAGCGACTCCACCGGCTCCATCTGCGGCAACCTGCTGGGCGTCCAGCACGGCGAGACGGCGCTGCCGCCGGCGTGGATCGCGGAGCTGGAGGGCCGGGCGACGATCCTCCAACTGGCCGACGACTTCGCGATGGAGATGACGCAGGCCCCCGCCCTGCACGGCCCCTCGGGCGCCAGCCCGGCCTGGCTGGACCGCTACCCGGCCTCCTGAACGGCCGTTGCTGAACGGCCTTTGGTGAACGGCCTTTCCTGGACGGCCCCTCGGAGCGGTGCCTCCTCTGGCGCCTCCCGGGCGGACTCCCGCGGGTCCCGCCGTCACACGCCCACCGCACCGTGCACGGCGCGCGGTGTCCGGCGCCCGTTCCCAGAGAGGCGTGGCGCCCGGCGCCCGTTGCGCAGCGTTCTCGGCCCGGGCCGAGAACGCCGGCGGCGACCGCAGGCGACTCGCAGCCACCTCCGGCCGCCGCGGCGGCATTTCCGGCCGGACCGGTCGAAGGACCTCAGTCGCCCACCGTGGTCGACCCCAGCACCGAGTCGCCGGCCGCGGCCGGCTCCGGCAGCGCCACCGACTCCCCGTCCGGGCCGTCGCCGTTGACCTTCGCCAGGATCGCGTCGCGCTCCGGGGTGTCCTCCGGCTTGATGTAGCCGATGACGATGTAGAGGAAGAGCGAGATCGCCACCGGCACCGAGATCTGGTACTCCAGGTTGACCCCGCCCGAGACCGCGTCGTTGATCGGGTAGTTGAGCAGGTAGAACGCCAGCAGGCCCATCGCCCAGCTGACCAGGGCCGCGGTCGGGCCGGACCGGCGGAACCGCGGGATGAGGCCGAGCAGGAACGGGATGGCGATCGGGCCGACGAGTCCGGCCACCCACTTGATGACGATGGTGATGATGTCCTTGAACGTCGGCGAGTTGACCTGCGTG
This sequence comes from Actinacidiphila rubida, assembly GCF_900110255.1. GTDB lineage: Bacteria > Actinomycetota > Actinomycetes > Streptomycetales > Streptomycetaceae > Actinacidiphila > Actinacidiphila rubida. The sequence continues at coordinate 230,332 of NZ_FODD01000001.1, forward strand.
GCCACCGTCATCGACAGGCCCAGGAACAGCAGCGTGCACACGCGGGCCGCGATCAGGCCGATGCGGGTGCTCCATTCGCGGGCCCTGCGGGACACCGCGGGCGCGATGTCGCGCGTGACGACGGCGGAGATCGCGTTGGCGTCCGAGGAGCACATGGCCATGGTGTGCGAGAAGAAGCCGACCACCACCAGGCCCAGCAGGCCGTGCGGCAGCAACCGTTCGGTCAGCAGCGCGTAGGAGTCGGACGCGTCGGGCTTCTTCGCGTGCACCAGCAGCGGCGAGATCCACATCGGGAAGAACAGCACCAGCGGCCAGACGAACCACAGCGCGGCCGACAGCGTGGCACTGCGCTGCGCCTGCTTCGCCGAACCCGTCGCCATGTAGCGCTGGGCCTGGTTCCACATGCCGCCGTTGTACTCGAAGGTCTTGATGAACAGGTACGCCACCAGGAAGATCGCCGTGTACGGGCCCGCCGTCGGGTGGTTGTGGTGGTGCAGTGCCGGCTCGTCCCACACGTTCCACAGGGAGCTGATGCCGCCCAGCTTGGCCAGGGCGGCGATGAGCATCGCCAGGCCGGCCACCAACTGGATGGCGAACTGGCCGAGTTCGGTGAGCGCGTCCGCCCACAGGCCGCCGACGGTGCAGTAGACCGCGGTGATCGCGCCGGTGATGACGATGCCCTGGGTGATGGTCACACCTGTGAACACCGACAACAGGGTCGCGATGGCCGCCCACTTGGCGCCGACGTCCACGATCTTCAGCAGCACGCCGGACCACGCCAGCGCCTGCTGCGTGGGCAGGTTGTAGCGGTCCTTGAGGTATTCGAGCGGCGACGCCACGTGCAGCCGCGAGCGCATCCGGTTCAGCCGCGGCGCGAACAGCTTGGCGCCCAGGGCTACTCCGATGGCGATGGGGAAGGCCCAGGTGAAGTAGGACGTGACGCCGTATGTGTAGGAGATGCCCGCGTACCCGGTGAACAGCACGGCGCTGTAGCCCGACATGTGGTGCGAGATGCCGGACAGCCACCACGGCATCCTGCCGCCGGCGGTGAAGTAGTCGCCGACGCTGTCGACGCGCTTGTGAGACCAGACGCCGATCGCCACCATCACGCCGAAGTACGCGATGAGCACAGCCCAGTCGAGACCATTCATGTCCCCTCCAGGGGGTCCGCCTTGTGAACGAGAGCGCACTTCGCTGCGACGCTCCGTCGGGCGGTCGCCCCCGTGCGGGAGTGGGGACTTCCGGGGATTGAACCCCGGTCCAGGGTGCCGGTCAAGGGTCCATGTGTTCAAGAGTCTGAACCGAGATCAGGCGGCCGAACGATTTTGCTTCGTCTTTACTTACCTTGGCATTGTGATGACCCTGATCGCGAACCCACGATGAGCGGGCACTTCGCTGGACGTCCGGGCACGCGCACGCGTGCCTTCCGCACCACGGGCAACAGCCGTACGGGATGCGGGTCCCGTACGGCCGGGGAAGGAGGTGGGTCAGCGCGTCAGCGGAACGCCTTCGCGAGGCGCGTCAGCCCCTCGGCGATCTCCCGCGGGGTGTGCGTCGTGAAGGACATGCGCAGCGTCGCCGCGTCGGGGGCCGCGGCGAAGAACGGCGCGCCGGGCACGAAGGCGACGTCATGCGTGATCGCCCGGCGCAGCACCGCGGTCGCATCGTGACCGTCGGGCAGCCGCACCCACACGAACATGCCGCCTTCGGGGCGGTTCCATCCGCTGCCCTCCGGCAGCGCGTCCGGCAGCCCGGCGAGCAGCGCGTCGCGCCGGGCCCGGTACTCGGCCCGCACGCGGTCCAGGTGCGCGTCCAGATCGCAGTCCGCCAAGTAGCGGGCCGCGGCGGCCTGATCGACGGTCGAGGTGTGCAGATCGGCCGCCTGCTTGGCGATCACGCAGGCACGCAGCAACCCGGCGGGAGCGCGCAGCCAGCCCAGCCGCATCCCCGGCGCCATCACCTTGGAGAAACTGCCCAGCAGCACCGTGCGGTCGGCGGCCTCCTCCAGCGAGGCGATCCACGGCTGGAAGTCGCCCTCGAACCTCAACTCCCCGTAGGGGTCGTCCTCGGCGATCCACAGCCCGTGCCGCGCGGCGATCCCGGCGATGGCCCGGCGCCGCTCCCGCGGCAGCGTACGGCCGGTCGGATTCTGGAAGTTGGGCACCAGGTAGAGCAGCTTCGGGCGCTCCCGCAGGACCAGCTCCTCCAGCGCGTCCGGGAGCACCCCGTCCGCGTCGGTCGGCACCGGCAGGACCCGAGCGCCCGCGAAACCGAAGCACTGCAGGGCCGCCAGATACGTGGGGTCCTCCACCAGCACCGCGTCACCGGGCTCCAGCAGCACCGTCGCCAGCAGCGCCAGGCCCTGCTGCGAACCGCCCGTCACCAGAAGGCCGGTGGCCTCCGTGGCCAGCCCGCGGCCCGTCAACCGGCCCGCCACCGCGGCCCGCAGCGCCGGGTCGCCCTCCGTCGTGGAGTACTGCAGCACCCGCTGGGGCTGCTCCGCGAGCACCCGGTCGTACGCCGCCCGGATGCCCTCGCCGTCGAACAGCTCGGGAGCCGGCAGCCCCCCGGCGAACGAGATGACCTCCGGCCGCGCGGTCAGCGCGAGGATCTCCCGTACCGCCGAGGCGCCCACATCGCGGGCGGCCAGGCGGGGCGGAAGGGCGGCGGCGGTCGTCATGCCACCGCAGCCTACGAGGAATCGTTGCCGTGTCCAGCTACTTTCCAGGATGCGGGCAACCGCCCGGCCGCGAGGGGCCTTTCCGTGCGGTTCCCACCTCGCGTGCGCATGCGCAGAGCCCCCTCGGCAAGGACGGCGGCCGGTCGAGAGGGCTCTGCGGAGGTGCGGTTCACGGCCCGGTCGGGCCCGTGAACGGAGTGTGCGGCCCGCGGATCAGCGCAGGTCGAACGCGCCGCCGTCCACGTCGGTGACGAACGACGCCCAGGCGTCCGGGGAAAAGGTCAGGACCGGTCCCTGCGGGTCCTTGGAGTCGCGGACCACCACGGCCTCCACGGCCGGGGACTTCACCTCCACGCAGGCGCCGTTGCCGGTCGATCGCGAGGACTTGATCCATGCGGGGGTGCTGCCCAGTGTGATAGCCATCTCTGCTCCGGTCTGTGCTGGTGACGGCGGCGCGGCAGACGCCTTTGCGCCATTGACTGAACGCCAACGACGCTACTCGCCAACATCACCGGCCGCCGGGTCTCTTCACCCGACTGGATGGCATATTCCCTTCACCACTTCCCAGTCGGGCACGCGGAGGTGTACGGTGCCGCGCCCGTTCCGGGGAGCCGCTTCGATGACCCCCCGCAACTCACCTAGGCGTAGCGCTGGTTGGCCTCGTCGATGAAGGTACGGGACAGCTCCGCGCTCAGCGCCTGGGCCCGAAGGTGCTCGTACATGACGCTGTACGCCTGCACGTCGGTGTCCTTCTCCAGGTAGAGGTCGCTGTTCACGCCCTCCAGGTACACCACCGTCGCGTCGGTGGCGTCGGTGAACTCCAGCACCGCGAACTGCCCGCTCAGACCCGGGTGCGCGCCCGCCTCGAACGGCAGCACCTGCACCGTGACGTGCGGCAGGTGGCTCAGCCGCACGAGATGCGTCAACTGCTCCCGCATCGTGGCGTTGTCGCCGACCTTGCGGCACAGGGCGGCCTCGTCGATCACCGCCCACATCCGCAGCGGCGTCTCGTCGTCGGTGATCCGCTCCTGGCGGCGCATCCGCACGTTGACCCGCTTGTCGACCTGCTCGGACGTGGCCTCCGGGAGGTTGCCCGCGATCACCGCCGACGCGTACGCCGGGGTCTGCAACAGGCCCGGCACCACCTGCGGTTCGAAGACGCGCAGGCTCGCCGCCTCCGTCTCCAGCCCGATGTAGACGCTGTACGGGATGTCACCGAACGCGTGCCACCAGCCCTGCTGGCGCGACTCCTTGGCCATCTGCATCAGCGAGTCGACGATCCTGACGTCCTCGACGCCGTACACCCCGCACAGGTCCCGCACGTCGCGCTGGCTGATGCTGCGCCGCCCGTTCTCCAGACGGCTGATCTTCGACTGCGAGACGAGCAGGCGGGCCGCCACCTCCTCGGCCGTCATGCCCTTCTGCTCGCGGAGCTTGCGCAGCTCCGAACCGAGCCGGCGGCGCCTGACGGTGGGGTTGACGTTGGCGACCACTGGGACTGCACCTCCACGCAGAACGTACTGATGGTCAGCAGCCTGCCACTACCGGTCATCGCCGCGCTGGCGAATGAGCGGAACAAGCTTGCCCGTGCCCGTCCATTTCCTGTCCGGGCGCCCGTTTGCCGCCCGGACGGCGCGACATGGGGCGGATCGGCACTTGCGCGGAGAGCAAGGAGAGCGCGAAGAGCAAGGAGAGCGCGGATGGGTGCGGACGGTTCCGGACGGGGCGGACCGGGTGTGCGCGGACCGGCGCGGGGCCGGAAAGCGCGACGCGCGGTCCGCCGGCGTCCTGAGTGGTCAGAACGCCGACGGCCCGCGCGTCGCAGCGGCTCCCGGAAGGGTCTTCACCGCGGACGGCCGTCCGGCCGCGAGGCGGGCGGCGGCGGTGTCCGGTCCCTGCCGGCGGACACCGCGGCCGTCCTGTGTTCGAGGTGGTACGTGCAGTGCGAGGTGGTGCCAGGTGGTGCCCGGTGCGAAGTCCCGTCGCGTACGGAACGCGAGGGAACGCGCCGGAATCCGGTGGAACCAGCCGTACCTGATACGACGTGATGGAACGTGTGGAACCAGGAGCGCCGCGGACCGCGCTGCCGTGCAGCGAGCCTGCGGGGCGTGCCGTGCGGCCGTACGTGGCGATCAGTGTGCGGTGCTGCCGTTCAGCGAGCGCCTGCCCGGGCCATCGTGCTGTGCCCCGCCGGGCGCTGCGCCTGGGCCGGCGGCCGTTTCGGCTGCGCCGCCACCCCGTTCTGCACGTCCATCACGGCGTGCGCGACGAGGCCGCCCATCGGGTCGTACCGGATCAGGTCACGCAGGCGCGATCGCGACGACCGGCCCTCGTTCCCCGGGTAGAGGTGCTTGCCGAGCCCCACCGAGTGGGCGAGCGCGGCGAGCGCCGCGGTCCGCGGGTCCGGCGGTACACCGGTGCGGATCGCCGAGTCGAGCCGAGCCCTGATCTCCCGGCTGACCGCGCTGTCGGTCGCCTGGTACCGGGTGGTCGGCAGCACCCCGCACATCTGGCCCGGCACGGCGTGCACCATGCCGCACCGCTCCAAGTGCGCGAGATACGTCTGGCGCAGCCCCAGGCGGGGCCCGCCGATCCAGTGGACGGCGCGCACCGGGCTGCCGCGTCGGCGCAGCAGTTCGAGCGCGGAGTCCAGAGTCGGATCTCCAGTCGGCCGTGGGTGCACCACGGCGATACGATCCCCGTCAGGGGCTATCCGTCCGGCCAGGGCGAGCTCGACGAGCTGCGCCCCGGCGAGGCCGAGGTCGAGCGACTGAGGCTGCGCCGTTGTCCCCGTGGCCGGGTCCAAAGCGAGCAGCAGCAGCTCTTCCGGAATTGTTCTGCGGCTCTTGCCCATCCATGCCTCCCCGCGTGGATGAATGACAGGGTGACGCCTCTCACACCGGCCTGTCGAGAGCGCCTTGGCCATATCGGCGGGAACCGGGTGGTATGTCGTTCTCGTCTACGGGGCGGTGGGGTGTCGCGGTCGGCCTTCGGCCCAGTCGCGGGACACTTGCCGGTATCGGCGAGCAGGGCACGGGCGTCATCCGACGACGCCCTTCGCGATGTGTGCATGACTGATGACAATCTGTGGAGGAGGTCTGCGTGGCGGGCGAGTCCCCCGGCAAGAAGCAGGACGAGGAGACATCGGGGGAGGTCACCGACCGCGTGGCCGCGGATCCGAGGCTGGCGGTGTTCCGTACCGCCACGGGGACGCGTGAGGTGCGTGAGGCACGGCTGACCTCCGACATCCGCGAGGAGCGCACCGCTCCCGCGACGGTCGGCGCGGCGTCCGCTTCCGCCGCCGCGTCCCGGACCCCGACGGACGGCGCCGCCTCCGACGTGCGCCCGCGATCGGGCCCGGCGTCCACTTCCCCGTCGACGGGGAATACGGCGAACGACGTAGCTTCCGTCGAGTCCCCAGCCGCGGCTTCCGCACCTTCGGACCCCCCCGCCCCACGCGCCGCGGCCTCCCGGCCCGTGAAAACGGAACCGAATCGTGATGCGGCAGTTGAGGTGGAGGGGGCTGACGAGCCTCCTGAGGCTGCTGGTGCGGACGAGGCCGGGCCCGGCGGCGAGGACGCTGGCGACGCCACCCCTGTGGCCGAGTCGCCCTCCCGATCGGGCGCCGACCAGCCGGCTGACGCTGCCGGCATCGCTCCCGAGGACGCGCCGGACGTGGACGCCGCGAAGGCGGCCTCCGAGGCCGCGCCCAAGGGGTCGAGCGCCAACCCCGCACCTGAGGAGGCGGAGCCGAAGCCCGCGCCCAAGGACGCGGGGGAGAAGGCGTCACCTGAGGACGCGGAGGGGAAGCCGGCGCCTAAGGACGCGGGGCCCAAGGCCGTGCTCAAGGACATCCCCACCACGCAGCTCAAGGTGGGCACCGACGTGCCCAGGACGGCCCCCAAGGACGCGAAGCCCGCACCTAAGGAGGCGGAGCCGAAGCCCGCACCTAAGGAGGCGGAGAAGCCAGCACCCAAGGGTGCCGAGCCGAAGACCGCACCCAAGGACAAGGAGCAGGGCGAGGCCGACTCCAAGGGCGGGCCGGTCGTGCGTCCGCTGGTGTCGGACCTGTACGGCGGGCTGACCGGTGAGAGCGGCGCCGTGGCGTTCGGTGCGCCCGGCACGCCCACCAAGGCCCGGTCGGTGCCGCCGGCGCCGTCCGCGCCGCCCGGGAAGGCGCCGCTGCCGGCTGCCGTGCCCGAGGGGGACAAGGGCGCCGCCAAGGATGCCGAGGACGGCAAGGCCGAGTCCCTGGGTCCGCAGGGCACCCGGACCATGCCGGTGCCGCCGAAGCCGGACAAGGACCCGATGAAGCTCCTCGCGGAGCTGACCAACACCCCGCCACCGCGGCAGACGGCCCTGCGTACCGTCGCGCGGCGCTTCAAGATCTGGACGCCGCTGGCCGTCCTCCTCGTGCTGGCCTTCGTCCTGGTGCAGGCGCTGCGCCCGCTGCCGTCGCCGTCGCTGGTGTCGACCGTGGCCGCGACGTACCGCTTCGGCGGCACCCCGCTGCCGCAGTCGATGCCGTGGCCCACCCAGGGCCAGTCGGTGGTCGAGGTGGAGGGCCTGGGCTCGCTGGGTGTGCACGGCGCCCAGACGCCGGTGCCGATCGCGAGCGTCACCAAGGTGATGACGGCCTTCGTGATCCTGCGCGACCACCCGCTCAGCGGGAAGCAGAACGGCCCGGTGATCCCGGTCGACGCGCAGGCCGCGCAGGAGTCCGGATCCACGGAGGAGTCGACCGCGAAGGTCAAGCTGGGCCAGAAGTTCACCGAACGCCAGATGCTGCAGTTGCTGCTCATCCCGTCCGGCAACAACATCGCCCGCCTGCTGGCCCGCTGGGATGCCGGCACCCAGGAGGCGTTCGTCGCCAAGATGCAGAACACGGCGACCAGCCTCGGCATGACCCGCACCACGTACACCGGGGCGAGCGGCTTCGAGTCCACGACGCAGAGCACCGCGGTCGACCAGTTGAAGCTGGCCCGCGAGGTCATGAAGAACGACGTGTTCCGCTCGGTCGTGGCGTTGCCCAACGTCGACATCCCCGGCGTCGGCACGATCTACAACAACAACAACGACCTGGTGAACCTGGGCGTCGTGGGCGTGAAGACCGGGTCGAGCACCCCGGCCGGCGGCGCGCTGATGTGGGCCGCGCACAAGACGGTCGAGGGCAAGCAGCAGCTCGTGCTCGGCGTGGTGCTGCAGCAGCGTGGCGGCGTCACCGTCAGCGACAGCCTGAACGTCGCGCTCCAGCGCAGCCAGGCCCTGATCAACTCCGTGCAGGGCGGCATGACGTCGGCGACGATAGTGAAGAAGGGCGAGGTCGTCGGCGAGGTCGACGACGGGCTCGGCGGCAGGACGCCCGTGGTGGCGGCCTCCGACCTGAAGGCGATCGGCTGGCCCGGGATGACCGCGGGCCTCACGCTCACCGCGGAGGACGGCGGGCTCCCGCACGACGCCAAGGCCGGCACCCAGGTCGGCACGATCGGCTTCGGCACGGGCACGGCCCGCACCACGGTGCCGGTGGTCCTCCAGACCGACCTGCACGCGCCGTCGTTCGGCAAGAAGCTGACCCGCCTGGGCTGACGCCCCGGCCGCAGTCCGCACCCGGGCCGCCCGCCTCCTCGATCTCCGAGGGCGGCGGGCGGCCCGGTTCTTACCCGTGGTCGTTCACGCCGACGCCAGTTCGCGTTCCAGGGGTGTGCGGAAACGCGGTGTGACCCGTACGCCCCCGAGCCGGGCGGTCAGTTCGGCGGCGGCCGTGTCGACGGCCTTCGCGGCGGCCGCGCCACGGTCGGACAGCTGCCGCCACACCACGGTGCCGTCGGCCTGCTGGCCCCAGCCGCCGATCACCTCGCCGCCCCACCACACGGTGGGCCCGACGTTGCCGGTCCGGTCGAACAGCGCGTCGCGGTGCTCCCGGGGCAGGTACCAGTCCCGGTCCTGCCACCCCATCGGCGCCGGGTCCAGGGCGGGCAGCAGGGCGGCGGCGGGCGTCGGCGGCTCGGTCGCGGCGGCGTCGCCGGGCAGCACGTAGCCGGTGGCGTCGCCCGCGCCCGTGGTGAGCCGCACCGCCTCGGCGCCCAGGGCCGCCAGCGCCTTCCTGACGGCGGTGAGCGGCCAGCCGGTCCACCACTTCAGGTCGGCCTCCGTCCCGGGCCCGTACGCGCCGAGCCAGGCCCGTACGACGGCCGCGCGGGCGGCCTCCGCGGGCCGGTCCTCCAGGGGCTGCGCGGGCGCCCAGCGGAACTGGCTGCTCGTCCACGTCCCGGCGGGCCGGCGCCGCTCGATGCGGTTCTCCGCGGCCATGGTGCGGATCACGCGGCTCGCCACGTTCTGCGTCGCCTCGTAGGGCTTGCCGCGGGCGACCACCACCTGCTCGCGCAACTGCGGCACCAGACGCGACAGCTGGGCCCCGCTGAGCTCCCCGCCGCCGGTCAGCGCCGCCGTGACCGCGTCCTCGGCGGCGGCGAGCCACTTCTCGTCCCAGCCGCCGCCCTCCGCGAGGAACGCGAGCAGCTTCTTCCGCTCGTTGGCGGCGATGGGGCGCCCGGCGGCCGCGTACACGTCCGGTGCGAAGGCGCGGGTGACGACGAACATGGTGCGGCGCATCGCCAGCATCCGCGCCAGGGGCGCCCCCGGCCCGTACAGGGCCTCCTCGACGGCCTGTACGGCCCTCTCCGGGGCTGCGAGCCTCGCGCCGACCGAGAGGAACACCGTGGCCGGATCGGTGGCGTGCAGCGCCACCAGAGCCTCCGCCACCTCCTGTGCATCGCCCGCACCCCGCGCGAGCAGCCGGTGCGCCGCGCGCGCGGTCCGCTCCTGAGCCGTGACCTGCCACTGAGCCGCCATCCCCCCATCCTCACACCGGCGCACGCGCCGCGACCCGGACATCGGGCAACGGCGCGCCGGTCAGGCGGACTTCACCGCGGCAGCGGCCGGAACCCGCGCAGCCGCAAGCTGTTGCCGACCACGAAGACCGACGAGAACGCCATCGCCGCGCCCGCGATCATCGGGTTGAGCAGGCCGGCGGCGGCCAGCGGGATCGCCGCCGTGTTGTAGGCGAAGGCCCAGAACAGGTTCGCCTTGATGGTGCCGAGCGTCCTGCGGGACAGCCGGATCGCGTCGGCGGCGACCGTCAGGTCCCCGCGCACCAGCGTCAGGTCGCCGGCCTCGATGGCCGCGTCGGTGCCCGTCCCCATCGCCAGGCCCAGGTCGGCCTGGGCGAGGGCGGCCGCGTCGTTGACGCCGTCGCCGACCATGGCGACCGTGCGGCCCTCCTCCTGCAGCCGGCGCACGACCGCGACCTTGTCCTCGGGCAGCACCTCCGCGTGCACGTCGCCGGCCGCGATGCCCACCTGGGCCGCGACGGACGCGGCGACCGCCGCGTTGTCGCCCGTCAGCAGCACCGGGCGCAGGCCGAGCGCGCGCAGCCGGCGCACCGCCTCCGCGCTGGTGGGCTTCACCCGGTCCGCGACCGTGAGCACCGCGCGCGCCGCGCCGTCCCAGCCGACGGCGACGGCGGTCGCACCGCGCTCCTCGGCCTCGGCCCGCGCCCTCGCCAGGGAGGGCGGCAGGGCCATTCCGGCGTCCTCCAGCAGCCGCACCCGCCCGGCCAGCACCAGGTGCCCGTCGACGGTGCCGCGCACGCCCAGCCCCGGCAGGTTCGCGAAGTCCGCCGCCACCGGCGGCAGCCCGCCCACCGCGTCGGCCGCGCCCGCGGCGATCGCCCGCGCCACAGGGTGCTCGGAGGCGTTCTCCAGTGCGCCCGCCAGCCGCAGGACCTCGTGCTCGGACACGCCGTCGACGGCGTGCACGCCGGTCAGCGCCATCGCTCCTGTGGTGACCGTGCCGGTCTTGTCCAGCACCACGGTGTCGACGGCCCGCGTCGACTCCAGCACCTCGGGGCCCTTGATGAGGATGCCGAGCTGCGCGCCGCGTCCGGTGCCGACCATCAGGGCGGTGGGTGTGGCCAGTCCCAGCGCGCAGGGGCACGCGATGATGAGCACCGCGACGGCCGCGGTGAAGGCGGCCGTCGGGCCCTCGCCGAGCGCCAGCCACACGCCGAGCGTGCCCAGTGCGAGGGCGATCACGACCGGCACGAACACGGCCGAGATCCGGTCGGCGAGGCGCTGCGCCGCCGCCTTGCCGTTCTGGGCGTCGGCCACCAGCCGGGCCATCCGTGCGAGTTGCGTGTCGGCGCCGATCTTGACGGCCTCGACGACGATGCGTCCTCCGGCGTTGACCGTCGCACCCGTCACCGTCGACCCCGGTCCGACCTCGACCGGGACGGACTCACCCGTCAGCATCGAGGCGTCGACCGCGGACCCGCCCTCGCGCACCACGCCGTCAGTGGCGATCTTCTCGCCCGGGCGCACCACGAAGCGGTCGCCGACCGCCAGTTCGGCCACCGGCACGCGCACTTCGCGCACGCCGTGGCCGTCCTCGCGCAGCACGGCCACGTCCTTGGCGCCGAGTTCCATCAGCGCCCGCAGCGCGGCGCCCGCACGGCGCTTGGCCCGCGCCTCGAAGTAGCGCCCCGCCAGGATGAACGCGGTGACGCCCGCCGCCGCCTCGAGATAGATCTGCCCGCCGCCGTCACCACGGGAGACGGCGAAGCTGAACGGGTGCTTCATCCCGGCCATCCCCGCGGTGCCGAAGAACAGCGCCCACAACGACCAGCCGAAGGCGGCGAGGGTGCCGACCGACACCAGGGTGTCCATGGTGGCCGCGCCGTGCCGGGCGTTGATCCACGCGGCGCGGTGGAACGGCCAGGCGGCGTAGACGACGACCGGGGAGGCCAGCGTCAGCGCCAGCCACTGCCAGTCGGTGAACTGCAGCCCCGGGACCATCGACAGGACGACGACGGGCACCGCCAGGACCACGGCGGTCGTCAACCGCTGGCGCAGCGTCACCAGTTCCGGGTCCTCGGCGCGGTCACCGGACCCGGCAGGCGAGGCCTCGGCGCCGGGTGACGGCGGCGGGGGAGCGGGCGGCGCGGGCTGGGCGGCGGTGTATCCGGTCGCCTCGACCGTCGCGATGAGATCGGCCACCGCGACGCCGGCCGCGTCGTCGAACGCCACCTTCGCCTTCTCCGTGGCGTAGTTGACGGTGGCGGAGACGCCGTCCATCCGGTTGAGCTTCTTCTCGATCCGGGCCGCGCACGACGCGCACGTCATGCCGCCGATCTCCAGCTCGACCTGCTGCCGCTGCCGCTGCGCCGTCCCGCCGTCGTTCCCCGCTGTCGTCGCCACGTCCGTTCGCCTGCTCCCCTGATCCCTCGTGTCGTACTCATGCGCTCATGTGCTGGTGGGCTCGTGCGCTCGTCGGCCCGCACGGTCACCGGATCGGGTGAGCGTCCGTCCGGTCATCCCGTCGGACCATCCGCTCGGCTCGTCACCCGGTCGTGTGCCCTCCCCGGCGTGCGCACCACCCCTCGGTGCGTCCGCGGCGCGTCCTCAGGCGCGGCCGACGAGCTCGTAACCGGCCTCGTCGACGGCGGCGCGGATCGCGTCGTCCTCCAGCGGCGCCTCGGAGGCGACGGTCACCAGCCCCGTCTTCGCCACGGCCGTCACCGAGGTGACGCCGGGAATCGCGGTGACCTCCTTGGTGACCGCGGACTCGCAGTGACCGCAGCTCATCCCGGAAACGGAGTAGACGGCCTCGCTCATGGTGCGCTCCTCATGCGTGTGTCGTACGGCGCGCCGCACAGGCGCGGTGCGAAGCCGGTCCCCGAAGGCGGTGTCCGGCCCTTCGTCTCCACCATATACCCCCTAGGGGTATCGCGTGAAAATTCCGTGACAGGGCGGCCACGCCGTGGTCCGGCCGTCACTCGTCCGCCGCGAGCCGGTCCAGCAGGCCGGCGGCCAGCCGCAGCAGCTGGCGCTCGGTGTCGTTCAGCTCGGTCTCCATGCGCGCGCGCAGCCATGCGTCCCGGTGTTCCACGTCGCGCGCCATGGCCTCGAAGCCGCTCTGCGTCAGCTCGATCCGGTACTGACGGCCGTCGTCGGCGTCCCGCACCCGCGTCACCAGGCCGTCGTGCTCCAGCGCTGCCAGCGTTCTCGTCAGCGACTGCGGCTGGACGTGCAGTGCGGCCGCCATGGCGCCGGGGCTGCTCGGGCCCTCGCGGTAGAGCTGCGCCAGGGCTCCGAGCCTGCCCGTGGGCAGCGAGTCCGGCAGGCGCTCGGAGCGCATCCGGCGGCCGAGCCGGTTGACGGCACGGCGGAGCACCGACGCGGGGTCGTCGGGAGGGGGAGGAAACATGCCTGCCATTTTCTCAGCTCTGCGTATTATCTAGAGGTCTGGTCTTCGGGGTGACGAGGGTGACATCCCCCATCAGATGGCATTCTTGTGTGACGGTCGACGCGGACAGCCACTCGTTCGAGGTGCAAAGTCCTACGCCTGACGTAGAGATTGTCTGATGAGTCCAGTGAGGTGTCACAGGGTGACGGTACGTACGATCGTCCGACTGCGAATGATCGATCCTGGCGGCGTGCAGTGGCGGGTCGCCGTACGCACGGTCATCGCCGCGGTCGCCGCGCTCCTGCTGACCGACGCGGTCGTCCGATCCGCTCGTCTGCCCGGCGGCATGGTCGTGATCGCGACCGTGCTCGCCGTCCTGCTCTCCCGCTCGCTGCACGCGACCAGCCTCCCGCACCGGCTGTCGGCCCTCGTCTACGTCCCCGCGATCGGCATCGCCGCCGCCTTCACCGGACGGTTCATGCTCGGCCACGCCGTGCTCGGCGCCGCGGCCTTCGTCGCCGCCGTCGCCGCGTCCCGCTACCTGATGCGCTTCGGCGGCACGGTCCGCCGGCTCGGCCGGCTCGCCCTGACCCCGCTCGTGTCCGTCCTCGTCGTGCCGGTGCCGCCGAGCGCTGCGCGCGCCACCGGCCCGATGTGGGGCGGCGTCGCCGGACTGGTCGCCGTCGTCTGCGTCGTCACCGTGACCGCGGTACTGCCGACCCGGCCCGCCCGGGAGGCCGCGGCCGCCGCCCGCGACGTCCTGCGCGCCGCCACCCGCCTGCGGGCGCTGCCCGTCGACGCACCCGGTCGGGTGCGTGCCCGCGCCGTACGGGACCTGCACCGCGCCGCCCTCACCGTCGAGGACCGGATGGCCGCGGCCCGCCTCCCCGAGGGCGCCGATCACGGCCCGCTGGACGCGCTGTCCGCCGCCGTCCTGCGCGTCGAGGTCCTCGCGGCGGACACCGGTACCGCGCGCGGCGACCGAGCCACGGGCGCACCCCTCGGCGACGACGTCCCGGCACCCGGCGCCGACCGCTGGACCGCCGCACTCGCCGCCGTCCGCACCCACGCCGCCGCCGTCCGCGCGACCCCCGCCCGTGAGTGGCCGGCGGCCGACCCGCCCGCCGCCCGCCGAAGCGCCCGCGGATGGCGCGACCCGCAGCCGCAGACCCGCCTGACCGCCCAGCTCGCCGCGGCGATGGCGGCCGCGTTCGCCGTCGGCCACCTGGCCTTCCCGCACCGCTGGACCTGGACCGTCATCACCGCGTTCGTGGTGTGCAGCGCGGCCCGCAGCCGCGGTGACGTCGTGCACCGCAGCGGCCTGCGCGTCGCGGGTGCGTTCACCGGCGCGATCATCGGAACGCTCGTCGCACACCTGGTGGCCGGTGAGGCGCCGCTGGCCGTCGTCGTCATCCTCGGCTTCCTGCTCGCCGGGGTGTGGCTGCGCGATGTCACCTACGCCGCCTGGGCGTTCTGCGTCACCAGCATGCTCGCCGTCCTCTACACGATGGACGGCGAGCGAGGCGCCGCCCTGCTCGTCCAGCGTCCCGAGGGCATCCTGCTCGGCTCGGCGTGCGGCATCGCGGCGGCCTGCTTCGTGCTGCCGCTGCGCACCGAGACCGTGCTGCGCGGCCGCGCGGCACGCGCGCTGCACGTGCTCCAGGACCTGCTCGGCGCCGCCCGTGCCGACGAGCCGCAGCCCGCGGAGATCCGGCGGCTGGCCCGCGCCTTCGACCGCGCCACCCGCGACCTCACCCAGGCCGCCGCGCCCGCCCGCGCCCACCGCTCCCTGATCCACCGCTCCCTGTCCCACCGCCTCCGCACCCGCGTGCCTGCCGCCCTGGACCAGCCCCTGCCCCTCCTCGCCCCCGCAGCGGATCCCGCCACCGGGCCCGCATCCGGCGACGGCCGGAGTCCCGGCTCCGGGTCCGGCTCCGGCAAGGGCGCCGACCGCCGGGGACTCCTCGCCCGCGTCCCACGCCCGCGAGCGGCCCGCCAGGCCGCGCCGGCGAACGATCGCGCCACGCACGCCGCCGACTGGGCCGACGCGCTCGCCTCCTGCGCGCCCGCCATCCGGGCCATCGCCGCCGGCGACACCGCCGAGCTCGTCGCGTCACGGCCCCAACTGGGCCTGGCCGCGCTCAACACCGGGCAGGTGCGGCGCCGGCTCGGCCACCGGCCCGACGCCGAGCCCCCGCGCCGGGCACGTGGTGGCCCCCCGCACCTGGTGCGCCTGAACGCCGCACTGGCCGACCTCTACGACCGACTCCCCGGCGACGGCCCCGTGCGGCAGCCGCCCGCTCCCGCCACCGCCCCCGCGGCAGGCTGAGCCCGGCCCGGCCTACCCGCGCCGCCGCACCCCCTGCCACCGCTGAGATCTTCCGCACTCCGCCCGGGGCCCCCGGTTCCGCCCGGCGGCCGGGGCCCTACCCTGGACGCGTCGGCGCGTACCGCTCCCGCGGACGCGACCAGCCCGTTCACCAGGAGGCGGCACCGTGCTGCGCACCATGTTCAAGTCCAAGATCCACCGGGCCACCGTGACCCAGGCGGATCTGCACTATGTGGGCTCCGTGACCATCGACGCCGACCTGATGGACGCCGCCGACCTGCTGCCCGGCGAACTCGTCCACATCGTCGACGTCACCAACGGCGCACGCCTGGAGACGTACGTCATCGAAGGGGAGCGCGGCTCCGGCGTGATCGGCATCAACGGCGCCGCCGCGCATCTGGTCCACCCCGGCGACCTCGTCATCCTGATCAGCTACGCGCAGGTCGACAACGCCGAGGCGCGGGCTCTCCGCCCGGCCGTCGTGCACGTCGACGCCGACAACCGCATCGTGGCGCTCGGCAACGACACCGCCGAGCCGGCCCCCGGCTCGGACTCCGTCCGCCCGCCGCACGCGGCCCCCCCGGTCCCCGCGCAGGTCTGACCCCCTCCCGCGCCACCGCCCCACCACGTGGGTCCGCCCCGTCAAGGGCCGCCGCGAACCGGTCGGGCGGTCCGGGCGGGTCACTCGGAGGTGCCGGCCACAGGGGTCGCAGGGCCGCTGGGCCGCATGGGGTACAGGGATCACAAGGCAGCGGGCCCTAGAGACCACGAGGTCGCGGAGGTCGCGCGGGCCGTGCGGCTCAGGCCGCGGCCGACGGCCTCCGCCGGCCCGGCTCACTCATCTCTTCAAGCAGCGGTGACCACGGCCGACCCGTTGACAGGTCCGGACACCGGTCGTATCTCCAGACGGACGCCGCGCACGGCCGCCGTCCATTCGGCGCGCAGCCGTGCCAGCTCCCCCAGCTCCTCCGGCGTCCACGGCCGGTCGCCGTGCTCCTGCACGTAAGCGCGCAGGACCGCGTTCGCCGAGTGGGCCGCGTCCATCGCGCTGACGGGCTCCTCGGCGTTCGTCTGATCGAGACTTCCCCCAAACATGTGAACCACCCTAGGGCGCACCACTGACAATCCCGAATCCGTTTCACCACGGCGTGTGGCCGCCCCTGCACGCGCCGGTACCGCCCGGACCTGCGAAGACCAGCGGACGCCCGACGGCTGTCGGTGCGGCCTGCCATGCTGGATGTGAGGGAGGACACAGCGTCCGAATCCGGCACAACCCCACCAGAGCGCTCCTCCCCGACGGTTCCCGCACAGCTCATGGAGGACGGCACCATGCTCACCACCGACTACGTGCCCGGCGCCCCCGACTGGGTCGACCTGGGCAGTCGTGACACGGACGCCGCAGCCGACTTCTACAAGGCCCTGTTCGGCTGGGAGTTCCAGTCGGCCGGCCCGGAGGCCGGCGGCTACGGCATGTTCCAGCTGGGCGGGAAGACGGTCGCCGCCCTCGGCCCGCTGCAGGACGAGAAGGCCACCCCCGCCTGGACGGTGTACTTCGAGACGGCCGACGCCGACGCCACCACCAAGGCGGTCGAACAGGCGGGCGGCACCGTCCGGTTCCCGCCCATGGACGTCTTCGACCAGGGCCGTCTGGCCGGCTACACCGACCCCACCGGCGCCGACTTCGCCGTGTGGCAGCCCGGCACCAACAAGGGCCTGGAGAGGGTCGGCGAGGGCGCCCTGTGCTGGACCGAGCTCTACACGCCCGACGCCGAAGGGGCCAAGGCGTTCTACCAGAAGGTCTTCGCCTGGGACTCCATGGGCATGCCGCTTCCCGACGGCGCCGGCACATACCACGTGGTCTCCCGCACCGGCGGCGGCCAGGAGGGCTCCCACGGCGGCATCATGCAGCTCGGTGCCGACCTGCTTCCCGACGGCAGCCCCTACTGGCAGCCGTACTTCGCGGTCGCCGACTGCGACGCGGTGGTGGCGACGGCCACCGGGAAGGGCGCCACGGTCCTGATGCCCGCCACCGACATGCAGGGCGTCGGACGCATCGCGCTCCTCCGTGACCCGGAGGGCGCGTTCTTCGCGCTGCTCAGCCCCGAACCGCCCGCCGGATCCGGCTCCTGACGGAGCGCCGGCCGAGGAACGTCCCGCTCCTCGCGCCGTGCCGGCGGACCGCGACCCCGGCGTCGTGCCGGCGGCGCACCGGTGCGGCCGGCAGGGCGGTCACGCCCCGAGGTGCCGTTCGTTCCCGTCCGCCGGCCACGCGGACAGCTCGCGCGTGCTCGCGAACCGCATCGCCCGCCCGCTCAGCGGATCGGTGAACTCCAGAGCTCGCGCGAGCAGTTGCAGCGGCCGCCCGAAGTCCTCGTCCTCGTCCGCCCGCTCGGGCAGCACCCGCGGGTAGACGGGGTCGTGGAGCAGTGGCAGGCCCAGCGCGTTCATGTGGACCCGCAACTGGTGGGTGCGGCCCGTCGCCGGCACCAACCGGTAGCGGCCCAGCACGCCTCGGTGCTCCAGCAGTTGGACGCGGCTCTCCGCGTTCGGCGGACCGGGTTCCTCCCGTGCCGCGATCACCCCGCGGTCCTTCACGATCCGGCTGCGCACCGTCCGCGGCAGTACCACGGCCGGGTCGTACGCGGCCACCGCCTCGTACTCCTTGCGCACCCGGCGGTCCCGGAACAGCGTCTGATACGCCCCGCGGTCCTGCGGCCGCACCACGAACAGGGCGAGCCCGGCGGTCAGCCGGTCCAGCCGGTGCGCCGGCGCCAACTGCGGCACGCCGAGGTCCCTGCGCAGCCGGGCCAGCGCCGTCTCCGTGACATGCCGCCCGCGCGGCATGGTGGCCAGGAAGTGCGGCTTGTCCGCGACGACGATCCGCTCGTCCCGGTACACCACCTCCACCGCGAACGGCACCGGCCGCTCCGGCTCCAGGTCGCGGTGGAACCACACCCAAGCGCCCGGCCGGTAGGGGGTGGCGGCGTCCACCGGCCCGTCCTCCGTGACGAACGCGCCGTCCGCGAGCATCGCGTCCAGCCGCGGCACGCCGACCGCCGCGCCGTAGCGCGCGTACAGGTACGCGCGGACCGTCGGCCAGTCACCCTCCCCGCGCCCGGCGCCGCCGATGCCGCCCCCGGGAGCGGCGCCGGCCACGTCCCCCGGATCGGCTCCGGCCACGTTCCCAGCGCCGGGGAGCCGCAGGCGCACCGGATCGACGCCCGCCCGCTGAGCCAGCGGAGCGGGCGGTGCCTTGCGGCCCGGCCTGCGCGCCATCGTCCTGTTCGTCTCCTTGTATGTCCGGTCGTTTGCCGTGGGCGGCCGGTCGTATGTCGGGTGTGAGTGTCCGGTGTGCGTGTCCGGGCGTTTCCGGCCGGTTTCCGGGCGCCGCCCGCCGTCCAGGCTACGGCGCGCGGGAGTGCAGGCCGATGATCGCCGGAGCCGGGTGAGAGCGCTCTCTTGACGTGTTGGCGTGTACACGACTTCAATCGTTGTCGGTCAGTCCCACACCCCCACTTGGACGCAGCCCCGTGCTGCCCGTCGCCCCACCTCCGGAGCCGACCATGTCCGATCACGCACGACAGTCCCCCCATTCCTCCTCCGCACGCCTGGCGTCGCTGCTGCGGCGCTGGCGTGCCGTCGCCCTGGCGGTCGCTCTCGGTGCGGTCGCCCTGTTCGGCGCCGAGGCCCCCGCCGCGCAGGCCGTCACCGTTCCGCCGCCGCCGTCCGGCTGGTCGACGGTCTTCAGCGACGACTTCTCCGGCGCCTCGGGCAGCGCGCCCAACGGCTCGAAGTGGACGTACGACACCGGCCCCGGCTCGAACTTCGGCACCGGTGAGATCGAGACGATGACCAACTCGACGAGCAACGTCCACCTCGACGGCAACGGCCACCTGAACATCACCGCCCTGGGCAGCGGCAGCAACTGGACCTCGGGCCGGATCCACACGCCCACCGCCCTGGTGGGCGCGCCGGCCGGCGGCAAGCTCGAGGTGACCGCGTCGATCCAGCAGCCCTCGCCGGCCAACGGCCTCGGCTACTGGCCCGCGTTCTGGATGCTGGGCTCCGGCCAGTGGCCGGAGAACGGCGAGATCGACATCATGGAGGACGTCAACGCCCTCTCCGAGGTGGCGGGCACGGTCCACTGCGGCACCTACCCGGGCGGCGTCTGCAACGAGGGCAACGGCATCGGCAGCGGCCTGCGCGGCTGTTCCGGCTGTCAGAGCGGCTTCCACACGTACACGATGATCCTGGACCGCACGAACACCTCGGCCGAGTCGATCACCTTCTACCTCGACGGCTCTGCCTACTTCACGGTCACCGAGGGCCAGGTCGGCGCCTCCACCTGGCAGCAGGCGTTCGACCACAACATGATGATCATCTTCGACCTCGCCATGGGCGGCGGCTTCCCGAACGGCGTGTGCGGCTGCACCTCGCCGAGCGGGTCCACCACCTCCGGCGGGACGATGAGCGTCGGTTACGTCGCCGCCTACTCCACCAGTGGCGGTGGCGGCAACCCGCCGCCGTCCAACGGTGCGGCCATCACCGGCTACGCGGGCCTGTGCCTCGACGACCGCTCGGCCAGTACCGCCAACTACAACCCCGTGCAGGTCTACACCTGCAACGGCTCCGCGGCCCAGCAGTGGACCGTGGTCCAGGCCGGCAGCACCCTGCACGTCCTCGGCAAGTGCCTGGACGTGTACGCGGCCGGCACCGCCAACGGGACGGCCGTCGACCTCTACGACTGCAACAACACCGGATCGCAGGTGTGGATACCGCAGTCCAACGGGTCGTTGTACAACCCGCAGTCCAACAAGTGCCTGGACGACACGGGTTGGTCCACCACACCCGGCACCCAGGTGGAGATCTGGGACTGCACCGGCGGCGCCAACCAGGTCTGGCACCTGCCCTCCTGACCGCGCCCGCCCTACGCGCGAAAGCCCGCACCTTATATAAGGTGCGGGCTTTCGCGTTCCGCCGTCCGCCACCGAGCCGGCCACTGTGCCCCAGGCAGGATTCGAACCTGCGACACCAGCTTTAGGAGAGCTGTGCTCTATCCCCTGAGCTACTGGGGCGCGGACGCGCCAGGTCGTGGCAGGCGGCGCGTCGACAGTGTACCGGCTGCGCGTGGCTGCCGAGGAGCAGGAGCGCTGCGCGGACTCGGGGCGCGGACTCCGGACACGGACTCGGGGCGCGGGCAGGGGACGCCGGTCGTGAGCGGCGGGGGCCGCGGGTGGCCGAACGGTTGCGGAACGTCACCTGGGTGCCGGCCGGAATAGGGGTGCACCCTCCTCCGTTGAGGGTGATTGAATGGTCAACCAAATGGGACGGGTGAAAGTGATGCAGTTCGGAATCTTCACTGTCGGCGACGTCACGACGGACCCCACCACGGGACGCACGCCGAGCGAGCACGAGCGGATCAAGGCCATGGTCGCGATCGCTCAGAAGGCGGAGGAGGTCGGCCTCGACGTCTTCGCGACCGGCGAGCACCACAACCCGCCGTTCGTACCGTCATCTCCCACGACCATGCTCGGATACGTCGCCGCCCGGACCGATCGTCTGATCCTCTCCACGTCCACGACGCTCATCACCACCAACGACCCGGTGAAGATCGCCGAGGACTTCGCGATGCTGCAGCACCTGGCGGACGGCCGCGTCGACCTCATGATGGGCCGCGGCAACACCGGCCCGGTCTACCCGTGGTTCGGCAAGGACATACGCCAGGGCATCGAGCTGGCGGTGGAGAACTACGCCCTGCTGCACAAGCTGTGGCGCGAGGACGTCGTCGACTGGGCCGGGCGCTTCCGTACCCCACTGCAGTCGTTCACCTCGACGCCGCGCCCGCTGGACGGCGTGCCGCCGTTCGTCTGGCACGGCTCGATCCGCAGCCCGGAGATCGCCGAGCAGGCCGCCTACTACGGTGACGGCTTCTTCGCGAACAACATCTTCTGGCCCAAGGAGCACTTCAAGCGCCTGATCGAGCTCTACCGCGACCGGTACGCGCACTACGGGCACGGTACGCCGGAGCAGGCCGTCGTCGGCCTGGGCGGCCAGGTGTTCATGCGGAAGAACTCGCAGGACGCGGTGCGCGAGTTCCGGCCGTACTTCGACAACGCCCCGGTCTACGGGCACGGGCCGTCGCTGGAGGAGTTCACCGACCAGACCCCGCTGACCGTCGGCTCCCCGCAGGAGGTCATCGAGAAGACGCTGGCCTTCCGCGAGACCTTCGGCGACTACCAGCGCCAGCTGTTCCTGATGGACCACGCGGGCCTGCCGCTGAAGACGGTCCTGGAGCAGCTCGACATCCTCGGCGAGGAGGTCGTGCCGGTGCTGCGCGAGGAGTTCGCCAAGGGACGCCCGGCGCAGGTCGCCGAGGCCCCCACCCACCAGGCGCTGGTCGCCCGGCGCGACGCGGAACTGCAGGAGGTCCAGGCATGACGAAGACGCTGGTCGCGGTCGCGGCGGGGCTCAGCCGCCCCTCCTCGACGAGGCTGCTCGCCGACCGGCTGGCCGGCGCCGTCCAGCAGCACACCGGCGACCCGGACACCCGGGTGCAGGTGATCGAGCTGCGCGAGCTGGCCAACGAGATCGCCCAGAACATGGTGACCGGCTTCCCCGGGCCGCGGCTGCGCGACGCCGTGGAGGCGGTCACCTCCGCCGACGGGCTGATCGCGGTGACCCCGGTGTTCACCGGCTCCTACAGCGGGCTGTTCAAGTCGTTCTTCGACATCGTCGACAAGGACGCGCTCGCGGGCACGCCGGTGCTGATCGCCGCCACCGGCGGCACCGCGCGGCACTCCCTGGTGCTGGAGCACGCCATGCGGCCGCTGTTCTCGTACCTGAGGTCCGTGGTCGTGCCGACCGCCGTCTACGCGGCCTCGGAGGACTGGGGCACGGGCGGCGACGATGCCCTGGCCGGGCGTGTCGACCGCGCGGCGCGGGAGCTGGCCTCCCTGGTCGACGCGCGGCCCGCCCACCCGGACGTCCCCGACGTCGACGTGCCCGTCGTGCCCTTCGCGCAGCAGCTTGCGGCACTGGCCGTGGGCCAGGAGTGACGTGCACGCGTGGGTGACCTCCCGCCCGCCGGGCCGACCGCCACGGACGAGTGACCTGCGGGTCGCGGCGGTGCGGCCCGGTCACCCGGGCGAGGTGCGGCCGCACGGAAAGCACGCGATCACTCGCGAGGGTGGCATGCCGGGCCCCGGCTACGGCGAAGTCACCCTCGTGGCGCGCGGTTGACGGGTGTCGTCGAGGAACTCGATGATCGCCAGCGCCGCGACCGCCACCAGCGCGATCCAGAAGACGACCAGCCCGGTCGGGTAGGACCACACCAGCATCACGATCGCGGCCACCACCACGACCGCCCACCGCAGCGCGTACCGGTAGCGGTGCACCCACGGGCCCACGGGCCCCAGCGTGGTGATGCCCAGCCCCTGCCGTACCGCGCCGATGCCGGACTCCCACACGTCGCGCACCTTCAGCGCCCACCGGCCCGGCCCGCTCACCCACGCGCCGAGCGCGACGACCACGCCCAGGACGATCACGGTGCGCACCGACAGCCGCAGGAAGCGGACGAGCTGGTCGTAGATCGCGCCGGCCGCCCGCTCGTTCGTGTTCGCGGGCAGATGGTTGAGGTAGACCACGCGGAACACCGTCAGCGCGATGCCGAGAAGGACCGCGCCCACGGCGAAGGCCAGCGCCGCCGTCACCAGCGCGCGTCTGCGGCGCACCGCGAGCAGCACGCCGCCGGCGGCGAGCACGACCGCGATCACCGGCAGCCAGTTCCCGATGATCTGCAGGAGGCGGAATCCCGTCCTGGCGTTCTTCACGTCCTGCGACTTCACCAGGGTGTAGTCGGTGTGCACGGTCGGGATGTGCGCCACGACGCCCAGCCCGCGGTTCGCCAGCCTGGCCTTGACCTGGTCGACGACCGGGGCCAGGTCCAGCACCACGGCGTCGCCCCGCACCTTCACCGCAGTGTTGTTCTCGCCGGTCAGCGCCCCGGTGAACGCGGTGTGCGCCTGGCGGTTCAGCTGCGTCCACAGCTGCGCGAAGGCGTCGGTGGCCACGAAGTTCGCCACCGTCTGGTGCACGAAGTCGCCGATGCCGCTGGTGATGGGGCCGCGCAGGTTCCCCAGCGCGCTCTCCAGCCGCGGCCGGTCGGACGGGGTGACGTTGGACAGCAGCGAGTTGATGTCGACGTGCGCCATGACGGCCTCCGTCACCCGGTCGGTGACCGCCGCCTGGACGTCCGGGTGACGGGCGAGCGGGGCGACCGTCGCCACGTAGCGGTCGGTGTCCGCCATCAGGTCGGCCACCCATACGGCCACCGCGCTCAGCGGCACGAGCACGGCGGCGACGGTGATGAGCACCGCCGAGAAGAACGAACGCCAGCGGTGCCGCGGGGTCACCCGTTTACGCAGCGAGGCGAGTTCCGCGCGCTCGTCCTCGGCGAGCGGTTTGCCCTCCTGCGAATCGCCGTCCTCCGCTTCGCTGCCCTCCGGTTCGCTGCCCTCGGGGTCGTCGTCCGGGGGGAAGCGGTCGGCACGGGTCGCCATGTGCGTTCTCCCCTCATATGACGGTCGGACAGCGGGGTCCTGCGGTCATCGGACGAAAGGGCCGTCCTCTCATCAGAAAACGGCCATCGGCCGCTGCCCGCCCGCCGGGTTACTGCGTCCGGGCGCCATGCGCCGTGCGGGCACGCCGGACGGCCTACACCAGCCGGTGATGATGTGCTCGTCGGGTCACGCCAACCGAGTGACGGTGAGTTAGCCGTATGAGATGGCCGGTTACTCATCGTTGTGTCCGAGCCGCACCTCAGCGGTGCGGCCGAACACTCCGTGACCGTCATCGCCACCTGGGACGGTCGTCCGATGACGGTCGCGGGTGAGCTCCCGCTGGTCGGACCGGCTGCCGCCGTAGGGGCCGTGGAACGGGGGAGCCGCCGCCGCGGCCGGTTTCGGGGACCGGCCGCCGGCGGCTCCTCGCCACGTCACCACCCTGCGACCTGCGGCACCTCCCCCACATGGCGGAGGTGCTGACCTGCGCTTAGCGTGGGAGCCAGGGGGCGCGCAGTCGCGCAAAGGGAGACGCATGCCATGGTCCGCAGTACGCAGGACACCTCCACAACCGCCCACACCGGGCGCGGAGCCGGCAAGGCGGCAGGCAAGGACGCCGACGGCTCGCACCTCCGATGGTGGGTGCTCGTCGTCGTCGGCATCGCCCAGCTCATGGTCGTGCTCGATGCGACGATCGTGAACATCGCGCTGCCGTCCGCGCAAAAGGATCTCGGGTTCTCGGACGGCAACCGCCAGTGGATCATCACCGCGTACGCGCTCGCCTTCGGCTCGCTGCTGCTCTTCGGCGGCCGGCTCGCCGACCTGGTGGGACGTAAGAAGACCTTTCTCACCGGCCTGGTGGGCTTCGCGGTCGCCTCGGCCATCGGCGGCGCCGCACCCAGCTTCGAAGTGCTGGTCACCGCCCGCGCCGCACAGGGCGCGTTCGGCGCGATCCTCGCGCCCGCCGCCCTGTCACTGCTGACGACGACCTTCACCGTTCCCAGAGAGCGGGCGAAGGCGTTCGGCATCTACGGCGCGATCGCCGGCGCCGGAGCCGCGGTCGGCCTGCTGCTCGGCGGCATCCTCACCGAGTACCTCGACTGGCGCTGGTGCCTGTACGTCAACCTGATCTTCGCCGCGCTGGCGTTCATCGGCGGCGCACGCCTGCTGCGCTCCGGCGTACCGGGGGACCGTCCCAGCCTGGATGTGCCCGGCACGCTCATGGTCACCAGCGGTCTGTTCTGCATCGTCTACGGCTTCTCCAACGCGCAGCGGCACCCCTGGAGTGCGCCCACCACCTGGGCGTTCCTCCTGGCCGGTGTCGTCCTGCTGCTGGGGTTCGTGCTGTGGCAGCAGCGCGCGAAGCATCCGCTGCTGCCCATGCGGGTGGTGGGCGACCGCGACCGAGGGGCGTCGTTCCTGGCGATGTTCCTGTCCGGCGCGGGCATGTTCGGCGTGTTCCTGTTCCTGACGTACTACATGCAGCGCACCCTGCTGTACTCGCCGATCAAGACCGGGCTGGCCTTCCTGCCCCTGGTGGCCGTCCTGGTCGTCGCCTCCGTGGTGGCGCAGAACTCGCTGCTGCCGCGCGTCGGCGCCAAACCCATCGTGCCGCTGGGCATGCTGTTCGCCGGCGGAGCCATGGCGTGGTTCACCGGGCTCGACGCGAACAGCACCTACGCGGCGCACATCCTTCCGCCGCTGATGCTGCTCGGTCTCGGCCTCGGCCTGGTCTTCGCCACCTCGATGAACCTCGCCACCTCCGGGGTGCGGCCGAACGACGCCGGTGTGGCGTCGGCGATGGTCAACACCAGCCAGCAGGTGGGCGGCTCGGTCGGCACCTCCCTGCTCAACTCGCTGGCCACCACCGCCGTGACCAGCTACCTCGTCGGCAAGCGGCCCACTCCGGCCGTGGTCGGCCAGGCGCAGCTGCACAGCTACACCGTCGCGTACTGGTGGTCGGCGGCGTTCTTCGCCGCCGGTGCGCTGATCACGTTCCTGCTGTTCCGGCCGGGCCCGCCGAAGGCGATGCAGGGCGATGGCGGGGGAGCCCCACCACCGGCGGTGTGAGCCGGGCTCCAGCGCCCGATTCCCAGCGGAACCCCGGCCCGGCCGGGGTTCCGCTCCGTTCGCCGTGATCGCCCGGCCCATCCGTATGGCGGAACGTCCGGCCGGAACATGCTCTATACAGCTATCGTTCCCGCCATGACAGCCAACGGGACGGACGCCGCCCCCGGCGGCAGCACACCGGCCGTCGTCGCCGCGCTCGACGGCGCGAGCGTGCGCCGCTACACCACCGGTCAGGTCATCCTCGACGACATCACCTGGACGGTCAGGTTCGGCGAGCACTGGGCGCTGCTCGGCGCCAACGGAGCCGGCAAGACGACGGTCCTGCGGCTGATCGGCGCGCTGATGCACCCGACCACCGGCACCGTCGAGGTGCTCGGCCACCGGCTGGGCCGCGTCGACATGCGTGAACTGCGCGCGCGGATCGGCCTGGTGTCCTCCGCGCAGAAGGTCCCGCAGGACGCCACCGCGCACACCGTCGTCCTGACCGGTCACAGCGGCACCGTGCAGCCGCTGTGGCGCACGTACGACTCCGAAGTGCGCGACCGCGCCCACGCGCTGCTCGCCGAACTCGAGATCAAGGACCTCGCCGACCGCGCCTACGGCGTCTGCTCCGGCGGGCAGCGCGCCCGCATCCTGGTGGCGCGGGCGCTGATGGCCGACCCGTCGCTGCTGCTGCTCGACGAGCCGTTCAACGCCCTCGATCTGCCCTCGCGTGAAGATCTGATCGACGCCATGCACGGGCTCGCGGTCACCCGTTCGGGTCTGGCGACGATCACCGTCACCCATCACCTGGAAGAGTTGTCGCCCGCCATCGGGCACGTGCTGCTGCTCAAGGAGGGCAGGGTGCTGACTTCGGGCGGTGCCGAGCAGGTGCTGACCGCGGACTGGATGACCGCGTGCTTCGGACGGCCCATCGAGGTGAGCCGTCACGAGGGGCGCTGGCTGGCGCGCTCGGGGCGCCGCTGAGGCGGTCGGCGTGGCCAGGGCCCGTCCGGTCAGCGCAGCCAGGGGACGTCGGCGCCGTCGGGGCCGTGCAGGCCGTCCGCGATGATCCGGGAGATCTCGGCGAGCTGGGCGGTCTGATCATCGGTGAGACGGTCGAAGATCGCGGCGCGCACGGCGTCGACGTGACCGGGTGCGGTGCGCACCACCTCGTCGTATCCGGCGTCGGTCAGGACCACCACCTGCCCGCGCCGGTCGGACGGGCAGCTCTCGCGGCGCAGCCAGCCGTTGCCCTCCAGACGGCTGACCGCGTGGGACAGCCGCGACCGGGTGATCTTCGTCCGCTCGGCGAGCTCGGTCATCCGCATGCTGCGGCCGGGCGTCTCCGACAGCGTGCTGAGCAGTGCGTAGTACATGTGCGGCATGCCCGCGTCGCGCTGGAGCTGGCGGTCGAGGTGGTCCTCCAGAAGCGTGGTGGCCTGCAGGAACGCTCGCCATGCCGCCTGCTCGTCTTCTGTCAGCCATCGCATGCTGTTCATGATAGAGCTACTTCTTGAAGCTTCAATAAACTGACGCCCCGGCGATCATGTGACGATCCGACGCAGATGTGGCGCAAATGTGATGCGGCTCACATGATGAGCGGGAAATATCCGGGGACCGACTCCCCGTTTAGCCATACGAGTGCGAAACGGGGAGTCGTTGTCCGTTTCTGTTTCAACAGTCTGTATCACCCTGTATCACCCTGCGCGGCTCTCACACGGGGAGCCGCACCGGACGACCGACCAACCGAGGGGAGCGCGCCGTGATGACCGACCTGGACGCCGTGGCCAAGCCGCGCACGGCGCGCCTGCGCGCCGACGCCTCCCGTAACCGCGACCGCATCGTCGCCGCGGCCACCGAGGCGCTCGTCGAGTTCGGGCCCGACGTCCCGCTCGACGAGGTCGCCCGCAGGGCCGGCGTCGGCAATGCCACCCTCTACCGCCACTTCAGCGACCGCGGCGAACTCGTCCGCCAGGTGGCGCTCTCGGTGATGGCTCGCACCGCGAAACGCGCGGAGGACGCCCTCACCGAGGAACCCGACGCCTTCGCCGCCCTCTACCGCTTCGTGTTCGAGGCGGCCGAGGAGCGAATAGGCGCCCTGTGCCCCATGCTCTCGGAGGCCTTCGACCGCGAGGACCCCGACGTGGCCGGACAGGCGGAGCGTATGGAACGCGCGATCAACGCGATCCTGGACCGCGCCCAGCGCAACGGGCTGCTGCGTCCCGACATCGCCGTCGGCGACCTGATGGTCGCCATCACCCAGCTGACCCGGCCGCTGCCGGGCACCGGGTGCGCGGGTTTCGACCGCTTCGTCCACCGGCACCTGCAGCTCTTCCTTGACGGGCTCCGCGCGCCTGCGCGATCGGTGCTCGTGGGGACCGCCGCGACTCTGGAGGATCTGAAAGCCGGCAGAAACTAGTTCGCACGCCATCCCCGTCGGGCTGTAGCGTTGACGACTTCGTCAACGCCGAGCCGTCGGCGTCACCGGATCGGGTCTCCGCACAAGGACCGGTCCGCAGGCCGATCCCGACCCGAGAAGCCACCGACGTCAGAGAAGACCGCTCGTCCTCCCGGACGCCGGCAACGGATCCAGGTTCCGGATCCACGGCCGGACGAACTCGCTGACACACGTCCCCACGTCCTGTCACTCCGCATCCCTTTAGTGAGACCAGTCATGCCTGAAACGCTCAAGCCCGATCCCAAGCGGTGGACCGCGCTGATATTCATCGCGATCGCCCAGCTGATGGTGGTCCTCGACGCGACCGTGGTGAACATCGCACTGCCGTCCGCCCAGGCCGACCTCGGCATCTCTGACGCGAACCGCCAGTGGGTCGTCACGGCCTACACCCTGGCCTTCGGTGGCCTGCTGCTCTTCGGCGGCCGCGTGGCGGACCTGTGGGGACGCAAGAACACCTTCATCGTCGGCCTGTTCGGCTTCGCCGCGGCCTCCGCCATCGGCGGCGCGGCGGTGAACACGTCCATGCTGCTCGGTGCCCGCGCCCTGCAGGGTGTCTTCGGCGCACTGCTGGCGCCGGCCGCCCTGTCGCTGCTCGCGGTGATGTTCACCGACGCCAAGGAGCGCGCCAAGGCCTTCGGTATCTACGGCGCCATCGCCGGTGCCGGTGCCGCCGTCGGCCTGATCCTCGGCGGTGTCCTCACCGAATACCTGAACTGGCGCTGGGC
Source organism: Actinacidiphila rubida (assembly GCF_900110255.1). Lineage (GTDB taxonomy): Bacteria > Actinomycetota > Actinomycetes > Streptomycetales > Streptomycetaceae > Actinacidiphila > Actinacidiphila rubida. Next base: position 259,376 of record NZ_FODD01000001.1, read on the forward strand.
TCTCTTCGTCAACATCGCCTTCGCCGTCGTCGCCATCATCGGTGCGGGCCTGTACATCCGTGAGCCGGCCCAGGGCCGCAACCGCAACCGCCTGGACGTCCCCGGCGTGATCCTCGCCAGCGCCGGCCTGGTCTCGCTGGTCTACGGCTTCACCCGTGCGGCGTCCGACGGCTGGGGCGCCGGCCTGACGATCGGCCTGTTCGTCGCCGCCGCCGTCCTGCTCCTCGCCTTCGTCGTGGTCGAGAGCCGGGTCAAGGCCCCGCTGCTGCCGCTGCGTGTGGTGACCGAGCGCAACCGCGGCGGCGTCTACCTGTCGCTGGGCCTGGCCGTCATCGGTATGTTCGGCCTGTTCCTCTTCCTGACGTACTACCTGCAGATCGTCATGGGCTACAAGGCGCTGACCTCCGGGTTCGCGTTCCTGCCGATGGTCGCGGGCATGATCGTGGGCTCCACCCAGATCGGTGCCCGGCTGATGCTGCGTGTCCGTCCGCGCTACCTGATGGCGCCGGGCTTCCTGGTCGCCGCGATCGGCATGGCCATCCTGGCCCAGATCAAGGTGGACTCCAGCTACGCCGCCGTCCTGCTGCCCGGCCTGGTCCTGATGGGCCTCGGCATGGGTACGGCGTTCATGCCGGCCATGAGCATGGCGACGCACGGAGTGCGCCCGGAGGACGCGGGTGTCGCGTCCGCCATGGTCAACACCTCGCAGCAGGTCGGCGGTTCCATCGGTACCGCGCTGCTCAACACCCTGGCCGCCAGCGCCACCACCTCGTGGATCGGCAGCCACCTGACCAGCCCGGCCGACCTCAAGAAGCAGCTGTTCATCAACGAGGCCGCCGTGCACGGCTACTCCGTCGCCATCTACTGGGCGACGGGCATCCTGCTCCTGTCGGCCGTGCTGGCCTTCGTCCTCGTCAACGCCGGGGTGCAGAACAACCCCGAGCGCACCGAGGGCGACGACTCCGTCGAGGACGTCGCGGTGCCCGTCATCGCGCACTGACACGCACGAGTGACAGGACAGGACAGGTCCTGACGCGGTGGCGCCGCGAGAGCCCGCCACCGCGTGAGCACGTGAGCACGTGAGCGTGTGAGAACGGCAGGTCCCCGCCGCTCCGGTCATCCGGAGGGACGGGGACCTGCCGTTTCGTCGTACCTGGCGCGCCGGACTGCCGGCGTCCTGTCCCTCGGGGCGGCCCTACAGGCCCTGCGGCCAGTTGTAGGACGCGGGGACCTGCACCTTGGTGGCGGGCGAGCCGTAGACGACCGCGATCTCGGCGTGTGCCGCGAGCTTCAGCGCGGCCGGATCACCGGTCTGCTCCTTGCCGTTGACGAAGACGTGCAGCTCCTTGCCGCCGCCCGTCTTCAGCGGGCCGAGGGCGTCCTTGGAGATCGGCACGCTCCACTCGGTCATGAACTCGCCGAGGGTGAAGTCGGTCTTCACCGGCGACTCGATGTGCACCACGCCGGACGTGTCGTGCGTGTGCAGCGGGCTGATCTGCTGCTTGTTCAGGTCGATGCCGATGTCGGCGGGGACGGTGACCTGCTTGCCGTCCACGAAGACGTCCAGGTGGCTGTGGATGTGCAGCACCTGCCCCTCCTGCCCGAGCATGGGCAGCCCCGCCGCCTTCGCCTGCGCCGTGGCGTCGGCGGGCGCGGGCCACGCGACCGAGGACGCGGCGGGCTTGCTGTCTGCCGCGGCGGACGCCGTGTCGGTGGCACTCGCCTTCTTGGCGTCCGAGCCGCACGCGGCCAGGGTCACGGCTCCGGCCAGGACGGCCACGCCGATCGCGATGCGTCGCTTCTGCATGAGGTGGGTGTCTTCCTGTTCAGCCGAGCTGGATCGAGCGCTTGGCGAGGCCCATCCAGAAACCGTCGATGATGCTGCGCTGGCTGCCGAGATCCGCCTCGGCAGCGCCGAGCGTAACGAACAGCGGGGCGAAGTGCTCGGTCCGCGGATGCGCCAGCCGGCCCGCGGGCGAGGTGTGCTCGAAGTCCAGCAGCGCGTCGACGTCCTGCGCGTCCAGCGCCCGGTGACCCCAGTCGTCGAACTCCGCGGACCAACTCGGGACACCCCCGGCATGCCGCAGCGCGGCCAGGTTGTGGGTGAAGAATCCGCTGCCGACGATGAGCACGCCCTCGTCGCGCAGCGGCGCCAGCCGCCGGCCGATGCGGAACAACTCCTCGGGCTCCAGCGTGGGCATGGACACCTGCAGCACGGGGATGTCGGCGTCCGGGTACATCTCCACCAGCGGCACATACGCGCCGTGGTCCAGGCCGCGGTCGGGCACGTCCTGTACGGCGTGGCCCGCGCCGCCCAGCAGCTTGCGCACGGATCGCGCGAGCTCGGGGGCGCCGGGCGCGGCGTACGTCACCTGGTAGTAGTGCTCGGGAAAGCCCCAGAAGTCGTAGACCAGCGGGACCGTGGTTGTCGCGCCTATGGCGAGCGGGGCCTCCTCCCAGTGCGCCGAGACCATCAGCACGGCCTTGGGGCGCGGCAGCCCCGCCGCCCAGGCGGCCAGCTCCCCGGGCCACACGGGGTCGTCGGCGAGCGGCGGGGCGCCGTGCGAGAGATAGAGCGCCGGCATCCGCTCCGGAGTCGCTGTGGTCATCGCAGGGGCCTCCTTGAAGTTTCAAGCGTAGTGTTGACGATAGACCGCTTTGCTTGAAAGTTCAAAGAGTGTCTCAGAGCAGAGCAGTGCGGCGCTGGGGGCTGGGGACTGGGACTGGGCTGCGGTGCGTGGTGTGTGCTGTGCGCTCAGGGCAGGCGCTTCTCGAACCACGCCACGTCGTGATAGGCGCCGAACTTCCGCCCCACCTCGCCGTAGACGGCGATCTGCTCGAACCCGAGCCTGCGGTGGAGACGCACCGACGCCTCGTTCGGAAGAGTGACTCCCGCGTACGCGCGGTGCACGTCCTCACTCTCCAGAGCTTCGAAAAGCTGCTGGTAAAGCAGTGTGCCGATGCCGCGGCCGCCCGCGCCGGGCGCCAGGTAGACGGTCGTCTCCACGGAAGTGGCGTATGCGGCCTTCGGGCGGAAGGGGCTGCTGGTCGCGTATCCCAGGATCGTCCCCGGTGGACCCGGCTCCCGAGCAACCAGAAGGCGGTGCGGGCCGTCTTCCGGGTGGGAGAGCAGCCACGGCCGGCGCTCGTCGGGCGTGAGGGGAGTGACATCGAATGTGATGGCCGTCTCACGGATGTAGTGGTTGTAGAGCTCCGTCAGAGCGGCGAGGTCATCATCCCTGCCCGGGCTGACCTGCACTTCTCTACGATCTGACACCAATTGCCCTCTCTGTGTGGTGGCACAGGGTACTGCATGATCATAAAAAACAGGTGACGACTTGGGAATTGTGTCCGGTTTCCAGTCGTTATCTCGATCGGATGGGGCAGCCGGAAGGCAAGAGCCACAACACGGCGGAAGGCCGACCAGCCACCCCGACACCACCCAGACCGCACGCACCTTTCGTAAGGGAGCTCGCATGGCAACCCGTGCCGTCGCCCGTCGTAACGCAGGCGGGACCAGTAGCGTTCGCGCCGCAGGCGGGGAAGTCGCGGACCGCGACCTCGTCGGCATGTACCTGGACGAGATCGCGCGTACACCGCTGCTCGACGCCGCCAGGGAGGTCGAGCTGTCCCGCGACATCGAAGCGGGCGTGTACGCCGAGCGGATCCTCACCGCGGACACCGACCTTCCCGCCAACGCGGGCACCGACGCCAACCGCGAGGAGCTGGAAGCCCTCGTCGCGGCAGGCGAGCGCGCCAAGGACGTCTTCATCCGTTCCAACCTGCGCCTCGTCGTCGCCGTAGCCCGGCGCTACCCGCGCAGCGGACTGCCGCTCCTGGACCTGATCCAGGAGGGCAACGCCGGCCTCGTCCGCGCCGTCGAAAAGTTCGACTATGCGAAGGGCTTCAAGTTCTCCACGTACGCGACGTGGTGGATCCGGCAGGCCATCACGCGGTCCATCGCCGACCAGTCGCGCACGATCCGGCTGCCCGTGCACCTCGTGGAGGAACTCGGCCGCATCCGGCGCGTGCAGCGCGAGTTCAACCGGGAGAACGGCCGCGACGCCGAGCCCGCGGAGATCGCCGCCGAGCTCAGCTCCACCCCGGAGCGCGTCGCCGACGTCCTGGACTGGGCCCGCGACCCGGTGTCCCTGAACATGTCCGTCGACGCCGAGGGCGAGACCGAGTTCGGCGACCTCGTCGAGGACGGCGCGGCCCCCTCCCCGGAGGACTCCGTGCTCGTCATGCTGCGACGCGAGGAACTCGACGGGCTCATCGACCGCCTCGACGACCGCACCGCGTCCATCATCCGCGCCCGCTACGGGATCGTGGACGGCCGCGAGCGGACGCTCACCGAGGTCGGCAAGGAACATGGCCTCACCCGCGAACGGATCCGTCAGATCGAGAAGCACGCCCTCGCCGACCTCAAGCGCATGGCGCGCGCCACCGGCCTGGACTACGAAGCCGCCTGACCCGCGGCCGACCAGGCCCCCATAGACCCGGACCCCGGTGCATCCCCCCCCGCGCCGGGGTTCGGCCTGTCCGGACGACACCACCGAGGCCGCAGGTGAGACGCTGCTTCCCATGAACGACGACTCCGCGCCCGGCGCCGACGCGGGAGCGCCCCGCGGTTCTCACCCGCGGGAACCCCACCACAACGGGCTCGGCACCCGCCTGAACTGGCTGCGGGCCGCGGTCCTCGGAGCCAACGACGGCGTGGTCTCCACGGCCGGACTGGTCGTCGGCGTCGCCGGCGCGACCGACTCGCGCTCCGCCCTGCTGACCGCCGGCCTCGCCGGGCTGCTCGCCGGCTCGCTGTCGATGGCGGCGGGCGAGTACGTCTCGGTCAGCACGCAGCGCGACTCCGAGCAGGCCGCCCTCGCCCTCGAACGCGCCGAACTCGACGCCACCCCGCAGGCGGAACTCGACGAGCTCACCGGCCTCCTCGAGGACCGCGGCATCAGCCACCACCTCGCCCGCGAAGTCGCCGAACAGCTCACCGAACGCGACGCCCTCGGCGCCCATGCCCGCGTGGAACTCGGCATCAACCCCGACGAACTCGCCAACCCCTGGCACGCCGCCTGGGCCAGCTTCGTCTCCTTCACCGTCGGCGCGCTGCTCCCGCTCCTGGCGATCGTGCTGCCGCCTCAGGGATGGCGGCTGGCGGTCACCGTGGTGTCGGTGCTCATCGCCCTCGTCTGCTGCGGCTGGATCAGCGCGCGGCTCGGCAGCGCGCCCGTCCGGCCCGCGATCGTACGCAACGCCGTCGGCGGCGCCATCGCGATGGCGGTGACCTACGCGGTAGGGGTGTTGCTCGGCGCGGCTGGAGTCTGAACCCCTGCGGCCGCCTCCGCGGCCGCCCGGCGGGCCTCGCCCTTCTTACCGGTGCGGACGGTGTAGGCCACGAGCAGCGCGGTCACCGCCAGGGGCATCACGCTGGAGAAGCTCACCATCGTCCCCGTCGACAGGTGGTAGACCAGCACGGCCTTGACGGTCGCCTCGGCGAGGAAGGCCACGCCCCAGATCACCGTCAGCCGTCGCTGCACGGCCCGGAATCCCGGATAGGCGTCCCACATCCCGTTCCAGCGAGCGACACCCGCCTCGGTGCCGTCGGTCGCGAACCTCCGGCCGAAGTAGAAGATCAACGGGCGCCTCAGTGCCAGGCTGACCAGGAACGCCAGCCCCACCAGGCCCGTGAGCGCGGAGTCCTTCAGGAAGATCATCTTGCTGCTGTTGTAGGCGAGCGCGCCGGCCGCACCAAGGAGCAGTGTCAACAGGATCAGCATTCCGAACTCGTCCACCCGCCGGTGCAGCGCGAAGTAGAGGCCGATCTCCAAAGCGGGCCACGCCGAGATGATCAGCAACGCCGGGACCTCGGGCACCCCGCGGGCTGAGAGTTGGTTGTAGGTGACCCAGGGCAGCACCATGCTGAACAGCACGGTCGGCCCCCATATGAGCAACAGCGCCTTCCCCCGGCCGTCGCCCCTGCCTGAATCAGCAGCCGTGTCCGCCGTGCGGGCATCGGTCATGACGTCGTCTCGCTTCCCCGTAGATCCCCGTGGCGAACGAGACTCCTGGCGCAGGTCCTGGCGCGGCGCCCCCGCTCGCCCGCGCGATCGTACGGTCACACGTACTCGCGTGTCTGCAGGGACACGCCAACCACCACGGCCCCGGCACACACGAACCCGGCCCACAGCACACCGTGCGTCCCGGTCCACGTACACGCCAGAACGCCCAACGCAGCCACGGGCAGGGTGAGTTGCTGCGCCATGCCGTGCTTGCTGTGCCGCGAGTGGAGCAGCCACACGGTGAACAGGAATGCCGCGGCCGGCACCGTCACCGACCACGTGGCCGCCCGCGTCGAGACATGGGCCGAACCGACGGCCTGCTCGACGGCGATCTCCAGTCCTGCGCCGATCGCCGCGGCCGAGGTGAACACCGCGTAGTGCCCGTACCCCCAGAGGAACGCCTCACGGTTGGACGCCAGATAGTCGTGGATGGGTACGGCGAAGTAGATCCACCACGCCGAGAAGACGATCAGCAGACCGCCCGCCGCGATCGGCAGCAGATCACCCAGAGCGCTGTGTTCGTCGACCGCCGACTGCACAGCGACGGTTGCCGCTGATACGGACTCTCCCAGGACGATGATCGTGAACAGCCCGTACCGCTCGGCGATGTGGTGCGGGTGCCACGAGGTGGGCTCGGTCCGTTCTGCCAGCGGTGGCACGGCCAGCTCGGCGGCGGCCATCACCAGGAACGCCCATGCCGGCGGAGCGCCGTAGGGCAGCAGCAGAGCCAGCCAGCCGACCTGGCAGAGCGTCACACCGATCGCGTACCGGACGGCCGTCGTGCGAGCCCCGGCCTCGTCCTCTCCACGTGCCGCCTGCGCGGCACGAAGCCACTGCGTCACCAACGCCAGGCGCATCACGGCGTAGCCGATGGCCACCAGCCGGAAGTCACCGTCGTCGAACGCCCGCGGCACACCCGCCGCGAGCAGCAGCACGCCAACGATCTGTACCAGCGTGGTCACCCGGTACGGCACGTCGTCCGTGTCATAAGCGGAGGCGAACCAGGAGAAGTTCATCCACGCCCACCAGATGGCGAAGAACAACGTCAGGTAGCCGGACACGCCGTGCCCCGGGTGGCCATCGGCGATCGCGTGCACCAGACGGCCACCCGCCTGCGCCACGGCGACGACGAAACAGAGGTCGAAGAACAACTCCAGCGGCGTGGAGGCGCGGTGCTCTTCGTCGCGGCTGCGGGCGGTCATCCGCCGCAGGGCGTCGCCGGTGCGGGCAGCAGGTCCCTGAGGAGCGGGCGGGACGGTGGAATCGCTCATGCAGGACACCTTGGGCCAGCAGGCGCCCGCCGCCAACCTCAACCCGCTTCCGGCGCCGACCTGTCGGCGCCCGGACCTTCCAGTACACCGCTCTGCAGGAATTCCTCCAGTCGCTTCACGTAAGGCCCGATGGCGATGCCCTGCGACGCCAGCCAACCGTCGGAGTAGTACTTCTCCACATAGCGTTCGCCCGGGTCGCACAGCAGCCCCACCACGCTGCCGTGCTCCCCGCGCTCACGCATCTCGGAGATGATCCGGAAGGCCGCCCACAGACCGGTCCCGGTGGACGCTCCCGCCCGGCGCCCCAGGAGGCGCTCCAGGACGCGGATGGCGGCGATCGACGCAGCGTCCGGCACTCGCATCATCCGGTCGATCGCGCCGGGAACGAAGCTCGGCTCCACCCGCTGCCGGCCGATTCCCTCGATCCGCGACGCCGTTTCCGTCGTCGCAGACGCGTCGCCGTCCCGCCAGCCCGGGAAGAACGCCGAATTCTCCGGGTCGGCCACGCAGATCCCCGTCGTCGCCTGCGCGTAGCGGACGTAGCGGGCCAGCGTCGCCGAAGTGCCGCCCGTACCCGCCGTCGCCACGATCCAGGCCGGGACGGGGTGCCGCTCCTCCGCCATCTGACGGAAGATCGACTCGGCGATGTTGTTGTTGCCCCGCCAGTCCGTCGCCCGCTCCGCGTACGTGAACTGGTCCATGTAGTGGCCGCCCGTCTCCCGGGCGAGACGCGCCGCCGTCCCGTACACCTCGCACGCGTCGTCCACCAGGTGGCACGTGCCCCCCTGGAACTCGATCAGCTCCACCTTGGCCCGTACCGTCCCACGCGCCATCACGGCCACAAAGGGGACACCGATCAGCCGGGCGAAGTACGCCTCCGAAACGGCCGTAGACCCGCTGGACGCCTCGATCACCGGACGGCCGGGCCGGATCCACCCGTTGCACAGGGCGTAGAGGAACAGTGAGCGGGCGAGCCGGTGCTTCAGCGAGCCTGTCGGGTGCGTCGACTCGTCCTTCAGATAGAGGTCGACGCCCCAGTCCGCCGGGAGCGGAACTGACAGCAAATGGGTATCGGCGGACCGGTTGGCGTCGGCATGGACCTTCGCCACAGCCTCGCTCAACCAGCGGCGGTACCGGAGGTCGCTTCGGTCGATGTCCAGCACCTCCGCGGCCGCGGACGCCGGAACGGGGGGCTGCATCGGCTTCGGGGTTTCCATGGGGCCAGGTATATCCGTCCGAGCGGCTCAAACGGACACTTGGGGTATCTCCGTACAGCTCCTTGGAGAGGCCGGACGTTCGGCGCTCCGCCGGACCGCCGTAGGCTGGGGACATGAGCACCGCCGACGACCCCGCCCCCACGCCCGACACCGCAGCAGCGGAGGTCTCGGAGGACGCTGCAGCGGGTTCGGCTCCGGCGGGCCGACCGGGAGCAGCCTCCTCAGGCGCTGCGGGCTCCGGACACGGCGGCTCGGGACTCGTCTTCGACGACCCGTTCGACCGCCCGTCCTCGGACGACACGGACCGCGGCTGGGGAGGCACGACCTCCGACTCGTCGGACGACGACTTCACCAGGTTCCTCAACGAGAAACCGCCCCACCACCTCTGAACGCGATCGGCTGCCTGCTTCAGATGCGTCCAAGCGGTCTTTGCCGCCTGGGAGAGTTCGTTCAGCACAGTGTCACCGCCAGGGGGGACGACGCGGCCGCACCGGAGATCGCGGCGGCGACCCCGCGTGGCACGCTGAGGACGACCAGCGCACCCCCGGTCCCGCTCCCCACGCCGTCGCGCCCGGCCGTCAGGGCTGAGGCCAGGTCCGGGTCCGGGTCCGCGGGAACGTCGACGACCCTGGCTCCCGAGGCCACCACGCGGAAAGCCGCGAGTACGTCCACGCAGCTTCCGGGGCGCAGCAGCCGCACGGCGCCCGCATCAGCGATCCGGACCGGGGCCCGCACGACGACCGCACGTTGTGGCCGGGGAGGTGGAGGGGCAGCCCGGCCAGGTGGAGCCGCGGCGACGGGCCGAGGCGTCGCGCTGTTCGCTCCCGAGACCAGCAGGGCGGCAGCGGCCAGGGCGAGCGCGACTGCGAGGGGGCCTCGCCGACGTCGCACGGCCCTGCGCAGCAGGCGTCTGCCACCGCGCCCGCCGGGCCGGATCGGTGGGAAGTCGGGGACTTCCCACCGCGGTGGCGTGTAGGGCGCCGGCGCGGTGAGCGTCGGAAGGCAGCTCAGGTCAGCGGACCCCTCGGGCTGAGCCGAGAGACTGGGGAGCAGGGGCGGGAAGTGTGCGGAAGAAGGCATGGCAAGCACCGCCTGGCGAGAGGAACGCCGACCGTGACCCGGCCGACGCACCCACCTTCGCGTACTTCACGGACAGCGCTCCGAGGACCTGTGGACAACTCCACGACCTGTGGAAAACCTCGCCACCCGCAGGAGTGACCTCCGTGCTCGGGCAGCCGTGGCCGACCTGCCCGCTTCCCGGTTGAACCCGTCCAGAGGGCACCCCGCCTACGGCAGAGTGATGCCGGGCTCCTGCCCGCCGAGGGGGTTGGTGCACAGGCAGTCGCGGTCCGCGGTGTCCGGCAGCGCGCCGATCACGTCGAACAGCACGTCCCGCAGCCTGCCCACGTTGGAAGCGAAGACCTCGAGGACCTCCTCGTGCGACACGCCCTCGCCGGTGTCGGCGCCCGCGTCCAGGTCCGTCACGAGCGTCATCGACGTGTAGCAGAGCCCCAGCTCACGGGCCAGAACGGCCTCCGGATGCCCGGTCATGCCGACGACGGACCAGCCCTGCGCCGCGTGCCACAGCGATTCCGCGCGGGTGGAGAACCGCGGTCCCTCGACCACGACGAGCGTGCCGCCGTCCACCGCGTCCCAGCCGGCCTGGCGGGCCGTGCCCACGGCTGCCTTCCGTCCCACGGGACAGTAGGGGTCGGCGAACGTCACGTGCACGACGTTCGGGACCTGACCGTCGGCGCGTTCCTCACCGTCGAAGTACGACTGCGCCCGGGACTTCGTACGGTCCACGAGCTGGTCGGGCACGAGCAGCGTCCCGGGGCCGTACTGGGCGCGAAGGCCGCCGACGGCGCACGGGCCCAGCACCTGGCGGGCTCCCACCGACGCCAGCGCCCAGAGGTTCGCCCGATAGTTGATCTTGTGCGGCGGAAGATGGTGCTCGCGCCCATGCCGCGGAAGGAACGCCACGCGCCGTCCGCCGACGTCGCCCAGGAACAGTGAGTCGCTCGGTGATCCGTAGGGCGTCTCGACCGTGACCTCCGTCACGCCCTTGAGGAACGAGTAGAACCCCGACCCGCCGATGACACCGATATCGGCCCGTGTCCGCCCACCGCTGCTGCTGTTCTGCGCCATGACCGTCACCCTAGTAGGCGCTTCGGGACGCACTGAACCCCCGCCGTGTGAAACGGCGGGGGTTCGTAAGATCTACGGTCGCCTGCGGGCTGACCTGCGCGCTCAGGCTGCCGACGTGCTGCTCGACGACGACGAGGAAGAAGAAGACGAGGTCGACGTCGACCCCGAGGTCTTGCTCGCAGAGCTGCTGCTGCCGGAGTCCGAACTCTTGCTCTCGGACTTGGCGGCCGGACTGCTGCTGGTCGACGAGCCGCGGCTGTCGGTCCGGTAGAAGCCGGAGCCCTTGAAGACCACGCCCACTGCCGAGAAGACCTTGCGCAGGCGTCCGCCGCAGTTGGGGCACTCGGTCAGCGCGTCATCGCTGAACTTCTGCACCGCCTCAAGGGCTTCGCCGCACTCGGTGCACTGGTACTGGTACGTCGGCACTTGGCTCCTCCTGGCACTCGCGTTCGTTGAGTGCTAACGACGCTCAATAGTGCAGTATTTCCCGCTGTCAGTCCACCGCGACCGGCGGACGGTGACCGATCACACCTCCGGCCACCACCCCGCGCGGCCGCGACACCAGGCGTCCGCGCAGCCCCAGCAGCACCACGAGCGCGATGGCGGTGCCGGCGAGCGGCACGACGAAGCCCGCATGCGACCCGGCGCGATCCGTCAGCAGCCCCGCGATGGTGACGGCGGCCGCCTGCCCCAGGGCGACCGATCCCGTCATCCACGTGAAGGCCTCGGTGCGTGCGCCGGCCGGGACCAGCGACTCGACCAGGGTGTAGCCGGTGATCAGCGGGGGTGCGATGCACAGACCCACGACCATGCCGAGCCCGCCCAGCAACGGTGCGGTGTGCATGAGCCACAGCGGAGCGCAGGCCACGGCCAGGCCCCCGTAGGCGGCGAGCAGGCGGGTCCGCGGCCCGCGGCGCCATGTGATCGCGCCGTAGACCACGCCTGCCAGCATGTTGCCGGCAGCGAAGATCCCGTACAGAACCCCGTTGATGCCGGGGTCGCCGATCTCCTGGCTGAACGCCGCCATGGACACCTGCATGCCGCCGAAGACCGATCCGATGCCGAGGAAGGCCACCGCGAGAGCGCGCACCCCCGGCGCCGAGAGGGCGGAAGCCTGCCTCGCACCCGCTCCTGCGGGAGCGTGCTGCACCTTGGGCGCGGACTTGCGCTGTGCCGCGAAGAGCGAGCCGCCGACGACCGTCAGGGCTGCTTCGGCGGCGAGGCCCGCGGCGGGGTGCACGCCTGTGCACAGGGCTGTGGCGAGGACGGGGCCGATCACGAAGGTGAACTCGTCCGTCACCGATTCGAAGGCCGCAGCCGTCCCCAGAAGTGCGGGGGAGTGGTCCAGCGCGGCTGCCCAGCGCGAGCGCACCATAGGGCCGATCTGCGGGACCGTCGCGCCGGCGGGAACGGCGGCGGCGAGCAGAGCCCACACGGGAGCGTGCGCGAGTGCGAGCGCGATCAGGCCGCAGACGGCGGTGGCATGCAGCGCGATGCCCGGCAGAAGCACGGGTCGCTGCCCGAAGCGGTCGACGAGCCTTCCGGCGCGGGGCGCGCACAGCGCCATGGCGACGCCGGTGACAGCCGCCGCGGCACCCGCGGTCGCGTACGAGCCAGTGGTGTGCTTCACGAGCAGTACGAGGCTGATCGTGAGCATCGCGAAGGGCTGTCGTGCCGCGAATCCGGGCAGCAGGAACGTCCACGCACCGGAGGTGGCCAGCAGTTGCCGGTAACCCGGCTTCCGCGGCTCGCTCATGGTGGGCATTTCGGGCAGGGGTGAAGAGGTGGGCACCTTGGATGCCACAGCCTGGTCTTTCTGCTGCCTGGTAGCGCGGGAGCCGGTCAGAGCCAGGGTCACCGCGCCGAGGACCGTCCGCTCAGCGCGGAGTCCCGCGCCGGCCCTGCGTCAAGCAGAGGTTGTACTCGACAAATACCGGTCCATCATACGTATCCCGCTTCGCGGTCGTGGCTTGTGACCTGGGGCACTCGGCTGCCGGCCGGCGCTAGTCGCCGAGCCAGCCCGCCAGCTTGCCGCCCCGGCCGACCGCCCGCAGACGGTTCTCCGCGGCGTCGCGTACGGGGTCGGTCGCGACGACGAGCAGCTCGTCGCCGCGTCGCAGCACGGTGGTCGGCGACGGCACGAAGCTCGTCCCCTCGCGTACGACGAGGGTGACCGCCGCCCCGGACGGCAGGCGCAGTTCTCCGACCTCCACGCCGTGCATACGGGAGGCCTCGGGAATGGCCACGGACAGCAGGTGGCCGCGCAGCCGCTCGAGGGGCGCCGACTCGATGCCGAGGTCCGCGGCGTCCGACCCGTTGCCTTCGGTCAGGTGCAGTCGCTTCGCCACCCATGGGAGGGTCGGCCCCTGCAGGAGCGTGTAGACGATCACAAGTACGAAGACGATATTGAAGATCTTCCGACTGTCGGTCACGCCCGACACCATCGGAATCGTCGCCAGAACGATGGGCACGGCGCCCCGCAGTCCCGCCCAGGACATGAGGGCCTCCTCACGCCACGGGACGCGGAACGGCAGCAGTGAGGCGACGACCGAGGCCGGCCGTGCCACCAGGGTCAGGAAAAGTCCGATGATGATCGCGGGAACGATGTCGTCGCCCAGCTCGTGAGGCGTGACGAGCAACCCCAGCAGGACGAAGAGGCCGATCTGGGCGATCCAACCGAGCCCTTCGGCGAAGCCCCGTGTGGCCGGCCGGTGGGGCAGCTTGGCATTGCCGAGGATCAGAGAGGCCACGTAGACGGCGAGGAAGCCGGAGCCGTGTCCCGTGGCACCGACGGCGTACGCGGCCACGGCGATCGCCATGACGGCGATCGGGTAGAGGCCGGAGGCGGGTAGTGCGACGTGCTTCAGCCCGTACGCGCCGATCCAGCCGACGGCCAGGCCCACCGCGGCGCCGATGGCCAGTTCCAGGGCGATCTCGCCGATCAGCTGGTACCACTGGTCGACCGGGCCCGCGGTCGAGAAGGCGACCACCAGGATCACCACCGGGGCGTCGTTGAACCCCGACTCGGCCTCCAGCACCCCGGTCACGCGCTTGGGCAGCGGGACGTTCCTCAGGACGGAGAACACCGCTGCGGCGTCGGTCGACGAGACCACGGCACCGATGATCAGTGCCTGCCGCCAGTCGAGGCCCACCAGATAGTGAGCGGCGCCGGCGGTGATGAACACGCTCACCAGGAGGCCCAACGTCGCAAGCACGGCAGCCGCCGGTACGACTGGCTTGATTTCGTCCCACTTTGTCCCGAGTCCGCCCTCGGCGAGGATCACGACGAGTGCCGCGTAGCCGAGGACCTGGGTGAGTTGGACGTTGTCGAAGGTGAAGCCGAAGAGGCCGTCCTGCCCGATGACCACACCGATGCCGAGATAGATCAGAAGGGTGGGCAGGCCGCTGCGTGACGCGAGCCGCACGGCGACGACGGCAACCAGCAGCACGGCGGTGCCGATCAGCAGAATCTCGTTCAGGTGGTGGACAGTCAGGGGCCTGGTCCTTTCAACTTCGTTGCCTTACCTAACATTTTACCTGCCCTTGACGAAGCCCCGCCCACCGGATGGGTCATCCGGACTCCGTGTCCTGTGCTCAGGGGCCGTGCGCCTATGGTTGCCCTTGCACCACACGAGCATGAGTTCACCGTTCCGCCCTGCCCCCGCGAAGGACAGCGATGCCCGCACGGAAGAAACCTCGCCGCGTACGCCTCATCCTGATCGCGTTCGCGCTGCTGCTGGTCGCGGGCATCGGCTACGGGTCGTACTGGAGCGTGAGCACCGTCCGTGCCTCCTTCCCGCAGACCAGTGGATCGCTCAAGCTCAAGGGGCTCGCCGCGCCCGTCGACGTCAAGCGCGACGGCAACGGCATCCCGCAGATCTACGCCGACAACCCCGACGACCTGTTCATGGCCCAGGGCTACGTCCAGGCCCAGGACCGTTTCTACGAGATGGACGTACGCCGCCACCTCACCTCGGGCCGGCTGTCGGAGATGTTCGGCAAGGGGCAGGTCGAGACCGACGCGTTCCTGCGGACCCTGAACTGGCATGGCATCGCGCAGCAGGAGTACGACCACCAGCTCGACGCGAAGACGAAGGCGTACCTGCAGGCCTACACCGCGGGCGTCAACGCGTACCTCGACGACCACAGCGGTTCCGCGCTGTCCGTCGAGTACGCGGCCCTGTCGTTCAGCAACAACTACAAGCCGGAGCCCTGGACGCCCGTCGACTCGGTCGCCTGGCTCAAGGCGATGGCGTGGGACCTGCGCGGCAACATGCAGGACGAGATAGATCGCTCGCTCATGACCAGCAGGCTGAGTCAGGCGCAGATCAAGCAGCTGTACCCGGAATACCCATACGACCGTAATGCACCGATTGTCGACGCGGGTTCGGTCAACGCGGTCACCGGCGAATACGAGCAGGCGGGCTCGAAGGGGCCGATCGCGCTCAACTCCACCGTCAGCAGCCAGCTCGCCGGCATCTCGAAGATCATCGACCAGATGCCCGCGCTCCTCGGTCCGAGCGGCAGCGGCATCGGCTCCAACTCCTGGGTCGTCTCCGGCGCCTACACGACGACCGGCAAACCGCTGCTGGCCAACGATCCGCACCTCGCGCCGCAGCTTCCCTCGCTCTGGTACCAGATGGGGCTGCACTGCCGCACGGTGAGCTCCGCGTGCCCGTACGACGTCGCCGGCTACACCTTCTCCGGGATGCCCGGTGTGGTCATCGGGCACAACCAGGCGATCGCCTGGGGAATGACGAACCTCGGTGCCGACGTCACCGACCTGTACCTGGAGAAGGTCACCGCCAACACGTACTTGTACGACGGTAAGCAGATCCCGTTCGTCACCCGCAAGGAGACCATCAAGGTGGCCGGCGGGAAGGATCGTACGATCACCGTCCGGCAGACCAGTGACGGAATGCCGCTGATCTCCGACCGCGACGACGAACTCAGGACCGTCGGGGACGTCGCACCCGTCACCGACCCCCCGGGCGGCGTCAACAGCGGCTTCGCGGTCGCCCTGAAGTGGACCGCGCTCGCCCCCTCGAAGACGATGGACGCCGTCTTCGAACTGGACCGGGCGACCGACTTCACCCAGTTCCGCAGCGCCGCATCCGACTTCGCGGTCCCGTCGCAGAACCTCATCTACGCCGACACCAAGGGCAACATCGGCTACCAGGCCCCCGGCCAGGTCCCGATCCGCCCCGCCGGTGACACCGGTGCATGGCCGCAGCCCGGCTGGGAGCGCCAATACGCATGGACGGGCCAGTACATCCCGTTCAAGTCCATGCCGTACGAGTACAACCCGCCGCGCGGATACATCGTCACGGCGAACCAGGCCGTCGTCGACCAGAGCAAGTACCCCTACCTGCTGACCAGCGACTGGGGATACGGCACCCGGAGTCAGCGGATCAACTCCCTGATCGCGTCGAAGATCAAGGACGGCGGGAAGATCTCCATGGACGACATGCAGTCCATGCAGAACGACTCCAGCAGCGACATCGCCAAGCTCCTCGTCCCGGCACTGACGAAGATCAGCATCAGCAACGACAAGGGCGACTACGTCCGCGAAGCACAGCAGCTGCTCGTCGGATGGGACTACAACCAGGATTCCGACTCGGCGGCGGCCGCCTACTTCAACGCGGTGTGGCGCAACGTCCTCAAGCTCGCGTTCGGCAACAAGCTGCCCAAGGAACTGCGTCCCGAGGGGCAGTGCCTGCGGGTGCCGCCGGCCGGGCAGACGGGACCGGTCGACAACCTCGACGGTGCGCCCAAGACCATAGAGGAGTGCGGCGACCGTGCCGCCGACCAGGCGCAGCCCGACGGCGGCGACCGGTGGTTCGAGGTCGTGCGTGACATCTGGAACCAGCCGAACAACCCGTGGTGGACGATGTCGACCACCGCCTTCTTCGGCGTGGACACCAACAAGGCCCACCACAGCACCCGCGACCAGCTGCTCGAGCAGGCCATGAAGGACGCCCGCTACGAGCTGACCGCCAAGCTCGGCAAGGACATCAACACCTGGAGCTGGGGTCGCCTGCACAAGCTGGACCTCAAGAACCAGACGCTGGGAACCAAGGGCCCGGGTGTCATCAAGTGGATGCTCAACCGCGGCCCGTGGCAGCTCAGCGGCGGCGAGGCGGCGGTCGACGCCACCGGCTGGAACGCGGCGGGCGGGTACGACGTCGTCTGGGTGCCGTCGATGCGGATGATCGTCAACCTGCAGGACTTCGACAAGTCCCGCTGGATCAATCTCACCGGTGCGTCAGGCCACGCCTACAACGACCACTACACCGACCAGACCAGCCTGTGGGCCGACGGGAAGCTGCTGCCCTGGTACTTCTCGGACAGCCGTGTCGACCAGGCCTCCAAGGCGAAGATGGCGCTGACCCCGTGATCAGCTGATCAGCTGGTCGACAAGGCCGATGGCCGGATCGTTCGCCGATCCGGCCATCGGCTTTCGTCTCACCGTGCGAAGTGATGGACGCCGACCGGTGTGATCACCGCATCCACGAGATGATCGTGTGCCTCGCGGGGGACGGACTCCACCACTTCGTTCGCGTAGAGAAGGACGACGAGAGCGGGACTCTTCCCGGCGGCCTCCAGGCGCGCGAGGACGCGGTCGTACGATCCGCCGCCGCGACCCAGCCGCACACCACTTCTGTCCACCGCGAGTCCCGGCAGCAGCAGGGCCTCCGCTTCGGTGACGGCCTGCGGTCCCAGACGGTCACCGGTCGGCTCCAGCAGCCCGCGTTCGGTACGCCGCAGCGCGTCGGGCCCGTCGTACCGCGCCCAGTCCAGGTCGTTGTCGGGCAGCAGGACCGGCAGCAGGACACGCCGGCCGGCGACCCGCAGGGACTCGATCAGCCCATGGGTGCCGGGTTCCGATCCCATCGACACGTAGGCCGCGACCGTATGCGCTCTTGCCAGTTCCGGCAGGTCCCGTACTCTGCTTTCCAGTGCGGTCCCGGCCAGGTCACGCGCGTCGGCGGACAGCCCGCGCCTGACTCTGAGGAGTTCCGACCGCAGTGCCGCCTTGAGTGCTCGCGGGTCACGCATACCATCCACAACCGTCACCTATTAGCCAGCATCCATCGAATATTCATCTTCCGCATATACAGGGTCGCTACAGTGCCTGCCATGACGCACTCACGGCCCCGGATCAGCAAGGCTGTCATCCCCGCAGCGGGCCTCGGAACCCGGTTCCTGCCCGCCACGAAGGCGACGCCCAAGGAGATGCTGCCGGTGGTGGACAAACCGGCGATCCAGTACGTCGTGGAAGAGGCCGTCTCGGCCGGACTGTCCGATGTGCTGATGATCACAGGTCGCAACAAGCGTCCCCTCGAGGACCACTTCGACCGCAACTACGAGTTGGAGGAGGCGCTCACTCGCAAGGGTGACGCCTCCCGTCTGGCGCGCGTCCGCGAGTCCAGCGACCTCGCCACGATGCACTACGTCCGCCAGGGCGACCCCAAGGGCCTCGGCCACGCCGTGCTGTGTGCCGAGCCGCACGTCAGCGACCAGCCGTTCGCGGTCCTGCTCGGCGACGACCTCATCGACCCGCGCGACCCCCTGCTGTCCCGGATGATCGAGATCCAGGAGCGGCACGGCGGCAGCGTGGTGGCACTGATGAAGGTCGAACCGGAGCAGATCCACCTCTATGGTTCCGCGGCCATAGTTCCCACAGGTGACGACGACGTCGTGCAGGTCACGGACCTGGTGGAGAAGCCCGAGGCGAGCCAGGCGCCGTCGACGTACGCCATCATCGGCCGCTACGTGCTCGACCCGTCGGTGTTCGAGGTGCTGAAGAAGACCGGGCCGGGCCGGGGCGGCGAGATCCAGCTGACCGACGCCCTGCGCGAACTCGCCCAGCACACCGAAATCGGCGGCCCCGTGCACGGCGTGGTCTTCACCGGCCGCCGCTACGACACCGGCGACCGAGGCGACTACCTGCGTGCGATTGTCCGACTGGCATGCGAACGTGAGGACCTGGGTCCCGATTTCCGGACCTGGCTGCGTTCGTACGTCAATGAGGAGTTGCCCGAGTGAGTCACGGCGCCGACCGCGTGTGGTCCGTCTCCGAACATCTGGAAAGCATCCTGGCCCAGCTCAAGCCACTCGACCCGATCGAGCTGCAACTGCTGGACGCCCAGGGGTGCGTACTGGTCGAGGACGTGACGGTGCCGGTGGCGCTGCCACCCTTCGCGAACAGCTCCATGGACGGGTACGCGGTGCGCGTCGCCGACGTCCAGGCCGCCACCGCCGAACACCCCGCGGTGCTCGACGTGATCGGCGACGTCGCCGCGGGAACTGGTGACCTCCCCACCGTGGGCCCCGGGCAGGCCGCCCGCATCATGACCGGTGCCGCGATGCCACCGGGGGCCGAAGCCGTCGTACCCGTCGAGTGGACCGACGGCGGCACGGGCGGCGGACCCGCCACCGCCATGTCCGCGCACAGCGTGGATCCGACGGGTGCCGGCGGTGAGGTGCGCGTGCACCGGCCCGCACACAGCGGGCAGTTCGTTCGCGACCGCGGAAGCGACGTCGCCGCCGGGGAACTGGCGCTGCCCGCGGGCACCGTGCTCGGCGCGCCGCAGATCGGACTGCTCGCGGCGATCGGGCGGGGGACGGTCACCGTCCGGCCCCGGCCGCGGGTGGTGGTGCTGTCGACGGGAAGCGAACTGGTCCAGCCCGGCGAACCGCTGGGCCCCGGTCGCATCCACGACTCCAACAGCTTCGCGCTCACGGCCGCCGCGCGCGCCGCGGGTGCCATCGCGTACCGGGTCGGCGCGGTCACCGACGAGGTCGAGACGCTGCGCGCCACCATCGAGGACCAGCTCATCCGCGCCGACATCATCGTCACGAGCGGCGGCGTCAGCGTCGGCGCCTACGACGTGGTGAAGGAGGCGCTGTCGTCGATCGGCGACTCCTTCGGCGGCGAGGGTGACGGGACGCTCGGCCATGTGGAGTTCCGCAAACTCGCGATGCAGCCGGGCAAGCCGCAGGGCTTCGGCCGCATCGGCCCCGACCGGACGCCGCTGCTCGCACTGCCGGGGAACCCGGTCAGCGCCTACGTGTCGTTCGAGCTGTTCGTACGACCGGCGATCCGCACGCTGATGGGGGCACCGTCGGTTCATCGGGAAGTCGTACGCGCCGTGTGCGTGGCGGAGATCGACAGATCACCCGAAGGACGGCGGCAGTTTCTGCGTGGACGATACGACCGTAGGACCGCGACGGTCACTCCTGTGGGTGGCGCCGGATCCCACCTGGTCAAAGCCATGGCCCACGCCGACTGCCTGATTGTCGTACCCGAAGCCGCCACGTCCGTCTCCGCCGGTGGGGAAGTCGACGTCGTCCTGCTGGACTAGTGCCGAGCGGACGCAAACACGGGACGGTATGGGCCCCCGGCCCGACGGCGACTCCGTGCCGGTACGGTGTCTGCCCAAGAGACCGTCACGGGAGAACGATGAGCAGCGGCCAGCACCACCTCACCCATATCGACGAGGCCGGAGCGGCCCGCATGGTCGACGTCTCGGGCAAGGACGTCACCGCGCGCACGGCCCGCGCCAGCGGCCGCGTTCTCGTCGCGCCCCGCGTCGTCGAACTCCTCCGAGGTGACGGTCTTCCCAAGGGCGACGCCCTGGCCACCGCACGGATCGCCGGCATCCTCGGCGCCAAGCGGACGCCGGAGCTCATCCCGTTGTGCCACCCGCTGGACGTCTCCGGTGTCACCGTCGACCTGGCCGTCGCCGACGACGCGGTGGAGATCAGCGCGACGGTGAAGACGACGGGCCGCACCGGCGTCGAGATGGAGGCGCTCACCGCGGTGAGCGTCGCGGCCCTGACCGTCGTCGACATGGTGAAGGCCGTTGACAAGGCGGCGGTCATCACCGACGTCAGGGTCGAGGAGAAGTCCGGTGGCAAGTCCGGCGACTGGCGCCGGCCGTGACCGCCCCTGCGTCGCACCGCTCGCTGCGGGCGCTGGCGGTCACCGCGTCCAACCGGGCCGCCGCGGGAGTGTACGAGGACCGTGGCGGGCCGCTAATCGTCGACACCCTGACGGGTCTCGGCTTCGACGTCGACGGCCCTCGCGTCGTGCCGGACGGCGAGCCGGTGGGTGAGGTACTGCGCGAGGCGGTCGCCTCCGGATACGACCTGGTGGTCACCACGGGCGGCACGGGGATCTCGCCGACCGACCGCACACCTGAGGTCACCCGTGCGGTCCTCGACTACGAGGTGCCGGGCATCGCGGAGGCGATCCGCGCCGCCGGCCGCGCGAAAGTCGCCACGGCGGTGCTCTCCCGTGGCGTGGCGGGGGTCAGCGGACGCACCCTTGTGGTGAACCTCCCCGGTTCCACCGGCGGGGTGAAGGACGGCCTGGCCGTGCTCGCTCCGCTTGTCGTACATGCCGTCGATCAGATCCACGGCGGCGATCACCCGAATGTCCACGCGGATGACCATCTGAATGATCATCCGGATTCCGCTCCTGGGAGACCGAGCTGAACGGGTCCTGGCCGGCCGAACTGGTGGACGGTGACGTCACCCTCCGCCCGATCCGGATGCGCGACCAACGCGCCTGGCGCGAGGTCAACCGCCGCAACCGCGACTGGCTGCGGCCGTGGGAGGCGACCGTGCCGCCCGCGCCGCCCGGCCATGTCGCGCAGCGGCCGACGTACCGCCAGATGGTGCGCCATCTGCGCAGCGAGGCCCACGCGGGGCGCATGCTGCCCTTCGTCATCGAGTACCAGGGCCGGCTCGCCGGTCAACTCACCGTCGCGGGAATCACCTGGGGCTCGATGTGCTCGGCGCACATCGGCTACTGGGTGGACGAGGCGGTGGCCGGGCGCGGGGTGATGCCGACGTCGGTGGCGCTGGCCGTCGACCACTGCTTCCGGCGCGTCGGCCTTCACCGGATCGAGGTCTGCATTCGCCCGGAGAACGGGCCGAGCCGGCGTGTGGCCGAAAAACTCGGCTTCCGCGAGGAGGGCCTGCGGCCGCGCTATCTCCATATCGACGGCGGCTGGCGCGACCATCTCGTGTATGCCCTGACCGCGGAGGAAGTGCCGGACGGCCTCCTCCACCGCTGGAGGCAGGCAAGGCCCGGAACCGCACGTAAATAAAACGATTGTTCGAAATAGAAGTCAATCGCAAAAAAATCTCGGCCTATCAGCCAGATCGTGCGACACACCGGGCCAAATTGCGTATGGCGTGTCTCGATCACCCCTACCGTGTAGCCCGTGAGCAGTAGCGGCCTCATCTACGCAGTCATTGTCGGGGCCTGGGCTGCCTATCTGGTGCCGATGTGGCTCCGTAGGCAGGACGAGCTCAACGAAGCGCGGCCGACCGAACGCTTCAGCACCGCCATCCGGCTCCTGTCCGGGCGGGCGGCCATGGAGCGTCGCGTGGCCAAGGCGCGAGCTGAGAACGTCGAACCGGGTACCGACGTGCACGAGGACGACGCGGAGGACACCGACCTGGGCGGTGCGGTGGACGTCCGCGCCCTTGCCGTGCCCGCGACCGAGGTCAAGCGTCCCGTCGCGGGACGCCAGGTGCAGCCCCGGCCCGTCGATCCCCGCGCCCGGGTGCTCGCGGCCCGGCGCCGCACGACCACGCTGCTGTTCCTCGCCTTCACCGTGGGTGCGATCGCGGCGGCCGTCGGCGGCCTCACGCTCCTGTGGGTGCCCGCCATCCCTGCCGGGCTGCTGACCGTGTACATCGGCCAGATGCGCCGCCAGGAGCGCCGCCGCTACGAGGTGCGCCTGGACCAGCACCAGGCCGCCGAGGCCGCCCGCAGGATGCGGGCCCGCGCCCAGGCGCCGGCGCCGCACGCCCGCGAGGAGCGGCCCGTCACACAGGAGCCCGCCGGGCCGCCGGCGCGTGCCCAGGCGTCCCAGCCGGCGTCTCCGGCGGCCTCGCCGCGGACCGCGGACCGGCGGGCGCTGGTCGAGCAGACCGACCACGCAGAGTGGGTGGACCAGCAGCGCGCCGAGCAGACCGCGGACGACGGCTGGGACCCGGTTCCGGTGCCGCTGCCCACCTATGTGACGGCGCCCGTCGCTCCCCGCACTCCGGGCGGCATCGACCTGGGTGCGCCCGACACGTGGAGCTCGGCGCGTTCCGGCACGACGCCGGGTGAGCCCGCACCGTCACGCGACCACCACGCCTCCGGCGGCGAGGGGCGCGAGGCGACCCGTGAGCCGCGGGAACAGCAGGCGCCGGTCCGTCGCGCGCGCGGCAGCCGCACCCCGCTCTTCGACCAGTACGCCGACCCGGACCGTCCCCGCGCCGCCAACGAGTGACGGTGGCGCCGGGGCGCGGGTGGACCAGCCGATATGGCGTTCACGACCACCCCCACCGGGGTGCTAGAGTTTTCCTCGTTGCAAGGGCCTGTGGCGCAGTCCGGTAGCGCACCTCGTTCGCATCGAGGGGGTCAGGGGTTCGAATCCCCTCAGGTCCACAACAACAAAGCAAAGCCCCTCCCAGGGTCATCCCGGGAGGGGCTTTGTCGTGCTGTGCGAGAGCCGTGCGGTGCGGCTTCAGGATGCGAGGGCCGGCGCTGCGCACTCCGCGTGCGGGGAGAGGTGGCGGCCGCCTTACGGCCGTCCCCCTTGTGCCGATCGGCTGATGCCCTGTCAGCGCCCCTCAGGTGAGGAGGTAGGCGATCAGTGACAGGGAGGCCATCGAGAGCAGCGTGGACAGGAGGACGGTGTCGCGGGGGAGGTCGGTGTCCAGGCCGTACTCGGAGGCGAAGATGAAGGCGTTCTGGGCGGTGGGGAGGCCGGAGCTGAGGACCACGGCGAACAGGGCGTGGCCGGTGAGGCCGAACAGGCCGCGGGCGAGGGTGTAGGCGAGGGCCGGCTGGACGGCGGTCTTGAGGGTGACCAGGATGCGGCGCTGGGTGCGGCCCTCGGGGGAGGTGCGAGCGCGGGTGTTGAGGGACATGCCGAGCGCGAAGAGCGCGGAGGGGACACCTGCGCCGCCCAGGGTGTGCAGGGGAGACGTCAACTCGGTGGGCAGGTGGTCACCCTCACCCAGGGCGGCGACCAGGAGGCCGGCGGCGGACGCGGCGACGACGGGGTTGCGGAAGGGCAGTTGCAGGATCCGCAGCCACAGTCGGCCGACGCCGCGGTGGGTGTCGAGGTCGATCAGGATGATGATCAGCGGGGTGATGAACAGCATCTGGAACAGTGCCGCGGCGATGATGAACGACGTGTCGTGGAGGACGTTCACCGCTATGGGTATGCCGAGGTTCGCAGAGTTGACGTAGGACGCGCACATGGCGCCGATGGACTGGTCGGCCAGCCGGCGGCGGAACACCCAGCGACTGAGCGCGAGTCCGGTGCCGAAGACGGTCAGCAACGCGAGCGCGAACGCCGCGACCCCCGGCGTGGCGACGTCGCCCACGTGGGACCGGGACATCGTCAGGAACAGCAGCGACGGCATGGCGAAGGTGAACGCGAAGCGGCCGAGGACGGTTTGGGCTTCGTCGCCGAGGATGCGGTGACGGCCGGCGAACCAGCCGAGTGCGGTCACCGCCCAGATGGGGAGGAAGCCGCCGATTACGGCGCGCACGCCGTCGCCGTCGCGTGTGCTTGTCCGATGATCGCCCCGTCCACGGGTGTCCAGCATGCCGGAGTGCGCTCCGGCGGCTGCGGGCGGGTTCGGCGCACGGGGTGCGGGAGGGCGGAATCGCAGGCGGGCGTGGGCTGTTGATGCTTCCGCCGGACGATCCGATGGTGTGATCGGTATGTGACCCGGGACACACTTGTCGCGTGCGGAAATAATCGGGTCCTCGCAAGAGCTTGATATTTCAAGATCTTATGAGGGAGTCGTCATGTCGGTAGACGCAAGTCCGGTGCCCGCCGCCGGCATCCGCACCAAGGTGCGCGTTCCGCTCCGGTTCCCCGACGGGTGGGGGACGACCGTGGACGTCTTCACGTTCACCGGGCTCGCCGACGGCAAGGAACACATCGCACTGGGGGTCGGCGACTACGACCAGGCGGGCGTGCCGTTGGTGCGCCCGCACTCGGAGTGCCTGACGGGGGACGTGTTCGGTTCCGAGCGGTGCGACTGCGGTCCGCAACTGCGCGAGGCAGTGGAGCGCATCGCCGCCGTCGGCGGGTACCTGCTCTATCTGCGGCAGGAGGGCCGCGGGATCGGCCTCTACGCGAAGCTCGACGCCTACGCGCTCCAGGACCAGGGTCTCGACACCTATGAGGCGAACCGCGCCCTGGGGCGCGCCGACGACGAGCGCGACTACACCGCCGCCGCTCAGATGCTGACGGCCCTCGGCGCAGGAGAGATCACCCTGCTGAGCAACAACCCCGACAAGGCGAAGCAGCTCGGGGCGCTCGGCATCACCGTGCGGGAGCAGGTGCCCACCGGGGTGCACGTCTCCGCCGCCAATGTGCGGTACCTGCGGGCCAAGGTCGAGCACACCGGCCACACGCTGGCGCTGCCCGCCTGACGGCGGGCGGCTCAGGGCGTCTCCGGGGTCGCCGGTGGACCTCGCTGGTTGCCTGCTGCGTACGTGATACGGCCCACGATCGAAACGGTGGCGTTTCGATCGTGGGCCGATTACTCTTTTAGGTGTACGACATCGTTTCGACAGTGCGTATCGCATACCGTGCACGCAGGGATCACAAGGAGGGCAGGTCATGTCGCCGGAGGCAACCACCGCGCGTCGCACCCGTCTGACTCCCGAGCGTGAACGGGAGCTGTACACCGCGGTCGTCGAACTCCTCCGGGAGGTCGGCTACGAGGCGCTGACCATGGATGCCGTCGCCGCCCGCACCCGGGCCAGCAAGGCGACCCTCTACCGCCAGTGGAAGGGCAAGCCGGAACTGGTCGCGACCGCGCTGCGGCACCACAAGCCGGTGTCCTTCGCGGACATCGACACCGGGTCGCTCAAGGAGGATCTCCACGAGCTCGTCAGATGTCATGACGAGAACGAGATCAAGCGCGACCAGGAGGTCATGCGCGGTCTGGCGCACGCCGCGTTCCAGAACGAGGACCTCTTCACCGCGCTCCGGGAACTGCTCATCGAGCCGGAACTGGCCAGCTTCCGCGACCTGGTGCAGCGCGCCGTGGACCGCGGCGAGATGTCCCCGGACAACCCGGCGCGGCACTTCCTGCCGCACCTGCTGTTCGGCGGCGCGCTGGCGCGTCCCATCATCGAGGGCATCGACCCCGACCCGGAGTACACGCACCGATACATCGATGCCGTGGTCGTCCCCGCGCTCGGGCTCTCCTAGCTCATGCGCACCTCCCGGAATCCGCAGTGGCCCGCAGGGCTGCCCGGGCCGCTCCGAAGAGACCGGGCCCGAGGCCGGATCCGAAGAGTGCCGATCCGAAGACATCAGATCTGACGAGATCACCAGATCACATCTGAACACCCCACCATCGCACCACCGCTCCACCTGACACGCCGCTCTCGTCGTCGGGCTGGTTCCTCACGCCCATATCCGCCCTCCTTTCGACGGGAGCTCCTGCCTTCATGGCCACATTCCTGTACAAACTGGGTCGGCTCGCATTCCGGCGACGGCGTTACGTCGTCCTCGTGTGGGTGGCCCTGCTGGCCATCGCCGGAGTCGGCGCCGCCACCGCGCCCTCCGCGCCCAGCGACAACTTCACCGTTCCGGGCACCGAGGCGCAGCACGCCTTCGACCTGCTGCACGAGCGTTTCCCCGGCACCAACGCCGACGGCGCGTCCGCGCGCATGGTGTTCAAGGCGCCCAACGGCCAGAAGATCACGGCAGGCCCGAACAAGGCGGCCGTCGAGAAGGTCGTCACCGATCTGAAGAACAGCCCGCAGAAGGGCACCGTCGCCGATCCGTTCACGGCCGACGCGGTCAGCAAGGACGGCACCACGGCGTACGCGTCGGTGACGTACACGGCGAAGTCGACGGAGATCACCGACGCCACGCACACCGCGATCGAGGACGCCGCGCAGCACGGCCGCGACGCCGGGCTGACGGTCGAGACCGGCGGCACCGCACTGCAGGCCTCGCCCGAGACCGGCAACAGCGAGGTCATCGGCATCGGGATCGCGGCGGTGGTGCTGCTCATCACCTTCAGCTCGCTGGTGGCCGCGGGACTGCCGCTGCTCACCGCGATCATGGGCGTGGGTGTCGGCATCGCGGGGATCACCGCGCTCGCGACGACACTCGGGTTGTCGAGCACGTCGTCGACGCTCGCGTCGATGATCGGACTGGCGGTCGGCATCGACTACGCGCTGTTCATCGTCTCCCGGCACCGGCACGAACTCATGGAGGGGCATGACGGCGAGGAGGCGGCCGGCCGGGCCGTGGGCACCGCGGGTTCCGCGGTGGTCTTCGCGGGGCTGACGGTGCTGATCGCGCTGGCGGGACTGTCCGTGGTGAACATCCCAATGCTCACCAAGATGGGGCTCGCGGCCGCGGCGACCGTGGCGATAGCCGTGCTCATCGCGCTCACCCTGATCCCCGCGCTGCTCGGCTTCGCCGGGACCAAGGTCCTCACCCGCAAGGTGCGCAAGGGACGGGCCACGGACGCGGACAAGCCCAACATGGGTACGCGCTGGGCGCGGCTCGTGGTGCGCAGGCGCGTGCCGTTCCTGGTGGCCGGTGTCGTGGCGCTGGGGCTGGCGGCGCTGCCGATCACGGGCATGCAACTGGGCTTGCCGGACGACGGTTCACAGCCGGTCAGCACCACGCAGCGCAAGGCCTACGACACGCTGTCCGCCGGTTTCGGGCCCGGGTTCAACGGCCCGCTCATGGTGGTCGTGGACGCGGCGCACAGCAGCGATCCGCAGCAGGCCGCGCAACATGTCAAGCAGACGATCGCAGGATTCCCCGACGTCAAGACGGTGACCGCGCCTGCGTTCAACCCGAAGGGTGACACCGCGACGCTCACCGTGGTGCCGGCGTCGAAGCCGAGCTCCGCCCAGACCGAGGATCTGGTGCATACCATTCGCGGTCACTCGGGAGAGCTGGAGCGGTCAACGGGCGCTGACGTGCTCGTGACCGGCACGACCGCGATGAACATCGACGTCTCGCAGCGGCTGAACGACGCCCTGGTCCCGTACCTGGCGCTGGTCGTCGGCCTCGCGTTCCTGCTGCTGATGATCGTGTTCCGGTCGGTGCTGGTGCCGCTCAAGGCGGCGCTCGGCTTCCTGCTGTCGGTGCTGGCCGCGCTCGGCGCGGTGGTGGCGGTCTTCCAGTGGGGGTGGCTGTCCCACCTCATCGGCGTCGAGCAGACCGGTCCGATCATGAGCATGATGCCGATCTTCCTGATCGGTGTGGTCTTCGGACTGGCGATGGACTACGAGGTCTTCCTGGTCACCCGCATGAGGGAGGCGTACGTCCACGGCGAGTCGCCGCGTCAAGCCGTCGTCACCGGATTCACCCATGGCGCCCGGGTGGTGTCGGCCGCGGCCGTCATCATGATCAGCGTCTTCGCCGGATTCATCGGATCGTCGGAATCGATGATCAAGATGATGGGCTTCGGTCTGGCCATCGCGGTCGCCTTCGACGCGTTCATCGTCAGGATGACGATCGTCCCGGCGGTGCTCGCGCTGCTCGGACGCGCCGCGTGGTGGCTGCCGGGCTGGCTGCAGCGGGCGCTGCCGA
This sequence comes from Actinacidiphila rubida, assembly GCF_900110255.1. Lineage (GTDB taxonomy): Bacteria > Actinomycetota > Actinomycetes > Streptomycetales > Streptomycetaceae > Actinacidiphila > Actinacidiphila rubida. The sequence continues at coordinate 287,689 of NZ_FODD01000001.1, forward strand.
ACGTCGACGTCGAGGGTGAGCAACTGCGGAAGAACCTCGCCGACGTCCGTGCGCCGCACGCACGGAGCGACGAGCCCGAGACGATCAGCGTCTGATCCGACCGCCGTTCCCGCACACGTACATGTCCCCGGCTGGATTCATTACCAGTCGGGGATATGTCGTTAACTGAACGGCAGGGTTATGGACACCGAACGATCGTATGACGATGCGTACGATGCGGCGACATCACGGACTTCATGCGCACTGAGGGACCCATGCGACCCCTGGACGTTCTTCCGCGCGGGACGGACCGCCTTCGGGCCGCCGTCATCGCCGCCTGTGTGACCGCAGTTTCGTTCTGTGTGGGGGACGCCGCCGCCCGCCAGTACCCGTTCGGCCCCCGGACGCGGGACATCAACGACCTGGGGAACCAGTTCGTCCCGTTCCACGCCCACCTGTGGGACCTGCTCCACGGCAAGGCCGACGGCGGGTGGCTGCTCAACTGGCAGTCCGGATACGGCAGCAGCTTCCTCCCCGACTACGGCACCTACCTGTCGAGCCCGTTCGCGCCGCTCGTGGCCCTGTTCCCGCGGCACGAGATCGACCTGGCGGTGTACGTCGTCACCGTCCTGAAGATCGTCACGGCCGCCGTCGCGATGGCCTGCCTGCTGCCGGCCCTGCGTCCCGGCCCGCGCTGGGCGGCCGGACTGCTCGGCGCCTCCTACGCGTTGTGCGGCTGGACGCTGATGATGGGCTCGTACAACACGATGTGGCTGGACGGCCTGATCGCGTTCCCGATGCTGTGTCTCGTCGGCGAATGGGCGCGGCAGGGGCGGCGGCAGATCTGGGGCATCGCGGTCGTCGCACTGTGCTGGACCGCGAACTTCTACACCGCCTACATGGCGACCATCGCCGCCGCGCTCGTCCTGGTGGCCCGCCTGCTCACCGACACGGACCCGGCGACGACCAACCGCGCGCGGCTGCTCGCCGTGGGCCGCGCGACCGTCACCACCGTGCTCGGCGTCGGCCTGACCGCGCCGCTGCTGCTGACCATCGTCAAGGGCACCAAGGACGCCTACCCGGGCCGTCATCTGATCTTCCACGCGCTGCCCTGGTCCGACCTGCTGATGCGGCTGCTGCCCGGCACGTACGGCTTCACCAGCCCCTCGACGTACATCGACACCACCGCGCTCCTGCTGGCGTTCGCGCTGCCGTTCCACACGGGGGTGCCGCGGCGCGTCCGGGCGGTGTGGACGGTACTGGTCCTCGTCGTCGCCGCGTCGTTCCAGTGGACGCCCACGCACCTGATGTGGCACGCGTTCGCGACGCCCAACGGGAGCGCGTACCGGCAGACGTTCGTGCTCAGCGGCATCATGGTGATCGCCGCGTGGCTGGCACTGGCGCACGCCCTGCCCCACCCGAAGGCCCTCGCCTGTGGTGCGGGAGTCATGGGTCTCGTCACGGTGGGGGCGGTGCTGGGTGCGCAGGGCGGCCTGTCGGGCCTGGGCACCTACCCGCTGCTCGTACTCGGGCTGATCGTGTCCTGCGGCGGGCTGTACGTCCTGTGGCGCGCCGGCACCGCGGGTGGCGCGACGAACCGGTGGAGGATCGCCGCCGGAGTCGCCGTCGGCGTGCTCGTCGTCGGGCAGGTGGGGCAACTGGCGCTCAGCAACGCCTGGATCGACCGCAAACGCCTCGCCGCGTTCGACGACTACCCGGTGTGGGGCCAACGGCAGAACTGGCAGAGCGCCACGATCGCGTCGGTCGACGACTGGCCCGCGCGCCGCACCGACCCCGGCCGCGAGGCGACGGTGGGCAACGACCCGCTGGCGGTCGGCGGCCAGGGCGCGCAGTACTACAGCAGCCTCACCGCCGACGTGTACACCCGCACCATGGAGGCGCTCGGCGACGGTTGGACGTCGCACGGCCGCAGCCTGCAGAGCCTCGACAACCCGGTCACCGACGTGATTTTCTCCGTCGACAACCGGCTCCGCTCGCCCGTCGACCCGCACAGCTCGCACATCCCGCAGACCGCGCCGCCGGCCGTCGTCCACCAGGACGTGCCGCCGCTGGTCACCGTGCGGCAGACGCCGCCGGGGAAGTTCGGCACGTCGCCGTTCCTCAACCAGGAACTGCTCCTCGGCAGCCGCGTCTACACACCCGGGCACATCTCTCTCACCAACCCCCAGGGCAGGCCCGTGCCGCTGAACGCCAAGGGCGTCTACCTCACGCCCGGCAAGCGCAGTGCCCCGCACAGCACCTACCGGTTGACGACCACGTGCCCGGCGGGCACCGGCGTGTACCTGTGGGCACCGGACTTCATGGGCAACGTGCGGGTCCCGGGCCACAACGCCCTGGTGTGGCGGGGCGCGCTGCCCAGCCATCGCGCGCCCATGCAGGGGCTGGGCAAGGCGCCGGCCGGCGGGCACGTGACGCTGCTGCTGCGTGCCGCGTACGGGCCGAGCACCGTCGACCCGGACGGCGTCGGCTGCCTGTCGCTGCCGATGCTGGCGTCCGCCGAGAAGCGCATCGCGGCGGCGGCCGCCACCCGGGTGGACGTCAGCAGTGACGGGATCAGCGCGCAACTGCCCGCGGGCTCCCGGGGGACCGCGGTGATCGCCGCACCCGACATCAGCGGCTGGAGCTGCTCGGCGGGCAACGGGTTCCATCCCGGGCGGTCGTATCTCGGGCTGCTGTCGGTGCCGCTGGGCGCGGACAGCACCAGCGTCTCGTGCTCGTTCACCCCGCCGGGACTGCATCTCGGTGAGGCGGCCGGTGGCGCGTCCCTGTTCGGAGTCGCGTTCGTCGCCGCCTACGGGTGGTGGCGGAAGAGGCGGCGCCCGTCGGTGGAACCCGGCGGCCCGCCCGACCCCGTCGCACCGCCGCAGATGCCGGAGGCCGCGGGCATCTGACCGTCCGATGATCGGGACGCCACGTCACCCGTGCGCGTCACGTCGTCCCGGACGCCGCCCCACAGCCGTCAACGAACGGAGACCGCGCACGTCACCCGAACCGGTGGCGCGCGCGGTCTGCTGATCGGATGTCAGATCAGCGTCGGCTGGAGCAGGCCGCGTTCGAAAGCCAGCAGCCAGCGCTTGCGGTCCAGGCCGCCGCCGTAGCCGGTGAGGCTGCCGTTGGCACCGATGACGCGGTGGCAGGGCACGATGATGCCGACCGGGTTCTTGCCGTTGGCCAGACCCACCGCGCGGGAGGCACCGGGTTGCCCGAGGGCGATGGCGAGTTCGCCGTACGAGACGGTCTCGCCGTAGGGGATGTCGCGCAGGGCCGCCCACACCCGCTGCTGGAACGGCGTCCCCGACAGGCGCAGATCGAGGTCGAACCCGGTGCGCCCACCGTCGAAGTACTCGGTGAGCTGCGTGGTGACCTCGTCGAAGACGGGAAGGTCGGCGCGCGGGCCGAAGGTCTCCTCCGACGGCCGGTGCCGCTGCTGCGTCATGTACAGGCCCGCGAGCTCACCCTCGAGGGCGACGAGCGTCAACGGCCCGCAGGGGCTGTCCACGACGGTGTGGACGACGGCGGGGGTGTTCGTGCCGGTGGTCGGGTCGGTGGTGGTGGTGGTCATCGCGCCGCACCTTTCGTCGGATGAGCGGTCGTCGCGGTCGTCGTGGTGGTCGCGGTCGTCGGAGGAGTGCCGGTCGTACCGCCGGTCGTACCGCCGGTCGTCACACCGGTCGTACGGGCGGTTGTCGGATCAACGTCCGCGACGGCGGTCTCACCCGCACGTACCGCGTCACCCGCGCGGGCGTCCGGGGCGACGATCGGATCGTCCTTCGTCGGGAGGACGTTGATCGGATGGTCGCCTGTCGCCCACAGGTACTGGGTGGCGTAGGCGCGCCACGGCTGCCACGCGGCGGAGTGGCGGGTGAGGGCGGCGGGCGTGGTGGGCAGGCCGAGGTCGCGGGCGGCGTTGCGGACGCCGAGGTCGGTGGCGAGGAGCGCGTCGGGGTCGCCGAGGGCGCGCATCGCGATCGTCTCCACCGTCCACGGCCCGAACCCGGGCAGGGCGCCCAGCTGCTTGCGGGCGCGCTGCCAGTCGCTGCCGACGTCGAGGTCGAGGTTGCCGGCGGCCAGTTCGCGCACCAGGGCGGCGAGCGTGTTCCGGCGGCTCTGCGGCATGGCGAGGGCCGCCGGGTCGTGGCCGGCGAGGGCCGCGGGGGACGGGAACAGGTGGGTGAGGCCGCCGGCGGGATCGGTGACGGGTTCGCCGTACGCGGCGACCAGCCGCCCGGCGTGCGTGCGCGCCGCGGCCGTGGAGATCTGCTGGCCGAGCACCGCCCGCACCGCGAACTCCGGCCCGTCGGCGACCCGCGGCACCCGCCGGCCCGGGGCCTTGGCGACGAGCGGCGCGAGCACCGGGTCGGTGGACAGCAGGGCGTCCACCGCCACCGGGTCCGCGTCCAGGTCGAGCATGCGCCGGCAGCGGCTGATCGCCTGCGCGAGGTCGCGCCAGTCGGTCAGCCACAACTGGCACGCGATGTGGTCGGGTTCGGGCCGCAGCGCCGCGATGCCCGCGCCGTGCGGCAGCCGCAGCGTGCGCCGGTAGGCGCCCGCCCGCCACTCCTCGACACCGGGCACGGCGGTGGCCGCGAGGTGCCCGAACAGGTTGTCCGGAGTGAGCGGGCGGCGGAACGGCAGCCGCAGCGACAGCGTCCCCGTCGCGGCGGCGGGACGGCCCTTGGCGACCCGGGCCCGCAGCTCGCTCGGGGACAGCGCGAACACCTCACGCACGGTGTCGTTGAAGGTGCGGACGCTGGAGAAGCCGGCGGCGAAGGCGATCTCGGCCATCGGCATCGTCGTGGTCTCGATGAGCAGGCGCGCGGTCTGCGCGCGCTGCGCCCGGGCGAGCGCGAGGGGTCCCGCGCCCAGCTCGCCGAGCAGTTGCCGCTCGATCTGGCGTTCGCTGTAGCCCAGCCGGGCGGCGAGGCCGGGCACGCCGTCGCGGTCGACCACGCCGTCGGCGATCAGCCGCATGGTGCGGGCGACGAGGTCGGCGCGCTCGTTCCACTGCGGCGACCCGGGGCTGGCGTCGGGCCGGCACCGCTTGCAGGCCCGGAAACCGGCCTGCTGGGCGGCGGCGGCGCTCGGGTAGAAGGTCATGTTCTCGACCTTCGGCGGCACCACCGGGCAGCTCGGCCGGCAGTAGATGCGGGTGGTCAGCACCGCCGTGAAGAACCACCCGTCGAACCGGGAGTCCTTCGACTGGACGGCGCGTACGCAGGCGTCGAAGTCCGTAGGCAAATCCGTAGGCACCCCACCAGCATCGCGCACGTCAGGGTCGCGGTCTGGCGAGAATCCGACATCGAGGTCGGAGCCGGGGCCCGGGGCCGCACGGCGGGCGCGGGCCCTGACCGAGCCCGACGGCGAGCCCCGGGGCTGGTCAGGCTCGGTCGGGGCCCGGCTCGGGGCTCGGTCGGGGCCGTGCGACGGGCGGTCCGGTCGGGACGGAGGCGGTCAGTCGGCGACGCGGCTCGCGGGCTCGAAGCGCAGCGACTCGTACTCGGGGTGCCGCGTGATCCAGCTGTCGATGAACGGGCAGATGGCGACGACCCGCAGGCCCAGCTCGCGGGCCTCGTCCAGGGCGGTGCGGGCGAGCGTCGACCCCACGCCGCGTCCCTCGTAGGCGGCCTCGACCTCGGTGTGGACGAAGACGATCATGTCGGGGGTGCGCATGTAGGCCGCCACCCCGGCGAGCTCACCGTCGATGCGCGCCTCGTAGCGGTGCGCGTCCGGGACGTCGGTGACGGTGACGGAATCGGCGGGCGTGCTCACGAGCGGTAGCCCTCCACCGTCGAGGAGGGGCGGACGCGGGCGCCGCCCGGGTCCTCGCCGGCCTCCAGAAGGGCGCGGCGCTGCCGCAGCAGGTCCCAGCACTGGTCGAGTTCGCGCTCCAGGGCGGCGAGCCGCTCGTGCTCGGTGCCGCCTTCGATGGAGCCCTGGGCGAGGAGGTCCCGCAGGATCTTCTCGTCGGAGACCATCTTGCTGATCCGCTTGAGGATGGCAGCTTCTGCGTTGGCGTCGTGGGGCTGTTCCACGGGGAGGCACCTCCAGGGTCCCGTTTCCGGACGGTCCGGCACTTCCACTCTTGCAGGTCGCGCGCCTTGCCGCAGGCCGTCGCGGGTCGGGGCCGACGGCAGGGGGTGTGCGGGCGGGCGGTCTTGGGCCCTCGCGCCACGCGGCGCGACCCCTCACCGCTTGCGTCGCGGGCCCAGACGCCACGCGGCGCGGCCCCTCGTGGCGTGGTGCCCCGCTCCTCGTGATGCGCGGCCCTCACTCCTCGCCCGTGGTGCCGGCGTCCGCGTGTTCGCGGAGCCACTGCTCGATCTCGGCGCGCACCCTGCGGTCCATCGCCAGCGACATCTCGGCCTCGACGATGTTCTTGGCGACGGGGCGCAGCCGCTGGAGGGTGTCGGCGATGCGCTGCCCGTCGCCCGGTGCCAGATAGGGGCCCGGGTTGAGCACATGGGTCCTGATGACCTGGGTGAACACGTCGGCGATGGCGTCGACGTGGGCGCGCACCTCGCGGCCGGCCGCCAGCACGGCGGACAGGGGCACGCCTTCCCGCACCAGGGCGGCGGAGGCGTCGAGCAGGCGGCGGCTGATGTGCAGGACGTTCTCGCCCTCGACCGCGATGTAGCCGATGTCGAGCGCCGCCGTGAGGTTGTCGGGGCTGACGTCCTGGCCGAAGTAGTCGGCGAGTTCCTCGGGGGTGAGCCGCACCGGTGTCTCGTCGGACCAGGGGGCGCCCAGGGCGCCTTCCAGGCCGAGGAGTTCGGCGACGCCGTCCAGGGTGCGGCCGTTCTCCCAGGCCGCGATGAGTTCGGCGATGCCGCCCAGGGTGTGGCCGCGGTCCAGGAGGGCGGCGATGGTGCGGAGCCGGGCGAGGTGGTCCTCGGAGTACCAGGCGATGCGGCCGTCGCGGCGCGGGGGCGGCAGCAGGCGCCGTTCCCGGTAGAAGCGCAGGGTCCTGACGGGGATGCCGGCCGCCTTCGCCAGTTCCTCGACGCGGTACTCGCGCGCCCCGGTGCCGTTGTCGTCCACGCTGCCAGCCTATGCGGTGGCGAACGCACGATCGGGTGGTGTGGTGGGATGCGGGTGACCGTGCGGTGGGGCGACGGCGCGCGGGTGCGAGTGCGGGCCGGGATGCGGGTGCACGGGTCGCGCCGGCCCGCCGGTGCTCGTCCCGGACCCGGCAGACCTACCGGTCGGTAAGAATTGCGTCGAACCCCTACCGAAGGTAACTCCAGTGCCCTACAGTCCGACTGTACGACCGTGCCAGTGATTGCTGGCGCGATTGTCGGATCGTGTGAACGAAACGCTTCAGTCAGTCGGTCGAAGGGCGGTGCCATGGACGGCGACCTCGAACACGTGCGGGTGGCGGTGATCGGGTCAGGGTTCGGCGGGCTGGGCGCCGCCGTCAGACTGCGCAGGGAGGGGATCACCGACTTCGTGGTCCTGGAACGCGCCCAGTCGGTGGGCGGCACCTGGCGGGACAACAGCTATCCCGGCTGCGCCTGCGACGTGCCCTCCCACCTGTACTCCTTCTCGTTCGCCCCCAACCCCGAGTGGCCGCGGGCCTTCTCCGGGCAGGAGCACATCCGCGCCTACCTGGAGCGGGTCACCGACACCTTCGGGCTGCGGCCGCACCTGAGGTTCGGCGCCGAGGTGCTCACGGCGCGCTGGGACGACGCGGCACGGCACTGGCATCTGACGACCGCGGCCGGTGAACTGACCGCGGACGTCGTCGTGTCCGCGACCGGACCGCTGTCGGACCCGAAGATCCCCGATGTTCCCGGCATCGAGGACTTCCCCGGCCGGGTCTTCCACTCCTCGCGCTGGGAGCACGACTTCGACCTCAAGGGCAAGCGTGTGGCCATGGTCGGCACCGGCGCCTCCGCGATCCAGATCGTGCCGTCGATCCAGCCCGAGGTCGCGCAGCTGACCGTCATCCAGCGCACCCCGCCGTGGGTGATGCCGCGGATGGACCGGCCGATCGGGGCCGCCGAGCGCTGGCTGCACGGGACCGTGCCGGCCACCGCGAAGGCGCGGCGCGGACTGCTGTGGCTGATCCGCGAGTTCCAGGTCGGCGCGTTCGTGAAGCGGCCGAAGCTGATGAAGGCGGCCGAGCGGATCGCCCGCAACCACCTGCGCCGGTCGGTGAAGGACCCGGCGCTGCGGGCCCGCCTCACGCCCGACTACACCATCGGCTGCAAGCGCATCCTGCTGTCCAACACCTACTATCCGGCGCTGTCGCAGCCCAACACCGAGGTCGTCACGTCGGCGCTCAGCGAGGTGCGCGGCTCGAAGGTCGTCACCGCGGACGGCACCGAGCGGGAGGTCGACGCGATCGTCTTCGGCACCGGCTTCCACGTCACGGACATGCCGATCGGCGACCGGGTGATCGGCGCGGACGGCCGCGCCCTGAGCGAGCACTGGAAGAACGGCATGGCCGCGCTGCGCGGCTGCAGCGTCGACGGGTTCCCGAACCTGCTGTTCATCATCGGCCCCAACACCGGCCTGGGGAACAGTTCGATGATCCTGATGATCGAGTCGTCGCTCAACTACGTCGCCTCCTACATGCGCGCGCTGTCGGCCACCGGCGCGGCCGCGCTGGACGCCAAGCCCGCCGCCGTCGCCGCGTGGAGCGACGACATGGAGCGGCGCGCGTCCCGCACGGTGTGGAACACCGGCGGCTGCAAGAGCTGGTACCTGGACGCCAACGGGCGCAACACCACCGCCTGGCCGGGCACCACCGCCGAGTTCCGGCGGGCCACGCGCGAGGTGAGGCTGTCGGAGTACGAGGTGCTGGCGCCGGTCGCCGCGTCGGAGCTTTCGGTGGAGGCCGTGTCATGACCGTCCCCTACGAGGCCGTGCGGCCGCGCCGCGAGCACACCGTCGTATCGGCGGACGGAACGCGACTGCACGTCGAGGAGTACGGGCGGGCCGACGGTCCGACGGTCGTACTGTCGCACGGCTGGACGTGCTCGACGCTCTTCTGGGCGCCCGTCGTGCGGCTGCTGGCCGCCGACCACCGCGTCGTCGCCTACGACCAGCGCGGTCACGGCCGCAGCGCCGCGCCGGCCACCCGCACGGGTTACGGCACGGGCGTACTGGCCGATGATCTGCAAGCCGTACTGGAGACCGTCGTCCCCGACGGTCAACGGGCCGTGCTCGCAGGTCACTCCATGGGCGGTATGACGATCATGGCGGCGTCCGGGCGGGCGTCGGTGCGCGGCAGGACCGCCGCGGTGCTGCTGGCCAGCACCGGCAGCGGGCAGCTGCTCGGCAGCACCGAGGTGCTGCCGCCGAAGGTCCGGTCCAAGGGCCTGCGGCGCTTCTTCCACCGTCAACTGCTCGTGTCCCGGCTGCCACTCGGACCGGTGACCCCGATGTCGAAGGCGGCACTCAAGTACGGCGTGCTGGGCACGGAGCCGACACCCGAGCAGGTCGCGTTCACCGCGCGCATCGTGCACGCCTGCCGCGCGAGCCAGCGTGCCGCGTGGGGCCGGGTGCTGGCCGTGCTCGACCTGGACCGCGAACTGGCCGCGCTCGACGCGCCCACCGCGATCGTCGTCGGCACCGCCGACCGACTCACCCCCAAGGGCCACGCCCACCGCATGGCGGCCGCCCTGCCCCGGCTGGTCTCGCTGACCGAACTGCCGCGGCTCGGCCACATGACGCCCATCGAGGACGCGGTTTCCGTGGAGCACGTCATCCGGGAACTGGTCGCGGAGCATCTGGCGCCCGCCGGCGCGGCGCAGCCGCAGGAGCCGGCGCAGGAGTCGGTGAAGGAGGAGGAGAGCGCATGAGCGCACGATCGCTCGACGGCCAGGTGGCCGTCGTCACCGGTGCGGCGCGCGGCGTGGGCGAGATGGTGGCCCGCAAGCTGGCCGCACGCGGGGCCCGCCTGGCACTCGTGGGCCTGGAGCCCGACGCGTTGAAGCAGGTCGCGCAGTCGCTGCCCGGCGACGCCGCCCACTGGACCGCCGACGTCACCGACCGCACCGCGATGGCCGCGGTCGCCGCCGACGTGCGGGCGCACTTCGGGCGGATCGACGTCGTCGTGGCCAACGCCGGTGTGGCCACCGGCGGTCCGTTCCTGGACTCCGACCCCGACGCGTTCGACCGGGTGATCCAGGTCAACCTGCTGGGCAGCGTCGCCACCGCCCGGGCGTTCCTGCCGGCACTGGTCGACTCGCGCGGCTACCTGCTGCAGATCGCCTCGCTCGCCGCGATCACGCCCGCGCCGATGATGGCCGCGTACTGCGCGAGCAAGTCGGGCGTGGAGGCGTTCGCGCACAGCCTGCGGGCCGAACTCGGCCACAAGGGCGTGGGGGTGGGCGTCGGCTACCTCAGCTGGACCGACACCGACATGGTGCGCGGCGCCGACGAGGACGAGGCACTGCGCGCGATGCGGGCACGGCTGCCGTGGCCGGCCAACCGCACCTACCCGCTGGAGCCCGCCGTCGACCGGCTCGTCGCCGGCATCGAACGCCGCTCCGCGCACGTGTACGCGCAGTGGTGGCTGCGCGGGATGCAGCCGGTGCGCGGCTACCTTCCGTCGCTGCTCGGCGGCGCCCTCGGCCGCCGCGAAATGCGGCGCGTGGAACCGGCGCTGGTGCGCAACGGCGGTGTCCGCAGGGGCCTGGTGGGGCGCGGCGGCGCGGCCGACGAGGCCGAGCGATCATCGATCGATCACACACCGTGACAGTAACCACACGCTGACCTGGGGTTATTGTCCCAGGATGCGGCCTGTGTCCGGCCGTGTAAGTCTTGTCGAGGCCCCATTCCGACACACTCCAGGAGGAGTAACCATGGGCGCTTTCGATCAGTTCAAGGACCAGGCCACCCAGTACGAGGAGAAGGCCCGGAGCGCTGCAGGCAACAAGCGCGACAAGTCCGCCAACCCCCAGCGCCAGGAGCCGATGGAGCGCGGCGGTGCGCAGCGTGACGCGCAGCAGCGCGGCTCCGAGTTCGAGGACCGTGCGCGTGACCGCATGGACCGCGACGCCGAGGAAGAGCAGGACTGGGCCTGAACGGCCTGACTTGAACGGTCGCCGCCGGCAAGGGCGTTCGCGCCCCAGCCGGACGCAGTGACACTGAAGGGGCACCCCGCAACGGGTGCCCCTTCTTCTGTCCCCGGGCGAGTCGCTCTCGCGGCACCTGGCTGCTGCGCGGCCCTTCGCCCCTCAGCGCGGCGGCAGTTGGGGACGGGCGCGGCTGGGGCGCGACGACAGGTCGGGCGGGACCGCGGCCGGGTGCTCCTCGAGCAGGTTGAGCGCGGTGCGGACGGCCACGGCCAGTTGGCCGTGACGGCCCTCGGCCCAGTCGACGGGGGTGCGCAGGCACTCGATGTCGGGAGAGACGCCGTGGTTCTCCACGGACCAGCCGTAGGCGTCGAACCAGGCGGCGTTCATCGGCACGGTGATGACGGTGTTGTCGCCGAGCCGGTGCCGTCCGGTCATGCCGACGACGCCGCCCCAGGTGCGCAGCCCCACCACCGGTCCCAGGCCCAGGAGTTTGAAGGCCGCGGTGATCATGTCGCCGTCGGACGACGTGGCCTCGTCGGCGATCGCGACGATCGGCCCGCGCGGCGCGCTGCTCGCGTAACTGACGGGCTGCGCGTTGCGGGTGAGGTCCCAGCCGAGGACGGTGCGGGTCAGCTTCTCGATGACGAGTTCGCTGATGTTGCCTCCGGCGTTGCCGCGCACGTCCACCAGCAGCGCGTCGTACGCGACCTCCTTGCGCAGGTCGCGGTTGAACTGCGCCCAGCCGGAGCCTCCGAGGTCGGGGATGTGCAGGTAGCCGCAGCGGCCGCCGCTGAGCCTGCGCACCACCCTGCGGCGGCGGGCCACCCAGTGCTGGTAGCGCAGCGGCCGGTCGTCGATCAGCGGGACGACGGCGATCCGGCGCGGCCCGCCCCGGCCGCTCGACGGCGCGAACGTCAGCTCCACGGTGGTGCCGCCGGCGCCCGACAGCAGCGGGTAGGGGCCGGCGTGCGGGTCGACGGGCCGGCCGTCGACGTGCGTGAGGATCGCGCCCTCCCGGATGCCCGTACCGGCCAGCGGTGAACGGGCCTTGGAGTCCGAGGACTCGCCGGGCAGGATCCGCAGCAGCGACCAGGTGCCGTCCTTGTTGTGCTGGAAGTCCGCGCCGAGCAGGCCGATCGGCCGCTGGTAGTGCGGCGGCCCCTCGTTGCGGCGGGCCGGCTGCACGTAGGCGTGCGAGGTGCCGAGTTCGCCCAGGACCTCGCGCAGCAGGTCCGCGAACTCGTCGGGGGTGCTGACGCGTTCGACGAGCGGCCGGTACTGGTCGAGGATCGCCGGCCAGTCCACGCCGCACATGTCGGGCGCCCAGAAGTAGTCGCGGATCAGCCGGCCGGCCTCGGCGTAGGACTGCCGCCACTCGGCCTCCGGCAGCACCTCGTGCAGGATGCGGCGCATGTCGACGTAGACGGTCGAGTCGTCGTCGCCGCGCTCGTTGGCCGGCAGCACCGCCAACTCGCCCTCGTCGTACACCGCCAGGCGCCGGCCGTCGCCGCTCACCGCGTACCAGTCCATGTGGTGGACCAGTTCGGTGCGCTTGGACTTGCCGAGGTTGAAGTACTCCAGCGTCGGCCGCGCGGACGGGTCGGCGGGGTTGACGAACGTCTCGCCCAGGGCGCCGGAGATGGGCCAGCGCAACCACACCAGGCCGCCCTGCACCGGTTCCAGCGACGAGTACTTCGACGCCGCCACCGGGAACGGCGTCACCCGGTTCGCCAGGCCCTCGGCCTCGACGACGACCGGGCCGTCGCCGGCGGCCTCGCCCGGGTCGAGACCGGAGCCCACCGGGCTGCCCTCGACGCGCAGGGCGAACGGCGACGGCGTCGCGGAGTTCAGGGGCACGAGGTAGGGGCGGCAGCCCAGCGGGAACGACAGGTCGCCGGTGTGCACGTCGTACACCGGGTCGAAGCCGCGCCACGACAGGAACGCCAGGTAGCGGCCGTCGCGCGTGAACACCGGCTGCTCGTCCTCGAAACGGCCGTTGGTGACGTCGATGATCGTGTGGTCGGACAACCGGGCGATCTTCACCGAGCGCAGCGAGCGGCCCACGCCTGGGTGCGACCACGTCAGCCACGCGGAGTCGGGGGAGAACGCCAGGTCGCGCACCGGGCCGTTGGTGGAGCGGATCAGCTCCTCGACGGTGCCCGCCGCGCGGGCCGGCCGGCCCCGGCCGTTCGTCGACCCGGCGCCGCCGAAGTCACCCGCGTCGTCCGCGTCGTCCGTGTCATCCGTATCGTCCGACGATCCGCCGGCCATACCGCCGTCACCCTCGTCGTCGACGCCCGTCGCCACCAGCAGCAGCCGCCCGTCGTGCGCGGCGACCGCGAGGGTGCTGCCGTCCGGCGAGGACGCCATCTCCAGGACGCGCCCTATGCGTGCGACGGCCAGCCGGACCCGCAGGTCGTCCACGTCCCGCACACCGCCGGCGGCCAGTCCCGCACCGCCCGCGCCGGACGCGCCGCCGGGCGGCCCCACGCCCGCCCCGGCGCCGCCGTCCTCCGGCGCGCCCGCGCCCTCGACCAGCAGTTCCGGCCCGGGCGCCGAGCGCTGCGGGCCGCCCTCGCCCGAGACCGCCTCCTCGACCACGATCTCCTCGCCGACGGCCTCCTCGACCGCGGCCTCCAGCGCGTCCTGGCCCGTCCACCGGGTGGAGCCCCGGCGCACCCCCGCGGGCACCGCACCCTGCCCGGCCCCGCCCGCGGCTGCTTCGGCGGCCGCGGTGGCGGCCTCGATCGGGTCGTCCAGCAGGTCCCGCTCCCGGGTCAGCGCCCGTGCCGCGCGGCCTGGCAGCGGCGCCAGCTCGATGCCGTCCTCGCCCTCCGCGTCCGTGACGTACGCGACGACGCCCGTGTCGCCGAGCATCACGGGCAGCCGCACCCGTGCGCCCGGCTCGTCGGCGATGGTGCGCGCCGGGCCGTCGCGGTGGGTGAGCCAGTACAGGCTGCCGCGCACGCACACCGCACTGGCCCGGCCGGTCTCGTCGGTGGCCAGCCCGTCGAGGTTCGAGGCGGCCGGCACCTGGTAGGGGCGGCGGCCGCTGCGCTGGCCGCCCAGCCGGATGTCGAGGCGGCGCGGCCGCGCGTCCGCCGCGGCCAGGTCCTCGACCAGCCACAGGTCACCCGCGCACTGGTACACCACGCGCTCGCCGTCGGTGGCGGCGCTGCGGGCGTAGAAGTCGGCGTGGTCGGTGTGACGGCGCAGGTCACCGCCGTCGGGTGCGCACGAGTACAGGTTGCCGACGCCCTCGTGGTCGGAGAGGAACGCGATCCGCCCCCGGACGAACATCGGCGACGACAGGTGCCCGTCGATGCCGGGGACCAGCCGCTCGCCGTGCAGCCACAGCCGGCCGGTGGCGCCGCCGCGGTACCGCTTCCACGCGTACGGCTCGTGCGGCGGCGTGCCGGTCAGCAGCAGCGTGCGGCGCTCGGTGCCGCCGCCCTCGGCGCACGCCCGGTCCTGCACGGCGATGTCGGACACCGGGCCCCAGGGCAGCGGGCCGCCCGGCCCGTACTCGACAGGCACGCTGTAGGCCCACGTGTGGTACGCGAACGGCTTGCCGTGCGAGGACACCGCGAGGACCTGCCCGTCCGGCGTCCACGAGCACACCCGGGTGTCGCTGCTGCCCCAGTACGTCAGCCGGCGCGCGGCGCCGCCGTCCACCGGGACGAGGTACACCTCGGGGTCGAGACTGCGCCAGTTGGTGAACGCGATCGTGGTGCCGTCGGGGGAGAAGCGCGGCGGCCCGACCCGGGTGCGGTCGGCGGTCACCCGCCACGCGCGACCGGGGGACCCGCCGGGCGTGCCCAGCGGAGCCGTCCAGATGTCGTCCTCGGCGGCGAAGCACACAAGCTCGCCGTTCAGGTGCGGGAACCGGAGGTACGCGCCATCGCTCACCCCTCCCATGGTTCGGGGCGCCCGCAGGCCCAGCAACTTTTCCGGCCGGCTTGCGCCCCCGCCGCACTCCGTTCCGCCGCCCGTGCGCCCCTGGCCTGCGGTCCCGCCCGTCCCGGCGGCACCGCGAACCTCCCGGGCCCCGCCGTGACGGGTCCCCGGCCGCCGGAGCCACCCGGAGGGCCCAGTCAGGGCGCGGAGCCCGCAAGCCACGCCGGGCCCCGGCGGCTCGGACCACGCGGGACGCCCAGCCCCGGAGAGGGGGTTCACTGGTCAGGTGGTGAGGTGGTGAGGCAGCTAGGCGATGTGGCGGCAAGGTGGTGAGGCAGTGAGGCGGCCACGCGGTGATGCGCTACGGCAGCCAGGCGGTGCGCCGGCGCTGTGCCTGGCTGCCGCCCGATCCGGGGCTCAGGCCGCGCCGGCCTCCCGCGCCAGCCGCTCCTCCGCGGCCGCGAGCCGCGCCAGCGTCCGCTCCCGGCCGAGCGCGACCAGCGACTCGAACAGCGGCAGGCCGACGGTGCGGCCGGTGACCGCAACCCGCACCGGCGCCTGGGCCTTGCCCAGCTTGAGCCCGTGCGCCTCGGCCACCGCCTCCAGCGCGGCCTTCAGCGGCTCGGCCTCCCACTGCGCGACCGTCAGCGCCGCAGACGCGTCGCGCAGCAGCTCCGCCGCGCCGGGCTTCATCGCCTTCGCCCACGACGCGTCGTCGCGGGCGGGCGCGTCCAGGAAGAGGAAGTCGACGTTCGGGGTGATCTCCGACATGACCGCCAGCCGCGTCTGCGCCAGCGGCGCCACCGCGGCGAAGACGTCCGGGTCGTAGGACTCCGGCGCCCACGGGGCGTGCGGCGCGGTCAGCCACGGCGTGCACTCGGCGATGAAGTCGTCGAGCGGCAGGGCGCGGATGTACTCGCCGTTGAACGCGGTGAGCTTCTTGAGGTCGAAGAACGCCGACGAGCCGTTGACGTCCTCGATCCGGAACAGCCGCTCCAGCTCCTCGTACGGCATGATCTCGCGGTCGTCGCCGGGACCCCAGCCCAGCAGCATCAGGTAGTTGACCATGGCCTGCGGCAGGTAGCCCTCGGCGAGGTAGTCCTCCAGCGCGACCTTGTCGCGGCGCTTGGAGAGCTTCTGCCGCTTCTCGTTGACGATCACCGGCATGTGCGCCCACACCGGCGGGACCGCGCCCAGCGCCTGCCACAGCAGCTGCTGCTTCGGCGTGTTGGACAGGTGCTCCTCGGCGCGGATCACCTCCGTGATGCCCTCGTCCAGGTCGTCGACGACGTTGGCGAGCAGGAACACCGGGGAGCCGTCGCCGCGCGCGATCACGAAGTCCTCGATCGCGCTGTTGGGGAACGCCGGCTCGCCGCGGATCAGGTCCACCACGACCGTCTCGCCCTCGTCCGGCGTGCGGAACCGCAGCGCGCGCCCCGGCTCGTACGCCAGGCCGCGGTCGCGGCAGAAGCCGTCGTAGCCCAGCTGCTGGGAGCCGGTGCGCTCGGCGAGCTGCTCGCGGGTGCAGTCGCAGTAGTACGCCTTGCCCTCCGCGTGCAGCTTCAGCGCCGCCTCGCCGTGCCGGCCGGCGTTCGCGGACTGGAAGTACGGGCCCTCGAAGTGCGGATCGGCCTGGGAGATGCCGATCGCGGCGAGCGCACTGATGATGCCGTCGATCCACTCGGGCTTGTTGCGGGCCGCGTCGGTGTCCTCGATGCGCAGCACGAAGGTGCCGCCGGACTGGCGCGCCACCGCCCAGTTGTAGAGGGCGGAACGGGCGCCGCCGACGTGGAACATGCCGGTCGGGGACGGTGCGAAGCGGACGCGGGGCGCGGCATCAGACATGCGGCCCAGCCTATCGGCGGGGTGCCGGTGCCCGCCCCCATGACCGGCGGGGCCGCTTCGCGTAACGTGCTCCGCACACGTACCGGTGAGTAGCCACCGGTGGGGCTGTCAGTGGGACGGGAGCGGGCCGATGGCGCTGGACGCGGACGTCGTGGTGGTGGGAGGCGGGCTGGCAGGGCTGGTCGCGACCGCCGAACTGGCCGAGGCGGGGCGGAAGGTGATCCTGGTCGACCAGGAGCCCGAGGCGTCCCTGGGCGGTCAGGCGTTCTGGTCGTTCGGCGGGCTGTTCTTCGTCGACTCTCCCGAGCAGCGCCGGATGCGGATCAAGGACAGCGCCGACCTGGCGCTCCAGGACTGGATGGGCACCGCGGGCTTCGACCGCCCCGAGGACCACTGGCCGCGCCGCTGGGCCGAGGCCTACGTGCACTTCGCGGCGGGGGAGAAGCGGGCGTGGCTGCGCGAGCGCGGCATACGCATGTTCCCGGTCGTCGGCTGGGCCGAGCGCGGCGGGTTCCTCGCGACGGGACCGGGCAACTCGGTGCCGCGCTTCCACATCACCTGGGGCACCGGCCCCGGTGTCGTCGCGCCGTTCGCGCAGCGGGTGCGCGACGCGGTCGCGGCCGGCCGGGTCGAGTTGCGCTTCCGGCACCGGGTGACCGCGTTGACCGTGACGGGCGGCACCGTGGACGGGGTCAGCGGCGAGGTGCTGGTGCCCAGCGACGCCGCCCGCGGCGAGGCGAGTTCGCGCGAGACGGCCGGCGAGTTCAGCATCAGGGCGCAGGCGGTGGTGGTCACTTCCGGAGGCATCGGCGGCAACCACGAGCTGGTGCGGGCGGCGTGGCCCGAGCGGCTCGGCACGCCGCCGCGGAAGCTGCTGTCGGGCGTGCCGGCGCACGTGGACGGGCTGATGCTCGGCGTCGCCGAGTCCGCGGGCGCCGGGCTGATCAACGGCGACCGGATGTGGCACTACACCGAGGGCATCGAGAACTGGAACCCGATCTGGGCCCGGCACGGCATCCGCATCCTGCCCGGGCCCTCGTCGCTGTGGCTGGACGCGACCGGCCGGCGGCTGCCCGTGCCGTACTTCCCGGGCTTCGACACCCTCGGCACGCTCGCCCACATCATGGGCACCGGGCACGAGTACACCTGGTTCGTCCTCACCCAGAAGATCATCGAGAAGGAGTTCGCGCTGTCGGGCTCCGAGCAGAACCCGGACCTGACGGGCCGGAGCGTGCGCGAGGTGCTCAAGCGCGCGCTGCCCGGGGCGCCCGGACCGGTCGAGGCGTTCAAGCGGAACGGCGCCGACTTCGTCGTCGAGTCCGAACTGGGCGCGCTGGTCAAGGGGATGAACGCGCTGACCGGTGAGGGGCTGATCGACGAGGCCGAACTGCGGCGCGAGATCGAGGCGCGCGACCGCGAGATCGCCAACACCTACACCAAGGACCTCCAGGTGACCGCGATCCGCGGTGCCCGCAACTACCTGGGTGACAAGCTGATCCGCACCGCGTCGCCGCACCGGCTGCTCGACCCCAAGGCGGGCCCGCTGATCGCGGTGCGGCTCAACATCCTCACCCGCAAGTCGCTCGGCGGGCTGGAGACCGACCTCGACGCGCGCGTCCTCACCCCGGCGCCGGGCGCCGGCGAGACGCGCGGCGAACCGCTGCCCGGGCTGTACGCGGCGGGCGAGGCGGCCGGCTTCGGCGGCGGCGGCATGCACGGATACCGGTCGCTGGAGGGGACGTTCCTCGGCGGCTGCATCTTCTCCGGCCGCGCGGCGGGCCGCGCCGCGGCGAAGGCGACGGCGTAGGGCACGGCGGGGCAGGCCCCGCCGCAGGTTCCGCGTACGGCCACCACGCGTTCACCGCAACCGGACTGACGGATCGTCAGTTCGGTTGCGGTACGTCCCGCGTGCGGGCTCGCCGCTCGTCGTGCTTCAAGCATTGACAGGGGCAGGGCAGCTCCCCACTATGGGAGCGCTCCCACGTTAAGAGCGTGTAACCGGACCATGAATCACCGCACCACCTCCCTTGACCTCTCGAACTGGTTTCGACGGTCCACCCCCCATATGGAGGTTGTTCGCACATGGCAGTTCCGACAGTCCGACGCAGAACGGCCGCGCTTGCGGCGGCAGGCGCGCTCGTCGTCGCCTCCGGCGCAGTGGCCGCTGCGATGAGCACCAGCGCATCGGCCGCCTCGGCCGGCTGCTCGGTGAACTACACCGTGAACCAGTGGGACAGCGGGTTCACCGCGCAGATCACCGTCACCAACACCGGCCCCGCACTCACCGCATGGACCCTCGGCTGGTCCTTCGCCGGAAACCAGCAGGTCACCCAGGGCTGGAACGCCACCATCACCCAGTCCGGCCAGGCGGTCACCGCCAAGGACATGGGCTACAACGGCGCGATCGCGACCGGCGGCACGGCCAACTTCGGCTTCAACGCCTCCTACAGCGGCACCAACGCGTCGCCGACCGCCTTCACGCTCAACGGCGTGGCCTGCGGCGGCTCCGGCACCTCCGGCGGTACGACCGGCGGCACCACCGGCGGCGGAACCACCCCGCCGACCACGCCGCCCACGACGCCGCCGACCACTCCCCCCACCAGCCCGCCGCCCGGCACGAAGCTCGACAACCCGTACGTCGGCGCCAAGGGCTACGTCAACTCCGAGTGGTCCGCGGAGGCCGCGGCCGACGGCGGCCAGTCGATCGCCAACCAGTCGACGGCCGTCTGGCTGGACCGGATCGCCGCGATCAACGGTGCGAACGGCGCCATGGGCCTCAAGGCCCACCTGGACGCCGCCGTGACGCAGGCCGCGGGACAGCCGCTGACCGTCGAGTTCGTCATCTACGACCTGCCCGGCCGCGACTGCGCCGCCCTGGCGTCCAACGGTGAACTGGGTCCGACGGACATCGACAAGTACGAGACGCAGTACATCGACCCGATCGCGTCGATCATGTCGGATGCGAAGTACGCGAGCCTGCGGATCGTCAACATCATCGAGCCCGACTCGCTGCCCAACCTCGTCACCAACGCGGGCGGCACCGCCGGTTCGACGGACGCCTGCGCGACGATGAAGGCGAACGGCAACTACGAGAAGGGCGTCAGCTACGCGCTGTCCAAGCTCGGCGCGCTGTCGAACACCTACAACTACATCGACGCCGGCCACCACGCCTGGCTCGGCTGGGACAGCAACCTCGGCCCGTCCGCCCAGGAGTTCTACAAGGTGGCGACCACCAACGGCGCCTCCCTGGGTGATGTCCAGGGCTTCATCACCAACACCGCGAACTACAGCGCGACGGTGGAGCCCAACTTCAAGGTGACGGACAACGTCAACGGCACCACGGTGCGCCAGTCCAAGTGGGTGGACTGGAACAACTACGTCGACGAGCAGTCCTACGCCACGGGCCTGCGCAACCAGCTGATCTCGGACGGCTTCCCGTCCAGCATCGGCATGCTGATCGACACCGGCCGCAACGGCTGGGGCGGCACCGCGCGTCCCACCGGCCCGGGCGCGACGACCAGCGTCGACACGTACGTCGACGGCGGCCGCATCGACCGCCGCATCCACGCCGGCAACTGGTGCAACCAGTCCGGCGCGGGCATCGGGGCCCGCCCGACCGCGGCGCCCTCGGCGAACATCGACGCCTACGTGTGGATCAAGCCCCCGGGTGAGTCGGACGGGTCGAGCTCGGCCATCTCCAACGACGAGGGCAAGGGCTTCGACCAGATGTGCGACCCCACCTACGGTGGCAACGCGCGCAACGGCAACAACCCGACGGGCGCGCTGCCCAACTCGCCGCTGGCCGGCCACTGGTTCTCGGCCGAGTTCCACCAGCTGATCCAGAACGCGTACCCGCCGCTGTCGTAGCACCCGCAGGACTGACAGCGGATCCCCCCACCGGGCCCGTGACGGGGCCGCGCCCTGGTCGCCACGACCAGGACCGCGGTCCCGGAACGGGCCCGCCGCACGTCAGCGGCCGTGCGAGGAGAGTTGTCCACAGGGCCCCCGACCGGCCGTCGGGGGCGTCGTGCACCATGGAGGGCGTAAGGGAGCACCGCGGTCAGGCGGGGTGTGCGGCCGGCCCGCGCACGGTCCTGGCGGGTACGGGAACACACATCGGGAGGCGCCGCTCATGGGCATCGGGGACGTCCACGGGACGGTCGCGGACGGCTGGGAACCGGTACGCGACGTCTTCGCGCAGAACTTCGCGCGCCGCGGGGACCAGGGCGCCGCCGTCGCCGTCCACCACGACGGGCGCGTGGTGGCGGACCTGTGGGGCGGCACCCGCGACTTCGACGGCGGACCCGCGGGCAAGCCGTGGGAGCGGGACACCGCGCAGACCGTACGGTCGGCCACCAAGGGCATCGCCGCCGCCTGCGTGCTGCTGCTCCACCAGCGCGGGCAGCTCGACCTCGACGCCCCCGTCGCCGCGTACTGGCCGGAGTTCAAGGCGCACGGCAAGGACCGCGTCCGGGTGGGGGACGTGCTCGCGCACCGGGCCGGCGTCCCCGCGCTCGACGTGCCGCTGACGCCCGCGCAGGCGCTGGACGGGGTGTCGGGGCCGCGGGCGGTCGCCGCGCAGGCCCCGCAGTTCCCGCCGGGCGAGGCGCACGGCTACCACGCCCAGACCTACAGCTGGCTGCTCGGCGAGCTCGTGCTGCGGGTCAGCGGCCGCACCCTGGGCCGCTTCCTCGCCGACGAGATCGCCGGACCGCTCGGCCTCGACCTGTGGACGGGACTGCCCCCGGGCGAGCAGCACCGGGTCGGCCGCATAGGCGAGACCGCCCAGCCGGAACCCGCGTCCTCCGGCATCATGCGGGCCCGCCCCAAGCAGTCCGTGCACGACGCCTACGCCGACCCCGGGTCGCTGACGCGGCGCGCGTTCGGCGCGATCACCCCGCTGCCCGACGAGAACAGCCCCGCCTACCGGGCCGGCGAACTCGCCGCGTCCGGCGGTATCGCGACCGCCCGCGCGCTGGCCCGCTGCTACGCCGCGTTCGTCGGCGACGTGGAGGGCGGCCGGCGGCTGCTGGAGCCGGGCACCGTCGAAGCCGCGCGCGCCGTGCGGTCCGACGGGCCCGACCGGGTGCTGGTCGTCAGCACCCGCTTCGGACTCGGGTACATGCTGCACAGCGGCGCGTCACCGCTGCTGGGCCCCGGCTCCTTCGGGCACCCCGGCCGCGGCGGCTCGCTCGCGTTCGCCGACCCCGAGCACGCCCTCGGCTTCGGCTACGTCACCAACGGCATGCAGAAGAACGTCACCGCCGACCCCCGCGCCCAGGCTCTGGTCAGGGCCGTTCGGGACTGCCTAACCTGACCCGATGGAGCGCTTCGAGACGTACGGCGTGGTGGTCACGGGCGGAGCCCGCGGGATCGGGGAGGCGACCGCACGGCGGTTCGCCGCGGAGGGCGCCGGCGTGCTCATCGCCGACGTGGACGGGGAGTCGGGCGCGCGCACGGCCGCGTCGATCCGGGCCGGCGGCGGCCGGGCCGAGCACGCGGTGTGCGACGTCACCGACCGGGTGTCGGTCGACGCGGCGGTGGCGCAGGCGGCGGCCGCGTTCGGCTCGCTGGACGTGCTGGTCAACAACGCGTACGCGTGCAGCGACCACCGCGACGACTTCACCGAGGAGCGCGACGAGGACTGGGCGCGCGACCTCGACGTCTGCCTCATCGGCGCGATGCGCTGTGCGCGGGCCGCGCTGCCGCACCTGGCGAAGGCCCGGGACCGGCGCGGTGCGATCGTCAACATCGGCTCGGTGAACGGGCTTTCGTACTTCGGCAACGCGGCCTACAGCGCGGCCAAGGCCGGGCTGGTCTCGCTGACCCGGAGCCTGGCGCAGGAGGCGGCGCCGCTGGGCGTGCGGGCCAACATGGTGGCGCCCGGCACGATCCGCACCCCCGTGTGGGACGGCCGCGAGGCCACGCTGGCGGCGGCCGCCCGCGCCTACCCGCTGGGCCGGGTCGGCGAGCCCTCCGACATCGCCGCGGCGGTCGCGTTCCTCGCCTCCACCGACGCCGCGTGGATCACCGGCGTCACCCTTCCCGTCGAGGGCGGCATCCTCGGCTCCAACACGGGCTTCACCGACGCGCTCGCCGCGGAGATCGCGGACGGCGACCCCGCCCACGCCTGACCCCTTCTCGGAGCCGCGGCCGTTTCCCCGGGGTGCGGCTCGCCCGCTTCTCCTCGCCCGAGCAGCGGGCGGGCCCGCGCGCGCCTGACCGCTTCCCAGCGGTCCCGTCGTCCCCGCGGCGTCCGGCGTCGGGCGGGCGCGGCGCCCAGCCCAGGGCCGGGGGTCTGCGCCTCCGCCTGCGCCGGCCGGGGCCGGTCGTCGGTGGGGGCGGGAACGGGTGGGGTGCGGCTTCAGCCGGTGAGCATCAGCGTGATGCCGGAGACGACCAGGGCGGCGGCGATCAGCCGCGGCCGTCCGAAGCGCTCGTTGAAGACGAGCGTGCCGATGGCGGCGCCGGCGATGATCGACGTCTCGCGCAGCGCTGCGACCGGGGCGAGGGGCGCGCGGGTCTGCGCCCACACCACGAGGCCGTACGCGGCCGTGGACAGCGCGCCGGCCAGCAGCCCGCGGGCCGCCACCGGGCGCAGCGCGGCCAGGAGGCCGGGCCGGCGGGAGGCGGCCGCGACGAACGGCACGGCCGCGCCCTGCATCAGCATCAGCCAGGTGATGTAGCCCGCGGCGGAGCCGGACGCGCGCACACCCACGCCGTCGACCACGGTGTACCCGGCGATCGTCAGGCCGGTGCCCACCGCGGCCGCCAGCGCGGGCCAGTTGGGGCGGCGGCCGCGCAGCCCCCACAGGGCGACGCCGCCGAGCCCCGCGGACGCCACCGCGACCCCGGCGGTCTGCCAGCCGTCGGGCCGCTCGGAGACGAACACCGCGGCCAGCACCGTCACCGCCAGCGGCGCGACCCCGCGCGCCACCGGGTAGACCTGCCCGAACTCGCCGAGCGAGAACGACCGCATCAGCAGGTACTGGTAGGCCAGGTGGATCGCCACCGACGCGGCCAGGTACGGCCACGCGCCGGAGCGCGGGGACGCGGCGAACGGCGCGATCAGCGCCGCGCACAGCGCCCCGCCCCCGCCGACGAGGGTGAAGGTGAGGAGCTGGTCCTTGATGCGGTGCGCGATGGCGTTCCACACCGCGTGGGTGACCGCGGCGGTGAGGACGGCGAGGACGACGACCGGGGTCATGCCGGTCGCCGTCCTCGTACGGTGGTGCGCTGCCTCACCCGGTCACGACGCCCGCAGGACGGCCGCCACGATGGGGCCGGCGGACGCGAAGCCGTGGCCACCGCCCTGCACGAGAGCGGCCGCGGCCACATGGCCGTCGTACGCGGTGAACCAGCCGTTGGGCGCGGCCGCGCCCTCCAGTTCCGCGGAGCCCGTCTTGGCGCCCGCGTCGGAGCCGAAGCCGCGCATCACGCTGCTGGCCGTGCCGTTGGTGACGGCGCCGCGCATCAGCGAGCGCAGCTTCGTGGAGACGCCGGACGGCAGCGAGTGCGACGACGCGATCGTGCCGTCGATCAGGTCCCGGTCCACGATCAGCGGCTGGTGGAACGTGCCGGTGGCGGCGGTCGCGGCCACCGAGGCCATGATCAGCGGGTTCATCTGCAGCCGGCCCTGGCCGATCATCTCCGAGGTCAACTCGTCCTGGTCACCGCCGGGATCGGGCATCGTCGGCTGCGCGTCCGGCGTGGGGGTGCCGACGTTCCACGCCTGTGTCAGGCCGAACTGCCGGGCCGTGCTGGTCAGTCCGCCGCCCGGCAGGTGGCCGGCCTGCTTGATGAAGCCGGTGTTGCAGGAGACGGCGAAGTCCCAGGCCAGATTGGCGCCGGGGTTGTCGTGCACGCCGCTGTCGTTGTGGTACGCGCGGCCGTACTTGTAGTTGGCGCCGTTCACGCAGGGCGCCGGCGAACTCGGCGAGAGCCCGCCCTCGATCAGGGCCGCCGCAGTGACGATCTTGAACGTCGAACCGGGCGCCTCCTTCGCCTGGAGCGCGTTGTCGACGCCCGTCGCCGGGCTGTAGGCGACCGCGAGGATGCCGCCGGTGCGGGTGTCGAGCGCGACGGTGCCGGCCTGGCTCTTGCCGGCCACCGCCTTCTCGGCGGCGGCCTGCAGTCCTGAGTCGAGGGTCGTCCGCAGGCGCTTGCCCTTGCCCTTCACCAGCGTCACCAGGGTCTTGCCCTGCGAGCCGTCGGACTTCTCGATGTAGGTCTCGACGCTCGGGGTGCCCCCCTTGAGCTTGTCGCCGTACCTGGTCGCGAAGTCGTCGAAGATCCGTGCCAGCGACGGGTACTGCTGCCCCGTCATCGTCTTGTCGTTGCGGTCGACGATGTCGAGGTCCGGCGTCCTGGCGGTGCCCGTCACGATCCGGTCGCCGTCCGCCAGCCCCGGATACAGCACCGACGGGGCCCACTTGACCGCCGGGTCGCCCTTGGCGTCGACGCCGACGGTCAGGGACGTGGCGTACTGCAGCAGCGTCTCCTTGCCCTGGTAGTCGACGTGCGCCACGACGGTGTAGGGCATGGCCTGCCCGGCGGGCGTGCCCGGGGTGATCTCGACCTTGGTGATGTGGCCGTCGGACGCGAAGCCGCGCAGGCCGTCGGTCGCGGTCGACGCCGCGTCCGTCATGCCCGCCGCCCGCACGACGTCCCCGCCGGCCCACGCCGTCAGGAAGTCGGTGCCGGTCTCCGAGACCTCCTTGGCCGACGGCGTCCGGTCGGCCTGGGCGGCCGTCGGGCTGGACGTGCCCCCGCTGCCGCCGCCCCCGCCGCCGGTGTCCAGTGCGCTGAAGATGTTGTACGCGCCGAATCCCGCGACCCCCAGCATGCCGGCGAACACGGTTCCGATGATTCCGGCCTTGGCGCCTCTCGACATGGGCACAGCCCGGTCCCCCTCCCCTTGAACGCGTTCAATGAACGCGCTTTCGCGACTCTACGGCGCCTCCCTTTGAGCCAGGTCTCGATCAGGCCACGGGTTCGTGCCGAAACCTTATGAAGAGGAACGCGACGGGCCGCTTCTTCGTCGGGGCCGGGGCGCGCGGCCGCGGCGCCGACCCGCGCGATCGTACCCCTCGGGACCGTCGCGGGGCGGTTCGGTCCGCATACGGGACGCGTCCGCAGGCGGTCAGCGGGAGGCGGGTCTGCGGGACGCCGGGCTGTCGGACGCGGGCGCTAGCCTCCGGGCGAACTCATCGGGAAGAGCAGGGGAGATGTGCGATGGACGCGTCGACGGCGGACCGGATCCTGGGGCAGAGCTGGGAGGACTACGCCCGGGAGGCGATCGCGGAGGCCGGCGCGGAGTTCCCGGGACGGGGCCGGGTCGTCGAAGCCTTCGGCGAGCCCGACTCGTTCGAGGAGGTCGTCGCCCCCTTCGGCGCGCGGTGGCCCGGCCTCGCCGCCGCGCCGTCCCCACTCCCGGCGGACGCGGATCATGTGGCGGCGCGGGTGCTGGCCGCGCTGCACGAGGCCGCGGACGGGGATGGCGACGGCGGGGATGACGCGGACGGGGAGGACGGGGATGCCGACGGCGGGGATGACGACGACGCGGAGTCGTGCCTGCTCGACCGGCCGTACCGCAGCACGGACCTGCCCGCCCTCGCCGAGGAACGCGACCTGGCGGGCTCCTGGCCGTACGACATGGCCGAGCTCTGCACCGTCCTGCGCTCCTGGGAGGAACGCTTCGGCACCCGGCTGGTGGGCCTCGGTGACGACCGCCTGATCCTCTCGGTCGCGGCCCCCGCCGGGACCCCGGCCGACGCCGAGGCCGTCGCCGCGGAACACTTCGCGTTCGCCCCCGACACCATTACGCAGGGCTTCGACGAAACCCTCCGCGCCCACGCCGCCCACCAGATCCTCAACCACCCCATCTGGTCCTTCTGGTGGGACTGACCCGCTCCGCGCCGGTACCCGCACGTCCGGGAACGCCGCGACCCCGCACCGGAGCATCGGCGCGGGGTCGCGACAGGTCGCTTCGATCCGGCGGTGTCAGGAGACGCTCTTCCGCGCTTTGAGGATGACCTCGGTCACGGCGTCGGGCTGCGAGATCATGATGACGTGGGAGCCCTCGATCTCGGTGATGTCGGCGCCGGCCCGCTGGGCCATCTCACGGACGACGTCGGCGCCGGCCGCGGTGTCCGCCGTGCCCACGGCCGCCCAGACGGGCAGGTTCTTCCACGCGGGGGGCCCGCTCTTCTCGGCGAAGGCGCCGGCGGCGATGGGCCGCTGGGAGAGACCGTAGACGTCGGACTGGCGCTGGGGGAGGTCGGCGGTGAAGACCGAGCGGAATTTCGCGGCGTCGATGAGAACCTCGGTGGCGGTCTCGGAGCCGTTTCCCGTGGGGTATTGGTACTCCTCCAGCGCGCTGGTCAGCACGCTGTCCTTCGAGCGGCCCACGATGTCGCCCAGGAGCTCACCCTCGTCGGGGGCGAACGCGGCGACGTACACCAGGCCGACGACGTTGCCGGTCCGCGGGACGGCGTTGGTGATGACCGCACCGCCGTAGGAATGGCCGACGGCCAGGACCGGGCCGGGGATCTGGTTGATCATGCTGGCCACATAGGCGGCGTCGTGGCTGATGCCGCGCAGCGGGTTGACGATCGCGCGCACGGGCACGCCGGCGGCCACGAGGCGTTCGGTGACGAATGCCCAACTGCCGGCGTCGGCGAACGCCCCGTGCACCAGCACGACCGTGGGGCCACTGGCGGAGGAGGCCGCGTCGCTCATGGATGTCTCCTTCAGGTGATCTCCGGCCGGCCTCTTGCTCACCGTCCGGGCTGGGACCGGGAATTGCGGACTGAGGAAGGGGTCTTCGCGTCAGCGCGTCATGGCCGCTGATCTCCCGTGCGGAACCGACGGGACCGGTCGACCGAAGCCCACGCCCTCTGCACGCAGGGGGCGGGAGCCCGTAGCGGTTTGTCCCCTATTGTCTGGAATTCTGCTCAAGGGGAGTCTGGCACGGAAGGGAAGCACCCGCAGTGCAACGGGGTGGCTGGGGTGCCGCCGAGGACGACCGCCAACGACCGGGGGCCCCGCACCGGCGAACCGGTGCGGGGCCCCGCGTCACGTGGGATCACATCGCTGACCTGGCTAGATCCAGGAGTCGAACCACATTCTCGCCTGCCAGCCCGAGTACGGGATCGTCATGCCCGTGTAGATCGGGAAGAAGTAGATGAAGTTCCAGATGATCAGGAGGACGAGGGTGCCGGCGCCGACCGCGCCCCACATGCGGCGGCCCTCGCTCGCGCCTGGTGGGCCGAGGAACGCGCCGACCATCATGGCGACGGCGAGGCAGAGGTAGGGGACGAAGGCGACCGCGTAGAAGTAGAAGATCGTCCGGTCCTGGAAGTTGAACCAGGGGAGCCAGCCCGCGCCCAGCGCGCAGAGGATCGCGCCGGCCCGCCAGTCGCGGCGCATCGCCCACCGGAAGAGCAGGTAGACGATCGCGAAGCAGGCCGACCACCACAGCAGCGGCGTGCCCAGGGCGAGGATCTCGCGGGAGCAGCCGGACGCGGTGTGGCAGCCGTCCTGGCCGTACTTGGGCGACTCGAAGTAGTACGAGACCGGCCGCCCCAGCACCAGCCAGCTCCACGGGTTGGACTGGTACGGGTGCGGGGTGTGGAGGCCCACGTTGAACTTGTAGACCTCGTGCTCGTAGTGCCACAGGCTGCGCAGCGGCGCGGGGATCCACGACCAGGTGCCGCCGCGGTCGTCCGCCCAGTGCCGGAAGTAGCCGCCGTCGGTGACGAACCAGCCGGTCCAGGTGAGCAGGTAGGTGCCCAGCGCCACCGGCAGCATCGAGAGCACCGACCAGCCGAGGTCCTTGCGCAGCACCGCCACGTACGGGCGGCGGGCGCCCGCGATACGCCGCGAGCCGACGTCCCACAGCACCGTCATGATCATGAAGAAGGCGAGGAAGTACAGGCCGTTCCACTTGCTGGACGCGGCCAGGCCCAGGAGGACGCCGGCCGCCAGCCGCCAGGGCCGCCAGCCCATGCCCACCCGCTCGCCCGTGTGCCGGTCGGGCCCGGCGAAGCCGTCCTCCCCGACCGGCAGCGCCGCCGCGAGCCGCGCTCTGGCCCAGTCCCGGTCCACCAGCAGGCAGCCGAACGCGGCGAGCGCGAAGAACATGATCACGAGGTCGAGCAGCGCGATGCGGCTCATCACGTAGTGCAGGCCGTCGCACGCCATCAGGGTGCCGGCCACGCAGCCCAGCGCGGTGGAGCGGAACAGCCGCCGCCCGATCCGGCACAGCATCAGCACAGACAGGGAGCCGAGCAGCGCCATCATGAAGCGCCAGCCGAACGGGTTGAGGCCGAACATCCACTCGCCGGCCGCGATCACCCACTTGCCCATCGGCGGGTGCACCACGTAGCCGGGCGCGTCCGACAGCGGGATGGTCTGCGGGTGCGCCAGGATCTGCGGGTTGGAGATCTTGCCGTCCGGCCAGCTGCCCTCGTAGCCCAGCTTGAGCAGCGCCCAGGCGTCCTTGGCGTAGTACGTCTCGTCGAAGACGACCTCGCGCGGGCTGCCCAGGTGCCAGAAGCGGATGCCGCCGGCGAACAGGGAGACGAGCAGCGGTCCGAGCCAGCCCGACCACCGCGCCGCCCGGTGGGCCGCCGCCGGGCCCAGCCCCACGGTCCGCCACAGGCGGGTCCCGGGTTCGGGGAACGGCGGGACCAGGCGCTCACGCGTGTCGGTCCGCGGCCGCTCGGTGTACCCGAAGCGGCGCAGCCGCCGCGCCCAGGGACTGGCGTCGGCCTGCGCCCGGACCTCCTCGTCGACGCGGTCCTGCGTCGCGGTGTCACTCGTCACCGGGCCATCGTAGGGAAACGACCTGAGAAAGCGATGTGCCCGGCGGCGGCCGACCGGTTTTGCCCCCTATCTCCGTGCGCTCCCCGTCCCCCGGCCGGCCCCGCCCGCGGCCCGCGCCCCGCCGCCCGCGCCTCCGGGCCGCGGCGGTGATGGGAGGATGCCGGGGTGAACAGCGCAGCCGCAGGCGTCCTCGTACTGGCCGGAACCCCCATCGGCGACCCCGCGGACGCACCGCCCAGGCTGCGCACCGAACTTGCCGGCGCGGACGTGGTGGCCGCCGAGGACACGCGGCGGCTGCGCCGCCTCACCCAGGCGCTGGACGTCGAGGTCTCCGGACGGGTCGTCTCCTACTTCGAGGGCAACGAGGCCGGCCGCACCCCGGAGCTGGTCGAGGCGCTGCTCGGCGGCGCGCGTGTGGTGCTTGTCACGGATGCCGGGATGCCGTCGGTCTCCGACCCCGGGTACCGGCTCGTCGCCGCCGCGGTCGAGCAGGGCATCCCGGTCACCGCCGTGCCCGGTCCGTCCGCGGTGCTGACCGCGCTGGCGGTCTCCGGGCTGCCCGTCGACCGGTTCTGCTTCGAGGGCTTCCTGCCCCGCAAGGCGGGCGAGCGGACCGCCCGGCTGCGCGAGGTCGCGGCCGACCGCCGCACCCTCGTCTACTTCGAGGCCCCGCACCGGATCGCCGACGCGCTCACCGCGATGGCCGAGGTGTTCGGCGCCGAACGGCGGGCCGCGGTGTGCCGGGAGCTGACCAAGACGTACGAGGAGGTCCGCCGCGGCCCGCTGGCCGAGCTGGCGGGGTGGGCCGCCGAAGGCGTGCGCGGCGAGATCACCGTGGTCGTCGAGGGCGCCCCCGAGCCGGGTCCCGCCGACCTGGAGCCGGCCGAGCTCGTCCGCCGCGTGGCGGCCCGGGAGGCCGCGGGGGAGCGGCGCAAGGAGGCGATCGCGGCGGTCGCCGTCGAGGCCGGGCTGCCCAAGCGCGAGGTCTTCGACGCGGTGGTGGCCGCGAAGCACGGCTCCGCCTGAACCCCCGGCGCCACCTGACCCTCGGCGCTGCGCCCGACCCACTGCTGCGCCCGACGCCACGGCGCCGCTCGACGCCACGGCGCCGCGCCGTCCGACCCGGGCGGGCGGGTCCCGATGCCGGTCCCGGGCGGCGGTCCCGGGCGGCGGTGCCTGCCCGCGAGCGGTACGGCGCCGGCCCAGGGCGGCCGCGCCCGCCTGCGAGCGACGCGGTGCCCGCCCGCCGGCGCTACGAAGCCGGGCCCCGGCTCCCGGGCCCGGCTCCGGGGCTCCCGGGCCCCTGGGGCGCGGACCTAGACTTGGGGCAAGGCAAAGCAACAGCCCCCAACTCCCACATAAGCGCCAAATCTCCCCCAAGAGTCGGAAGCCCCGCCGCGTCATCGGGCGGGGAGGCGTTCGCTGGGAGGTGGGAAGTCCCAGTCCGGGCGAACGGCCCGGAGGGCACGCAGGAGCTGCCATGAGCGACACCGTCGGAAGCGACCGCGGCACGGGCGGGCAGACCGCCACCGAGGCGTACTCCTTCGCCTGCATGAACTGCGGACACTGCTGGGAGCAGACCTACGAGATCGAGCACCACCAGGACGCCGCGGGACGTCCGTACGTCACGTACCGCGCCGACGGCGTCGAGGTGCCGTCACCGCTGACCCGTCCCACCTGCGACAACTGCGACGGGCACCGGGTGCGGATCATGGGCTCCGGCCAGGTCTCCGAGGCCGTGGCACAGCGGTGGACGCTGGAGCACGGTGAGCACGACCGCGGAGTGCACCGCACCCACCACTGGCCGACGCTGCACATGCTGCACCGCAGGCACGGGCAGGAGCCGCCGCGCCCCGAGGACGGCACCACACGCCGGACCGCGCCGTAGACCCGGGTCCGACCGAGGCCCGGCCCGGCTCAGGCCCGGTCCGGCGTTCCGGCCGGGCGGGCGTTCCGGCCGGGCGGGGCCCGCGATCGCGGCCGCGCCCGAAGTCCCTAGGATCGGGCCCATGGCGAGCCACGAAGACCCCAGCACCGCGGCCCAGGTCCGGTCCCGCACGGACGGCAAGAAGGCAGCACCGCCGCCGCCCGAGCCGCTGCGGGTCGCGGTCGCCGACTCGCACACCCATCTGGACATGCAGTCCGGCACCGTCGAGGAGGCGCTCGCGCAGGCCGCCGCGGTGGGCGTGACCACCCTCATCCAGGTCGGCTGCGACCTGCCCGGGTCCCGCTGGGCCGCCGAGACCGCCGCGGCGCACGCCGCCGTCTGGGCTTCCGTGGCCCTGCACCCCAACGAGGCCCCGCGGATCGTGCACGGCGACGCCGAGGCCACCCACCCGCGGGCCGGCGGGCAGGTCCGCGCGGGCGGCGGCACGGCCGCGCTGGACGAGGCGCTCGACGAGATCGACGCGCTCGCCGCCCTGCCGCAGGTCCGCGGCGTCGGCGAGACCGGCCTGGACTACTACCGGACCGGCCCGGACGGCGTCGCCGCCCAGCACCACTCCTTCCGCCGGCACATCGCCATCGCCAAGAAGCACGGCAAGGCGCTGGTCATCCACGACCGCGAGGCCCACGACGACGTGCTGCGCCTCCTCGACGAGGAGGGCGCGCCGGACACCGTCGTCTTCCACTGCTTCTCCGGCGACGCGGCGATGGCGAAGGTGTGCGCCGACCACGGCTACTACCTGTCCTTCGCGGGCAACGTCAGCTACAAGAACGCGCAGAACCTGCGGGACGCCGTCGTCGTCGCCCCGCTGGACCGGCTGCTGGTGGAGACCGACGCGCCGTTCCTGACCCCCGTGCCGTACCGGGGCCGCCCCAACGCGCCGTACCTCATCCCCGTCACGCTGCGCGCGATGGCCGCGGCCCGCGGCACGCACGAGGACGCGCTGGCCGCGGCGATCGCCGAGAACACCGCCAGGGCCTTCGCGTACTGACGGGCGTCCGGCGCGGTGCCGATAGCCTTGCGGGTGTGAGTACGACACCCCCCGACGGCCCCGCGCACGAGGCGCACGACCCGGACGCCCCCGGCGCCCAGGACTCCCCGGGCGACCAGGACTCCCTGCTCGGCCCGGCCGACGTGCGGGAACTGGCCGCCGCGCTGGGCGTGCGCCCGACCAAGCAGCGCGGCCAGAACTTCGTCATCGACGCCAACACGGTGCGGCGGATCGTCAGGACCGCGGGGGTGCGGCCGCAGGACGTCGTCGTGGAGGTCGGCCCGGGGCTCGGGTCGCTCACCCTGGGGCTGCTGGAGGCCGCCGACCGGGTCACCGCCATCGAGATCGACGACGTCCTCGCCGGGGCGCTGCCCGCCACCGTGGCCGCGCGGCTGCCCGCGCGCGCCGACCGGTTCGCGCTGGTGCACAGCGACGCGATGCAGGTCGCCGAGCTGCCCGGGCCGCCGCCCACCGCGCTCGTCGCGAACCTGCCGTACAACGTGGCCGTCCCCGTGCTGCTGCACATGCTCGCGACGTTCCCGAGCATCGAGCGCACCCTGGTGATGGTGCAGTCCGAGGTCGCCGACCGGCTCGCCGCGCAGCCCGGCAACAAGGTGTACGGCGTGCCGTCGGTGAAGGCCAACTGGTACGCGGACGTGCGCAGGGCCGGTGCCATCGGGCGCAACGTCTTCTGGCCCGCGCCCAACGTGGACTCCGGTCTCGTCTCGCTGGTGCGCCGCGACCCGCCGAGCACCACCGCCTCGCGCGAGGAGGTGTTCGCGGCGGTCGACGCGGCGTTCGCCCAGCGCCGCAAGACGCTGCGGGCCGCGCTGTCCGGATGGGCGGGGTCCGCGCCGGCCGCGGAGGCCGCGCTGGTCGCGGCGGGGATCTCCCCGCAGGCCCGCGGGGAGGCGCTGACCGTCGAGGAGTTCGCCGCCATCGCCGAGCACCGCCCGGACCGGTCCGCACCGGTGTCCCGCCCGTGACCCGCCGCCCGCCGCACCGGCCCCGGCACCGTCCGTCCGAACCGACCCGCGCCGTACCGCCCCCGAGGAGCCCCCGCCCGTGACCGCCGCCTCCGTGACCGTCCGCGTGCCCGCCAAGGTCAACGTCCAGCTCGCCGTGGGCGGGCTCCGGCCCGACGGCTTCCACGACCTGGCCAACGTCTTCCTCGCCGTCGGGCTGTACGACCACGTCACGGCCGCGCCCGCGGCCGGCCTGCGGATCAGCGGGGAGGGCCGGGACATCGAGTCCGTCCCGCTCGACGCGTCGAACCTCGCGGCGCGCGCCGCGATCGTCCTGGCCGAGCGCCACGGCATCGAGCCGCGGGTCCACCTGCACCTCCGCAAGGACATCCCGGTGGCCGGCGGCATGGCCGGCGGCAGCGCGGACGCGGCGGGCGCGCTGGTCGCCTGCGACGCGCTGTGGGGCCTGGGAACGCCGCGCGAGGAGCTGCTGGCGATCTGCGCGGAGCTGGGCAGCGACGTGCCGTTCGCCTTGGCCGGCGGGGCCGCGCTCGGCGTCGGCCGCGGCGAGATCCTCACTCCGCTCGAGGTGGGCGGCGCGTTCCACTGGGTGTTCGCCGCGGCGGAGGGCGGGCTGTCCACGCCGGCCGTCTACCGCGAGTGCGATCGCCTCCGGCGCGAGCGGGGGGCCGGGGACGGCGTCGACGACGTGGCCGTGCCGGCGGCGGATCCCCGCCTGCTGGACGCGCTGCGCGCGGGTGACGTCCACGCGCTGGCCGCGACGCTCTCCAACGACCTGCAGTCCGCCGCGCTGTCCCTGCGGCCGGACCTGGCGCGGACGCTGCGGGCCGGCGAGGACGCGGGGGCGCTGGCCGCGGTGGTGTCCGGGTCGGGGCCGACCTGCGCGTTCCTCGTCTCCGACGAGGAGACGGCGGCCAAGCTGGCCCACGCGCTCGGGCCCGCGGCCCGCCCCGCTCCGGCCCCGGCGCCGGGCGCCACCCTCCTCCCGGCCTAGGGGCTGCCACCCGCCGGGTGGGGCCGATGCTGTCGCCGCCGGGCCACCGGCCGGTGGTGGGTCGCTCGCGCTGGGGGCAGCTCCCGGCCGAAGGCTGGAGGACCCCGCGCCCCTGGTCCGGCCGGGTGGGGTCGTTGCTGTCGCCGCCGGGCCACCGGCCGGTGGTGGGTCGCTCGCGCTGGGGGCAGCTCCCGGCCGAAGGCTAGGGGACCTCGCGCCCCTGAGGGGGGCCCTGGTGTGGGCGGGGCGCGGCACGGACGGATGCCCCGGGGGCAAGGGGCGCTCCTCGGGCGGGCCGGAGGTGGCGGCGCGGGGAAGTAGGGTGGGAGGTCGGAGATCCCCCAGCTGAAGCGTGGAGAAGTGCCGACGTGGCCGTCAATCTCGTCAATGTCGAAGCCGTCGGCAAGACCTACGGGACCCGGACGCTGCTGGACTCGTTGAGTCTGGGCGTCTCGGAGGGGGACCGGATCGGCGTCGTGGGGCGCAACGGGGACGGCAAGACGACCCTCGTCCGCATCCTCGCGAAGCTGGAGGAGCCGGACTCGGGCCGCGTCACCCACCAGGGCGGGCTGCGCTTCGGGGTGCTCACCCAGAACGACTCGCTGGACCCGAAGGCCACCGTCCGGCACGAGGTCGTCGGCGACCGGCCCGACCACGTGTG
This sequence comes from Actinacidiphila rubida, assembly GCF_900110255.1. Taxonomy (GTDB): domain Bacteria; phylum Actinomycetota; class Actinomycetes; order Streptomycetales; family Streptomycetaceae; genus Actinacidiphila; species Actinacidiphila rubida. Next base: position 322,863 of record NZ_FODD01000001.1, read on the forward strand.
GGCCGGCGACGCCCGGGTCCGCGACGTGCTGACCGGGCTGTTCGGCTCGCTGGACCTGCCCGGCTTCCCCGACGGCATGGACACCGTCATCGGCCCGCTGTCCGGCGGCGAGCGCCGTCGCATCGCGCTGGCCCGGCTGCTCATCCAGGAGCAGGACCTGATCGTCCTGGACGAGCCGACCAACCACCTGGACGTGGAGGGCATCTCGTGGCTGGCCGGCCACCTGCGGGCCCGGCGCTCCGCGCTGGTGTGCGTCACCCACGACCGCTGGTTCCTCGACCAGGTCTGCACCCGCATGTGGGACGTGCAGCGCGGCACCGTCTACGAGTACGAGGGCGGCTACAGCGACTACGTCTTCGCGCGGGCCGAGCGCGAGCGGATCGCGGCCACCGAGGAGACCAAGCGGCAGAACCTGGTCCGCAAGGAGCTGGCGTGGCTGCGCCGCGGCGCCCCCGCCCGCACCTCCAAGCCGCGCTTCCGCATCGAGGCGGCGAACGCGCTGATCGAGGACGTGCCGCCGCCGCGCGACTCCGCGGAGCTGATGCGGTTCGCCAACTCCCGCCTCGGCAAGACGGTGTTCGACCTGGAGGACGTGACCGTCACCGCGGGTCCCAAGGAGCTGCTGGCCCATGTGACCTGGCAGTTGGGCCCCGGCGACCGGATCGGCCTGGTCGGCGTCAACGGCGCCGGCAAGACCTCGCTCCTGCGCGCGCTGGCCGACGCGGACGCAAGCGAGGGCGAGGTGCAGCCCGCGCACGGGCGGGTGGTCGTCGGAAAGACGGTGAAGCTGGCGTACCTCTCGCAGGAGGTCGCGGAGCTGGACCCGGCCCAACGGGTGCTGCAGGCCGTGGAGTCGGTGCGGCAGCGGGTCGACCTCGGCAAGGGCCGGGAGATGACCGCGGGCCAGCTGTGCGAGCGGTTCGGCTTCACCAAGGAGAAGCAGTGGACGCCCGTCGGCGACCTGTCCGGCGGTGAGCGGCGCCGGCTGCAGATCCTGCGGCTGCTGATGGACGAGCCCAACGTGCTGTTCCTGGACGAGCCGACGAACGACCTCGACATCGAGACGCTGACGCAGCTGGAGGACCTGCTCGACGGCTGGCCGGGGTCGATGGTGGTCATCAGCCACGACCGCTACTTCCTGGAGCGCACCACCGACCGGGTGTTCGCGCTGCTGGGCGACCGGACGCTGCGGATGCTGCCGCGCGGCGTCGACGAGTACCTGGAGCGCCGCCGCAAGGCCGCGGAGGAGGCCACGCCCCCGCCGCCGCCCGCCAAGGAGAAGCCGGCCGGCGACACCCGCGCGGCCAAGAAGGAACTGCAGCGCGTCGAGCGGCAGTTGGACAAGATCGGCGACCGCGAGAACAAGCTGCACGCGCAGATCGCCGAACACGCCACGGACTTCGGGAAGGTGGCCTCGCTCGACGCGGAACTGCGCGCACTGCGCGACGAGCGCGAGGAGTTGGAGATGCGCTGGCTGGAGCTCGCGGAGGACGTGTAGCAGGGCGGTAACGGAACGGCTCCGGGCTGAGGCGTCAAGAGGGCCGGGTGGTAGAAAGAATGACCGCCCGTCCGACACCTGAGCGAAGTACGAAGAGGACCTGCCGATGTCGCAGCCGCCCCCGCCCCCTGGAAACCCGCCCCAGTTCGGGGCGTCGGACGGCGCCGTTCCGCCGCCTCCGCAGGGTCCGGCGCAGGGCGGGGCGCAGACGCCTCCTCCTCCTCCTCCGGGCGGGTACGGCTACCCGGCCCCGCCGACCCCGACACAGGTCGGCCCCCAGACGCCGCCTCCGGTGCCGCCGTCCGACAACCCGTACGCCGCACCGGTGCCGCCGGCCCAGAACCCGTACGCGGCACCGACCCAACCCGCTTTCCCCCAGCAGCAGTTCCCGCAGCAGCCCCCGCCGCCGTACCCGAGCGCGCCGCAGGCGCCACAGCCGCAGGCGCAGGGCTACGGCTACCCGGGGCAGCAGCAGGGCTATCCGGGCCAGCCGCAGGGCTACCCCCAGCAGCCGTACGGGTACGGGCAGACCCCGCCGCCCGGCGGCTACCCGCAGCAGTACCCGGGTGCTCCGGCCGGCGGTGGCCGCTCCTCCGGCAAGGTCGTCGGGATCGTCGCCGCGGTGGTCGCCGCGGTGCTCGTCGTCGGGGGCGGCGTGTGGTTCGCGACGAAGGGCGGCGGCGACGACCCGAAGCCCAAGCCGCAGGCGGACTCGGGCGGTTCGCAGGGGACGAGCGGCGGCCCCACCGGGTCCTCGCACAACACCTCGCTGTCGCTGAAGTGGCAGGCCAAGGGGGACACGGTCGCCGAGAAGGACAACCTCAAGGAGGTCATCGGCGTCTGGTTCACCGACAAGTACGTGGTGAAGAACCAGGTCGACAAGGTCGTGGGGTACGACCGGTCGAGCGGCGCCGTCGCGTGGACGGTGCCGGCGGTCTCCGGCGGCGAGTGCACCGCGGCGCGCGACGCGTGGAACAACCTGGCCGCGATCCAGTACGGCCGCAACTGCGAGAAGGTCATGGTCATCGACATGGCGACGGGCAAGGTCGCCTGGACCAAGGACCTGCCGGGCGCGGCCGGCGCCAACGACAGCACCTTCCACTACAGCGAGATGGCGATCAGCGGCGACGCGGTCGGCATCGACTGGCTGGAGGGCTCGATCGCGTACCGGCTCAGCGACCAGAAGGTGCTGTGGCAGGGCGGCGACGGCGAGTGCAAGGACGACGGCTACGCCGGCGGCAAGCAGTTCGTGGCGGTCGTCAACTGCGGCTACAGCACGTACAAGGTCCAGCTGATCGACCCCGCGAACAACGGCAAGTCGAAGTGGACGTGGACCGCACCGGCCGGCACCCAGGTCAACGCGGTGGTGTCCACCGACCCCGTGGTGGTGATCATCGGCACCGAGTCCAAGCTGAAGACCGACGTGGTGTCACTGGTCGACGGCCGCCTGCAGTCCCGGGTCTCGCTCGGCACCGACAAGTACGACATCGACGACGACGGCACCGAGCAGGAAGCGGTGCACAACGTTCTGGTGTCCAAGGACACGCTGTACCTGACGCTGGACAGCCAGCGCGACGCCCAGGGCCAGGTGCTGGGCGGCATCGTGGCGTTCGACCTCGCGGACGGCAAGCAGAAGTGGATCGCCCGGCCCACCGGCAAGCACGCCATCACCGGCCTGGACTTCGTCGGCGACAAGGTGCTGGCGTACGAGCCGCCGAGCTACAACGTGCAGGGCCAACTGGTCACCGTGGACCCGGCGACGGGGGCGATCAGCCCGTACGCGTCGTTCCCCCAGGACGCCTACGACGCGCTGGACACGTCCGGCTCGGGTGAGTACCCGCAGTGGCACGACGGGCAGTTCTACCTCATCAACCGGACGATGTACGCCGGCAACGACGACCAGAAGTACGTGATCGCCTACGGCTGACCAGGCCGGGCGGGCCGCGCGGGCGAGGACGCCCGCGCGGACGCCGCGCAGGTTGCCGCCGCGCCCCCTGCCGGATGGCGTTTCCGGAATTGCCGGAACGTTTCCCCCGGTTGGGGGCGCGCGGCGTTCCCGGAACGTGTAGCTTCGCGGCGGATGGAGCGATCCGTGCGGGGGCATGGTTGGAACCGTTCGTGCCGCGGTATGCACTGGGGAACGGGGGCCGGCGGCGGTCCGGGTTCCGGTGGGATTGGGGATTCCCGACATGGGTCTACGGCTCGTCGTGGTCGACGACCACCGGCTGCTCGCCGAGGCGCTCGCCTCTGCCCTGAAGCTGCGCGGCCACCGGGTGCTGGCCGCGGCCGCTCCGGCCGGCGGCGCGGCCGAACTCGTGCTGAGCCGTTCGCCCGAGGTGTGCCTGCTGGGCACCGCGGCGCCGTCCGAGCCCGGGGTGTTCGACCCGGTGGTGCGGATCAAGCGCGAGCGGCCGGCGGTCGCCGTGGTGGTGCTGGGCCCGGTGCCCGATCCGCGCGGCATCGCGGCCGCGTTCGCCGCCGGCGCGTCCGGCTACGTGCGCCACGACGAGCGCATCGAGGGCGTGGAGCGGGCGATGGCCAAGGCGCGGGCCGGTGAGGTCGCGGTCGCCCCCGGCCTGTTGCAGGGCGCGTTCGCCGAGCTGCTCAACCCGGCCCGGCAGCCTGACGACGAGGGTGTGCGGCTGCTGGAGATGCTCACCCCGCGCGAGGTCGAGGTGCTGGTCAGGGTCGCCGAGGGCGAGGACACCCGGGTGATCGCGGCGGGGATGCGGATAGCGCCCAGCACGGCCCGCACCCATGTGCAGCGGGTACTGATGAAGCTGGGCGTGGGCTCCCGGCTGGAGGCCGCCGCGCTGGCGGCCCGCACCGGCCTGCTGGAGCGCGCCGCGGGCGAGCGGGCGTAAGGCACTCCGTCAGGCCCCGGACCCCTGCCAGGCCCGGGGCGCCTCCCCTGGGCCCGGGATCCCCCCGTCGGGCCCCCGGGCCTAGCCGCCATGTCGCGGGGCCCCGTTCGATCACTGTTCGGCTTTGTTTGGTTGTGCCCGTCCCGGGCTTCCCATGACCGCCTCTGGCCGCTATGAACTTCGTGCTGCCCCGCGCATTGACGGAACTGTTCTGTTGTGATTCATTGTGTGCGGTTCTGTTGAGTGCGCAGGGTGTGAGGTGCCGCAGGGTGAAGAAGACGACGACCCGGCTAGCTGACGGCCGTGAGCTGATCTACTACGACTCCGCAGACGCGGTGGTCCGCGACGCCGTCGACCTGCGCCCGCTCGAACCCGTCTCCACCGACTCCGACCTGCGCGTCGACCGGCTGCTGGGCGACACGGTCGCGATAGCGTCGCACCGGCAGGGCCGCACCTACCACCCGCCCGCCGACCAGTGCCCGCTGTGCCCGTCGCGCGACGGACGGCTCAGCGAGATCCCCGCGGCGGACTACGAGGTGGCCGTCTTCGAGAACCGCTTCCCGTCCCTCACCGGCGACCAGGGCCGCTGCGAGGTGGTCTGCTTCACCTCCGACCACGACGCCTCGTTCGCGTCGCTGAGCCCCGCGGGGGCCCGCCTGGTGCTGGACGTGTGGACCGACCGCACCCAGGACCTGTCCCAGATGCCGGGCGTGGTCCAGGTCTTCCCGTTCGAGAACCGCGGCGAGGAGATCGGCGTCACCCTCGGCCACCCGCACGGCCAGATCTACGCGTACCCCTTCACCACCCCGCGCACCGCCCTGATGCTGCGCAACGTCGCCGAGCACCGCGAGCGCACCGGCGGGAACCTGTTCGACGAGGTGCTGGCCGACGAGCGCGCCGACGGCCGCCGCATCGTGCTGCAGGGCGAGCACTGGACCGCCTTCGTGCCCTACGCGGCCCACTGGCCCTACGAGGTCCACCTCTACCCCAACCGCCGGGTGCCGGACCTGCTGGGGCTGGACGAGGACGCGCGGGCCGAGTTCCCGGGCATCTACCTGGAGCTGCTGCGCCGCTTCGACCGCATCTTCGGCGAGGGCCAGCCGCCCACCCCGTACATCTCCGGCTGGCACCAGGCGCCGTTCGGCACGGCCGACCGGCGTGACTTCGCCCTCCATCTGGAACTTTTCACCATCCGCCGGACGTCGGGCAAGCTGAAGTTCCTCGCGGGCTCGGAGTCGGGCATGAGCGCCTTCGTCAACGACGTTCCCCCGGAGTCCGCGGCCCAGCGACTGCGAGAGGTAGCGAGCACGTGACCACCCCCCCGAAGAAGCTCCTGGTCACCGGCGGCGCCGGTTACGTCGGCGGCGTGGTCGCCGCCCACCTGCTGGAGGCCGGCCACCAGGTCACCGTCCTCGACGACCTGTCCACCGGCTTCCGGGCCGGTGTCCCCGAGGGCGCCCGCTTCGTCGAGGGCCGCATCCAGGACGCGGCCAAGGTGCTCGACGGCTCCTACGACGCGGTGCTGCACTTCGCCGCGTCCTCGCAGGTCGGCGAGTCGGTCGCGAACCCCGAGAAGTACTGGCGCAACAACGTCGCCGGCACCCTCGAACTGCTGGCCGCCATGCGGGAGTCCGGGGTGCGCACGCTGGTCTTCTCGTCCACCGCCGCCACCTACGGCGAGCCGGACGAGGTGCCGATCACCGAGGACGCGCGCACCGCGCCGACCAACCCCTACGGCGCGACCAAGCTCGCCGTCGACCACATGATCGCCTCCGAGTGCGCCGCGCACGGCCTGTCCGCGGTCTCGCTGCGCTACTTCAACGTGGCCGGCGCGTACGGGCGTCACGGCGAGCGGCACGATCCCGAGTCGCACCTGATCCCGCTGGTGCTCCAGGTCGCCCAGGGGCGCCGCGCGTCGGTGTCGATGTTCGGCGACGACTACCCGACGCCGGACGGCACCTGCCTGCGCGACTACATCCACGTCGCCGACCTCGCCGAGGCCCACCTGCTCGCGCTGGACAAGGCGCCGGCCGGCGAGCACCTCATCTGCAACCTCGGCAACGGCAACGGCTTCTCCGTGCGGGAGGTCGTGGAGGCCGCCCGCACGGTGACCGGCCACCCGATCCCGGCGACCGTCGAGCCGCGCCGGGCCGGCGACCCCGCGGTCCTGGTCGCCTCCGCCGAACGCGCCCGGCAGCGGCTGGGCTGGCAGCCGCGCCGCACCGACCTCGTGGAGATCATCCGCGACGCATGGAACTTCGCCAACGCAGCAGGGGAGGACGGCGCACGATGACCGACGCCGCGTTCGAGATCGCGTTCAAGAACGTCTTCGGCCGGGCGCCCGAGGGCGCCTGGTCGGCACCGGGCCGGGTCAACCTGATCGGCGAGCACACCGACTACAACGACGGCCACGTCATGCCGTTCGCGCTGCCGCACGCCACCCGCGCGGCGGTCGCCCGCCGCGACGACGGGGTGCTGCGGCTGCACTCGGCGAACATGGAGGGCGAGGAAGGCGGCGTCGTCGAGCTGCGGATCGCCGACCTGGCGCCCGGCACCACCGGGGGCTGGGCCCGCTACCCGGCGGCCGTGCTGTGGACGCTGCGCGAGGCCGGGTACCCGATCGGCGGCGCGGACATCCACTACGACAGCACCGTCCCGGTCGGCGGCGGCCTGTCCTCCTCGGCGGCGCTGCAGGTCGTCACCGCACTGGCGCTGACCGAACTGCACGGCGTGCAGGGCGTGTCGCGGCAGGAACTGGCGCTGCTGTGCCAGTCGTCGGAGAACACCTACGTGGGCGCGCCGGTCGGCGTCATGGACCAGACCGCGTCCGCCTGCTGCACCGAGGGCCACGCGCTCCACCTCGACGTGCGCGGACTCGCCCAGCGGCAGGTGCCGTTCGACCTGGCGGCCGAGGGGCTGCGGCTGCTGGTGTGCGACACCCGGGTCAAGCACGCGCACGCCGACGGCGCCTACGGCGAGCTGCGCGCCGGCTGCGAGGCCGCCGCGGCCGCGCTCGGGCTGACCGCGCTGCGGGACGTCGACTTCGACGGCCTCGACGCGGCGCTGGCCGCGCTGCCGGACGACCGGCTGCGCCGGCTGACCCGGCACGTGGTCACCGAGAACCACCGCGTCGAGGAGGTGCTGGAACTGCTGGACGCGGGCCGCACCCGCGAGATCGGCCCGGTGCTGACCGCCGGACACGCCTCGCTGCGCGACGACTTCCAGGTGTCCTGCCCCGAGCTGGACCTGGTGGCGGACACCGCGCTGGCGGCCGGCGCGCTCGGCGCGCGGATGACCGGCGGCGGTTTCGGCGGCTCGGTCATCGTGCTGGTGGAGGAGGCGGACGAGACCGCGGTCGCCGCGGCGGTGGCCGAAGCACTGCCGCAGGTCCGGCAGTTCGCGACGGTTCCGGGGCCCGGCGCGCACCGCCTGTGGTGATCCTTTACGCTGGTCCGGGACCAGTCTACTGGTACAGACCACTGGCGAAGCGCGGAAGAACAGGCCGGTAACTTCCGGCAAGACGGTTCCTATTCGCCGCCGAACCCCTACTCTTTTCCCACAGCGCCGGTGGGGGCCGGTGCTCATCAGGGGGCGAGACGCAAGGGGTTCGGCACCCGGCTGGGACGGCGGTCCCGGACCGGGTGCCGGATCCCACGCGAGCAGCGCCCCACCGCCACTGGGGGATGCCCTGTACCGGGAAAGTGGTGTTCCGTGGGAAGAATCCGCGTTCTCGTCGTCGACGATCACCGCATCTTCGCCGAGTCGCTGGCCGCCGCACTCGCGGCCGAGCCTGATGTCGACGTCTCCGCCGCGGGCTCAGGGCCCGCCGCGCAGCGTTGCCTGGACCGCGCCGCGGTCGACAACCGGCGCTACGACGTGCTCCTCGTCGACGCCGACCTGGGCGCGGGACCGCGCCCGGCCGTCGCGCTGGCCGCGGTGCCGCCGCTGACCACCCGGGACGGGGCCGCCCGCCCGCTGGAGCCGCGCGATCCCGTCATGGACGGCCTGGCGCTGGTGGAACGGGTCCGCGCCGAGCATCCGGGCACGCGTACCGTCGTGCTGGCCGAGCGGGACGACCCGCTGCGCGCCGCCCGCGCGCTGCAGGCCGGCGCGTCCGGCTGGGTCGCCAAGGACTGCTCGCTGTCCCGGCTGCTGGCCGTGGTGCGCGGCGTGCTGCGCGACGAGACGCACCTGCCGCCGGCTCTGCTGACCGGTGTGCTGCGGGAGTTGACCGCCGCGCGCCGCAACCGCACCGAGAGCGAGCGGCTGGTGGAGTCGCTGACCCCGCGCGAGCAGGAGGTGCTGCGCTGCATGGTGGCCGGCCTCGGCCGCAAGGCGGTCGCCGAGCGGCTGTTCCTGTCGCCGCACACGGTCCGCACGCACATGCAGAACGTGCTGGGCAAGCTCGGCGTGCACAGCACGCTGGCCGCCGTCGCGCTGGCCCGCAGGGCCGGGGTGGGCCCGGTGGAACTCGTCCCCTCAGCTGGGGACGTTGTCGAACGGCGCGGTCAACTGTCGTAGCAGTCCCGCCAGTTCGAGGCGCTGACCCTCGCTCAGCTCGCCCAGGATGGCCCGCTCCTGGGCGAGCAGACCGGCCAGCGCCTGGTCCGCGCGGTCCCGGCCCTCGCCGGTGAGCCGGACCAGTACCCCGCGCCGGTCGCTGGGGTCGGGCAGCCTCTCGACCAGGCCCTTCTTCGCCAGCCGGTCGATGCGGTTGGTCATGGTGCCCGAGGTCACCAGCGTCTGGGTGAGCAACTGCCCCGGGGAGAGCTGGTAGGGGGCGCCCGCGCGGCGCAGCGACGTCAGGACGTCGAACTCCCAGGGCTCCAGGCTGTGCTCGGCGAACGCCAGCCGTCGTGCCCGGTCCAGGTGGCGTGCGAGCCGGCTGACCCGGCTGAGCACCTCCAGCGGCTCCACGTCGAGGTCGGGGCGCTCGCGGCGCCATGCAGCGACCAGCCGGTCGACCTCGTCCTCCATGGGATCAGTGTAATAGGTCTGTCGACATGAAGTCTCTTGACATCAAGATACCTGGCGGTGGAGTCTGGAATCAGAGGGCCGCACAAGCGGCGGGCCCGATTCCGCTGTGTGGCCGGCGGCTTCCGAACCCCCCCAGGGAGTACGAACGATGCAAGCAGCTCCGACGTGGGACCCGCAACAGTATCTCCGGCACTCCACCCACCGCACCCGCCCCTTTCTCGACCTGCTCACCCGGATCACCGACCTGCCCGGCGGCGCCTCGCCGCGGATAGCCGACATCGGCTGCGGCCCCGGCAACGTGACCACGCTGCTCGCCGACCGCTGGCCCGGCGCACGGATCACCGGATACGACAGCTCGCGGGAGATGCTGGCCGCCGCCGAGCACTACGCGGGCCCCACGGCGGGCGGCGGCACCCTGGACTTCCGTCCGGCCGACGCCGCCGAGTGGACCCCCGAGGAGACCTTCGACCTGATCGTGTCCAACGCCGCCCTGCAGTGGGTGCCCGGGCACGCCGACCGCTTCCCCGCGTGGCTGGAGCACACCGCCCCCGGCGGCACCTTCGCCTTCCAGGTCCCCGGGAACTTCACCGCCCCCAGCCACGCCCTGCTCGCCGAGCTGTGCGACAGCCCCCGCTGGCGCACCCGGCTGGACGGGCACGGCCGCCGCTACGTCCACATCCTCAGCCCCGCCGACTACCTGGAACGGCTGACCGAGCTGGGCTGCGAGGTCGTCGACGTCTGGGAGACCACCTACGTCCAGCTGCTGCAGGGCGAGGACCCGGTGCTGGACTGGACGAAGGGCACCGCGCTGCGGCCGGTGCTGACCGCGATGGCCGACGACCCGGCGGGCCGCACCGAGTTCGTCTCCCAGTACCGCGATCTGCTGCGCAAGGCGTACCCGGCGGGCCCGCACGGCACCGTCTTCCCGTTCCGCCGCATCTTCGCGGTCGCACGCACCCCCCAGGAGCCGCAGGCATGATCGCCGCCGTCGACCACGTCCAGCTCGCCGCGCCGCCCGGCAGCGAGAAGGAGCTGCGGGCCTTCTACACCGGGGTGCTGGGGATGACCGAACTCGCCAAGCCGCCGGTGCTCGCCGGACGCGGAGGGTGCTGGTTCGGCGCCGGCTCCGCGGTGCTGCACCTGGGCATCGAGGAGGACTTCCGGCCGGCCCGCAAGGCCCACCCGGGCCTGCGGGTCACCGACATCCACGGCTACGCCAAGCACCTGACGGAGAAGGGCGCGAAGGTCGTCTGGGACTACGACCTGCCGGGCCACCTGCGCTTCTACAGTCAGGACCCGGTCGGCAACCGCCTGGAGTTCCTGGAAGCCGTCGCGATGGCACCGCCGGCATCGCCGGAACCGCCACCGTCGCGGTGACCGTCTGACGCACCGCGAGGGGCCCGGCCGCCGGCCGGGCCCCTCCCGCGCCGGGCGCCCCGGCCCCTACAGCGTCAGGAACGCCCCGCCCAGCAGTGCCGCGCCGGCGGCCGCGAGAGTCCAGGCGGTGCGCGGCATCCGCATCCCGCCGCCGACCACGACCGCGGCCAGCAGCAGCGCGCCGCCCAGCGGCACCCAGGCGAACAGCACCCCGCCGAGTCCGGCCCGCACCCCGGTGTCGGTGCCGGGCTCGATGACCACCGGCACCTTCTCGCCGACGTGGTGCCGGACCGGCAGGCTGACCGTCACCTTCGGGCGGGCGGTGGCCGCGCCCTCCGGCGCGAACGGCCCCGTGCAGCTGGAGTCACCGCACGCGGCGAGCGTCACCGTGCCGCGGTCGTGGCCCTTGGTGAGCATCACGTGCTGGGCGGTCCGCCAGGAGGCCCAGGCGCCCGAGGCCAGGATCAGCGCGGCGAGCGCGCCGATCCCCAGTACGCGGGCGAGCAGCACCAGCCCCCACGCTCCCTCGGCGGCCCGGCGTGAACGGCTCCTCTTGACCATGCGGGCGATCTTTGGCCATGGCATGCCGTCCGGTCAACCTCGGGCGGGCGGCGACCGGTTCAGCTGTTGTACGCGCCCTGCGCCCGCTCCAGGCCGTCGCTGACGAGCGCCTCGACGGCGTCGGCGGCCCGGTCCACGAACCAGTCGAGGTCCTTGCGCTCCGCCGAGCCGAAGTCCTTCAGCACGAACGCGGCCACGTCCATCCGGCCCGGCGGACGGCCGATGCCGGCCCGCACCCGCAGGTAGTTCGCGCCCAGCGACTTGGTGATCGACTTCAGCCCGTTGTGGCCGTTGTCGCCGCCGCCGAGCTTGAGCCGCAGGGTGCCGAAGTCGATGTCCAGCTCGTCGTGGACGGCGATGATCCGGTCGGTCGGGACCTTGTAGAAGTCCTTCAGCGCGGTCACCGGGCCGCCGGACAGGTTCATCCACGCCATCGGCTTGGCCAGCACCACCCGCCGGCTCGCCGGCCCCGGCGGGCCGATCCGGCCCTCCAGCACCTGGGCCTGCGCCTTGCCGGAGCGCTTGAACGTGCCGCCGATCCGCTCGGCGAGCAGGTCGGCGACCATGAAGCCGATGTTGTGCCGGTTGCCCGCGTACTCGGGCCCGGGGTTGCCCAGGCCCACGACCATCCAGGGCTCGGTGCTGCTCAGGGGGGTGCTCATCCACGTCTCCGTCTCGGACATGCGGCCGCCGCCGCACCCAGGAGGGTACGACGGCGGACGGGTGCTGCGGTGCAGCGGTGGTGCGTACGAGGATCAGGCCTCGGCGGCTTCCTCGGACTCGCCCTCGACGGCCACGGCCGCCTCTTCGCCCTCGGCGCCCTCTTCCCCGGTCTCCTCGGCCTCGACCTGCGCGGCCACGACCTGGATGACGACCGCGTCCTCGTCGACCGCCAGGGTGGTGCCCTTGGGCAGCTCGATGTCCTTGGCGAGGATGGAGGCGCCGGCCTCCAGGCCCTCGACGGAGACGGTGACGCCCTCGGGGATGTGGGTGGCCTCGGCCTCGACCGGCAGGGCCGCGAGGACGTGCTCCAGCAGGTTGCCGCCGGGGGCCAGCTCGCCCTCGGTGGCGACCGGGATCTCGACGGTGACCTTCTCGCCGCGCTTGACCGACAGCAGGTCGACGTGCTCCAGGAAGCCCTTCAGCGGGTCACGGGTCACGGCCTTGGGGATGACCAGCTCGGACTTGCCGCCGATCTCCAGGGAGATCAGCACGTTCGGCGTACGCAGCGCGAGCAGCAGCTCGTGGCCGGGGATGGAGACGTGCTTCGGGTCGGCGCCGTGACCGTAGATGACGGCGGGGACCTGGTTGGCGCGGCGCACGCGGCGGGCGGCGCCCTTGCCGAACTCGGTACGGGGCTCGGCGGCGATCTTGACCTCGGCCATGGTGCTCAACTCCTCGTGAACGGGGACGTCCGCTGGACGTCGGAATCAGGGGCGGTCGCCCGACCCACGACAGGCCGTTCTCCTACGAGGAGCGCGTCGATAACGGAGGACCGGGTCCGGACACACGTCCGGGGCCTCCCTCGCCGAGCAACGCGGACAGCGTAACCGGCAGGAAGGCCCCGGACGAAATCGATCAGCCCGTCAGACCCGGCGGATCAGTGGCCGTCCTCGAAGAGGCTGGTCACCGAGCCGTCCTGGAAGACCTCGCGGACCGCGTTGGCGATGATCGGCGCCATCGACAGCACGGTGATCTTGTCGAGGTTCAGCTGCTGCGGCGTGGGCAGCGTGTCCGTCAGCACGAACTCGCTGACCTTGGAGTTCTTCAGCCGGTCCGCGGCCGGGCCGGAGAGCACGCCGTGGGTGGCCGTCACGATGACGTCCTCGGCGCCGTTGGCGAACAGCGCGTCGGCGGCGGCGCAGATCGTGCCGCCGGTGTCGATCATGTCGTCGACCAGCACGCAGACGCGGCCCTTGACGTCGCCGACGACCTCGTGGACCTTCACCTCGTTGGCGATGTTCGGGTCGCGGCGCTTGTGCACGATGGCCAGCGGCGCGCCCAGCCGGTCGCACCAGCGGTCGGCGACGCGGACCCGGCCGGCGTCCGGCGAGACGATCGTCAGCTTGGAGCGGTCGACCTTCGAGCCCACGTAGTCGGCGAGCACCGGCAGCGCGAACAGGTGGTCCACCGGGCCGTCGAAGAAGCCCTGGATCTGGTCGGTGTGCAGGTCGACCGTGAGGATCCGGTCGGCGCCCGCGGTCTTGAACAGGTCGGCCATCAGGCGGGCCGAGATCGGCTCGCGGCCGCGGTGCTTCTTGTCCTGGCGGGCGTAGCCGTAGAACGGCACGATCACGGTGATGCTCCGCGCGGAGGCCCGCTTCAGAGCGTCCAGCATGATCAGCTGTTCCATGACCCACTGGTTGATGGGGCTGGTGTGGCTCTGCATGAGGAAGCAGTCGGCGCCGCGGGCCGACTCCTCGAACCGCACGTAGATCTCGCCGTTGGCGAAGTCGAAGGCGCGGGTGGGTACGAGGTCCACGTCGAGTTCCTGTGCCACCGCCTCCGCCAGATCGGGGTGGGCGCGGCCGGAGAAGAACATCATCTTCTTCTCACCGGTCGTCTTGATCCCGGTCACTGCACCGTCTCCTTGGTGTTCGACTGGTGTTCGACACAGCGTCGCCCGGAGTTGGGCGAGCTGGCGGAATTGTGTGCACCCCACACGGTACGCCCCATCCGCTGCACCTGTGCACCTCGGAGGTGGTGCTGACCACCGAGTGAGACGACCCTCACTCGGTTCGCGTGTCAGTCCTGGTCAGTCGTCGGTCAGTCGTCGGTCAGTCCTCGGGGTGTGCCTGCGCTGCGCGGTCGGCCGCCTGCGCAGCGGCACTGCCGGGGCGCTTGCGGGCGACCCAGCCCTCGATGTTCCGCTGCTGGCCGCGGGCCACCGCGAGCGAGCCGGCCGGCACGTCCTTGGTGATCACCGAGCCGGCCGCGGTGTACGCGCCGTCCCCGACGACGACCGGCGCCACGAACATGTTGTCCGAGCCGGTCTTGCAGTAACTGCCGATGGTCGTGTGGTGCTTGGCCTCGCCGTCGTAGTTCACGAAGACGCTGGCCGCGCCGATGTTGGTGTACTCGCCGATGGTGGCGTCGCCCACATAGCTCAGGTGCGGGACCTTGGTGCCCTCGCCGATCGTGGCGTTCTTCATCTCGACGTACGTACCGGCCTTGGCCTTCAGGCCCAACCGGGTGCCGGGGCGCAGGTAGGCGAACGGGCCGACGCTGGCCTCGTCACCGATCTCGGCCTGGTCCGCGACGGTGTTGGAGACCTTGGCGCCGGCGCCGACCGAGGTGTCGGTGAGCGTGCAGTTCGGGCCGACCTCGGCGGCGGCGCCGATCGCGGTGGCGCCGCGCAGCTGGGTGTTGGGGTGGATCACGCAGTCGGGCGTGAAGACCACGTCGGCGTCGACCCAGGTGCTGGCCGGGTCGACGATGGTCGCGCCGTCCAGCATGGCCTGGTGCAGCAGCCGGTCGTTGAGCACCCGGCGGGCCTCGGCGAGCTGCACCCGGTTGTTCACGCCCGCGATCTCCCGGTGGTCGGCGGCGGTGAACGCGCCCACCCGGTGGCCGGCCTCGCGCAGGATCGCGAGGGTGTCGGTGAGGTACTCCTCACCCTGCGAGTTGTCGGTGGTCACCTTGCCCAGCGCCTCGGCCAGCAGCGTCGCGTCGTACGCGTACACCCCGGAGTTGATCTCCGTGATGGCCTGCTGGGCGACGCTGGCGTCCTTCTGCTCCACGATCTCGGTGACCTGGCCGTCGGCGGCGCGGATGATCCGCCCGTAGCCCGTCGGGTCCGGGACCTGCGCGGTGAGCACGGTGACCGCGTTGCCGTCCTGCTCGTGCAGCCGGACCAGGGTGGCCAGCGTCTCGGCGGTCAGCAGCGGGGTGTCGCCGTAGGTGACGACCAGCGTGCCGTCGAGCACGAGGCCCTGCCGGGCCGCCTCGTCCAGGGCGACGCGGACCGCGTGCCCGGTGCCGTTCTGCTCGTGCTGCACCGCGGTCAGCGCCTGCGGGTCCAGTCCGGCCAGGTGCTCGCCGACCTGCTCACGGGCGTGGCCCACGACGACCACCAGGTGCTCGGGGTCGAGCGCGCGGGAGGCGGCCACGACGTGGCCGACCAGCGAGCGGCCGCTGATCGCGTGCAGGACCTTCGGGGTGGCCGACTTCATGCGAGTGCCCTCACCCGCGGCGAGGATGACGACGGCAGCCGGACGATTCGGGCTCACGGGGGAGACTCCTCGGCTTCGGGTGCTTGACACCCGGAGGATTTCGGGTGCTTGACACCCGCAGGATACCGAGGTGCTGTACCGGGGGTTCACCGGCGCCGACGCCACCGGATCGACTGCTCCGCCGCCAGGACTCGAACCCGGACTTAAGGCACCAAAAGCCCCAGTGCTGCCAATTACACCACGGCGGATCAACTCGACGTCCCGGGCCCGTCGTCGGGCCCTGCCGGGCTGGTCGACCCCATCATGCCGTACGGGCGGGGGTGGGCGCGACGGTGATCCGGGGTAGACATCGGGCAGCACCGGTCACGCACCGGTCAGGCATGCCTTACCTCGCGTGGTCCTGTTGCCCTGGCAGGCGCCGCTGCAATACTTACGGAGCCGTAGGTTCCGTGGCACACGCCACCACCAGCCCCCACGACAGCCGACAAGGGACAGACATGACCACACAAACGGACGTGATCACCGAGTCCCGGGAACCCGGGCCCTCGGGGCAGGATCCGCAGGATCCCCTCGCCACACGCGGCGGCGAGAGCAAGCGGTCCATCGAGCAGCTCGCCCTGCTCCTGTTCATCTGCATCCCGTTCGTCGCCCTGGTCGCGGCGGTCCCGCTGGCCTGGGGCCACGGGA
Source organism: Actinacidiphila rubida (assembly GCF_900110255.1). Classification (GTDB taxonomy): domain Bacteria; phylum Actinomycetota; class Actinomycetes; order Streptomycetales; family Streptomycetaceae; genus Actinacidiphila; species Actinacidiphila rubida. Next base: position 338,999 of record NZ_FODD01000001.1, read on the forward strand.
TGAGCTGGCTGGACCTCGGCCTGATGGTCGGCATGTACTTCCTGGGCTGCCACGGCATCACGATCGGCTTCCACCGGCACTTCACCCACGGCTCGTTCAAGGCGAAGCGGCCGCTGAAGATCGCGCTGGCCATCGCCGGCTCGATGGCCGTCGAGGGCCCGATCGTGCGCTGGGTCGCCGACCACCGCCGGCACCACAAGTTCAGCGACGCGGAGGGCGACCCGCACAGCCCCTGGCGCTACGGCGAGACGCTGCCGGCCCTGATGAAGGGCCTGTGGTGGGCGCACATGGGCTGGCTCTTCGACGAGGAGCAGACCTCCCAGCAGAAGTACGCCCCCGACCTGATCAAGGACCCGGCCATCCGCCGCGTCTCCCGCGACTTCTGGCTGTGGACCGCGATCTCCCTGCTGATCCCGCCGCTCGTCGGCGGTCTGGCCACCATGTCGTGGTACGGCGCGTTCACCGCGTTCTTCTGGGGTTCGCTCGTCCGGGTGGCTCTTCTGCACCACGTCACGTGGTCCATCAACTCGATCTGCCACGCGGTCGGCAAGCGCCCGTTCAAGTCCCGCGACCGGTCCGGCAACGTGTGGTGGCTGGCGGTCCTTTCCTGCGGCGAGTCGTGGCACAACCTCCACCACGCCGACCCCACCGCCGCGCGCCACGGCGTGCTCCGCGGCCAGATCGACTCCAGCGCCCGCATCATCCGCTGGTTCGAGATGGCCGGCTGGGCCACCGACGTCCGCTGGCCGGACGCCGAACGTATCGCCTCCCGCCGCCAGGACGCCGTGCAGAAAGCGGCATGATGGACAGGTGAGCGACGGCAACAACGCACGGGGGACGGCCACCGGTACGGCGGGCCCGTCGGCGCGGCGCGCGCGACGGGTCCGCATGACCGGCAAGGAACGGCGCGAGCAGCTGCTCGACGTGGGCCGGGTGCTCTTCGCCGAGCGCGGCTACGAGGGCACCTCCGTCGAGGAGATCGCGCACACCGCCGGCGTGTCCAAGCCGGTCGTCTACGAGCACTTCGGCGGCAAGGAAGGCCTCTACGCCGTCGTGGTGGACCGCGAGATGCGCCGCCTGCTGGACATGGTCACCGGCGCGCTCACCGGGGGGCACCCCCGGGAGCTGCTGGAGCAGGCCGCGTTCGCGCTCCTCGACTACATCGAGCAGTACACCGACGGGTTCCGCATCCTGGTGCGGGACTCGCCCGTCGCCCAGTCCACCGGCACCTTCGCGTCGCTGATCAGCGACATCGCCACCCAGGTCGAGGACATCCTCGGGCACGAGTTCACCCAGCGCGGCTTCGACGCCAAGCTCGCGCCGCTCTACGCGCAGGCGCTCGTCGGCATGGTGGCCCTCACCGGCCAGTGGTGGCTGGACGCCCAGCGCCCCGGCAAGGCCGAGGTCGTCTCCCACCTGGTCAACCTGTCGTGGAACGGCCTGTCCGGCCTGGAGCCCCGTCCGCGGCTGATCGGCCACCGCAAGAGCTGACGGCCCCCCGCACGCACCGACGCCCGGTGGCACCGGTTCCCACCGGTGCCACCGGGCGTCGGCCGTACCGCCCGCGCCGCGCGGGCGGCGGGGTCAGCCGGTGTTGCGCAGGCCGGCCGCGACCCCGTTGACGGTCAGCAGCAGCGCCCGCGACAGCAGCGGGTCGGGCGTCTCACCCGCCGCGGCCGCCGCCCGCTGCCGGGCCAGCAGCGTCACCTGCAGATACGAGATCGGGTCCAGGTACTGGTCCCGGATCCGGAACGTCTGCGACAGCACCGGGCTCGCGGCGAGCAGCTCGCTCTCCCCGGTGATCCGCAGCACCTCCTGCACGGTCAGGTCGTGCTCCGCCTCGATCGTCGCGAAGACGTGCTTCAGCTCGTCGGGCACCAGGGTGTCCACGTAGTGGCGGGCGATCCGCAGGTCCGTCTTGGCCAGCGTCATCTCGACGTTGGACAGGAAGTTGCGGAAGAAGTGCCACTGCTCGAACGCCTCGGCGATCACGCCGTCCAGGCCCGCCTCGCGTGCCGCCTTCAGGCCGGAGCCGACACCGAACCAGCCCGGCACGATCTGCCGGGACTGCGTCCAGCCGAACACCCACGGGATGGCCCGCAGCCCGTCCAGGCCCGCGCCCGAGTCGGGGCGGCGCGACGGCCGCGACCCCAGGTGCAGCTCGCCGAGCTGGTCGACGGGCGTCGACGCGAAGAAGTACGGCGGCAGGTCGGGGTCCTCCACCAGCGTCCGGTAGGCGGCGTGCGCCGCCTCGGACACGATGTCCATCGCCCCGTCCCAGCGCGTCAGCGCCTCGTCGGACTGCCGCGGCGCGGTGTGCAGCGCCGAGGCCTGGAGCGTCGCCGCGACCGTCAGCTCCAGGTTCTCCCGGGCCAGCGACGGGATCAGGTACTTGTCGGAGATGACCTCGCCCTGCTCGGTCACCTTGATCTCGCCCTCCAGCGTGCCCCACGGCTGCGCCAGGACCGCGGTGTGCGACGGGCCGCCGCCGCGGCCGACGGTGCCGCCGCGGCCGTGGAACAGCCGCAGCCGCACCCCGTGCCGGTGCGCCACGTCGCGCAGCCGCCGCTGCGCCCGGTGGATCTCCCACTGCGAGGTGGTGATGCCGCCGAACTTCGAGGAGTCGGAGTAGCCGAGCATGACCTCCTGCACGTCCCCGCGCAGCGACACCAGCCGCCGGTACGAGGGGTCGGAGAGCATCTCGTCGAGCAGCTTGTCCGCGATCCGCAGCTCGTCGGTGGTCTCCAGCAGCGGCACGATGCCGATCTTCGCCAGGCCCGCGTGGAGATCGATCAGCCCCGCCTCGCGGGCCAGCACCGCCGCCGCGAACACGTCGTCGGAGCCCAGGCACATGGAGATGATGTACGACTCCACCACCTCGGGTCCGAAGCGCTCGAAGGCCTCGCCGATGGTGTGGAAGACGCCGAGGGTCTTGGCGCCCGCCGCGTCCAGCGGGGCCGGCGTCGGCGCGAGCGGCCGCCGCGACCGCAGCTCCTTGGCCAGCAGCTTCCTGCGGTAGTCGCGCGGCATGTCGGAGTACCGCCAGGACTCCTCGCCGAGCCGGTCGAAGAGCTGCCCGAGCGCGTGGTGGTGCGCCTCGGCGTGCTCGCGCACGTCCATCGTGGCGAGCTGCAGGCCGAACGCCGACAGGGTGCGGATCGTCTGGTCCAGCCGGCCGTCCGCGATCAGGCCGCCGCGGTGCGCCCGCAGGCTGTCCTGGATCAGCTGCAGGTCCTTGATCAGCCCCGAGGTGCCCAGGTAGTCGCGGCCGGGGACGTGCGGAGTGCCGCCGGCCAGGCGGTCCCGGGTGTTCACCAGCTTCTGGCGCACGCAGGTCGCCTTCAGCCGGTACGGCTCCTCGGCGTTCAGCCGCTTGTAGCGCGGGCTGATCTCCGGGAGCGCCACCAGGTCGTCCGACAGCGAGTCCAGCAGCTCCTGGCCGGCACCGGAGTTGCGGATGGAGTTCGACAGCGCCCCGCGCAGGACGTCGACCAGCTCCAGGGCGTCGGTGATGCCGTGCTCGTGCTGGAGGATCAGCACGTCCCAGGTGACCTGCGGGGTCACGTTCGGGTTGCCGTCGCGGTCGCCGCCGATCCAGGTGCCGAAGGTCAGCGGGCGGGTCTCCGCCGGCAGCGGGAAGCCGACCCGCTCCAGCTCCGCCGCCAGGTCCTCCAGCACGTCGCCGACCGCACCGGCGTGCAGTTCGTCCAGGTAGTAGATCGCGTTGCGGGCCTCGTCGGCGGGCTCGGGCCGCACCACCCGGAGCTCGTCGGTCTGCCACAGCAGGTCGATGTTCTCGGCCAGCCGCAGGTCGGTGCGCCGCCGGTCGCCGCCGGGCTCCACGCCACCCTCGTTCAGCTCCAGCAGCTCGGCGATCCGCCGCAGCTTGTTCAGCACCGAGCGGCGGGCCGCCTCGGTCGGGTGGGCGGTGAAGACCGGACGGACGTTGAGGTTCTTCACCGTCTCCCGCACGTGTGCGGGGTCGCCGTCCTTGAGCAGGTCGGCGGTCTGCGCGAGCAGGCCGCCCTCCTGGGCGCGGCGGGCCCGCAGGTCGCGCCCGCGGTGCACCTGCTCGGTGACGTTCGCCAGATGGAAGTAGGTGGAGAAGGCCCGGACCAGCTTGGCGGCGGTCTCCAGGTCCGTGTCGCCCAGCAGGGCGGCCGCGGCCTCACCGTCGCTGCGGGTCAGCGCCCGCACCTTCTCCACGAGGTCGAGGAGTTCCTGGCCCTCCTGCCGGACCAGCGTCCCGCCCAGCAGATCCCCGAGGCGGCGGATGTCGGCTCGCAGGGCGGTACTGCTGTCCGGAGGGGTGTCGGCACTGCTCACAGGTGCGGCTCCTTGTGCAGATGGTGGACGGGATGTTTCGGAGCACGAGGCCGTGCTCGCGGACCGCGCTGTCCGACCCCACCAGGATAGGTGGCCGTCCTCGAGCCGAGACGGCGCGCCCACCAGCCGGACACCGGACGGGGCCGGTACACCGGCCGGGCCACCGCCTACGCTGGACGCCATGAGTACGACGGGGGCGCACGTACCGGACGACGGGGCAGGAGGACGGACCGGGTCCGGCTGGTGGTGGTGGCCGAGGCGGCGCAGCCTCGCCTTCGACGCGACGCTCGCCGCGGTCTCCGCGCTGGAGTGCGCGTTCGAGGGCGCCACGTTCGCGCAGAAGACCGGCATCGCGACGACGCTGGGCGCGTTCGTCGGCCTGATGGTCGGCACGGTCCTGCTGCTGCGCCGGCGCTGGCCGGTGGCGGTCGTGCTGGTCGGCATCGCGGTCAGCCCGGCCCAGATGGGGTTCCTGCTCTCGCTGGTCGGCCTCTACACCCTGGCCGCCTCCGAGGTGCCGCGGCGGATCACCGTCGCGCTCGCCTCGATGAACGGCTTCGGCACCATGCTCGTCGCGTTCCTCACCTTCGAGGACGGCATGCGCGACTCGGGCGGCACGTCGATGGCGCTGCCGCTGACGCTGATCGTCTCCGCGCTGATGGCCTTCGGCCTGACCGCGCCGCCGGTGCTGCTCGGGCTCTACGCCCGGGCCAGGCGCCGGCTCGTGGAGAGCCTGCGGGAACGCGCGGACGGCCTGGAGCGCGAGCTGGAACTCCTCGCGGAGAAGGCGCAGGAGCGGGCCGAACGGGCACGCGCGGACGAGCGCACCCGGATCGCCCGCGAGATGCACGACGTGGTCGCACACCGGGTGAGCCTCATGGTGGTGCACGCCGCCGCGCTCAAGGCGGTCGCCCTGAAGGACCCGCAGAAGGCGTCCGCGAGCGCGGAACTGCTGGGCGACATGGGACGGCAGGCGCTCACCGAACTCCGGCAGATGCTGGGGGTGCTGCGCACGGCTTCGGAGACGGGGGCGGCGGGTGCGCCGCTCCCGGCGGCGGCCGCCGCCGCGGTGGTGACGTCGGTGGTCGCGGCGGTCGGGGCCGAGGAGGACGACGGGCCCTGCCTGGCCCAGCTGGCCGAGCTGGTGGAGGAGTCGGTGGCCGCCGGCATGGGCGTGGTGCTCGCCGTCGAGGGCGAGTCGCGGCCCTGCGGGCCGCGGATCGAGGCGACGGTGTACCGGGTGGTGCAGGAGGCGCTCACCAACGTGCACAAGCATGCGGCCGGGGCGAAGGCGCGGGTTCTTCTCGCGTACCGCGAGGCCGAGGTGGCGGTGCTCATCACCAACGGCCCCTCGGACGGGTCCGCCCCCACCCGCCTCCCCAGTGGCGGCCACGGCCTCCTCGGCATGCGGGAACGTGTCTCCTCCCACGGCGGCGGCTTCGCCGCGGGCCCCACCCCCGAGGGCGGCTTCCGCGTCTCCGCGATGATCCCCTTGCAGGCCGCCATCACTTGACGCGCTCCCGTCGCGCGCGGGGTTGCGCCCCCGCAGGGGCGCGGGGAACGGCGCGATCACCCCGCGCGGCGCCGCGGTCCGTCACCGTCCCGTGGGGGCTGTTCGATCGCCCCGGCCCACCGGCGGGTGGCGGCGCGCCCGCGCGGGCCGGCCTTCGCGCGCGCAGGGCGAACCGTGGCCCGCGGGGAGGGAACCCCAGGCCGCGAGGTCTAGGATTCGCGGCCGGTGAGGGCGGCGAGCGTCGCGCGGATGTGGGCCAGATGGGCCCGGATCTCGTCGCGGTGCTCCTCGTGCTCGCGCAGGGTGCGCTCCGCGTCGAGCCGCACGCGCTCCTCGTGCGACCGCGCCTGCGAGAGCAGCGCCGTGGCGCGGGCCCCCGCGTCGGCCTCCTGCGCGCGCAGCGCCTCCTCCGCCTCGGCGCGCTCGCGCTGCGCCTCCTGGAGGCGCCGTTCCGCGTCGGCGAGCAGGTCGGAGAGCTTGCTGTCGACGCCGGCCTCGCGCTCGGCCAGCTCGTGCTCCAGCTCCTCCCGCCGCGCCCGCCGCACCGCGTCCGCCTGGGCGGTCTCCTCACGGAAGCGGCTGTGCACGCCCTCGACCACCGCCGCGGCCTCGCCGCGCACCGCGTCGGCCTCGCCGCGGGCCTCGCCCAGGATCTCCGCGGCCTCGCCGCACGCCTCGTCCAGGACGGCCTGCGCCGCGTCCTCGGCCGCGGCCAGCCGCGCCGACGCGGCCGCGCGGGCCTCGTCCTGGAGGGTGCGGCGCGCGGTGTCCGCCGCGTCCCTGGCGTACTGCGCCTCCACGTCCGCCCGGTCGCGTACGGCCTGCGCCTCCTCCTCCACCATCCGCAGGAGGTCCACCGCGCCCGGGCCCAGCGACTCGTACGAGGACGCGGCCAGCGCGTCCACCTGCCGGCGGAGCGCCGTGCACTCCGCGTCCATCTCGTTGGCGAGGACGGTCAGCCGGGCCGCGCGCTCCCACGCGGCGTCCCGATCCTCGGAGAGTTCGTCCAGGAAGCGGTCCACCTGGTCCGGCCGGTACCCGCGGCTGCGGACCGTGTCGAACCGCCCCTGCGCTTCATCCGGTGTGGTCGTCGTGTCACTGCTCATGGCGTGTGCCCCTCGCCGTCGGGCCGGTCCGAGTCATGGCCGTGCGGCCGCGCGCTCTGCCCCATTTTTCGCTTATGCCCGAATTGTACGGGCTACGACACTCCGGCCTTTCTCCTACCCGGGCGACGCGAGGCAGCCACCTGCCGGAACGCGCGGGGGCCGGGTGGAGGACATGTCCTCCACCCGGCCCCTCGACCGGCTCCTGGTGCGCGGCAGTTGCGCGCGGCGGTTACAGCAGCCCGTCCCACATCTGCTCGATGAGCACCGACCACCAGTTGTCCGGCGACGCGATGGCCGCCGGGTCCTGCGCGGCCAGCTGCGCCTGGAAGTCGACCGTCCAGCGGCCGGCCTGCTCCGGCGTCAGCCCCAGCCGCAGCCGCCACATCCGGCCCAGCAGCGCGAGGCAGCGGGTGAACTCCGGCAGGCTGGAGTTGACGAACTGCGGCGCCAGCGCGGGCGTTCCGCCGGGCCCGGCCTCCAGCGGCAGCGCCACGATGTGCGCGGTGCCGTACTGCACGCACAGCTGGCGCCCGAAGTCGTTGCCCATCACGAGGTACGAGCCGGCGTCGGCCGCCGCCTGCACCCCGCGCTGCGCGGCCAGTTCGGCCAGCGTCGGCACGGGCTGGCCCGGCTGGGCCTGCGCCCAGAAGAACGGCCCGAAGTCGACCGGCAGCCCGGCCCACATCAGCGTCTGCGCGACGATGTCCGGCACGCCGGCCCGCGAGACCGCGCGCTGGTCGAAGCGGAACACGGCCTGCGGGCCGAACGCCCCGGCCAGCTCCTGGCCGATCACGTCCAGACCGACCGGCGGCACCCGCACCACGGTGTGCGCGTCCGGCATCGGGACGCGCAGCGGCTGGGGGCGGGCGGGCGCGCCCGCCACCTGGTGCAGCTCGCCCTGGTGCGTCAGCAGATGCTGCACGCCCTGCCGGCGGCCCGCGTGGTCCCGGCCGTACGGCGCGGTGTGGCTGATCCGCACCTGCGGCCACGTCTCGCGGACCATCCGCGCGCAGTAGCCGCCCGGCAGGTCGCAGGACTCCAGCTCGGTGTGCAGTTCGAGCACCTGCTCGGGCCGGATGTTCATCGACCGCAGCTCGTGCAGGATCTGCCACTCCGGATGCGGGGTGCCCGGCGCCGAACGCCGGATCAGCTGCTGCTCGCTGCCGTCCTGCCCGCGGTAGCGGAGCACGGCCATGTAGCCGGGGCCGACGGTCGGCACGGCGGCGCTCTGCGGGTAGCCGTACGCCGGGGCGGGCGGCGGGGGCGGCGCGCCCGCACCGGGCCCGGGCGGCGGCCCGCCGGGGGACGCGAGCATGGTGGCGGCGTAGTGCGGGTCACCTGAACCCGGAGGCGGCGGGGGCGTCCCCGCGCCGGGGACCGGCGGCGGAGGCGGGGGAGTGCCCGCGCCCGGTGCCGGGGGAGGCGGCGGCGGACCACCCGCGCCGGGTCCGGGCGGAGGCGTGCCAGGCGTGGCCAGCATGGTCGCGGCGTAGTGCGGGTCGGCCGGTCCGGGCGGCGGCGTGCCGACGCCGGGAGGCGGCGGGGGCGTGCCGACGCCGGGAGCCGGCGGCGGGGGAGGCGGCGGCGGACCACCCGCGCCGGGTCCGGCGAGCATGGTGGCGGCGTAGTGCGGGTCGCCTCCGGGCGGCGGAGTGCCGCCCTGACCGGGGGCGGCCAGCATGGTCGCGGCGTACGCCGGGTTGTCCTGGCCGGGAGCCGGCGGCGGAGGCGGCGGAGTGCCCGCGCCCCGGCCCCACTGCGCTTCCCCGCCGGGCGGCGGAGGCGGCGGAGTGCCCGCGCCCCGGCCCCACTGCGCTTCCCCGCCGGGCGGCGGAGGCGGCGGAGTGCCCGCGCCCCGGCCCCACTGAGGAACCCCGGGAGGCGGCGGCACCATGCCGCCGGCCTTCGCGGTCTCCAGGTCGGCGATGTCCGCGGCACCGGCCGGCGGCGGAGGCGGGACGGGTCCGGCGCCCGGCGGCGGCAGCGGCACGGAGCCGCCGGCCGGCGGCGGGTACGGAGAGCCGCCCATGGTGTGCGGGACGCCGGGCCGCGGCGCGGCGGGGGGCTGGTCGGCCGCCGGGGCGATCCTCGTCCTCGGCAGCGAACTGCCGCCGGGCATCAATTCGGTGCGGGCCTCGGACGCGCCCTGCGGCACGTCGGGCCGCTGGTCCGGCTCCCTGACCGGCGGCGCGAACACGGTCGCCGGCACCGCGACGGACTGGCCCTCACCGGAGTCGCTGACCGTCTTCCCGGCCCATCCGCCGCCGTCGCCCGGGGAAGCGGCGGCCGCCCCCGAACGGTCGGTCCGCCTGCGGTAGTCGACGCCACCGGACGGCGGACCGGCCGGCGCGGGCGCCGGGTCGGGCGCCTCGGAGGCCGCGGGCGCCGCCGGCGCGGGAGTCTCCGTGCGGCGGCGGTAGTCGATGCCGCCCGACGACGCACCGGCAGGTGCGGCAGCCGGGTCGGGGGACTCGGCGGCGGCCGGGGCCGCGGGTGCCGAAGTCCCGCTGTGGCGGCGGTAGTCGACGCCACCGGACGGCGTGTCGACCGCCACGGGGGCGTCCGGGCCCGGAGAGGGAGCAGCGCCCGGGGCGTCCTTGCGCCGGTCGGGGATCCCCATCCGGTCCGCCGCGTCCTGCAGCCACTGCGGCGGGCTCAGCAGGAAGGACGTGGCCTCCAGGTCGATACGCTGCGGCGGTTCCGGCGCGCTGTCCTCCGGCACGGCGCCGTACTCCTCCTCGTAGCGGCGGATCAGCTCGCCGATCGGCAGCGCGGGCCACAGCGTGGCCTCCCCGCTGTCGCGGGCGATGACGACGCGGACCAGGCCGTCGTCGGTGATCGGCCCGCCCTCCCGCGTCTCGGACCACACCACGAAGCCCAGGTCGAACTCGCGCACCCGGATCTCGCGGCCCTGGTACGACGCGACGTCGCCGTTGATCCAGCGCTCCGCGCGCTCCTGCGCCTCCGCGAAGGTCACCATCGCGCCCTCACCCCTCCACCGGGACGGCGACGGCGAAGCCGCCGTCCACCATCAGGTTCGCCACCGTCTCCAGCTCCGGCGGGTTGCCCGCGAGCCGCAGCAGGAACTCGTCGAACGAGTCGCCGCAGGGCAGCAGCAGTGCGGCGACGCGCTCGGCCGGACCGGGCCAGCGGTCGTCGTCGCGGACGTCGTCGTAGGCGCAGAACCAGACCGAGCCGTTCCGCTCGCCCTTGACCTTCACGGCGAGCACGCCGCCCTGCACGTACCCGACCGCCAGGTAGTCCTTCGTCAGATGGTCGCGCAGGCACTTGTTGACGTAGACGAGGTCGTTGACCGCCGCCTCCTCGCGCACCGTGAAGAACGGCTGGTCGAGCAGCAGCCCCAACTCGGCGTCCAGCGCGACGCCCTTGGGCGCGCAGCCGCCGGCCGCCTTGAGGAACGTGCGGTAGCCGCCGGGGAGCCGGTAGCCCAGCTCCTCCTCGACGTCGCGTATCCGCTGTTCGCTCACCGCCACCGCGGCCTTCGGCAGCCCGAAGTGCACGGGACGGGTCTCCTGCAGCGGGCGGGTGCCGCGCTTGCCGTGGTCGGCGGTCGACGCGGCCAGGCCGCCGTGGTGCCGCAGCAGCGCCTTGATCTCGACCGGGACCAGCTCCAGGCGGCGGCTGCCGTACACGTGGTGCCAGGTCCAGCCGTGCGGGGTGGCCACGCTCGGCAGGTTCCCCCACAGTTCGTGACCGGCCGCCTGCAGGGCGGCGTTCGCCGACACGTAGTCCGTCAGGCGCAGTTCGTCGACGCCGAAGCCCTCGGGGGGCTCGGCGATCTCCGCGGCGGCGCGCGCGTACGGCGCGAAGTCGGGGAAGCCGTTGGCGTCGATCCACACGCCCTGCGGGTACTTGGCCGCGCGGACGGGGTCGGGGAAGTGCACGACCTGTGCGGAGTAGGCCGCGTTGGGTGGCGCGGAGTGGTCCGCCGCTCCGGGCCCGGGAGGTGCTCCCAGCCCTTGCCGGCCTGTCGTCATGGCGGTTGCCCCCTGCTGCGTCTGGCTGTTGACGACAGCCTAGGGGGTGGGGCAAGGTTCCTGACCTCCCCGGTCCCGGCCCCGGGAGCGAGCGCGCGGTCAGTTCGGTTTGGCGGCTTCCCGGAGCTTGGCGACCTGCTTCTGCGGGATCGCGGCGCGCAGCGTGGCGGGCGTGTGGTCGGTGCGCAGCGTCTCGTACGCGGCGGTGGTGTCGCCGACCCGGATGACGGTGACCAGCACCTGGCCCGCGGTGCCCTTCGCCTTGTCGCCGATGGTGTAGGCGACCTGCTGGTCGCCGTAGCCGCCGCCGGGCGCCACGGCGTGCACGGTGAACGTCGTCGCGGTGCCGTTGCGGGTGGTGTTGTAGCTGGTGCAGGTCTTCAGCGCGGCGGTCAGGTCGTCGAGCACGGCCTTCGCCTCGCCGGCCTTGTACGACGCGACGACGCTCAGGCTGATGGTCTTGGCCTTCTTGTCCTGGGCGGCGGTGTCGGTGACCATCGCGCCCGCGTAGACCTGCCGGGGGTGGGCGGGCTGGCTGCTCCACTGGTCGGCGACCGGCTGGCACGCGGGCGCGTCGGTCAGCTGCCGGGGGCCGAGCAGTTGCTCCTTGCTGCCGGCCGGCAGCACCTGGACGTCGGAGACGTCCTTGGACGTGAGCAGCGCCTGGGTCAGGTTGACCGTGGAGACCGCGCCGGACGCCCTGACGTTCTGCGGGGTGCCCGTGTCGCTCGCGCCGCTCTTCCCGCCCCCGCCGCCGCAGGCCGCGGTCAGGGCGAGTGCCGGCAGCAGGGCGGCGGCCACGGCGGCCGTGCGGCCACTACCGGCGAGTAGGCGACTGCGTGCACGTATCCGCATCGATTCGTTCCCCAAGTGTCGACTCGGCCCCGGCGGCCGGGGGGCCTCGCGCGTCCGGGCACGGGCCTGGCGGGCGGACGGCCCGCTGCCGCGCGACTCTACGGCACCGGGCGCGCCCCGCCTCGTGTGGCCCTGCTCACAGAACGGGTACGGCTTCGGGTCCGCGGTCAGCGGCCCGTGGCCAGGGCCGCCCGCAGCTTCCGGTCCTGGGCGCGGACCACCGCCAGCGGCACGGCGCCCGCCCCGCCCGCCGACCGCGTCGACAGATAGGAGGTGACGGTGTCCCCGGTGCGGACGACCGTCACCAGCGCGGCGCCCGTCTTCTTGTCGGAGGTGTCGGTCATCACGTAGGACACCGACGCGTCGCCGACCGCGACCGCCGGGCCGCGGGCGATGGAGAAGGGTGTCCGCGTCCCGTCGCCGCCGGTCGCGGTGAATCCGGTGCAGCTCGTCAGGGCCGACCGCACCGCGGCGATCACCTTCTGGGCGTCGCCCGGCGCGTGGCTGGCGACCAGCATCTGGTTGACGGTCGCCGGCACGACGGAGGCGCCCTGGCCGGAGGAACCAGGCGCCGTGGAGGAGTCCGTGGCCGGTTTCGGCGCGAACTCGGCGCCCACCGAGGCCATCCGGTGGATCGCCGGCTTGGTGCTGGCGATGTCCGCGAGCGGCTGGCAGTCCGGCCGGTCGGCGGTGAGTACCGCCTGGCCGCCGGAGTCGCCCTGCGCGGACAGGTCGTCGGGGTTGAACTCCTCGGGCGCGGTGGTCTGCACGCCGTCGGACGACGAGGACTGCTCGATCACCCAGCCGGGCAGATCGGCATCGGTCACCAGGGCCTTCGCCAACTGCTGTGCGGTGAGCGGCGCGTGGCCGGCGAGCGTGGAGAGCACCGTGGGGGAGGCGCTCGGGGTGCCGTCGGTGCGGTCGGTGCCGTCGGCGTGGGTGGAGCCGGAGGAGCAGGCGGTGAGCAGCAGCAGCGCGGGCAGCGCCGCTGCCGCGGCCGTCAGGTACTTGCGCATGGGGTCACGTTCCCTCGGGTTCGGCGGTGGGGGGATCCGCGGGTGCGGGGCCGAACTCCGATCCTCCCGTCGCCCGTTCGCGCCGTCCATGGCGTCACCGCAGCTTGTGGGTGCGCTGTGCGCGCCCTGTGGTGCCGCGACGGGCGGCCCGGCAGGGCGTGTGCGGCCGTCCGGTTCGGCGTCCGTTCCGTGCACGCGGCGTGTCCCCGCGGCCGACGGAACGTCACAGGGCGGTGACATGGACCACACAACAGGCGCGCCGCACGGCGGTTTGCTTTCCCAGAAGACGGCTGATTTGGCACTCTGATGCGCACGGGGGATTGCCCGCACTTGCGGGCGCAGGAGGGAAGAACGCACGAGATGACGACGCACCTTGCGGCGGCGGGGACCGCCGATCCGAGGCTGACCTGGAGTGCCGCGCACGATCCCGTCGGCCCGCCCGTGCTGCGCCACCGCCGGGACGGCATCCTGCCCGCGGTCGCCGCGGCGCTGTCCATCCGCGACGAAGTGCAGTCCTGCACCGGCGCGAAGGGGGAGCAGCCCCCCGTGCTGCACCCCATCGTCCGGGACTTCCTCGACGCCCTTCCGGCCGCGCAGAGGGAACGGTTCACCGGACGCTGCCCGGAGGCCGTGCTGATCTCCCGCCACCTCACCTCCGTCGAGGCGGGACGCGGCAAGCGGGCCTCGCGCAAGCCGCTCACCCCGAGCGAGGCGCGCAAGGCGCTGCGGGGCGCGAAGCTGACCGTGCGGCGGATACGCGAGGACGGCGACCCCTCACACGGCACGTACGTGCCGCCGTGCCGCTCCTGCACGCCGCTGCTCGCGCACTTCGGCGTGCGGGCGGTGGACCCGGCCGCGGAGGGCGCGTGAACCCCGGCGGCGCGGCCGGCGCCGCGACCCGCTTCCCGGCCGGCGTGGACGCGGCGCTGCGCGCCGCGGGCTGGCGGCCGGGACGCTGGGACATCATGCAGGCCGAGCGGTGGGCGGACGCGCTGCGCGCGCACGTCTCGCCCGGTGGTCACCGGCACGCCGTGTTCCCCGCGGCGGTCGAGGCCTGGGCGGAGTTCGGCGGTCTGACCGTGCCCGCCGCGGCCGGACCCGCGCGGCAGGTGGCGCCCGCGGCCGTCCTCGTCGACCCGATGCGCGGGCTGCACATGGCCCGCACGCTCGGCGACCTGGGGCGCGCCCTGGAGACGGGGATCAGCCCCCTCGGCGAGGAGCCCGCGTCCGGCGCGGTCCTCGCGGTCGACGAGGAGGGCCGCGTCTACGCCGTCGACCACACCGGCGACTGGTACGTCGGTCAGGACGTCGACCACGCCCTGACCACCCTCACCACCGGCCTCCAGCCCCCTCGCCTCACCCTCTCCTGAGGAGCGGCCCCGCGCCGCGTTCCCGGCCGCGGCCGCCTCCGCGGTCCGGCGGTGCACTCGTGCGGGTACGGCGCCGCGCGCCCGGGTTCGGCGGTGCACTCCGTGCGGGTGGGGCGTGGTGCGGCCGCGCGCCTGGGTTCGGCGCCGCACTCAGTGCGGGTTCGGCGGTGCACTCCGTGCGGGTGGGGCGTGGTGCGGCCGCTCGTCCAGGGCCGGCGGCGCACCCCGTGCGCGGCAAGCGGTCGGGTGGCCCACACCGCGGACCGGGATCGGCACTCGTCCGGGTCCTCGCGCGCCCGGGTCCCGGTGCCCGCGTCGGTGCGCGCCCGCCCGCGGTCCGCGACCCCGGCGCGGTACGGCCTTCGGCCGGCCCGATCCCCCGCGGACCGCGATCGGCACTCGGCCGGGTCCCGGCCCGCGCCCGGCGCTCCCCGCGGCCGGGCGGCCTCCGGCCCGCGTCCGGCCGCGCGCCCCGGTCCCGGCCCTCGTCCGGGCCGCGCCCCGCGGCCCGGCGCGGTCAGCCGGGGTCGGTGGTGAGGGGGAAGACGCGGGGGGCGACGAGGGCGAGGACGGCCACGGCGGCGGCCGCGGCGAGGGCGGCGCCCTCGAAGACGTGGGTGACGGCCGCGGAGACGGCGTGGCGGAGGGGTTCGGGCATGGCGGGGGCGGCGCCTGCGGCGCCGTGGAGGCCGCTGAAGGAGACGCCGTCGCCGTGGTGGGCCAGTGTCGCGTTGGCCACCGCCCCGAACAGCGCGGCGCCCACGCTCTGCCCGAACTGCCGGCAGAAGAGGATGGACGAGGTGGCGGTGCCGCGCTGGGCGTAGCCGACGGACGACTGCACGCCCACGATCAGCGGGAGCTGGAAGACGCCGAGCGCCATGCCGAGCAGCAGCATGAGCGCCGCCGGCTGCCACGCGGGCCCGGCGAACGGCAGCAGCGGGAACGCGGCCAGCACCAGCGTCGCGCAACTCATGCCGATCAGCGCGGAGTTGCGGAAGCCGACCCGCAGGTAGAGGCGCGGCGACAGCGCCGCGGACACCGGCCAGCTCAGCGTCATCGTGGACAGCACGAACCCGGCGGCGATCGGGCCGAGCCCCAGCACGGTCTGCGCGTACGTCGGCAGGAACACGGTCGGCGCGACCATCAGCACACCGAGCGCGCCCAGGGCCAGGTTGACCGCGACGATCGGGCGGCGCCGCCACACCCACCCCGGGATCACCGGCTCGGCGGCCCGCCGTTCGACCAGCGCGGTCGCGCAGCCCGCGGCCCCGCTCGCCACCAGCAGGGCCAGCGTCGGCCACGACAGCCACGGCCACGCGACCCCGCCCTGCACCAGGGCGAACAGCAGCAGCCCGCCGGACACGAACAGCCCGGCCGCGCCCGCCCAGTCGATGGTGGGCCGGACGGCCGGCCGCTCCCGTCGCTCGGCCAGGTGCCGCACGATCAGCAGCAGGGCCGCCGCCCCGATCGGCACGTTCACCAGGAAGATCCAGCGCCAGTCCGCGTACCCGGCGAGGAAGCCGCCGAGCAGCGGCCCGGTGACCGCGGCCGTCGCCCACACCGAGGACAGCGCCGCCTGGATCCGCCCGCGCTCCTTGAGCGGGTACAGGTCCGCCGCGACGGTCTGCACCGTGCCCTGGATCGCGCCGCCGCCCAGACCCTGGACCACCCGGAAGGCGATCAGGCTGGCCATGTTCCAGGCGCCCGCGCACAGCAGCGACCCGACGAGGAACGCGGCGATGCCGACCAGCAGCACCGGCTTGCGCCCGAAGGTGTCGGCGAGCTTGCCGTACACCGGCAGCGTCACCGTCACCGCGAGCAGGTAGCCGGAGAACAGCCACGAGAAGAGGGAGAAGCCGCCGAGGTCGCCGACGATCTGCGGCACCGCGGTGGAGATGATGGTGGAGTCCATCGCGGCCAGCGCCATCGCGAGCATCAGGGCCGCGACGACCGGGCCCCTGCGGGCCGGGCGGCCGTCGCCGCGCACCGCCCGCGCGTCCGACGTGCCCGTCGCGCCCTGCGTCCGACCGGTCATCACCGCTCCCCTGCCCCGCCCTGCCCGCATTCGTGTACACGACACCTTTTCACGGAGCGGTGTCCGGCGGCCCCGCCGGGTGGAGACGACCCTGAGGCCGTATGGGACCTGAGGAGCAGTCCCCCTAGGGGGAGGCACCTACTTGGGTCGGCCCACGGTTCCTGCTGCCGGATGACGATCCGGGCTTATGCGGTCCCTACTGTCAGAGAGCGGGCTGGGAAGCCCCGCTCCGGCGACGGGGTGGGGCTAGCCCCACCCCGGGAACGGAGACCCGCCCCATCGTGGCGGGCGTCCTTCTCCAGCAGTCTGGTGCGTACGCCGGAACGTACGGCTCGCACCACGCTCCACCCTCACCCTTCCCGTCCCCGTACCTCAGGAGAGACCAGTGACAACGGCCACGACGATTCCCACGGCTGGGGGCAGCGGAGAACGTTCGGCCGTCGCCGCTGCAGGCCGCGCGGTGACCAAGGCGTACGGCACCGGCGAGACCCGCGTCGTCGCGCTCGACGCCGTCGACGTCGACATCGCCCGCGGCCGCTTCACCGCGATCATGGGCCCCTCGGGCTCCGGCAAGTCCACGCTGATGCACTGCCTGGCGGGCCTCGACACCGTCTCCGAGGGCCGCATCTGGATCGGCGACACCGAGATCACCGGGCTGAAGGACAAGAAGCTGACCCAGCTGCGGCGGGACAAGATCGGCTTCATCTTCCAGTCGTTCAACCTGCTGCCGACGCTGAACGCGGCGGAGAACATCACGCTGCCGATGGACATCGCCGGCCGCAGGGTCGACCGCGACTGGATGGACCGCGTGGTGGAGACCGTCGGCCTCGGCGGCCGGCTCAAGCACCGCCCCAACCAGCTGTCCGGCGGGCAGCAGCAGCGGGTGGCCGTGGCCCGCGCGCTGGCCGCCCGGCCGGAGATCATCTTCGGTGACGAGCCGACCGGCAACCTGGACTCCCGGGCGGGCGCGGAGGTCCTCGGCTTCCTGCGGCGCTCGGTCGACGAGCTGGGCCAGACCATCGTGATGGTCACCCACGACCCGGTCGCCGCCTCCTACGCCGACCGCGTCCTGTACCTGGCCGACGGCCAGATCGTGGACGAGATGGCCAACCCCACCGCCGACTCCGTGCTGGAGCGCATGAAGTCGTTCGACGGTCGCGGGAGGACGTCGTGACCGTCCTCAAGACCTCGGTGCGCAGCTTCTTCGCGCACAAGGGCAGAATGGCGCTCTCCGCGATCGCGGTGCTGCTCTCGGTCGCCTTCGTGTGCGGCACCCTGGTGCTCACCGACACCATGACGGCCACTTTCGACAAGCTCTTCGGCTCCACCGCCTCCGACGTCACCGTCTCGGCGAAGAAGGTCGACCACGAGCAGAAGACCGGCATGCCCGACACCGTGCCCGCCTCGCTGCAGGACCGGCTGGCGCACGTCAGCGGCGTCGCGAAGTCCGACCCGGACGTGACGAGCACCGACGTCACGGTCGCCGACGCGAAGAACGACAAGATCAGCCCGTCCTCCGGCGCGCCGACGATCGTCAGCAACTGGGACCCGACCGAGAGCCGCGCCGTCGAGCTGTCCTCCGGCCACCTGCCGCAGGCCGCCACCGACGCGGTGCTGGACGCCGACACGGCGAGCAAGCACCACCTGAGGATCGGCGACACGCTGCGCGTCATCGCGGCGCCCGGCGACTTCCGCCTCACCATCTCCGGCATCGTCACCTTCAAGACCACCAACCCGGGCGCGGCCGTCGTCTACGTCGACACCGCCACCGCCCAGTCCAAGCTGCTCGGCCGGACCGACGCCTACACGGGCTTCGGCCTCACCGCGGCCAAGGGCGTCACCGACGACCAGCTGAAGGCCAACGTCAAGGCGGCCGTCGGCAGCGGCTACACGATCGACACCGCGGCCGAGACGAAGAAGAAGGACAAGGACGACGTCGGTGGCTTCCTGAACTTCATGAAGTACGCGATGCTCGGCTTCGCCGGCATCTCCGTCCTGGTCGGCATCTTCCTGATCGTCAACACCTTCTCGATGCTGGTCGCCCAGCGGACCCGCGAGATCGGGCTGATGCGCGCCCTCGGCTCCAGCCGCGGGCAGGTCAACCGGTCGGTGCTGATCGAGGCGGTGCTGCTCGGCGTCACCGGCTCGCTGCTGGGCATCGGCGGCGGCATCGGCATCGCCATCGGCCTGATGAACCTCATGGGCAAGGCCGGCATGAAGCTCGACACCTCCGAGCTGACGATCAAGCCCGCCACCCCGATCATCGGCCTGGTGCTCGGCGTGGTCGTCACCGTCCTCGCCGCGTACATCCCCGCCCGCCGGGCCGGGAAGATCTCCCCGATGGCCGCGCTGCGCGACGCCGGCACGCCGGCCGACGGCAGAGCGGGCCGGGTCCGGGCCGCGCTCGGCGTCCTGATCTGCGCGATCGGCGCGTTCGCCCTGATCGCCGCGGGCCAGGCCAGCAAGGCGTCGGCGGGCGGCAGCCTGCTGGGCCTGGGCGTGCTCTGCTCGCTGATCGGCTTCGTGGTGGTCGGCCCGCTGCTGGCCGGCGTCGTGGTCCGCGGGGTCAGCGCCGTGCTGCTGCGGTTCTTCGGCCCCATGGGCCGGCTCGCCGAGCGCAACGCGCTGCGCAACCCGCGCCGCACCGGAGCCACCGCCTCCGCGCTGATGATCGGCCTGGCCCTGGTCGCCGGCCTGTCGGTGGTCGGCTCCTCGATGGTGGCCTCCGCCGACGACCAGCTCGACAAGTCGGTCGGCGCGGACTTCATCATCACCAGCGGCGGCAACGGCAACCAGCCGATCACGCCGGCCGAGAAGGCCGCGCTCAAGCAGGCCCACGACGTCGAGCGGTTCACCGACTACACCGTCGTCAACGCGGCGATCACCACGCCCAAGGGCAAGGTGATCAACGGCGACCTGAGCGCCGCGGACCCGAGCTACGCCGACGACCTGCGGCTGGACACCACCGCGGGCAGGCTGTCCGACGCGTACGGCACGAACGCCATGTCCGTGCCGGAGGGCTGGGCCAAGACCAACGGCGTGCAGGTCGGCGATCAGCTGAAGGTCGTGATGACCGGCGGCCGCCCCGCCAGCCTGAAGGTCGCCGCGATCACCAGCGACGACACGACGATCGAGCACGGCTCGATGTTCACCAACATCGCCACCGCCCGCAGCTACCTGCCCGCGGACAAGATGCCGGCCGACTTCATGCTCTTCGGCAAGGCCGTGAGCGGCAAGCAGGACGCCGCCTACGCCTCGCTCAAGGCGGCGGTGAAGAACTACCCGGAGATCGACGTCCGCGACCAGGCCGACTACAAGAACCTCATTCACAAGCAGGTCAACCAGCTGCTCTACATGATCTACGTGCTGCTGCTGCTGGCGATCATCGTGGCGGTGCTGGGCGTGGTGAACACGCTGGCCCTGTCGGTGGTCGAGCGCACCCGGGAGATCGGCCTGATGCGGGCGATCGGCACCTCGCGCCGCCAGATGCGGCGGATGATCCGGCTGGAGTCCGTGGTCATCGCCCTGTTCGGCGCGCTGGTGGGCGTGGGCCTGGGCCTCGGCTGGGGCGCGACCGGGCAGCGGGTGCTGGCCTCGCAGGGTCTGGGCATCCTGCAGATCCCGTGGGGCACGATCATCGTGGTCTTCATCGGGTCCGCGGTCGTCGGCCTGCTGGCCGCGCTCCTCCCCGCCTTCCGGGCGGGCCGGATGAACGTGCTGAACGCCATCGCGACGGACTGACGGACTGACCGGCGGCTCGTCCGCGGTAAGGGCCACGCCCGTACCGTCCGTACCCCTCCCCGGCGGCCCCGGAGCGCACCTCGCGCCCCGGGGCCGCCGGCGCGTCCGCCGCGGCCCTTCGGGGCCGGTCCCGCGGCCCGGCGGGACGGGACGCGCCCGCCGGGCGCCGCGGCGTCGTACGCTGGACGCACCCCCGGCCCGTGACACGTGTCGGGCGGTTCGCGTTGCCCCCACACCCCCCTGGGACGGAAATGAGTCTGAACGCTCTGGTCGGCGTCGTCACCGAGGACGCCGCCCTCGCGGAAGCCGTGGCCGCCGCCACCTCCGGCAGCCGTCCGCAGGTCGACCTGGTGGGCCCGCCCGCCGCCCGCCCGCTGGCCGTCGCCGCGCTCGCGGCCCGCGCGGGCCGGACCGTCCTCGCGGTCACCGCGACCGGACGCGAGGCCGAGGACCTGGCCGCGGCCCTGCGCACCCTGCTGCCGCCGGACGGCGTCGTGGAGTACCCCGCGTGGGAGACGCTGCCGCACGAGCGGCTGTCCCCGCGCAGCGACACCGTCGGCCGCCGCCTCGCGGTGCTGCGCCGGCTCGCCCACCCGAGCACCGACGACCCCGCGGCCGGCCCGGTGCAGGTCGTCGTCGCGCCGATCCGCTCGGTGCTGCAGCCGCAGGTCAAGGGACTCGGCGACCTCGAACCCGTGGCGCTGCGCAGCGGGCAGACCGCCGATCTCGGCGCGATCGTCGACGGGCTGGCCGCCGCGGCCTACTCCCGCGTCGAACTGGTCGAGAAGCGCGGCGAGTTCGCGGTCCGCGGCGGCATCCTCGACGTCTTCCCGCCGACCGAGGAGCACCCGCTGCGGGTGGAGTTCTGGGGCGACGACGTCGAGGAGATCCGCTACTTCAAGGTCGCCGACCAGCGGTCCCTGGAGGTCGCCGAGCACGGCCTGTGGGCGCCGCCGTGCCGCGAGCTGCTGCTGACCGGCGACGTGCGGCGGCGCGCGGCGGAGCTCGCCGAGCGCCACCCCGAGCTGCACGAGCTGCTCGACAAGATCGCCGAGGGCATCGCGGTCGAGGGCATGGAGTCCCTCGCGCCGGTCCTCGTCGACGACATGGAGCTGCTGCTGGACGTGCTGCCGGCCGGCGCGATGGCCGTGGTGTGCGACCCGGAGCGGGTCCGCACCCGGGCCGCGGACCTGGTGGCGACGTCGCGGGAGTTCCTGGAGGCGTCCTGGGCCGCGTCGGCGGGGGGCGGCGAGGCGCCGATCGACCTGGGCGCGGCCTCCCTGTGGTCGATCGCCGACGTCCGCGAGCACGCCCGGGAGCTGGGCACCCTGTGGTGGTCGGTGAGCCCGTTCGCGGCCGACGAGGAGGGCGCGACGGACGACGGCGACACGCTGCGCCTGGGCATGCGCGCCCCCGAGCTGTACCGCGGCGACACCGCCCGCGCGCTCGCCGACACCAAGGGCTGGCTGGCCGACGGCTGGCGCACGGTGTTCGTCACCGAGGGCCAGGGCCCGGCCGCGCGCCTGGTCGAGGTGCTCGGCGGCGAGGGCATCGCGGCCCGCCTCGACGTGGACCTGGCGGACCTTGCGCCGTCGGTGGTGCACGTCGCGACCGGTTCGATCGAGCACGGCTTCGTCGACCCGGCGCAGCGCCTGGCGGTGCTCACCGAGACCGACCTGTCGGGCCAGAAGTCGTCCACCAAGGACATGGGCCGCATGCCGTCGCGGCGCCGCAAGACCATCGACCCGCTCACCCTGGCCGGCGGCGACTACATCGTCCACGAGCAGCACGGCGTGGGCCGCTACGTGGAGATGGTCCAGCGCACCGTGCAGGGCGCCACCCGCGAGTACCTGGTGGTGGAGTACGCGCCGGCCAAGCGCGGCCAGCCCGGCGACCGGCTGTTCGTGCCCACGGACCAGCTGGAGCAGGTCACCAAGTACGTGGGCGGGGAGGCGCCGTCGCTGCACCGGCTGGGCGGCGCGGACTGGACGAAGACGAAGGCGCGCGCGAAGAAGGCCGTCAAGGAGATCGCCGGCGACCTGATCCGCCTGTACTCCGCGCGGATGGCGGCGCCCGGCCACACCTTCGGCCCCGACACCCCGTGGCAGCGTGAACTGGAGGACGCCTTCCCGTACGCGGAGACGCCCGACCAGCTCACCACCATCGCCGAGGTCAAGGAGGACATGGAGAAGTCCGTCCCCATGGACCGGCTGATCTGCGGCGACGTCGGCTACGGCAAGACCGAGATCGCGGTGCGTGCCGCGTTCAAGGCCGTCCAGGACGGCAAGCAGGTGGCGGTGCTGGTGCCGACCACGCTGCTGGTGCAGCAGCACTTCGGCACGTTCTCCGAGCGCTACGCGCAGTTCCCGGTCAACGTGCGGGCGCTGTCCCGGTTCCAGAGCGACACCGAGGCCAGGGCGGTCCTGGAGGGCCTGCGCGACGGCTCGGTCGACGTCGTCATCGGCACCCACCGGCTGTTCTCGTCCGAGACGAAGTTCAAGGACCTGGGCCTGGTCATCGTCGACGAGGAGCAGCGCTTCGGCGTGGAGCACAAGGAGCAGCTGAAGAAGCTGCGGGCGAACGTCGACGTGCTCACCATGTCCGCGACGCCCATCCCGCGCACCCTGGAGATGGCGGTCACCGGCATCCGCGAGATGTCGACGATCACCACGCCGCCCGAGGAGCGGCACCCGGTGCTGACGTTC
Organism: Actinacidiphila rubida; assembly: GCF_900110255.1. Taxonomy (GTDB): domain Bacteria; phylum Actinomycetota; class Actinomycetes; order Streptomycetales; family Streptomycetaceae; genus Actinacidiphila; species Actinacidiphila rubida. Next base: position 361,664 of record NZ_FODD01000001.1, read on the forward strand.
GTCGGACCCTACGAGGAGAAGCAGATCGGCGCGGCGATCCGCCGCGAACTGCTGCGCGAGGGGCAGGTCTTCTACATCCACAACCGGGTCGAGTCGATCGACCGGGCGGCGGCGCGGCTGCGCGACATCGTGCCCGAGGCGCGGATCGCCACCGCCCACGGGCAGATGGGCGAGTCCCAGCTCGAACAGGTCGTCGTCGACTTCTGGGAGAAGAAGTTCGACGTGCTGGTGTCCACCACGATCGTGGAGTCCGGCATCGACATCTCCAACGCCAACACCCTGATCGTCGAGCGCGGCGACAACTTCGGCCTGTCGCAGCTGCACCAGCTGCGCGGTCGCGTCGGCCGGTCGAGGGAGCGCGGCTACGCCTACTTCCTGTACCCGCCGGAGAAACCGCTGACCGAGACCGCGCATGAGCGGCTGGCCACCATCGCCCAGCACACCGAGATGGGCGCGGGCATGTACGTGGCGATGAAGGACCTGGAGATCCGCGGCGCCGGCAACCTGCTCGGCGGCGAGCAGTCCGGGCACATCGCGGGCGTCGGCTTCGACCTGTACGTGCGGATGGTCGGCGAGGCCGTCGCCGACTACCGCTCCGCGCTGGAGTCCGGCGGCGAACCGGAGGAGACGCTGCTGGAGGTGAAGATCGAGCTGCCGGTCGACGCGCACGTCCCCCACGACTACGCGCCGGGCGAGCGGCTGCGGCTGCAGGCGTACCGCTCGATCGCCGCGGCCTCCTCGGAGGAGGACATCGCCGCGGTCCGGGAGGAACTCACCGACCGCTACGGCAAGTTGCCCGAGCCGGTGGAGAACCTGCTGCTCGTGGCGGGGCTGCGCATCCTGGCCCGCCGGGTCGGTGTCGGCGACGTCACCCTGCAGGGCGCCAACGTGCGGTTCGGGCCGGTGGAGTTGCGCGAGTCGCAGGAGCTGCGGCTGCAGCGGGTCTATCCGCGCTCGGTGATCAAGCACGCGACCCGCCAGGTGCTGGTGCCGCGCCCGGCCACCGCGCGGATCGGGGGCAAGCCGGTGGTGGGTCGCGAACTGCTGGAGTGGACCGCGGAGTTCCTCACCACGGTGCTCGGCAGCTGACGCCTCGCACGGTCGCACGCGGCCGCGCTCGATCACGTACGGCCGCGCTCGATCACGCACGCGGCACGAGCCGGGTCCGGGATGCCGGACCCGGCTCGTGCCGCGTGGGGACGGCACCGTGCGCCGTCGCGGCCGCCCGGTTCAGCGGTGGGCGCGGCGCCCGCGGCCCAGCGCCACGGCTCCCGCTCCCGCGGCGACCGCGGCGGCGCCCAGGCCGGCCAGCACGGGCATCGCGCTGTCCGCACCGGTCGCCGCGAGCTGCGGGCCGGGCGCCGAGGTGGTGGCGGTGCCGGACGGTGCGGCGGCCCCCGACGGCGTGCTGCCGGTCGTGCTGACGGTCGGGGCGGCCGTCGGGCTGTGCGTCGGTGACGCGGTCGGCGTGGCGGTCGGCGAGGTGGTGCTCCCGGCCTGCTCGATGACGTAGCCCTCCATGCCGCTGGAGTCGCCCGCGCAGTCCACCGTCTTCCCGGTGTCGCGGTAGGTGTAGCGGTCGGCGAAGAGCCCCTCGAAGGACAACTCGCCGTCGCGCGCGAGCTTCGGCACGTCCGCGCTGATCTCGAACCGCAGGTGGTAGGTGCGGGTGGCGCCGGGTGCCAGGTCGTGCAGGACGTCGGCGCGGCCGGAGCTGCCACCGCTCAGCGTGGTCCACGCGCCGCCGGCGTCCTGCACCTGGACGGTGGCGTACGGGCCGAGTGCCGGGTCGCCGTCGCCGTCGGTCTCCCGCCACGCGCTGCCGAAGGCGACGACGACGGGCAGGGTGGTGCCGCCGATGTTGTGCAGGGTCCCGGTCGCCTCGTGCCAGCCGTCGCCGGCCACCACGACCTTGGGCACGCCCTGCACGTCGGCCCGCAGGCTGTTCTGCTCGTAGTCGCCGTAGGCCGTGGACACGTCCGCGCAGGACGGCAGGGTGGTCGGGTCCGACGGGTCTGGCGCGGTGTCCGCGCGGGCCGGACCCGCGGCCAGCAGCAGGGCGGGGGCGAGGGCGGCGGCGGTGGCCGCGGCGGCGGTGGCTCGGCGGATGCGCATCGGTTCTGGTCGGCCTCTCGGGACGTATGCCAGGTGAACAACGGGCGAGGTGAGCGTGAACTCAGACCGGCCGTGCCCGCCAAAGGTTGTGCCGCGCGGGCGAGGTGAACGCGCTCTCAGGGACCGGAGCCCGCATTGGTCTGGACTATTGACAGGTCCATACCAATGCGCTGGAGTGGGCACCGCCCCCACGCACCCCCCACTCAACCCCCCGCAAGGAGTGGTCACATGTCCAGACAGCGGATCGTCGCGCTACTGGCCGCGCTCGTCGCGGTCGTGGGCCTCGCGGTCCTCGTGCCGATGGCCTCCACCGCCTCCGCCGCCACCTGCGCCGCGCCGTGGAACTCCTCCTCGGTGTACACCGGCGGCATGGCCGCCTCGTACAACGGCCACAACTGGTCCGCGAAGTGGTGGACGCAGGGCGAGACGCCCGGCGCCGCCGACGTCTGGGCCGACCAGGGCGGTTGCGACGGCTCCTCCGGCGGCACCGGCGGCACCACCGGCGGGTCGGGCGGCTGCAACTACCCGGCCTGGGCCGCGGGACGCTCCTACGTCGCCGGCGACATCGTGCAGTACACCAACGGCCTGTTCTACGTCGCCACGCACGACAACCCGGGCTACGACCCGACGATCAGCACCTGGTACTGGAGCCCGTACACCTGCACCGGCGGCGGCACCGGCGGCACCACCCCGCCGCCCAGCGGCGGATTCGTGGTTACCGAGGCGCAGTTCGACCAGATCTTCCCGAACCGGAACTCCTTCTACACCTACAGCGGGCTGACCGCCGCGCTCAGCGCCTACCCGGGCTTCGCCACGACCGGCAGCGACACGGTCAGGAAGCAGGAGGCCGCGGCCTTCCTCGCCAACGTCGACCACGAGACCGGCGGCCTGGTGTACGTCGTCGAGCAGAACACCGCCAACTACCCGACGTACTGCGACTGGAGCCAGTCCTACGGCTGCCCGGCGGGCCAGGCCGCCTACTACGGCCGCGGCCCGATCCAGCTGAGCTGGAACTTCAACTACAAGGCGGCCGGCGACGCCCTGGGCATCGACCTGCTGGACAACCCCAACCTCGTCCAGACCGACGCGGCGGTCTCCTGGAAGACCGGGCTCTGGTACTGGAACACCCAGACCGGCCCCGGCACCATGACCCCGCACAACGCGATGGTCAACGGCGCCGGCTTCGGGGAGACGATCCGCAGCATCAACGGCAGCATCGAGTGCAACGGCGGCAACCCCGCCGAGGTCCAGGACCGGGTCAACGACTACCAGTCCATCACGTCGATCCTCGGCGTCCCGGCGGGCGGCAACCTGTCCTGCTGAGCGGCCCCGCGGCCGGTCCCGCGCGCCCCGTCCCCATGGCGGGGCGCGCGGGATCCGGACCGCGTTAGGGTGCGCAGGTGACGATCACCGCAGCGGGAACCAACGTCCGTCCGCTCGCTCCGGGCCAGCGCGCGCGGCTCCTCGTCGGCGACGTCGACGGCGGCCCCGCCCGGCTGGTGCACGAGACCACCGGCAGTGCCCTGGAAGCGCCCAACTGGACGCCGGACGGCCGCTGGCTGGTCTTCAACCAGGACGGGCTGCTGCTGCGGATCGCGGCGGACGCCGCACCCGGGCGCGGCCCCGGCCCCGAGGTCATCGCCACCGGCGGCATCACCGACGCCAACAACGACCACGTGCTCTCGCCCGACGGCCGCACCCTCTACCTGTCCGCGGGCGACGGCCACATCCACGCCGTGCCGTTCGGGGGCGGCGAGCCGCGCCGGGTCACCAACCCGCCCGCGCCCGGCGACGGCAAGGCCCACCCCTTCCGCCACTTCCTGCACGGCGTCTCGCCCGACGGGCGCACGCTGGCCTACGTGGGCGTCGAGCCGTTCGGCGGCGACGACTGGGGCTACCGCAACATCTACACGTTGCCGGCCGCCGGCGGCCCCGACGTCCGCCTCACCGACACCTCGGCCCCCTCCGACGGGCCCGAGTTCAGCCCGGACGGCGCCTGGATCTACTTCAACTCCGAACTGGAGTCGGCGATCGAGGGCCACGCGCAGCTCTTCCGGATGCGCCCCGACGGCACCGGCCTGACGCGCCTGACCGGCGACGACCGCGTCAACTGGTTCCCGCACCTGTCACCCGACGGCCGCCACCTGCTCTACCTCAGCTTCCCGCCGGGCACCGAGGGCCACCCCGCCGACCGCGACGTGATCCTTCGCCTGATGGACCCCGACGGCGGCGCCCCGCGCGACCTGGTGGCCTTCCCCGGCGGCCAGGGCAGCCTCAACGTGAACAGCTGGGCGCCCGACAGCCGGCACTTCGCGTACGTCGACTACCCGCTCGGCGCGGCGGACGCGGGCCCCGCCGCGCCGCCGCCGCTCTCCTAGTCGCGGCGCAGGACGACGTAGCCCTCGGCGTTGCCGACCACGGAGTACTTCGTCCCGGGGTGCAACTGGGTGGCGTAGACGGCCGGATCGGACACCCAGCCGTTCGTGTCGTCGATGGCGATGTACTGCGGGACGACGCCGGGGGTGTCACCGATCCAGTACACCGTGGTGCGGTGCACCAGCCGGCTGATCGGGCCGACGTTGGCCTCGACGGTCGCCCCGTCGGGGATCTGGCCGAGCAGCTGCTCGACGGCCTTGGTGCGGGCGTCGACCTTGTACGTCGCGCCGTGCGACAGCGAGGCCAGCGGCAGGGTGAGGGTCAGCGCGAGGGCCGCACCGGCCACGGCGGCGGGCGCTCCCGACGCGTACGAGCGCAGCCACGGCATCCGGCTGCGGCGCGACCGGTCGGCGGCGTCGACCAGCGCCAGGAAGACCACCGGCATCAGCACGGCGCTGTAGTGCCAGTCGATGCCCCAGTAGTGGTCGTCGTGCGAGATGAACCGCCAGCCGAGGGTCGGCAGCGCGGCCACGAACAGCGGCGAGCGCAGCGCGAGCAGTCCGCTGGTCGGCAGGAGTATCCACAGCAGGGTGTGCAGCGCCGTGCCGAACGGGATGTGGCCGGGCATCGGGGCGCCGTGCCCGTTGAGCTTGTTCCAGTAGTCGTAGCCGCCCGCCTTGTTGAACGCGGGGATGATCACGCCGAACGCCAGGGCGGAGGCCGCGACCCCGAAGGCGGCCAGCCCGATCGCCCACGGTCCGTACCGCTCGCCGTCGGACATCGGCTCGTCGCGGGCGTCGCCCTCGCCGTCCGGCGGGCTGCCGTCGTCCGCCTCGCCGTCGCCGTCCGCCTCGCCGGTGCGCTCCGCGGCGGTGCCGTGGCCCTCGCCGTCCGCGGCGCTCCTGACGAGGCCGGTGGTGCCGTCCGCATCCGCCGTGCGGTCGGCTGTGCCGTCCGCGTCGCCGCGGTCGGCGCTGTCGGCGCCGGGTGCGGCCTGCTGCGGCGCGGACTCCTGGCGGGTGCGCCACCACACGATCGCGCCGATCGCGGCGGCCGTGACGCCCATGTCCTCCTTGACCAGCACCAGCGGCACCGCCCACCACAGGGCCGCGGCCCACTTCTTGCGCAGCACCGCCTCCAGCGAGAAGGCCAGCAGCGGCATCGCGAACGCGATCTCGTGGAAGTCGAACTGCACCGCCTTCTGCACGCCCCACGACAGCGCGTACGCGGTGCCGATCGCCAGCCCCCGCCCGCGGCCCAGCACATGGGCCGCGCCCCGCGTGACCGGGACGACGGACAGCGCGAAGAGCACGGCCTGGGCGACGAGCAGGGTGACGGGTGTGGGGAACACCCGGTAGAACGGCGCGATCAGTGCGGTGATCGGGCTGAAGTGGTCACCGAGGATGTTGAAGCCGGGGCCCTTGAGGTCGGCGACGGGCGCGTGCAGGTGCGCGTAGGACTTGATGGCCTCCTCGAAGATGCCCAGGTCCCAGGACATGGTCAGCATCTGCCGGTAGCGGGTCACCGACAGCAGCAGGTACGCCACGAAGAACACGGCCGCCAGCAGGTACGGGTCGAGCCGGGCGCCCGGCGGGCGGACCCGTGGTCCGCGGCCCGCCGGCGACCGCTCGGCGCCTGCGCTGCCGGGCTCCGACACGCGGGCGGACGCGCTCCGCTCCGCGGTTCTGGTGCCCTGCGCCGGTATGACGGCCTCGGCCCTGTCCATCGTCGTCCTCCCGTGGCATCGGGTCGGGGTCTGCCGGAAAAGATACGGGACGACACCGTGCCCGCGGGACCCGTGGGACGACCCGGCCGTCACGGCGTGGGCAGGAACCGGCCGCGCGGACGCCGCGGACGGTGGCCGCACGGCAGCCGGTACGTCCGCCGGGCGCGGGCCGGGTGCTGTGGCGCGGCGTCGGCCGGGCCTCGTGGCGGGAGCCGGCGGGATGCGGGCCGCACGGGGTCCGGAGTGCGTGCCGCGGGTCACACGCGGCGCAGCACCAGGCAGTCGTCCTGGTCGGCGACCACCGTGTAGCGGTGGCCGGGGTGCAGGGCCTGCGCGTGGCGCACCGGGTCGTCCTGCCAGCCCGCGGTGTCGCCCAGCGCGATGTACTGCGGGACGACGTCCTCGCCGGAGCCGATCCAGTACACCGTCGTGCGGTGGACGAGGCGGCTCAGCGGGCCGACGTCGGACTCGACCGTCGCACCGTCCGGGATGCGGTCGAGCAGCCGCTCCACGGTCCGGGTGCGGGCGTCGACCCGGTAGGCGCCGGCGTGCGCCAGCCCGGCCAGCGGCAGCTGCACGGTCAGCGCGAGCGCCGCGCCGGCTGACGCCGCCGGCATCGCCGCCGCCCAGCCGCGCAGCCGGTCCCCGGCACGGCGGGCGCCGAACACGCCCCGCGGGCCCGGCCGTTCGAGCGCGGTGATCGCGTCCACCAGGGCCAGGAAGACCACCGGCATCAGCACCGCGCTGTAGTGCCACCCGGTGCCCCAGTTCTCCGGGTAGTGCGAGGAGAACCGCCAGCCGAGGGTGGGCAGCGCCACCAGCAGCAGCGGGGAGCGCAGCGCCAGCAGGCCGCCGGCCGGCACCAGCAGCCACAGCAGGGTGTGGGCCGCCGTGACCACCGGGATGTGCCCGCTCACCGCCCCCTCCCCGTTGATGTGCGCGAACGGGTCGTAGCCGGGTCCGTGGAACATCGGGATCAGCCACCGGACCTCCCAGGCCGACGCCGCGATACCGAAGGCCACCAGCGCCAGCGCGTACGTCCCCGCGGACCCGGACGGTCCCGCCCGCCCCTTCCCCGCCGCCCGGCGGGCCTCACCTGGCGAATCGGCTCGACCCGCCCGCTCCTCGCGCCGCTCGTGCCGGGTCCGCAGCCGGACCAGCAGCCCGATCATCGCGGCCGTGGCCCCCAGGTCCTCCTTGACCAGCACCAGCGGCACCGCCCACCACAGGGCCGCGGCCCACCTCCGCCGCAGCACGGCCTCCAGCGAGAACGCCAGCAGCGGCATCGCGAACGCCACTTCGTGGAAGTCGAAGTCCACCGCCCGCTGCACGCCCCACGACAGCCCATAGGCCACGCCGATGGCCAGCCCCCGGCCGCGGCCGAGCGCCCGGCCCGCGATCCGGGTGACGGGGACGACGGACAGCGCGAAGAGCAGGGCCTGTGCGACGAGGAGGGTGACGGGCGTGGGGAACACCCGGTAGAACGGCGCGATCAGGGCGGTGACCGGGCTGAAGTGGTCGCCGAGCACGCTCGTGCCCGGCCCCTTGAGATCGGCGACGGGCGCGTGGAGGTGGGCATAGGACTTCACGGCCTGCTCGAAGATGCCCAGGTCCCAGGACATCGTGAGCATCCGCCGGTCCCGGGACACCGACAGGGCCGTGTAGGCGCAGAAGAACGCCGCCGCCAGCAGGTACGGGTCCGGCCGGCCGGTGCGCGGCGCGGGTGGGTCCGCGGCGGTGTCGGCCGCCTGGGCCGGGATGGCGGTCTGCCCCGGGAGGACGGCCTCGGCTCGGTCCATGCGGTTCCCTCTTCGTCTCGCGGACGCTCCCGGCACCGGCCGGTTCTCATCCGCTGTGCGTCGATTGTGCAGGAAATGTCCGTGTCGAAAGATACGCGGTCACCCCCTCCCGCGGCGGGGGCGTACGCGCGCCGTAGGCTCCCTGCCTCGACGGGTGGTCCGCCGGACGGGGCGGCCGCCGGATTCCTGGGAGGGCCGCCGTGAAGGCGTGGATGGGGGCGCACCGGCGCCTGCTGCTGGTGCTGGGCGGGGGACTGGTCGTGGTGGGCGTCGTGGTGGCGGTGGTGGTGTCGGCCGTGTCCGGCGGTGGCGGGGGCCGTACGCTGCCGCCGCCCCGCGCCCGCGTCTACACCGCGCAGCAGGCGTGCCTGCTGACCGGCGAGCGCGGGATCGCGGACCCGGCCGCGGTGCCGGTGTGGGCGGGCATGCAGGACGCGTCGGCGCGCACGCACGCGAAGGTCACGTACCTGGCGATGGCCGGCGAGCAGAGCGCGGCCGCGGCGGGGCCGTACCTGTCCACGCTGGCGGCCCGGCAGTGCACCGTGGTGCTGACGGTGGGCGCGGCGCCGGACGGCGCGGTGGCCGCGGCCGGCAAGCGGTTCCCCGGCACCCGCTTCGTGGTGGTCGGCGCGGGCCCCGCCGGTCTGTCCAACGTGACGGCCGTGTCCGGAACGCGCGCCGGGGTCGCCTCCGCGGTCGAGGCGGCACTCAAGGGCTGAGTCGGCCGAAGTCCCCGGTCGGAAAAGCGGAATGATTCGCTGTCATATGACGATACGCCAGATCGTCAATGGGGGCGGAGTAAAGACTGTGCCCGGAGTGAAACGGGGCAATCGGCGCAGTCTCGCGAGGTTGACCATGTACAGGCAAAGAATGTCTACAAATCCTTTGGGAGACCTTTCTTCCGCGTGACGGCTCCGGGCAAGATCTGCGCGTTTTCTGTGTCGACTCTGTCAGGAGCCTGTGCCGTGCGCGCATCCTTCCTCCGTCGCTCGTCGCGACGCCTCGCCCGCCGCCGTGTGTGGATGCGGTGCACGGCGATGCTGGCGTTCGTCGCCCTCGCGTTCACGCTGGCGACGGATCAGGCCGCGGCCGACGGAGCCACGCTCCCGGCGCTGTCGATGCCGAGCCTGTCGTCGCTCACCAGCTGGCTGAAGCACCCGCACTGGAACCACCTGCCGCGGCAGGCGGGCGGCACCGCCGCGGGCCGCAGCCACCGCGCGACCGCCGCGTCCACGCGGGCGGGCGGCGGGGTCGGCCATCCGCCGGGCCACGCGCCAGGTGAACTCGACGCCTACCACCCGTACGCGAAGTCGGTGAAGGCCGGCCGCAGTGCGGTGGTCGGCGGCTGGTCGGCGAAGACCAGCAAGCGGGACGCCGCCCACTCCGGGCGCACCGTCACCGTCTACGACAACGCCGACGGGTCCCACACCCGCCAGGTCTCCCTCGACGCCGTCAACTACCAGGACGCGCACGGGAACTGGCTGCCGATCGACACCCGGCTCAGCCGCCGCGCCGACGGCAGCCTGCACGAGCGCGCCAACTCCCTCGGCGTCGCCTTCGCCCCGCGCGCGAGCGACCCGCACCTGGCCGTCCTGACCACCGGCAGCGGGACGTCCGTCGGCTACGCGCTGGGCGGCGCCGCCCCGGTGGCCGGCACCCTCGCCGCCGACGGCAAGGCGGTCACCTACCCCGGCGTGCTGCCCGGCACCGACCTCGTCGCCGCCGCCTCGGCGAACGGCGTCAAGGAGGCCGTGGTCCTGCACTCCGCGCAGACCGCGAACTCCTGGACCTTCCCGCTGGCCCTCCAGGGCCTGACCCCGTCGCTCGCCAAGGACGGCTCCGTCGAACTGCGGGACGCCGCCGGGAAGATCACCGCCCGCATCCCGCGCGCGTACGCCTACGACTCCCGCGTCGACCGCCGCTCCGGCGACCCCACCACGACCTACGCCGTCCAGTACGCGCTCGTCGGCGACCACGGCACCACCGCCCTGAAGGTCACCCTCGACCAGGCCTGGCTGCACGACCCGGCCCGCGTCTTCCCGGTGACCGTCGACCCGACCATCACCGACGGCTGGACCACCACCTACGCCGAGTCGGGCAACACCGGCGACCACTCGTTCGAGCAGACCGTCAAGGTCGGCTCCTACGACTCCGGCACCCACTCCGCCAACTCCTTCGTCAACCACTGGTACGGCGGCTGGGACGGCTCCAAGGTCACCGTCACCGCCGCCGACCTGCACCTGTTCGACACGTGGGCCTCCACCTGCACCGCCGAGCGGTTCGACGTCGCCCTGGTCACCAGCGCGTGGACGCCGACCGGCGTCACCACCTACCCCGGCCCGTCGAAGGGCTCGTCGATCGGCAACCTCACGCCGAGCGTCCCCAACGCCTGCGCCAACACCGGCGCCGACCGCACCGTGGGCGACTGGCTGGACGTGCCGCTCACCGTCTCCGCCATCCAGGGCTGGGTGAACGGCACCACGCCCGACTACGGCCTGGCCGTGTACGCCGCGACCACCGACGCGCTGCACTGGAAGCAGTTCGGCTCGTTCAGCGACGCCGGCAAGGGCCCGTACATCACGGTCACCTACACCGGCACGACGCCGCCGCAGGTGTACCAGCAGTACCCGGACAACAACGCCGTCGAGTACACCACCACGCCCGAGCTGACCGCGTGGTCCGGCGGCGCCAACTCGCAGGCCAACACCACGACCAAGTACGACTTCCAGGTCTACGACAACACCAACACCAAGGTCGCCGACTCCGGCCTGCTCGCCACCGGCGACTGGACGGTGCCCGCCGGCAAGCTCAAGTGGGGCCAGACCTACTCCTGGACGATCCAGTCGTACGACGCGAGCCTGTACTCGGGCGCCACGTACTACGCGATGTCCATCCAGGTCCCGCAGCCCCTGGTGACCTCCGGCCTGTCGCAGAACAGCAGCGACCACGGCTTCGACCCGTCCATCGGCAACTACACGACGTCCGACACCGACGCGACGATCTCGGTGGCCGGCCCCAGCCTGGACATCGACCGCGACTACAACTCCCGCGACCCCCGCTGGACCGGCGCGTTCGGCGCCGGCTGGTCGAGCGTCCTCGACGCCCGCGCCACCGAGCAGTACAACGCGGCGGGCGCCGTCGTCGGCAACGTCGTCACCTACCCCGACGGCTCCCAGGTCGGCTTCGGCAAGAACGGCGACGGCACCTACTCGCCGCCCTCCGGCCGCTTCGCCACCTTCAAGGCCGTCACCGGCGGCTACTCGCTGACGGACAAGAACGACACCGCCTACGCCTTCACCCAGTCCCTCGGCTCCGGCGGCTACGGCATCACCTCCGTCACCGACGCCGACGGACGCGCCGTCACCTTCGGCTGGAGCGGCGGCCACATCACCACGATGACCTCGGTCACCGCCGGCCGCGCCCTGCACCTGACGTGGCAGACCCCGTCGGGCGCCGGCGCCGCGCACGTCGCGACCGTCGTCACCGACCCGGTCGTGACCACCGACTCGACCTCCGCGCTCACCTGGACCTACGGCTACACCGGCGACCAGCTCAGCACGGTGTGCTCGCCGATCTCCACCACGCAGTGCACCACCTACGGCTACACCGCCGGCTCGCAGTACCAGAACGCCACCCTCGACCTCGGCCCGCACGCCGCGTGGCCGATGTCCGAGGCGTCCGGCACCGCCGGCAAGGACGCCGTCCTCGCCAACCAGGGCACCGAGAACCTCACCTACAGCGGCGTCACCCTCGGGTCCGCCGCCGGCACCGGCCCGCTCACCGGATCCACCGCGACCGCCGCCCTGTTCAACGGCACCAGCTCCTACGCGACCATGCCGTTCGACATGGGCAACGACACCGACTCCGGTGCCCTGTCCCTGTGGTTCAAGACCTCCGCCGGGCCCGGCGTCCTCTACTCCTACGCCTCGCAGCCCGTCACCGCCGGCGACTCGCCCGGCGCCTACACCCCGGCCGCGTACGTCGGCACCGACGGCAAGCTCAAGGCCGAGTTCTGGTACAGCGGCGGCATCGCGCCGATCAGCACCACCGCCTCCGTCGCGGACGGCAAGTGGCACCACATGGTGCTGTCGGCCGCCGGCAACTCCCAGACGCTCTTCCTGGACGGCGCCAAGGTCGGCTCCGTCACCGGCAGCGTCTCCATCAAGCCCGGCGTCGCCTTCGGCAAGAACCAGCCGTACAACACGCTCGGCGCCGGCTTCCTCGGCGGCAACTGGCCGGACGAGCCGCACCAGAGCAGCACCGACCCGACCGGCACCGCCACGTACTTCAACGGCGCCATCGCCGACGCCGCCTGGTTCGACCGCCCGCTCGTCGCCGCCGACGTCACCACCCTGCGCGGCTACGGCACCCACGCCGCCAGCCTGCTCAGCAGCATCAAGCGGCCGTCCGGCAAGACCTACCAGGCCATGACCTACGACGCGGCGACCACGACCCTCACCCAGCTCACCGACGAGAGCGGCGGCGTGTGGAAGCTGGCCACGCCCACCGTGGCCGGCTCCAGCCAGACCTACCGCGGCGCCGTCCTCGGCGGCGCGCCCGCCACCTACTTCCGGCTCGGCGAGGCCGCCGGCGCCACCACCGCGCTCGACGAGACCCGCGGCGGCACCGGCACGTACAACGCCGTCACCCTCGGCCAGACAGGACCGTTCAGCGACCAGAAGGCCGCCACGTTCAACGGCACCTCGTCGTGGGTGCAGGTGCCCGACGTGCAGACCGGACACACCGCGGCCTCCGCCGAACTGTGGTTCAAGACCACGCACGGCGGCGCGATCCTGATGAACTCGCAGACCGCCGCCATCGGCGGCACCGTCTCCTCCACCACACCCCAGCTGTGGATCGGCAGCGACGGCAAGCTCTACGGCGGCTTCTACACCACCTCCGGCTCCGTCCAGCTCGCCACGACCGGCACGGTCATCGACGGCCAGTGGCACCACGCCCTGATCAGCGCCACCGGGACCTCCCAGACGCTGTACCTGGACGGCACGCAGGCCGCGACCAAGACCGGCACCGCCGCCCTGACCAACGCCAGCCGCACCGTCACCTACCTGGGCGCCGGCACCACCGGCGCCGGCTGGAGCGGCCTGACCAACGGCACCGTGGCGTACTTCAACGGCTCGCTGGCCGAAGCCGCCACCTACCGCACCGCGCTCACCTCCGACGACGCCGCCGCGCACTTCGAGGCCGCGAAGAACTCCGCCGGCCTGCTGCCCGTCGAGACCGTCAAGGTCACCGGCCCCGCCCCGGCGAACGCCGTCTCCACCTACAAGTACGACCTGCTGAACAACGAGCGGCAGCTGAGCGAGACCGACGGCCTCGGCTACACCACCAGCTTCGGCTACGACACCGGCGGCTTCGAGCACACCGTCGTCGACCCCAACGGGGCGATGACCGTCACCGGCCACGACCCGCGCGGCAACGTGGTGTCCTCCACGACCTGCCAGGACCAGGCCGCCAACCACTGCTCCACCGAGTACTACACGTACTACCCGGACGACACCACGGCGCAGCTCACCACCGCCGACGCCCGCAACGACGTGCTGCTCACCGAGCGGGACGGCCGCTCGGTGTCCGCCACCGACACCACCTACCTGACCACCCACACCTACAGCACCACCGGTGACGAGACCGGCATCACCACCCCGCCGGTCGCCGGCTTCCCGGCCGGCCGCACCACCTCCACCGTCTACAGCGACGGCACCAGCGCCTTCCCGGCCGCCGACACCGGCAACGTGCCCGCGGGCCTCGCGGTGCGCACCACCAGCCCCGGCGGCGCCGTCAGCTCCGTGGCGTACTTCCACAACGGGGACGTCGCCTCGACCACCGACCCCCTCGGCCTGGTCACCTCGTACACCTACGACGGACTCGGCCAGGTCCTCACCAAGAAGGCCGTTTCCGACACCTACCCCGCGGGCCTGACGTCCAGCTACGTCTACGACGCGGCCGGGCAGGTCACGCAGGAGAGCGACCCGCGGATCACCGACCGCGTCACCGGCGCCACCCACGCCGCGGTCAGCACCACCGCGTACGACGCCGACGGCGACGTCCTCTCCCAGACCGTCGCCGACGGCTCCGGCGGCGACGCCCCGCGCACCGAGACCCAGACGTACAACCAGTACGACCAGGTGCTCACCGACAGCGACGCCAACCAGGCGGCCGGCGCGGCCAACGGCAACACCACGACGTACACGTACGACGCGTCGGGCAACAAGACCACCGAGGTCACCAGCTCCGGCACCACCACGCAGTACACGTACGACGACGACGGCCACCTGCTCACCCAGGGCATCCAGTACACCGGCGACCCGGTGAACCCGCAGTCGGCCACCCTGCTCACCGAGTCCTCGCGCGCCTACGACCCGGCCGGCCGGCTGGCGTCCATCACCGACGCGATGGGCAACACGACCTCGTACACGTACACCGACAACGGCCTCACGGCGAAGATCACCAAGACCAGCGCCGACGGCAAGAGCAGCAGCGTCGTCACCGCCAACACCTACGACGCGGCCGGCAACCTCCTCACCGAGACCACCGACAACGGCGCCACCGTCACCAACCACACCGTGGACGCCGCGTCCCGCACCACCGCCACCACCGTCGACCCCACCGGCGTCAACCGGACCACCACCGTCTCGTACACGCCCGACGACCTCGTCGCCACGCAGACCGACCGCAACGCGTCCGGCAACCAGACGACCACCGCCAACACCTACGACGCGGCCGGCGACCAGCTGAGCGAGAGCGTCTACGGCGACACGACCGGCCACCCCTCCGGCTGGTGGAAGCTCGACCAGACCTCCGGCACCACGGTCCCGGACGCCTCCGGCACCGGCTACACGGCCGCCGTCGGCTCGGGCGTGACCTGGAACAACGGCGCCGCCACCTTCGCCGGCACGAGCGGCCAGCAGATCGCCACCAACGGCCCGGTCGTCGACACGACGGCCTCCTACTCGGTGTCCGCGTGGGTGAACATGGCCTCGCTGCCGACCGGGAACGCCACCGTGGTCTCCCAGTCCGGCACCACCAACAGCGCCTTCATGCTGCAGTACAACTACGCGCACACCAGCGCGCCGCTGTGGAGCATGGAGACCACCAACGCCGACACCACCGGCCCGAGCTTCCCGTCGGCCTACTCCACCGCCGTCCCGGCCGCGGGCGCCTGGACGCACCTGGTCGGCGTCTACAACGCCGCCACCGGCGGCCTGCAGATCTACGTCAACGGAACCCTGTCCGGCAGCGGAACCACCACCACCCCGTGGAGCGCCGGCGGCCCGCTGACCCTCGGCGCCGCCAAGTACAACGGCAACGCGACCGACTTCCTGCCGGGCTCGGTCTCCAACGTGCAGGTCTACCCGCGCGCCCTGAGCGCCGCCGACGTCACCAAGCTGTACGGCAACGGCCGCTCCGGCGGCACCGTCGGCTCCGCCTCGGTGAGCACCACGAAGTGGGCGTACGACAAGCGCGGCCTGGCCACGTCCATGACCGACGCGAACCTCAACACCACGGACTACTCCTACGACGAGGCCGGCAACCTCGCGGTCACCACCGCCCCCGCCGTCCAGGTCGAGACCGGCGGCGGCGCGCCCACCACCCAGCGGCCCGTCACCACCAGCGGGTTCAACACCTACGGCGAGGCCGTCGAGGAGGTCGGCCCCAACGGCGACCAGACCACCACCGCCTACGACGCCGACGGCAACAAGGTCTCCGAGACGCTGCCGCCCTACACCCCGGCCGGCTCGTCCACCCCGCTGACCGCGACCACGTCCTGGGCGTACGACAGCGACGGCAACCAGACCAGCGTCACCACGCCGGGCAACGAGACGACCCACTACCTGTACGACCAGCTCGGCGACGTCGCCCGCACCACGCTGCCGGACGGCACGAGCACCCACGCCGTCTACGACACCAACGGCGAGGCGCTGTCGGTGACCGACGCGAACGGCGGCGTCACCCAGGCCACGTACGACTACCTCGGGCGGCCGCTGACCTCCTCGGTCCTCGAACGCTTCCCGACCGCCACCACCCTGACGACCACCAACTCGTACGCGCCCACCACCGGCAACCCGTACGGCGCGTTCCTGTCGTCCACCACCACCCCCGGCGGCGTGACCACGTCCTACGCGTACAACCGGGCCGGCGAGCCCACCGCCGTCACCGACGGCGCCGGCAACACCACCTCGTACGCCTACGACTACCAGGGCGAGCGCACCAAGGTCACCGCGCCGGACAGCACCTGGACGCAGACCGAGTACGACCCGGCCGGACAGCCCACGTCCAGCGAGCAGTACGACGCGAACGGCACCCTGCTGCGGGGGACCTCGCAGGTCTACGACGGCACCGGCAACGTGCTGGCGTCCACCGACGCCAACCACCACACCACCCACTTCACCTACGACGCGGCCGGCACCGTGACGCAGGAGGTCCAGCCGGTCTCCGACACCGCGTCGATCACCACGAGCTTCGGCTACGACGCGGCGGGCAACCAGACCCGCTACACCGACGGCCGCGGCAACTCCTGGTACGACACCTACACGCCGTGGGGCCAGCAGGAGACCGTCCGGGCGCCCGCCACCGCCGACTACTCCTCGGCGGCCGACTCCACCACCACCAACGCCTACGACATCGACGGGCAGCTCGTCTCCAGCACCCAGCCGGGCGGCGTCACCACCGCGATGACGTACGACTCCGTCGGCAACCTCAAGACGGCCACCGGCAGCGGCGCCGACGCGGCGACGGCCACCCGGTCGTTCAGCTACGACGCCGACGGCCAGATCAAGTCCGCCAGCACCGACGAGGCCGGCACGGTCGGCGCCCGCGACCACCAGGCGGCCACCAGCGAGTCGTTCAACTACGACGACCGCGGCGACCTGCTCTCCGCGGACGGCTCCGCCGGATCGTCCAGCTTCACCTACAACCAGGACTCCTCGCCGGTCACCCGCACCGACGCGGCCGGCACCACGTCCTACGGCTACGACACCGCGGGCCGCCTGCACACCCTCGACGACGCGTCCTCCGGCACCGAACTGACCTACGGCTACAACACGATGGACCAGGTCAACTCGGTGAAGTACGGCGCCACCGGGCAGACCCGCACCTACACCTACGACGGCACGCACGCGCTGACCGGCGACACCCTCGTCCAGGGCGGCTCCACGCTGTCCGCCATCAGCTACGGCTACGACGCCAACGGCAACCTGACGAGCAAGAACACCGCCGGCGTCGCGGGCGCCTCCAGCAACACCTACACCTACGACTACGCGGACCGCCTCACCTCGTGGAAGAGCGGGACCACCACCACGCCGTACGCGTACGACGCCTCGGGCAACCGGATCCAGGTCGGCTCGAACGTCTACACCTACGACGCCCGCGACCAGCTCACCTCCGACGGCGTCCACACGTACGCGTACTCCGCACGCGGCACGATGACGTCGGACACCTCCACGCAGGGCACGGCCGCGTACACCACCGACGCGTTCGGCAACCAGATCACCGCGGCCGGCCACTCCTACACGCTCGACGCCGCCGGCCGGAACATCACCGACACCAATGCCGCCGACCAGTCGACCCGCACGTTCCAGTACTCCGGAGCGGGCGACACCATCGCCTCCGACGGCGCGTTCCGGTACAGCTACGACCCGTCCGGCGGACTCGTCGGCGTCAACGCCGGCGGCACACCGGGCAGCGGGACCCTCGCGCTGACCGACGCGCACGACGACGTCATCGGCACCTTCGCCTCCGGCGCCACCGCCCTGAACGGGTCCACGAGTTACGACCCGCTGGGCAACGTGACGGCCACCGCGGGCACCAACGGCCTGCTCGGCTTCCAGTCCGGCTGGACCGAGGCCGACACCGGCAAGGTCGGCACCGCGTCACGCTGGTACAACCCGGCCACCGGCACCTTCCTCAACAAGGACTCGGCGTCGCTGAACCCCGTCCCGAACGAGGCGGCCGCCAACCCGTTCGCCTACCTCGGCGACAACCCGCTGGACGGCACGGACCCGAGCGGCCACTGGGGCTTCCACAGCCTGTGGCACGCCGCGACGCACGCCGTCTCCTCGGTCACGTCCTCGTTCAGCTCGAGCTTCAGTTCCAGCTGGGACGACTTCAGCTCGTTCGTCTACCACTACACGCCGCCGATCGTGCACCGCATCGTGCACGCGGCCAAGCACGCCGTCCGCCACGCCGTCCACCGGGTGCAGGACTACTACCACGCCACCGTGCGCCGGGCCCGCCGCATCTACCACTACGCGGCGCGGCACGTGAAGCGCTACTACCACGCGGCCGTGCGCAAGGTGACCTCCGCCTACCACGCGGTCAAACGGAGGGTCCAACGCGAGGTCGCGAAGGCGAGAACGCTCGTCCACTCGGCCATGAAGAAGGCCAGAAGCGCGATCCACAAGGCCGCGAGCGCCGTCCGGACCGCGTACCACGCCTCGGTCAAGGCCGTGAAGACGGCCGCGACGTACGCCAAGCACCACGCGGCGGCCATCACCTCGTTCGTGGTCTCCACCGCGGTGTTCGCCGGCTGTGAGGCGGTGACGGCGGGCGTCGGCTCCATCGGCTGCGCGGCGGCCGCGGGAGCGGCGGGCTCGCTCGTCGAGCAGGGCTTCAACTGCGCCCAGCACGGCGGATCGGCGTGCAGCGCGGGCGCGTTCGCCACGTCGGCGGTGACCGGTGCGGTGACGGGCGCGATCGGCGGTGCGCTCGGCTCGCTCGGCGGCAAGATCCTCGGCAAGGTCGCCCCGAAGGCGATGGAGGCCGTCGGCGGACTGTTCGGCAAGGGCGCCTCGGAAGCGGCGGAGAGCGGCGCGGCGGACGCGACGGACGAGGCCGCGGCGAAGGCGGCGTCCGAGGAGTCGGGTTCGGCGGCGGACGGCGACGGGCCCAGCTGCACCAAGCACAGCTTCACGGGCGGCACGAAGGTGCTGCTCGCCGACGGCTCGACCAAGTCCATCGACAAGGTGAAGGTCGGCGACACCATCGCCAACTCGGTGCCGGGTGTGGCCGGTACGGAGGCGCACAAGGTCACCGCGGTCATCGTCACGACGACCGACCACGACTTCGTGGACCTCACGATCAAGGCGCGGACGAAGTCCGCGGTGAAGACGGTCGCGGCGAAGGCCGCGAAGAAGGCGGCGTTCGGCCTGGCCGCGTCGGCGGCGGTGCTGGGCGCGCTGGCCGGCACGCATCACGCGGGCGCAGACCACACGTCGCCGACGGCCGCGATCGTCGCCCACACGTCGCCGGCGGTTGCCACCTCAGCGGCGCCGTCCGCGTCCGGGGCGACGGAGAAGGCCGCCCACCTCACGACGACCTTCCACCACCCCTTCTACGACGAGACCCGCTCGTCCTTCGTCGACGCCCGCGAACTCCACAGCGGCGACGTCCTCCAGACCCCGACCGGCACCGCCGAGGTCACCGGCGTCCGCCTCTACCACGCCAACACCACCACCTACGACCTCACCATCGGCACCCTCCACACGTACTATGTGGAGGCTGGCGCGACGCCGGTACTCGTTCATAACTGTGATGTCGCCACTGAGGATGATGCGCGTCTGGCTATGGATCGAGCAGAAGAGCTGCAGTCGGGGCGGACTGATTATCCGCACGCCGATAAGAAGGGAACGACTGCCGTCATTGGGGTTTGGAATTCCCTGGAAAAGAAATTGACGATGAGGATTGGAATCAACGGCTCTGGGCCGATGCCTGCGAACTTCGCTCTGCGGGCCAATGAGGAGTTCGTGCAGGGTGCCGGTCATGCCGAAGAGGCAATCTTGAATGGCCTACAGGAGCATGAGCATGCAATCTTCGGTGCGGCTTCGAGGAACTTCTGCAACGACAGATGCCTTCCGATGATTCTCGATCCTGAGCAGCTCAATGTAGACACTTTGGAGATCGGCGGCGCGGGGATACGAGGCCATGCCGCGCAGAACTCTCCATATACATTGTTCTGGTCTCCGAAGGGTTAGGTTGTCCATGGCCAGACATCGAGACATTTCAGTACTTGAGAGTGCTTCGACTGTGGTTTTGGCCGCATACTGTGCGGCTGCTGCAGAGCGCGTCGGTGGCATCTACGCCGCTCTCGTCGAAGTGGAAGAATCAACCTGGGCGAAGGATTCCCTGAGAGCTGTTTGGGGAGTTGTGACCTCGGGAATGTCGTCGGAGTCTGACGAGGACGCCTGCGCGGAGGCATTGGAAGCCGTCGAGGATATAGCCGACTCTGATGAGGAGGAGCCTGACATTGGCTGGGGATTCTACGCTGCGCGGGCCATCGATGTATTGGGATTGGCTTTAGAGTCCGCCCTGCGCCCGGATTTCTCAAAGGCCGATCTTGCAGCTAGTACAATGGAATCACTTTTGGGGTCGTTCGACTTCACTCTCTCGGGGGGAGGGTCAGTCATCTATCGCGCAGGAGAACCGCTTCCGTCCCCTGGGCCGCTCGTACGCTCCGAGCTAGAGGCCGATTCATCATTCCTGGATTCCTTGCAGGGTGCTGGACTGGATGTGGCCGCTCCCTCTGTCCCGGATGCGGTAATTTCCCAGATTCGGGAGCATTCTCGCGAAATTGGCAGAAGATACATGGATGCAGTGCGAGAAGTGATTGAGATTGAAGGGTGAGCGAAAAAGAGCCCCCATCGATCGAGTGGGCCGGATTGTCTGGTGCCTGCGTCCGGAAAGAGCAACCTTGGAGATGGCCTGTGCGCGCGGATTGAAACGCCTGCAGCGTCGCTCGTGGTAGAAACTAGACTCTTGCTGTCATTGAGGTGACAGGTGATGAGGTAATTGTCGCGCCCCGTCGGATAGCTAAGCGCTGTCCCGTAATCCCACGAGGCTGAGGGTCATGCCGTGTCCGGGTCGGCGCCGATGGCACCGGCCGAGCGAAGCGAACGCCCGAGGTCTCCGGTGAGAACGCGGGGGTGGCGCCGCCACCACCACAGTTCGGGGCCGGGCCGCCTGTGGAACTGGTCGAGTGCTTGGCCGTCGTCGTCCACGGTGCGGCCCTGTACCGGTCGTCTAGAAACCTTGATCTGCGAGGTCCAGAGCTGAACGATGTGTTCGTCCAGCAAAAGCCATGCCTCGTGCAGCCAGTTTCGGCAGTAGAGGTCGTTGGTGTACTCGTAGATGTCGTCGTCGTAGCCATGCTCGATCACGCCCACCAGGACAGCCCACGCGTGCACCATGTCAGCAACCGTGAATGCTGTCCGCCAGCCACGCTGATGCAACAGCTCTCCCACCTCAGCTTCAGTAGCTACGGGCGTGAGGCTCTCATGCCGAATCCGTCGGGGCGACCGAGATGCGTCCAGTCAGAGGCTTGCGGCCCTGCACCATCATCAAGATGAGACGATCTCGCCGTGGCTTGTGTGATCTCGGCGTCGGAGCCGTCCTGGATAGCCCTGTTCAGCGGGCTGAGTCCGATGCGGTTCGGGAAGCTGGTGACCGTTCTGAGGCGCCAGGGTGCGGGCGCCGTCCGCAAGGGCCGGCCGTGGAGCCTTCCGCTGGAGGACCGGGCCCTGCTGGTCGCGGCCTACTGGCGCACGAACCTGACCATGCGGCAACTTGCCCCGCTGTTCGGGGTGTCCAAGTCGGCCGCGGACCGCATCATCGACCACCTCGGGCCGATGCTTGCGCTCCAGCCTCGCAAGCGGTTCGCCAAAGACACCGTGCTCATCGTGGACGGCACTCTGGTCCCCACCCGGGACCACGCGCTCGCCGAGCGTTCGAAGAACTACCGGTACTCCACCAACCACCAGGTCGTCATCGACGCTGACACCCGCCTGGTTGTCGTGGTCGGCCGACCGCTCGCCGGAAACCGCAACGACTGCAAGGCCCGGGAGGAATCCGGCGCCAAGGCTGCCGTGGGCAACACCGTTACGATCGCCGACGGCGGCTACCCGGGCACCGGACTCGTCATCCCGCACCGCCGCCAGCGCGGCCAGAGTGAACTCCCGGCCTGGAAAGAGGAACACAACAAGTCCCACAAGCAGGTCCGCGCCCACGTCGAGCACGTCTTCGCCCGCATGAAGACCTGGAAGGTCCTCCGCGACTGCCGCTTGAAGGGCGATGGTGTCCAACACGCCATGCCCGGCATCGCCCGGATGCACAACCTCACCCTCGCCGGGTAGGTCAGCGGGCCGCACAGCGGCCAACCGTGCTTGAGGCGACCCGATGATCATTTACGGGACAGCAGTTAGGTACGGCCGCAGACGCCATCCGGTGGATCCGCATCGCCCTGCGCACCATCACACCCGCCCTTGACCGCGCCGTATCCCACGACGCCTGGGCATGGCTCACCACGGGCCAACTCGACGCCACCGAACGCCTCCGGGCCGGCAAGCCCCGCACCTACACCGCCCACCACGCCTCAACCACAATCGAGTGGACCGCTCGCTCGGTCACCTTCCTGGCCCTGGCACACCGAGCCGCAACACGCTGAGCATGTGCAGAGGCATTGAAGCCCCGGTACTGGATGTCTAGCTTCAGATGAGGCTTGACGGTTGTGTGTCGGTTGATGCTTTCCGGTTCCTAGCCTGTTGTGCGGTTCTTCGTGCCGTAGGCCTTGAAGCGGGTCACCTCCTTGCGGGTGGTGCGGGGCACCGTCCGCAGGCGGTGTCCGCCCTGGTCGAAGATGTGCAGCTTGGACGGCACACGCATCAAGACCGTGCCGTCCCGGCTGAATACCGCGGATCTGGTCCGGCTGCGAGCCTCCGGGGCCCGGGCGGCTGGTTCCGCTCCGGCTGGACGTGCTCCTGGCCGGCTTGCGGTGCGGATGCCGATCGAGGTGGCCCGCACCGTGAACCTCTTGGCGGCCCCTGGAGAACCCTGGTCCGGCGAAGCTGCCCGACCGAGGAGGGACCCACCCGTTCCGGCCGGTCGTGCGCCGGTAGACCGGATCGACAACCCGCGCAACAGGCACGGCCCTTGACGGCAACGGGGACGGCAACCGGGACGCACCCCAGTGCACATCGACGGACGCTGACGGACCATTGGTTCCTCCCTCACCTGCGAAAACGCAGGCGGGAACGGTCCGCCTCCCACACGTACTATGTGCTGGCGGGGGCCACGCCGGTCCTGGTGCACAACTGCAACGAGGCAATCGCTGCACAGCTCAAGTCTCGCGTGGACGACCTCCACGGGCTGCTCCCCAAGGGTGCCCAGGGGCGGAGGTCAACAGCTATCTTCGGGCAATCGACGACGAGGGAAATCCGGTTGATGTGGTTGGCTGGAGCACTAGCAAGCGTGATCCAAACCGAATTCTGGACCGGCTGATCCGTGATGGTTTGCAAGACGGGGAAGTGATGGCTGACAGGACAGCTGAAGATGCTGAGACAAGCGCACCAGCTCACATCAAAGCCAAGGGATGGACGCCGGTGGCAGGCGTCGCTAACCGTCCAGTCTGTCCTTGGCGCTAGAACAGCTTGTTTGGGACAACTAGATAGGTTACGCCATGTTCAATCGAACTCTTGTAAAGAGTATGCTCGCCGAGCTGGCCGATCGACAGTGTGGCGCAGTCGCCACCTTGATGCTCGCAAGGTTTAGGCGGATGTTCATGGCGGATGCTCGAGAAGAGGTGACCTCTGAATCGACACAACAGGTTGTCCAGGATGCATACAACTACTGCTTGAGGAAGGCCGCCGGCGAGGTCGTGAGCAGCACTGCAATTCGTGCCCGGTTCAATGAACTCTTGGGGCCGGATGAATCCCCATTTGAAGACCCAGAGGAGATCGAGCCGTGGTTCATCGATCTCGTTTCAACGGCGGATTACGCTGTCCGGACCTGGGAGCGTCCTGATGTCAGTGGATCGGTTTGCTTTGACGCACTATTGAGTGCATATTCCATCGCGGGTGGGCTGGAGGACGATCCTGAGCTCACGCCCACCTCTCCGTTGGGGCAGTTGGAGTTCGAACGGCAGATTGCCGATATGCGCGCTATTCAGTCAGGGGTGGGTGTGGAAGAGCTGATTGAAATCGGCGGTCAACTGGCGCAGGCATACGCCGAGAGATTCTTGGAGTACATCCATCATTATCAGGGTTGACGGGATCTGAGTGTGTTGGCTGGAGTCGTTTCCTGTCCTATTTTGCTGGTGGTAGCTCTCGATTCGAACCGGCTTTTGCGTTAATGACGGACGCCGAGGCTCTCACTGCAGTTCGCGACGGGGGCCCAGGGTCTTTTGTGTGAGATCGCATTGAGATGTGTTCAGGAGTGTGGGGCTGCTGATCAAGCGCGTAGCGTATCCCGACTGCTCCGCCTTCGACGGCGGAGCCCCGCCCGTGATGACGATTTCGTTCTCAGGTCATCAATTTTTTGATATGCGCAGGAAGTTCGGGTGGCGGGTGTGGCTGCGAGCAACGGTCATCGGGCCAAGGAAGATCGTCAACGCCGATGTCGACCTGTCAGGGTTCGACTTGGACGGAGTTGAGTTCCGAGGCTGTGCGATCGCCCAGTTCGAACGCCCTCTCGGCATGGTCGTGTGGGGCGGGAAAGTGCGGCGCTGCCAGCGATCGTGCGCGGGTGCGTCGTGGCACGGGAATCAGTAACTGCCGCGGGTGAGTCCCTTCACGGCCCGGGCTCTGGAGAAGCGCCGGGAACCTCCAAGGGCTGCCAAGGCCGGGCGCAAGCGTCACGGGGTGAGCCTTGGCGGCTCCTGGAGAACGCTGTCCGGAAGCTGCCTTGCCGAGGAGGGGCCCACCCGCTCCGGCTGGCCGTCTGCCAGTCGACCCGTCGGCAACCCGCACAACAGGCATGGCCGTTGACGGTAATGGCGACGGCAACCGGGACGCACGCCAGTGCACATCGACGGACGCCGACGGACTGTTGACGCCTCCTCCACCTGCGAAAACGCAGGCGGGAACGGCCCGGCTTCCACACGTACTATGTGGAGGCTGGGGCCACACCGGTACTCGTCCACAACTTCAATGCCGAGTGTGAACTGGCGAAGCTGCCTTCTCGGCCAGATCACGCAGGCCCGACGAGCGGGCGCAGTACGCTCAGCGACGAGACCATAGTCAGCGGACGGGGTAGCGATCCCGCTACCAAGGCGACGAAGCGTTCTATCACCGACCGGCTCTGGGGTCTGGGCAAATGGGATAGCAGGGCTGACTGGGGAGATGCCGACCACGTCGAAATGAAGGTGGTCGACATGATGGAAAAGCAAGAGGTTGATCACGCCGAAGTGGTGATCAATAATGAAGAAGGGCCATCCGTCAAGGCGGCACCCGCCCTTTCTTGCCCAAACACCTTGGACTCGCTGTTGGGTGGCAAGACGCTGAGGGTGCACTGGCGTGACAAAGACACGGG
This sequence comes from Actinacidiphila rubida, assembly GCF_900110255.1. Lineage (GTDB taxonomy): Bacteria > Actinomycetota > Actinomycetes > Streptomycetales > Streptomycetaceae > Actinacidiphila > Actinacidiphila rubida. Next base: position 386,993 of record NZ_FODD01000001.1, read on the forward strand.
CGAGATGACGAGTCATCTTTTCGGAGGTATTGGATGACGATCAAGGGACTCGAGGCGCAGTTTCAGCCCGAGCACACCAAATCTCCCGCTCTACTCGTCAGTGCGGATGACGTGGATTCGTTCATTGATGCCTTGCTGAACGGACAACATGATCGTAATTGCGCTGTGGTCTATTCGCTTGATCGCCCAACGATGCCATCGGGATATCGAGATCACGAGTTGGCGGTTGGGGTTGATAGGGTCGCCCAGATGGGGGCGCTGACCCTCGCGGCCGATGACGGCTATGTATCGAAAGGCTCGATGGATGGCGGAATCGGCGAATATATGCTCCTCGGGCATGTGCGGGAGTTCATGCCGGGCTCGGAAATTCCCATCGCGCTTGTCCGTCAGGCGGTGAAGGAGTTTCTCAGCAGCGGCGGTCAGGTTCCAACGTGCATCGAATGGCAAGAGGAAGAGTTTTAAATAAAAGCGGTGCCCTTGGGCGGGGCCTGCGCCTAAGGGCGCTTGACGGCAACGCCGTCGGACGCCGGAGCCCCCACCCGCGGTTCGTGGTGGGGGTTCCGGCGTCTCTGCGTGGTGTGGTCAGTTGGGTGGGGCATTGATCACGGGCGGGTCGTCGGGATCGTCGCCGTCCTGGAGGACGTCGGTGAGTTGGTTGAGGCGTCGTGTTGGAGGCGCAGGCGGACGTGGGCGTAGACCTGGGCGGTGATCCCGATGTTGGCGTGGTCGAGTAGTTCCTTGATGGTGACCAGTTGGACGCCCTGTTCCAGGAGCAGGGTGGCGCAGGTGTGGCTGAGGTCGTGGAAGCGGATGCGTCGGATGCCTGCCTGGTCGAGTAATCCAGTGAATCGACGGGCGATGTCGCTGGGGTCGAGGGGTGTGCCGACACGGGTGGTGAAGATCAGGCCGCCTTCCCGCCACCGGGCTCCAGCGGCGGTGCGTTGATGCTCCTGCTCTTGGCGGAGTTGTTCGAGGGCGACCAGGCACGCCGTGGGCAGAGCGATGCGTCGTTCGGCAGCCCTGGTCTTGGTGGGGAAGAGGGTGAGTCCTCCGGCGGGGTTGTGCTGGAGGCTGCGGCGGATGTTGAGGGTGCCGGCGGCCGGTTCGAGGTCGGCCAGGTGAGGCCCAGCAGTTCACCGCGTCGCAGTCCGGCTCTCAGGGCCACCACAGGGTCCGGGGTTTGTCCCGCCGGGCCATTTTGAGGAAGCCGCGTGCTTCGTCGGCCGTGAGCGGTTCGAAGCGCCGGTGGCGGGCCGGGCTGAGTTTGACGTTCCGGGCGACATTGCGGGGCAGTTCATCCTGTTGGGTGAACAGGGTGAACTGGCGACCATCGGAAGGAAGCAGGCATGGTGAGGTGGGTTCGATCTCTTGGAGGCCCCTTGATCGCTGTGCGAGAGGATTTCCTTGCGTCCTGGCGTGGCGGCGAGGAAGTCGATAGCGAGGGGAACGAAATCGAGGAGGAGGAGACGGACTACTGGCGTGCATGTGAAATCACCGATCAGGTTGGATTGATCGACTTGACAGGCCGGGACATGCTGGTTCTGAACAGCGGGCCACTGCGCACAACGTACGTTTCGGAGAGTTCCCTTTTTGTGCAGCAAGTGGCCAAACCGGCCAGGACTGATCTCCTTGGTGCGATCGACGATGCACTTCCTCGTGTGGCCTGGCGTGACATGTTCTACTGGAAGAGCGGGGGAGATTACGTTTTGTTTGATGCTGCGGCCGCCGGGGATGAAATCAGCGAATCGGACAGGATCAACTTCTCCCTCCCTCCCGGTCGAACTCTGGTGAGAATTGCGAATGTTGAGCCGGCGCCAGAGCTGGACGTCTGGGTAAATTTGGTGCAGTTGGTTCCGCAGGGATAGTTCACCTAAATCACGCGCGGTGGTGAAGTACTCGGCCATCGCGGCCAGCGGGACGGTCGATTGCCCCTCCATACCTGCTGATGACCGGTTCTCGGACGTCGTGCGGGTGGTGGGGGAGGGTGCGTGGGCTTCGGACGACGTGTCGTTCTTGGGGCAGGTGAGCCAAGTGGCCGGTGACTACCTGGAGACGTTCGAGGAGGGGCCCGCAGGGTGGGGTTACTAACGCTACATGGCGGCGATGCTTGTCCTGATCGCTCTGCCCAACCTGATCGGTGGGCCGGGTAGCGACACGGTGGCCTCGGTGTGGGAGTTCACGCGTCGGTTCGCCGATCACGTCGACTGGGATCTCGGCCGTGCGCAGGGACAGAACGCCGCTACCTCTGAATCGTCCTTCCGGAGGAGGGAGGGCGTGGTGTGGCTGCGCAACGCCGAACTCGCCGGGGGTGGCGGCAACACCACGTTGATCGCTGTTGAGTCGGCGGCCTGGGGCCGCACGTTCGTCGCCGCACTCGACGCGATCCGCGGGACGCCAGAAAAAAAGATACTCATTCCGGCTGACTACGACCACGTTGAACCGATCTGCGCGACCATTCCAGGGCAGTGGTTCCTGGGATATACCGACGCAATGAGCTGAGGATGATACTCAGTGTTTCGAGCGGCGGTCAATCCGTCGCGCTACTCAGGGTCGCTGTGAGGGCTGACGGAATGCGAGAACCAACTGTGACCAGCGGCGCCTTCTGCCTGATTCGATACATGCCTCTGCTGGCGGTGCTCGAATCGCGCATACGGCAGCCGGTCGACGAGGTCATTCGGGGTTGTCTGGGCTCCGGCGAGATCGCGGACGGCGTACTGATCAGTCTGGATGAATTCTCTGAGGCAGTTGGCCAGTTGCAGGATTTCGGCCGTCCTGCCTTCTTCGAACAGAGCGTCGCGAGCATGGCCTTGACCGCGGCTGGGGCTGGAGAGGCGGAGCCGGGTTCGGCAGATACGCGAATCTCGGAGCAGGCGGTCGGGGTATGGAGCACGCTGACCCGACTGGTGAAGGAGGAGGCGCGGGCATCTGCGTCTCCGGGTGTCGCCGACTTCGCGGAGCTGGAGCGCAGTGCACAGCGCGAGGATGCGCGTGTGCTGTTCGCGGGGGAACGCGATCCGTCGGCGGTCGTCCGGCACGCCGATCAGCTGGTTTCGGCGGGCGTCGCGATGACGGCTGAGCTGTCGAAAGTGGCTGCTGCGCTTCGATGGCGGCCTTCCGGGCCTTGCGGTGCGCAATGCACTTGGCCGACTTGTGGGTCTTTGGCGCCGAACTGCGTGCGCAGTCGCGCGTTTCGCCCCCAGCAGACGCTGGCCGCTCGACTCCGGCGGAAACAGGGTGCAGAGTCCCGGCCCTGGTACATGATCTCCATGAGTCTTCTGGCGGCCGATGACGAGCCGTTCGAGTTCGTCACAGAGATCGGGACAGAAGGCTATGAGCTGCGCAAGGTGGCTCAGTACATGGACGGCCGACTCGTCTGCGTCGATCGGGAGCACCCGCGCCGGGCCGGGGTGCAGCTCGGCTCGAATCGTGTTCCGTCGTGGACGGAACTCAAGGCCGATGACGACCTGCATGTTGAGGAGACGTCTGCGGAATTCTTCGAGCGACGCTGGAAGGAAGGGATCACCGGCTTCATCGGTCAGTGATCGCGCGCTTGCCGGCGCTGTCCCCGCCCAGTGCTGTGTCGGGGCGCCGGACAAGACTCCGCGTCAGCATTGGCGCTTGAGGGGCTGGCCTCTGTTGATGAATCGGCTGGCCCGTCGTACGCGTGCAGAGTCCGTTCGCGGGCATCGCTATACCAATCAGTGGGGGATCGACTCGGCGGTGCTCGCCTCCTGCTGCCCGCGGGGGCCCACCCGCCGGTCATAAGTGACGGCTCACCAGCCGCCCCAACTCGCCGCGGCCCCGGTCCCGCCTCGGACAGCCCACTGCGTGAACGCGCGAGGCCAGTGTCACGGTGTGAGCCTTGGTGGCTCCTGGAGAACCGTGGCCCGGCGAAGGCGCCGACCGAAGAGGGACCCATCGACTCCGGCCGGTCCTGTGCCGGCAGGCCGGTCGGCAATCCGCATAGCAGGCACAGCTGTTGACGGTAGCGGTGACGGCGACCACGATGCACTCCACCGCACATCCGGGGACACAGAGGGACCGTTGATTCCTTACTCACCTATGAAAGCGCAGGCAGGAACAGCCCAGCTTCCACACGTACTGTGTGGAACCCGGGGACACGCCGGTCCTGGTGCACAACTGCGGCGCTGAGCAGGTCGAGTTCGGCGGCGACCATCTGAGCCGCAAGGCGATCGAGGCCCGCAAGGCCAACAATGGATCTCCCCGGTCCGGCTGGAACGTTCCACGTGCATGAATAATCGTAGGAAGCCATGTTTGATACGCAGAGGTTTCGGGAAGTGGTGGAGCCGGTCGCGCGGGCCGCAGGCGTGGTTCCATGGGACCAGGTCGAGGCCGAACTTGGTCACGAGCTTCCATCCGACTACAAGTGGCTTGTGGAGAACTATGGTCCCGGTACTATCGATGGATTCCTTGAAGTTCTGCAGCCCGTCACGAAATTCGCACCCATTCGACTGCAATCCCGAGTTGCTCGATCGCGGGAGATCTTGAAGACCTGTGTCGACCATGGTGAAGTGATCCCGGCAGATCCGAGCGAATTGGTTGCGGTGGCAGTGACGGATAACGGCGACACCATCTATTGGGTGACCAGGCCGCGACATTCGCCTGACAGTTGGACGATCGCACTGAATGCCGCAAGGAATGATCTGTGGGAGTTCTTTGACGGTGGCGTTGTCTCATTCCTGACGGCGACATTGGCGCGAGAAGTGACTTTCGCGTTGTTCCCGAGGAACTTCCCGGGACGGACCCCGGTCACCTTTACTGCCCATGCGTAATGCGTCTCCGTGCACGTGCCTATGCGGAAGCCGGTACGACCCCGGTCCTGGTCCACCATTGCGGCCTGGCCGGGGTGGGGGACAGCAAGCTGTGTCCGCGTGGGTCTTCCGGACGGCGGCACAGCAGGCCGGCTAACGGAGCGAAGTAGTCTCCTCATCGCCACCGCGTGCGGCATACCTTCGGCTTGATAGCCGTCATCGGCCGCCTCGCGTGCCACCAAGAGGACCAGCGTGAGCGCGAGTTCGATCGGGTGTGGGGGTGCGGTCCGTGCGTCGGGCTGGATGGCTGGCGCTTGAGAAAGGGTGTTTGACGGTGATCGAGGTGTCGGAGGTCGTGGAACTCGTGCTGGGCCGCGATGTCGAGGAGCGGCGCAGGGCGGCGGCGTTGCTGCTCGTGCGGTACGCGGGATTTCACGGCGACCGCCGTTTCTCGCCCTGGTTCCCGCGTGAGCAGCGGGTTTTGGGTGACGTGGCACAGGTGGCAAGGCAGGTCTTCGCGGGGCATGCCCCGGACGCCCGCGTGGCTGACCTCAAGGACGTGGTGCAGGCCGGGCTGGAGGACAGCGACCCCGATGGCCCGCCGTTCGCCGCGGAGGTCTTCGACCATCTGGTGTTCGCCGACGAGGTGCTGGCGTTCCTCTCGTGCCCGGAGAACGGGGAGGCCTTGGCGCGAGCCTACGAGCGTGCTGAGGAACTGGCCGAGGCCCACGAGGAGATGGGCCGTGAGGGTTACGAGGGTGAGGACGGATGGAAGCCGGCCGCACTCGGCGAACTGGAGTGGGCAGCCCGGACGCGCGATGCTCAGGACGCCCTGGATAACGTCGCGCTCGACCGTTCCGCCGCCTTCGCCTCGCTCTATGCCGACGTCATCGCCCGCTGCTACACCGATGAGGACGCCGGCGGCGGGCTGGACTCCTGACGGCCCTGGGCGCAAGTGGTGCCCGGCATGGGCCGACCGCCCGCGATGATCCCTTGGGCACGACATCCGGCCCCGCCCTACACTCCGGCCATGCCGTTCCAGCGTGGGCCCGCAGGCTCGACCGAGGAGCAGGTGTCGATCATCGGCACGTTGATCGCTCTGCCGTTCCCTGCGGAGGAGAGCCGGTCCGCGACGCCACATGGCTGGGGAGGGCCCGGACACCACCTTGCGGTGCTCCGGCAGAGCCGGGACTTCTGGGAGGCTCGGGATCCGGAGACGCTCACGGAGGCCCAGGAGGAGCTGGAGACGGAGCTCAGCGCACTGGCTGCGCTGCTGACCGTGCGATGGGGCAGCCCGGCCGTGGTCGACCTGCGGCCCTTTCTCGGGCTCGACGACGCGGACTACCCGGACGTCGAGGCGCCGCCCGAGCCCCTGAACTCGCTGTGTATGCAGGCGGTGAGCATGCAGGTGTGGCACGTGCCGTCCACCGAACGCTGGCTCGGGCTCACCGTCGGCCAGGCCGACCGTGAGCTCAACTGTCACCTCCGGCTCGCGAGAACCCGGCGCGCGAAGCTGGAACGCCCCGGCGCCGTGACAGGGGGGCGGGAAAGCAGCGCGGTCGTCTCTGTGATGATGGCCGTGACCTCAGGGAGGGCGCGGTGGCGGGACGGACTGACGGGTCCACGGCGGAAGCGCAGGGTACGGACGGCGGTGTCGCGCGGTTCCGGGCGGACGACGTGCTGGAACTGCGGTGTCCGTTCACCGAGACCACGGTGAGCGG
>NZ_FODD01000037.1 GCF_900110255.1 Actinacidiphila rubida
CGCACCGCCCAGACCGTTCTGCGTGATGTCCTCACCCGTCACGGCCTTCACGACATCCGGCCCGGTGATGAACATCTGCGAGGTCTCACGGACCATGAACACGAAGTCCGTCAGCGCCGGACTGTAGGCCGCACCACCCGCACACGGACCCAGCATCACCGAGATCTGCGGGATGACACCCGAAGCCCGCGTATTGCGCTGAAAGATCCCGCCGTAGCCGGCCAGCGCCGACACACCCTCCTGGATCCGCGCACCCGCACCGTCGTTCAGCGACACCAGCGGAGCACCGGCCGAGATGGCCATGTCCATGATCTTGTGGATCTTCGTGGCATGGGCCTCGCCCAACGCACCCCCGAAGATCCGGAAGTCGTGCGCGTACACGAACACCGTCCGGCCGTGGACCGTACCCCACCCGGTGATCACACCATCGGTGTACGGACGCTTCGCCTCCAGCCCGAACCCGCTCGCACGATGCCGCCGCAACGGCTCCACCTCACGGAAGGAACCCTCGTCCAGCAGCAGATCGATCCGCTCCCGCGCCGTCAGCTTGCCCTTGGCCCGCTGCGCCTCGGTCGCCTTCTCGCTCGGCCCGCGCCAGACCTCCTCGCGAATCGCATGGAGTTCGGCCACGCGCCCCCGGGCGTCGTTCGCCGTGGCGGGCACCTCTTGCGATGTGGTCATGCAACGACAGTACGAGCGGGAGGCCCGGTTTCGGGCCATCGACTCTGTACAGTGTCCGTCCGCTCTTCATGGTGGAACCCGACAGACGCGCACGACCGCGGGCCCCGGCCCGGAGGAGGCGGGGGCCCGCGATCGGGTTCGCCGGCCGGTCCCGCGGACCCGGGCCCGGCCGTCCGGGTCAGCGCCCGGCCACCGCCTCGGCCAGCGCGAGCACCCGGCGCGCCTCCTCGACGTGCAGGTTCTCGATCATCCTGCCGTCCACCGTGACCACCCCGCGCCCCTGTGACGTGGCCTCTTCGAACGCGGCGATGATCCGCCGGGACCGCTCGACGTCGGCCTGGGCGGGTGCGTAGATCCGGTTGCAGGGCTCCAGTTGCCCGGGGTGGATCAGCGTCTTGCCGTCGAATCCCATCCTGCGGCCTTGGAGGGTCTCCTCCTCGAAGCCCGCCGTGTCCTTCACGTCGTTGTAGACACCGTCCAAGATGACCCGCCCGGTGGCCCGGGCCGCGAGCAGCGCCATGGACAGTCCGGTGAGCAGCGGGGCCCGGCCCGGGACGTGCTCCGCGTGGAGCTCCTTGGCCAGGTCGTTGGTGCCCATGACGAGCACGGTGAGACGCTCGGAGGCACCGGCGATGGCGCGGGCGTCGAACATCGCGACCGGGGTCTCGATCATGGCCCAGATGGCGGTGCGGTCGGGGGCACCGGCCGCCTCCAGCGCGGCCTCGACGGCGCGGACGGTGTCCGGGGAGTCGACCTTGGGCACGACGACCGCGTCCGGGCCCGCCTCGGCGGCGGCCCGCAGGTCGTCGGCGTGCCAGGGGGTGCCGGGCGCGTTGACCCGGATGGTCACCTCGCGGTGGCCGTACTCGCCGCCGGCCGCGGCGGCCGCGACCCGGCCGCGGGCCTCGGCCTTGGCGTCCGGGGCGACGGAGTCCTCCAGGTCGAGGATCAGCGCGTCGGTGGGGAGGGTCTTGGCCTTCTCCAGGGCGCGCTCGTTGGCGCCGGGCATGTAGAGCACCGAACGGCGCGGGCGCGGCTCGCCGCTCATCGGGCCTCCTCCCCTGCGGTGGCGGCCGCGTAGGCCGCGGCGAGCTCGGGGTCGCGGGCGGCGAGCGCGTCCGCGAGGTCGGCGACGACCAGGCACTGCTTGTAGGTGGCGTCGTCCTGCATCTTGCCGTCGATCATCACCGCGCCGGTGCCGTCTCCCATGGCCGCGATGACCCGGCGGGCCCAGGCGACGTCCTGCGGCGACGGGGAGAACACGCGCTTGGCGATGCCGATCTGCACCGGGTGCAGCGACCAGGCGCCCACGCAGCCGAGCAGGAACGCGTTGCGGAACTGGTCCTCGCACGCGGTGGTGTCCTGGATGTCCCCGAACGGCCCGTAGTAGGGCAGGATGCCGTGCGCCGCGCAGGCGTCGACCATCCGCGCGATCGTGTAGTGCCACAGGTCCTGCTGGAACGTCGGCCGCGGCCCGTCGCCGGCGGCTCCCCCGCCGGAGGCGGGCGGATCGGCGCGCACCAGGTAGTCGGGGTGGCCGCCGCCGACCCGGGTGGTCTTCATCCGGCGGCTGGCGGCCAGGTCGGCCGGGCCGAGCGAGATGCCCTGCATCCGGGGGCTGGCGCCGGCGATCTCCTCGACGGCGGCCACACCGGCGGCGGTCTCCAGGATGGCGTGCACGAGGATCGGCCGGGTGAGTCCGGCCTTGGCCTCCAGCTGGGCGAGCAGCCGGTCCACGTAGTGGATGTCCTGCGCGCCCTCGACCTTGGGCACCATGACGACGTCGAGCTTGCCGCCGATCTCGGGCACGAGGGTGAGCAGGTCGTCCAGCGCCCAGGGCGAGTCGAGGCTGTTGATCCGCGTCCACAGCTGGGTGTCGCCGAAGTCCACGTCCCGCGCGGTCTTCACCAGCCCGGCGCGGGCCGCCTCCTTGCGGTCGGCGGGGACGGCGTCCTCCAGGTTGCCGAGCAGGACGTCCACCTGCGGCGCGAGGGACGGCACCTTGGCCGCCATCTTCTCGTTGCCGGGGTCGAAGAAGTGGATCATCCGTGAGGGCCGGAACGGCACCTCCCGCACGGGGGCCGGAGCCCCCACGGCCAGCGGGCGGAAGAAGTCCTTCGCCGAGCGCATGCGATCTCCCGGTTGTCGGTCGGGGTGAGGGTGTGGCGCCACCCTACGGGGAGCGGCCCTCGCCGGTTACCCGACAGTACGTGTGCCGTTCGTCACCGGTGACCAGCGCATCGCGAGATCGGGTTCGCGCTCCATGTTGCCGGAGCCGTCGGTCTCCGCCGTGACGGTGAAGCCGTGGCGGACGTAGAACGCGCGCGCGTCGGTGTTCTTCTGGAACACGAACAGGCCGAGCCCGTCCGGCCGGTGGGCCTTGGCGGCGGCCAGCAGGAGGCTGCCGATGCCGTGCCTGCGGTGCTCGGCCAGCAGGTAGAGGGCGTCGAGTTCGTCGCCCTCGACGGCGGCGTAGCCGACCACGGCGCCGTCGGCCTCGGCCACCCAGACGGCGCTGCCGGGCAGCACGACGTCCCGCACCCAGGACTCCACCTCGGCGTCGCTGCGCTTGCGCGGCGGCAGGTAGGGCATGGTCGCCTCGCGCGACCTGATGTGGACCTGAGCGATGGCGGCCGCGTCGGCCGGCTGGGCGGGGCGTACCAGCGGCGCGGGGCGGGAGCCGGCGGGGGCGTTCTCACGGGAGGTGTCGGTCACCCCGGCACCCTACGAGGACACCACCCGCCCGGCCGAACGGTTTTCCGCCGGCCGGACGGGTGGCGAGGGCCCGGAGCGCGGGCCCGGAGGCGCGGTACCGCGGCTGCGGTGCCGCGCGGTGTGCTTCGGGTGCGCTCGGCTCCGCCGGGGTCAGCAGCCGCCGCAGTTGTAGTAGAGGACGTCCCAGTGGCTGCCCTCGTCGGTGTAGACGTTCCCGGCGGCGGAGTCCCACATGGGGTAGCCGTCGCCGCGCAGCCCGGCGTACGCGAACACGTTGTGCACGTAGTTGTTGAGACAGGTGTACTTGCTCATGTCGAGCTTGTAGCCGTTGTAGTGCGAGTACGTGCCGCTGGCGTGGCCGACCTCGGTGCCGCCGGTGATGTTGATCGCGCAGCCGCTGGCGTGCTTGAGGGTCACGGCGCCCTGCGCGGTGGCCTGGTTGAGGCCGTCGAAGGACGTGCACGTGGAGTTGTTGCGGTTGGTGCAGCCGCCGGACGACGACCAGGTGATGCCGGCCGCACGGAACATGCTCTCGGCCTGCGCCTGCGTCAGCTTGGTGACCGCGAACGCGTCGTGGCTCGAGGCGAGCCCGACGCCGGGCGCGAAGAGCACGGTGAGCAGGAGCGTCAGGGCGGTGACCACCGCCCGCAGACGGGTGCGCGGACGCGCGGGGGACGGGACGACCAGGGTGGTGCTGCTCATGCGATCTCCTCCTGCGGAGGCGGGCGTTGCCGCCTGGGATGGGGGATGTGCAGGTGGCGCAGGAGGAGTCTGCCCGAGCTCTACGCGCGTCCGCCAGGGTTCGGCCCGGATCTCCGTGCGGGCCCGGTCCTGGTCGCCGGACGGGCCCGCCGTGATCGCCCCGGGTCACCCCGGCACTACCGCGCCGTCACTCCTGGGGTTCGAGGCCGGCCCGCAGCAGGCCGTAGGCGTAGGCGTCGTCCAGGGCCTGCCAGGACGCGGCGATGACGTTGTCCGCTACGCCCACCGTGGACCACTCACCGCTGCCGTCGGTGGTGGTGATCAGCACCCGCGTGGTGGAGTCGGTGCCCGAACGGCCTTCCAGGATGCGGACCTTGTAGTCGACGAGGGCGAAGCCGGCCAGTTGCGGGTAGATCCGCTCCAGGCCCACCCGCAGCGCGCGGTCGAGCGCGTTGACCGGGCCGTTGCCCTCGGCGGTGGCGACGATCCGCTCCCCCTTGGCCCACACCTTGACCGTCGCCTCGTTGGCGTGGATGCCGTCGGGGCGGTCCTCGATGATGGCGCGCCAGGACTCGGTGCGGAAGAAGCGGCGCGGGGTGCGTCCGCCGGCCTGCTCGACCTCACCGCGCATCAGCAGCGCGAACGAGGCGTCCGCGGCCTCGTAGGTGTAGCCCTGCAGCTCACGCTCCTTGACCCGGTCGACGACGCGCTGCACCAGCGCGCGGTCGCCACCGAGGTCGATGCCCAGTTCCCGGCCCTTGAGCTCGATGGACGCGCGCCCGGCCATGTCGGAGACCAGCATCCGCATGGTGTTGCCGACCAGTTCGGGGTCGATGTGCTGGTACAGGTCCGGGTCGATCTTGATGGCCGAGGCGTGCAGCCCGGCCTTGTGCGCGAACGCGGACACGCCGACGTACGGCTGGTGGGTGGACGGCGGCAGGTTGACGACCTCGGCGATGGCGTGCGAGATCCGCGTCATCTCGCCGAGCGCGCCGTCGGGCAGCACCCGGCGGCCGTGCTTGAGCTCCAGCGCGGCCACGACCGGGAAGAGGTTGGCGTTGCCGACCCGCTCGCCGTAGCCGTTGGCGGTGCACTGCACGTGGGTGGCCCCGGCGTCCACCGCGGCCAGGGTGTTGGCGACCGCGCAGCCGGAGTCGTCCTGGGCGTGGATGCCCAGGCGGGCGCCGGTGTCGGCGAGCACCAGCCCGGTGACGGCCTGCACCTGGGCGGGCAGCATGCCGCCGTTGGTGTCGCACAGCACGACGACCGAGGCCCCGGCCTCGTGCGCGGCGCGGACGACGTCGGTGGCGTAGGCGGCGTCGGCCCGGTAGCCGTCGAAGAAGTGCTCGCAGTCCACGAAGACCCGGCGGCCCTGGGCGACGAGGTAGGAGACGGTGTCCCTGACCATCTCCAGGTTCTCCTCGAGCGTGGTGCGCAGGGCCAGCTCCACGTGCCGGTCGTGCGACTTGGCGACCAGTGTGATGACCGGGGCGCCGGACTCCAGCAGCGCGTTGACCTGCGGGTCCTCGGCGGCCGAGGCGTTCGCCCGGCGGGTGGCGCCGAACGCGACCAGGACGGAGTTGCGCAGCTTGAGCTCGCCGCGGGCCCGGGCGAAGAACTCGGTGTCGCGCGGGTTGGCGCCGGGCCAGCCGCCCTCGATGAAGCCCACCCCGAAGTCGTCCAGGTGCCGCGCGATCGTCAGCTTGTCCGCGACGGTGAGGTTGATCCCCTCACGCTGGGCGCCGTCGCGCAGCGTGGTGTCGAAGACGTGGAAGCCGTCGTCGAGTTCCGTGGTCATAGCCGTCTCACTCCTGTCAGGTGGATGGGTGTCCCCCGGGCGGCCTGAACCCACCCGGAGGTTCCGACTCCACTTGCCCCCAGCTCTCCCGTGCGAATTCGCCTCCGGCGCGGATGGGCCGGGAAACGAAAAAACCTCTCGCGGATGCGAGAGGTCTGCACGCGGGTCTGGGACACGGTGACGCTTCACTGGGGTCAGTGGGGCGTCACTGCGGACCGGCGTGCCTGCGGCCAATAATCATGGCGGGCGAGGACACGTTCGCAGTCTGCCACACCGCTCCGCTCGCGCCGCACCCGTCTCACCATCCGGTCCCCCCCGCCCGCCCCTCGGTCACCCCCCGCCGGGGCAGGGGCTCGCCGTCCTGGCGGGGGGGGTCGCCCTGTGCGGGCGAACGGCAACCCTCCGGGGCAGCCCCTCCCGCGCAGGGCGAACCGCTGCCCGGGGAGGGCGAACCGCTGGGAGAGGGGCGTCGTCAGACGCCCAGGGGGTGCATCCAGGTGTGCGCGTCAGCGGAACGGCCGGTCTGGATGTCGAGGAGCGCGGAGCGCAACCGCATGGTGACCTCGCCGGGCTGCCCGTCCGCGACGGACCAGTCCGCACGGGTGGACTTCACCGACCCCACGGGAGTGATCACCGCGGCGGTGCCGCACGCGAACACCTCGGTGAGCGTGCCGTCCTCGTTGCCCCGCTTCCAGTCCTCGACGCTGATCCGGCCCTCGCTCACCTCGTAGCCGAGGTCCGCGGCGATGTTGAGCAGCGAGTCGCGGGTGATGCCCGGCAGCAGCGAGCCGGACAGCTCGGGGGTGACGATGCGGTCCCCGTACACGAAGTACAGGTTCATGCCGCCCATCTCCTCGATCCAGCAGCGCTCGATCGCGTCGAGCCACACGACCTGGTCGCAGCCGTGCTCGATGGCCTGGGCCTGGGCGACGAGGGACGCGGCGTAGTTGCCGCCGGTCTTGGCCGCGCCGGTGCCGCCGGGCGCGGCGCGCACGTACTCCTCGGACAGCCAGACGGAGACCGGCTTGACGCCGCCGGAGAAGTAGGCGCCGGCCGGGGAGGCGATGACGAGGAAGAGGTACTCGTTGGCGGGGCGGACGCCAAGGCCGACCTCGGAGGCGAACATGAACGGCCGCAGGTACAGCGACGCCTCACCCTGGCTCGGCACCCACGCCTTGTCCTGCCGCACCAGCGCGTCGCACGCGGCGATGAAGGTCTCGACGGGCAGTTCGGGCATCGCCAGCCGGCGGGCGGACGCCTGGAAGCGCTCGGCGTTGGCCTCGGGCCGGAAGGTGGCGACGCTGCCGTCGGGCTGGCGGTACGCCTTGAGGCCCTCGAAGATCGTCTGCGCGTAGTGCAGCGTCATGTTGGCCGGGTCGATGGACAGCGGCGCGTACGGGACGAGCTCCGCGTCGTGCCAGCCACGGCCCTCGGTCCACCGGATGGTGACCATGTGGTCGGTGAAGTGGCGTCCGAAGCCGGGGCTGGCGAGGATCGCTTCGCGCTCGGCGTCGGCCAGTGGGTGCGACGAGGGCTTGAGCTCGATCGTGGGCGTCGTCATGTGTGGTTCCTTCACCGTCTTCCGCTCTGCCGTCCCGGATGCTAGGACGTCCAAGTTTCGCGCCGTACCGCGGCCCCGCCACCGATTATCGCAGCGGCGGGGCCGGGTACCTACCTCTGGGCGCGGTTCAGCCGGGTCAGGCCGAGACCCGGGCCGCCAGCGCGTCCCCGATCTCCACCGTGGACCGGGCCGGACGGCCGGCACGCTCGGCGAGGTCGGCCTGGACGGCGGCCTCGATCCTGGCGGCCTCGGCCTCGTAGCCGAGGTGCCGCAGGAGCAGGGCGACGGAGAGCACGGTCGCGGTCGGGTCGGCCTTGGACTGGCCGGCGATGTCCGGCGCGGAGCCGTGCACCGGCTCGAACATCGAGGGGAACGTGCGGCCGGGGTTGATGTTGCCGCTGGCCGCCACGCCGATGCCGCCGGACACGGCCGCGGCGAGGTCGGTGATGATGTCGCCGAACAGGTTGTCGGTGACGATCACGTCGAAGCGCTCGGGCTGCGTGGTGAGGAAGATCGTGGCCGCGTCCACGTGCAGGTAGTCCGTGGTGACGTCGGGGTACTCCGCGCCGACGGCCTCGAAGATCCGGGTCCACAGCCGGCCGGCGTGCACCAGGACGTTGTTCTTGTGGACCAGGGTGAGCTTCTTGCGCGGGCGGGCCTGCGCACGCTCGTAGGCGTCACGCACCACGCGCTCGATGCCGTACGCGGTGTTGAGGCTGACCTCGGTGGCGACCTCGTGCGGGGTGCCGGTCCTGATGGTGCCGCCGTTGCCGGTGTACGGGCCCTCGGTGCCCTCGCGGACCACCACGAAGTCGATCTCCGGGCTGCCGGCCAGCGGCGTGCCCACGCCCGGGTACAGCTTGCTCGGGCGCAGGTTGACGTGGTGGTCGAAGGCGAAGCGGAGCTTCAGCAGGAAGCCGCGCTCCAGCACGCCGGACGGCACCGACGGGTCACCGATGGCGCCGAGCAGGATCGCGTCGTGCGCCGTCAGCTGCTCGAGGTCGTCGTCGGTGAGGGTCTGGCCGGTGGCGTGGTACCGCTTGGCGCCGAAGTCGTAGTCCTTCGTCTCCAGCTTCACGTCCTGCGGGAGTACGGAGGACAGGACCTTGAGGCCTTCGGTGACGACTTCGGGCCCGATTCCGTCGCCGGGGATGACTGCGAGGCTGAGGGTGCGAGACATGCCCGCACCCTACTCCGCGTCCCATCCCGTGACACACGCCGTCCGCATGCCGGACGAAAGGTGCGACCGACGGGGCCGTACGGGGGGCCGGGGGCGGCCGGAGCGGCGGGCCGGTGGTCAGCCGCGCTCGTGGCCGGTGCTGCCGCCGTTGTCACGGCGGTCCATCGAGCGCTGCAGGGCGCGCAGGGCGTTCTGGCGGGCGGTCTCGTCCATGGGGATCAACTCCACTGGAAATCGGAGGAGATGGGAGTGCCATGGAACGCGGGCGGTGGGCCGGCGCCGCGGGGGGTGACCCGCCGGAAGGGCGCCGTGCTCGCATCCGCCACTCGCTCGATCGAGCGGGACGTTCGGCTTACCCACAACGCTAGGCCAGCAGCTTCGTCCTGTCTCCACAATTACTCGGACTTCCTACTATCTGAGACGGAGCGGCGGTCCGGAACGGCTGGAGCGGCAATGGAAACCGCCCCCGCGACCGGATGGGGACCGGGGGCGGGGGCGGCGGTTCGGGGGCGGGCCGGGCTGGCCGGGGCGGCCGGGGATCAGCCCTGGTGCGGGTACCGGTAGTCGGTCGGCGGCACCAGGGTCTCCTTGATCGACCGGGTCGACGTCCAGCGCAGCAGGTTCTGCGCGGCGCCGGCCTTGTCGTTGGTGCCGGACGCCCGGCCGCCGCCGAACGGCTGCTGACCGACGACCGCACCGGTCGACTTGTCGTTGATGTAGAAGTTGCCGGCCGCGAACCGCAGCCGCTCCATCACGTGGGCCGCGGCAGCGCGGTCCCGGGCGATGACCGAGCCGGTCAGCCCGTACGAGGACACCGACTCCATCTGCGTGAGCATCGCCTCGAAGTCGTCGTCCTCGTAGACGTACACGCCCAGGACCGGGCCGAAGTACTCCTCGCGGAAGATCTCGTTCTCCGGGTCGGTGGAAGCCAGGACCGTCGGGCGGACGAACCAGCCGACCGAGTCGTCGTACGTGCCGCCGGCCACGACCTCGACGGTCGGGTCGGCCTTGGCGCGGTCGATGGCGGCCTTGTTCTTCGCGAAGGCGCGGTCGTCGATGACGGCGCCGATGAAGTTGGTGAGGTCGGTGACGTCGCCCATGGTGAGGCCGTCGACCTCGGCCGCGAAGTCCTCCTTGAAGCCGGCGTCCCAGATCGAGCGCGGGATGTAGGCGCGGGAGGTGGCCGAGCACTTCTGGCCCTGGTACTCGTAGGCGCCGCGGGTCAGCGCCGTCTTGAGCACCGCCGGGTCGGCCGACGGGTGGGCGACGACGAAGTCCTTGCCGCCGGTCTCGCCGACGATCCGCGGGTACGAGCGGTAGCGCTCGATGTTCTCGCCGACCGTGCGCCACAGGTGCTGGAAGGTGCGGGTGGAGCCGGTGAAGTGGATGCCGGCCAGGTCCGGGTGCTGCAGCGCCACCTCGGAGACGGCCAGGCCGTCGCCGGTGACGAGGTTGATGACGCCGTCCGGGAGGCCGGCCTCCTTCAGCAGGCGCATCAGCAGCACGGCCGAGTGCGTCTGCGTCGGCGACGGCTTCCACACCACGACGTTGCCCATCAGCGCGGGCGCGGTCGGCAGGTTGCCGGCGATCGCGGTGAAGTTGAACGGCGTGATGGCGTAGACGAAGCCCTCGAGCGGGCGGTGGTCGAGCCGGTTCCACACGCCGGGCGCGTTGGCGACCGGCTGCTCGGCGAGGATCTGCCGGGCGAAGTGCACGTTGAAGCGCCAGAAGTCGACGAGCTCGCAGGGGCTGTCGATCTCCGCCTGCTGCGCGGTCTTGCCCTGGCCGAGCATCGTGGAGGCGGCGATGGTCTCGCGCCAGGGGCCGGCCAGCAGCTCGGCGGCCCGCAGGATGATCGCGGCGCGGTCGTCGAAGGACATCGCGCGCCAGGCCGGCGCGGCGGCCAGCGCGGCGTCGATCGCGTCCTGCGCGTCGCCGGTGGTGGCGTTGGCGAAGGTGCCGAGGCGCGCGCCGTGGTTGTGCGGCTGCACGACGTCGAACCGCTCGCCGCCGCCCATCCGCTCCTCACCGCCGACGAACATCGGCAGGTCGACCGGGTTGCCGGCCAGCTCCTTGAGCTTGGCCTCCAGCCGGGTGCGTTCCGGGCTGCCGGGGGCGTAGCCGTGCACCGGCTCGTTGACCGGCGCGGGGACCTGGGTCACAGCGTCCATGGAGCGTTCTCCTCGTGGGATTCGGGTCAGCGGGCGGGGAGGAAGGAGCGGAGGAAGAAGGCGAGGTTGGCCGGTCGCTCCGCCAGGCGGCGCATGAAGTAGCCGTACCAGTCTGCGCCGTAGGGCACGTAGATGCGCATCCGCTCGCCCTCGTCCGCCAGGCGCCGCTGCTCGGCGGTCCGGATGCCGTAGAGCATCTGGAACTCGTACGAGCCGGCGACGCGGTGGTTGCGGGCGGCCAGGTCCTGGGCGATGGCGATCATCCGCGGGTCGTGCGAGCCGACCATCGGGTAGCCCTCGCCCTCGAAGAGGATCCGCAGCGCGCGCACGTAGGCGCGGTCGACGTCCTTCTTGTCCTGCAGGGCGACGTCGGCGGGCTCCTTGTAGGCGCCCTTGACGAGCCGCACGCGGGAGCCGGCGACGGCCAGCGCGCGGGCGTCGTCCTCGGTCCTGAACAGGTAGGACTGCAGCACCGCGCCGGTCTGCGGGTGCGCGCGGCGCAGCTCGTGCAGGATCGCCAGCGTGGAGTCGACCGTGGTGTGGTCCTCCATGTCCAGGGTCACCGTGGTGCCGATCTCGGTGGCCAGCTCGGCGACCTCGCGGACGTTGGCCAGGGCGATGTCGTGGCCGCCGTCGGGCAGCGACTGGCCGAACGCGGAGAGCTTGACCGAGACCTCGGCCCGCGGGCCCAGATCGTCCTTGCGCAGCGTCTCCAGCAGGCGCAGGTAGGCGTCGCGGGTGGCCTGGGCGGTGGCCCGGTCGGTGACGTCCTCGCCGAGGTGGTCGAGCGTGACCTCGAGACCGCCGGCGGTCAGGCCGCGGACGGTGTCCATGGCGGGGTCCAGCTCGTCGCCGGCGATGAAGCGCTTCACCACGGGACGGGTGACGGGTGCGGCGGCGACGACGCGGCGCATACGGTCGCTGCGCGAGGCGGCGAGCAACACGGGACCGAGCACGGTGGCTCCTTCGGGCAAACGGATTCTGCTGACGTGCGGCGGACGCGCGCCGTCACCGTGAATCTAGGTACCGGCTACCCCGTGGACCATCGACAGCTGTCACGCATCCGGGTGCGGTCCCTCATACAGATGTATGAGCGCGGTGCGGGACAATGGGCGGGTGGCCGGTGAGTACGGGGATTTCCAGGAGCTTGTCGACGAGGTGTCGGCGCTGCTCGGCGCGCCCGCGACGCTGGAGGACCGGGACTTCCGGCTGATCGCGTTCGGCGTCCACGACAGTGACGACGACGCGGCCATGGACCCGGTGCGCACCCGCTCGATCCTCACCCGGCGCTCGACCGTGGAGGTCCGCTCGTGGTTCGAGCGGTTCGGCATCGCCCGCGCCACCGGCCCGGTGCGCATCCCCGCCGCCCCCTCCGCCGGGGTGTTCCGCGGGCGGCTGTGCCTGCCGGTCCGGCACGGGGGCGTCGTGTACGGCTACGTGTGGCTGCTCGACGAGGCCGAGCACACCGAGGCGCAACTGGCCGCGGCGATGGCCGTCGCCGCCCGGATCGGCGCGCGGCTGGCGGCCGCGGCCACCACCGGCTCGGCGGCCGGCCAGGCGCTGCGCTCGCTGCTCACGGCGGGGACCCGCGCGGCGCGCGACGAGGCGGAGGACGCGCTGGGTACCGCGCTCGGCGCGTCCGCCGACGCCTCGCCCGCCACGCCGCACGCGCTGGTCTGCGTCCTGGGCGCCGTGAACGTCCCGGGGGCCGCGGGTGGCGCGGTGGCGGAGCCGGTGGAGCTGCCGGGGCTGCGCGCGGTGCCGGGCGCCGCCGCGATCGCCTCCGTGCCGTGGGCGCCGTCCGGCGCGTACCGGCACGTTCCGGCGGCGCCCGGCACACCCGTCCCGGCGGCCGGACGGCCGGAGCCGGTGGCGCTGCTGGTGCGACTGCGCTCCCCGCAACTGGCCACGCCCGCGCGGGCCGCGGCACTGCGCCTGCTGGAGACGCTCTCCCCCGCGGTGGCCGGGCTGAGCGACGGCAGGGAGCGACTCGACGAGCTGCCGGACGCGTGGCGGGAGGCGCTGGACGCGGCCCGCGCGGCCGAGGCACAGCCCGAGCTGGGACCGGTCGCCTCCTGGGCCGACCTCGGCGCGTACCGGCTGCTCACCGCGCTCCCCCCGGGCGCCCCGCCGGACTCCGCGGTCGCTCCCCTGCTCGCCCCCGACCACCGCGACCTGGCGCACACCGCCGAGGTCTACCTCGACCACGCGGGCCAGGCGGCCCGCACCGCCGCCGCTCTGGCCATCCACCGCCAGACCCTCTACTACCGCCTGTCGCGCATCGAGCAGCTCACCGGCCTCGACCTCGCCGACGGCCGCTCCCGGCTGCTGCTCCACATGGCACTGAAGGCCGCCCGGCTGTAGCCGGACGGCCTTCGGGGTGACCGCGGAACGCGCCCGCTACATGGCGTCGATCTCGGTGAGGTCGATGTCGAGGGTGAAGGGGGCGGAGAGCTTGAGGTGGTCGTGATGGATGCCCGTCAGCTCGTACTTCTCCCCCACCCGGTCGAGTTCGTAGGTGTGGATCGCGGGCCGGCCGCTGTCCGTGCGCTCCACGAGCCAGAAGTGCGGGATCCCGGCTCCGGCGTAGAGGAGCGGCTTGCGCTTGCGGTCGCGGGCGGCCGACTCCGGCGAGACGACTTCGACGGCGAGCACCACGTCCTCGGCCTGGTAGGCGGTCTCCGCATGTCCCGTCGCGGGTACCGCTTCCTGCCGGATCACCACGAGGTCGGGCTCCGGCCGGCTGTTCCTGTCCACCACGACCGTCATCTCGCGCCGCACCCGGAGATGGCCGGGCGACTGTGATCGCAGTCCCACTTCGAGGAGGAACATCGCCAGCGTGTGGAAACTCTTCTGCGGACCCACGAAGACGAGGCTCCCGTCGATCAGCTCGCTGTGCGGCGGGAGATCGGGGATGCGGTCCAGGTCGTCCGCCGTGAAGCCGCCCGGGGGCGGGAATACCCAGGCCGGAAGCCGTTCGGCAGTCATGATTCCTCCCATGGGCGGAATTCTGTCCGCCGTGGTCAGAGTGGTGCCGGGAAACGACAGCGCCGCCATCCCTACGAGTGAATGGCGGCGCTGTGTTGACGAAACCGAGGTGCCGGGTCAGTCCACCAGGTTGACGGCGCGGGCCGAGGTGGCGCCGATCTCGTCGGCGATGTCGGCGAGGACGCCGGCCGGGATCGTCGTGTCGACGGTGAGGGCGACCAGCGCCTCGCCGCCGGCGGCCGCGCGGGCCACCTGCATGCCGGCGATGTTGACGTCGACCTCGCCCAGGATGCGGCCGATGGTGCCGACCACGCCGGGACGGTCGGTGTAGCGCATGAAGGCCATGTGGTCGGCGAGCGTCAGGTCGACGTCCTCGTCGCCGACCGCGACGATCTTCTGCAGGTGCTTGGGACCGGCGAGCGTGCCGGACACCGAGACGTCGCTGCCGTCGGCCAGGGTGCCGCGCACGGTGACCAGGTTGCGGTGGTTGGGCGACTCGCTGCTGGTCGTCAGGCGCACCTCGACACCGCGCTCCTGCGCGAACAGCGGTGCGTTGACGTACGACACGGTCTCCGCCACCACGTCCTCGAACACGCCCTTGAGCGCGCTGAGTTCGAGGATCTTGACGTCGTGCTGGGTGATCTCGCCGCAGACCTCGACGTCGAGCCGGGCGGCGACCTCACCGGCCAGCGCGGTGAAGATCCGGCCGAGCTTCTCGGCGAGCGGCAGCGCCGGCTTGACGTCCTCGGCGATCACGCCGCCCTGGACGTTGACCGCGTCCGGCACCAGCTCGCCGGCGAGCGCGAGCCGCACCGACTTCGCGACCGCGATGCCGGCCTTCTCCTGCGCCTCGTCGGTGGAGGCGCCCAGGTGCGGGGTGGCCACCACGTTGTCGAACTGGAAGAGCGGCGAGTCGGTGCAGGGCTCCTTGGCGTATACGTCCAGGCCCGCGCCGGCGACCCGGCCCTCCTTCAGCGCGGAGGCCAGCGCCTCCTCGTCGACGATCCCGCCGCGGGCCGCGTTGACGATCCGCACCGACGGCTTGACCTTGTGCAGCGCCTCGTCGCCGATCAGGCCGAGCGTCTCGGGGGTCTTGGGCAGGTGGACGGTGATGAAGTCCGACGTCTCCAGCAGCTCGTCGAGGGTGAGGAGCTTGACGCCCATCTGCGCGGCCTTGGCGGGCTGCACATAGGGGTCGTAGGCCACGACCTTCATGCCGAACGTGGCCATGCGCTGGGCGACCAGCACGCCGATCCGGCCCAGGCCGACCACGCCGAGGGTCTTCTCGCTCAGCTCCACGCCGGTGTACTTGTTGCGCTTCCACTCCCCCGCCTTCAGCGCCGCGTTGGCGGGCGCGATGTTGCGGGCGGTGGCGATGAGCAGGCCGCAGGCCAGCTCGGCGGCGGTGACGATGTTGGACGTCGGCGCGTTGACGACCATCACGCCGGCCTTGGTGGCGGCGGCCACGTCGACGTTGTCCAGGCCGACACCGGCGCGGGCCACCACGCGCAGTTTGCGGGCGGCGGCGATGGCCTCGGCGTCCACCTTGGTGGCGCTGCGGATCAGGATGGCGTCCACGTCGGCGATCGCGGGCAGCAGTTCGGCGCGGTCCGCCCCGTTGCAGTGCCGGATGTCGAAGTCCGGTCCGAGCGCGTCGACCGTGGCCGGCGACAGCTCTTCTGCGATGAGTACGACAGGCTTCTGGCTCACGTGGTCCTCACTTGTCCTTCGTGGGCGGCCGGTCCCGTGCGACCGCTCCAGGGAGGCGGGGTGGGCAGAGCCCACCAGGCGGGGTTGTGGCATGCCGCGGAAGACACACGACGCTGTGAGCCTGACGCGCTTGTTAAGGGAGTGTATCGACGGGGTGCTCCGACGGCCTTCGCCGAAATGGAAGGATCACCCGCAAGGGTTGCGTCGCTTCGTACAAACCCCGTACCGCATCGTGGTCAGGGTGCCGCCGGGGCGGCGGTCGAAGCGACGCAACCGAGCGCGTCGCGGGGTTCGCGGGCGGACCCGCGAGGGTGCTTACGCCTCCTCGTCCACCCAGCTCATCAGCTTGCGGAGCTTCTTGCCGGTGGTCTCCAGCAGGTGGTTCTCGTCGGCCTTCTTGTACTCGTTGTACTTCGGCAGGCCGGCGTTGTACTCCGCGATCCAGTTCTTGGCGAAGCTGCCGTCCTGGATCTCGCCGAGGACCTTCTTCATCTCGGCCTTGGTCTGGTCGGTGATGATCCGCGGGCCGGTGACGTAGTCGCCCCACTCGGCGGTCTCGGAGACCGACCAGCGCATCTTCTCCAGGCCGCCCTCGTACATCAGGTCCACGATGAGCTTGAGCTCGTGCAGGCACTCGAAGTACGCGATCTCGGGCTGGTAGCCGGCCTCGACCAGCGTCTCGAAGCCCGCCTTGACCAGCGCGGAGGTGCCTCCGCACAGCACCGCCTGCTCGCCGAAGAGGTCGGTCTCGGTCTCCTCGGTGAAGGTGGTCTTGATGACGCCGGCGCGGGTGCCGCCGATGCCCTTGGCGTAGGACAGCGTCAGCGCGAACGCCTTGCCGGTCGCGTCCTGCTCGACGGCCGCGATGCACGGCACGCCGCGGCCCTCCTCGTACTGGCGGCGCACCAGGTGGCCGGGGCCCTTGGGGGCGACCATGCACACGTCCACGCCGGCCGGGGGCTTGATGAAGCCGTACCGGATGTTGAGGCCGTGGCCGAAGAACAGGGCGTCCCCGTCCTTGAGGTTGTCCTTGACGGACTCCTCGTAGACCCGGGCCTGGATCGGGTCCGGCACCAGGATCATGATGACGTCGGCCTCGGCGGCGGCCTCGGCGACCGTCACCACGCGCAGGCCCTGCTCCTCGGCCTGCGCCTTGGACTTGGAGCCCTCGTGCAGACCGACGCGCACGTCGACGCCCGAGTCGCGCAGCGACAGCGCGTGGGCGTGGCCCTGGCTGCCGTAGCCGATGACCGCGACCTTGCGGCCCTGGATGATGGACAGGTCGGCGTCGTCGTCGTAGAACAGCTCGGCCACTTCGGGTCTCTCCTTGGTTCGGGTTGTACGGCCCACCGTAGACCGGTGGGCGGGAGGGGGGTCGGGGGTCTCGCTATGCGGATCGTTCCAGGGCGCGCAGCGACCGGTCGGTGATCGAACGCGCGCCGCGGCCGATGGCGATGGTGCCGGACTGGACCAGCTCCTTGATGCCGAACGGCTCCAGCATCTTGAGCATCGCCTCCAGCTTGTCGGCGCTGCCGGTGGCCTCGATGGTGACGGCCTCCGGGGAGACGTCCACGGTCTTGGCGCGGAACAGCTGGACGATCTCGACGACCTGCGAGCGGGACTCGTTGTCGGCGCGCACCTTCACCAGCACCAGCTCGCGGGCGACCGCGGCGGCGGCGTCCAGCTCGACGATCTTCAGCACGTTGACCAGCTTGTTGAGCTGCTTGGTGACCTGCTCGAGCGGGAGTTCGTCGACGACGTTCACCACGATGGTGATGCGCGAGATGTCGGGGTGCTCGGTCGTGCCGACCGCGAGCGAGTCGATGTTGAAGCCGCGGCGGGAGAAGAGCGCGGTGATCCGGGCCAGGACGCCGGGCTTGTTCTCCACCAGGACGGACAGCGTGTGCTTGGACATGGCGTGGTCTTCCTTCAGGTCTCTGCTGTTCCCGGTGGCGTTCAGTCGTCCAGTCCGTCGCTGAAGTCCGGACGGACGTCGCGGGCGGCCATGATCTCGTCGTTGGAGGTGCCGGCGGCGACCATCGGCCACACCATCGCGTCCTCGTGCACGATGAAGTCCACGACGACCGGGCGGTCGTTGATGGCATTGGCCTCGGCGATGACCTTGTCCAGGTCCTCCGGGGACTCGCAGCGCAGGCCGACGCAGCCCATCGCCTCGGAGAGCTTGACGAAGTCCGGGACCCGCGTGCCGCGGTTCTGGATGGAGCCGACGCCGCGGGTGGAGCCGGGGACGCCCTCGGCGCCGTCGTGCAGCACGGTGTTGGAGAACCGCTCGCCGTAGAAGAGGTTCTGCCACTGGCGGACCATGCCCAGGGCGCCGTTGTTGATGATGGCGACCTTGATCGGGATGTTGTTCAGCGCGCAGGTGACCAGTTCCTGGTTGGTCATCTGGAAGCAGCCGTCGCCGTCCACGGCCCAGACCGTGGCCTCGGGCCGGCCGGCCTTGGCGCCCATCGCGGCGGGCACCGCGTAGCCCATGGTCCCGGCGCCGCCGGAGTTGAACCAGGTGCCGGGCTTCTCGTACTTGATGAACTGCGCGGCCCACATCTGGTGCTGGCCGACGCCGGCGGCGAACAGCGTGCCCTCGGGCGCGAGTTGGCCGATGCGCTCGATGACCTGCTGCGGCGACAGGCTGCCGTCGGCGGGCACCTCGTAGCCCAGCGGGTAGGTGTTCCGCCAGAAGTTCAGGTGCTCCCACCACTCGGAGTAGTCGCCCTTGTGGCCGGCGTCGTGGTCGGCCTGGACCGCCACGATCAGGTCGGCGAGCACCTCGCGGGCGTCGCCGACGATCGGCACGTCCGCGACGCGGTTCTTGGAGATCTCGGCCGGGTCGATGTCGGCGTGCACGATCTTGGCGTGCGGCGCGAAGGTGTCCAGCCGTCCGGTGACGCGGTCGTCGAAGCGGGCGCCGAGCGCCACGATCAGGTCGGCCTTCTGCAGGGCGGTGACCGCCGAGACGTCGCCGTGCATGCCGGGCATGCCGACGTGCTGCGGGTGGCTGTCCGGGAACGCGCCGAGCGCCATCAGCGTGGTGGTGACGGGCGCGCCGGTCAGCTCGGCGAGGATGCGCAGCTCGGCGGTGGCGCCGGCCTTGAGGACACCGCCGCCGACGTAGAGGACGGGCCGGCGGGACTCGTTGATCAGCCGGGCGGCCTCGCGGATCTGCTTGGCGTGCGGCTTGGTCACCGGGCGGTAGCCGGGCAGGTCCTGCTGCGGCGGCCAGGTGAAGGTGGTCTCGTTCTGCAGCGCGTCCTTGGCGATGTCGACCAGGACCGGGCCGGGGCGGCCGGTGGACGCGATGTGGAACGCCTCGGCGATGGTCCGCGGGATCTCGTCGGCGTCGGTGACGAGGAAGTTGTGCTTGGTGATCGGCATGGTGATGCCGCAGATGTCCGCCTCCTGGAAGGCGTCCGTGCCGATGGACTTGGAGGCGACCTGCCCGGTGATCGCGACGATCGGCACCGAGTCCATGTGCGCGTCGGCGATCGGCGTGACCAGGTTGGTGGCGCCGGGACCCGAGGTCGCCATGCACACCCCGACCCGGCCGGTGGCCTGCGCGTAGCCGGTGGCGGCGTGGCCCGCGCCCTGCTCGTGCCGGACGAGCACGTGACGCACCTTCGAGGAGTCCATCAGGGGGTCGTACGCCGGCAGGATCGCACCACCGGGGATGCCGAACACCGTGTCGGCGCCGACGGCCTCGAGGGAGCGGATGAGGGACTGCGCGCCCGTCATGCGCTCGGCGGGGGCGGTGGATGCCGCACTGCGGGTCCGCGGCTGCGGATGGTGGGACCCGGTGGCCTGCTCGGTCATCTGCGTTCTCTTCTCTCGAAGATGAGGGCTGAGGGTGGTGGGATGAGGAGGAATTCCACTGCCCGAGACCGGCCCGGGCAACAAAAAACCCCTCGTGCCGTGAGGCAAGCGAGGGGAGCGCGCCGGTGGGGTGCGAGGCGGTGTGAGCCTCGGTCAGCCGACGCGCTTTCCAAGTACGAGAATTCGGGTGCGCATGGCCCTGACCTTCCTCCGGTCCCCCCTGGGGTGTCAAGCGGGTGGGACGGGCGTCTCATCATGTGAACGCCGTGGCCGGGGTGGCGGACCGCAGGAACCGACCTGCTCACGGGCGGTCTCCCCGGCCGGGACGGGGGCCGGGACGGGCCCCTGGACGGCCGCGGGCACGGGGTAGACGCCGCGGGCGAGCGAGCCGCGCAGGCGCCGCTCGTCCAGCGGTCCGGCGAAGGCCATGCCGACGCCCTGAGCGCAGCCCAGGTCGCGCAGTGCGTGCACCTGCTCGGGCCGGTCCACCCCCGCCGCGACGGTGCGGATGCCCAGGTCCTGGGCGATCCGCAGCAGCCCGCGGGTGACCGCGTGCTGGCGGCCCTGCTCCGCGACGCCCTCCACGAAGCAGCGGTCCAGCTTGAGCACGTCGACCGGCAGGGCGCGCAGCACCGCGAGCGCGCCGTGTCCGCGGCCGAAGCCGCCGAGCGCGATCCGCACCCCGCGCCTGCGCAGCCCGGACAGCCGGCGGCCCAGCTCGTCGTGCGGGATGTGCGGGTCGCCGCCGGCCAGCTCCAGGACCAGGGCGCCGGGGGGGCAGCTCGTGCCGGTCGAGCAGCGACTCGACGGTGCCGGCCGGCAGCTCGCGGTGGAACAGCCGCCGGGTGGACAGCCGTACCGTGACCGGGACGCGGTGGCCGGCGTCGTACCGCCGCGCGGCCTGCTCCACGGCCTGCTCCAGCAGCCACCGGGCCGGTTCCAGGCTGCGCTCCCCCGCGCCGGCCGGCGCGTCCGCGCCGTGCAGGAAGTCGGCCGGCGTGCTGGGGAACCCGGCCGCCGAGCGCCATCGCGGGTGCGCCTCGACGCCGGCGATCCGGCCGCCCGCCAGCTCCACCACCGGCTGGTGCAGCAGGGTCATCTCCCCTTCGTGCAGCGCCTTGCGGAGGCGTCCGGCCAGCTCCGTGCGGCGCACCACGTCGGCCTGCAACTGCGGGGCGTACAGCTCCACCCGGCCCTTGCCGGCCTGCTTGGCGCGGTACATCGCCAGGTCCGCGTTGCGCATCAGCTCGCCGGGGGTGTCGCCGGAGCGGGCGAGCGCGATGCCGATGCTCGCGCCGACCCGCACCTCGCCGCCCTCGACGCGGTACGGCCGGGACAGGGCGCTGCGCAGCCGGTCGGCGATCTCGCGGACCTGCTGCTCGCGGAACTCCTCGTGGCGGGCGCCGGAGCCGCTGATCAGCACCGCGAACTCGTCGCCGCCGAGCCGGGCGGCGGTGTCGCCGGAGCGCAGCGCCTCCCGCAGCCGGCGCGCGGCCTGGGTGAGCAGGTCGTCGCCGGCCTGGTGGCCCGCGGTGTCGTTGACCGCCTTGAAGCCGTCGAGGTCGACGTAGAGCACGGCGGCGCGGCCGTCGGCGGCCCGCCGGCCGCCCAGGGCGTTGCCGAGGCGTTCGGTGAACAGCGCCCGGTTGGGCAGGTCGGTGAGCGGGTCGTGCGAGGCGTTGTGCTGCAACTGGGCCTGGAGCGCGACGCGTTCGGTGACGTCGCGGCTGTTGAAGATCAGGCCGCCCTGGAAGCGGTTGACGCTGGACTCCACGTGCAGCCAGCCCTCGTGTCCGTCGCGCGCGTGACCGGAGCGGATCCGGCACTCGATGCGGGTGGCGGGCTCCTCCCCGGGCGGCGCGGCCAGGAAGCGGCGCACCTCGTGCACGACCCGCCCGAGGTCGGCGGGGTGGATGTGCGCGGCCAGCTCGGTGCCGACGAGTTCCTCCGGGTCGCGCCCGTAGACGCCCTTGGCGGCGGGCGAGACGTAGCGGAGCACGCCGCTGGGGGCGGCGATCATGATGACGTCGCTGGACCCCTGCACCAGGGACCTGAAGTGGCTCTCCTTCTGGGCCAGTTCCTGGGTGAGGGAGATGTTGTCCAGCAGCATGATGCCCTGCCGGACCACCAGCGCCATGACCACGGTGCAGCCGGTGAAGAGCACGACCCGGTCGCACTTCTGGCCGGTGATGACGTTGTAGAGGATGCCCAGGGTGCAGACGGTCGCGGCCAGGTACGGGGTGAGGGCGGTGAACGAGCCGGTGGCCTTGCGGGTGGCGCCGGCCGGGCGGCGCGGCACGGCGTGCTGCAGGCGGCTGCCGACCCAGGGCGCGTACGCCATCAGCAGCGCGCCGGCGAACCAGCCGGCGTCGAGCACCTGCCCGGAGCGGTAGTGGGCGCGCAGCAGCGGCGAGGTGAACAGTCCGTCGCACAGCACGGTCAGGGCCAGGGCCGCGATCGCGGTGTTCACCGCGGCGCGGTTGGCGGCCGAGCGCCGGAAGTGCAGCGCCAGCACCATGCTCACCAGCACGATGTCCAGCAGCGGGTAGGCCAGCGAGAGCGCGAGGCGGGCGGTGCTGGGGCCGTCGAGCTGCGCGGCGCGGGCCAGCGCCAGGCTCCAGGACAGGGTGAGCAGCGAGCCGCCGATCAGCCACGTGTCCAGGGCCAGGCACACCCAGCCGGCCCGCGTCACCGGGCGCTTGGCGAGCACCAGCAGGCCGATCACGGCGGGCGGCGCGAACAGCAGGAAGCAGAAGTCGGCGGCGGAGGTGCGCGGCACGGGTTCGCGCAGCACCACCTCGTACCAGCCCCACACGGCGTTTCCGGAGGCGAGCATGGCGGAGGAGATCGCGAACAGGACCCAGGCGGGGCGGTGCGGTCCCCGCGTCCTGCGGGCGTACAGCAGCGCGGACACGGTGGCCGTCACGGAGGCCGCCGACAGCCCGAAGTCGCCCATGACCAGGGCGACTTCGCTGGAGCCCCAGCCGAGGGCGGCGCCGGCGGTGTAGCCGCCGCAGAGCACCGCGAGGAGCAGTTGCGGCAGGAGCCCGCCGCGGCTCGCGGGGCGCACGGGTGGGAGCACCGCCGCGCTGGTGGCGCTCACGGTGCGGTCCGATGTCGGGTGGTGGTGGCTTCGGTGCGCTGGGCCCGCGTACCCGGATCGTTCGTTCCGTTCTGCATCGCCCGTCGCCCCCCTTGCTCGTGTCACTGGTCTGTCCGTCCACTCCCCGCCTCCCGCCGGTGTCCGGGCTGCGGCTCGTCCCCCGATCGGGACGATACACCAGATTCGTCACTCAGGGATAGGGCTTCTCTACTCAGCGTAATCACAAGGGAGTTGGTGGCAACCGCCCGCAGTCACCCGGTGCCTCAGGGTGCTCCGACCTGGGGTCCGGCGGTGGCCGGGAACGGGTCCCGGGCCGGCCGCTCAGCTGACCGCGACGACGTTCTCCAGCGGCTCCCCGGCCGCGAACCGCCGCAGCTGGGCGACGACCAGACGCTTGGCGCGCGGCAGGAACGCCGACGTGCTGCCGCCCACGTGCGGGCTGATCAGCACGCCGGGCGCGTGCCACAGCGGGTGGCCGGCCGGCAGCGGCTCGGGGTCGGTGACATCGAGTGCCGCGGTGAGCCGCCCGGACTCGGCCTCGGCGAGCAGCGCCTTGGTGTCGACGACGGGACCGCGCGCGACGTTCACCAGCAGCGCGCCGTCCTTCATCGCCGCCAGGAAGGGGGCGTTGACCAGCCCGCGGGTCTGCTCGGTCAGCGGCGTGGTCAGCACCACCACGTCCGCGGCGGGCAGCAGGCCCGGCAGGTCGTCCAGCGCGTGCACGGGTCCGCGCGGGGAGGTCCGCGCGGAGCGGGCGACCCGGGTCACCTCGCACTCGAAGGCCGCCAGCCGGTCCTCCACCGCCGCGCCGATCGAGCCGTACCCGACGATCAGGACGCGGCGGTCGGCGAGCGCCGGGTAGAAGCCCGCGTACCACTTCTCGTTGTCCTGACCGCGGACGAAGCGCGGAACGCCGCGCAGGGACGCGAGGATCAGCGTGAGCGCGAGCTCGGCGGTGCTCGCCTCGTGCACCCCGCGGGCGTTGCACAGGCGTGTGCCGGACGGGAGTTGGGACAGGTGCGGGGCGATGTGGTCGACGCCGGCGCTGAGCGTCTGGACCACCTGGACGCGGCGCATCCCCGGCAGCGGGCGGGCCCCCGCCGTGGGGCCCTTCATGTACGGCACCACGTAGAAGGCGGCGTCGGCGGGGTCGGCGGGGAACCGGTCGGACGTACCGTCCCAGAACACGTACGAGAAGGCGTCGGGCAGCCCCTCGATCTCCTCCGGTGGCAGGGACAGCCACACCTGGGGGCGGTCCTGGGCGACGGGCGCGGTCGAATCTGTCATGGTCAGGAGGCTACGGCTTCTTCCCCGGGGCGGACCGTGTGGCACAGTAAGGCCGCGCGAGGGAGGTCGGGTACGTGGAGCGCAGGACGGTCGGGGCGGCGGCTCTGGAAGTGGGCGCGGTGGGCCTGGGCTGCATGCCGATGAGCTGGGCCTACACCACGTCGCGGCAGGACGGCGAGGAGTCGCTGCGGGCGGTGCACACGGCGCTGGACCGCGGCACGACGCTGCTGGACACCGCGGACATGTACGGGCCGTTCACCAACGAGCTGCTTCTCGGGCGGGTGTTGAAGGAACGGCGGGCCGAAGCGTTCGTGTCGACGAAGTGCGGGCTGCTCGTCGGCGAGCAGCACATCGTGGCCAACGGCCGCCCCGGGTACGTGAGAAGGGCCTGCGACGCGTCGCTGCGCCGGCTGCAGACCGACGTCATCGACCTGTACCTGCTGCACCGCGTCGACCCCGAGGTGCCGATCGAGGAGACCTGGGGCGCGCTCGCCGGGCTGGTGGGCGCGGGCAAGGTGCGGGCGCTGGGCCTGAGCGCGGTGGGCGCCCGGGGCAGCCGGGTGCGCGCCCGGCAGGGCGGCAACGGGCACCTGCACGCGGAGACCCTCCAGCACCTGGCGCGCGCCCAGCAGGTCTTCCCGGTCAGCTGCGTGCAGGCCGAGCTGTCGGTGTGGGCGCCGGAGGCACTGGACGAGCTGCTGCCGTGGTGTACGGCGCGCGGTGTCGGCTTCATGGCCGCGATGCCGCTGGGGAACGGTTTCCTCACCGGCACGCTCACGCCCGGCGGCGGGTTCGAGCCGGACGACCTGCGGGCCCGGCACCCGCGGTTCACCGCGGAGATGATGGCCGCGAACCAGCCGATCGTGGCCGGCCTGCGCCGGGTGGCGGAACGCCACGGCGCGACCCCGGCGCAGGTGGCGCTGGCCTGGACGCTGGCCCAGGGGCGGTCGGTGGTCCCGGTACCCGGCACCAAGACCGCCCGCTGGGCCCGGGAGAACGCCGCGGCCGCGGCGCTCCGGCTGACCGACGGCGACCTCGCGGAGATCGCCGGGCTGCCGCCCGCGCGGGGGTCGTGGGACTGAACCGTGATCACCGCGCGGCGGCGAACGCGCACGGCGCGGGGTGGGTGTGTGGTGTGCTGGAAGGGTGAGGACAGTCAGTCGTACGGGCACGGACCGGCCGCGGGGCGCCGGGCGGCGCGGGCGCGCGGGCACGACCGCGGGTGCGGCGGCCGCCGGGCTGGCGCTGGTGCTGGGCGGCTGCTCCTCCGGCGGCGGACACGGGGTGTCGCCGCTGCTGTCCCCCTCGGGCCGGGCGTCCGCGTCCGCCCCGGCCGCGCCCTCCCAGCACGCGGCGCCCGGTGCGACGGCCTCCGCGACGCTGTCGGCGGCGCCGGCCAAGGGCACCGCGAAGGTCACCGCCACGGTGGCGACCGGTATCGCCCAGCCCTGGGGCGTCGCCCAACTCCCGGACGGCACGCTGCTGGTGGCCTCCCGGGACAGCGGGCGCATCTCCCTCGTCGACCCCGCGAAGCACACGGTCACGCCCATCGGCACGGTGCCGGGGGTGTCCCACACCCAGGGCGGTGAGGCGGGCCTGCTCGGGCTCGCCGCCTCCCCCCACTTCGGGTCCGACCATCTGATCTACGCGTACTTCACCACCGAGTCCGACAACCGCATCGCACGCATGCTGTACGACCCGACGCGGGCGAAGGGCGACCAGCTCGGGGCGCCCGACACCATCCTGCGCGGCATCCCCATGGGCCTGATCCACAACGGCGGGCGGATCGCCTTCGGACCCGACGGCATGCTGTACGCCGGGACCGGCGAGACCGGGCAGCGCGGGCTCGCCCAGGACGTGGGGTCGCTGGCGGGCAAGATCCTGCGGATGACGCCGGACGGGCAGCCGCCCAAGGACAACCCGGTACCCGGGTCGCTGGTGTACTCCACCGGCCACCGCAACGTCCAGGGTCTCGCCTGGGACGCCCAAGGACGCCTGTGGGCCTCGGAGTTCGGTCAGGACCGGTGGGACGAGCTGAACCTCATCAAGCCCGGAGGCAACTACGGGTGGCCGGTCGTCGAGGGCATCGCGCACCGCGCGCCGTACATCGACCCCGTCGTCCAGTGGCACACCGACGAGGCGTCCCCCAGCGGCATCGCCTACGCGGGCGGCTCCATCTGGATGGCCGCGCTGCACGGCCAGCGCTTGTGGCGCATCCCGCTCGACGGTCCCCGTGCGGCGGCCCCGCCGCAGGCCTTCTTCACGAACACGTACGGCCGTCTCCGCACCGTCGTCGCCGTCGACGCGCACACGCTGCTGCTCACCACGAGCAACACGGACGGCCGGGGCAGCCCGCACCCGGGCGACGATCGGGTCCTCCAGCTCACCGTCTCCTGAAGCTTTCCCCTGCGGAGAGCTAACGGGTGCCCCTGGGGCTTGCTGGGTTCGGCCTACGGGGTGCCCCCGGGGCTTGCTCGTTGTCCACCGGCCGGTGGGTGGCTACGGCTTCCGGGGTGCCCCGCGCTGCGCGCTGCCGTCTGCCGGTCTCGTCGTGGCTTGTCGCGCTGGGGGCACCTCCCGGCCGAAGGCTGGGGGACCCCGCGCCCCTGATATGCGTGCCCTTTGTCCGTGGGGTCGGGGGCGCTCCGGAAGCGTCTCCTCGGAAATGTGCATACGGGTTCGTCCACATCCGCACCCGGGGGCCACGCACATTTCTCTGCGGGGAGCACTTCCTCCCCACCCCCTCCCACTCACCCACCGTGCGGCGGGGGACATGGGACACGGCCAAGCTCTGTCCTCCCGCAGACGGGGACCGGCCGGAAGGGGACGATCCGGGTGTGTCCCCGCAGAGCTTTGCAAGGCCCCGGCCCACCAATCTGGAAAAAGCCGCCATGCAAAGCTCGAGGAGACACTCCCGGAGTGGCCCCTGACCCCACCCACCGACGTGCACCGCCAGGGGCGCGGGGAACTGCGCGACAAGCCACGACGGCGCGGCAGACGGCAGCGCGCAGCGCGGGGCAGCCCGGAAGCCGTAGGGCCGCGCGCAGCGCGGGGTGGGGCGAACCCCGCGCTGCGCGCGAACGCACCGGCGCGTCAGGAGGGGAAGAGGGCGAGCCGGTGGGCGAGCGCCGCCGCCTCGCCGCGGGTGGACACGGAAAGCTTCGCCAGGATGTTGGAGACATGCACACTCGCCGTCTTCGGCGAGATGAAGAGCTCCTCGGCGATCTGCCGGTTCGTCCGCCCCTCGGCGACCAGTCGAAGGACGTCCCGCTCGCGAGCGGTGAGCCCGAGCGTCTCAACCGACGTCCGCCCGGCGACGCTCGGCGCCGCCGTCGCGGTGGACGCCAGGGGAACCCCGGCCCGCCGGGCCACCTCCGCGACGCGCGCGCCCAGCGGCCCCGCCCCGGCCCGCAGGGCCGCGGCGTGCGCGAGGGACAGCAGGTCCGCTCCCGCCTCCCGCTCCCCCGCGGCCAGCACGCACTCGGCCCGGCGCAGCCGGATCCCGGCCAGCTCGACCGGCCGCTCCTCCGCGGCGAACGCCGCCTCCGCCGCGGCCCAGAGCGCCGCGTCGTGGCCGCCCCGGGCACGGTCCAGTTCGGCCGCGACCAGCAGTGCGTACGCCGCGGCCACGCCGGAGTCCCGTGGCAGCCGGCCCGCGGCGTCCTCGATCCGGCCGAGCGCCTCGGGATCGGCGCCGGCGGGGTCCGCCGCCTCCGCGGCCGCGCCCGCGGCGAGCAGCGGCCAGCCGAAGCGCGCGGTGCCGGGCGGGAACCCGACCTCGCCGACGGCCCGCAGCTCCCGCCGGGCGTCCTCGAACCTCCCTTGCGCGACGGCCAGTTCGGCGGCCAGGGCGCGCAGCGGGATGAGGTGCTGCGGCTGCGTGTCGTGCTGCAGGAGTGCCTGCGCCTCGGCGAGATGGGCCTCCGCGGCACCGTCGTCGCCGACGCCCAGCGCCCGGTGGCCGAGCAGGATCTCCAAGCCGCCGCGCAGATACGTGCGTTCGGCCAGCCGCCGGGCCTGGTCCAGCGGTACGAGCGCGGCCTCGTACTCGCCGGACGCCAGCAGCGACTCGCCCTCGTTGGTGAGCAGCCACGCCCGGGTGATGTTGGCGACCTTCTCCCCCAGCAGGGCCAGGCCCTCGCGGCTGACGCGGACCGCCTCGGCGGAGCGGCCGGCGCCCTCGAGCACCGAGGCGAGATTGCCGTAGGTGCGGGCGACGAGGCTGCGCGAGCGCAGGTCGCGGGCGACCCGCCGGACGTCCTCGACCTGCGCGATGCCGCGGTCGATCTCACCGATGTCGACCTGGAGGAGTCCGAGGGTGACACGGGCGTGCAGTTCGGTGTCGCGGTCGCCCGCGGCCCGGGCGAGTTCGACGGCACGCTCGGCGACGGAGATGCCCTCGGCACCGGACTTGTGGACCATGATCCACCCGGCGATCATGGCCATCACCTCGGCGTGCACGGCCGACGGAGGCAGCCCGCGGACGAGTTCGCGGGCGCGGGACAGCTCCTCCCAGCCGTCGCCGCGGGCGAGGTCCTCGGTGAGCCGGGACCGCTGGGCCCAGAACCAGGCGGCCCGGAGCGGCTCGACGGCGCCGGTGCGTTCGATGAGGTGCGTGGCGCGCTTGGCGACGGTGTGGGCCCGCTCGCGCTCGCCGCTCAGCCGGGCGGCGACGGTGATCTCGGCGAGCAGGTCGAGGAAGCTCAGCGGGGCGGCCGGCGCGTCGCCGCCGTCCGCGGCGTCCGCCGTGCCGGAGGCCGTCATGGGCGGGTAGGCCTCGGCGCAGTCCAGCGGCCGCAGCCGGGCGCGGACGTCCTCGGGGGCGTCCTCCCAGAGTTCCAGCGCGCGTTCCAGCAGGCGGTGCTGCTCGGCGTAGGCGTGCCGGCGGCGTGCCTCGACGGAGGCGCGCAGCACCGCGGGCAGCGCCCGGGCCGGGTCGTGGGCGGAGTACCAGTAGGAGGCGAGGCGGGCGGCCCGCTCGTCGGCCCGTACCAGGCCGGGGTCGGCCTCGACGGCCTGCGCGTAGCGGCGGTTGATGCGGCTGCGCTCGCCGGGC
Organism: Actinacidiphila rubida; assembly: GCF_900110255.1. Taxonomy (GTDB): domain Bacteria; phylum Actinomycetota; class Actinomycetes; order Streptomycetales; family Streptomycetaceae; genus Actinacidiphila; species Actinacidiphila rubida. The sequence goes on from NZ_FODD01000037.1 coordinate 28,781, forward strand.
AGCAGGTCGTCGCCGACGGCCTCGCGGACCAGCGAGTGGCGGAAGCGGTAGCCGTCGCCGCTGTCGGTGGGCACCAGGATGTTCGCGCCGACGGCGGTCCGCAGCGCCGCGATCAGCTGGTCCTCCTCCAGGCCCGCGATCGCGTCGAGCAGCCGGTACTCGACGGTGTTGCCGCCCTCGGCGACGATCCGGGCGACCCGCTGGGCGTCCTCGGACAGCGCCTCGACGCGGACCAGCAGCAGGTCGCGCAGCGACTCGCTGATGCCGGTGGAGCAGGTGCCGTCGAGGGAGCAGGCGAGTTCCTCGACGAAGAAGGGGTTGCCGTCGGAGCGGGCGAAGACCTGGTCGACGATGGCGTCCTCGGGTTCGGCGCGGAGGATCGCGGCGAGCTGGCGGCGCACCTCGTCGTGGGTGAACCGGGACAGCTCGACGCGGTCCACGGTGCGCAGCCGGTCCGTCTCGGCGAGGAACGGCCGCAGCGGGTGGCGGCGGTGGATGTCGTCGGCCCGGTAGGTGGCGGCGATGAGGACCCGGGCGCGCTGCAGGGAGCGGAAGAGGTACGCGAGCAGTTCGCGGGTGGACCGGTCCGCCCAGTGCAGGTCCTCGACGACCAGGACCAGCGTCCGGTCGACGCCCAGGCGTTCCAGCAGCCGGACGGTGAGTTCGAAGAGGCGGACCCGGCCGTTCTCGTCGTGCGGGTCGCGCCGGGTGGCGCCCTGCTCGCCCAGTTCGGGCAGCAGCCGGGCCAGTTCGGTCTCCTGGCCGGCGGCGGCGCGCACGAGTTCGGGGCCGAGGGTGGCGTGCAGGTCGCGCAGTGCCGTGGAGATCGGCGCGAACGGCAGTCCGTCCGCGCCGATCTCCACACATGCCCCGACGGCGGCGACGGCCCCCGTGCCCCGCGCAGCCGTCAGGAACTCCTCGGTGAGGCGGGTCTTGCCGACGCCTGCCTCACCGCCGATCAGCACCGCCTGCGGCTCGCCCCGGTCCGCGGCGGCCAGGGCCGCGGCCAGGCGTTTCAGCTCGGCGTCGCGGCCGATGAACACCGGGCTCAGGGACTGTGTCTGCACGGTGTCGAGGATGTCATGCAAGGCCCTCGCGGCGACACCGTTTACCTGCGCGGTTCCGGTGCCCGCGGCCTCCCCGGCGGGCTGGGTGCCGGCGGCCGCCGGGGAGGCCGCCGGCGCCTGGGCGGTCATGCCGCGCTGTGCGGGTGCAGGGCGCGGTGCAGGCGGCCGAGTGACGATCCGGACGCCTCGGCGTCGCTGCCGCGGGACGCGGTCCTGGCGCCGGTGCGGCGCGCGCGCCGCTCGCTGGTGCGGGCGGCCTTGGCGTCCCGTGCGAGCCGCCACTGCTCGGCCTCGCGCTGGAGGTCGGAACGGTGGGCCTTCTGGAGCTCGTTCTGGAGTTCGTAGCCGAACATGGTGGGTCTCCTTGGATGTCGTGTCCTTTTCGCTGAGACAAGCTTCGTCTCCAAGGGGGGTCCGCCACATCGGGCACCTGCCCGAACTTCCGGGCCCGGGGGGGTCCCGGGCGCCTCAGACGGCGGCGCGGGGGCCTTAGACCGGACCGCCGCGGGGCCCGGCGGGGACTCAGAGGGCCTTAGGCCGGGCCCGGGGGGCCTTAGGCCGCCTCGGACGCCTTAGGCATCCGGGTTCCGGTGGCCCGTGGGCGCGCCGCGACCGTACGCGGCACGTGGGCCCGCGGCGCGGGCCCGTGCCGCGCCGGGACGCGGAACCCCCCGAACTCCTTGCGGAATCCGGGGGGTTGGGGCGCCGGTGTCAGCGGGTCCGGTACGTCTCCTGGGCGCTGCGGGCGCGCAACGCGCGCTCGTCGGACAGGGGCACCGGGCGCGGGGTGGGCGTGCGGGCCGGACCGGCGCCGGCGTGCTGGTCCGGTGCGGGCGGCACCGGTCCGCCGGGCAGCGCGGGCACCGGCGGTACGGCGGTGGCGGCGGGCGCCTCGATACTGAGCCGCGGCAGCCTGCGTTCGAGCCAGCCGGGCAGCCACCAGTTGGCGCCGCCCAGCAGGTGCATCAGCGCGGGCACCAGCAGGGTGCGCAGCACGAACGCGTCGAGGGCCACGGCGGAGGCCAGTCCGATGCCGAACATCGACATGACGCGGTCGCCGCTGAGCACGAAGGCCAGGAAGACGGCGATCATGATGACCGCGGCGGAGTTGATCACCCGGCTGGTCTCGGCCAGGCCGACCCGTACCGCGCGCCGGTTGTCGCGGGTCTCCTGCCACTCCTCGTACATCCGGCTGACCAGGAACACCTGGTAGTCCATGGAGAGCCCGAAGAGCACCGAGACCATGATCACCGGCAGGAACGGCTCGATGGGCCCGGCCCGGCCCAGGCCCAGCCACTCGGTGCCCCAGCCCCACTGGAAGATCGCGGTGACCACGCCGAAGGACGCGCCGACGGCGGCGACGTTCATCACCGCGGCCTTGAGCGGGATGCCCAGGGAGCGGAAGGCGAGCAGCAGCAGGATGCAGCCCAGGCCGACGACGGAGCCGACGAACAGCGGCAGCTTGCCGATGATCACCTGCGCGAAGTCGTCGTAGCTGGCGGTGGTGCCGCCGACGTAGACGTGCAGACCGTTCCCGTGCGCCGCGGACGGCAGCACGTCGTGTCGCAGGTGCTGGACCAGCGCGGAGGTGGCGTGGGACTGCGGGGAGCTGTCGGGGACGACGGTGATGACGCCGGTCGTGCCGGAGCCGTCGAAGACGGTGGGGCTGACGGACGCCACGCCGGCGGTGTGCTCCAGCGTCTGCGGCAGGGCGTCCATGGCCACCCGGGCGCTCGCGCTGTCCGCGGTGCCGACGAGGGTGAGCGGGCCGTTGGTGCCCGGCCCGAAGCCCTGGGCGAGCAGGTCGTACGCCTGGCGGGTGGTGGCGGTCGCCGGGCCGTTGCCCTGGTCGGAGGTGCCGAGGTGGAGCGTGAAGGTGGGCAGCGCGAGCACGACCATGACGACCGCGGCGAGCCCGCCGAGCAGCTTGGGGTGCCGTTCGACGAACGCGGACCAGCGGGCGGCCAGCCCGGCGGGCATCTCCGGCTGCGGGCCGAGCTCGGCGAGCGTGCGGCGCTCGCGGCGGCTGAGGGCGCGCTGCCCTATCAGGCCGAGCAGCGCCGGCAGCAGGGTGATCGAGGCGGCGACGGTGAGCAGCACGGTCAGCGCGGACGCGACGGCGACGCCGTTGAGGAATCCGAGGCGGAGGATGAACATGCCGAGCAGCGCGGCGCACACCGTGCCGCCGGCGAAGACCACGGCCCTGCCGGTGGTGGCGACCGCCTCCTCGGCGGCCTGGGCGACGGTCAGGCCGCGTTTGAGCCCTCTGCGGTGCCGGGTGACGATGAACAGCGCGTAGTCGATGCCGACGCCGAGGCCGACGAGCATGCCGAGCATGGGGGCGAAGTCCGCGACCGTCATGCCGTGGCCGAGCAGCACGGTGGCCATGTAGGCGGTGCCGCAGCCGACGAGCGCGGTCGCGATGGGCAGGAGCATCGCCGCGAACGAGCCGAACGCCAGCAGCAGCACCACGGCCGCCACGGCGACGCCGACGATCTCGCTGAGGTGGGCACTGGTGCCCTCGGTGCTGCCGACGGCCTGGCCGCCCAGCTCGACCTGGAGGTCGGCGGTCCCGGCGGCCTTGGCGGTGTCCACCAGGGCGTGTGCCTGGGCGGAGCTGATGTTCTCGGCCTCCTGGGCGTAGGAGACGGAGGCGTACGCGGTGTGGCCGTCGCGGCTGATCTGGCCGGCGCCGGAGGCGCCGTACGGGCCGACGACGGAGGTGACGCCGGGCAGGGTGCGGGTCTTGTCGAGGACCTTGGTCATGGTCTGCTCGACGCTTGCGGCCCGGACGCTGCCGTGGTCGGTGTGCCAGACGATGGTGTCGGTGTCGCCCGCCTGCCCGGGGAACGCGTCGTGCAGCAGGGCGGCGGCGTGGCCGGACTCGGTCCCGGGAGCGTTGTAGCTCTTGGAGTACGCGGAGCCGGCGGCACCGGCGGCCGCGGTCAGGCCGAGAAGGACGGCGAGCCACAGGATCACGACGGTGATGCGGCGGTTGATGCACCACCTGGCGAGTGCGGCCATGCGCAGTTGTCTCCTGTGAGGGCAGCCCGTGATTTCGCCCCACTGTGCCAGCTAAACGTGATCGATTGGGACTTTCGTGCCCTTCCTCACAAGCGGTAAAAAGCACGTAAGGACGGCACCCGAATTTCGGGTACCGCCCTTACATATGCCTTATCCGAGCGGCGAATCCGCCCCCGGAAGAGCTCCGGCCGGCCCTCGGACCGGGCCGGATCCCGGCGCCGGACCGGCCGCCGGATCAGCCCTGGACGCCGAGCTTCTCCAGCACCAGTTCACGGACGCGCTTGGCGTCCGCCTGGCCGCGGGTGAGCTTCATGACGGCGCCGATCAGCGCGCCGGCCGCCGCCAGGTTGCCGCCGCGGATCTTCTCGGCGATCGCCGCGTTGTCCGCGATCGCCTGGTCCACGGCCGCGCCGAGCGCGCTGTCGTCGGAGACGACCTTCAGCCCGCGCCGGTCCACGACCTGGTCCGGGTCGCCCTCGCCGGCCAGCACGCCCTCGATGACCTGCCGGGCCAGCTTGTCGTTGAGGTCGCCCGCGGCGACCAGCGCCGACACCCGGGCCACCTGCACCGGGGTGATCGGCACCGCCGGCAGCTCGACACCGGACTCGTTGGCGTGCCGGGCCAGCTCGCCCATCCACCACTTGCGGGCCGCGGCGCCGTCCGCGCCGGCGTCGATGGTGGCGACGATGAGGTCGAGGGCACCGGCGTTCAGCACCGACTGCATCTCGTGGTCGGAGATGCCCCAGTCCGTCTTCAGCCGCTCGCGGCGCAGCCGCGGCAGCTCGGGCAGACCGGAGCGCAGCTCCTCGACCCAGTCGCGGGGCGGTGCCACCGGCACCAGGTCCGGCTCGGGGAAGTACCGGTAGTCCTCGGCCTCCTCCTTGATCCGGCCGGAGGTGGTGGAGCCGTCCTCCTCGTGGAAGTGACGGGTCTCCTGGACGATGGTGCCGCCGGTCGAGAGCACCGCGGCGTGCCGCTGGATCTCGTACCGGGCGGCCCGCTCGACGCTGCGCAGGCTGTTGACGTTCTTCGTCTCGCTGCGGGTGCCGAACTTCTGCTCGCCCCGGGGGCGCAGCGACAGGTTGACGTCGCAGCGCATCTGGCCCATCTCCATGCGGGCCTCGGACACCCCCAGCGCCTTGATCAGCTCACGCAGCTCGGCGACGTACGCCCGCGCCACCTCGGGGGCCCGGTCGCCGGCACCCTCGATCGGCTTGGTGACGATCTCGATCAGCGGGATGCCGGCCCGGTTGTAGTCCAGCAGCGAGTACGTCGCGCCGTGGATACGGCCGGTGGCCCCGCCGACGTGGGTGGACTTGCCGGTGTCCTCCTCCATGTGGGCGCGCTCGATCTGCACCCGGAAGACCTCCCCGTCCTCCAGCTGGACGTCCAGATAGCCGTTGAAGGCGATCGGCTCGTCGTACTGGGAGGTCTGGAAGTTCTTCGGCATGTCCGGGTAGAAGTAGTTCTTCCGCGCGAAGCGGCACCACTCGGCGATCTCGCAGTTCAGCGCCAGGCCGATCTTGATCGCGGACTCGACGCCGGTCGCGTTGACGACCGGCAGCGAGCCGGGCAGGCCCAGGCAGGTCGGGCACGTCTGCGAGTTGGGCGCGGCGCCCAGCTCCGTGGAGCAGCCGCAGAACATCTTGGTGCGGGTGCCCAGCTCGACGTGGACCTCGAGGCCCATCACCGGGTCGTAGGTCGCCAGCGCGTCCTCGTAGGGCAGCAGGTCCGTGACGGTCACAGTTCGCTCTACCTCAGTCCTCTGATCAGTCCGTCAGGACGTCGTCGTCGTGCTGGCGCAGCTCGCGGATGAGCAGAGCCACGCCGGTGGCCACCGCGGCCACCCGGATCAGGCCGTCCACCAGCTGCAGGGTGTCCTCGTCGCCCCGTGCGCTGCGTACCTTCTTGACGTTGCTGAAGGCGGCGAACAGGGTCGTGCCGATGGCCAGGTAGGTGCCGGCCTTGCTCTTCTTGCCCTTGTTGGTGCTCACAGCTGCGGTGCCTCCTCAAGCAGCGGGTGGCCCCACTTCGTCACGAAGGCGGCCTCGACGGCGGCGCCGACCCGGTAGAGCCGGTCGTCCTTGAGCGCGGGCGCGATGATCTGCAGACCCACCGGGAGACCATCCTCCGGGGCGAGACCGCAGGGCAGCGACATCGCCGCGTTGCCGGCCAGGTTGACCGGGATGGTGCAGAGGTCCGCCAGGTACATCGCCAGCGGGTCGTCGACGCGCTCGCCGATCGGGAACGCCGTGGTCGGAGTGGTCGGCGAGACGATCACGTCGACGCTCTCGAACGCCCGCTCGAAGTCGCGGGAGATCAGCGTGCGGACCTTCTGCGCCGAGCCGTAGTACGCGTCGTAGTAGCCGGAGCTGAGCGCGTACGTGCCGAGGATGACGCGGCGCTTGACCTCGGGACCGAAGCCGGCCTCGCGGGTCAGCGCGGTGACCTCCTCCGCGGAGTGCGAGCCGTCGTCGCCGACCCGCAGCCCGTAGCGCATGGCGTCGAAGCGGGCCAGGTTGCTGGAGCACTCCGACGGCGCGATCAGGTAGTAGGCGGCCAGCGCGTAGGTGAACGACGGGCAGGACAGCTCGACGACCTCGGCACCCAGCTCGCGCAGCATCTCCACGGACTCGTTGAACCGCTGCACGACGCCGGCCTGGAAGCCCTCGCCGCCGAACTCCTTGATGACGCCGACCCGCAGGCCCGCGACGCTGCCGTTGCGGGCGGCCTCGACGACCGGCGGCACCGGCACGTCGACGGAGGTGGAGTCCATCGGGTCGTGCCCGGCGATCACCTCGTGCAGCAGGGCCGCGTCGAGCACCGTGCGGGCGCACGGCCCGCCCTGGTCCAGGGACGAGGAGAACGCCACCATGCCGTACCGGGACACCCCGCCGTAGGTCGGCTTCACGCCGACGGTGGCGGTGACGGCGGCGGGCTGCCGGATGGAGCCGCCGGTGTCGGTGCCGATGGCCAGCGGCGCCTGGTACGAGGCCAGGGCCGCGGCCGAGCCGCCGCCGGAGCCGCCGGGGATGCGGGTGAGGTCCCACGGGTTGCCCGTGGGACCGTACGCGCTGTTCTCGGTGGAGGACCCCATGGCGAACTCGTCCATGTTGGTCTTGCCGAGGATCACCACGTCGGCGTCCTTGAGCCGCTTGGTGACCGTCGCGTCGTACGGCGGGATCCAGCCCTCGAGGATCTTGGAGCCGACGGTGGTCGGCACGCCCTCGGTGGTGAAGATGTCCTTCAGGGCCAGCGGGACGCCGGCCAGCGGGCCGAGCGGCTCGCCCGCGGCGCGCTTGGCGTCCACCGCGCGGGCCTGGGCGAGCGCGCCCTCGCGGTCGACGTGCAGGAAGGCGTGCACCTTCTCGTCGACGGCCTCGATACGGGCCAGGTGCGCCTCGGTGACCTCGACGGCGGTCAGCTCGCCGGAGGCGATCTTCGCGGCGGTCTCGGCCGCCGTCAGCCTGATGATGTCGGTCGTCATCACGATCAGTCCTCCCCGAGGATCTGGGGCACCTTGAAGCGCTGCTGCTCCTGCGCGGGCGCGCCGGACAGGGCCTGGTCCGGGGTCAGGGACGGCCGGACGGTGTCCTGGCGCATGACGTTGGTCAGGGGCAGCGGGTGGGAGGTCGGCGGGACGTCCTCGCCGGCCACCTCGGAGACGCGGGCTACGGCACCGATGATGTCGTCGAGCTGTCCGGCGAAGTGGTCCAACTCTTCGCTGGAGAGCTCCAGTCGTGCCAGCCGGCCGAGGTGCGCGACCTCCTCGGGCGTGATGCCAGGCATGCGGCGATCCTCTGGGGGGTGAGATGTCGTTTGTGGCCTCAATCCTACGGGCCCCGAGGTACGCGCCCGCACCCCCATTACCCCCGCGCCCCGCCGGAACCCGGGGCCCGGCCCGTCGCGGGGCGGGAGCTAGCTCGTCGCGGCCCTGCCGGTGGGGGTGCCTGCGTCGGCGACGGACGCGTGCTCGGGCTCCGGCTCCGCGGGCGGGAGGGCGGGAAGGGGCGAGGCCGGGAGGGCGGACAGAGGCGCATCCGGGAGGGCGGGCAGAGGTGCGTCCGGCGCGGCGGAGGCGCCGCGGGCGGCGGCCGTCCGGGCGGGGCGGGCCGGCCGCTGCCAGCCGCCCTCGCCGCGGGCCCGCAGCCAGGTCGTGGCCTCGTCGGGCGGCATCGCGGCGGCGACCAGCCAGCCCTGCACGGCGTCGCAGCGCAGGTCCCGCAGCCGCTCCCAGGTCTCGTCGTCCTCCACGCCCTCGGCGACGACCATCAGGCCGAGGGAGTGCGCCAGGTCCACGGTGCAGCGGACGATCTCGGCGTCCTCGGGGTCCACGACCAGCCGGGCCACGAACGAGCGGTCGATCTTCAGCTCGCTGACGGGCAGCCGGCGCAGGTGGACCAGCGAGGAGTAGCCGGTGCCGAAGTCGTCCAGCGACATCTTCACGCCGTGGCCGGTGAGCGCGTTGAGCGTCTCGGCGGCCCGCTGCGGGTCCTCCAGCAGCACGTGCTCCGTGATCTCCAGCTGCAGGCAGCCGGGCGGCACCCGGTGGTGGGCCAGGCGGGCGGCGACGGCTCCGGCGAAGCCGGGGCTGTGCACGTCGCGCGGCGACACGTTGACGGCGACCGGCACGTCGATCCCGGCCTCGCGCCAGCGGGCGATCTGGGCCAGCGCGGTGTCCAGCACGTACTCGGTCAGCTGGGGCATCAGGCCGGACGTCTCGGCCATGGCGATGAACTCGTCGGGGTTGACCCGGCCGCGGTCCGGGTGCTCCCAGCGCACCAGCGCCTCCAGGCCGGCGACCTGGCCGTCGAACCGCACCTTGGGCTGGTAGTGCAGCTCCACCTCGCCGGCGTCCAGGGCGCGCCGCAGGTCGCCGAGCAGGCCCAGCCGGTCGGGGGTGTTGCCGTCGCGGGTGATCTCGTAGACCTCGACGCCGCTGCGGTCCCGCTTGGCCTGGTACATCGCGACGTCGGCGCGGCGCAGCAGGCCCTCGGCGTCCAGCGCGTGGTCCGGGAAGACCGCGACCCCGGCGCTGGCCTCCAGCACCAGGGTCAGGCCGTCGAGCCCGATCGGTGAGCCCAGTGCCGCGACCAGGGCCCTGGCGACGCGCTGGGCCCGGGTCGGCGAGTCGCAGGCCGGCAGCAGCACGGCGAACTCGTCGCCGCCGAGCCGGGCCGCCTCGGCGCCGCGCGGCAGCGCCAGCCGCAGCCGGTCGGCGATCTGCAGCAGCAGCCGGTCGCCGGCGAGGTGGCCGAGGGTGTCGTTGACCGAGCGGAACTTGTCCAGGTCGATGAGGATCAGGCCGACCCGGCCGGCGCCGGGCGTGGTGCCGCCGTCGGCGAGGCCGGGCTCCTTGGCCCGTTCCGCCGCGACGTCGATCGCCGACCAGGCGCGTTCCAGCAGCCACTGGCGGTTGGGCAGCCCGGTGAGCGGGTCGCGCAGCTGCTCCTCGGCACGGGCGTGGGCGATCCACAGGGTGGAGTCGAGCGCGATCAGCGGCACCGAGAACAGCGGCAGCAGCGACGGCTTGTCGCAGGCCACGACGAGGATCAGCGGGGAGATGCCGAGCAGGGCGACGCCGACCATGCCCTGCCGGACCAGTGCGGTGCGGGCCACCGTCGGCAGGCCGCCGCTGCGCGGCGCGAAGGCCCACCACAGCAGGGCGCGGGTGGCGGCCAGGTAGGCCAGTCCGGTGACGCCCACGGTGACGGCGGCGGTCGCCGACCACGCGTCGGGCACCCACGGGTGCTCGACCGAGGGAGAGGTGCCGAAGGCCCACAGGGCCAGCGCGCCGGCACCGATGCCGAGGATGTCGATGGCGCCGTGCAGCACGGCCTGCCGCCAGCGGTGCCGGCGGGCGGCGCCGACCAGGACCACCACGGCGAGGCTGACCAGGACGGCGGGGACCCAGCCGTAGAGCATCAGCATGGCCAGGGTGAGGGCGGCGCCGGAGCCGGTGCCGCCCCACCAGCGGTCGCGGCCCATGGCCACCAGGTGGCCGACGATGATGCCGGTGAGGAACGCGAACGCCCAGCCCACCGTGCCGCCGGGGAAGAGGGCGTGACCCTCGTTCAGCAACCGGACCACACCGGCCAGCAGGGCGGTCGCGGCGACGGCGGTGAGTGCCCGCCGGGCCAGCGGCCCGGGACGGGCGGGGAGTACGGACGGGCGCACGGCGGGGCGTCCCAGCAGGGGCGCCGCTCGGGCGCTGTCCGTTGATTCCATGCCCGTCCCTCTCACTGCCCTCTTGCAAGCAGGTACCTCGCGCCGATACCCCTGGGCGATGCCCCGCTTCAGGTGTGGTGCACGGTTGTTGCCGGGATGGCGCGCCGTTCCACAGTAGGCCGCGAGGCGGTGGCGCGAGCACCGAACGACTGCCATTGCCGAAGGCGACCTGCGGAGTCACCGTATTCTGATATGGGCTGATCGGGTGACAAGTTCGGCTTCTTCAGGCCGATTCACCGTCACTTTCCGCCGGATTCACCGCGACGCCGCGTGCCGCCTCGGGTCCCTGTTCGAGCAGGACGGCGAATCCGTCCTCGTCGAGGACCGGGACCTTCAGCTGCACGGCCTTCTCGTACTTCGAGCCCGGGTTGTCGCCGACCACCACGAAGTCCGTTTTCTTGGAAACCGAACCGGTGACTTTCGCACCCCGGCCGCCCAGCGCCTCCTTTGCGCCATCCCGGGTAAAGGAGGCGAGGGTTCCGGTCACCACCACGGTGAGTCCTTCGAGTGGCCGCGGGCCCTCGTCCGAGCCCTCCTCGGTGAACCGCACGCCGGCCGCGCGCCATTTCTCGATGATCTCCAGGTGCCAGTCCTCGGCGAACCACTGCTTGACGGAGGCGGCGATGGTGGGCCCCACCCCGTCGACCGCGGCCAGCTCCTCCTCGGCGGCGTCCCTGATCCGGTCCAGGTCGCGGAACTCGCGGGCCAGCGCCTCGGCGGCGACCGGGCCGACGTGCCGGATGGACAGGCCGGTGATGATCCGGGCCAGCGGGCGGTCCTTGGCGGCCTCGATGTTGTCGAGCATCGCCAGCGCGTTCTTCTTCGGCTCGCCCTTCTGGTTGGCGAAGAAGCTCACCACCTTGGGCTCGCCGGTGGCCGGGTCCCGCTTGGGCAGGCCGGTGTCCTGGTCCAGCACGTAGGAGCGGATCGGCAGCAGCGTGTCGATGTCGAGGGTGAACAGGTCGCCCTCGTCCTTCAGCGGCGGTTCGGCGTCCAGCGGCTGGGTCAGGGCGGTGGCCGCGACGTAGCCGAACGCCTCGATGTCCAGGCAGCGGCGACCGACCAGGTAGTACAGGCGCTCGCGCAACTGGGCAGGGCAGAAGCGGGCGTTGGGGCAGCGCAAGTCGACGTCGCCCTCCTTCATCGGCTGCAGCGCGGTGCCGCAGTCCGGGCACTCGGCGGGCATCACGAACTCCCGCTCACTGCCGTCCCGCAGGTCCGCGACCGGGCCGAGGATCTCGGGGATCACGTCGCCCGCCTTGCGCAGCACCACCGTGTCGCCGATCAGGACGCCCTTCTTCTTGACGACGTCCTGGTTGTGGAGGGTCGCGAACTCGACCTCCGAGCCGGCCACGTGCACCGGATCGACCACCGCGTACGGGGTGACACGGCCGGTGCGGCCGACGCCGACCCGGATGTCGACCAGCTTGGTGTTGACCTCCTCCGGCGCGTACTTCCAGGCGATGGCCCAGCGCGGCGCGCGTGAGGTGGAGCCGAGCCGGCCCTGCAGCGGGATCTCGTCGACCTTCACCACCACGCCGTCGATCTCGTGCTCGACGTCGTGCCGGTGCTCGCCGTAGTAGGCGATGAACTCCCTTACGGCGTCCAGGGAGTCGACGACCTTGTTGTGCCGGGCGGTGGGCAGGCCCCACTCGCTCAGCAGCTCGTAGGCGTGCGACTGGCAGTCGATGGCGAAGCCGCGGCGGGCGCCGATGCCGTGCACGACCATCCGCAGCGGGCGGGTCGCGGTCACCCGCGGGTCCTTCTGCCGCAGCGACCCGGCCGCGGCGTTGCGCGGGTTGGCGAAGGGCTTGTCGCCCGCCTCCACCAGCCGGGCGTTGAGCTCCTCGAACTTGTCCCCGGGGAAGTACACCTCGCCGCGGATCTCGACCAGCTCCGGTACCCGCTCGCCGGCCAGCCGGTCGGGGATGTCGGCGATGGTGCGCACGTTCGTGGTGATGTCCTCGCCGGTGCGGCCGTCCCCGCGGGTGGCGGCGCGGGTCAGCCGGCCGTTCTCGTACGTGAGGTTGACCGCGAGGCCGTCGACCTTGAGCTCGCACAGGAAGTGGTACGGGCTGCGCTCGTTGCCGGGCGGGCCCAGCTCGGCGGCGACCCGGTCGGCCCAGGTGGCCAGTTCCTCGTCGGTGAACGCGTTGTCGAGGGAGAGCAGCCGCTCGATGTGCTGGACGCTGGCGAAGTCCGTCTCGTAGGCGCCGGCCACCTTCTGGGTGGGCGAGTCCGGGGTGCGCAGCGCCGGGTGGCGCTCCTCGATCCCCTCCAGCTCCCGCAGCAGCCGGTCGAACTCGGCGTCGCTGACGACCGGCGCGTCGTTGACGTAGTAGCGGAAGCGGTGCTCCTCGATCTGCTCGGACAGGCGGGCGTGCTGCTCTCGCGCCTCGGCGGGGATCTCCGCGGGGGCTGCGTCCTCCTGGGCTGCCACGATTCCGTCCTTCCTCACTCAGGGTTGTCGACGAGCGAGCGTGCCGCCTTCGCGCAGTGCACGAGCGCGGCACGGGCATAGGCCGGCGAGGCCCCCGCCAGACCGCAGGACGGGGTCACGGCGACGGCGGACCCCATGTCCCCCGGTGCCAGTCCCAGCCTGCGCCACAGCGCCCGAACACCACTGACGCTACCGGCAGGGTCTGACAACGGGGCATCCTTGCCGGGCACGACACCGGCGAAGAGTGCGGTGCCGGCCTCGGCCGCCTCACCGAAGGCATCCCAGTCACGCTCGGTGAGCAGATCGAAGTCGAAGGAGATGCCCGCGACCCCGGCCCGGCGCAGCAGCGCGAACGGCACCTGCGGGGCGCACGAGTGGACGGTGACGGGGACGCCGGCCGCCTGGATCACGTCCCGCAGCGCGCCCTCGACGACCGCGCGGTCGACCGCGCGGTAGGTCCGGTAGCCGCTGGCGCTGCGGATCCGGCCTTCGAGGACGGCGGTCAGCGACGGCTCGTCGAGCTGGAGCACCGGCCGGGCACCGGGCACCCGACGGGCGATCCCGGCCAGGTGCGCGGTCAGGCCCTCGGTGAGCGAGGCGGCCAGGTCGCGGCAGGCCCCGGGGTCGGACAGCGCGGCCTCGCCACCGCGCAGCTCCACGCCGGCGGCGAGCGTCCACGGGCCGACCACCTGGACCTTCAGCGGCCCTTCGTAGCCCTGGGTGAACTCCTCGAGCGCGTCGAGGTCCTCGCCGAGCCAGGACACCGCGCGCCGGGTGTCGCGGCCGGGCCGGTCCCCGAACCGCCAGCCGCTGGGCTCCAGCCGGGCGTACAGCTCCGCCAGCATCCCCAGGGTGCGGCCGATCATGTCGGCGCCGGGTCCGCGTGCGGGCAGTTCGGGCAGGAACGGCAGTCCCGCGACCGCCTCGACGGCGACGCGGGCGGCCTCGCGGGCGTCCGTGCCGGGCATCGAGCCGATCCCGGTCGCGGTCCCCTCGGGCAGGCTGAGCTGGGTGTCCGTGGTCACGCCCGAAAGGGTAGTGGCTGCCGGGCGGCGGCCCGCCCGGGCCCTCGGCGGCTCACGGCGGCCCGTTCCAGATCAGCGAGAGGTGCACGCCGTAGACGGCGGAGGCGATCGCCGCGGTGCTCAGGGTGTACACGATCGTGCGGCGGTGGGTGCGGGCGAGCACCCGGGCCAGCGGGATCAGCAGCGGGAAGGCCGGCAGCAGGAAGCGGGCGCGGGCGATGTAGACGCCCTTGCCGAGCCCGACGACGGCCAGCAGCGCGCCGCTGAACAGCAGCAGCGGCAGCGGCTGCCGCTGCACCACGCACAGCACGAACAGCGCGAAGCAGGCGATCACGACGAGGGTGACGGCGACGTACGCGACGGGGATGTCGGCGCCGCGCTGCCCGAGGAACACCCAGCGGATGCGGCGCAGCAGGTAGCCGCCCTTGCTGAGCTTGTTGCCCCACGCGGACTGGACCGCGAAGTAGCCGTCGGCGCGGTGCAGCCGCACGCCGACCCAGATCACGAACGTCAGCCAGCCCGCGGGCGCGAGCAGCAGCGCCAGGCCGGGCCGCCAGGCCCGCCGCCACCAGTCGCCGCCGGCCCGCGCCTCGCGCAGCACCGCCAGGCCCGCGACCGCGCAGACCGCGGCGGCCAGGGCGATGCCGGTGGGCCGGGTGAGTCCGGCGAGCGCGGCGAGCAGTCCGGCGCGCACCCAGTGCCGGCCGAGCACCGCGTACAGCGCGCCGGCGCACAGCGCGGTGAACAGCGACTCGGTGTACGCCATGCTCTCCACCACGGCGTGCGGCAGGCAGCCCCAGAGCACCGCCAGGATCGTCCCGGTCCTGCGCCGGTACAGCCGGTTGCCGACGAGGAAGATCAGCCACGCGGCGGCCAGCGACGCGGCCATGGACACCAGCCAGGCGGACTTGGCGGGCCCGGTGGGCAGCAGGGCGTCGGCGATCCGGCACAGCCACGGGTACAGCGGGAAGAACGCCAGGTTGCTCCAGACGTGCCAGCCGTGCGCGGTGACGTCGAGGGTGTGGTCGTAGCCGTGCTGGGCGACGTCGAGGTACCAGCGTGAGTCCCACGACCCGTAGAGGACGGTGCCGGGCGAGGTGCCGCGCCGCTTGGCCAGGTAGTAGAGCAGCCCGATGCCCAGGGCGCGGGCGGTGGCGTAGCCGAGGAGCGCGGGGGCGGCCAGCCGGACGGCGGCCTCGGCACGGCGGCGCAGGTCCCGGCGGGCGCCGGCCGGTGCGGTCCGGGGTGCCGCGGTCGCTTGGGCCATGGTCGTCCGCTCCCTCGGATCGGTGGGGCGCGGACGACCCTACGGTCCGGGGGCGGACGACACGGCGGCGGACGGGCGCGCCTAGGCCCGATGAGAGCCCGAGATGCACACGGTCGGGTGACGGGGGCCCGGGCACCCGGCGGGAGGGGCCGCCAAGGGGAACGCGGGCCCGGCACGGCCGGCGGGACCGGCGGGCCCGACGGGGCGTCAGGCCAGGCCGGGCCGCACGGTCAGGTCGGTGATCAGGGCGTCCCGCGGCAGGTCGACGGCGGTGAGCACCGCCGTGGCGACGGACTCCGGGTCGATCCAGCGGGCCGCGTCGTACGCCTTGCCCTCCTGCTGGTGGACCTTGACCTGCATGGGCGTGGCGGTGCGGCCCGGATAGACGGTGGTGACCCGCACGCCGTGCTCCTGCTCCTCGGCCCGCAGCGAGTCGGCCAGCGCCTTCAGCCCGTGCTTGCTCGCGGCGTACGCGGACCACTGGGCGTGCGCGGCCAGTCCCGCGCCGGAGTTGGCGAACACCACGTGGCCGCGGCCCAGACGCAGTTGGGGCAGCACCAGCCGGGTCAGCTCGGCGGGACCGACCAGGTTGGCGGCGAGCGTCTCCTGCCAGATCTTCGGGGTGAGGTCGCCGACCGGGCCGAGCTCGACCACGCCCGCGATGTGCAGCAGGGTGTCCAGCCGGTCCGGCTGGGCCTGGTGGCCCAGTGCCCAGGACAGCCGTCCGGGCTCGCCGAGGTCGCCGACGAGGGTGCGGGCGCCGGCGTGGGCGGCCTCCAGCTCGCGGGCCCGTCCGGCGTCGCGGGCCAGCAGCCACACCTCGTCGCCGCGGTCCAGCAGGCGGCGGGCGAGCGCGGCGCCGATGCCGGAGCCGCCGCCGGTCAGCAGGTGGACGCGGGGGCCGGTCGTGCCGGGCGCGCTCACACCTGCTCCTGGAGGTAGGCGAGGGCGGCGGCGCCGTCGTCGGCGAAGTGGACCAGGTCGGCCAGCGGCAGCGGCAGGAAGCCCTCGGACTCCATCCGCCGGAACTGCTGCTCCAGGCCGTCGTAGAAGCCGGCGCTGTTGAGGACGACGACGGGCTTGCGGTGCATCCCGTGCTTCTTCAGCTCCAGGATCTCGGTGGCCTCGTCGAGCGTGCCGGTGCCGCCCACCATGACGACGATCGCGTCGGAGCGCTGCAGCAGTTCGGCCTTGCGGTGCGCGAGGTCGCGGGCGATCACCATCTCGTCGGCGTCCTTGCGCGCGACGTCGTGCAGGAACTCCACGGAGACGCCGATGAGGCGCCCGCCGGAGGCCTGCACGGCGTCGGCGACGACCTTCATCAGGCCGGACTCCGAGCCGCCCCACACCAGGCTGTGGCCGCCCTCGCCCATGAGCCGGCCGAACTCCTTGGCGGGGACGGTGTACTGCTCGCCCAGATCGGCGGCGGACAGGAACACGCCGATGTTCATACGGTCACCGGGGGTTTCTCCTCGACATGGCGGATGGTGGCCGCGATCGTCGCGGAACCGACGACGCGGGTGCCGTCGTAGAGCACGACGGCCTGACCGGGCGCGACCCCGCGCACCGGCTCGGCGAAGGACACCCGCAGCTCGTCGCCGACCGGCTCGGCGGTGACGGGGACGTCGTCGCCGTGGGCGCGCAGCTGCGCGGTGTACGCGGCGGGGCCGGTGGGCGGGGTGCCGCACCAGCGGGGGCGGATGGCGGTCAGGGCGTGGACGTCGAGCGCATCGGCGGGGCCCACGGTCACGGTGTTGCGCACCGGTGAGATGTCGAGCACGTAGCGGGGCTTGCCGTCGTCGGCGGGCACCCCGATGCGCAGGCCCTTGCGCTGGCCGACGGTGAAGCCGTAGGCGCCGCTGTGGGTGCCGAGCCGGTTGCCGTCCTCGTCGAGGATGTCGCCCTCGGCGGTGCCGAGGCGGCGGGCCAGGAAGCCCTGGGTGTCGCCGTCGGCGATGAAGCAGATGTCGTGGCTGTCGGGCTTGCGCGCGACGGCCAGGCCGCGGCGCTCGGCCTCGGCGCGGATCTCGTCCTTGGTGGTGAGGGTGTCCCCGAGCGGGAACATGGCGTGGGCGAGCTGCCGCTCGTCGAGCACGCCGAGGACGTAGCTCTGGTCCTTGGCCGCGTCGCTGGCGCGGTGCAGTTCACGGCCGCCGTCGGGGCGTTCCACGACCGTGGCGTAGTGGCCGGTGCAGACCGCGTCGAAGCCAAGCGCGAGCGCCTTGTCGAGCAGCGCGGCGAACTTGATCTTCTCGTTGCAGCGCAGGCACGGGTTGGGGGTGCGGCCGGCCGCGTACTCGGCGACGAAGTCCTCGACGACGTCCTCGCGGAACCGCTCGGCGAGGTCCCAGACGTAGAAGGGGATGCCGATGACGTCGGCGGCGCGCCGGGCGTCCCGGGAGTCCTCGACGGTGCAGCAGCCGCGGGCCCCGGTGCGGAAGCTCTGCGGGTTCGCGGACAGCGCGAGGTGCACGCCGGTGACGTCGTGCCCCGCCTCGGCGGCCCGGGCCGCCGCGACCGCGGAGTCCACTCCGCCGCTCATCGCGGCGAGCACCCGCAGCCGCTTGCCGGGGGCGGTCCTTGGGGTCTCGTTCACCTCACCAGGGTAACGGGCGGGGCGTGACCCTCCGGCCCCAGCCTTCCGGGCCTTCCGGCCTTCGCCTGCCTTCTCCTGCCTTCTCCTGTCATCTCCGTCGGCGTCCCGCTCGAGCCGGGAAGACTGAGCGGGCGCTTAGCGTTGCCACCCTCGAGTCTGGACACAGGGTGACTACCGACGGGTAACATAGCGATCATGGCAACTGCAGCGGCCCGCGCGGCCATCGGGGACAGCGAGTTCGACCGCGACACCGCGGTCGTGCCCAGGGACGGCGAGCCGGGGACGTACGACATCGACCTCTCCCCCGGCTGGACGATCATCGCCGCGGTCAACGGCGGCTACCTGCTGGCCGCGGTCGGGCGGGCGCTGCGCGACGCGCTGCCGCACCCCGACCCGCTCACCATCACCGCCCACTACCTCACCGCGTCCCAGCCCGGCCCCGCCGTGATCAGGACGCAGACGGTGCGCACCGGGCGGACCATGTCCAGCGGCCAGGCGTCGCTGTTCCAGACCGACGAGCAGGGCCGCGAGGTCGAGCGGATCCGGGTCATCGCCGGCTACGGCGACCTGGACGCGCTGCCCGACGACGTCCGCACCTCGGCCACCCCGCCCCCGATGCCCGCCTACGAGGACAGCGCCGCCTCCGACGACGCCCCCGGCGGCAGCCCCGTCCCGGGCGCCACCTCGTTCCTCGACCGGATCGACCTGCGGCTGGACCCGGCGACCGCGGGCTGGGCGATCGGCATGCCGTCGGGCGCCGGCGACATCCGCGGCTGGCTGGGCCTGGCCGACGGCCGCGACCACGACGCGCTGTCGCTGCTCCTCGCGGTCGACGCGCTGCCGCCGACCGCGTTCGACCTCGGCCTGAAGGGCTGGACGCCGACCCTGGAGCTGACCGTGCACCTGCGGGCGCGTCCGGCGCCCGGCCGGCTGCTGGTCTCGCTCACCACCCGGAACCTGGCGGGCGGGCTGCTGGAGGAGGACGCGCAGGTCTGGGACGGCGCGGGCCGCCTCGTCGCGCAGGCCCGGCAGTTGGCCCGCGCACCGCGCGGCTGAGCCGCCGCCCGCGACAGGGCGGGACCGGGGGCCCGCCGGCCGCCGTAGAATCGCTGGACCATGGCCTACTTCGACCACGCCGCCACCACGCCCATGCTCCCGGAGGCGGTGCAGGCGATGACCGCCCACCTGACGGTGACGGGCAACGCCTCCTCGCTGCACGCCGCCGGGCGGCAGGCCCGGCGCACCGTCGAGGAGTCCCGCGAGGCCCTGGCCGCGGCGCTCGGCGCCCGGCCCAGCGAGATCGTCTTCACCGGCGGCGGCACCGAGTCCGACAACCTGGCGGTCAAGGGACTGTTCTGGGAGCGGCGGGCCGCCGACCCGGGCCGGGTCCGGGTGCTGGCCAGCCCGGTCGAGCACCACGCGGTGCTCGACGCGGTGCACTGGCTGGCCGACCACGAGGGCGCGGTCGTGGAGTGGCTCGCGGTCGACGAGGTCGGCCGGGTCCGCCCGGAAGCCCTGCGGGCCGCGATCGAACGGAACCCCGACGACGTCGCGGTGGCCACCGTGATGTGGGCCAACAACGAGGTCGGCACGATCATGCCGGTTCGTGAACTGGCCGCGGTGGCAGCCGAGTTCGGGGTACCGCTGCACTCCGACGCGGTCCAGGCGTTCGGTCAGGCCGAGGTGGACTTCGCGGCCAGCGGCCTCGACGCGATGACGGTCACCGGGCACAAGATCGGCGGCCCCTACGGCGTCGGCGCGCTGGTCCTGCGCCGCGAGGAGACGCCGGTGCCGCTGCTGCACGGCGGCGGTCAGGAGCGCAGCAGGTCGGGCACGCTCGACGTGCCGGCGATCGCCGCGTTCGCGACGGCGGGCACGCTGGCCGCGGAGCGCCGGGCGGAGTTCGTCCGCACCGTGGGGGCGCTGCGGGACACGCTGGTGCGCGAGGTCATGGCCGCGGTGCCGGACGCCGTGTACAACGGCGACGCGTCGCAGGAGGGGCGGCTCGCCGCCAACGCGCACTTCACGTTCCCCGGCTGCGAGGGGGACGCGCTGCTGCTGCTGCTCGACGCGCAGGGCATCGCCTGCTCCACCGGCTCCGCCTGCACTGCCGGAGTGGCTCAGCCGAGCCATGTGCTGCTCGCGATGGGTCAGCCCGCGGAGGCCGCGCGGGCGACCCTCCGCTTCTCGCTCGGCCACACCTCCACTCCGGAGGAGGTCGCTGCGCTGGCCTCGGCGATCGGGCCCGCCGTCTCCCGCGCCCGCACCGCCGGCCTGACCTAACCCTCCGCGCCCACCGCCCCGCCCTGCCCGGGCGCGCATCCACCTGACGGTGTGCGGTCCGCTCTGTGCGGGCAGCGTCCACCTGACCGTGTGGGGTTCGCCCTGTGGGGGCGAAGGGTCACCACCAGGGGCGCGGGGAACTGCGCGGGCAACCGGCCACCGGCCGGTGGTCCGGAGACGACAGCAACAGCCCCTTTGGGGCGGTGACGAACCGCGGCGCCGCGGTGGCTGGTCGCGCTGGGGGCACCTCCCGGCCGGAGGCTGGGCGACCCCGCACCCCTGATGGTTGCCCTTCGCCCGCACAGGGCGAACCGCTGCCCACGGCAGGGGCAACCGCATCACCGCGAAGGTGAAGGCCGCCCGCGCAGGGGGGAACCGCCGCCCGCGCAGGGCGAACCGCACACCGCGAAGGTGAAGGCCGATCAGCTCGCCGCAGGCGAGTTCTCCGGGTGGTGGCAGGCCACCTGGTGACCGCTGGCGAGAACCTCCAGCTTCGGCTCCTGCGTCTTGCAGAGATCCGTCGCCTTCCAGCACCGCGTGTGGAACCGGCAGCCCGACGGCGGCGCGATCGGCGACGGCACGTCGCCGTTCAGCAGGATCCGCTCGCGCTGCTGCCTCCGCTTCGGGTCCGGCACCGGCACCGCGGACAGCAGCGCGTTGGTGTACGGGTGGAACGGCGTGCTGTACAGGTCCTCGCGGTCGGCGACCTCCACGATCTTGCCGAGGTACATCACCGCGATCCGGTCGGAGACGTGGCGGATGACCGACAGGTCGTGCGCGATGATCACGTAGGTGAGGCCGAGCTCGCTCTGCAGGTCGTC
The DNA here is from genome assembly GCF_900110255.1 of Actinacidiphila rubida. Taxonomy (GTDB): domain Bacteria; phylum Actinomycetota; class Actinomycetes; order Streptomycetales; family Streptomycetaceae; genus Actinacidiphila; species Actinacidiphila rubida. Next base: position 49,532 of record NZ_FODD01000037.1, read on the forward strand.
GAGGAGGTTGACGACCTGCGCCTGGATCGACACGTCCAGCGCGGAGACCGGCTCGTCGGCGACGACCAGCTTGGGCTTGAGGGCCAGCGCGCGGGCGATGCCGATGCGCTGCCGCTGACCGCCGGAGAACTCGTGCGGGTAGCGGTTGTAGTGCTCGGGGCTCAGGCCCACCAGCTCCAGGAGGTTCTGCACCTCCTTCTTCACGCCACCCTCCGTCTGCACCTTCTGCAGCCGGAACGGCGCACCGACGATCGTGCCGATCGTGTGCCGCGGGTTGAGCGACGAGTACGGGTCCTGGAAGATCATCTGCACGTCGCGCCGCAGCGGACGCATGGCGCCGGTGCTCAGGTGCGTGATGTCCCGGCCCTGGAACTCGACGGTGCCGCCGGTCGGTTCGAGCAGCCGGGTGATCAGCCGGCCCATGGTGGACTTGCCGCAGCCGGACTCGCCGACCACGCCCAGCGTCTCACCCGCCCCGACCTCGAAGTCGATGCCGTCGACCGCCTGCACGGCGCCGACCTGGCGGCGCAGCAGGCCCTGGGTGATCGGGAAGTGCTTCACCAGTCCGGTGACCTTCAGCAGCGGCTCCCGGTCCCGGCTCTCGGGCGCGCCCTTCTCCAGCGAGGTGTTCGCCGACGGTGCAGTCACGGCTTCGTCCTGGCCCTTCACAGCTTCGGTTCGATCTCTTCGGTCCAGATCCGGGACCGCTCGTCGTCCGCCAGATGGCACGCGGCGAAGTGGCCGGGGGCCATCTCGCGCAGCTCGGGCACGAGGGTCTCGGAGGAGCCGCCGGTCAGCGACGCGTACGGGCAGCGCGGGTGGAAGGCGCAGCCGTCCGGCACGTTGATCAGGCTGGGCGGGCTGCCCTTGACCGGGTTGAGGCGGTCGGTGCGCTCGCGGTCCAGGCGCGGCATCGAGCCCAGCAGGCCCCAGGTGTAGGGGTGCTGCGGGTTGGTGAACACCCGCTCGGCACTGCCGCGTTCGATGACCCGGCCGGCGTACATCACCAGCAGGTCGTCGGCGACCTCGGCGACCACGCCGAGGTCGTGGGTGATCATGATGACCGCGGAGCCGAACTCCTTCTGCAGGTCCCGGATCAGGTCCAGGATCTGCGCCTGCACGGTCACGTCGAGCGCGGTGGTCGGCTCGTCCGCGATCAGCAGTTCGGGGTTGTTGACCAGCGACATCGCGATCATCGCGCGCTGCCGCATACCGCCGGAGAACTGGTGCGGGTAGTCGTGGAACCGCTTGCGGGGCTCGGGGATGCCGACCCGGTCGAGCATCTCCACGGCCCGCTCGGCGGCGACCTTCCGCGACACCTTGTGGTGCACCCGGTAGGCCTCGACGATCTGCGCCCCGACCTTGTAGTAGGGGTGCATCGCGGACAGCGGGTCCTGGAAGATCATGGCCATCTTGCGGCCCCGCAGCCGGCGCACCCGGTCGGGGTCGGCCGCCACGAGCTCCTCGCCGTCCAGCCAGACCTCGCCGCTGATCCTGGCCCGCGAGGTGCGGTGCAGGCCCATGATGCCGAGCGAGGTGACGGACTTGCCGGAGCCGGACTCGCCGACGATGCCGAGGGTGCGGCCGCGCTCCAGGTCGAAGCTGAGCCCGTCCACGGACTTCACCAGGCCGTCGTCGGTCTGGAAGTGGATGCGCAGGTCGCGCACGGACAGGTACGCGTCGCCCGCGGGCGCGGCGGCGGCCACCGGCTCGCCGATCGCGCCGGCCGGTTCGCCCGTCGCGGCGGCCGCCGGTTCGTCGGTCGCCTTCTGCGCCGGTACCTGGGCCGCCGGTTCGTCAGCGTCCTTCTTCAGCGCGTCGCTGCTGCTGTTGTCGGTGCTCACGAGTACCTCACGCGGGGGTCGATGGCGGCGTAGAGCAGGTCCACCAGGAGGTTGCAGATGACGATGAAGGCGGCAGCGACCATGGTCACGCCGAGGACCTTCGGCAGGTCGTTGTCCGTCACGGCCTGCACCGCATAGGCACCGATGCCCTGGAACGAGAAGACCTGCTCGGTGATGATCGCGCCGCCGATGAGCAACCCGAAGTCCATACCGAAGATGGTGACGATGGGGGTGAGCGCGGCCCGCAGGCCGTGCTTGCCGACCACGGTGCGCTCCGGAAGTCCCTTGGCGCGCGCGGTGCGGATGTAGTCCTCACCCATGGTCTCCAGCATCCCGGCTCTGGTGAGGCGGGCGTAGAGAGCGGAGTAGAGGAACGCCAGGCTGATCCACGGCAGGATGAGGTTCCAGGCCCATTCGCCGGGATTGCTGGTGAAGCTGTGGTACTGGACGTTGTCCCAGATGACCCACTTGTAGGAGAACAGGCCGAGCAGCAGCATGCCGGTGAAGAAGATCGGCAGCGAGACGCCGGCCAGGGCCACGCCCATGGAGAAGCGGTCGAACAGGGTGCCCCGCTTGAGGGCGGAGACGACGCCGATGGCCACACCGGAGACGACCCAGATCACCGCGGCGCCGATGGCGAGCGAGAACGTGACCGGGATGCGGTCCTTGATCTCGGGCCACACCTCGACGTGGGACTTGAAGGAGTAGCCGAAGCAGGGACGGTGGCAGTACGCGGCGTCGGGGCCGAACTTGTAGTGCGCGCCCATGACGATGGCCTTGATGAAGTGCCAGTACTGCTGGTAGATCGGCAGGTCCAGACCGAGGTTCTTCTTGACCGCCGCGATCGACTCGGGGTTGGCGTCCTTGCCGACGTACTGGGTGGCCAGCTGGGTGGTGGTCTGCCCGCCGAGCTTCGGGACCAGGAAGAAGATCGCGAAGGTGACCGCGCTGACGACCAGCACCAGGACTATCGCGGCGATCACGCGTCGAATGATGTACGCAGTCACAGCGGGTCGGCGCCGGGTCCGCCGGGCCGGGTACCACCCGGCCCGGCGGACGCCGATGCCTTCACCTGCCTTCCGGTGTTCGTGTGCCTTCTGTGCTTACTGGGCTTACTTGGACGAGCCGAGCAGCAGGTAGTCGTACATGCCCAGGTACGCCTGGGTGATCGTGACGTTCGTCGCCGAGTCCGGGCGGTAGAGCAGGTTCTTGCGGTAGATCAGCGGCACCACGGTGGCGGTGTCGACGACCATCTTGTCGATGTCGCCCCACGCCTTGGTGCGGGCCGCGGCGTCGGTGTTGGCGATCGCGGCCGCGAGCGCGGCGTTGATGTTCTTGTCGTTGAGCTCCTGGAGGTTGTTGCCGCCGGACGGCTTGATGGCGCTGCCGTCGACGATCTGGTCCAGGAAGCCGTAGCCGGTCGGCCAGTCGGCGCCCCACGCGGTGAGCATCAGGCCGAGCTGGTGCTGGTGCACGTAGCTCGGGACACCGGCGAAGTTCGAGAAGTACTTGCCGGCCGGGAAGCTCTTGATGTTGGCGGTGATGCCGACCTGCTTGAGCGAGTTCTGGATCGCGGTCGCCTCGGCCATCTCGGCCGGGCGGTCGCTGCGCGCCGTCAGGTTGGTGGTGAAGCCGCCCGGCTTGCCGCACGCGGCCAGCGAGGCCTTGGCCTTGGTGGCGTCGCCCTTGTTGTCCGGCGTCGCGAACTCGTCGAACTTGGTGTAGCCGTTGACGGTCGGCGGGAGCAGCGTGGTGGCCACGTCACCCTTGACCGGGCCGCCGATGGCCGTCTGCACGGAGACCTTGTCGATCGCGTACTCGATCGCCTTGCGGCAGTCGGCGTTGTTGTACGGCGCGACGTTCGGGTTGATCGCCAGGTACGAGGTGGCACCGGCGTACGAGTCGTCGGTGTTCTTCGCGTACTTGGGGCCGATGACCTTGGCCTGGGTCTGCGGGGTCACGCCGGTGCCGCCGGAGTCGACGGTGGTGTTGCCCGCGAGCAGGTTGTTGTCGATCGTGTTCGCGTTGACCTTGAACTTGATCTTGATCTCGTTCGGCAGGGCCTTGCGGATCGGGTCGGTCGCCTGCGACCACTGCGGGTTGCGCACCAGGTCGGCGGAGGCGCCGTCCTGGTAGGAGGCGAACTTGTACGGGCCCGAGGACACGATGTGCTTCACGTACCCGGCGCCGTCGTCCTTCGCCGCCGGCACGGGGGCCGTCTGCGAGAACGTCGCCAGGTAGTCGAAGTCCGCGAAGGGCTTCGCCAGGTGGAAGACGATCGTGGTGTCGTTCGGGGTCTCGATCGACGCGATCCCGTTGGGGTTCTTGTCCTTGTAGGGACCCTTGTACGCGTCACCGCCGGCCAGGTAGGCCTTGAAGTACGTCGGGCCGTTGGACAGGGCCTCGGGCGCGAAGTTGCTGCGCTCGATCCCGTACTTGATGTCCTTGGTGGTGATCGGCGTGCCGTCGTCGTACTTCAGACCGGAACGGATCGTGTACGTCCAGGTCTTGGCGTCCGGGCTGGCCTTGCCGAGGCCGGTGGCCAGGTCGGGGACGACGGTCAGGCCGTCCTTGCCCGCGGCCGGCTTGAAGGTGAGCAGCGTACGCGCGTAGAGGCGCGAGAAGTTCTGCACCCAGCCGTAGTAGGTGTTGCCCGGGTCCAGGGAGTCCGGCACGTCCGAGTTCTCCATGACGACCGTGCCCCCCTTCTGGTCCGAGGCGTTCACGATGCCGGTGAGCGCGGCGTCCTTGGCGGCGGAGGTTCCCTGGCTGCTGGAGCTCTTCTTGCCGTTGTCACTGCTCTTGGAGTCGCTGCTGCACGCGGATGCTCCCAGGGCGAGTGCCGTGGCAAGCGCCAGCGCGGCTGTCGCTTTTCTGCTGTTCATGCCGAGGAAAGCCTCCCGGTTCGACGGTGTGGTGCACGGCCGGACGCGGGGGACCGCGTCCGGCGGGTTGAGAATGCGCGGATGAGAAGTTCGGTTACTTGCTGCGCGGGTCGAGGGCGTCCCGCAGCCCGTCGCCCAGCAGGTTGAAGGCGAGGACGGTGATGAAGATCGCGACGCCCGGAACGACCATGTACTCCGGGTCGGCGTAGAAGAGGTCGATCGCCGAGTTGAGCATGCCGCCCCAGGACGCCTGCGGGGGCGAGATACCGACGCCGAGGAAGCTCAACGCGGCCTCGAAGAGGATGTTGGTCGGGATCAGCAGCGTCGAGTAGACGAGGATCGGGGCGACCAGGTTGGGCAGCAGCTCGCGGAAGAGGATGAACGGGCCGCGGGCGCCCAGGCTGCGCGACGCCTCGACGAACTCGCGCTCCCTCAGGCTCAGCGTCTGGCCGCGCACGATCCGGCCCATGTAGGGCCAGTTGAAGAAGCCGATCACGAAGATCAGCACGCAGATCCGCAGCTTCAGGCCGGCCAGGCCGAACGCGCCGTCCTGCAGCGACGCCGAGATGGAGATGGCGAACAGCAGCAGCGGGAAGGCCAGGAAGATGTCCATCACCCGGCTGATCAGGGAGTCGACCCAGCCGCCGTAGTAGCCGGCGATCAGGCCCATGACCGAGCCGATGATGACCGACAGGAGCGTGGCTCCGGTCGCCACGATCATCGACACCCACGAGCCCTCGATGATGCGGGCGAGCAGGTCGCGGCCGTACTGCGGGTCGACACCGAGCAGGTGATGCATGCTCATCCCGCCCCAGCCGCCCTTGGGGACGGTCGTCGACGGGTCGATCAGGTCCTGGTGGAAGGCGTTCGGGTCGAGGCCGAAGACGCTCTCGATCGGCTTCGCCAGGACGGCGAGCAGCACCAGCAGGATGACCACGACGCCACCGGCCACCGCCACCTTGTCGCGCTTGAAGCGCATCCAGGCGATCTGACCGAGGGAGCGCCCCTCGATCGTCTTGCGACCGGCCCCGGCGAGGATGGCCTCCGGCTGTGCCGCGGCCTGTGCCTGGGTGGTCTCTATAGGTGCGGTCATGGTGAAGCTGACCCCTCTCGCCGGCGGGTAACCGGCGCGCGCCCGCCGCTGTAGCGGCTTTACTCATTGGTCGTGCTGCGGTGCGAAGTTCAGGATTCGGGGACGTTTCTGAAAACGTGCAGTGTCGCTTTGGGTCCCCGTTGCGCTGGATTCTTCTGTGCGTCGGCGATCACCCGCCAGACCTCACCCAGAAGGGATGCGCAACTGTGATGTGGTGATTCTTAGTCCGTTACCCGCCCCTACCACGCGGTACGGTCGGCGGGTGGACGAGCGGCTGCGCGCGGTGTGCGACCTGATGATGCCCCAGGCCAGGGAGATGGCGGGCCTGCACGAGTACGACGGCAGGGTGCAGGACCTGTCCCCGTCGGGGGTGGCGGCCTCGCTCGCCAGGCTGGAGAGCGCCCGGCGGTCCGCGGGACCGCGGCGCGACGCCCACGACGAGGCCCATCTGGCGGTCTTCGAGGAGGCGATGCGGGTCCGGTTCGCCGAGCTCGAACTGCACCGCAGGGACCCGTATCCGCATCTGTCGAATCTCGAACTCGCCTGCTACGACCGCGAGTACGGCTCGCGCAAGGAGCGGGCGGGGGCCCGCAGGAAGCATCTGGCGCAGTGGCCGGAGGCGATCCAGGCGTCACTGGAGTCACTCGACCAGGTGAGCGCGCCGGTCGCCGAGGCGCTGCTGGGCACCGCCTACGGGCTGGCCGTCGGACTGGAGGCGGGGCACGGCCGGGAGGAGGAGCAGGCGCTGCGGGCGCACGCCCGGCTGGTGGCCCGGCTGGAGGACGCGGCCCGGCACGGCGATCCCGACCCGCGCATGGGCGGCCGCGCCCTCGCGGCCCTGATGGGGTCGCAGGAGGGGATGGCGGTCGATCTGGGGGCGCTGGCCGAGGAGGCCGACCGGGAACGGGCCCGGCTGACCGGACTGCTGGAGGACGCCTGTGCGGAGCTGGACCCGCGGCGCCCCGTCGACGAGCTGATCCCGGGGCTGCTGGCCGACCACCCGGACGCCGACGAGGTCATCGCGGAGGCGGCCCGGCTCACCGACGAGGTCATCGACTTCACCCGCGACCGGCGGCTGGCGCCCTTCCTGGACGGCGAGTGCCTGGTCGGCCCGGCGCCGGCGTCCCGCCGCTGGTCGATGGCGATGATGAGCTGGGCGGCGCCGGCCGAGAAGTCGTCGGTGCCGTCATGGTTCCACGTCACCCCGCCCGAGCCGGAGTGGCCGCGCGAGGAGCGCGAGGAGTGGCTGTCCGTCTTCAGCCGCACCAGCCTGCCGTCGATCACCGTGCACGAGGTGGCGCCCGGCCACTTCGCGCACGGCCGCGCGCTGCGCCGGGTCTCCGGGCCGGTGCGCCGGGTGCTGCACAGCCTGGCGTTCGCCGAGGGCTGGGCGCACTACGTGGAGGAGGTCTGCCTGGAGGAGGGCTTCCGGTCGCGCGACCCGCGGTTCGCGATCGGGGTGGCCCTGGAGGCCCTGGTCCGGGTGACGCGGCTGACCTGTGCGATCGGGCTGCACACCGGCGCGATGACCCTGGAGGAGGCGACCGGCCGGTTCATGCGGGACGCGCACCTGGCGCGGGCCAGCGCGGTGGCGGAGGCCCGGCGCGGGACCTTCGACGCCGGCTACGGGCGGTACACCTGGGGCAAGTTGGAGATCATGCGGCTGCGGGAGCGGGCCCGGCGCCGGTGGGGCCGGGAGTTCGGCCTGCCGCGCTTCCACGCCGCCCTGCTGTCCCTGGGCAGCCCGCCGCTGGGGCTGCTGGCCGACGCGCTGGACCTGCGGGACTGAACGGGCCTCAGCGCGCGGGTCCCCAGGCGGGCCCGGCGGCGTACGCGTCGCGGTCGAAGAACGCGGAGGCGTGGACCCGCATCCACAGCGCCACCGGGTCGTAGGCGTCGCCCATGGCCACCGTGGAGACGGCGAGCCCGTCGGGCACGCCGCCGACCGCCTGCTGCATCATCATCCGCACGCCCTCCACGGCCTGCGGCACACCGTCGTAGACCTCGACGCCGATCGCCAGGTACGGCTCGCCGAGCGCCGGCTGCACCCAGGCGCGGCGCAGCGCGCGGACGGCCGGGGTGCGGTGCGCGGCCTGCGCCAGCAGCGCGTAGAACTGCGGGACCTGGAGGGTCGGTTCGGCGATCTGCAGCGGCCCGGCCGGCAGCACGTCCAGGCCGACGGCGATCCGCCGCAGGTCCGGCCACGGCACGCCGACGCCGCCGCCCCCGGTGTGCGGGTTCAGCCACAGGCCGCAGCGGTCGGGGTAGAGCGTCAGCGCCACGTCCCGCCCGGAGACGACCTCGTGGTCCCGGCCCCAGCCGCTGGCGGCCAGTTCGCGCGGCGAGGTGAAGCACGGCGCGTAGGCGTGCCCGCCGACCTCCATGCTGCCGTACTGCGCGTCCGGCGAGCCGGGCATGCCGTGCCACAGCAGCATCCACACCTGGCCCCCGGCCAGTGACGCGAGCAGGTTCTCGTATGCGTCGAAGCGGCCGGGGGCCACCTGGAGCAGCATCTGCTCCACATGGCCGGCCGCCGCAGCGCCGCCTTGCGCGCCCGCGATCACGTGGGACCGCCCCTTCTCCTCGTCCGTTCCCGCCATCAAATCAGGTCGAGTGTTCCCGGTGGAACGCTCGACGACTCAAGCGGCGCTGTCTATATGTCCGCTGAACAACGCATACACACGGCCGCCGGGCCGTGCTCCGGGCAGGTCAGCCGCGGGTGAAGAAGGGCCGGACGGCCTCCAGCATCCAGTCCGCGACCGGGTCCTGGGCCACGTCCAGCAGGATCAGGTGGACCGGCATCGGCAGCGGGGCGGCGCCCAGCGCGCGCCCGAGCGCGTCCATCGCCGCGGCCCGGTCGGGCTCGTGCCAGGCGTCGAGCTCCACTCCGACGAAGAGCGCAGGCGGCTCGTCCTCGACCGCGGCCACCGCCCGGCGGGCGGTGAGCACCACGGGCGTCACGGCGAACTCGGAGGCCGCGGCGGCGAGGAAGTCCACCGGCTCGTCCTCGTGGCCGGGCTCCCACAGCCGGACCCGGCCGCCGGACGCGGCGTCCTGGACGCCGCGGTCGGGCCGGCACAGCTCGGCGACCGCGGCGGGCGGCAGCGGCACACCGACGGCGCCGCCGGGGTTGACGGCGATCCCGACCGTCGGCGGCAGCCCGCGGGCGAACTCGTGGACCGGTGCGACCGTGCAGGACATGCCGTCGGCCGCCTGCCGGAACTGCTGCTCGGAGCTGAAGACCGGAACGTAGGTGGCGCCGCCGAGTTCGACCGTGGGCAGGTCGAGGTCGGCCGCGCCGGGGTGGCCGCCGTTGGGCAGCGGAACCCAGACCTGGGAGCGGCCGAGGACCTCCAGCAGTCGCGCTCCGGCGGCGGGGTTGCCGACGCTGGCGGTGAGGACCTCTTCCAGCTCGTTGGCCGGCCATATGTACGGTGCCGGATTCTCCATGTCGTCGCCGTCCGCCCTCGTCCGCCCTCGTGTGCCCTGGTCCGGCCCGGTCCGCGCCGGTGCGGCGAAGTCCGCCGTGGTGCCGTGGGGGCACTGACCTGCTGCCCGGGAAAATCTTAGGGCCTGGCGCGGACAGCGGGCCCGGGGGCGGGCACCCGCGACACGGGCGTGCAATGATGTCTGGCACAACTTGCATACCGGCCGTTCGAGGCCGCGCGGGAGAGTTCCGACCCTGTCCGGGCCGGGCGCCGAAGGAGCAAGTCCTCCCTTGAATCTCTCAGGCACAGATACCGCGCGGGCGAGGCAGATCTGAAAAGCGGAGGGGCCGCAGGGCTCCTCTCACCCAAGGTGCAAGCCGCGGGCCCGCGTCGGGTTCACGGTGAACCTCTCAGGTTCCGATGACAGATGGGGAGGCCGCTGTGGCCTCGTCCGTTTCCTGTCCCGGTACCTCCGTCCCGTTCACCGTCCTCACCTGGGAGCCCGTTTCCGATGAGCGAATCCCCGAGCCAGCCCGCGCAGCGCCGTACCGCGCTGGACGCCCTGCACCGCACGCTCGGCGCCACCATGACCGACTTCGCCGGCTGGGACATGCCGCTGCGGTACGCCAGCGAGCGCGAGGAGCACCAGGCGGTGCGCACCCGCGCCGGCCTGTTCGACCTGTCCCACATGGGCGAGATCACCGTGACCGGCCCGCAGGCCGGTGAGGTGCTGGACTACGCGCTGGTCGGCCACCTGTCGGCGCTGGCCGTGGGCCGGGCCCGCTACACGATGATCTGCGCGGCCGACGGCGGGATCGTGGACGACCTGATCGTCTACCGGCTCGGCGACCAGGAGTTCATGGTCGTCGCCAACGCCTCCAACGCGCAGGTCGTGCTCGACGCGGTGACCGGGCGCGCGGCCCGCTTCGACGCGGCGGTCCGCGACGACCGGGACGCGTACGCGCTGCTCGCCGTCCAGGGGCCGGAGTCCCCCGGCATCCTGAAGTCGCTGACCGACGCCGACCTGGACGGGCTGAAGTACTACGCCGGCCTGCCCGGCACGGTCGCCGGGGTGCCGGCCCTGATCGCCCGCACCGGCTACACCGGCGAGGACGGCTTCGAGCTGTTCGTGGCGCCGGCCGACGCCGAGCGGCTGTGGCAGGCGCTGACCGGGGCCGGGGCGGACAAGGGCCTGGTGCCGTGCGGCCTGTCCTGCCGGGACACGCTGCGCCTGGAGGCCGGGATGCCGCTGTACGGCCACGAGCTGACCACGGCGCTGACGCCGTTCGACGCCGGCCTCGGCCGGGTGGTGAAGTTCGACAAGCCCGGCGACTTCGTCGGCCGCGAGGCGCTGACCGCCGCCGCGGAGAAGGCCGCGGCGACCCCGCCGCGCAAGCTCGTCGGCCTGGTGGCCCAGGGCCGCCGGGTGCCGCGCGCGGGCTACCCGGTCACCGACGCCTCGGGCGCGGTCGTCGGCGAGGTCACCTCGGGCGCCCCCTCCCCCACGCTCGGCGTGCCGATCGCCATGGCCTACGTGGACGCGGCGCTCGCCGCGCCCGGTTCGGCCGGGGTCGCGGTGGACATCCGCGGCGCCCAGGAGCCGCACGAGGTCGTGGCCCTGCCGTTCTACAAGCGCGAGCGCTGAAACTCCTCTTACGTCACCGTCCTCGCGCCGCGCGCGAGCACTGCCAACCATCCGGGAGAATTCCGACATGAGCATCAACCCTGAGCAGCTGCGCTACAGCAAGGAGCACGAGTGGCTCTCCGCCCCCGAGGCCGGGGTCGCCACCGTGGGCATCACGTCGCACGCCGCGGACGCGCTCGGCGACGTCGTGTTCGTCCAGCTCCCCGAGGTGGGCGCGACCGTCTCCGCGGGCGAGACCTGCGGCGAGCTGGAGTCCACCAAGTCGGTCAGCGACCTGTACTCGCCGGTGTCCGGTGAGGTCACGGAGGTCAACCAGGACGTCGTCGACGACCCGTCCCTGGTCAACTCGGCCCCGTTCGAGGGTGGCTGGCTGTTCAAGGTGCGGGAGTCCGCGGAGGGGGCGGATCTGCTGACCGCCGCCGAGTACGACGCGTTCATCGCGGGCTGAGGGCGCCGTCATGTCGCTGCTGAACCAGTCCCTGCACGAGTTCGACCCGGACGTGGCGGTCGCGGTCGACGCCGAGCTGCACCGCCAGCAGTCCACGCTGGAGATGATCGCGTCGGAGAACTTCGCTCCGGTCGCGGTCCTCGAGGCCCAGGGCTCGGTGCTGACCAACAAGTACGCCGAGGGCTACCCGGGCCGCCGGTACTACGGCGGCTGCGAGAACGTCGACGTCATCGAGCAGATGGCGATCGACCGGGTCAAGGCGCTGTTCGGCGCCGAGGCGGCGAACGTCCAGCCGCACTCGGGCGCCCAGGCCAACGCCGCCGCGATGTTCGCGCTGCTCAAGCCGGGTGACACCATCCTGGGCCTGGACCTGGCGAACGGCGGGCACCTCACCCACGGCATGAAGATCAACTTCTCCGGCAAGCTCTACAAGGTCGCCGCGTACCACGTGGACGAGACCGGCCGGGTGGACATGGCCGAGGTGGAGAAGCTCGCCAAGGAGCACCGTCCGCAGCTGATCATCGCCGGCTGGTCGGCGTACCCGCGGCAGCTGGACTTCGCCGAGTTCCGGCGGATCGCCGACGAGGTCGGCGCGTACCTGATGGTCGACATGGCGCACTTCGCGGGCCTGGTGGCGGCCGGACTGCACCCCAACCCGGTGCCGCACGCGGACGTGGTCACCACCACGACGCACAAGACGCTGGGCGGGCCGCGCGGCGGTGTGATCCTCTCGAAGGCGGAGCTGGCCAAGAAGATCAACTCCGCGGTCTTCCCTGGTCAGCAGGGTGGCCCGCTGGAGCACGTGATCGCCGCGAAGGCGGTGGCGTTCAAGGCCGCGGCGACGGACGAGTTCAAGGACCGCCAGTCCCGTACGCTGGAGGGCGCGAAGATCCTCGCCGACCGGCTGTCCCAGCCGGACATGGCCGAGGTGGGCGTGTCGGTGCTGTCCGGCGGCACGGACGTGCACCTCGTGCTGGTCGATCTGCGCGACTCGGCGCTCGACGGCCAGCAGGCCGAGGACCGGCTGCACGAGGTCGGCATCACCGTCAACCGCAACGCGATCCCGAACGACCCGCGGCCCCCGATGGTCACCTCGGGTCTGCGGATCGGCACCCCCGCGCTGGCCACCCGCGGCTTCGGCCCGGACGACTTCCGCGAGGTCGCCGAGGTCATCGCGCTGGCGCTGAAGCCCGTGTACGACGCGACGGTCCTGCGGGAGCGGGTCACCGTGCTGGCCGCGAAGTACCCGCTGTACGCGTAAGTCCCCGAACGGGGGTGTGCCGTGCCCGGCGCACCCCCGGACCCGGGGGGACAACGGCGTCCCCCCGCCAGACAGGAGTCCCCAAACCATGGCAATCTCGGTCTTCGACCTGTTCTCGGTGGGCATAGGCCCGTCGAGCTCGCACACCGTGGGCCCGATGCGGGCCGCCGGCATCTTCGCCCACCGGTTGAAGAACGAGGGCCTGCTCGCGCACACCCGGGCGGTCCGCGCCGAGCTGTTCGGCTCGCTGGGGGCCACCGGGCACGGCCACGGCACGCCCAAGGCCGTCCTGCTGGGCCTGGCCGGGCACTCGCCGCGCACGGTGAACGTGGAGACCGCCGACGACGAGGTCGCGGCGGTCCACGCGAGCCGGCGGCTGAGCATCCTGGGCGCCCACGAGATCGACTTCGACCCGGCCACCCAGCTGGTGCTGCACCGCCGCAGGTCGCTGCCGTACCACGCCAACGGCATGACGCTCGCCGCCTACGACGAGGCCGGCGCCGTGCTGCTGGAGAAGACCTACTACTCGGTCGGCGGCGGCTTCGTGGTGGACGAGGACGCGGTCGGCGAGGACCGGATCAAGCTGGACGACACGGTGCTGCGGCACCCGTTCCGCACCGGTGACGAGCTGCTGCGGATCTCCCGGGAGACCGGTCTGTCGATCTCCGCGCTCATGCTGGAGAACGAGAAGGCCTGGCGTTCCGAGGCGGAGATCCGCGCCGGCCTGCTGGAGATCTGGCAGGTGATGCAGGCGTGCGTGTCGCGCGGGATGTCCCGCGAGGGCATCCTGCCCGGCGGCCTGAAGGTGCGCCGCAGGGCCGCCCAGTCCGCCCGCCAGCTGCGCGCCGAGGGCGACCCGGCGACGCACGCGATGGAGTGGGTCACGCTCTACGCGATGGCGGTCAACGAGGAGAACGCGGCCGGCGGCCGGGTGGTGACCGCCCCGACGAACGGCGCGGCCGGGATCATCCCCGCGGTGCTGCACTACTACCTGAACTTCGTCGCGCCGAAGAACGCCCCGGCCGAGGAGCAGGAGGACGCGATCGTCCGCTTCCTGCTCGCGGCGGGCGCCATCGGCATGCTCTTCAAGGAGAACGCCTCGATCTCCGGCGCCGAGGTCGGCTGCCAGGGCGAGGTGGGCTCCGCCTGCTCCATGGCCGCGGGCGGCCTCGCCGAGGTGCTGGGCGGCTCCTCCGAGCAGGTGGAGAACGCCGCCGAGATCGGCATGGAGCACAACCTGGGCCTGACCTGCGACCCGGTCGGCGGCCTGGTCCAGATCCCGTGCATCGAGCGCAACGGCATGGCCGCGGTCAAGGCGGTCACGGCCGCCCGCATGGCCATGCGCGGCGACGGCCGGCACCACGTCTCCCTGGACAAGGTCATCAAGACCATGAAGGAGACCGGCGCCGACATGAAGATCAAGTACAAGGAGACCGCCCGCGGCGGCCTCGCGGTCAACGTCATCGAGTGCTGACCCCGGCCCCCGCCGGCCGGTGGGGAGGGCGGGTCAGAGGGTGGTGAGGATGCGGGGGCCGTCGGCGGTGACGGCGACGGTGTGCTCGATGTGGGCGGCGCGCGAGCCGTCGCTGGTGAACAGGGTCCAGCCGTCGGGGCCGGTGCGGTAGGTGTCGCGGCCACCGGACATCAGCATCGGCTCGATCGCCAGGGTCAGGCCGTGCCGCAGGGGGAAGCCGCGCCCGGGACGGCCCCGGTTGGGCACGTGCGGGTCCTCGTGCATGCGGCGGCCGATCCCGTGGCCGCCGAAGTCCGCGGGCATCCCGCAGGCCGCGCGGCGGGCGACGCGGCCCACCGCGTGCGCGATGTCGCCGATGCGGTTGCCGACGGTGGCCGCGGCGATCCCGTCCTCGAGGGCCTGCTGGGTCGCCGCGATCAGCCGCACGTCCTCGGGGCGGGGCGTGCCGACGGTGAAGCTGATCGCCGCGTCGCCGGTCCATCCGTCCAGTTCGGCGCCGCAGTCGATGCTCACGAGGTCGCCGTCGCGCAGGCGGTAGTCGTCCGGGATGCCGTGCACCAGCGCGTCGTTGACGGACGCGCAGATGACGGCGGGGAAGGGGGTCGGCGCGAAGGAGGGGCGGTAGCCGAGGAACGGCGAGGTCGCGCCGGCCCCGGTGAGCACCGTGCGGGCGACGCCGTCCAGCTCGCGCAGCGACACGCCGACGGCGGCGGCGTCACGGACGGCGGCCAGTGCGCGGGCGACGACGCGGCCGGCCTCGCGCATCGCATCCAGCGACGCGTCGCTCTTGATCTCCACCATGGTCCTGCCTCGCACTCCCCTGTCGCCCAATTCTTATACCGGTATTAGTATCACGGTCATGGTGAGGACTCCACTGACCCCGGAAGAGCACGAGCGCGGCGAGCGGCTGGGCGCGATCCTGCGGGAGGCGCGCGGTGACCGCACGATGGCGGAGGTGGCCTTCGCGGCGGGCGTCTCCGCGGAGACGCTCCGCAAGATCGAGACGGGGCGGGCCCCGACCCCCGCGTTCTTCACCGTCGTGGCGCTGGCCGCGGCGCTCGGCCTCTCCACCGACGCGATCGCCTCCGCGGCGGCAGCCGCACCCCTCCGGGAACCCCTCTCCGCGTAGCCCCTCCGGGGCGGCCCCCGCCACCGGCCGCGCCCGCGCCCGCTTGTCGCGTGCGCCGCAGAGGGATGCGGCTTGTCCCGGGTTCGCCCCGCGCGAGCAAACGGCACCCCCCGAGGGGCGCGGGTCCCCCGGGGTACCCCCGTGCGGGCGAACGGGCCGCGCCATCGCGCCATGGGCCCAGGTCGGTGCGATCCAGCCGTCGGCAGGACAAATTGCGCCCAGATTTAACCTGAGACCTCCTTCTGCGCCCCGGTCTACGCGCGTATCTTGAGCCCGATCACCCGTCCAGCACACGGATGTGACGCCGCGTCATGTCAGAGTGCCGTTCGCACGAAGGAGAACCCGTCCGGTGTCGCACCCCTCTCAGGCCACGCCCTCCCAGCCCGCGAGACCGCGCTCCGCGCGTCCCGCCGGCTCCTCGTTCCGCCGGCGCATGCTGCCGATCGGCATAGCCGGCGCCGTCGTCCTGGCCGGCGTGACCGTCCACTCCGCGTTCGCGACGCCGTCCGCGGACGGCCTGATCGCCGAGGTCTACGGCGGCGGGGGCAACTCCGGAGCCACGTACACCAACGACTTCGTGGAGCTGGCCAACGCCGGCGCCGCGCCGCTGGACATGAGCGGCTTCTCGGTGCAGTACCTGCCGGGCACCCCGACCGCCACGTCCAAGTGGCAGGTCACCACGCTCACCGGCGCGCTGGCCGGCGGCGGCCGCTACCTGGTCGGCGAGGCCGCCGGCACCGGCGGCACCACGCCGCTGCCGACGCCGGACGCGACCGGCACCCTCGCGATGTCCGGCACCAGCGGCACCATCGCGCTGGTGACCGGCGCCGACCCGCTTGCCTGCCTGACCGCCGCGGACTGCGCGGCCGACCCCCGCGTCAAGGACCTCGTCGGCTACGGCACGGCCGTGGTGCACGAGGGCAGCGGCCCGGCCGCGGGCGCGAGCAACACCAACTCGGTCACCCGGGGCGCCGCGCTCACCGACACCGACGACAACGCCGCCGACTTCACCGCCGGCGCGCCCACCCCGCAGAACTCCGGCGGCACCGCGACCACCCCGCCCACCACTCCCCCGACGACGCCGCCGACCAGCCCGCCCCCGGTCACCGCCCGGATCCACGACATCCAGGGCGACACCCGGGTCTCCCCGCTGGACGGCAAGCAGGTCGGCGGCGTCACCGGCATCGTCACCGGGGTCCGCGCCTACGGCTCGTCCAAGGGCTTCTGGATGCAGGACCCGGACGCCGACGCCAACCCCCGTACCAGCGAGGGCATCTTCGTCTACACCGGCGCCAACCCGACCGTGGCGGTCGGCGACGCGGTGTCGGTGGCGGCGACCGTCTCGCAGTACTACCCGGGCGGGGCGACCGCCGGCGGCCAGGCGGTCACCGAGCTGACCAAGCCCACGGTCACCACGGTCTCCAGCGGCAACCCGCTCCCCGCGCCCGTGGTGCTCAACGCCTCCTCGGTGCCGGACGCCTTCGTGCCGAGCGCCGGCGGCGGCAGCATCGAGAACGTGCCGCTGCGGCCCTCGGACTTCGCGCTGGACCTGTACGCGTCCCTCGAGGGCATGAACGTGCAGATCTCCGACACGCGGGTGGTCGGCGCCACCGACCCGTACTCCGAGATGTGGGTGACGGTCAAGCCGGACCAGAACCCGACCAAGCGCGGCGGCACCCTGTACACGGGCTACGACCAGCCCAACTCCGGCCGCCTGATGGTGCAGTCGCTGATCCCGACGGCCGACCAGGCGTTCCCGGTGGCGAACGTCGGCGACACGCTGTCCGGCACCACCTCCGGCCCGCTGGACTACAACCAGTTCGCCGGCACGTACGCGGTGCAGGCGCGCACCCTGGGCACCGTCAAGAGCGGTGGCATCAAGCCCGAGGTGACCGCGAAGGCGTCGTCCGACGAGGCGACCGTGGCCACGTACAACGTGGAGAACCTGGCGCCGGACAACGCGCAGACGAAGTTCGACCGGCTGGCACAGGGCCTGGTGACCAACCTGCGCTCGCCCGACGTCGTGGCCCTGGAGGAGATCCAGGACAACTCCGGTGCCACCGACGACGGCACGGTGGCCGCGGACAAGACGCTGGACAAGCTGGTCGGCGCGATCGTGGCGGCGGGCGGCCCCCGCTACCAGTGGCGGGAGATCGACCCCGTCAACGACAAGGACGGCGGCCAGCCCGGCGGCAACATCCGCCAGGCGTTCCTGTTCAACCCCGACCGGGTGTCCTTCACCGACCGGGCCGGCGGCGACTCGACGACCGCGGTCGGCATCACCGGCACCGGCGCCGACACCGCGCTGACCGCCTCCCCCGGCCGGATCGCGCCGGCCGACCCGGCGTGGAACGACAGCCGCAAGCCGCTGGCGGGCGAGTTCACCTTCCGCGGCAAGAAGCTGTTCGTGATCGCGAACCACTTCGACAGCAAGGGCGGCGACCAGGGCATCGACAGCCGCTTCCAGCCGCCGGTGCGCAGTTCCGAGGTGCAGCGGGTGCGGCAGGCGGTCATCGAGCACGACTTCCTGCAGCAGCTGGAGCAGGCGGACCCGAAGGCCGACGTGGTGGTCCTGGGCGACCTCAACGACTACCAGTTCTCGCCGGCGGTGCTCAGCCTGACGGGCAACGGCTCGGTCCTCACGGATCTGGTCAACACCCTGCCGGTCAGGGAGCGTTACTCCTACGTCTACGAGGGCAACTCGCAGGTGCTCGACCACATCCTGGTCAGCCCGGCGGTGCGCCGCGCCGACTACGACGTGGTGCACATCAACTCCGAGTTCGCCGACCAGACGAGCGACCACGACCCGCAGGTGGTGCGGATCAAGCCGTGATCCGGGGGCGGTGATCCGCCCTCAGCGCGGCCGAACTCCCCTGGGGCGGGCTGGACTTCGTGTCCGGCCCGCCCCACGCCGTGTCAGACGGCCAGCAGGAGCTTGCCGACCGCGTGGCCGCCCTCGCTCACCCGCTGCGCCTCCGCGGCCTCGGCCAGGGGGAACACCCGGTACACGGGCAGCACCAGCTTTCCGGCCGCCAGCAGGTCCAGCGCCTCGGCGAACGCGGGACCGCCGCGGTACTCGTCGGCGCCGCCGGAGGTGAACCGCACGCCGTGCTCGGCGGCGCCCGGCGCGTCGGCGATGGTGACGACCCGGTCGGTGCCGCCGGTCAGCTCGATGGACGCCTCGACGGCGCCGCCCCGCCCGGCGGCGTCCAGCGCCGCGTCGATGCCCTTGGGGGCGGCCGCGCGCACCCGGTCGACGAGCCCGTCGCCGTAGGTCACCGGGATCGCGCCGAGGGCCCGCAGGTGCGCGTGGTTGGCCTCGCTCGCGGTGCCGACGACCGTCAGCCCGCGGGCCACCGCGAGCTGCACGGCGACGCCGCCGACCGCACCGGCGGCCGCGTGGATCAGCACGGTCTCGCCGGGCTGCAGGCGCAGCATCTCCAGCGCGCGGTACGCGGTCTCGTCCGCGACCGGCAGCGCGGCGGCCTGCTCCCAGCTGACGCTGTCGGGCTTGTGGACGACCCGGGAGGCGTCGGCGAGCGCCAGTTCGGCGTAGGAGCCGGTGACGGTCTGGCCGAACACCGGGTCGCCGACGGAGAACCCCTGGACACCCTGGCCGAGCGCCTCGATCACCCCGGACGCCTCGACGCCGGGGACGTGCGGGAGGGTGACGGGGAAGACCTGGTTCATCAGGCCCGCCCTGATCTTGTGGTCCAGGGCGTTGACGCCGGCCACCCGGACGGCGATCCGCACCTGGCCGGGGCCGGGCATCGGGATCTGGGTCTCCTGCATGTGCAGGACGTCAGGGGAGCCGAACTCGGCGAAGGCGATGGCCTTGGGCATGGGTTCACGGTCCTTACGGCGGTGGGTTCGATGGATCGGTACCAGGTCGCGGCCGCGGGTCGCGGCCCGTGGAGCGCGGCGGGCCGCGGTGCGGTCGCGAGGTCCAGCATGTCCGGGCGGGCCCGGGCACCCGGCCCGTCCTTCGGCCGGTTCCGCCTGGCCGTCGGGACAGTCCGCACGTCCCATCCTCGCCGTACCGTGGACGCCATGCAGACCGAAGCGTGGAGCACCCCGCAGGACGCGCTGGACCGCACGCTCCAGGTCCTCGGGGCACCGCTGTCGGAGACGATGGCGCGGTTGTCCGAGGTGCTGGCCCCGCTCGTGCCGCACGCGGCGGTGGCCCGGCTGAGCGGCGTGTGCGCGTTCACGCCGGCGCAGTCCGCGGGGGACGGGGAGGTCGCCGGGCGGATCAGCGCGGCGGAGCTGGGCGGGCTGGCCGGGCAGGTGCCGATCGGCCGTCCGTGGCAGGGCGGCGCCCGGATGGCGGGCGTGCTGCGGCCGGTGCTGGCGGTGTCGTCGGCGCCGGAGGGGGTCGAGGCGGCGCCCGGCGGCACCGGGACCCTGCTGGTGGTGGTGCGCGACGGGGCGTCGCCGGAACCGGTGCCCGACGACGTCGCGCGGATCGTGCAGCGACTGTGGGACCTGGTCACCGCGCACACCGCCCGGCGCACCGCGGAGGCCGACCCGGGCCAGGCGGCCAGTACGCGGGCGGCCGCCGGGGCGCGGGCGCGGGTGATCGCGGAGCTGACCGACGCGCACTCCAGCGCGCTCACCTCGGTCCTGGGCACGCTGCGGGCGAGGGCGCTGGACGACGCGACCGCCCGGCGGGCGGCCGCGGACCTGGCGGTGGCGGCGCTGGCGCGGCTGCGGGCGGGCGCGGACCTGGACCGCGAGCTGACCGAGGAGCCGGCGGACGCGGCCTTCGCGCGGCTGGCCGACGAGCTGCGGCCGCTGCTGCGGCACAGTCCGGTGGAACTGGACCTGCGCGGGCCCGGTTCGCGCCGCTCGCTGCCCGTCACGCCGGCGCACGGTGCCCGGACGGCGGTGCGCGCCGCCGTGCTGGCCATGCTCGAACAGGGCGACGCGCTACGCCGGTTGCACGTCAGCTGGCAGGTCGGGGACGACGAGCTGCGGGCCGTGGTGCGCGACGACGGCCCGGGCCTGCTCGCCGCGGAGGCGCTGGCCGGGCACCGGATCGCCGAGCGCCTCGCCGCGGTCGACGGCAGGCTGCTGGTGGACGCGCTGCCGGGCTGGGGCACGACGGTCACCGTGACGCTGCCGCTGCGGGCGCCCGACGTGCCCGCGGCGCGCCAGGACCCGCTGGACGCCCTGCATCCGCGCGAGCGGGAGGTGCTGGGCGAGCTGGCGCTCGGGCGCCGCAACCGCGAGATCGCCCGGACCCTGCACATCAGCGAGTCCACGGTGAAGTTCCATGTCGCGAACATCCTGGCCAAGCTCGGTGCGGGCTCCCGCGGGGAGGCCGCCGCGCTGGCCCACCGGGCCGGCCTGGTGCCCGCTCCCGCCGTGCCCGCCCCGGCCGTGCGTGCGGTGACCGGGTAGCCGGCGGACGGCGGCGGCGCCCGGGGCGAAGACGACGTAGCGCAGGAGCAGGAAGCGGGCCAGGCCCGCGAGCCCCGAGGCGGTGAGGTAGACGCCCTGCCGCAAGAGCGCGCCGCCGCCCGGGCGGACGCCGTCGTAGGCGAGCAGGGCGCCGGTGGTGAACAGGTACGACATCAGCACGGTCAGCCCGCTCGCCGCGTGGTCGCGCCAGCTCGCCCCGCCGCGGCCGAAGGTGAACCGTCCGTGCAGTTCGGTGGCCAGCACGGTGGAGGCCACGGTGAGCACGGCGTTGGCCAGGGCGAGGGGCACCCGGTCGCCGACCAGGAGCAGCGCGGCGGAGGCGAGCACGGTGACCCCGCCGCCGCAGACCACGAAGCGGACGAAGGACAGCAGCGCGGGCAGGGCGGGCCGCGGCGCCGCGGGGGCGGCTGGAGGAGCCGCCGGGACCGCGGCGTGGGCGGCGGCCGGCGCGCTGCCTGCGGTGGGTGTCATCGGGGCTCTCCTCGGGGTTCTGGGCGTGTCCCCGACTCTGGCGCACCCAACTCCCCCGGCCCATCCGGTCTTTCCCCGATCCGGGGTGGGGGCTACCCCCACCCCTCCTCAGGGGTGCCGATCAGGGCGAGTCTTCACGGATCTTTCACATGAGAGGTACATGAGGAAACTTAGCCGCTATTTACAAGGCGAGTGGCCCATGTCACCCTCACATTGCACAGACCCATGTCCATTTTATTAATAAATGCCACGATTCGCAGATTTGCCCCAACCCCCCCTTCTGTGCGAGAGTCGTGACAACGGCCCCCCGGACCCGGGCTCAGCCGTTCCACAAGCGCCGCGGACACACCCCCCCTGCTCCGCGGCGAACCGAAGAGGCCCTCCCGCTGTCACCCCCCCCCGACGCGGAGGGCCTCTTCTCGTGCTCTTACGGGGTCCCGCCCGACTACCGTTCCGGGACGCGCAGTTCGAACCAGGTGGTCTTGCCGCGCGGCTGGAGGTCCACGCCCCAGCGGTCGGAGAGGGTGTCGACGAGGAAGAGGCCGCGGCCGCTGGTGTCCATCTCGCGCACCGGCAGCAGGCAGGGCAGCGCCCGCGAGGGGTCCCGCACCTCGATCCGGATCCAGCCCCGCCGGCGCTGCATCCGGAGGCCGAACGTCCGGGCGCCGGTGTGCCGCACGGCGTTGCCGACGAGTTCGGAGACGAGCAGTTCGACGGTGTCGGCGTGGACCGCCAGTCCCCACAGCCTGATCACGGACAGTGCCAGCCGGCGGGCGGTGGACGCGGACTCCGGACGCGACGTCAGATGCACCTCGCGGGCCGACGGGTCACCCAGAAGGTCCAGCACCCCGGCCGCGGGGTCGTCCGCGACGAGCGGGGCAACGGCCGCCGCGGGTTCCGCCCGCTGCGGCTGCTCAGAACCGCCCCGGGCCGCCATGCCTTTCATGATGGCCGCAACCGGCAGGTTCCGGGGGGTAACCCCGGGAATTCATACCCCCGGAACGGGGGGAGCCGGGGCCGATCCGGGCATATGCGCGCGGCATACAACACCCCGGAACGACCCCGCCGACCTGCGGAGTCGTCCTCGCGGTCCGGCGGGCGGGCGGCGAGGACCGCACAACTCCTTAAGGTCTGCTTAAGGTTGCCTTAAGGGTGACCGTCGACCCTGCGTGACGTCCCGTCCGCCCTCCGCGGGCGGCGGGACGCCCACCCTCCGGGCGCTCAGGCGAAGGTCGCCTTGCCCGGTCCGTCCTCGACGAAGCTGCGCATCCCGGTCTCCCGGTCCTGGGTCGCGAACAGGCCGGCGAACAGGGTGCGTTCGATGGCGAGCCCGGTGTCCAGGCCGGCGTCCAGCCCGGAGTCCACCGCCTCCTTCGCGGCCCGCAGCGCGTAGGCCGGGCCGCGGGCCAGCCGCCCGGCCCAGGCGCGCGCCTGCGCGTACACCTCGCCCGCGGGCACCACCTTGTCGACCAGGCCGAGGGTCAGCGCCTCGTCGGCGGTGACCGTCCGCCCGGTGAAGATCAGGTCCTTGGCGCGCGACGGGCCGATCAGCCGGGACAGTCGCTGGGTGCCGCCGGCGCCCGGGATCAGGCCGAGCAGGATCTCCGGCTGCCCGAGCTTGGCGTTGTCGGCGGCGATCCGGTAGTCGGCGCACAGCGCCAGCTCGCAACCGCCGCCCAGCGCGTACCCGGTGACCGCGGCGACGACCGGCTTGGGGACGCGGGCCACCGCCGTGAACGCGTCCTGCAGGCCGCGCGACCGGTCGACCATGTCCTGGTAGGACATGGCCTGCATCTCCTTGATGTCCGCGCCGGCCGCGAAGACCTTCTCGCCGCCCCACACCACGACGGCCCGCACGTCGGAACGGCGGCCGGCCTCCTCGGCGAGCTCCTTCAGCCGGTCCTGCATCGCGCTGTCCAGCGCGTTCATCGGCGGCCGCTCCAGCCGGAGGGTGCCGACGCCTTCGTCGACTTCGAGGGTCACAGTCATGGTCGGGAGCGTACGCGACCGCGATCAGGACGCCAGCCACTGGCTCCAGGTGAGGTTCCAGCCGTTCAGGCCGTTGTACCACTGCACCGTGGTGTCCTTGGAGTTGACGACCTTGACGACGTCGCCGACCAGCGAGTTGGCGTAGAACCAGGCGGCCGGCGTGCCGGGGTCGCCGGCGCCCTGGACGTCCTGCAGGCCGACGCAGCCGTGGCTGGTGTTGCTGCTGCCGAACACCGAGGGCGCGGCCCAGTAGTTGCCGTGGATGAAGGTCCCCGAGTTGGTGAGCCGCATCGCGTGCGGCACGTCGGGGATGTCGTACTCCCCGCCGAAGCCGACGGTGTCGCCGTTCATCCGGGTCCTGACGTACTTCTCGGAGATCACCATCGCGCCGTTGTACGTGGTGTGGTCGGGGGCACCGGAGGAGATCGGGACGGTCCTGATCGCCGCGCCGTCCCGGTAGACGGTCATGGTGTGCTTCGCCGCGTCGACCACGCTGATCTGGCGGCGGGCGACGGTGAAGCTCACGGTCTTGTGCTGCTTGCCGTAGACGCCGGGGGCGCCCTCGACGCCGTTGAGGTTCAGCGCGAGCGTGACCTTGGTGCCGGCCGCCCAGTAGTCCGCGGGCCGGATGTAGAGGTCCTGGTCGCCGTTCCACTTCGCGGCCACGGGCACCGACGGGGTGGCGGTGACCGTCAGGCCGTGCGCGACCGCCTTCTTGTTGCTGATCGGGCGGTTGAAGTGGAGGTAGACCTCCATGCCGACGCCGACGGTCGAGCCGTCCTCGGGCGTGAAGAACCCGACGAAGGTGTCCCTGGGCACGACCGTGGTGAACGACGCGTGCTTGTCGGACTCGCGGCCCGCCGCGTCCTTGGCCACGGCGTCGACGGTGTACTGCGTGGACGTGTCCAGGTGGTCGTCGGGGTTCCAGCCCGAGCCGTCCGCGGTGATCGTGCCCGGCACGGGAGTGCCCTTGTCGTCCTTGACCACGACCGAGGAGAGCCGGCCGCCGGACGCGGCGACCTTCAGCGTGCCGGTCGTCGGCACGTCCGTGGCGCCGTCCCGGGGCAGGATCGACACGACCGCGGTCGACACCGCGGCGCTCGGCGCACCGGTGCCGCCCGCACCGCCCTTGCTGTCGGCCTTCCCTGCGTCGTCCGGCCCGCAGGCCGTCGCCAGGACCAGCAGGGCACCGAGGACCAGCGCCGCCGCGCTCCTCCGGACGCCCGACGGCACACCCTTCGGCTCCACTTTCTCCGCTCCCTGATTCCCCGCGCGCACGGCTGCCGTGCGCGGAACACCTGGACTCCCGCTGATAGAGAACCACACGGGTATCCCGTCCCGACCCGGGGTTCGTCACCGTTTCGTCCCAGTCCACCCTGCCGGTTCCGCGGAACCGCCGTAGAAGCCCGCCGGGCCGCCCCAGCACGGGGAACGGGGCGGCTTTTCCGCAACGCGGCGCGCCGAGCCGTTCACTCCGATGGCCTTTCTGCGGTCCGCGGGGCCGTTCATACGGTGATAGGTCTTTCCTCAGTACCGACCAAGGAGAGACCGATGGCTGAGCAGCGCAGTGCGCGTAGACGCGGTTACCGAGAAGGCCTCGGCGGTGAAATGATCGCCGAGTTCCTGGGCACGTTCGTTCTGATTCTTCTGGGCATCGGGTCCGTCGCAGTCGCCGTCGTCGGCCTGCCCGGATCCGGACGCCAGGTCGTGCCCTTCGGCGCGGACAACTGGCTGATCATCTCATGGGGGTGGGGCCTCGGCGTGGTGTTCGGCGTGTACGTCGCCGGCGGCATCAGCGGCGCCCACCTCAACCCCGCGGTGACCCTGGCCTTCGCGGCCCGCCGGGAATTCCCGCTGAAGAAGATCCTCCCCTACTGGTTCTCCCAGTTGTTCGGGGCATTCACCGCGGCCGCCCTGGTGTACGGGTCCTACCACTGGGCGATCAACGCCGCGGAGGCGAAAGCGGGCACACCGCGGACCAAATCCCTGGCCACGTATTCCATCTTCGCGACCTTCCCGTCCCAGTACTTCGGGAATTCCTGGTGGGGTCCGTTCCTGGACGAGATGATCGGCACCGGCATCCTGCTGCTGCTCATCTGCGCCCTGATCGACCTGAAGAACACGGCGCCGCTGGCCAACCTCGGCCCGTACCTGATCGGCCTGGTGGTCGTGGCCATCGGCCTGACCTTCGGCACCAACTCCGGGTACGCGATCAACCCCGCCCGTGACTTCGGCCCGCGGTTGTTCACCTACTTCGAGGGCTGGGGAGCGATCGCACTACCAGGGCATTTCCAATGGTTCGACCACTACTGGTGGATCCCCATCGTGGCCCCGCTCTGCGGTGCTCTGATCGGCGTCGCCGTGTACGACCTGCTGATCTCGCCGATCATCAGGGCCCGCACCCTCGCCGCGGAGGAGAGGGAGGAAGGACCCGCGACGGAGGAGTTCTGACCGCGGCGGGCGCACGCCGCCCCCGTCACCCAGCCGTTCCGGATCGTCCCGGGGCCGTGCCGCGCGCACGGCCCCGGGACGTTCCGCGCGTCCCGGCAGCGGCTCACTGCAGGGCGGAGCCCGTCCGCCACTGGTCCCACGTCAGGTTCCAGCCGCTCAGGCCGTTGTCCGGGTCGACGGTGCGGTCGTCGGAGTTCACGACGCGGACGGCGTCGCCGATCATCGAGTTCTCGAAGAACCAGCCGGCGGGTGTGTCCCGGCCGCCGCCCTTGCGGTCCTGCAGGCCGATGCAGCCGTGGCTGACGTTCTCCTCGCCGAAGATCTGCGGCGGCGACCAGTAGTTGCCGTGCACGAACGTGCCGGAGGTGGTCAGGCGCAGGGCGTGCGGCACGTCGGGGATGTCGTACTCCCCGCCGAAGCCGACGGTGCGGCCGTTCATCCGGGTCTGCAGGTACTTGTCGGCGATCACCATCACGCCGTTGTACGTGGTGTGCTCCGGGCTGCCGACGGTCACCGGCAGCACCCGCAGCACGTGCCCGCCGCGGACCACGGTCATGGTGTGCTCCACGGCGTCGACGGTGCTGCGCTGGTCGCGGCCGACGGTGAAGGTGACGTCCTTGGACTGGGTGCCGTAGGTGTGCGGCGCGCCCTGCACGCCGCGCAGCCGCAGCGACAGGGTGATGCGGGCGCCGGCCGGCCAGAAGTCGGCGGGGCGCAGGTCGAGGCGGTGGTCGCTGAACCAGTGGCCGACGACGGCGCGGGCGGGCGCGCTGGTGACGGTGATGCCGCGTTCGACCGCGGCGCGGTCGGTGATGCCGTGGTCGAACCGCAGGGAGATGATCATCCCGGTGCCGATGGTGGACTGGTCCTCCGGGCTGAAGTACCCGATGAAGGTGTCGTGCTGCGGCTTCGGGCCGTCCGCGCCGCTGGGGCGCCCGGAGCCGCCGCCGCAGGCGGTGGCCGCCGCGAGGAGGAGGACGGTCGCGGTCAGCGCGGTGCGGAGGGTGCGGGCTCCCCTTGTACGCGGCGAAGTGGTCACGCATGCGCCAACGAGAGTTTCCCTGCGGGGCAACGCGGCACCTGGGAATGCCATCCCGTCGGCCCTAAGGGGTTCCCCCGTCCCCCTTCCCGCGCTTCCCTCCGGAGAGGGATCACCCTCGGGCGCGGGTTCACCCTCCGGTGGCGGTCCCGCCCGTGCCTTGCCGTCGCCGGCCGACGGTCCCCCCTGACGGCCATGCGCCGACGCGCCGTTGCCGCGAAACCGTGGGCCCCCTGGCGGGGCACGAGCTTGCCTCTTGCCGGAGTCCGCCGGCTGCCGCGCCGTCGCGGCTGGAGGGGTGCCGTTCCTTGGAGGGGTGCGGGGGGAAGGAATGGGGGAAGGGGCACGGCCGGACGGGTATGGGACGCCCGGAGGGAGCCGTGCCGGAGCCGCGGGAGGATGCACGTGTCAGAGACACGCGAGTTCGGCGTCGCCGACGCGGCGCAGACCTCCCCGAGGTCTGCGCCGGCGGCGCCGCCGCGGCCGCGGGCGGCTCCCGAGGCCGCGGGGAACGCGCCCGCGCCGGCCGTCGCGACGGTGTGGCCGGGGGCGCCGCATCCCCTGGGCGCGCGCTTCCACACCGGGCCGGACGGCCGCCCCGGCACCAACTTCGCGCTGTGGGCGGGTGGCGCGGAGTCCGTCGAGCTGTGCCTGTTCGGCGCGGACGGCAGCGAGACGCGCGCGCCGCTGACCGAGCTGACCCACGAGGTGTGGCACGGCTTCGTGCCGGACGTGCTGCCGGGGCAGCGCTACGGCTACCGCGTCGGCGGCCGCTGGGACCCGTGGACCGGCGCCCGCTGGAACCCGGCGAAGCTGCTGCTCGATCCCTACGCCCGGGCCGTGGACGGGGAGTTCGAGATGGTGCCCGAGGTGTACGGGCACGTGCGGGACTGGCAGGAGCCAGCCGTCGCGGACACGGTCCGCGACAACCGGGACTCGGCCCCGTTCGTCCCCAAGGGCGTCGTGGTCGACGACGACGACGACTGGGAGGACGACCGGCGGCCCAAGACACCGTGGTCGGACTCGGTCATCTACGAGCTGCACGTGCGCGGTTTCACGCAGCGCCACCCGGACGTCCCGCCCGAGCTGCGCGGCACCTACGCCGGGCTCGCCCACCCGGCGGCCCTCGCGCATCTGACGGACCTCGGCGTGACGGCCGTGGAACTGCTGCCGGTGCACCAGTTCGCACACGAGGACCACCTGGAGCGGCGCGGGCTGCGCAACTACTGGGGCTACAACTCGATCGGCTACTTCGCCCCGCACGCCGCGTACAGCGCCAGCGGCACCCGCGGCGAGCAGGTGGGCGAGTTCAAGCGGATGGTGCGGGCGCTGCACGCCGCGGGCATCGAGGTGATCCTCGACGTGGTCTACAACCACACCGCGGAGGGCGGCCAGGGCGGCCCGACGCTCTCGCTGCGCGGCGTCGACAACCGCGGCTACTACCGGCTGGCCGGCGACCCGCGCGGCTACGCGGACTACACCGGCTGCGGCAACACCCTGAGCGTGGTGCAGCCGCACGTGCTGCGGCTGATCACCGACTCGCTGCGGTACTGGGTGACGGAGATGGGCGTGGACGGCTTCCGCTTCGACCTGGCCGCCGCGCTGGCCCGTTCGATGCACGACGTCGACATGCTCTCCCCGTTCCTCGCGACGATCGCGCAGGACCCGGTGCTGCGCCGGGTCAAGCTGATCGCCGAGCCGTGGGACGTGGGCGCTGGCGGCTACCAGGTCGGCGCGTTCCCGCCGCTGTGGACCGAGTGGAACGACCGTTTCCGGGACACCGTCCGGGACTTCTGGCGCGGCGCGACCGGTGACGTGCGCGACCTCGGCTACCGGCTGTCGGGCTCCAGCGACCTGTACGACTGGGGCGGCCGCCGGCCGTACGCGTCGGTCAACTACGTCACGGCGCACGACGGGTTCACGCTGCGCGACCTGGTGAGCCACAACGGCAAGCACAACGAGGCGAACGGCGAGGACGGCCGGGACGGCACCGACGACAACCGGTCGTGGAACTGCGGCGCGGAGGGCGAGACCGGCGATCCCGAGGTGCTGGCGCTGCGGGCCCGGCAGTTGCGCAACCTGCTGGCCACGCTCCTGCTGTCCACCGGCGTGCCGATGCTGGTGGCCGGTGACGAGATGGGCCGTACCCAGGGCGGCAACAACAACGCGTACTGCCAGGACAACGCCACCAGTTGGGTGGACTGGTCGCTGCTGGAGGACCCGCGGTGGCGGGGGCTGCGCGATCTCACCGCGCGGCTGGTCGCGCTGCGCCACGCCCACCCGGTGCTGCGCCGCGGCGGCTTCTTCTCCGGGGTGGCCAGCGCGCCGGAGGGGCTGCGGGACGTGGCCTGGTTCGAGCCGGGCGGGCGGGAGATGACGGACGCGGACTGGTTCGCGCCGTCGGCGACGCTCGGCATGTTCCTGTCCGGGCGGGACATCCCGCAGCGTGACGTGCGCGGCGAGCCGGTCGTCGACGACAGCTTCCTGCTGGTGGTGCACGCCGACCACCGCCCGGCGCCGTTCGTGCTGCCCGGCGGGCGGTGGGCGGCCGGGTACGAGCCGCTGCTGGACACCGCGGAGGACGAGCCGTGGGCCGCGGCGGACCGCGAACTGCCCGCCGGGGAGGCGGTGACGGTGGCCGCGCGCTCGGTGCGGCTGTTCCGGGTGCGGGAGGCGACCGCGGGGTGACGGCAGGCGGGCGCCGGGACGACGGCGGGCCCGCGCGAGGGCGGCGGCGGGGGTGACGGCGGGCGGGCGCGGGGTAATCGTCTGGACGGCGCCGAGTGGTCCAGTCCATATTGGCCCGGTGAGCTCACGCCCGTCCGGTCACGACGACGCCCTGCCAGAACCCGCCGCCGACAGCGCCGCCACCTGCGCGACCGTCACGGGAACCACTGCCGCCACCAGCGGCACCAGTGCCCTCTCCGGCACCACGCGCTCCCGGGCCGGCGGCGGCACCGGCGGGGTGTGGTCACCGAACTTCCGCCTGTACTTCATCGCCCGCACTGTCGCGATGCTCGGCGACACCATGCTGCCGGTGGCGCTGTCCGCCGGGCTGCTGACGTACGGCTACTCGGCCGGTGACATCGGCCTGGTGATGGCCGCGTCCACCGCCTGCTTCGCGGGCTTCGTGATCTTCGGCGGGGTGTTCGCCGACCGGCTGAACGCGCGGGCCCTGATGATCGGCGCGGACCTGGTGCGGGTGTGCACCCAGTCGCTCGCCGCGGTGCTCTTCCTCACCCACCACGTGCGGCTGTGGGAGGTGGTCGGCATCGCGGTCGTCAACGGCACGATGGCCGCCCTGTTCCAGCCGGGCGTGGCCAGCACGCTGGTGCGGGTCGCCAGCGACGTGCAGGGCGCGAACGGGGTGACCAGGACCGCGGAGTCGACCGCGGCGCTGCTCGGACCGGCCTTCGCGGGCCTGCTGATCGGGCTGACGTCCTCGGGCGTGGTGTTCCTGGTGCACGCCTCGACGTACGCGGTCAGCGCGCTGTGCCTGGTGCTGCTGCGGCTCGCGCCCCAGGTGCCGCGGGCCGCGAAGGCGGTGAACGGCTTCCGCAGCGATCTCGCCGAGGGCTGGCGGGAGTTCAGGGCGCGCACCTGGATGTGGTCGGTGATCGTGGTGTGGATGCTGTTCATGGTCTTCACCATCGGCCCCTACACGCCGCTGGCCGCGGGCCAGATCATCCCCACGCACGGCGCCGGCGCCTACGGTCTGGTCAACTCCGCGCTGGGCGGCGGGACCGCGGTCGGCGCGCTGGTGGCGATCCGGCTGCGCGCGCAGCGGCAGTTGAGGGCGGGGTCCCTCGCGCTGTACCTGACGGCCGCGATGCCGCTGTCGGTCGGCCTGGGGCTGCCTGTCCCGGCGGTGTGCGGCTGCGTGTTCGTGGCCGGCATGGGCTCGGCGTACTGGGGCGTCAACTGGGCCACGTCCGTGCAGACGCAGGTGCCCGGGGACATCCTCAACCGCATCCACGCCTACGAGGTGGCGGGCTCGGTGGCGATGGTGCCGGTCGGCCAGGCACTGGCCGGTCCGGCGTCCTCGGCGTTCGGCGCCCGCCACGTGCTGGTGGCCGGCAGCGTCGTCGCGGTGGCCGTCGCCACGACCCTCCTGTCGATCCCGGCCGTCCGCACCCTGCGCCGCGCCCACGGCGCGTAAGTCCTTCGGACGGAAGGCCCGGCCCCCGCCGCCCCGTCCTCGCACCCGTCCGGCGCTCCCCGCACCCACCCCGGTACGCCCACCCGTCCGCGCACCGCCCTCCGACCCCGGCGGCCGGGGAACCCGCGGGCCGCCGCGCGCGAAGCGCCGGGCACGCGCGCGCCGGCGCGACGGGAGGGCGTGGGCGGCCGCTCCCGCGTCCGCGCCGGAGGCGAGGCGTCAGACCAGGCTGTCCCGCCAAGCCTGGTGGAGACCGGCGAAACGGCCGTCGCCCGCGATGAGCTCGCCGGGCGTGCCGTCCTCCACGATGCGGCCGCCCTCCATGACCAGCACACGGTCGGCGATCTCCACGGTGGACAGGCGGTGGGCGATGATCACCGCCGTGCGGCCGGTGAGCACGGTGTGCATGGCGTGCTGCACGGCCCGTTCGCCGGGGACGTCGAGCGACGACGTGGCCTCGTCGAGGATCAGCACCGCGGGGTCGGCCAGCAACGCGCGCGCGAAGGCGACGAGTTGGCGCTGCCCGGCCGAGATGCGGCCGCCGCGCTTGCGGACGTCGGTGTCGTAGCCGTCCGGGAGCGCCGCGATGAAGTCATGCGCGCCGATGGCCTTGGCGGCCGCCTCGACCTCCTCACGGGTGGCGTCCGGGCGGCCGATGGCGATGTTCTCGGCGACCGTCCCGGAGAACAGGAACGCCTCCTGCGTCACCATGACCACGCCCCGGCGCAGGTCCGCCGTGGCCAGGTCGCGCAGTTCCACGCCGTCCAGCACCACCCGGCCGCTGGTCGGGTCGTAGAACCGGGCCAGCAGCTTGGCGAGGGTGGACTTGCCGGCCCCGGTCGCGCCGACGACCGCGACGGTCTGCCCGGCCGGCATCCGCAGGTCGAACGAGGGCAGCACCTCGCCGCCGGTCCGGTAGGCGAACCGGACCCCCTCGAAGGCGACCTCGCGGCCGGGGATGCCGCCGGCCGGCTCGGGCAGCGGCCGCGGCTCGGCCGGTTCCGGAACGGCGGGCGCCTGCGCGAGCAGCCCGGCGATCTTCTCCAGCGACGCGGCCGCCGACTGGTAGGAGTTGAGGAACATGCCCAGCCGGTCGATGGGGTCGTACAGCCGCCGCAGGTAGAGCACGAAGGCGGCGAGCACGCCCAGCGCCATGCCGCCCTCGGCCACCCGGTAGGCGCCCCACAGCACGATCCCCGCGATGGTGACGTTGGCGATCAGCCGGGAGCCGACGACGTAGCGGGCCATCTCCAGGATCGCGTCGCCGTTCGCCCGCTCGTGACGGTGGTTGAGCTCCCCGAACGCGTCGTCGTTGGGCTCCTCGCGGCGGAACGCCTTGACCGGGCGGATGCCGTTCATGGTCTCGGTGAACTTCACGATGACCGCGGCGACGGCCGTGGACCGCTTGCGGTACGCGACCATCGAGCGCTTCTGGAAGACCCGGATCGCCCAGTACAGCGGGACGTAGCTCACCAGGGTGGCCAGGGCGAGCTTCCAGTCGAGGAACATCAGCAGCGCGGTGATGTACACCGCGGACAGCACCACCCCGACCAGTTCCTCCAGGCCGTCGGTGAGCAGTTCCCTGATCGACTCGACGTCCGAGGTGGCGCGGGCGATCAGCCGGCCGGAGGTGTAGCGCTCGTGGAAGTCCAGGCTGAGCGACTGGGCGTGGCGGAAGATCCGCCCGCGCAGGTCGATCAGCACGTCCTGGCTGACCCGGGCGGCCACCCGGATGAAGGCGCGCTGCAGCACCCCGGAGGCGACGCCGCAGGCCAGGTAGCCGAGCGCGACGGCGATCAGCGCGCCGTGCTGCCCCTGCCGCACCTGCGGGATGGCGTTGTCGATGGCGTAGGCGACGAGCAGCGGCCCGGCCTGCACGGCCGCCTGCTGCACCAGCAGCAGCACGGACGCGGTCCACGCCCGGCGGCGGTGCGGGGCGAGCAGCGAGCGCAGCAGCGCGATCTGGGCGTTCCTCGGCGCGGGCAGCACGTCCTGGTCGAACGGGTCGGGCGCGGCGCCGGGCGCGGCACCGGTGCCCGGGACGGGTGCGGCCCGGTCGTCCGCGACGGCGGTGCCGCACGGCGGCCGCGGCTCCAGGGCCTGTTCGGGCTGGTCGGCCACGGAGGTCATCGGGCCTCGCTCCTCTCCAGGCCGGCGGCCTCGTGCCGGCGGTCGTCGTGCGCGCCGCCCCGCGGGTGCTCCCGCGGGTCGCCGTGCGGGTCGCCGTGCGGATCACGGTCCAGGTCGTCACGCGGGTCGTCGTGGGCATCGTCGCGCGAGGCGCCGTGCGGATCGCGCTCGCCGCCGTCCCCTCCCGCGTCCCCGTCCCGTCCCGCGTCGCCGGACATCAGGTAGCGGTACTCGGCGCTGTCCCGCAGCAGTTCGGCGTGCGTGCCGACCGCGGTGACGCGCCCGCCGGACATGAGCGCGACGCGGTCGGCGAGCAGCACCGTCGACGGCCGGTGGGCGACGACCAGCGCCGTGGTGTGCCGCAGCACCTCGCGCAGCGCGGCCTCGACCAGTGCCTCGGTGTGCACGTCGAGCGCGGACAGCGGGTCGTCGAGGACGAGGAAGCGGGGACTGCCGACGACCGCGCGGGCCAGCGCGAGGCGCTGCCGCTGGCCGCCGGACAGGCTCAGCCCCTGCTCGCCGACCTGGGTGTCGAGCCCCTGGGGCAGCCGCTGCACGAAGTCGCACTGGGCGATCGCCAGGGCGCGGCGCACCTCTTCCTCGCCTGCGCCGCCGGGTCCCGCGCCCATCGCCACGTTCTCCCGGACCGTGGCGGAGAAGAGCGTGGCCTCCTCGAAGGCGACCGCGACCAGTTCGCGGACCCGGTCCACCGGCAGTTCGCCGATGTCCGCGCCGTCCAGGGTGATCCGGCCGCCGGTGACGTCGTGCAGGCGCGGCAGCAGCGCGGTGAGCGTGGTCTTGCCGCAGCCGGTCGCGCCGACGAGGGCCATCGTCTCGCCGGTGCGGATGTGCAGGTCGACGCCGGTGAGCAGGTCCGGGGTGCCGGCCGGGGCGTCGGGGTAGCGGAACCGGACGCCCTCCATCCGCAGGCCGTCGTCCCGCGGGTCGGTCCGCCGTCCGTCGGTGTCCGCCTGGGGTGTGTCCATCACCTCGAAGTACCGGTCGGCGGCGGTGCCGGCCTCGTTGCTCATGGCGAGCAGGAAGCCGATGGACTCCACCGGCCAGCGCAGCGCGAGGGCCGTGGACAGGAACGCGACCAGGGTGCCGGCCGACAGCTTGTCGTCGGAGACCTGGAGGACGCCGACGACCAGCGCCGCGCCGATGGCCAGTTCGGGCAGCGTCATGATGACGGCCCAGATGTCGGAGAGCAGCCGCGCCTTGCGCATCTCGGTGTGCCACAGGCCCTGCGCCTGGTCGCGGAACGCCCGGGCCTGGCTGCGGTGCCGCCCGAACGCCTTGACGATCCGGATGCCGAGCACCGACTCCTCGATGACGGTGGCCAGGTCGCCTGCCTGGTCCTGGGCCCTGCGGGCGGCCAGCGCGTAGCGCGCCTCGAAGTACGAGCAGAGGATCATCAGCGGCACGACCGGCACCAGCAGCACCAGGCCGAGCAGCCAGGACTGGACGAACAGGATCCCGAAGCCGATCAGCACGGTGGCCGCGTTGACGACGAGGAAGACCAGCGGGAAGGCCAGGAACATCCGCAGGATCTGGAGGTCCATGGTGGCGCGGGAGAGCAGCTGACCGGACGCCCACCGGTCGTGGAAGTCCACCGGCAGCCGCTGCAGGTGCCGGTAGAGGGCGGCCCGCATGGAGGCCTCGACACCGGCGAGCGGGCGCGCCACCAGCCAGCGGCGCACCCCGAAGAGCCCGGCCTCCAGCAGGCCCAGGAGCAGGACGAGGCCGCCGCCGAGCCACACCCCGCCCGGGTCGTGGTCGGTGACCGGCCCGTCGACCATCCACTTCAGCACCAGCGGGATGAGCAGGGACATGCAGGAGGCGACCACCGCGACGACCGCGGAGAAGCCGAGTCTGAGCCGGACCGGTCTGACGTACGGCCACAGCCGCATCAGCGACCGGGAGGAGGATCGGTGGGGCGCGGGGGGCGCGGGGTCAGGGACGGCGGCAGGCATCACCACACGACCCTAAGCGGGGCCGGTGACAGCCCTCACCTGGTTTTCGCTGCTGGCGTGAGGACGGCGCGAAAGCGCTGCCACGGCGTCGGGCCGCCGACCCGCTCCCCCGGGGCGGCCCGGATGTCCCAACGGACTTGCCGGCGCAGACATCTGGCACCCCGTCACCTCATGGAAATATCCTCCGTCTGCCCAGTGGCAGTCGGAAGAAGCTGCCACGTTGCCCGCGGAGCACGCATGGCCATGCACGAGCACGAGGTCGACCGCCGCACGCTGTTCAGAGTCGGCCTGGGTACGGCGGTCGCCGCCGTGGTCGGGACGGAACTGGCGTTCCCGGCGGTCGCCGGCGCGACCCCGTCCCCTGAATTTCCCTGGATCATCGACTGCGACACCTGGGGAGCCCGCCCGCCGTCCAGCCCCATCCAGATCACCGGCAACACCACCAACAAGATCATCCTGCACCACATGGCGTTCCCCAACGTCACGGACTACTCCCGCGAGCACGCCGTCCAGCTGGCCAAGGACTGCCAGAACCTGCACATGGACACCAACGGCTGGGCGGACACCGGCCAGCACTTCACCGTCAGCCGCGGCGGCTACGTCCTCGAAGGCCGCCACCGCAGCCTGGAAACCCTCGACGCCGGCCAGCACCAGGTCATCTCCGCCCACTGCCCGGGCGAGAACGGCAACGCCATCGGCATCGAGAACGAGGGCACCTACATCACGGAGACCCCGCCGCAGGCGCTGCTCGACTCCCTGGTCGACCTGTGCGTCGCGGTCTGCCGGCAGTTCCGCCTCAACGCCTGGGACATCTTCGGCCACTGGGACTTCCGGCTGGGCACCGACTGCCCGGGCATCGCCTTCTACGCCGAGTTCCCGCAGATCCGCTCCCGGGTCCTGAAGGCCATGGGCGTCCCCGCATCGGCCGCGCCCGCGCGCCGCTGGCCGGACATCTGGCGGTTCGTCGACAGCCAGGTGGTGCAGGTCGCGCAGTACCTGCTGGTGAACGCCGGCTACACCGACCTGGCGGTCAACGGTGTCTTCGGCACCGACATGAACGTGATCGTGGCGGACTTCCAGACCACGCACGGCATCCCGGTCACCGCGGACGCCACGTTCGACACCGCCACCTGGGAGGCGCTGGCGCCGGTGCTGGACAAGGACGCCTCGGGGCTGCCGGTCGAGGCCGTCCAGTACCTGCTGACGATCAAGGGCTACGCCGACACGGTGAGCATCACCGGCGCGTACGACCACGCGACCATGAAGGCCGTCCAGGACATGCAGCGCCTCCACGGCCTGCCGCCCAACGGCAAGGTCGACCTCAGCACCTGGTGCGCGGTCGTCGGCGGCACCGTCCGCGAGGCGTTCGGCGCCTGACCTCCCGCCCGCACCGCGCGTTTCCCGCTCCCCGGCGCCCGGCCGGCCCCTGCGACAGGGGGCCGGCCGGGCGTCGTCGTGGTCCCGGCCCGGCGGCCCTCGGGGCAGCCGGCGGTGCGCGGTGCGCGGTGCGGCGATGGTGAACACCCGCCGGCAGCAGGGGAAAGCGCTTCCGCGACGGGCAAAGAGGCACCCGGCAGCAGGCAAAGGATCCAGCCGGGCCGCATCGACGGAGTTCGGCCACGCGTCTCACGGGTCGAGTTGACACGCGAGGCCCCGGGAGTCCCCGCGAGAGCGTCGACGCGCACCGGTATGTCAGGGAACGCCCCGATCATTTCTTTGCTTCGCCGCAACACGGCGCACACATCCGCCCGCTATGCGGAAGCGGGCGACCGGACACCGAACCGGTTTCGGCCAATTCACAGCCACGGGTCTGGCATGAACAGGTAAAGAGTGTCACTCTGTGGCCCGTCCCACAGCACGGCAGCCCCACCGCTGTGCCCGCAACACCCAGCTCTACCGGGCAGCCCACCATCCCCATCTGCCCGGACTGTCCCGGCCGCCACGCGCGGCCGCCGCAGAAGGAGTCCAGGAGTGCGCAGATCCCCCCGCACGAAGACCGCGGCCGGAGTGCTGATCGCCGGCGCCGCGATGGTCGCCGTGGCGCTTCCCGCCACCGCGTCGGCACATTCCGCGTCGGGCGACGGCGGTTCGGCCGCCGCCACCACGGCCGCGTCCCACGCGCAGCCGCGCCCCGGCGCCCTGCCCCTCGCGCTGTCCCCGGCGCAGCACGCCTCGCTGCTGTCCCAGGCGCGGACGTCGGCCGCGGCCACCGCGTCCTCGCTCCACCTGGGAGCGAAGGAGAAGCTGGTCGTCAAGGACGTCGTCAAGGACGAGGACGGCACCACGCACACCCGCTACGAGCGCACCTACGACGGCCTGCCGGTCCTCGGCGGCGACCTCGTGGTGCACCAGAGCGCGTCGGGCGCCACCACCGGTGTCGACAAGGCCACCAACGCCTCGGTGGCGGTGGCCGGCACGACCGCCGCCAGGAGCGCCGCCTCGGCGCAGTCCTTCGCGCTGTCCCGCGCGAAGGCGGACGGCGCGGCCTCCCCGAAGGCCGCCGCCGCGCCCCGCAAGGTCGTCTGGGCCGCGAACGGCGTCCCGGTCCTCGCCTGGGAGTCGGTGGTCGGAGGCGTCCAGGACGACGGCACCCCGAACCAGCTGCACGTCGTCACCGACGCCACCACGGGCGCGAAGCTCTTCGAGTACCAGGGCATCGAGACCGGCGTCGGCAACAGCGAGTACAGCGGCCAGGTGAACATCACCACCACGCTGTCGGGCAGCACCTACCAGCTGACCGACAACACCCGCGGCGGCCACAAGACGTACAACCTCAGCCACGGCACGTCCGGCACGGGCACGCTGTTCACCGACGCCGACGACACGTGGGGCGACGGGAACGGCGCGACCGCGCAGACGGCGGGCGTGGACGCCGCCTACGGCGCCCAGGAGACCTGGGACTACTACAAGAACACCTTCGGCCGGAACGGCATAGCCAACGACGGCCGCGCCGCGTACTCCCGCACCCACTACGGCAACAGCTACGTGAACGCCTTCTGGGACGACTCCTGCTTCTGCATGACCTACGGCGACGGCAGCGGCAACGCCCACCCGCTGACCGCGCTGGACGTGGCCGGCCACGAGATGAGCCACGGCGTCACCGCCAACTCCGCCGGCCTGAACTACTCCGGCGAATCCGGCGGCCTGAACGAGGCGACCTCGGACATCATGGGCACCGGCGTGGAGTTCTACGCCAACAACTCCGCCGACCCGGGTGACTACCTCATCGGCGAGAAGATCGACATCAACGGCGACGGCACGCCGCTGCGCTACATGGACCAGCCGAGCAAGGACGGCGGCTCCAAGGACTACTGGGACTCCAGCCTCGGCGGTCTGGACGTCCACTACTCCTCGGGCCCGGCGAACCACTTCTTCTACCTGCTCTCCGAGGGCAGCGGCGCCAAGGTCATCGGCGGGGTGAGCTACAACAGCCCGACCAAGGACGGCCTGTCGGTGCCCGGCATCGGCCGGGACAACGCCCTCAAGCTCTGGTACAAGTCGCTGACCGAGCGCTTCACCTCCACCACCAACTACGCCGCCGCGCGCACGCAGTCGCTGCAGGCCGCGGCCGACCTGTGGGGTGCGGGCAGCGCCACGTACAACACCGTCGCCAACACCTGGGCGGCGATCGGCGTCGGCAGCCGCGTCAGCACCTCCGCGGTGACGGTGACGCAGCCGGCCAACCAGTCCACGGTGGTGAACACCGCGGCCAGCCTGCAGATCCAGGCCAGCTCCACCAACGGCGGCGCGCTGACCTACTCGGCCACCGGCCTGCCGGCCGGCCTGTCGATCAGCGCCTCGACCGGCCTGATCTCGGGCACCCCGACCGCCACCGGCACCTCGTCGGTCACCGTCACGGCCAAGGACTCCACGAACGCCACCGGCTCGGCGACGTTCACCTGGACGGTCACCGGCTCGGGCGGCGGCGGCTGCACCGCCGCACAGCTGCTGGGCAACCCGGGCTTCGAGACGGGCACGGCCGCGCCGTGGACCGCCTCCAGCGGCGTGATCGACAACAGCACCGGTGAGGCCGCCCACAGCGGCTCGTGGAAGGCGTG
The DNA here is from genome assembly GCF_900110255.1 of Actinacidiphila rubida. Classification (GTDB taxonomy): domain Bacteria; phylum Actinomycetota; class Actinomycetes; order Streptomycetales; family Streptomycetaceae; genus Actinacidiphila; species Actinacidiphila rubida. Next base: position 88,433 of record NZ_FODD01000037.1, read on the forward strand.
GCTGAACGGCTACGGCACCACCCACACCGACACGCTGTCCCAGTCGGTGACCGTGCCGGCGTCCTGCACCACCGCCACCCTCACCTTCTACCTGCACATCGACACGGCCGAGACCACCACCACGACCGCGTACGACAAGCTGACGCTGACCGCCGGCTCGACGACGCTGGCCACCTACTCCAACCTCAACAAGAACACCGGCTACGCCCAGAAGTCGGTGAACCTGTCCTCCTACGCCGGCCAGACGGTGACCCTGAAGTTCACCGGCACCGAGGACTCCAGCCTCCAGACCTCGTTCGTCATCGACGACACCGCGGTCAACGTGAGCTGA
>NZ_FODD01000106.1 GCF_900110255.1 Actinacidiphila rubida
GAGGAGACACTCCCGGAGTGGCCCCTGACCCCACCCACGAACGTGCACCGCCAGGGGCGCGGGGAACTGCGCGAGCAACCGGCCACCGGCCGGGACACGGCGACGTACCGCAAGGGGCTGGACGGGCCCCGAAAGGGGCGCGGGGAACTGCGCGACAAGCCACGACGGCGCGGCACACGGGTATGGCGCCCCGGGGGCACCACGGGAACCGCACCGGAACAAGCCCCGCGCAGCGCGCGGCACCCCGTTGGCCGGGTCACGCCTCGGGGGTACCGCGGAGCACGCGGGGGACGAGTGCGTCCGGGTCGTCGCGAGACGCCCGGCCCGGCAGGGCCATCGCTCCGTAACCCGTCGCGGCCCAGACACTTCGCGCGGCCGGCACCTCGAAGTACGGCACGCGCCGCCCCGCCGGGTCCACGTCCGTCAGGACCTCCGGCGCGCGGTGCCCGCGCACGGCGTCGGCGCAGGCCCGGCACGCCGCGACGTGCAGGGCGCGCGTCCGTCCGAGGGGGCGCCAGTCGAGGCGGCGGGCGGCCCGCCCGTGGAGGGGGTCGAAGAAGCACAGCGGCAGGGCGTCCTCGCGCCCCTCGTGGGCGTCGCGGCCCTGGGTGACCAGGACCAGGACGCCGACGAGGTCGGGCGTGGAGCGCGCCGCGTCCAGGACCTTGCCGGCCGCCGCGTACGCGTCCAGCGCCTCGCGCAGGAAGGGCCGCCCCGGATCCGCGTCGTCGAGGAGTTCGCCGAGCGCGATGACCTCGGCCTCGGCGCGCCGCCGCAGCGCGGCCTCGTCCGCCGCCTCCTCCGCGGCGAACACGGCCTCGGGGAAGGCGAACGGGGCGGCGTGCCGGCGACCGGCGCGGCGCCGGCGGACCAGCCACAGCACACCGCCCGCGCACAGCAGGACCGCGAACGCCGCGCCCAGGATCACGGGCAGTACCGAACCGCCCGCCGAGGAGCCGCCCTTGGCCTGGGGGACCGGCGGGGCGGGGGTGCCGTCGAGGGAGGCCGTCGCCTGCTGGTAGACGCGATCGCCGTCGCCCCGCGCGATGAGGTCGACGGCGCGGTCGAGGCGGGCGGCCAGCCCGGCGTCCCGCATGTCGCCCTGGAACCCGACCGCGGCGACCGCGTGGAACGCCTGGTGGCGGCCGTCGGGCCACTCCGCCCCGAACAGTCCGTCGCTGGTGGGCTCCAGCGTCACGAGGATCACGTCCCGCAGCCCGAGCCGCTCGTGCAGGACGTCGGTGAGGACCTGGGGGTCGCCGTCGAAGGCGTCACCCTTGACCAGCGGCACGAGCGCCACCTTGATCGGCAGTCTCGTCCGCCCGATGCGGGCGGCCAGGGCCGTCCGGTCGGCCGACGGCACCGCGGAGGCGTACGCGGGGTCGACGTAGACGGGCGAGGCGGCCAGCGCGTCCGCGATGCGCGCGCCCGCGGACGGTTCGGCCGCCGCGGGCCCGGCCGCCGCGAGCAACCCGGCCAGCAGCACGCCGAGCAGCAGTGCCGCGGTCCGGCCGTGGGACCTCAACCACGCTGATTCACCGAACACTTGCGTACTCCTTCGCGCTGGCGACGAGCCGGGCCACCCCGTCGCGGACGGCCGGCAGCGGACCCGGTGCCTTCTCGTAGGGCACCCGGCCGGACCTCCGCGGGCCCGGCAGGGTCAGCCGCAGGGCGTCGAGGGCGGCCGAACCGGCGCCGGGACGGCAGTCGACGCAGTAGCGCGTGCCGTTCACGGACCGGCCGTGCAGCGGATTCACGCTGCAGCACGTGCGGTAGGCGTGTCCGGCCAGGGCGGCGCGCCCCGCGCGGGCCAGGACGGTCGCGGCGGCCAGGTCCGCGGCGCCGTCCGTGCTCCTGGCCTGGGCGCCGCCGGACAGCAGCATCGCCGCGTCGAGGCACTCCCAGGCACGTTCCCGGCCGGGCGCGTTCGCGTCCGCCGCCGCCAACTCCGCGGCAAGCGCGTTCACTTCATGACCGGCCGTCCTGGCCAGCCAGGCCGCCGAGGGATGCGCGGGCGCCGCCGTCACGTGCGGCTTCGCGGCCCGCCGCCTGCGCCGGGCGAGTGCCGCCGCGGTGCCGGTGACCGCGGCGGTGACGCCCAGCAGCAGCCCGGCCAGCAGGGCGCCGACGAACAGGCCCGGCCAGAAGTCCCCGTGGAACAGCGGCGGCAGCCGGTGACCGGCCACCGGGTCGGGCCGGTCGTCGGGCCCGTCGGGCGCCGGCTCGGAGTGCGGCACCTTCGCCATGTACGCCATCAGGTCGTCGAGCCGTTGGCCCATACGGTGGTCGACGGCCGGTGCGGTGTCGTGGTCGTAGGCCAGGGCGTCCGGCAGGTCGAGCGTCAGCATCGCGGCGTCGACGGGAATCCCGAAGTCGTAGACGTGGATGGCCCCTTCGAGCGGATCGGCGACGACATAGATGCCCTTGCCGCCCAGCAGCCGGTGCAGTCCCGAGGCGAACACCTGCTGGTCGCCCGCCGATTCGTCGTCGCTGAGCTGAGGCACCACCGCGACCTTGACCGGTCCGGGGGTGTACGCGGCGATCCTGCGGTCGAGTTCGGCCAGCCCAGCGGCGTCGAGCACCTGCGGGCTCTCCGGATCGCTGTACACCGCCGCGTGTCGCAGCCCGGCCGCGACACGGTCCAGGCGCGCCCCCAAGTCAGCCTGCGTGGGCGCCTGTTCCGGCCCGTCGAGCTTCTGGTCGCACACCAGCGGCGCCGCCGCCAGCACGGCCCCGGCGAGCACCGCGGCGACGACCGCCTCGGGCGGGCGCACCCACCGGCGGCCCCGCCTGCGCCGCACGTACAGCGCGACGAGCAGCGTGCCCGACGGCAGCGACGTCAGCAGGATCCCGGTCACGAACCCCTGGTTCTGCCGGTCCGTCCGGTCCAGGTAGAACGGCTCGACGCCCTTGCCCGAGTCGCCGTACTCGTCCTGCAGCCGGGCCGCCCGCCGCGCCGCCGGGCCCGCACCGGACGCCACGGCGTCGGCGAACACCTGGAAGGAGCGCAGCGCCCCGGCGTCGTACGGCAGGCTGTACAGCGCGATCTCATGGGCGTCCGTGGCGGGTGCCGCCACCCCGAACGCCCGCGCGTCCACCACACCCGTCGTGTCCAGCAGCACGTAGAGGCCGTTCCGGCCGAGGCGGTCGTGCACCGTGCCGAGCAGCGAGCCCTGGTGCTGGTCCGGCAGCACCATCACGTACGTCGGCACACCGGTCCTGCGCGCGGCCGCGGCGAACTCCGGGGCGGTCGACCGCGGCACCTCGCGCGGCAGTTGGTCGCTCACGTACACCGGGTCGGCCCGCAGCGCCGCGGCCAGGCTCTCCGCCTGCGACGGCGGCCCCGCGGCCACGGCGGGCACCGCGGCCCACACCAGCAGGCCCGCGACCGCACCCGTCACCGCGCCCCGCCAACTCCCCCATGTCACAGGCTCCGCCTCCCCCGTTCCTCGTCCGAGGGTAGCCATTGACGGTGAGCCCGTTGCGGGTCCCGTCCAGCCCCTTCCTCGCCATCGCCGTCCCACGGTTCGCCGTGGTCGCTCGCGCAGTTCCCCGCGCCCCTCCGGCATCCGGGGTGCCCCGCGCTGCGCGCTGCCGTCCGCGGGTCTCGTTGTGGCTTGTCGCGCAGTTCCCCGCGCCCCTGGCGGTGCACGTTCGTGGGTGGGGTCAGGGGCCACTCCGGGAGTGTCTCCTCGAACTGTGCGTGCACCGTACT
>NZ_FODD01000090.1 GCF_900110255.1 Actinacidiphila rubida
ACGTGTTGTTGCCCGGGGGCCGCGCACATTTCTCTGCGGGGAGCACTTCCTCCCCACCCCCTCCCGCTTACCCACCGTGCGGCGGGGGACATGGGACACGGCCAAGCTCTGTCCTCCCGCAGACGGGGACCGGCCGGAAGGGGACGATCCGGGTGTGTCCCCGCAGAGCTTTGCAAGGCCCCGGCCCACCTCTTCGGAAAAAGCCGCCATGCAAAGCTCGAGGAGACACTCCCGGAGTGGCCCCTGACCCCACCCACGCACGTGCACCGCAGGGGCGCGGGGAACTGCGCGACAAGCCACGACGGCGCGGCAGACGGGCACGACGCCCCGGGGGCAGCCCGGAAGCCGAAGCTGCGAACAAGGCGCCAGCCGCACCCCGGGCCGGTCAGGACGCGGAAAGCAGCGCAGCCACCGCGCGGACGACGACCTCGCGCTGCCGCGCGAGGCCGTCCTCCGCCAGCCGCGCACCCATCTCGGGGGTGTGGGAGCTCCAGAAGCCGGAGAGGTGGAGGACGAGGCCGAGGAGTTCGGGTGCGCTGAAGCGGGTGGTCAGCAGGCCGTCGCGCTGCGCCGCGGCCACCGCCTCGATCTTCGCGGCGTTGCTCTCCATGACGATGGGCAGCAGGGTGCCGGTGTCCGCGCGCTCGAGGCGGTACCAGGCGGCCAGGCGCTGGACCCACGGGCGGGCCTGGTAGGAGTCGAAGAGCCGGCCGCCGTACTCGGGGAGGTTCGCGGGGTCGATGGGGACGGCGTCCACCGTCTCGCGGCACATCGCGTCGAAGACCGCGTCGAACAGCCCGTCCTTGCTGCCGAAGTAGTGGTAGATCTGCGCCTTGTTGCTCGCGGCCGCGGCCGCGATGCGGTCGACGCGGGCCCCCGCGATCCCGTATGCGGCGAACTCGTCCGTCGCCGCCTGGAGCAGCCGGCGGCGGGTCGCCTCCGCGTCCCTGTTCATGACAGTCACCTTATCAACCAACCGGATAGTTGACACCGGGCGGTCCTGGGTGTCCCATGGAGGAGAGCTAACCAACTGGTTAGTCGATTGATGAACAGGAGTCCCTCATGTCCTCCGTCTTCCTCGTCAGCGGCGCCTCCCGTGGCCTGGGGCGCGAGATCGCGCGCGCCGCGGCCGCGGCCGGGCACCGGGTGGTGGCCGGCGCGCGGTCGCCGAAGGCCCTCGACGACCTCGTCGCCGAGTTCGGCGACCGGATCGCCGTAGTCCCCCTGGACGTCACCGACCAGGCGCAGGTCACCGATGCCGTGCGGACCGCCGTCGAACGGTTCGGGCGGCTCGACGTGCTGGTCAACAACGCCGGATACGCCAATGTCGCCGCGATCGAGGACGTTGACTTCGACGACTTCCTCGCGCAGGTGGACGCCAACCTCTTCGGGGTCGTGCGGCTGACCCGGGCCGCGCTGCCCGTCATGCGCGAGCAGGGATCCGGCCACGTCATCCAGGTCTCCTCGGTCGGCGGCAGGCTGGCGACGCCGGGGCTGGCCGCCTACCAGTCGTCCAAGTGGGCCGTCGGCGGCTTCTCCTCCGTGCTGGCCAGGGAGGTCGGGCCGCTCGGCATCAAGGTCACGGTGCTGGAGCCCGGCGGCATGGCGACGGACTGGGCCGGGTCGTCGATGCAGGTGGCCGAGGTGCGGCCCGAGTACGCGGCGACGGTCGGCGCGACGGCGTCCATGCACGGTTCCGGGTCGACCACCGCCAGCGACCCGGCGAAGGTGGCCCGGCTCGTGCTGGACGTGGCGGCGCTGGACGAGCCGCCCCTGCGGCTGCTGGTGGGTCCCGACGCCTACGGGTACGCGACCGCGGCCGGCCGCGACCTGCTGGCGCAGGACGAGCGGTGGCAGGAGCTGAGCGAGTCGACGGTGGCCGACGGGGCGACCGCCGAGGCTCTCGACCCGCTCGGCCACTCCCGGCGATGACCACGGTGGCGCCGCGGCCGCACGGGCCCGGCGCGCCTCGAAGGGCACGCCGGGCGCGGGACCGGGCGGGTCGGCGTCAGCGGACGCGAACTTCTTCCTCGTCCTCGTCCGTCTCCTCGCCGGGTACGTGGACGTCGCGCACGTTGACGTTGACCTCGACGACCTCGAGGCCCGTCATCCGCTCGACGGCGTCCGAGACGTGGGACCGGATTCCGGAGGCGGCTCCGGCGATCTCCGTTCCGTAGACGACCACGACGTCCAGATCGATGGCGGCCTGCTTCTCGCCGACCTCGACCCGCACGCCACGGGTGTGGTCCGCGGAGCGTGCGACCCGGTCGCGGACGGCACCCATCGCACGGGTGGCGCCGCCGCCCATGGCGTGGACGCCCTCCACCTCGCGGGTGGCGATGCCGGCGATGGTCGCGACGACGGTGTCGGCGATGACGACTTTCCCGGCGATGCTCTGGTGCCGGTTCGAGGACGACTTCGAGGTCGAGGGCGTGGACGCGAGGGTCTCCGTGGCTGCCATGGGGAACGTCCCCTTCGCTGGAGGGTGGCGGGCGGTGGACCGCCGGGCACCGGGGCCACGCGGCGGCACAGGACGGCGCCGCGGCGCCGTCCGGCCGTAACGGGCCACAGACAACCAGCGGACCGGCCTTCTTCACACTGTGCAGCCGTTCGGGCGACCCCGCCACTCCACCGTTCGGGCGTCGCTCCAGCGGCGGCGGAGAGTCGACCCTCACCCTGGACTTCAGGGTGAGGGTCGGGTGGTGGAGGTTGCCGGGAAGACGGCGGCCCCACCCCGTGGACGCGGGGTGGGGCCGGGGCGCGGACTCCGTCAGGAACCGACCGGGGCCAGTGTGTCGACGATGCCCGGGTGCTCCTGCAGCCAGGCGTGCACCCCCTGCTGCTCGTGGCCCTGGCCCGCCTTCTGCACGGCCGACTCGAGCGAGGTCAGCTGCTTCTCCGTCAGGTGGAACGACTTCAGCCACTTGGCGACCTGCGGCTCCTGGGAGGCGAATCCCTTGTGCGCCAGCGTGTGCACCCCGTCGCCGCTGCCCCAGGCGTGCTGCGGGTCGGCCAGTTTCTTCAGGTCGTAGGTGTCGTAGGCCCAGTGCGGCGACCACAGGGTCACCACGACCGGTTCCTTCGCCTTGATGGATCGGTCGAGCTGCGCGAGCATCGTCGCCGTCGAGCCGGCGACCACCTTGTACTCGCCCTTGAGGCCGTACGCGGAGAGCACCTTGTCGTTGAGGAGCTTCATCTCGCCGGCACCCGGCTCGATGCCGATGATGCGGCCCTTGAACTCGCCACCCCTGCCCTTGAGGTCGGCGAGCGAGTTCACGCCCTTCACGTACGACGGGACGCTCAGCTCCAGCGACGTCGGGCCGTACCAGGAGCCCAGGTCCTCCAGGCTGTTGCGGTACTTCGCCCAGTACGACGCGTGGGTGGTCGGCAGCCAGGAGTCGGTCTCGAAGTCGATCTTGCCCGTGGACATGCCGGTGTACAGGGCGCCGACGTCGTACTGCGTCACGTTCGGCTTGAAGCCGCGCTCCTTGAGCACCTCCTGCCACAGGAACGTCGAGGCGACGCCCTCGTCCCAGGGGATGTAGCCCATGTTGACCGTGCGGCCCTTGCCGACGTTGTCCTTCCCGGACACCTGCGCGTCGGCCGTGCCGCCGGCGAACACGCTCATCCCGCCGGCCACCAGCCCGAGCACGACCACGCCGACCACCGCGACGGAGGCCTGCGGCCGGTAGGCCAGGACACGGGTGCCGGCCCGCCGCGGCAGCGCGGCGGCGGCCCGACGGCCGACGGCCGTCACGCGGCCGCCGAGCGCACCGGTCATCCGGTCGAGGTACATGGCCAGGATGACGACGGACACGCCGCCCTCGAAGCCGAGGCCGACGTCGACCTGGCTGATCGCGGTGAACACCGACTGGCCGAGGCCGCCGCTGCCGACCATGCCGGCCACGACCACCATCGACAGGCCCAGCATGATGACCTGGTTGACTCCGGCCATGATGGTGGGGAGCGCGAGCGGGAGCTGCACGCGCAGCAGGGTCTTGCCCGGCCCGGTGCCGAACGCCTCGGCCGCCTCCACCAGTTCGTCGTCGACCTGGCGGATGCCCAGCTCGGTCATGCGCACGCCGGGGGCGAGCGCGAAGACGATGCAGGCGATGACGCCGGGGACGACTCCGACACCGAAGAAGAAGATGCCGGGGATCAGGTAGACGAAGGCCGGCATGGTCTGCATCAGGTCGAGGACCGGACGCAGCACGGCGCTGACCGTGCGGTTGCGGGCCGCCCAGACGCCCAGCGGCAGCGCGACGACCAGGGTGACCACGGTCGCGACGAGGACCAGGGACAGGGTGTCCATGGCCTGGTGCCACTGCTGGATCGAGTCGATGAGGGCGAAGCCGGCGAAGGCCAGCACCGCGGCGACGGGACCGCGCAGCCACAGCGCGATCACCGCGAGGATGCCCGCGAGCAGCAGCGGCTGCGGCCCGGTGAGCACGGAATCCAGCGCGTCGTACATCCCGGAGACGATGCTGGAGATGACGTCGAACAGGCCGCTGAAGTGGTCCCGCAGGAACGTGACGGTGCTCTCGGCCCAGCTGCCGAGGGGGAGCCTAGGCACGGGCGGTCACCTCCGCCTCGTCGTGGTGCCCTTCGAGCACGGCGCTGCGGTCCACATCGGCCATGAACGAGGCGACGTAGTCGTCGGCGGGCCGCAGCAGCAGGTCCTCGACGGTGCCGTTCTGGACGATGCGGCCGTCGCGCATCACCGCGATCCGGTCGCCGAGACGGACGGCCTCGTGCGGGTCGTGGGTGATGAACACGATGGTCTTGCGCAGGGTGCGCTGCAGTTCCAGCAGCTGCTCCTGCATCTCGCGGCGGATCAGCGGGTCGAGCGCGCTGAACGCCTCGTCCATCAGCAGCACGTCGGCGTCGGTGGCCAGGGCGCGGGCGAGTCCGACACGCTGCTGCATGCCGCCGGACAGCTCGTCGGGCCAGGAGTTCTCCCAGCCTTCCAGGCCGGTCAGCCGTAGGGCCTCGGTGGCCCGCTCCTCGCGCTCCGGCTTCGGGACGCCCTGCACCTCCAGCCCGTAGGCGGCGTTGTCCACCACCGTGCGGTGCGGGAACAGCGCGAAGTGCTGGAAGACCATGCTGATGCCGTGCGCCCGGACGTGGCGCAGCTCCGGGGCGTCGAGCTCGGTCAGGTCGCGTCCGTCGTAGTGCACGGCACCCGCGGTCGGCGGAAGCAGCCCGTTCAGGGTGCGCAGCAGCGTGGACTTGCCGGAGCCCGACAGGCCCATGACGACGAAGATCTCGCCCTCGGCCACCTCGAACGACGCGTCGATGACCGCGGCCGTCTCACCGCCGGCGCGCAGCTCGTCCTTGTCGGCGCCGGCTTCGAGCCGTTGCACCGCTTCCTCGGGTCGGGGCCCGAACACCTTGTACAGATGCTCGACCTGCAGCCTTGACACATACACCTCACGAGTAGCGGGGAGAGCGATCCGCATCCCCCGCGGGTGGATCGCCCTTTGTTCCAGGCGCCGCTGCCCGCCATTCCCGGTGGCAAACCGCACCGTGGCCCACGTCACACCAGTCCCGTACAACCAAAAGGGCCTCCAGGGCCTCAGGCGTGGGGCGTCGTCGGGTCCCGCCGGACGACGAGGGCGGCGATGTCGTCGTCCAGCGCGCCGCCGCTGTAGCGGATCAGTTGCTGGTGCAAGGCGTCGAGCAGCGCGCGGGGCGGCAGGGCGTCCTGGCCGGCCGCCCAGTCGGCGAGCGGGAAGAAGGTGCCGGTGCGGTCGCGGGTCTCGGTGACCCCGTCGGTGTAGAACAGCAGGCGGTCGCCGGGGGCGAGCGGCACGGTGTCGACGGTGTAGCCGCCGCCGATGAGCGAGGCCATGGTGATGGGCGGCGAGGGGGCCGAGGGGTCGAGGGTGCGCACGGCGCCGCCGTGGAGCAGGAGGGGCGGCGGGTGGCCGCAGTTCAGCAGCTCGGCGGGCCCGCCGGGCGGGATCTGGGCGAAGACGGCGGTGGCGAAGCGCTCGAGCGCCTCGGCGGACTCGCCGTAGGCCCGGCTGTACCGGGTCATCGCGGTGTCCAGCCGGCGCGCGATCGCCACCAGGTCGGGTTCGTCGAACGCGGCGTCACGGAAGGCGTTGGTGATCGCGCCCGCGGTGCCGACCGCGGACAGGCCCTTGCCGCGGACGTCGCCGATGAGCAGGCGCACACCGTACGGGGTGTCGAGCGCCTCGTAGAAGTCGCCGCCGACCCGCGCCTCCTCGGCGGCGGCCAGGTACAGGGTCTCGATGCCCAGGTCGCACAGCCGGTGCGGCATCGGCCGCAGGACCACGGACTGCGCGGCGAGCGCGACCGAGCGCACCTTGCTCAGGGTCCGCTCACGCTGCTGCCGGACGTGGCTGGCGTAGGCGGCGGCCGCGGTGACGGCCGCGACGGCCGCCAGGTTGAACATGGTCGAGTTCGGGTCGTAGACGATCTCGATGATCACCACGACGACGAGGGCGACGACGCCGAGCGCGAGCGTCCAGGCCACCGACCACATCGACGCCGCCAGGGCGGGCGCCGCGGGCAGCAGCCGGCTGAACGCGAAGTTCTTCGGCGTGGCGAGGGCCAGCGCGCAGATCGCCACCGCGACCGCCGCCGGGGCCCAGAAGGCGCGTGGGCGCCGCGCGCGCTTCCCCCGGCGGAGGAGCCGCTGCCCGCCCTCGGGAAGATCGTCGCTCACCACACGGCGAGCGTATCCGGATGATCAGAACAATCCACCGGAAAGGGACGGGCTCGCCGTCGCGGGTCAGCCCTCGACGGCGAGCCGCAGGCCCAGGAGCAGCAGCACTCCCCCGGAGATCTGCTCCAGGCGGCGGCGCACCCCCGCCCGCGAGATCACGGCGCGCATCCGGGCGACGAACCACACGTAGAGGCCGTAGTAGCCGACCTCGAACACCGCCCAGACAGCCGCCAGGGCGATCATCGCCGGCAGCGAGGGCTCACCCGCCGGCACGAACTGCGGCAGGAAGGACAGGGCGAAGACGGCGGCCTTGGGGTTCGCCAGGTTCAGCAGCAGCCCGGAACGGTACGCCCGCAGGCCCTCGTGCCGCGGGTCGCGGTCGCCCGGGCCGGAGCCGGGGGCCGCCGCGGAATTGGCAGCCCCCGGCCGGACGGCGTCGGGGTCGCTGCCGTCGAGCGGGGGCGCGCCGGGCACGGGGTCGCCGTCGGCGTGCCGGCCGGCCCGCGCGGCCTTCAGCGTCTGGAGGCCGAATCCGACCAGGACGACGGCACCGACGATCCGCATCGCGTCGTACGCGGCCTGCGACGCGGCGAGCAGCGCGGTCAGTCCGCAGGCGGCGACGACACCCCACACGAACACCCCGGTCTCGTTGCCGAGGACGGTGAGGAAACCGGCACGGCGGCTGCGGAGCGACTGACGGATGATCAGCATGGTGCTGGGGCCGGGTGACGCGGCGATGAGCACGCACGCGCCGAGGAAGGCGGGCAGGACGGCGAGGAACGCGGCAACGGCTGCGGGCATGGCGTCATCGTGCGGCCCCGCGGCCCGCGCTGTCCACGCGGATACCGTCCCGGCGCGCGAGGAGACACGGGGGAACACGGAACACGGAACACGCAGCCGGGAACCCGGTACGGCAGAACGGAAGAAACACGGCACCGGGACCGGGAACGCGGACGCCGGCCGCCCGCCGCCATGAGCGGGCGGCGGGGCCGGCCGGCGTGCCCTGGGTGCCGGAGGTCAGGCGGGGATGGTGCCCGAGTCGGCGATGACGACCTTCGCGCTCGTGCGGCCGCTCTGCGAACCCCTGCTCTCGATCTGGCTGACCAGGTCCTGGCCCTCGACGACCTCGCCGAAGACGACGTGCTTGCCGTCCAGCCAGGGGGTCGCCACGGTGGTGACGAAGAACTGGGAGCCGTTGGTGTTCTTGCCGGCGTTCGCCATGGACAGCAGGAACGGGCGGTCGTGCTTGAGCTGGAAGTTCTCGTCGGCGAACTTCTCGCCGAAAATGCTCTTGCCACCGGTGCCGTCGCCACGGGTGAAGTCGCCGCCCTGCAGCATGAACTGCGGGATGACCCGGTGGAAGGCCGAGCCGGCGTAGCCGAAGCCGTGCTGGCCGGTGGCCAGCTCGCGGAAGTTCTTGGCGGTGTTGGGCACGACGTCGTCGAAGAGCCGGAAGACGATCCGGCCGGCCGGGGCGCCGTCGATGGTGATGTCGAAGTACACGTTGTCCATGCCCCCATCCTGGCATCCCCGGCCCACCAGTCCGAATCGAGGTGTGCCCGACGCGCCGTCCCGCCCGGACCACGGGGGCCCGGAGGGTCCGCCGCGGTCGGTCCTGCCGAGCGGTGACGCCGCGGGGCGGGTGGCTCCGACTCGTCGGGGCGGCCGCCGGCCGCGCGGCTCACGGATGCGGCGGGAGCCCGTCCGCCGGTGTGGGAAGGGGGCCGAGGCGCTCCGCGACCCGCTCGCGCAGCAGGGCGTACTCGGCCGCCCGCCGCGGCAGGGGCCCCGGCGGGCGGCGCACGGTGCGGGCCGCGGTGACGGTCTGGCCGCGGCGGAACTGGTCGCGGGTGAGGTCGATTTCGACACCCGTGGGCAGCACGTTCCACCAGTGGTAGCCGGCCCGCTCGTCGCCGTCACGGACCTCCCCGACCACCAGGTCGCCGCCGAACAGGTCGTTGACGACCAGCGCGGTGATGTCGCAGTGGCCCCAGGCGGGGTTGTCCGGATGCCAGCCGCCGCGGGCCAGGTCGTCGGGTGAGCAGGTGTCGGCGGCCCAGCTGTCACGCAGGGCCTCCTCCACGGCGGCCAGAGTCCACAGGGTCATGGGGCCAGCCTGCCGCAGGGCACTGACAGAGCGGCGTCGGAGCAGGCCCGCCGGCCTCAGCCCGCCCCGCCCCGCGCCTGCCCGACCCGGCGCGGGGGCGTCCGTCCGGCCGCACACCGGCGAGGTGCAGGTGCGCACGCAGACGCAACTGCGCACGCACCTGCTCACTTACCGGGCGTGGAACGCCATGCCGGTGTGCGGCCTGCCCGCCGTACGGGCCACGTGACTCAACGGCAGCCGATGATCAGCGACGTCACCACCGTGCAGGTGCTGGCTGCGCGGTCGTTCCCCGTGGCGAGGTCGACCGGAGTGCTCGCGGTGCGGGACGCGGTGACCGTGTACGGCAGTCCCACGCCGAGGAGGCCGATCGGCACGGTGAACCGGCGGGTGGTGCTCGCGCCGATGGCGAGGCCCGTCACGCCGCACGTCACGGTGGTGCCCGCGGTCTGGCAGTCGCCGGACGAGGCGCGCATCGGCGCGGGCAGCACCGCGGTCACGGTGGCAGCGCCGAGCGCGGACGGACCGTGGTCGGTGATCGTGAGGGTGTACGTGATCCTGCCGCCCAGAAGGCCGGGTTGGGGATCGGCGGCAAGGGTGACGCCGAGGTCGGCTGCCGCGTAGGTGAAGCGGCTGGTGTCGCCCGCGGCGCTGGTGCCGGCGGGTGTGGTCACCTGCACGTCGACGGTGCCGGCGTCGGCGGGCGGGGCGACGGCGGTGCAGGAGGTGTCGGTGCATGTCACGTCGGTGGCGGGGTGCCCGGGGCCGAACGTGACGGCGGTGGCGTCCTTGAGGTGGCTGCCGGTGAGGGTGATCTCGGTGCCGCCGGACGGCGGGCCCGACGCCGGGCTGATCGAGATGACGACCGGGGCGGGGAGCGCGAGCCGGCTGAGGGCGACGCCCGCGGGGTTGCGGCCGACCGGGCTGGTGGCGGCCACCGTGCCGGTCGCGGTGTCGATCGCGGTGACGGTCGCCGTGCTGGGCCCGGTGACGTAGAGGCGGGTGCCGTCCTGGCTGAGCGCGAGCGCCTGCGGGTCGGTGTCCACGGGGATGTCGGTGATGACCTGGCCGGCGGCCGGGTCGAGCACGGACACGGCGTGCGCGCCGCCGTCGGCCAGGTA
>NZ_FODD01000011.1 GCF_900110255.1 Actinacidiphila rubida
ACCTTCGCCCTCAAGAACCCCGACGTGTCCACCGCCATGGGCACCGACAAGATCCACCACGCCCAGTCCACCGGCGCCGACATCCTGTGCGCCGCCGACAACTCCTGCCTGATGCACCTGTCCGGCCTGCTCACCCGCCAAGGCTCCCCCCAACGACCGGTCCACCTCGCCGAAATCCTCGCCGCCACCGAACAGGAGCCCTGGACATGAGCGGTGGAACCTTCATGGGCATGCCCGCCTTCCCCCAAGCCGCGAAAGCCGCACTCGCCGACACCCGACTACGCGCCAACCTCACCCACGCCACCCACACCATCCGCACCAAACGCGCCACCGCCGTCGCCGAACTCGACGACTGGAACGACCTGCGCGAAGCCGGAAAACAGATCAAAGACCACACCCTGGCCCACCTGGACACCTACCTCCTGCAACTCGAAGCAGCCGTCACCACCGCCGGCGGAACCGTCCACTGGGCCACCGACGCCGACGACGCCAACCGCATCATCACCGACCTCGTCCACGCCACCGGCCACACCGAAGTCGTCAAAGTCAAATCCATGGCCACCCAGGAAATCGGCCTCAACCACGCCCTGGAACAAGCCGGCATCACCGCCGTCGAAACCGACCTCGCCGAACTCATCGTCCAACTCGACGACGACCTGCCCTCCCACATCCTGGTCCCCGCCATCCACAAGAACCGGGCCCAGATCCGCGACATCTTCACCCACCACATGCACCACTGGGGCCGACCCGCCCCCGACAACCTCACCGACACCCCCGCCGACCTCGCCGAAGCCGCCCGCCTCCACCTCCGCGAAAAATTCCTCCGCGCGAAAGTCGCCATCTCCGGCGCCAACTTCATGATCGCCGAAACCGGCACCATCGTCGTCCTGGAATCCGAAGGCAACGGCCGCATGTGCCTGACCCTGCCCGACACCCTCATCACCCTCGCCGGCATCGAGAAAATCCTCCCCACCTGGCAAGACCTCGAAGTCTTCCTCCAAACCCTCCCCCGCTCCTCCACCGCCGAACGCATGAACCCCTACACCACCACCTGGACCGGCACCACCCCCCACGACGGCCCCCAAAACTTCCACCTCGTCCTCCTCGACAACGGCCGCACCAACACCCTCGCCGACCCCACCGGACGCCAAGCCCTCCGCTGCATCCGCTGCTCCGCCTGCCTCAACGTCTGCCCCGTCTACGAACGCACCGGCGGCCACACCTACGGCTCCCCCTACCCCGGCCCCATCGGCGCCATCCTCACCCCCCAACTCCACGGCACCACCACCCCACTCCACGCCTCCCTCCCCTACGCCTCCACCCTCTGCGGCGCCTGCTACGACGTCTGCCCCGTCGCCATCAACATCCCCGACATCCTCATCCACCTCCGCGAACGCATCACCGACCAACCGCGCAGCCACCCCTTGGAAAGCGCGGTCATGAAAGCCGCGGCCTGGATGCTCGACCACCCCGGCGCCTACGCGCTGGCAGGGCAGGGCGCCACCGCCACCCGCCGGCTCCACCCCACCGAACTCCCCCTCCCGGGACCGGCGAAGGCGTGGAGCAACAGCCGCGACCTGCCCGCCCTTCCCCAGCAACCGTTCCGCACCTGGTGGAAGAAACGCCCTGCCGGACAGGGACCCCACACGCCGCCCGCGGGAGAGGACACCCAGCGATGACCCCCGCCGACGAGGCGCCCGTCCCCGCCACGTCACGCGAGCGGGTCCTCGGCCGCGTCCGGGCCGCCCTCGGGGGCGGCGCCGCTTCCGGCACACCACGGCTCGACCCGGCCGTCCGCACGTACAAGGAGAGCCACGTTCCCGACGACCCCGCGTCGGTCCTGGCGCTCCTGGCGCACAACCTCGCCGACTACCGGGCAGGGGTCCACCACTGCACCGCCGGCGACCTCCCGGCCGTGATCGCCCGGCTCCTGGCCGACCGGGGCGCGGCCACCGCGGTCGTTCCCCCCGGGCTGCCGCCGCACTGGCTCGACGCGGTCACCGGCACACAAGTGGTCCACGACGACGGCACGCTGACCGCCCACCGCCTCGACACCGTCGACAGCGTCGTCACCGGATGCGCCCTGGCCGTCGCGGAGACCGGCACCGTCGTCCTCGACGCGGGACCCGGCCAGGGCCGGCGCATCCTCAGCCTCGTCCCCGACCACCACATCTGCGTCGTCGAAGCGCCGGAGCAGGTCGTCACCTCACTGCCCCGGGCACTGCCCAGGCTCGACCCGCGGCGCCCCATGACCTGGATCTCCGGCCCCTCCGCCACCAGCGACATCGAACTCGACCGCGTCGAAGGCGTCCACGGCCCGCGCACCCTCGACGTCATCCTGGTGAGTTCGTCACCGCCGAGCGGCTGACCTTCAACGCCCAGAGCACGAGCGGCACCTGGACGGGCAGCCGGCCGTAGGCGGCCGCCCTGAGCGGAGTGGGGCGGTGGCGCCAGTCGTACGCCATCTTGACGTTGGCGGGGAAGACGGCGACGAAGAAGCCCGCGGTGAGCAGCGCGCCCTTGCGGCGCGTGGCGGGGAGCGCCACGGCCGCGGCGAGGGCGAGTTCGGCGACGCCGCTGGCTCTGGTCCAGGTGCGGGGGTGCCCGGGCAGCGATCGGGGCACGGTCGCGTCGAAGGGCCGCGGTGCCAGGAAGTGGGCCGTGCCGGCGGTGGCGAGGAGTCCTGCGAGCAGGCGGGCGGATCGTGCGGGCACCGGGACCTCCAGGGGCGGGCGGGCGGCTCCCGCCGATGCCCCAACCCTACTGGCCGGTAAGAAGCGGGCGGGGCGCATCCCTCACGGTCCCGGACGCGGGCCTCCGCTACGTGGTCGCGGTGCTGGTGAGCCGGCTGTCGCGGCGGACCAGGGCGGCGTACCGGCCGTCGAGCGCGACGAGTTCGTCGTGGGTGCCGCGTTCCACGACACGGCCCGCGTCGAGGACGGCGATCTGGTCGGCGTCGCGGATGGTCGACAGCCGGTGCGCGATGGTGAGGGTCGTGCGTCCCTCGGACAGGGCGTCGATGGCGTCCTGGACCGCGGCCTCGGTGCGCGTGTCGAGCGCACTGGTTGCCTCGTCGAGGATGAGGACGGGCGGGTCGCGCAGGATCGTGCGGGCGATGGCCAGCCGCTGCTTCTCACCGCCGGAGAAGCGGTAGCCGCGCTCGCCGACGAGGGTGTCGTAGCCGTCCGGCAGGGACGCGATGTGGTCGTGGATCTGCGCGGCCTCCGCGGCGGCGCGGATCTCCTCGTCGGTGGCGTCCGGCTTGGCGAAGCGCAGGTTCTCGGCGACCGAGGCGTGGAACAGGTAGGTCTCCTGGGAGACCACGCCGACCGCGGAGGCCAGGGTGTCGAAGGTGAGGTCGCGGACGTCGGTGCCGTCCAGCGTCACGCGGCCGCCGGTCACGTCGTAGAGCCGCGGGACCAGGTAGCTGAGCGTGCTCTTGCCCGCGCCGGTCGCGCCGACGACGGCGAGGCTGGTGCCGGCGGGCACGTCGAGGTCGACGGCGCGCAGGGTCGGGGCGCCGCCCTCCTCGTCGTAGGAGAAGTCGACGTTCTCGAAGCGGACGTCGCCGCGGACGTGGTCGAGCCGCACGGCGTCCGGCTTCTCGGTGATGTCCACGGGCAGGTCGAGGTACTCGAAGATGCGCTGGAACAGCGCGAGCGAGGTCTGCACCTGCACGCCGGTGGCCAGCAGCGAGACGGTGGGCCGGAACATGCCCTGCTGGAGCGAGACGAAGGCGACGAGGGTGCCGATGGAGATCGCCGGGCCGTCGTGCCCGGTGGTCAGGCCGGCCGCCCAGTAGAGCAGCGCGGGCATCGCCGACATGACGATGCCGATCACGGCCATCCGCCAGCGGCCCTGCATGTTGGAGCGGACCTCCAGGTCGACCAGGCGCTCGGACTCGTCGGAGAAGCCGCGGGCCAGGGACTCGCCGCGGCCCATGGTGCGGCCGAGCAGGATGCCGCTGACCGAGAGGGACTCGGTGACGATCGCGGACATCGCGGCCATCTGCTTCTGCCGCTCGCTGGTGATCTTCTTGCGCTCGCGGCCGACCTTGCGGGCCACCCACACGAAGACCGGGAGTAGCAGCAGGGAGACCACGGTGAGCCGCCAGTCGAGGGCGAGCATGGCGACGACGGAGGCGATGACCGCGGTGGCGTTGGAGACCAGCGAGGTCGCGGTGGACGTGACGGTGGCCTGCATGCCGCCGATGTCGTTGGCGATCCTGGACTGGACCTCACCGGTGCGGGTCCTGGTGAAGAAGGCCAGGGACATGCGTTGCAGCCGCTCGTAGACGGCGGTCCGCAGGTCGTGCATGACGCGCTGACCCACCGTGGTGGAGATCAGGGTCTGCAGGACGCCGAAGACGCCGTTCGCGACGGCGGTGGCGATCATGCCGAGGGCGAGCAGGCTGAGCAGCCCGGTGCGGCCCTGGGGGATGGCGGTGTCGAGGATCGCGCGCAGCATGAAGGGCGAGGCGACCGAGACCAGGGAGGACAGGGCGACGAGCACGCCGACGACGGCGAGCCGGCCGCGGTAGGGGCGGAACAGCCGCGTGATGCGGCGGACGTCGTTGGGGGTGGCCGGTTTCTTCTTCTTCGGTGGCGTCCACCGGGAGACGAGATCGTTTTCGGGGCGCAAAGGACTCCTTGCGGGTTTCGGGGTCCCTGCCGCGCGCCGGGGTCGGGGCACGGCGGGGTCAGGACATTGGGAGTGTAGTTCATTGTTACCTATACTCACAATGAATGCTGATCCTGATACCCTCGGACCATGGAGTCCCGCACCGTTCCGCTCGATGTCGCGCCCGCCCCCGACGAGGCAGCCGCGCAGGTCACGGAGCGTCCCGACGAGCTGACGGGCCGGCTCGCCGACCAGCTGCTCGGGCTGAGCCGGCGGCTGCACCGGGCCCAGCGGCGGCTGATGGAGCCGATCGGCGTGACGCCCGCGCAGTCCCGGCTGCTGCGGGTGCTGTCGCACTGCTCGGAGCCCCCGCGGATGGCTGACGTCGCGCAGCGCCTGGAGGTGGTGCCGCGCGCGGTGACGACGCTGGTGGACGCGCTGGAGGCGGGCGGCCTGGTACGCCGGGTACCCGATCCGCACAACCGCCGCGTGATCCGCATCGAGCTGCGGGACGAGGGCGCCCGGGTGCTGATGGAGCTGCGGCAGGCCCGCCGCACCGCGGCGGCCGACCTGCTGGCGCCGCTCGACGACGGCCAGCGGGCGGCGCTCACCGCGCTGCTGGCCGTACTCGACGAGGAGGAGCCGCACCCGGCCCGTGGCTGACGCCCGCGGGTCGACGGCTCCCCGTGCCGCGGGGTGCTACTTGGTGAGCCTGGCACCCTCGTCCGCGGGGCCGCCCTGGGCGACGACCGTCGGGGAGAGCTGCACGGTGCAGGCGCTGCAGCGCCTGGCGGCGGCCGGGATCGCGGTCAGGCACTCCGGGCACTCGCGTACCGAGGCGTTCGCGGCCTTGGGGAAGAACCGCTCCTGCATCTTGTTCATCGGCATGACGACGAGGAAGTAGATCACCGCGGCGACGATCACGAAGCTGATCACCGCGTCGATGAACAACCCGTACGGGAAGGTCACCCCGGACGCACGGAACGTCTTGGCGCTGAAGTTGCCGGTGGCACCGCTGGCGAGGCCGACGACGGGCGTCAGGAACGCCTTGACGAAGGCGGTGACCAGCGTGGTGAAGGCCGCGCCGATGACGATGCCGACGGCGAGGTCGACGACGTTGCCGCGGAGCAGAAATGCCCTGAAGCCCTTCATGGGTGGGGGTCCCCTCTGTGGTCAAGATTCTTTGGGCGGGCACCAGCATGCCAACTTCGCCACAGAGGGGCCAATCCGCGTTCCCCGCCTCACGCGTTGTGCTGATTCACCTCAGTTACGCCATGCGTCGTTCAGGACGATCTTGCCCGAAACGGGTACGGTAGCCGTCCGGTTTGCCCCTGATTCCCAGGTGACGGCACCACTGGAGTCCTTCCGGATGTACTTGTACTGAATCGCCGTTCCGGCCGGGATCGTCACGTCGGCCTTCCACACCGGGTAGCTCGCCGAGGACAGCGGAACCGCCTTGGAGGTGTCCCAGCCGCCGAGCGCGGCGGCGTCCCCGGCCACGAAGATGTTCTGCCCGACGACGGTCGTGGCGTTGACCGCGAAGGAGGCGCCGGCCGACGGGTCGGGAGTGCCGGTGCCGCCGCTGGACGACGTGCCGGAGCAGGGAGCGCCGGCGTAGAGGGCGACGGCGTCGCCCGCGCCGACGGTGGCCGTGAACCGGCCGTCGGAGCCGACGCTGTAGGTGGCGCCGGCGTGCTGCACGTCGCAGTAGGTGCCGGCGGGCAGCGAGGTGGCGAAGGTCTGGGTGATCGCGCCGCTCTCGTGGTTGATCGCCACGTAGCCCTTGCTGCCGCGGCCGAACGCGATGGCGTTGTTGCCGTTGTCCCACCAGTTCGTCACGGCGGTGCCGGCCACGGCGTTGTGGAAGCCGACCATGCCGGCGATCTGCGGCCAGGCGTGCTGGCACTTCCAGCCGTCGCTGTAGCAGGCGTTGACGGTGCCGCCGTTGGGCGGGCCGGCGTCGGTGTCCGAGAACTCGTAGCCGGAGTAGACGTTCGGCGAGCCGTAGGGCCAGGCCAGCAGGTAGACGTTGGCCAGGGTGTAGGTGTTGCCGTACGTGTAGTTGAGGGTGGAGCCGTTCCGTTCGGTGTCCCAGTTGTCCACGAAGGTACGGGCGTTGGCGCTGGGCAGGTAGCCCGCACCCCAGGAGGCCCCCCAGTTGTTCAGGTAGGCGAGTTTCTCGCTGGAGAAGATCCGCTTGAGGTCGTACGCGCCCTGGAACAGGTCGACGTCTCCGGTGCCGGTGTACTCGCCCGGCTGGACGGCCTCACCTGCGCCGTAGATGACCTCCTGCGCCCAGAAGACCCCCGGGTTGGTGAGCTTGGCCTTGATCGCGGACAGGTCGGACGCGGCGATGTGCTTGGCGGCGTCGATGCGGAAGCCGTCGGTGCCCAGGGCGATGAGGTGGTTGAGGTAGCCGGCGATCGTGCTCCGCACGTAGTCGCTGCCGGTGTTCAGGTCCGCGAGACCGCTCAGCTCGCAGTTCTGCACGTTGTCGCGGTTGGTGTAGTCGGTGATGTTCGTCCGGCAGGAGTGGAAGTCCTGGTCCTGGTAGTAGCCGGGGTAGTCGTACTTGGTGTAGCTGCTGCCGCCGGTACCGGTGCCGGAGCCCGCGGACATGTGGTTGATCACGGCGTCGGCGATGACCTTGACGCCCGCGGCGTGGCAGGTGTTCACCATGTTCTGGTACGCCGTGGCGTCGCCGAGCCGGCCGGCGATCTTGTAGCTGACCGGCTGGTACGACGTCCACCACTGGGAGCCCTGGATGTGCTCCTCGGGAGGCGACACCTCGACGTAGCCGTAGCCGTCGGGGCCGAGGGTGCTGGTGCACGCCTGGGCGACCGAGGCGAAGGACCACTCGAAGAGCGTCGCGGTGACGTCCTTGGTGCCGGGCGGGGCGGCCTGCGCCGGGTGCGTGGCCGAGACGGCGATCAGGCCGGCCGCGGCGACGACCGCGGCGAGGGCGCCGTTGAGGACGCGGGATCTCATGGGCGGCTCCTTCGGGAAGCGGGCAGCGTGCTGCCCTCGAAGGCAGCCACGCGCCTGGCCGCCGGGTGGGGGAAGGGAGCCCGGTCCCTCGGGCTCCGCCGAGGAGCTTCCCGCCGTGGACGCGTACGCGTCAATACGTCGGCGAAGGAACTTTCCGTCTCTTGCTGAAAGTCCTTTCTTCCACCCGCCGCCCAGGGCACGGCGGGTGACGTCCCGTCAGCTCGCGAGATCCGCGGTGTCGCCCATGACGACCACGGGGTGGGCGGACGGCTGCAGGGTGTGCAGCAGGTACCGGAGGGCGTCCTTGGACACGGTCACGCAGGCCGACGTTCCCTGGCCGTGGTCCAGGTGGATCCAGATCCCGCCACCCCGGGACTGGCCCTGCGGGCGGGTGGGGTCGCTCGGCGAGGTGCCGACCACCCGGTTGTAGTCGATCGCGATCACGTAGTCGAAGTCGTGGTGGTAGCTCGCCGGCCAGGACGACGGCGTGGTGAACGCGGTCGACCGGTGGTACGGCAGCCGCGAGCCGGGGTCGGGCAGCAGGCCGCCGGCGTCGTGCAGGGAGAACACGCCGACCGGGCTCCTGAGGTCGCCCTCGTGGTGCTGGAGGGTCCAGCCGTGGATCGCGTTGTGCGACGCCCAGCTGGGACCGCGGTGCCAGACGCCGCCGCTGCGGGTGAAGAGCGTCACGCTCGACTTCGACGTGGTCGGGCTCGCGCCGTACACGACCAGCGCCTGCCGCGCCGAGGCCGGGACCTCGGCGGTCAGCCGGGGACCCACCCCCGGCAGGGTGCGGGTGTCGGTGGGAGTCGTGTGCGGGCTCGGCGCCTTCCCGGCCTGGGACGCGGCGGGGTCACCGGCCGCCCGGCCCGAGCCACCGCAACCGCTCACCAGCAGCGCGCACGCCGCCGCGGCCGCGAACACCGCCGTCCGCGCGGTGCCGACCGTTCGCCGCATCCGTACCCCTCCCACGTTCCCGATCCCCGTTCGCGATCCCGGCGCCCGGACCGTCCCGCGGTCCGTCACCGGACCCGGTCCCGATCCCGATCCCGATCCCGGTCACGATCCCGGACCGTCCCTTCCGTCACACGAACGTACCGCGTGAGGTGGCGCGTTCCTGACCGGGACACCGGAAAACCTGTTGACCCCCTGTGCTCGACGCGCGAACCTTGCACGGCTCCTGACCACTCCCGGCAGGGTTCATCCGTATATGCGCGTACTGCACGGATGATCCCGATTCGCCTGCCTCATCCCCGCGGCACGGCTCCCCGTGCCCGCTCCCCCGCTCAGATTCCAGGACCCCATGCCGTCCCTCCGCAGTCTTCCGTTCCCCGACCCGGGTGTGCCCGACGTGCGCTCAGGGTTCCGCTTCCTGCTCTGGATGGAGATCCGCCAGTGGCGCGGGCAGGCGGTCGCCGCCGCGTGGGGCACCCTCCACCTCGCGGCCGTGGCCTGTTTCCCGGCCGCCGTCGGCATGGCCGTCCAGGCCGTCATCGACGGCTCGGGGTCGCGGCTGGCCCTCGCCGGCGCCCTGATGCTGCTGCTCGGCGTCCTCACCGCGCTGGGCGACACGATGCTGCACCGCACGGCCGTCACCAACTGGATCAGCGCCGCCGCACGCGTGCAGCAGCTGCTCGCCCGCAAGACCGTCGAGCTGGGCGCCGTGCTCACCCGGCGGGTCGCGGCCGGCGAGGTGGTGGCGGTCAGCACCGGCGACGTCGAGAAGATCGGCTGGTTCGTGGAGGCGCTCGCCCGCTTCACCTCCGCCCTGCTGGCGACCGTCGGCCTCGCGGTCGCGCTGCTCTTCTACGAGCCCCGGCTCGGGCTGCTCGTGGCGGCCGCGGTGCCGGTGCTGGCCCTGGCGGTGCTGCCGCTGCTGCCGTCGGCGACGCGGCGCGCCGACCTGCAGCGGGAGAAGGCCGGCAAGGCGACCGAACTGGCCTCCGACACCGTGGCCGGGCTGCGGGTGCTGCGCGGCATCGGCGGCGAGGAGCTGTTCCTCGACCGCTACCGCAGCGCCTCCCAGGAGGTGCGGACCGCCGCCGTGCACAGCGCCCGGATGTGGGCGCTGATCTCCGCCGTGCAGGTCGCGCTCCCGGGCCTGCTCCTGGTCGGCGTGGCCTGGTACGGGGTGCGGCTCGCGCTCGACGGCCGCATCTCGGTGGGTGAACTGGTCACCGTCTACGGCGCGGTGGGGTTCCTGATGCTGCCGCTGCGCAACTTCCAGGAGATCGCGATGGCCTGGTCGTTCTCGCGGCCCTCCGCGAAGCGGGCGGCGCGGGTGCTGGGCCTGCGGCGGACCGTGGCGGACACCGTGCCCGGCGGCCCGGACGCCGCCGGTACCGGCCCGCTGTCCGGCGAACTCCACGACCCGGCCACGGGGTTGAGGGTGCAGGCCGGGCTGCTGACGGCCGTGGTGTGCGGGGACCCGGACGCCGCGGGCGTGCTCGCCGACCGTCTCGGCGGGCACAGCCCGCAGGCCGTGGGCGGCGAGGTGTCGGCCGAACTGGGCGGCTGGGCGCTCGACGCGCTGCCGCTGGCCGTCGCCAGGTCCGCCGTGCTGGTCCAGGACAAGGACCCGGTGCTGCTGTCCGGCACCCTGGCAGAGCTGCTGGACGTGCCCTCGTCGGGCCGGGTCGCGCCGGCCGAGGCGCTGGCGGCCGCCCAGTGCCAGGACGTGCTCGACGCGCTGGTGCAGTCGCTCGTGGGCCCTGACGCGGAGTCCGGCGACCCGATGCGGGCGCGGATCACCGAGCGCGGCCGTTCCCTGTCCGGCGGGCAGCGGCAGCGGCTGGCACTGGCCCGCTCCCTGGTCACCGACCCCGAGGTGCTGGTCCTCGACGAGCCGACGTCGGCGGTCGACGCGCACACCGAGGCGCGGATCGCGCGCGGCCTGCACGAGATCAGGGCCGGCCGGACGACGGTCGTCCTCACCTCCAGCCCGCTGGTGCTGGACCGCGCCGACCTCGTGGTGTTCGTCGACGGCGGCAGGGCCGCGGCCAGCGGCCGCCATCTCGACCTGCTGCGGACCGACCCCCGCTACCGGGCCGTGGTGACCCGCGACACCGACGACGGGGACGGAGCCGGGGCCGGGGCCGGAGCCGCAGCCGGGGCCAGGGCCGGGGAAGGGAACGACGGCCACGCCTCGGCCGAGGACCGGGACGGCGCGCCGGCCGGCGAACACGTGCCGCCGCAGTCCGGATCGACCCAGAAGGAGTCCGCATGATCGGCGTGCGACCGCCGGAGTACGACCCGGCCGCACCGCAGCAGAGCACCACCCTGCCGGTGGGGTCGCCGGCCACCGTCCGCGCCTACGTGCGCGACCTGGTCCGGCGGCACCGGCGCGACTTCGCCCTGCTGATGGGCGCGAACACCGTCGCCGTGGTGGCGTCGATGGTCGGCCCCTACCTGCTGGGCGGCATGGTCCAGGACCTGTCGACCGGGCACCGCCACATCCATCTGGCCCCCGTCGTCTGGCTGTTCCTGGCGGCACTGGTCGTGCAGGCGGTGTTCGTGCGGCTGGAGCAGCTGCGCGGCGCCGTGCTGGGCGAGCGGATGCTCGCCGACCTGCGCGAGGACTTCCTGGTGCGCTCGGTGGCACTGCCGCCCGGCGTGCTGGAGCGCGCCGGCACCGGCGACCTGCTGTCCCGGATCACCACCGACGTGGACCGGCTGTCGAACGCGATGCGCGAGGCCGTGCCGCAACTGGTGATCGCCGTGGTGTGGGCGACGCTGCTGCTGGGCGCGCTGACCCTCACCTCGCCGCCGCTCGCGCTGTCGGTGCTGGTCGCGGTGCCGCTGCTGGTGGCGGGCTGCCGCTGGTACTTCCGGCGCGCCCCGCAGGCGTACCGCTCGGAGGCCGCCGGCTACGCGGCGGTGGCCGCGGTGCTCGCCGAGTCCGTGGACGCGGGCCGCACCATCGAGGCCCACGGGCTGGGCGCCCGCCGCGAGGACCTGTCGCGGCTGCGCATCGGCCAGTGGGTGGCGTGGGAGCGCTACACGATGTGGCTGCGGAGCGTGCTGTTCCCGGTGATCAACCTGACCCACACGGTGATCCTCACGGCGGTGCTGATGATCGGCGGCGCGTTCGCCCTCAACGGCTGGGTGACCGCGGGCGAGTTGACCACCGGCGCCCTGTACGCGCAGATGCTCGTCGACCCGGTGAACCTGATCCTGCGCTGGTACGACGAGTTGCAGGTGGCCCAGGTGTCGCTGGCCCGGCTGGTCGGGGTGCGCGAGGTCGCCGAGGACGACGGCGACGCCTCGATCGCGCCGGACGGCCGCGAAGTGGCCGCGGACAACGTGCGGTTCGGCTACCGGGCGGGCTCCGACGTGCTCCACGACGTGACGCTCAGCGTCGCGCCGGGCACCCGGCTGGCCCTGGTCGGGCCGTCGGGCGCGGGCAAGTCCACGCTCGGGCGGCTGCTCGCCGGCATCTACGCCCCGCGGACCGGCGAGGTCACCCTCGGCGGAGCGGAGCTGGCCCGGATGCCCGCCGAGCACGTCCGCTCCCATGTGGCGCTGGTCAACCAGGAGCACCACGTGTTCGTCGGCTCGCTGCGCGACAACCTGCGGCTGGCGCGGGCCACCGCGGGCGACGACGAGCTGTGGGAGGCGCTGGCCGCGGTCGACGCGGACGGCTGGGCGCGGGCGCTGGACGGCGGGCTCGACACCGAGGTCGGCTCCGGGGGTTCGGTGCTGACGCCGGCCCAGGCGCAGCAGCTCGCGCTGGCCCGCCTGGTGCTGGCCGACCCGCACACCCTGGTCCTGGACGAGGCGACGTCGCTGCTCGACCCGCGGGCGGCCCGCCACCTGGAGCGCTCCCTGTCACGCGTCCTGGACGGCCGCACGGTCGTCGCGATCGCGCACCGCCTGCACACCGCGCACGACGCGGACGTCATCGCGGTGGTCGAGGACGGGCGCATCAGCGAACTGGGCAGCCACCACCAACTGGTCGCCGCGGACGGCGCCTACGCGGCCCTGTGGCGTTCCTGGCACGGGTAGCCGCGCCGGGCGCGGGACGGGGCCGGCGGGCCGGGCGGGGCAGGGCAACGGCAGGTCCGGCGGGGCGGGTCACGGTCACAGGTCGCGCTGGTACTGGCGGGTGGTGTGCGCGGGCCGGTAGCCGAGCGCATCGTTGATCCGCCGGATGGGGGCGTTGGTGTCGGCCGTGTCCGTCAGCAGGCCGTCGAGGAGCGGATGGTGCTCGCGGGCGTGCCGGACGGACGCGGCCTTCATCCACAGGCCGAGGCCGCGCCCGCGGTGGCCGAGGAGGACGGCGGTGCCGTGGTGCCGGGCGTCGCCCCGGCCGTCGCCCGGCAGGGCCAGTTCGGTGTATCCGGCGATCGTGCCGTCCTCCTCGCTGACGGCGGCGACGGTGTGCAGCCGGTCGCCCTGCCGGCCGACGGCGGCCACAGCGGCCCGCAGGCGGTCCAGGTCCCAGGGGACCGCGCGGAAGTCGACGCCGCCGGAGGGGGTGTCGTCCATGGCGCGGCGCGCGGCGACGAAGCCGCCGGCGAGCGCGTCCGGGACCATGCCGTCCCAGGAGGCGAGGCGGTATCCGGGGTGCGGCGCGTCGATGATCCCGGTCAGCGCCGCCGCGTCCGTGCCGGCCAGGGGAAGCCGGGCGGCCACGAGGGTCAGCACCGGGTGGAAGTCCCGTGCCGCCAGGAAGCGTTCGGCCGGTGAGCCGGCCACCGCGTGCGCGACGACGCGGCGGCGGTCGTGCTCGCGCGCGGCCGCCAGCGCCGCGTCCAGGAGGCGCGGGCCGGCGTCCCCGCGGGCCTCGGCCGGGTGCACGTGCAGGTCGAGTCCCGCGAGGTGCTCCTGCCCGCTCCGGGTGAAGACGAAGAGGAACGCCGATCCGACGGGCAGGCCGGTGGTGTCGGACGCGAGCCAGGCGAGGCGGTGGCCCGCGGGACCGGCGACGGGGTCGGTCAGCGCGACGAGGCGGGTGGGCATGGCGGCTCCGTGCTCGGGGTGGCGGATGCGCAGGGCCGGCGCCCGGAGGGCGGCCGGACCCGGTGGCGGGGCGTGTGGGGCGGTCCTCAGCGGGAGGTGCGCGCGGTGTCCAGCAGCCTGCGCCAGGTGTGGCCGGCGGGCCCCCGCGCGGACCGTCCGTCGCCGGACCCGTGGGTCTCCCACGCCCTGGCCGTCTCGGCGAACGTCTCGGCGTGGGCGGGCGTGGCGGGCCGTCGCGCCTGGCCGGCCCTCGCGGCGCGCCGCAGGTCGGCCGGCTCGATCGTGCCGAGTCTCGCGCGGACGTGGCCGAGCAGCGTGGCGCAGACGTCGTCGATCGCGGCCTCGCCGAGCGGGCGGGCGGGCAGCTCCAGCCCTTCGGCCAGCAGCTGTCCGAGGGCGGACCGCAGGTCGTCCAGCCCGACGTCGCGGATCGTCAGCGACAGGTGGGCGGACAGCCCGGCGGCGCCGACCGCGCGGTGCGCGAAGCCCCGGGGCACGTACAGCACGCTGCCGGGTTCCAGGACGCCGTGCAGGAGCCGCGGGGAGTGCTCGTCGTCCGGCAGTTCCCCGGGCGACCAGTCCGCGGCCGACGGGGCGTCGTGCACGTACCAGGTCTTCCGGCCCGCGACCTGGAGGACGAACACGTCCGCGTCGTCGCGGTGG
This sequence comes from Actinacidiphila rubida, assembly GCF_900110255.1. Taxonomy (GTDB): domain Bacteria; phylum Actinomycetota; class Actinomycetes; order Streptomycetales; family Streptomycetaceae; genus Actinacidiphila; species Actinacidiphila rubida. Next base: position 14,233 of record NZ_FODD01000011.1, read on the forward strand.
ACCGCGAGTCCCTGGCCGCCGGCGGGCGTGAGGAAGAAGAACGCCTCGACCCGGCGGCCGAGTTCGGCGGACAGTCGCGCCGTCAGGTCGGCCGTGGGAGCGTGCCACTGGTCGACGTACCGCAGGAGCAGGGTCGCCCCGCCGCGCAGGAGGGAGACGACCTTCGTCCGGTCGGCGAAGCCGGGGTGCGCGGTGCCGCCGACGACGCGGGACACGGTGTACGCGTCGGGCGGGACGACGACCTTCTGGGAACGGACCATCTCCAGGTAGGGCGTGCGCAGCAGCCCCGAGTCGAAGGCGGCGTCCAGCGCGTCGAGGCCGAACGGCGAGCTGAGGCTGCCCGGGGTGAACACGGCGGGCTTGTGCTGCCACTGCCCGCCGGCGAAGCTCTCGATGTCGCCGACCCATGCGGCCAATGTCGGTGATTCCATGGTGCGTCCTGTGGTGTCTGGGTGTTCCGGCTCGCTGTCCAGCGCGCGTCGCCGCTGGTCGCGATCGGGGAGCGGGCCCGCGCGGGCGGGACCCGCGCTCATGGCGTGACCGCGGCCTCGAACCGCACGGAGAGCAGGGAGCGCAGGGGGACCCGCGTCTCCTGCCCGGGGCCGCGGACGGTGAGCCGGTGGTCGAGGGCGACCGTCACGAGTCGCTCGGCCAGGGGTACCACCAGGTGCTTCGCCCAGCAGCGGGCGCCGTCGAATCCGAACGGCATGAACGCGGGCGTCCCCTCCGGGTCCGCGACCCCCGACCACCGCTCCGGCCGGAACTCCGCCGGATCGGACCAGTGGTCCGGGTCGCGGTGCATCAGGAGCGGGAAGAGCGCGAGGTCGTCGCCGGGCCGGATGGCCGGGTGGAGTCCGGCGTACGCGTCTCCGCCCTTGCGGAAGAGCATCCACGCGGGCGGGAGCAGCCGCAGCGTCTCCCACAGGACCTCGGTGAGGCCGGTCGGCGATGCCGGGGACGTCGCGCGGGCCGTGGATCGGGCGGCGGGACCCGTCAGCCAGAGGGCGTTGGCGGCGAGCGCGGCCACGCCGTCGCAGAGGGTGGCGGTGGCACGCCGGTAGAGGGCGACGGCCTGGCGTCTGTCCTGGGGGCCGGATGCCGCGCGGATCCGGCCGGCCAGCGCGGTGCCGCCGTCTCCGGCCCCGGACCCCGGCCGGACGGCGACGGCGTGGTCGACGATCCGGGACAGCGTGCCGGAGCGGGTGACGCCGCGCCTGGCCAGCAGGGACACCGGCAGCGGGTCGGCGGAGAAGAGCCACGCGCGCAGGTAGGAGGTGGCCACGTCGGGCCAGGTGCCGGACAGCCGGCTCGCGGGTGGCGGTGGCGTCCCGATGCCCGTCATGACGTCCTGCCCCAGCGCGCGGATCGTCCGGGTCGCGCTGTCGTGGCCGATGTCGGCGCCCGCGGCGGGCTTGTAGACCGAGCGCTCCGCCGGCAGGACGGGACGTGCCGCGACGATGTCGGAGACCAGGCGGGGGTCGGAGACGCCGACCGTGGTCGCGTCGATCCGGAAGACCTTCTCCTCGCGGGCCAGCAGGTCCTGGATCCGCGGCGCGTACACGACGCCGTGGTCGCGCACCTGTGCCTGCGCCAGCTCTTCCACGAGAATTCCGCCTCCATGACATGGCGATGACGTGCGATCCCCGCGCACGGCGCGGAGCGTTCGGGACGGTGGGGCAGCGGCCGTCGGGCCGGCGAGCCCTCGGGCGGCGGGTACCGCCGGTGGGGGCGGGCGTGGCTGCGCCCCCACCGGTGGCGGCGCGTCAGATGACGTGCAGCGGCCAGGCGTTGGCGGCCAGGTCCTCGTCCTGCTTGAACCTCTTCACGATCGCCTTGATCATCTTCATGGCTTGCTCCGTTCGCACGGGTGCGGGCAGCACTCGTCGCAGGAGAGCGCCCGCACCATCATCAGAGTCCGCCTCCCGGCCGGGAGGCGGACGGCTCTCATCACATCCCGGGCCGGAACCGGAATCGAGCCCTACTGATGCCCCCTTGACGGGCGGCGGCCTCCTCTTGGCGACCCGCTGACGCTGCCAGGACGAGGCCGTCGCGGAAGGTCCCGGAACGGCACGACGGGGCAGGCGCGCGGAGCGCGCCTGCCCCGTCGACGGCGGAGAGCGGAGGCGGAGAGAGGGAAGAACCGGAGGGGGATGCGGGGGGCGGAGAAAAGGGGCCGGCGGCTCGGCGTCAGCCGAGCACGCCCACGGCGCCGAGCGCGCAGACGCCGCCCGCGAGGAAGAAGACCGGGGTCAGCAGCTTCAGCTCGACCCAGCTGCCGGCCCGGAAGCGCATGAACTTCGGCGGGCCGATCGGGTACCAGCGCTTGCGGCCTATCGGGATCGGCCAGAGGATCGGGCAGCCGGAGATGGTGATGGCGTCGCCGACGCAGTGGACGAGGGCGCCGAGGATGATCGGCAGGCCGATCCACATGTAGTGCTGGCCGGGCTGCGTGAACAGCCAGTCCTTGCCGTTGCCGGGGTTGTCGAGCGCGTCGGCGAGCACCCAGGCACTCGTCGCGCCGAGGAGCCAGACCAGGACGTCGCTGGACACCCGGGCCGCCCGCCACAGCAGGCCTTCCACGGCCAGCACCATGTGGACGAAGAGGATGGCCAGCACCGCCCAGCGCCCGCCGTAGACGGCCGCGGCCGAGCAGCCGACGCCGATCAGCGCGGCCCACACGGCGGTGTGGGTCAGCGTGCGGTGCCCGCCGGTGCGGCGCGGGTCGCGCTTGCCGCGGGTCGCGTTGTACGTGGCGTGCGCGATGCCGTCGATGATCTTGCACGCGGCCTTGGACAGCGGCCCGAAGGACCGCGAGATCGTGGCCGCGTGGTGGTCCAGATCGGGGGCGAGGGCCGCTCCCGCGCAGATCAGCGCGCCGACCACGAGCGTCGGCCACGGCATCGGGTCGCCCAGGCCGGCGGCCACGGCGCCCGTCGCCATCCAGGCGGCGGCTCCCGACAGTGAGTGCGCGGGTCCCATCATGGTGCTGCCCAGCCCCCCTTGTCCGCCCTGGTCAGGCGGAGTTGACACGTCGTTGAGCGCACACCTTACCGTTGATGATCAACGGCCTCGTCCGCCGGTTCCGCCGCCCGGCCGGAAGGCAGGCAAGATGGAGGGGTGACCCTTATCGATCAGCTGCCTTCCGACGCCGACCCCGATGCCCTCTTCGAAGCGTTCTCGACGTGGGCCGAAGGGCAGGGCATCACCCTGTACCCGGCCCAGGAGGAGGCGCTGATCGAGGTCGTCTCGGGCGCGAACGTGATCCTTTCCACGCCCACCGGATCGGGAAAGAGCCTGGTCGCGGCCGGTGCGCACTTCGCCGCGCTGGCCCGGGACGAGGTCACCTTCTACACGGCCCCGATCAAGGCGCTGGTCTCGGAGAAGTTCTTCGACCTGTGCAAGCTCTTCGGCACCGAGAACGTCGGCATGCTCACCGGCGACGCGTCGGTCAACCCGGACGCGCCGGTGATCTGCTGCACCGCGGAGGTGCTGGCCTCGATCGCGCTGCGCGACGGCCGGAACGCCGACGTCGGCCAGGTCGTCATGGACGAGTTCCACTTCTATGCCGAACCGGACCGCGGATGGGCCTGGCAGATCCCGCTGCTGGAGCTGCCGCAGGCCCAGTTCCTGCTGATGTCGGCCACGCTCGGTGACGTCTCCCGGTTCGAGGAGGACCTCACGCGGCGCACCGGACGGCCCACCGCCGTGGTCCGGTCGGCGACCCGGCCGGTGCCGCTGAGCTACGAGTACCGCACGACCCCGATGACCGAGACCCTCACCGAACTGCTCGAGACGCGCCAGTCCCCCGTCTACATCGTGCACTTCACGCAGGCGGCCGCGGTGGAGCGGGCACAGGCGCTGATGAGCATCAACATGTGCACGCGCGCCGAGAAGGACGCCATCGCCGAGCTGATCGGCAACTTCCGCTTCACCACCGCCTTCGGCCGCAACCTCTCGCGGTTCGTGCGCCACGGGATCGGCGTGCACCACGCGGGCATGCTGCCGAAGTACCGGCGCCTGGTGGAGAAGCTCGCGCAGGCGGGCATGCTGAAGGTCATCTGCGGCACCGACACCCTGGGCGTGGGCGTCAACGTGCCCATCCGCACGGTGCTGTTCACCGCGCTCACCAAGTACGACGGGCAGCGGGTGCGGGTGCTGCGGGCCCGCGAGTTCCACCAGATCGCCGGGCGCGCCGGGCGGGCCGGGTTCGACACCGCCGGGTTCGTGGTGGCACAGGCCCCCGAGTACGTCATCGAGAACGAGCGCGCGCTCGCGAAGGCCGGCGACGACCCCAAGAAGCGCCGCAAGGTCGTGCGCAAGAAGGCGCCCGAGGGGTTCGTCAGCTGGGGGCAGAACACCTTCGAGAAGCTGATCACCTCCGATCCGGAGCCGCTGACCTCGCGTTTCCGCGTGACCCACACGATGCTGCTCTCGGTGATCGCCCGACCGGGCAACGCCTTCGTGGCGATGCGCCGGCTGCTGGAGGACAACCACGAGGACCGCCGCTCCCAGCTGCGGCACATCCGCCGGGCCATCGCGATCTACCGCTCGCTGCTGGACGGCGGCGTCGTGGAGCGGCTCGACGAGCCCGACGCCGAGGGCCGGATCGTGCGGCTGACCGTCGACCTCCAGCAGGACTTCGCACTGAACCAGCCGCTGTCGACCTTCGCGCTGGCCTCCTTCGACCTGCTCGACCCCGACTCCCCGTCCTATGCGCTGGACATGGTCTCCGTCGTGGAGTCCACCCTGGACGACCCGCGGCAGATTCTCGGCGCCCAGGAGAACAAGGCCCGCGGTGAGGCCGTGGCGGCGATGAAGGCCGACGGCGTGGAGTACGAGGAGCGCATGGAGCGCCTCCAGGACGTCTCCTACCCCAAGCCGCTGGAGGACCTGCTGCTGCACGCCTACGGCGTGTACCGCAAGAGCCACCCGTGGGTCGGCGACCATCCGGTGTCGCCGAAGTCCGTGGTGCGGGACATGTACGAACGCGCCATGACCTTCACGGAGTTCGTGTCCTTCTACGAGCTCGCCAGGACCGAGGGCATCGTGCTGCGCTACCTGGCCAGCGCGTACAAGGCGCTGGAGCACACCGTGCCCGACGACCTGAAGTCCGAGGACTACCAGGACCTCACGGCCTGGCTCGGCGAGCTGGTCCGGCAGGTCGACTCCAGCCTGCTCGACGAGTGGGAGCAGCTGGCCAACCCCGAGGAGGAGAGCGCCGAGCAGGCCGCCGAGCGGGCCGACCAGGTCAAGCCGGTCACGACCAACGCCCGCGCCTTCCGGGTCCTGGTGCGCAACGCGATGTTCCGCCGGGTCGAGCTGGCCGCGCTGGAGAAGTACGCGGAGCTCGGCGAGCTCGACGGCGATTCCGGGTGGGACGCGGACGCCTGGGCCGACGCCATGGACGCGTACTGGGACGAGTACGACGACCTCGGCACCGGGCCCGACGCGCGGGGGCCCAAGCTCCTGCAGATCGAGGAGCAGCCGCAGCACGGCCTGTGGAAGGTCCGGCAGACCTTCGCCGACCCCGAGGGCGATCATGGCTGGGGCATTTCCGCCGAGGTCGACCTGGCCGCCTCGGACGAGGAGGGCCGGGCCGTCGTCCGCGTGACGGACGTCGGCGAGCTCTGACCGTCCCGCCCGGGTCCGGCGGGTGCCCCCTGCCCGGTCCCGGTCCCGGTGTGCGGTCGCCGGCCCAGCAGCCGCCGCAGACCACGCCGTGCGGCGGCCGGCCGTGCCCCGGACGGCGCCGCCTCCTGGCCCGGCGGCACCTCGGGCCGCGGCGGGACGGCGGTGACCTCGGGCAGCCCGGGCGGCTCCGGTGCATGCGGTGCGGGCAGCGCGGGTGATGCATGCGGCGCGGGCGGTGCGGGCGGTGCGGGCAGTGCGGGCAGTGCGGGCAGTGCGGGAGCGTGCGACCCGGGTGAGGGCCGCGGCACGGGCTGTCCTCGGCGGGCCCGGCCGAGCGCCTCGGCCAGCGCGAACAGGGCGGCCGCGATCTCGTCGGGCGCGTCGGCCGTGGTCAGCGACCGGACCTGCTCCGGCGTCGCACGGCCGGGGCGCCCCGCAGGCAGCGTGGCCCGGAGCCGGTACAGATGTGCCCGCTCGTAGGGGTCGGGGACGGCCTCTCCGGCGATCTGCGGCCCGAGCAGCGCGGCCCAGACCGCGGCCTCCTCCCAGGCGTCCGCGGCGTCCCGGACCAGTTGCCCGGCGCGGCGGGCGCGCCAGCCGCGAGCCCTCAGGTCCGTGCCGCCGTCACCGGTCTCACGCAGCGGCCCGGGCAGGCGCCCGGTCAGCACCGCGGGATTCAGGTCGGCGAACTCGGCGGCCTCGCGCGCCAGATACAGCCACACCACGGCCCGGTACTGGTTGACGTACCAGCGCACCGGCCGGACGCAGCCCGCTCTGGCCAGCCGGGTGAAGCGGTCCCGGCCGATACCCATCGCCTCCGCCGCGCCGCCGCTGCTGACCAGGCGCAGGCGCTTCAGCAGACCGTCCTCAGGCCCCTCCAGGGCGCGCAACCGGGCCAGTTCCGATCGCGGCACCTTCCACACGCCTGGCCCGCAGACCACCGTCCGCACCTCGCCCACCTGCAGGGCGACGTCGAACTCGTCATATTCCAGACCCAGTTCGTCCCGCACGCGGCTCAGAGGAAGCAGCTCCGCCACGCCGGGGGCCGTATCCCCGCGCCGCGCCCGCTCCGCTTCGCGCGCCTTCGCCGACTCCTTGACCGTCCTCATGACACTCACTCCCCGCACGCATCCCTCACTGACAGTGACGAATGTAGCGCGGGTGGACGACAGCCGTCGGGGACCCTGTGGATAACTCCCGGCCGGACGCGGACGGGTGGGACCCTAGGCGCGCGGGGCGACGCCCAGGTGCTCGCCGACCTGGTGGACGAGGCGCGTCATCTCGTAGGCGACCTGGCCGATGTCCGCCTCCATGCCGCTGAGCACGGACAGGCAACTGCCGTTGCCCGCGGCGGTGACGAAGAGGAATCCCTCGTCGAACTCGACCATCGTCTGCCGGACGCCGCCGGTCCCGAACTGGCGCCCGGCGCCCTTCGCGAGGCTGTGGAAGCCGGAGGACACCGCCGCCAGGTGCTCCGCCGTCGAGCGGTCGAGCTCGGCGCTCGCCCCGGTGACCAGCCCGTCGTTCGACAGCACGAGCGCGTGCTTGACGTGCGGCACGCGCCGGGTCAGATCGTCGAGCAACCACGCGAGCCCGTTGCTCACCGTCATCGCCTACCTCCGCTTTCCGCTGCGCTAGGCAGCCTTGTACGTCGTCGGCGCCACTGCAACCCCCTCCTGCCCACCCCCACCGGCACGCGCACCGGCGGCGAGGGCGCAAGAGGCGGTTTTCAGCCGCCGCGCGGGGCGTACATGATCACCCCTACCCCGGCAATGCAGATGCCCGCACCGATGAGGTCGAAACGGTCCGGCCGGTAACCGTCCGCCACCACACCCCACAGCAGCGACCCGGCCACGAACACCCCGCCGTAGGCGGCGAGGATGCGGCCGAACGCGGCGTCCGGCTGGAGCGTGGCGACGAATCCGTAGAGGCCGAGCGCGACCACGCCCGCGCCGATCCAGGCGAACCCGCGATGCTCCCGCACACCCTGCCAGATGAGCCAGGCCCCGCCGATCTCCAGGATCGCGGCGAGGACGAAGAGGGCGACGGAACGCAAGGTCGGCATGCGACCATGATGCATGGCCAGGACACAGCGCGATCGCCGGCAGACCAGGGAGTTCTTCGCCGCCAGGGCGGTCGGCTGGGAGACCCGCTACCCCGACGACACCCCCGTGTACGCGGCGGCGGTCCGCGAACTGGGCCTGACCGGCGGGGGCCGCGCGCTCGACGCGGGCTGCGGGACGGCACGTGCGGTACCGCTGCTGCGCGCGGAGGTCGGCCCGGCCGGAACCGTCGTCGGTGTCGACGTCACCCCGCAGATGCTGCACGAGGCGGTGGCCCTGGGACGCGACGCCGACGCCACACTCCTGGAGGCCGAGGCCGAGCGACTGCCCTTGCGCGACGGCGCGTTCGACGCGGTCTTCGCCGCGGGCCTGGTCAACCACCTCGCCGACCCGTCGGACGGGCTGCGCGAACTCGCCCGGGTGACGCGGGCCGGCGGGCGGCTCGCGCTCTTCCATCCCGTGGGCCGGGCGGTCCTCGCCGCCCGCCGCGGCTACGAACTGGAGCCCGGCGACGTCAGGGCGCAGCCGCAGATCGGCCGGATCCTCGCGGCCGGCGGCTGGGAGCTGGAGCTGTTCGACGACTCCGACGAGCGGTACCTGGCGGTGGCCGTCCGGGGCCGCTGAGCAGCGCACCACCGCAGCCCGTGCCCCGGCTCGCGCCGGCCCGGGCCCCGCCCCGCGCGCCCCCGCTCCCCGTTCACCGCGCCGCGCGACTCGGACCGCGCCGCGCGCCCCCTCACACCATGCGCGCGCCCCACACCACGCCACGCGTCAGGCCGCCCGTCCCCGACGTCCGTCCGGTACCCCTCAGGCCGCGTCCGCCCGCGCCGGCGCGGGCCGCCCGGCGATCGCCCGCACATAGGCGTCCGGGTTGTCGAACATCATGCAGTGCCCCGCGTCCGGCACGGTCACGATCTCGACGCCCGCCGCCTCCAGGTCCGTGCGGCCGAGACCGTCCTCGCCGCTCAACTCCCCCAGCACATAGGTGCGGGGAATCGCCAGCGACGTGACCATGGCGCGCATCGTGGGCTCCGTGCCGCGCACCAGCCCGGTGGCGGACCGGTGCAGCGCCAGCGGATCCGCGCACCGCATGGTGGCCGCCCAGCGCCAGCCCGCCCGCTCCAGCGTGGCCGCGAAGCCGCCGCCGTCCACGAACTCCTCCTCCGTCCAGGTCGCGATGGCGCTGCTGTCGGCCGTCAGCGGCGGGTCGGGGTCGAGGTTGGCCTCGGCGAGCACCAGCCGTTCCACCAGTTCCGGTCTGCGGTACGCCAGCACGATGGCCACCGCGCCGCCCATGCTGTGGCCCACCACCTCGGCGCCGCGCACCCCGGCGGCGTCCAGCACGGCCGCGACCGCGGCCGCGTGCTCCTCCAGCGAGTAGCCGAAGTCCGCGGGGCGGTCGCTGATGCCGAAACCCGGCAGGTCCACGAACAGGGTGCGGCGCCCCGCGAGACGCGGATCGGCGCTCAGGTGCGCCGTGTACGGGCCCGAGGCGGCGCCGAGCCCGTGGATGTGGACCCGTGCCGGGCCGTCGCCCGCCGCCTCCGTCCAGCGGATGTACGCGCCTGCGGGGCCGAACTCCGTCTGCTGCATGCCTGCCGTCCTTCGCCGTGGTTCCCGGGGTGCCGGCCCGTTTCCGTCCCTCCGGATCCGGCTCGCCACGGACCATACATCGGTGCCGATGTACTACGCCAGCGATATACTGCGAAGCTGCGCCACAATGGGCGCATGCTGGAACTCGCGATCCTCGGCTTCCTCCACGAGGCACCCCTGCACGGCTACGAGCTGCGACGGCGGATCGCCGCGCTGAGCGGGCACATCAAGCCCGTGGCGGAGAGCACGCTCTATCCGGCGATCAAGCGGCTGGAGAACGCCGGGCTGCTGGCCCGCGAGCCGCAGCCGGGCGCGGCGGCGGCGCCCCGGCACATGCTGAGCCTCACCGACGAGGGGCGCGCCGAACTGCGCCGCCGGCTGGGCGACCCGGCGGAGAACGACATCAGCGACGAGAACCGCTGGTTCACGGTGCTCGCCTTCCTGCGGCATCTCGCGGACCCAGCCGCCCAGGCGGCGGTGCTGCGGCGCAGGCTCGCGTTCCTGGAGGAGCCGTCGAGCTTCTTCTACGAGGGCGAGCGCCCCGTGCGGGCGGAGGAGGTGGACGACCCCTTCCGCAGGGGCGTCCTGATCATCGCGCGGGCCACCAGCACCGCCGAACTGGCGTGGCTACGCGAGACGCTGGCGGGGCTGGACGCCGCCGTGTGACGGGTCCGGGCAGCCCAGGGCCCGGGCGACGGGCTCTCCGGTGACCGCCGCGTGAGCGAGCCGCTCGCGGACCTCGCGCGGCGTTCGCGGACGGAAGCCGGGGCCGTCCCCGCAGCTCGGGCACGTCGGCCGGATGCGCAGCCCCGCCGCGAACACCGCGGTGAGCGCGCGCCACGACGCCGTGTCACGCCTGCGCGGCGCGGCGAACCGCGTGCCGACGTCGACGAGCGGCCCCGCACCGCGAGGGCAGACGCCGTCGCGGTTCCCGGGCGGCGGCCTTCTTCCACGACACCCTGCACGACACGCAGACGTGGTGGGAGCGCCGCACGGAGACCATGGAGAGAGCGTAGAGGTGCGGTGAAGGCCGGACCCCCGGGATTTCCGCGGTCCGCAGACTCTCGACGTACCGGTTACCCGCTGGTTAAGGTGCCGCGGACCGAGATGACAGGGAGACGACGGATGGCCGCGGCCGAGACCCCGCAGGACGACGATGCGCTGTTCGTGCTGACCGCGGCGCTGCTGACGCCCGGCCAGTACCCGGGCGTGCTCGGCGACGACTACCCGTCGGCGTGCGCCGGACTCGGCCTGGTGCCCGCGGAGGCCGGCTACGGGCTGGTCTTCGGGCAGGACGGCACCGGTGCGCGATGGACGGTGGCGACCACCGACACGTGGATGGTGGCCTGCGCGCTGGCGGCGTGGGACTGCGGCCTGGAGTACGAGCTCTCGCCGGACGACCACAGCATCGCCGCGTCGCTGCCGGGGTGGCCGCTGCCGGTCGCGGTGGCGGCCCCGGGCGTCCCCGCACCGTTCGACCCCGACGAGGAGACCGGCGGCGGCCCCCCGCTCGCGCCGCCCGACCCCACCCAGTGGGGGCCGGCCCAACGCCGGCTCGGCGCGGACGAGATCGCGATCCACTGGCGCGAGTGGCGCGACGAACTCGACGCGCCCGCCGAGGACGCGGAGGCGACCGGGACCGCGCCTGCCGGCGCCGGGACCCAGGCCACGACCTCCGAGGCGGCAGCCACGGACGATCAGGCCGGCGCGGCCGGTGACGCGGATGACACCGAGCCGGAGGAGCCCGGCGCCGGGCCCGCGGGCGCGGAGACCGCGGCGGAGGCGTCGGGAGAGGGGCCGGAACCTGGGACGGCGGACGCGCCCGCCGGCGACGCGCCCATCTCGCACTCCGGCGTGCGCGGCGTGCTGGAGGCCGCCGAGGAGTACGTCCGCACTCCCCCGCCGCCCGGCCGGGTGCGCCTGGCCTACGGCTCGCTGCGGGCCGACGGGCCCGGCTGGAGCCTGGTCGGCAGGGCCGACGACATGGCGTTCGTACTGCTCGACGAGGCACCCGGAGAGATCCTGCCGGTCGGCCGCGGGCCGTCCCTGCCGATCCTCATGGAAGCCCTCGGCCGCCTCGCCTCGGCGCCCAGCACGACGGCCGCCGCGGCCTCCTGACGGTCTCACGGTCCCGCCGCCGAACAGGCGGTCCCGCCGCCGGGATCCCCGGGCTCAGCCCTTCCGCAGGTCCGCGGCCACCGCGTCCGCGACCTTGCGCGCGGCGACCAGCACCGGGTCCCAGACGGGCGAGAACGGCGGCGCGTAGCCGAGGTCCAGGTCGATCATCTGGTCCACCGTCATGCCCGCGGTGAGGGCGACCGCACCGATGTCGACCCGCTTGGCCGCGCCCTCCCGGCCGACGATCTGCACGCCGAGCAGCCGGCCGGTGACGCGTTCCGCCGTCATCTTCACGGTCATCGGCGCGCTGTCGGGGTAGTAGCCGGCACGGCTGGTCGACTCGATGACGGCGGTCACGAACTGCAGCCCCGCGGCACGGGCCTGGGACTCCTTCAGTCCGGTCCTCGCGATCTCGACCTCGCAGACCTTGCTCACCGCGGTGCCGACCACACCGGGGAAGGTCTCGTACCCGCCGCCGATGTTGGTGCCGATGATCCGCCCGTGCTTGTTGGCGTGGGTGCCCAGCGGCACGTGCTGCTCGGCGCCGGACACCAGGTTCAGCACCTCCACGCAGTCGCCCCCGGCCCACAGCCGCTCCGCGCCGCGCACGCGCATCGCCCGGTCGGTGAGCAGGCCGCCGGACGCGCCGAGCGGCAGCCCGGCGGCGCGGGCCAGGTCGGTCGCGGGCCGGACGCCCAGGCCCAGCACGACGATGTCGGCCGGGTACTCGTCGTCGTCGGTGCTGACGGCCCGGACCCGGCCGTCCCGGCCGGTCAGTACCTCGCGGACGGGGGCGCCGGAGGCCACGCGCACGCCCAGGCCCTCCAGTTCGCCGCGCACCAGCCGGCCCATGTCGGGGTCGAGGGTGTTCATCGGCTCGAGGTTGCGGTCGACGAGGGTGACCTCCAGGCCGTGGCGCAGCATCGCCTCGGCCATCTCCACGCCGATGTAGCCGCCGCCGACCACCACGGCCCGCCGGACCTCGCCGCGGTCGAGCGCGGCCAGGGCCGCCTCCGCGTCGTCGAGCGTCTGCACGCCGTGCACGCCGGGGGCGTCGATGCCGGGCAGCGGCGGCCGCAGGGGCACCGCGCCCGTGCCGAAGACCAGATGGTCGTAGGAGACCCACTCCTCCTGGCCGTAGGGGTCGCGGCTGCGCACCCGGCCGCGCTCGGTGTCGACCTCGGTCACCTCGGTGCCCAGCCGCAGGTCGATGCCGCGGGCGCGGTGCTCGTCGGCCGTCCGAGCGATCAGGTCCTCGGGGCCGGTGACGGCGCCGCCGATCCAGTACGGGATGCCGCACGCGGAGTACGAGGTGTGGCGGCCGCGTTCGAACGCGACGATCTCCAGGTCGTCCTCGGACCTGCGGCGGCGTGCCTGCGAGGCGGCCGACATCCCGGCGGCGTCGCCACCGATGACCACCAGACGTTCCGTCATGTCCTGCGGCTCCCTTCGACTCCTGGTCACGCACTCTATGCGCGACGCGGCAACCGGCCGTGCGGCGCCCCTTCACGCGTGTCCGGGTGCCCCCTGCGAAGGCGCGTCCGTCAACGTGCGGAAGACATGCGGCCGTTGGCCCGAAGGGGCGAATCCGGCGGGACCCCGAAGCGTCCGCACTCCCGCAGCGGGTACGAGCGCGTCGTCCGGCGCGAGCGGGCGACGTCCGACGCCGGCGGGCGCTCGCGGGCGACCCCGCCGTCATCGGGCGGCCGCGAGGAGTTCGGGGTGCTGGCGGCGGGCCGCTTCCGGATGGGCGCGCAGCCAGCCCTTGAGCGCGTTGCGGCCGTACTCGTCGAAGAGCGGGTTGTCGGTGTCCTGGGTGACCCCGGGGGCCCGGTCGGCGTACGGGAAGTCCAGGGCGGTGACCCGGCCGTCGAGCCGCGGGTTGTAGAAGAACGGCACGGAGAAGCGCTCCCGGGCGCCGGGCGGGGAGACCACCCGGTGGTTGGTGGCCTTCAGGTAGCCGTCGGTGGCGACTTCCAGCAGCTCTCCCAGGTTGACCACGAACGCGCCCTGCATCGGCGGCACTTCATGGAACGCGCCGTCCTCGCGCTGCACCTGGAGGCCGCCGACGGAGTCCTGCAGCAGCAGGGTCAGGAAGCCGTAGTCCTTGTGGGCGCCGACACCCTGGCCCCCGCCGCGTTCCTGTCCCGGCGGGCTGCCCGGGTACCGCACCAGCTTCAGCTGGAGGTGCGGTGCCGGGGCGAAGATCGGGTCGTAGAAGTCGGGGCTGGCGCCGATCGCGGCGAGGAGCTCTCGCAGCAGCAGCCGCGCGACCCGGCTGAGCCGGTCCATCCAGTCCAGGGCGGCCCGCCGCAGCTCGGGCAGGCGGGCGGGCCACAGGTTCGGGCCCTGCAGCCACCAGAACGCGGGCTCTCCGGGCCCGGGAACGCGGGCCGGGCGCTCGGCGCCGATGTCCAGCTGGTCGCGCCAGTCGCTGCGCCCGCGGGTGTGCTCGTCGCCGGTGCGGGTGTAGCCGCGGAAGTGCGGCGAGCGGAGGTTCGACAGGTCGAGCCGCTCCGCCTCAGGCAGCGCGAAGAAGTCCCTGGCCAGAGTCATCAGCGCGTAGGTCTGCTCGGCGCTCACGCCGTGGCCGACGAGCTGGAAGAAGCCGGTCTCGTGCGCGGCGGTGTGCAGCCGCCTGCGCAGGTCCTTCCGGGACTCCGTGCTGCCGCCGGCCGCGGCCGCGGAGAGGTCGATCACGGGGAGCTGCTGCGCGCTGGCCATCTCTCGTCCGGCGGTCCCGTGGGACATCGGGACACCGCCACGACCAGCGTACGTCCGGGCGGGCCCGTCCCGCCCGCCGGCCGCCCGCCACCGGCCGCCACCGGCCCCCACCGGCAACCGTGCCCTACCGTTCTGCCGGCACCGGCGGTCCACCCGCCGTCTGCCGGTCAGCTCGCGGCGGGCGCCTCCGACGCGAGCCGCGCGCGGGCCTCCATCAGCGCGAAGCCGAGCAGGTTGAGCCCGCGCCAGCGCGCCGGGTCCCCGGCCGCCGGGTCGCCGGCGGCCAGTCCGATGCCCCACACCCGGTCCAGCGGGCTCGCCTCGACCAGGACCCGGGAGCCGGTGCCGAGCAGGAAGTCCCGCAGGTCCGGGTGCTGCCGGAACTTGTGCGTGCTGCCCTCCACGACCAGACCGAACCGCTCACGCCGCCAGACGTCCTCGTCGAAGTCGCGCACGGATCGGCCGGCGCTCTTGGCGTCCCTGGGGTGGCCGGCGGCGATCGCCCGGCGTTCGGCCTCGGCGTCGCCGAAGAGACGGGCCTTGCCGGCCATCATCCAGTGCTCGGCGGTGGCGTAGACGCTGCCGTCGACGGTGAACGGCGACGGCCACCACTGGCTGAGGCAGCCCGCGCCCACGCTGCCGTCGCGCTGCGGGCGGTGCCCCCAGAAGTGCAGGTACTTCACGCGCTGCCCGGTGGCGGTGCGGGCGAGCACGTCCGCCACGCTGCGGATCGCCCCGGACGGCTCGGCGGTCGCGGTCACCTGGTCCCCACCTGGTCCTCTGTCGGTCGTGCGTCGTGTACGGGCCCGGACCCGGCCCTGGCGGACCCCCGCAACGGGAATGGGCCAGGGGTCGTGCGGGATCAGACCCGCTCGAGCGGGCGGTGGGGTTCGGCGGGCAGCTCGGCGTCGACGGTGTCGCCGGGGCGGATGTCGCCGCCGTCGAGGACGACGCCCATGATCCCGCCCTTGCGGACGACCGCGCCGTGCTCGTCGCGGCCGACGACCTGCTTGAGCAGGCCGCCGCGGAACGCGTCGATCTGCAGGCAGGGGTTGCGCAGGCCGGTGACCTCGACGACCGCGTCGGGCCCCAGCCGCAGCCGGGTGCCGGCCGGGAGGCCCAGCAGGTCGATACCGCGGGTGGTGACGTTCTCCCCCAGGTCGCCGGGGGCGATGTCGTAGCCGGCGAGGCGCAGGTCGTCGAAGAGCTCGGCGTGGATCAGGTGGACCTGGCGCAGGTTGGGCTGCGTGGGGTCCTGGGCGACTCGGGACAGGTGCTGGACGGTGACGCCCAGGTGGGCGTCACCCTCGACGCCGAGGCCGGCGAGGAGCCGGATGCTGTCCTGGTTGGTCTTGCTGAACCGGTGGGTGGTGTCGCGGCTGACCGCGATGACCGTACCGCTGCGCATAGGAAACGTCGTCCCCTCGATCGGATGCCCTGACCCGATGCCTCACCTTATCGGGGACGTGCCTGGTCAGCGATTGATTTGCCGCCGGGTCGCGCGGCGCAGCCGGCGCCGCTGGGAACGGTCGAGCGTCAGGTACGCCGCCGCGGGGATGCCGATGACGATCAGGAACGTGACCCACCAGGGGACCCAGATGAGGAGGATCAGCCCCACCGCCACGCCGCCGACGATGACCTTGGTTCTGTTGGACATGACCCCGCCTCCCGTCCACGGCGGCCCGCGCCGCGCCCTCACCGTACTACCCAGTGGAACGCGCCGCGGGCCGGTCCGGTTCCCGCTGTGAGCCCGTCGGCTCACCCCAGCTCGGCCGCCGGGGTGAAGAGCGGCGCGGGCGAGGCCTGCCGCGACGCCGGAGTGCGGGCCGGGGCCGTGGCCGGGGCGCCGGGCCGGGTGGCGAGCGCGCCGGTGCCGCCGGCGAGCGGCAGCCGCAGGACCGAGCGGGACAGGTCGACCGACACGGTGGGCGTGGTGGACGCCGGCAGGATCAGCCCGTTGTCGGTACCGGCCACGATGAGCGCCAGGCGGTGCCCGGCGGGCACCACGTGGTCGGTGGCGGCCAGCTGGATGGTCATCGTGTAGGGCTTGCCGGGGACGAGCGGCACGCCGTGGTCGAGCGACCGGTAGTGGCCGAGGTCGGCCCAGCCGCGGCTGAAGACCGTGTGGTCGACGGTCTCGGTGTCGGCGGAGGTGTCCAGGAAGCAGGCGCTGTCGCCCGCGGTGCTCTCGCCGTAGCAGGAGCGGGTGGTCCCGGTGGTGATGCCCTCGCCGTCGCCGAGGAAGTTCCGGATGGTCGCCGGGCCGAGGTCGACCAGGACCGCCGACAGGTGGGCGCTGGTGGTGGTGGACGTCGCGGTCACGGTGACGGTGCCGCCGCCGGAGATCCGCAGGTCCTTGGCGAGGACGCCGGTGGTGAACGCGGTCTTGGCCGGGGTGGCGCTGTCGGCCGCGGCGGCCCAGTCCTCCTCCCACAGGTTCGGGTCGTCGGTGAACGACTCGGTGCCCGTCGCGTGGCCCTTGCCGAGCGTGCCGAGGCCGTTCACGCCGGTCGAGCCGAGGGAGAGGTCGCTGGTGCGGGTGCCCGCCGGGGGCCAGACGCGGTCGGTGGTCCAGTGGTCGACGCTGCGCTCGATGTCGGCCATGGGCTCGCGCTGGATGCCGTTGTCCACGCCGAGCAGGTAGTGGTCGAACCAGCGCTGCAGGGTCGGCACCCACGCGGAGCGCCGGTAGTCGAACGGGTCGACGTGGCCGGTCTGCGACAGCCACACCTTGCGTTCCACGCCGTGCTGCGCGAGGGCGGTCCACCATTGGCCGAAGTGCTTGGTGCGCACGTTCAGGTCCTGCATGCCCTGGGCGGCGAACACGCTCGCCGTCACCTTGCCGGCGTCCTTGACGTAGTCCCGGTCGGTCCAGAACGGCGTCCAGTCGCCGGTGCGCGGCGAACCGGCGGCGATCTTCTGCTGTTCCGCGGCGCAGTCGGCGTGCGCGCTGTCGCTCTCGACGTAGTCGGACAGCCACTCGGGGCCGTCCTGCAGCGGGGCGCCCTGGTGGAAGTAGTAGTCGTACCAGGAGGAGATGGCGCTGATCGGCACGATGGTCTTGAGGCCGGCCACGCCGGTGGCGGCGACGCCGTTGGCGATGGTGCCGTCCCAGCTCTTGCCGATCATGCCGACCGCGCCGGTGGCCCAGGTGGCCTTGACCGCGGTGCCACCGGAGCGGGCGCTGTAGCCGTGGGCGCGTCCGTTGAGCCAGTCGACGACGGCCTTGGCGGACTGGACGTCGGACGGTCCGCCGACGTCGACGCAGCCGTCGGAGCGGTTGGTGCCGGCGAGGTCCACGAGCACGGTGGCGTAGCCGCGGGGGACGAAGTAGTTGTCGTAGAACAGCGGCGCCTGGACGATGTTCCCGGCGGCGTCGTAGGTCTTCAGCTGGCTCTCGTTGCCGCGGCCGCAGCACGAGTAGTACGGGCTCGCGTCCATGATGACGGGGACCCGGCGTCCCTGCCGGGCGGGCTCGGAGGGCCGGACGATGTCGACGGCCACACGGTCGGTGCGGCCGTCGCCGTCGCCGTCGAGCCCGGTGTCCACCCACACCGCCTCGCGGACCGCGTCGGCGTAGGAGTAGACAGGCTGGCTGAGGCCGTTGCGAACGGAACCGCCTCCGGCCGCGTGGGCGGCCGCGGGGGCGGTGAGCACGGCGGCGAGTGCGGCGAGGACCGCCGCGACCACGGATATCCACGAGAGGCGGGAAGCCCGCGTCAGTGAGCGCATCCCGCGAGATTAGCGCCTGACAGATCACGGTCAACAGGGGTGAACCGCGGGGCGGTTGGGGCGGCAGGACCGTACCGGCCGCCCCAACTGCCCCGCGCCACGGCTACTTTCCGCCGGTCAGACCCGCGCGCCGCAGCGCGTCGGCCATCGCGCCGCCGGGGGCGGGCCGGTCCTGACCGCCGCGCCGGCCGCCCTGGCCGCCGCGGTTGCCACCCTGGCCCCCCTGCCCGCCCTGGGTGCCCTTGGCGCCCTGGGTGCCCTGGCCGCCGCGGTTGCCGCCCTGCCGGGGCGGGTTGCCGCGACGCTCGCCGCCGCGCTGCTGGTCGCCGCGGGCCGGTCGCGCCTCGTCGTCGAGCCGCAGCGTGAGCGAGATGCGCTTGCGCGGCAGGTCGACGTCGAGCACCTTCACCCGCACGATGTCGCCGGGCTTGACGACGTCACGCGGGTCGGAGACGAACGAGTCGGACAGCGCGGAGACGTGCACCAGGCCGTCCTGGTGGACGCCGACGTCCACGAACGCGCCGAACGCGGCGACGTTGGTGACCACGCCCTCCAGCAGCATCCCGGGCCGCAGGTCCTTCATCTCCTCCACGCCTTCCTTGAAGGTCGCGGTCTTGAAGGCGGGACGCGGGTCGCGGCCGGGCTTCTCCAGCTCGGCGAGGATGTCGGTGACGGTCGGCAGGCCGAACGACTCGTCCACGAACTGCTGCGGCTTCAGGGTGCGCAGCACCGCGCCGTTGCCGATCAGGGAGCGGATGTCGGTGCCCGCGCTGCTGCTGATCCGGCGCACCACCGGGTACGCCTCGGGGTGCACGCTGGAGGCGTCCAGCGGGTCGTCGCCGCCCTGGATGCGCAGGAAGCCGGCGCACTGCTCGTACGCCTTCGGGCCGAGCCTGGCGACGTCCTTGAGGTCCTTGCGGGTGCGGAACGGGCCGTTGGCGTCGCGGTGCGACACGATGTTGGCGGCGAGGCCCTCGGTGATGCCCGACACGCGGCGCAGCAGCGGCACCGACGCGGTGTTCACGTCGACGCCCACGCCGTTCACGCAGTCCTCCACGACCGCGTCCAGCGAGCGGGACAGCTTCACCTCGGACAGGTCGTGCTGGTACTGGCCGACGCCGATCGAGCGCGGGTCGATCTTCACCAGCTCGGCCAGCGGGTCCTGGAGGCGGCGGGCGATGGACACCGCGCCGCGCAACGAGACGTCCATGCCCGGCAGTTCGGCCGACGCGTAGGCGGACGCGGAGTACACCGACGCGCCGGCCTCGGACACCACGGCCTTGGTGAGCTTCAGGTCGGGGTGCGCCTTGATGAGGTCACCGGCGAGCTTGTCGGTCTCGCGGGACGCGGTGCCGTTGCCGATCGCGATCAGGTCCACGCGGTGCGCGGCGGCCAGCCGGGCCAGGGTCGCGAGCGACTCGTCCCACCGGTTGCGCGGGGCGTGCGGGTAGATGGTGTCGGTGGCCACGACCTTGCCGGTGCCGTCGACCACGGCGACCTTCACACCGGTGCGCAGGCCCGGGTCGAGACCCATGGTGGCGCGGGTGCCGGCGGGCGCGGCGAGCAGCAGGTCGCGCAGGTTGGCGGCGAAGACCCGCACGGCCTCGTCCTCGGCCCCCTGCCGCAGCTGCACGCGCAGGTCGATGCCGAGGCGGACCAGGAAGCGGGTGCGCCAGGCCCAGCGGACGGTGTCGGCCAGCCAGCGCTCGCCGGGGCGGCCGGGGTCGCCGGACACGGAGATGCCGAACTGCTGGGCGATGCGCCGCTCGTAGCTGGTGGGGCCCTCGGCGGGCTCCTCCGGTTCGAGGGTGAGGTCGAGCACCTCCTCCTTCTCGCCCCGCAGCATGGCCAGCACGCGGTGCGACGGCAGCTTGGTGAACGGCTCGGCGAAGTCGAAGTAGTCGGCGAACTTCGCGCCGCTCTCCTCCTTGCCCTCCCGGACCTTCGCCAGCAGCCGGCCGCGGCTCCACATCCGGGTACGCAGCTCGCCGACGAGGTCGGCGTCCTCGGAGAACCGCTCGGTGAGGATGGCGCGGGCGCCGTCCAGGGCGGCCGCCGCGTCCGCGACGCCCTTGTCGGCGTCGACGTACGGGCCGGCGGTGGCCTGCGGGTCCAGGCCCGGGTCGCCGAGCAGCGCGTCGGCCAGCGGTTCGAGACCGGCCTCCCTGGCGATCTGCGCCTTGGTGCGCCGCTTGGGCTTGAAGGGCAGGTAGATGTCCTCCAGTCGGGCCTTGGAGTCGGCCGCCTCGATCTGCGCCCTGAGCGCGTCGTCCAGCTTGCCCTGGGACTCGATGGACTCCAGGACGGCGGCACGCCGCTCGTCCAGCTCCCGCAGGTAGCGCAGCCGCTCCTCCAGGGTGCGCAGCTGCTCGTCGTCCAGGGTGCCGGTGGCCTCCTTGCGGTAGCGGGCGATGAACGGCACGGTCGCCCCGCCGTCGAGCAGGTCGACGGCTGCCCGCACCTGCCCCTCGCGCACACCGAGTTCCCCGGCGATCCTGGCCTCGACCGTTACGTTGCCGCTGATGGTTCCGCTCCTCAGATCCGCTGCCCGCTTGCCTGTCCCTGCATCGTAGACGGCGGTGGCCGTGGAATCCCGTGACCGCCGCGGCGGCACCCCGGCCGAGGGCGGGGAGCGGGCACCCGGGGGCGGGCGCGGGCCGGGGATCAGCGCAGCGGCTTCTCGAACCAGTGGTCGGCGTACGGGCTGTCGTTGTACGGCGCGATCTCGGTGTAGCCGAGGCGGGCGTACAGGGCCCGGGCCTCCACCAGGTCCTTGCGGGTGTCCAGCCGCATGCGGACGGCGCCGAACTCCTCGCGGGCGACCCGTTCCGCGGCGCCGACCAGCAGGGCCGCCACGCCGAGTCCGCGCGCCGGCGGCGCCACGTACATCCGCGTCAGCTCGCTCGTCGCCCCGTCGAGGACGCGCACGCCGACACACCCGCCGGGCCTCCCGTCGCGCCGGGCGACCAGGAACTCGCCGGTGGGCGGCGTGAGATCGTCGCTGGGCTCCTCGGCGAGGACGGCCGCGAGCTCCTCGTCGTCCGTCGGGCGGCCGTAGTACCGCTCGATCAGCTCGGTGTAGTACGCGCGCAGCAGCGCGGCGGACTCGGGGCCGGACACGGGGTGGGCGCCCGCGGTCCAGCCGGCCGCGCGCGGGTCGTGGATCGTCACGCGGCCATCGTGGCAAAGGACGGGTGGGGTTTTCCCCCGGTTTTCCGGCCGGTGGCCCCCCGCACCGGCCGGGTGGAGGCGTCATGGCCGGGAGCGGGCGCCGGTTCGTAGCGTCGAGGGAGCGGTCCGGACCCCGGTCCGCCCCCTCGACGCCACGAACGATCAGCGCCCCCACCCCCGAGACCGTCCCTGGAGCAGCCATGCCCGCAGCCAGCAGCACCCTCGCCGCCACGTCCGCGGCCCCGCCGCCCGCGCCGCCCGGCCCGCCCGGGCAGGAGGCGGGCAGCGAGTTCGCCCCTCTGCTGCGGCAGGTCAGGGACGCCGGGCTGCTGCGTCACAGGACCGGATGGTACGCCGCGACGATCACCGTGAACGCGCTGGCGCTGGGCGCGGTGTGGACCGCCGTGGTGCTGGCCGGCGGCACGGGGTCGTGGTGGGTCCTCGCGCTGGCGCTGCCGGCCGCGGTGCTGTCGGCACGCTCCGGCTTCCTCGGGCACGACGCGGGCCACCAGCAGATCGCGGCGGACCGGCGCACCAACCGCGTGCTGGCGCTCGTCCACGGCAACCTGCTGCTGGGCATGGGGGCGGCCTGGTGGACCGACAAGCACAACCGGCACCACGCCAACCCCAACCACGTCGGCAAGGACCCGGACGTGGAGGTGGGCGCGCTCGTGTGGACGCGGGCGCAGGCGGTGGAACGCGAGGGGTTCGCACGGTGGCTGACACGCCATCAGGCCGGGCTGTTCTTCCCGATGCTCACGCTGGAGGGCCTGGCCCTGAAGGTGGCGAGCTTCCAGGACCTGCGGCGGCTCACCGGCCGGGACCGGCTGGTGGAGGGCGGCCTGCTGGTGGCGCACCTGGCCGGGTACACCGCGCTGCTGCTGGCCGCCATGTCGCCCGCGCAGGCGCTGGTGTTCGCGCTGCTGCACCACGCGCTCCTCGGCGTGCACCTCGGCTGCGCGTTCGCGCCGAACCACAAGGGCATGGCCATGCCGGAGGAGGGCGCGCGCTGGGGCCACCTGCGCCGCCAGGTGCTCACCTCGCGCAACGTCCGGGGCAACCCGGTGACGGACTTCATGCTCGGCGGCCTCAACTACCAGATCGAGCACCACCTGATGCCGAGCCTGCCCCGCCCCCATCTCCGCCTGGCCCAGCCGCTGGTCCGCGCCCACTGCGCCCGCCTCGGCGTCCCCTACACCGAGACCGGCCTGCTCGACTCCTACCGTCAGGCCCTGACCCACATGCACGAGGTCGGCGCCCCGCTGCGCTGAACCGGCCCGCTCGCGGCCGGCATCGGCTCAGCCGTCGTGGTCGTAGACCGTGACGGCGACGCCGCGTTCGACGAGCCGCGCGGTGATCAGGGGCTCGACGCGCGACCAGCTGCCGCCGGCCAGCCCGCAGCCGATCCGCGGCATGTGCACGGAGGCGCCGAGCTCCAGCGCCCGGTCGCCGAGCAGGCCGAGTGCGGTGTCGATCGCCGGGTAGCGCACCGGGACGCCTTTGCTGCCGGTGCGCATGCCCCGCTGCCCGACCATGTTGGCGACCCACAGGCGTTCGCCGACCTGGACGAACTGTGCCGCGCCCAGGCCGAAGTCGTTGCGGTTCCGCTCGCGGTGCCACCGGCGGTACGCGGCCTCGGGCTCGGGCCATCGGCGGGAGACCGCGAGCACGAAGCCCTTGCCCCATCCCCCGAGGTCGTTGCAGACGTGCGCGATCACCTTGACGCCCTTGCCCTGCGGTGCGGTGGCGTCACCCCGTACATGGACGATCTCCCCCATGCCCTCACGGTAGGCGAGGGCACCGACAGCCGCAGCTGCGATTCCTCACAGATGGGCGGGCTTGGCGGCGTCGTAGAGCCACGTGTGGAAGAGCGGGGTCAGGTCGCGGCCGGTGAAGTGGGCGCAGAAGGCGGTGAAGTCGGCGGTGGAGGCATTGCCGTAGGCGTGCTGGGCGGGCCAGGCACGGAGCAGGCGGAGGAACTCGGCATCCCCCAGCGCGCGGCGCAGTTCGTACAGGACCAGGGCGCCGCGGCGGTAGACGGGGGTGGCGAAGAGGTCGGCGGCGGTCGGCGGGGACGCGGGCGGGAACGTCCAGGAGGCGGGGTCGTCGAAGGCCGCGGCCGCACTGGTGTCGACGGAGTCGCCGCCCTCGTGCGCGGCCCACAGCCACTCGGTGTAGGTGGCGAAGCCCTCGTTGAGCCAGATGTCCTGCCAGGACCGCGGGGTCACCGAGTCCCCGACCCACTGGTGCGACAGCTCGTGGACCAGCGTGTTCAGCGGCACGGCGGGCGGGTCGGAGGCGCCCGGGAAGAACGGCCGGTTCTGCGTCTCCAGCGCGTATCCGCCCTGGCCGCGTGCCAGATGAGCGACGATCGCGCCGGCGGACGCGAACGGGTAGGGCCCGAACAGGCCGCTCTCCCACCGCAGGATCTCCGGGATGCGGCGCAGCGACGCCGCGGTGCCGGGATCGTCGGAGCGCGGGTCGACGGCCGTGTACTGGGGCGGCCCGCCGGGGGGCGCCGAACGCGTCACGGTGAAGCGGCCGATGGCCACGGTGGCGAGGTAGGTGGCCATGGGCCGGCTGGTCCGCCAGTGGAAGGCCGTACGGCCGCCGGAGTGCGTGGTGCCGGCCAGGTCGCCGTTGGAGACCGCGGTCAGACCGTCCGGCACGGACATCGTCAGGTCGTACGCGGCCTTGTCCGACGGGTGGTTGTCGCACGGGAACCACGCCATCGCGCCGACGGGCTCGCCGAGGGCGACGGCGCCGTCGTCGGTGCGCAGCCACCCCTCCTTCGACCCGTCCGGGTCGGTGAGGGTGCGGGGCACGCCCGCGTACGCGACGGTGGCGGTGAACTGCGCGCCGCGCGCGAGCGGGCCGGCCGGCCGCACGGTCAGCTCGTCCCCGGACCGGGAGAAGCCGGCGGGATGCCCGCCGACGGCCACCGAGCCGACGGTCAGCCCGGACAGGTCCAGGTTGAACCGGCCGAGCCGCTCGGTGGCGGTCGCCGTGACGTCGGCGGTGCCGGACAGCCGCCCGGTCGCGGGGTCGTACGACAGGTCCAGCCCGTAGTGCGTGACGTCGTACCCGCCGTTGCCCGCCTGCGGGAACAGCCGGTCGCCGGCGCCCGGGGCACCGGCGGCGGCCGGCGGCGCGCCGCCGCCACCCGTGCACGACAGGCAGCAGGCGAGCAGCGCGGCGGGCAGGGCGACGCGGGGCAGGGCGGCCGTGCGCGGCACGGCCCGCACCGACACCGGCAGGCGGTTCCGCGATGACCGTGACCGCGGCGGGCGGGGAAGGCGCAGGCGCATCAGGGCAGCGTAGACGCCGTACCCGCCGTGCGCCCCGAACACGCGTGTGTCCCCGGCCCGCCCGAGGGCGGGGCCGGGGACACACGGCAGCGGTCCGGCCGGTGCGGTCAGCCGCCGCGCAGCCAGTCGGTCAGCGTGGCGACGGCGGACCCGACGTCGGGCGCCCGGTGCGCGGCGGTGTCGGACTCGAGCAGGAACGGTGCCGCACCGCCCGGCAAACAGTCCATCTGCACCTCCACGGCGCCTTCCCGCCTGGTGAAGTACCAGAGGTTGTCGTCGTCGGCGGCGTGCGTCACGGCCAGGCGCGCGATCTCGACGTCGGGAAACGCCGTGCGGACCGTCGCGAAGACCTCGTCCACGGGCCCGGGGACCGTGTCGTCCGGCCCCCAGGGCACCGTTCTGCTCCTCATCGTGGCTCGCCTCTCCCGCGGCAGGGCACCGCTGTCAGCATCGCGGCCCTCCGAGTGCTTCCGGCGACAGCCGCATGGCCTTGGGCACCGGGTTGGGCTGGAGCTCGCTGAACGGGTCGGCGTCGCCCATCGTGACGTCGACGTGGTTGTAGTTGATGGCGCTTCCGTCCGCGACGGGCTCCGGCAGGTAGTCCACCGTACCGCCGGCCGCGCGGATGGCTCCGGCGGTGGTGACCCGGATCTGTCCGTGCGGCAGGCCCCCGCCCGCCTCCAGCTCGTCGGAGCCCATGTTGCCGGAGAACGTCTCGCCCGGTCCCGGCATCGGCTTGGTGCCGCCGCGGGCGATGATGAAGTCGTCCGGCACCTGGTAGCCGCCGTCGTTGTGGACGAGCACCGGCGTCGTGCCGGTCAGCACGTAGTAGGTGTGCAGCCCGTCGACGGTGAGGTTGTACATGTCGGCTGCGCCGCTCACCGGCTTCAGTCCGGCCACCGTGGCGTGCTGTCCGGTCGGCGTGTCGAGCAGGTGGCCGGGGAGCAGGTCGCCCGCGGACACCCAGCTGTTCCTGGTGGCGTCCCAGAACGGGTGGCCCTGCGTGGTGTGCAGGGTGGTGATCACGCCGTCGGGCCCGCGTACCGCGACGTCGAGCAGGTCGTCGTCGCGGTGGACGGTCGTCCCGACGACGGCCCGGGCGTGCCGGCCGGAGTCGTCCTGCGTGTCGCCGGCGGCGACCCGGTCGGCGGTGGTGACGTCCCTGATCCGCTTGGTCGTGCCGTCCGCGAGCAGCACCTTGGTGGTGCCGGTGAAGCTGCACACCGTCTCGCCGGCCGTCCGGCCCTTCATGCCCTCACGCGCGAGGATGATGTCGGTGACCGAGCCCCACAGATCCTGGCCGATCTGGTAGCCCCGCGCGTCGTTCTCGCACTCGTGCAGGTGGTCGACGCAGTAGGTGGCCGCGATCTCCTTGGCCTTGTCGACCTTTCCGGGATGGGACTGGAGGTAGTCCATCGCCTTGCTGCAGCCGAGCAGGCCGAAGCACAGGTGTCCCGCGCCCTTGCCGTCGATCTGCGGATCCCAGTACGGGCCCGTGGTGTTGAGGCCGGTGAACCCGGACCACCACGAGAGGAGCTTGCCCTCCTTCCTGGTGCTGGGGGTCATCTTCTTGATCCACGCCTTCTGCACCTGGGCCGGGGTGGGCGCCGGGGGTGGGGGCGGGGTCGCGGTACCGGTCTTGGGGTCGTAGCCGACGGCCTTCTGCGTCTTCTTGTCGCAGTACTTCAGGTCGTACTGGCAGGAGTTCGGCTTGGAGCCGATCTCGGTGCCCGCCGGGTCGGAGAACCGCACCGGGTTGTTGTCGGAGTAGGCGTAGCCCGTGAGGGACTGCGGGTCGGTGGTGTCGAGCACGGGGTCGACGCTGAGGAACCGGCCGGTCTCCGGGTCGTACTCGCGGGCCCCCAGGTGGGTCAGGCCGGTGGCGTCGTCGGTGCCGCCGACGAAGCCCTTGTCGCCCGGCCATGCCGTGGGCGCGGTGCCGCGCACCGAGCCGAACGGCGTGGTCCGCCGTTGCTGCAGTGCCAGCGTGGAGCCGTCGATGGCGAGTTGGCCGGTGCCCTGGTGGTCCGGGACGACGAAGGAGACCTTGTTGTCGTCGGTCCGGACCGCCTGGATGCCGCCCGTCAGGTCGTAGTACCGGGTGGCCTTGGGCTTGGCCGCGCCCGTGGGCAGGGTGATCTCGGCGCTGCCCAGGTAGAGCGTGGTGGCGCCGGGCGCCCGCTGGATCAGCCGGTTGCCGTGGGTGTCGTAGAGGTAGGAGGTGGTGCCGGACGTGCCGGTGACCGACTGCAGGTGTCCTTCGGCGTCCCACTTCAGCGACTGCGAGTCGCCGCCGACGTCACGGGTGGTGGTGTCGCCGATCTCGTCGTAGACGTAGCTGTCCTTCGCGGTGGCGCCACCGGGTCCGGTGGTGTCCACGCCGGTCAGGGTGTGGGCCCGCGGCTGGCCGGGGGCCGGGTAGTGGTACGTCTTGCCGACGTCCGAGGCGGTGTTGCCGCCGGGGTCGTGGTCGGTCTCGGTGTCCCGCAGGCCTGACGGCTTGTAGGTGAAGGACTGCCAGTACGGCGCCGGGCCGCCGAGCACGCCCGCCGACGGGGTGGCCGCGCAGGTCGTGGTGCCCTGCGCCCAGGCCTCCGTCAGCCGCTGCAGGCCGTCGTAGCTGAAGCACTGGTTGTCGGTGCCGTCACGCGAGGTGTCCGACACCGAGAGGACGTTGCCCTCCTGGTCGTAGCCGTAGGTGGTGTAGCGGTCGACGCCCGCGATGCCGTACCGGTCGACCCGGGAGGTCTGCAGCCGCTGGGTGCCCCACTCGTAGGTGTCGGTGACCCAGGACTTGTCGCCGCCGGTGGTGCCCAGCTCGTACTGCTCCGGCTTGCCGGTGTCGGAGTAGCTGACGCCGGTGAGGTAGGTGCCGGTGCCCGAGACGGCGACCGGCCGGTGCTGGGCGTCGTACGTCGTCACCATCGACTCGGCGGGCAGCGAGCCCTCGGCCGGGAAGCTGGTGCCGATGACGGTGCCGTCCGGGTTGTACCTGGTGTTCTGCTGGTAGCTGCCGGCCAGCGCGCCCTCGGCCGCCGGGATGACGGTGGTCGACCGCGTCACCCGGTACAGGGCGTCATAGGCGTTGACCGTGGTCGTGTACTGGTTGCCGCTGTCGTAGCGGGTGGACGAGCTGAGCTGCCCCTTGGCGCCGGCCACCCCGTCGTAGGCCCAACTGGCCAGCATCGGGCCGGTGGTGGAGCCGGAGTGCTCCTCCAGCTGCCGGCCGAGGGTGTCGTAGACGAAGGCCAGCGTGTTGCCGCTCGCCCGGGAGTCGGTGCTGGTGAGAACCCGGTCACGGTCGTCGTAGGCGATCGTGGTGACACCCTTGTCGGGGTCCGAGCTCCGCGTCATCCGGCCGAGTTGGTCGTAGGTGTACGACCACGTGTTGCCGTCCGCGTCGGTGACGGTGTACGGCTTGCCCGAAGGGGTGTACGTGTACAGGGTCTTGTCGGGCGTCCCGGTCGGCAGGGCGGTCCGGTACTGCCACACCGCGGACTGCTGGCCGCGCGCGTCGGTGAGGGTCGTGGTGGTGGTGCCGCCGGTGGGCGGGATCACCGTGGTGCGGTCGCCGCCGTAGACGGTGGTCGTGGTGTCGAGCACCTGCCCGCCGTCGCCGTTGCCGGCCACGTGCTTGAGCAGCGTCTCGCGGCCCAGGCCGTCGTAGGTGTGCCAGGTCTGGGTCTCGACCGACAGTGCCTTGTCCACGCCGGACAGCACCGGCGAGGGCGCGGTCTGCACGAAGTAGGGCGCGAACTCCTTGGCCACCAGGCCGCGTCCGTCGTAGAAGGTGTCCGCGGCGAGCATGCCCCCGCCGGTTCCGGGCGTCTGCACCTGGCGGGGCCGCAGGAAGCCGTCGTAGAGGGTGTACGACGTGTCCTGGCTGCCGTCGTTGTCGACGGTCCGCGTCGCCACCGCCATCGGGGAGTCCGGCGTGATGGTGTACGTGTACTCGTAGTTGGGCGTCTGCGCGTGGTTGGCCGAGCGGTCGGCCAGCCAGGTCTTCAGCGTCCGGCCGAGCGCGTCGTAGGTGGAGTCGGTGTGGTGGCTGTTGGTGTCCGACACGGAGGTCTGCAGGCCGCGCAGCGGCTCCAGCGTCGTGGTGGTGGTCATCGCGGTGGAGGGCGTGCCCTTCACCAGCGGTGGCGTGGTGAGCGTCATCCCGGTGGGGATGCCGGTGGTGGGCGTGTACGCGGTGGTGCTGGTCAGGCCGTCGGTCCGCGGAGTGCGGGCCGGCGTACCGGTGTTGGTCGCGGTGACGTTGGCCGTCAGGTCGGTCGCGGTGAGCTGCCGGCCGTACTGGTCGTAGGTGGCGCCGGACTCCAGGTAGGTGCCCGTGGTGCCGTCGTGCGACTTCAGCGTGGCGCTGTAGAGGGCGTCGCCCTTGGTGGGCGAGGCGGTGTAGCTCGTGCCGTCGTACGCGGTCCGGACGTCGGAGATCACCTGCGTCCTGCGGTCCGGCGTGGTCGAGCAGTCGACGGCGACGGTCTCGACCCGGGCGGGCAGCGTCAGCAGGTTCTCGGCGGTGTTCTCCGCGAACGTGGTGCGGGTGCAGTGGTCGTCACCGCCGAGGTCGGTCTGCCCCAGGTCCTCGGTCTGGGTGATGCGGCCGGCGGTGTTCTCCATCGTGTTCTTGACGGTGGTCTGCCGCCACTTGGCGCCGGCGCCGTCGTCGAGGGAGGTGTAGGTGTCGGTCCGGTCGGTCCCGCTGACGTTCGCGGTGACGGTGCCCCAGCTGTGCGTCTCGCTCGCGCTCTGGTGGAACCAGCCGTGGTTGACGGTCTTGGACAGGATGCTGCCGCCGGGCGCGGAGTAGGCCTCGGTCCGGTACTCGAAGCCGGCGAGCGCCTCCCAGTCGGAGAGCGTGGCGCCCTCCCCGTTGTCCAGGGTGACGGTCTTGGTGCCGCCGGAGCCGTTGAGGCGGTCGCCGTTCATGCCGCGCAGGAACCAGTGGTCGGTCTGCGAGGCCATGGCCGTGGTGTCGCCGGTGTCCACCCGCACCTGGCGGTAGCCGCGCCACTGCGACCAGGTCTTGTACTTCTCCTTGGTCAGCCCGTCGTCGTCCGCGTAGTGCCAGGCGGCGTCCCCGAGGTAGTCGTACGTCGTGACCATGTCCGGCGAGGAGTTGGTGCGGTCGGTCTGCGTCACCGAGGTGACGACGTACTTGTTGAACCACTGGAGCGACGGGTTGGCGTCACCGGAGGCGACGCTGTACTGCGGGAAGCAGCGCGTGGTGTTGGTCTCCGGTGTGGGCAGGTGGTTCCAGTCGCAGTCCGGCGCGCTGTAGTTGACGTCGGTCTGGCCGTTGGACTCGTCGATGACGGTGTGCAGCCGGTCCTTGATGAAGGGCGCGGTGCCGTCGCCGTCCTTGTCCAGCCGGTTGGCGTCCTGCTCGTAGGAGAACTGCACCTTGGGCAGGCTGATCGAGGGAGTCGCCGACTTGCCGGTGTGCTGCACGGAGTTCAGCAGCAGCTGGTAGTCGATGTCGGCCATGCCCCACGAGTGGTCCAGGGCCCAGCTGTCGACGTCGGAGTACGTGCCCGAGGAGTTGAGCACCGACGTGGTGACCGACGTCAGGCGCTTGCGCGTCCAGAACGTGGGTGACAGGGAGGTGCAGTCCTTGCCCTGGTCGCAGTTCTCGTCCCAGGGGGTGTCGTACCAGGAGAAGGACTGGCTGCCGATGGTGTCGGCGGCGCAGGTGACACCGCTCTGCGGGAGGCACCGCTCGGAGGAGCCGAACGTCACCTTGGCCAGCGGCTTGGCGGTGTACACCGTGGAGCTGCGCAGCCCGTACTCGATGCGGTCGAGGGAGCCGCCGCGGGTGTAGGCGGTGCCGTCGCTCGCCTTGAGGTCGCGGCCGTAGTAGTTGGTCTCCTTGTCGTAGTAGTAGGCGACGGCGTCCCCGTGGGTGTTCACGACGTAGTCGAGGTTCCACCGGTAGGCCTGCTGGCACCACGAGGAGGCGAACGTCGTGTCGTGGCACGGCTCGCCGGTGTCGTTGCCGAACACCGGGACCGTCCAGGTGGAGTCGGTCGTCTCGTTGCCGCTCGCCCACCCGGGGAGCTTGTTGTAGCCGAAGTAGTACTGGGTGCCGTCGGTCGTGGTGACCCGCCAGTACTCCTGGTCGTTGTCGCCGTTGTCGCGCACGTCGGACGCCGAGCCGTTGAGGTGCTCGACGCGGGTGCCGTCGTCGTTCTTCAGTTTCCAGACGTTGGTGCCGGCCGGGACGAGCTGGCCGCCCTTGCCGTTGAGGCTGAGGGTGGCGTTGTCGTAGCCCCAGCACTCGTCACCGGGCTTGACGCCGTCGGCGTCGGCCGCGACCCCGTCGTCGGCGCAGGACTTGTAGCTGCGCTCGATGTAGCCGGGCCACAGGTCGAAGCCGTCGCCGGCCCAGGACGCCTGGTTGTTGGTGTCGGAGGTGCGGCCGTCGATCTGGCCGGAGTCGTACGTCAGGCCCACCTGCGGGGCGAGGCCGCCGGGCACCGGCGGCACCGACATGTCGTAGGACCACGTGTACGAGCCGGAGTTGAGGTTGGTCTGCCAGCTCGCCGACGGGGACAGGGAGGTGGCCTGGTAGTCGCCGGCGTCGCTGGAGGCCCCCGCGGTCACGGCGAGCACGGTGGCCTGCGGGGCGGCGGCGCTCGACAGGGCCGACGGGGCGGCGGCGGCCGGGAGCGGCACGGCGGCGGCCGTCAGCCGCTGGTGGGCGCTGTCGTTGACGGCGGCGACCGGGGTCTGCACCCGGCAGGACGCGACGCCGGGTGTCGTCAGCGCGCACGCCGGCAGCCGTACGAGGCGCAGCCGGGCGCCGTAGTCGCCGCCGTAGCCCTGCGCGTAGCCGCCGTAGTCCACTTCGAGGCCGACCCGGCCGGCGGTAGCCCGGGCGTCGGCGCGCCGGGCGGTGAACAGCATGCCGTCGACGCCGGCCCGCTGAGCCGCGGACCGGCTCTGCACGGTCACCTGGGCCGATCCGACGGCGGAGGCGGCGGCGGAAGCGGCGGGCGCCGTCCGGGCGGCGGCTCCCGTGCGGGCCGGGGCGCGCAGCGCCATCGGCAGGCCGTGCAGCGCGGTCCGCGCGCCGGCCGCGGGTACCGTGCCCGAGGCCGATCCGGCGGTCGGCCAGGCGGCCGCGGGGCCGCCCTTGGGGCCGGTCACCGGGGCGGCGGAGGGCCGCGGGGTCCCCTTGACGGGGTGGCCCGCGACCGGCCGGTCGGCCTCGGTCACCTGCGGCCGTTGCGCGGACGGGTCGAGTGCCTCGGCGACACCCGCCGGCAGCAGCGCGCCCAGCAGCACCGCCGACGCCACCATCGCCACGCGGCGGCGCAGCCCGCCGTGCCAGGGCCGTGGCCGGCCCCGTCTCATCTGCGTCATGTCGTTCGCTCCTTGTCGGCCCGCGGGCGGGCAGCGTCGACCCACTCCGGGGCAGCGCACGGAAGAAGAAGGAGAAGGGTGCGGAGAAGGCTGAGGAGAAAGGTGCGGAGAAGGAAGTGAAGTGAAGTGAGGTGAGGGGGAAGGAAGGGGCGGCGGAGCGGGAGCGCACGCGGGGGCCACGGCGCGCCCGTTCCGCGGGACGAGGGCGTCCCGGGTCGGGGACGCCCTCGTCGCGGACCCTCAGCTGTCCGCGGGTACCGCCGTCGGCAGGCCGGCCGTGCCGGACGCCAGTTGCTGGATCTGGCTCTGGGTCAGCACGCCCTGGAAGGCCCACACGTCGTCGATCGACCCGGACCAGTACTGACCCCAGGTGCCGCCGTCCTTGGCCCGGCCGAGCTGCAGCGTCTTCGTGGCGTTGAAGCCGATCGTGTTCGACGCCCAGGAGACGAGGTCGGTGCAGGCGGGGTCGTCCGGCGTGCCGTCGCCGTCGGTGTCCGTGCACACGGTCTGCTGCAGTTCGCCGTTGACGTACAGCCGCATCTGGCCAGCGAAGGCGTCGTAGACCAGCGCCAGGTGGTTCCAGCCGCCGGAGCCGTAGTCGTCGTAGAGGACGTTGTCGGCCGTGGCGTCCGAGGCCGACGCGGTGTCGGAGTCGGGCATCACGATCTGCCATCGCCCGGAGGTGCTGGGCGAGGTGGCGCTGGGCACGTAGCGGACGGTGAAGGCGCTGTTGACCGCGCCCTCCTGGCTGAGGACCGCCTCGGTGGCGGCGGGCCGCCCCGCGCCGGCCAGCGCCCAGGCGCTGACGGTGAAGCTGCGGCTGGTGTCGATCGGCACGCTGGAGGTGGCCGCGTAGTCGTCGACGCCGTCCAGATCGAGCGCGCCCGTGTCCACCCAGCCGTCGGCGCCGACCGCGGCACCGTTGGCCAGGGTCAGCGGCCGGTTGCCGGTGGAGGCGTCGGGCGAGGCCGCCGGGGTGCCGGCGGCCGACTCGAGCTGCCAGCGGCCCTTGACCACCGGGTGCTGGTTGAGCAGGGTGACGATCTCGTCGGGGGACAGCGCGCGGTCGTAGAACCGCACGTCGTCCAGGTCGCCCTTGAAGCGGTTGGCCAGCCCCGACGGGTAGTTGGACGCGCCGAGGGTGAGCACGCCGGTGGCGAGCCACGGGGTGGTGAACGGCGTGCTGGCCACCTCCACGCCGTCGACGTAGAGGCGCATCAGGGCCACGTCGATGTCGTAGACGGCGACCACGTGGGTCCACTGGCCCAGATGGGCGGCGGCACAGGTCGGCTGGCCCCCCGGGCAGGCGTTCTGCTGGGCGCGGGCCAGGGTGGCGTCGGCGGTGTCGGCGGTCGCCCGCTGGAAGACCCAGCCGGTCGCGTTGTGGTAGATCTCGAAGCCGCGGTTGGCCACGCCGGCCTGGTGGACGGCGACCGCGGTGCGGTCCTCGTTGGCGGCGCGCGCCCACAGGGACACCGTGAAGCTCTGGTAGTCGTCCAGGAGGGGCTGCGTGGTCTGCGCGTAGTCGTCGACGCCGTCGAAGTTCAGCGCGGTCCTCTCCACGCCGTCGCCGCCGAGCACGGCGGAGCCGTGCACGGACAGGTCGACCTGCTGGGCGCGGCCGGCCACCGTGGTGGCGGCGTTCGGGTCGCTGCCCCCGGCGTTCGGGTCGTCGAAGGACCACACCACCTTGGCGGGGCGCCCGACCGTGGTGATCGGGTGGTGGACGGCCAGCTGCCCGACCTCGGCGTCGGTGAGCTGGTAGTCGTACATCTCGGCGTCGTTGAGGTCGCCGGCGAAGAAGCTGCCCAGCGTGCCGTTCTGCGCCGAGGCGCCGATCAGGGTCTGGCCGCGGGCGTCCCACGGGGTGGTGAACGGCGTGCTGGCCACCAGGGCGCCGTTCACGTACAGCTTGATGAGCCCGGACGGGTTGTCGAACACGCCGGTGACGTGCGTCCAGTCGCTGACGCGGGCGGTCGCGCAGGCGGTGTCGCCGGCCGGGCAGGCCGGCTGCGCGGCGATCGTGAAGCCGCTGCCGGTGGAGCTGTCGGAGGCGAAGCGGGCGAAGACCCAGCCGTGGCTGGCCGAGGAGTAGTAGAGCTGGAACCCGCTGGAGTAGGCGCCGTTCTCCGACAGGGCCTCCATCGGGTGGGTGGGCTCGGTTCCGGGCAGGCGCGCCCACACCGACACGGAGAAGCTCTTCGCGGTGTTGGTCACCGGCGAGTCGGTGGACGCGTAGTCGCCGGTGCCGTCCAGGTGCAGCCACCGGTCGCCGCTGGTGCCGTCGCCGGCGGTGGCGGCGTCGCCGTGCAGGTCGGCGCTCCAGTCACCGCCGCTGCCGCTGACCGTGGTGGAGCCCGCGGGTTCGTCGAGCGGCAGGGTCAGCCGTTCGGGCTGCCCGGCCCGCACCCGGAACTGGTACGTGGTGATCTGGCTGCCGTTGCCGGCCGCGTCGAAGGCCTGCGCGGTGATCTTGTTGACGCCGGGCTTGGTCGGCATCACCTTGAAGCTCACCGCGCCGCCGGACGTGGTGGTCACGCTGTGGGCGCTGGTGGGGTCGCCGTTGACGCCGTACCAGTACTTCACGACGTCCGTGGCGGTGGAGTCCAGGGTGAACGTGCCGTAGCGGCCCACGCCGTCGACCCAGGGGTCGTCCGGGTTGTCGGGGTCGGACTTCGGGAACTGGCCCGAGGTGACGGCCGGGCCGTCCGGCACGGACGTGTCGTAGACCATGGCGCAGGTCACCGCGGCCCCGTCGTACGACCAGGGCGAGTACTCCGCCCCGTCGTAGGAGCGGGCGTACCAGCCGATCATCCTGTTCTTCGGGATGGTCGACGGCATGGTGACGCTGAAGTCGGAGCCGGACTTCTTCGCCGCCAGCAGGCTCGAACTCCAGCGCAGGACGAAGCCCTTGCCGTCACCGGTGTCCCAGCTGGCCCCGAACTGCACGCGGACGTTGTCGCCGTCGGGGTCGGTGACGTTGTTGGCGATCAGCCGCGGCAGGATGCGGACCCGCTTGGGCGTGGAGGAGCTCACGCAGGCGCCGCCGGGGTCCATCGTCAGCTGCGACATGGCGATCTGCTTCGGCGGCCGGTTGTACTCCACCCGCAGGTACGCGTCGTCGGAGAACCGCTTCCAGCTGTAGGCATCGCCCTCGTCGCTGGCCCGGATGCCGAAGGTGGTGGTGGACCAGCCCGCCGCCGCGGCCTGCTGGACGGCGCGGTCGGCCCAGAACTCGATGTCGCCGGCGGCGCACGAGCTGTCGTAGCCGTGCGCGGCGCTGACCGTCTTCAGCTTGTCGATCCAGAAGCCGGAGGCGAGCTGGGTGTTCCAGGTGGTCGAGGAGTTGATGCCCTTGGTGCGCCAGAGCTCGACGTCGCGGGCGGAGCAGCTGTAGGAGTGCGTCTCGTGGGCCACGAACGTGGCGCTGAGGATGTCCTTGCCGGAGAAGGCCGCGGTGGGCACCGAGAAGAACAGCCGCTTGAGATCCTCGGGGGCGCAGCGCGTGTCGCCCGAGCAGTAGCCGACGCCCGCGTCGGACTCGCCGTTGAACTTCCACTGCGGGGACGACGCCCAGTAGCGGGAGACCATCGTCCAGCTGGTGGCCTTGGGCGAGGACCACTGGGGGTCGATGAACACCGGGTAGTGGGCGCTCTTGAGCAGGCCCTGGTCCGGGGTCAGCAGGAGGTGGTGGCCGCCGGCGGGCACGGACACGCCGATCGGCGCGGTCCGGGAGTCGTCGGCGGGCCCCGCGGCCGGGTCGGCGGCGGGATCGGCGGCGCCGCCCCTGACGGCCGGACCGCCGTTCGCCGTCCGCGTGTCCGGCGCGGCCGCGGCGCCGGCGGTGCTGCTTCCGGAGTCCCACATCAGCGGCTTCGGCGCCTCGAAGACGGTGCCGCCCGCGCCGGCGTCGACGGCGGCCAGGCCGCCGTCGGCGGTCGGGCGGACCGTCAGCCCGGCCGCCTTCATGCCCAGTTGGAGCCGGGTGAGCCTCGGGTCGGCCGCGGCGGCGGCGGTCCTGACCACCAGCACCTCGGAGACGCTGTCCGCCTCGGCGCGCACCTGGAGGTCGACTCCGGGCAGCACGCCCGGGTACGTCGCGGTGCTGCCGTCGAGCACGGGCGCCGGCAGTGTTCCGGGCCACGACAGGCTCAGCGTCCGGCCCGCGCGGCGCAGCGTGATGAGCGGAGTGCCGCCACCCGCCGACAGGCTGACGTCGAGGGACGCCACGCGGGGTCCCACCGTGCCGTCGGCGCGCTTGACCAGCGCGGTGTCGATGTCCTCCCAGCGGCCGTCGACCCGGGTCCGCACCGGACGCAGGTGCTCGACGGTCTCCAGGTGACCGCCCGGCAGCGCGTAGGTCTCGGTGGCCTCCCCGCGCAGCGAGGTGACCTCGGTCCTCCTGCCCGTGCGGGCAGCCTGCGCGGCGGCCACGTCCTCGGTCACCGCCGACGTGGCGGCGGCCGGCTTCGTGGCGTCCTTCCCCGGCGCGGCCTGCGTCGTCGCCCGCGCACCGGCCGGCGTGACCGCCGCCGCGCCCGTCACCGGCCCCGCGGCACCGACCAGCAGTGCCAGCCCCGTGGCCGCCCCCACCGCCGCACTGCGGCGTCTGGACATGGGACGTCCCGTCCCCCGTACAACCCCTCGCACAACCCCTCCCCAGGGCGATCATGACGATTGCTGGTGCAGTCAAGGGGTTGACGCTCTGTCATGTCCAGCCACAGGAAAGGGACGTAGCGGCCTCATCGGGCAACCGGGCGCGCGGCCGCCTGTGAGGAACGTCACCCATCGAGGTCACCCATGAACATTCCGTGAACCTGACACCACGTCACGGAGACGGAAAACGGAGTGCGGGCCTTCGGGGGTGTCCCGCCGGCCCGCACTCCGCGGTCCTGCGCCGTGCCTCGGGAAGACGTGCTTCCGGCAGACGTGCCTCAGGAGGCCGGCGTGTCGGTGAAGCGCTCGCCGCGCTCGGCCTTCTCGACCAGCAGCGCGGGCGGGTTGAACCGCTCGCCGTAGGCCGTCGCCAACTCGCGGGCGCGGGCGGTGAATCCGGCGACGCCGCCCTCGTAGCCGTTGATGTACTGGAGGACGCCGCCGGTCCAGGCGGGGAAGCCGATGCCCAGCACCGAGCCGATGTTGGCGTCGGCGACCGAGGTGAGGACGCCCTCCTCCAGCAGCCGGACGGTGTCCAGCGACTCGGCGAACAGCATCCGCTCCCGCATGTCGCGGAACGGGATCTGAGCGCCGGGCTTGGCGAAGTGCTCGGCGAGGCCGGGCCACAGCACGGTCCTGCGGCCGTCCTCGTAGTCGTAGAAGCCGGCGCCGCCGCTGCGGCCGGGGCGCTCGAACTCGTCGACCATGCGGTCGATCACCCGCTCCGCCGGGTGCTCCTGCCAGGTCCCGCCGGCCGTCTCGACGGCCGCCCGCGCCTCGCGGCGGATCTTGCGCGGCAGGGTGAGCGTCAGCTCGTCCAGCAGCGACAGCACCTTCGCGGGATAGCCGGCCTGGGCCGCGGCCTGCTCGACGGACGCCGCGGGCAGGCCCTCGCCGACCATCGCGACACCCTCGTTGATGAAGTGGCCGATCACCCGCGAGGTGAAGAAGCCGCGCGAGTCGTTGACGACGATCGGGGTCTTGCGGATCTGCCGGACCAGGTCGAAGGCGCGGGCCAGCGCCTCGTCACCGGTGCGCTCGCCGCGGATGATCTCCACGAGCGGCATGCGGTCCACCGGCGAGAAGAAGTGCAGCCCCACGAAGTCGGCCTGGCGCTCCACGCCTTCGGCGAGCAGGCCGATCGGCAGCGTCGAGGTGTTGGAGCACAGCAGCGCGTCCGGAGCCACGACGTCCTGGATCTCCTGGAAGACCTTGTGCTTGAGCGCGGCGTCCTCGAACACCGCCTCGATCACGGCGTCGCAGCCTGCCAGGTCGGCCGGGTCGGCGGTCGGCGTGATCCGGGCCAGCAGCGCGTCGCGCTTCTCCGGCGTGGTGCGGCCCTTGGCGAGCGCCTTGTCCAGCAGCCCCGCCGAGTACGCCTTGCCGCGCTCCGCGGCCTCCTGCGAGACGTCCTTGAGGACCACGTCGATCCCGGCCCGGGCGCACGAGTAGGCGATGCCGGCGCCCATCATGCCGGCGCCCAGCACCGCGACCTTCGCGACCTGCCGGGCGGGCACGTCCTTGGGGCGGCTGGCACCGGAGTTGACGGCCTGCATGTCGAAGAAGAACGCCTGCGTCATGTTCTTCGAGATCGGGCCGCAGGCCAGCTCCGTGAAGTAACGGGCCTCGATGACCGCCGCGTTGTCGATGTCGACCTGCGAGCCCTCGACGGCCGCGGCGAGGATGCTGCGCGGCGCCGGGTACGGGGCGCCGGCCAGCTGCTTGGCGAGGTTCGCGGGGAACGCCGGCAGGTTCGCGGCGAACGCCGGGCTCTTGGGCGTGCCACCGGGGATCTTGTAGCCCGGCACGTCCCAGGGCTGCCGGGCGTCCGGGTTGGCCTCGATGAAGGCGCGGGCGGCGGCCGTCATGGCCTCGCGGTCGGCGACGACCTCGTGGATCAGGCCCGCCGCCAGGGCCCGGTCCGGGGTGTACTGGCGGCCCTGCAGCAGCACCTTCAGCAGCGCGTCGGCGATGCCCAGCAGCCGCACGGTGCGCACCACGCCTCCGCCGCCGGGCAGCAGGCCGAGGGTCACCTCGGGCAGGCCGATCTTGCTGCCGGGCGCGTCGAGGGCGACGCGGTGGTGGCAGGCCAGCGCGATCTCGTAACCGCCGCCCAGCGCCGCGCCGTTGATCGCGGCGACGACGGGACGGCCGAGGGTCTCCAAGCGGCGCAGCCGGCGCTTGATGCGCAGCGAGCCGGAGTACACCTGCTCGGCGGTCTCGGGCGTGGCGCGGATCAGGTCGCGCAGGTCGCCGCCGGCGAAGAAGGTCTTCTTCGCCGAGGTGATGATGACGCCGCGGACCTGCTCGACCTCGGCCTCCAGGCGGTCCAGGACCGCGTCGAGGGAGTCGGCGAACGCCGCGTTCATGGTGTTGGCGGACTGGTTCGGGTCGTCGAGGACGAGGGTGACGATGCCGTCGCCGTCCTGCTCCCAGCGGATGGTGGTGGACTCGCTCATGTCGGTGGGCTCCAGGGTGGCGGGGTCAGATGCGTTCGACGACGGTGGCGACGCCCATGCCGCCGCCGACGCAGAGGGTGGCGAGTCCGTACCGCAGGTCGCGGCGCTCCAGTTCGTCGACGAGGGTGCCGATCAGCATGGCCCCGGTCGCGCCCAGGGGGTGGCCGAGGGCGATGGCGCCGCCGTTGACGTTGACCTTGTCGATGCTGACGCCCATGTCGGAGGCGAACCGCAGCACGACCGCGGCGAACGCCTCGTTCATCTCGATGAGGTCGATGTCGTCGATGGTCAGCCCGGCCTTGGCCAGGGCCTTGCGGGAGGCGGGCGCGGGGCCGGTGAGCATGATGGTCGGCTCGGAGCCGGAGACCGCGGCGGAGACGATCCGGGCCCGCGGGGTCATGCCGTAGCGCTCGCCGACCTCGCGGCTGCCGACGGCCACCAGGGCAGCGCCGTCCACGATGCCGGAGGAGTTGCCGGCGTGGTGGACGTGGTCGATCCTCTCCACCCAGTGGTACTTCTGCAGCGCGACCGCGTCGAAGCCGCCGAGGTCGCCGATGTCGGCGAAGGACGGCTTGAGCTTGGCGAGCGAGTCGGGCGTGGTGCCGGGCCGCATGTGCTCGTCGTGGTCGAGGACGGTCAGGCCGTTGCGGTCCAGGACCGGGACCACCGAGCGGGCGAACCGGCCGTCCTTCCACGCCTCGGCGGCGCGCTCCTGGGAGAGCGAGGCGTACGCGTCGACGTCGTGCCGCGTCCAGCCGCCGAGGGTGGCGATCAGGTCGGCGCCGATGCCCTGCGGCACGAAGCCGACCTGGAAGGACGTCATCGGGTCCATCGCCCAGGCGCCGCCGTCGGAGCCCATGGCGACACGCGACATGGACTCCACGCCGCCGGCCAGGACCAGGTCCTCCCAGCCGGAGCGGATCTTGGCCGCGGCGAGGTTGACGGCCTCGAGGCCGGAGGCACAGAAGCGGTTCTCCTGCACGCCGGCGACGGTGTCGGGCAGTCCGGCCGCGACGGCGGCGATCCGCGCGATGTCCGAGCCCTGGTCGCCGATCGGGCTGACGACGCCGAGCACGATGTCGTCGATCGCGGCGGGGTCCAGGCCGGGGAAGCGGCGGCGGAGCTCGTGGATGAGGCCGACGACGAGGTCGATCGGCTTGGTCGCGTGCAGCGACCCGTTCGCCTTTCCGCGCCCGCGCGGGGTGCGTACGGCGTCGTAGACGTAGGCGTCGGTGCTCAACGTCGTGCCTTTCGGTGAGGGTGGGGGCGGGCGGTCAGTCGGTGGCGAGCGCGGGTACGTCCCAGTCTGCTGCGACATCCGCGGTGTGCGCGCCAGGACGGGCCGGCGGGCGCCGCACCGCGGTGGGCGTGGCGCTGAACCTGGGAGCGGGTGCGGGCTGCACGATCCCGGCGTCCTCGGTGAACGTGCCGCGGGCCGCCAGGTGGGGGTGGTCGGGTGCCTCGCCGAGGGTGAGGACCGGGGAGACGCAGGCGTCGGTGCCGTCGAACACGGCCGTCCACTCCTCGCGGGTGCGGGTGCGGAACCGGGCGGCGACGGCCGCGCGCAGCTCGGGCCAGCGGGCCGGGTCGGCGCGCAGCGCGGCCTCGTCCGGGGCGAGGCCCAGCAGCGCGGCGAAGGAGTCGTAGAAGCGCTGCTCCAGCGCGCCGACGGCCATGTGGGCGCCGTCGGAGGTGGCGTACACGCCGTAGAACGGGGCGCCGCCGTCGAGCAGGTTGCCCTCGCGGCGGTCCTGCCAGGCGCCGGCCGCGCGCAGCGCGTGGATCATCGTGGTGAGGTGGGCGGTGCCGTCGACGATCGCGGCGTCGACGACCTGGCCGCGGCCGTGCGCACGGGCGTGGTGCAGGGCCGCGAGGACGCCGGTGACCAGGTAGAGCGAGCCGCCCGCGTAGTCGCCGAGGAGGTTCGCGGGGGCGGCGGGCGGTCCCGCGGCCGGTCCGGTGAGGTCGAGGGCGCCGGTGACGGCGATGTAGCCGATGTCGTGGCCCGCGGTGGCCGCGAGGGGGCCGTCCTGGCCCCAGCCGGTCATCCGCCCGTAGACCAGACGGGGGTTGCGGGCCAGGCACGCGTCGGGGCCGACGCCGAGCCGCTCGGCCACGCCGGGGCGGTAGCCCTCGATGAGGACGTCGGCGCGGGCGGCGAGGTCCAGGACGGCGGCGCGGCCCGCGTCGTCCTTGAGGTCGACCACGACGGACCGCTTGTTGCGGTTGGTCAGGTCGACGGCGGGGTCCACGCCGAGGCCCGGGCCGCCGGGCCGGTCGACGCGGACGACGTCGGCGCCGAGGTCGGCCAGCACCATGGCGGCGAACGGCCCGGGGCCGATGCCCGCCAGCTCGACGACCCGCACTCCGTCGAGCGGCCCGGCCCCGCCCTCGTGCTTCGCCGCGTCTGAGGTCACATCATGGATCGTAGGAACGTGTTCCAGTTTTGGCAAGAGCTGACTGAGCGCTCGCTCAGCTCCACCGCGGTCTCCCCGCGCCCCTCACGCCTGCCCCTGGAACGCCGCACTCCGGCCCCGCCGCGGGGCGCCGTCACTCGACCAGCCACACCAGCCCCTCAGGGCGCGAGGAACCGCGCGGGCAACCCGCCACCGGCCGGTGGACCGGGCACGCCACCGACCACCCCG
This sequence comes from Actinacidiphila rubida, assembly GCF_900110255.1. Taxonomy (GTDB): domain Bacteria; phylum Actinomycetota; class Actinomycetes; order Streptomycetales; family Streptomycetaceae; genus Actinacidiphila; species Actinacidiphila rubida. Next base: position 55,704 of record NZ_FODD01000011.1, read on the forward strand.
GCCGGCCGGCGGCCGGCCGCCGCCGAAGCCGCGCCCGCACCACGCCCCGGGGGAAATGCCGGACGGCCCGCTCCCCGCCCGGACGGGCGGAGGCGGGCCGTCGTGCGGTGCGGGCGGTCAGGCCGTGGCGTCCCCGGCGCGGGCGGCGTCCGCCGCGTCCGCGGCCTTCTGCAGCTGGAACGCCTCGTTGCCCTGCCCGATCCTGGCGTGCACCTCGGGCTTCCTGGAGTGCAGCACCAGGCCGACGACGAGGCCGATCACCGCGGCCAGCGCGATGATGCCGGGCAGGACCCAGCGCAGGCCGTGACCGGGGTTGGCGCCGAGCAGGACCGCGAAGTCCTTGACGGAGTACACGAAGATCACCATCAGGGCGACCGCGGCGAGCCCGGAGGTCACCAGCCGCCACGCCTGCACCCCGGCGGCACCGCGCTTGACGAAGAACACGATGACCGCCACCGCCGCGGTGGCCATCAGCAGCACCACGCCGAGCGCGCCGACGTTGCCGGCCCAGGTGAACAGGCGCAGCACCGGCGCCGTCGGGTCCGGCCCCATCTGCTTGTCGAAGTGCCCGTTGTCGGTGACGGCGAAGCCCACGACGACGATCAGCGACACGGCCGACTGCAGGAAGGAGCCGACCGCCGGCGCGCCGCTGGTCTTGGAGGTGCGGCCGACCGCGGACGGCAGCAGGCCGTCACGGCCCATCGCGAACGCGTACCGGGCGACCACGTTGTGGAAGCTCAGCATCGAGGCGAAGATGCCGGTGATGAAGAAGACGTTCAGCAGGTCGGTGAACCCGTTGCCCAACCGGTCCTGGTTCAGGGCGAAGATGAGGTTCGCGGACTGCTGCTGCGACTGGCCCACCACGTGCGAGGGACCGGTCGCCACGGTGATCGCCCAGGAGCTGAACGCGAAGAAGACCGTGGCGAAGCCGATCGCCAGGAACATCACCTTGGACACGACGCGCTGCGGGTCGCTGGTCTCCTCGGCGTAGACCGGGGCCTGTTCGAAGCCGACGAAGCCGGCGATCACGAAGCACAGGGCGGTGCCGAGGCCGGCGCCGCTGAGCGTGCCCGGGTCGAACGCGTGCAGGGACACGCCCTGCGGGCCCGGGTCGGTGACGAAGCTGAAGTCGAAGACCAGCGTCAGCACCGTCTCGATGAGCAGCAGCACGCCCAGCGTCCGGGCGTTGAGGTCGATCTTCAGCGCACCGAACACCGCGGTGAGGACGACGCCGGCGAGCGCCGGGATCCACCAGTCGACGTTGTGGTGCCAGTGCTGGAATATCTGCCCGGAGATCTCGAAGCCGAAGATCCCGTAGGTGCCGATCTGCATGATGCTGTACGCGAACAGCGCCACGTAGGAGGCGCCGGCGCCGGCCGTGCCGCCCAGGCCGCGGGAGATGTACGCGTACAGCGCACCGGCGTTGTGCACGTGCCGGCTCATCTCGGCGTAGCCGAAACTGAACAGGGCCAGCACGGCGCCGACGATCACGAACAGCAGGGGCACGCCGACGATGCCCATGGTGCCGAACGTGGTCGGGATGACACCGGCGACCACCATCAGGGGGGCGGTGGCGGCCAGGACGGAGAGCAGGAGGGCCGGGGCCCCGATGCGGTTGGCGCGCAGCGCGCGTTGCTCCCCCTTGAACGTGCTGATCTCGTTCGAACTCCCCGTCAGCATGGCTGCGGTCCTTCCCAGGAGATGATGCAGGTGTCGGGTGTCATGAAGAACCGAAGCCGAGCGCGTAGTTGCGCGCGGCCCGGAACGCCTTCTTGGGGTCGCGGTCGGGGTACGTCCAGGGGACGCGGGTGACCTGCGAGCCGATCCGGTTGAAGAGGGCGGCGGCCTCGACGGTGTCCCCGGAGTGGAACTTGCCGAAGGCCAGGTAGTTCAGGTCGAGCGCCAGCCGTGGATGGCTGCTGCCGCCCTGCCACTCCAGCCACCAGCCGAACCCGGCCCGCACGCTGGTCCTGGCGCGCGAACTGGTCCAGTAGGGAAGCCCCGAGGGGTCGGAGGGCAGCGCGCCCTCGACCGCCAGGACGCGGTACCGCTCGATCAGGGCGACCAGCGGCAGCACGGCCAGCGGCGATCCCGCGCCGGCCTCGCCCGCCGCCCACTCGGCGAACTCGTAGACCTCGTGGAACGGATCGTCCCCGTCGGTCTTCTGACGCTCCGCCAGGCACTGCGTCATCAGGTGGTGGCCGTGGTGGTGACCGCGGTGCCGGCCGCGCACCTGGTCGAAGGCCCGCACCTGCTCGTCGTCGGTGCCGGTGCGGCGGGCCAGGATCAGCAGGCACAGCCACGGCGTCGGGTCGCTGGGCGCCATCCGGGCCGCCCGCATGCACGCTTCTCGTGCCACGTCCGCGCTCTGCTTGCCGGCCGCGGCGCGGAACACCGCGGCGCAGGCGGTCAGCGCGGCCGCGTCGGGGCTCTCCGGCTCGGCCAACTGCCATTCCTGGGCCCAGACGGAGGCGGACTTGCCCTCGCCGAGCACAACCATCCGGTGCCCTCGCAGGTCCCAGTCGGTACCGGTCCGCGCGAGGAGCGCGCGAACGTCGGTCCACCGCCCCTGCGCCAAGGCGGCACGGGCGGTGATGAGTTCGTCGTCCCCGAAGGCAGGGTCGAAGGCCACGTCGTCTTTGCCCCGCGTGAAGCGGAAGGGTGGCGGCGGTGGGGTCATCCGCGGGCAGCCCTCCACGGCGCGGCGTTACGTCCAGTGATCGCGAACAGCCAACCGGTAGGCGGCTGTCCGCAACAAGGTCAGTCCTGTTGTCTCGCTGTAGTCCCTTAGGGTTACAGGGGTTTGGGTCGGGGATCGGCACGCAAAGCGGGCGCCCGGCTGGCGCCGGGAGCGGCAATCCTGATATCGAGACCCTGATCGCGGCAGGGCTGGTGCACGGCAGTGGGGGATCCGGGGACATGGACGGCAGAAACGTGGCGCGCGACGACTCCGCCGGCTCCACGCACCCTCTGGCCTACGTCCGGCGCCGCCACGGCTGGAGTTACCAGGACCTGGCGCGGGTCGTCGCCGAGCACGCGCGGGCCCTCGGCGTGCCGATGGCGGCCCGCCGCGAGAAGGTGTGGCGCTGGGAGCACTGGGGCGTCGTCCCGGAGGCGGACAGCCAGCGGGCGCTGGCCCGCGCGCTGGGCGTGGCGGCCAAGGACCTCGAGGAGCGGCCGTGGCCGCGCTGGCTGCCCGCTCACGGCGGGATGCCGGACGGCCTGCCCTGGACGGTCCAGGGGAGCCGCACCGCGCTCGTGGCGCTCGTGGACGACGGCAGCGGCGACCCGCGCGGCTATCCCATCGCCGACGGCCAGGCGCTGCGGGACGCTATCGCCGACTGGGACGGTGCGGAGACCGAGGGGTGCGCCTCCCCGCCCGCGCCCGCGGGACCGCTCTCCGAGCGGGTGCCTGCTCAGTCGCCCGGCCCCGGCGCGGAGTTCGACGCGCCGCCGTTCGTCGACGGCCCGGTCCTCGACTGGCTGGAGGCAGGCGTGCTCGGCCTGCGCCGGCTCGACGACCGGCTCGGCGGGGCCGCGGTGCGCCACCGCGTGGAGGCCGATCTGCGGCTGGTGTCGGGGCTGTTGGGGCGGGACGTGCACGGCGCGGCGGCCCAGCGGCGGTTGCTGCGGGTCGCCGCGGACCTGGCCCAGCTCGGCGGCTGGGCGGCCACCGACACGGGCCGGCACGGCGCGGCCCAACGTCACTACCTGACCGGCCTGCGGCTGGCGCACAGCGCCGGGGACCGTGCGCTGGCCGTCGCCCTGTGGGGAGGTCTCTCGCTCCAGTCGGTGATCGCGGGCCGGCCGCAGGACGCGGTCGCCGCCGCCGAGGCCGGCGTGCGGTCGGCGGGCGGTACGCCGCCCGCGGTGCGGGCCCTGGCCGCCAGCCGGCTGGGCCGCGCCCACGCGGCGATGGGGGCGCCGGGCGCCTTCCGCCGGGCGGTGGCCGAGGCCGAGCGGCAGCTGGATGCCGCGGAGGCGGACCCGGGACCGGCGTGGCTGTACTGGCTGGACGACGCCGAACTCGCCGCGCAGGCCGGGCAGTCGCTGCTCGACCTGGGCCAGGCGTACGAGGCGCGGCCGCTGCTGGAGCAGGCGCTGGCCATGCAGGACGTCGAGTTCGTCCGCGACCGCAGCCTGTACGCGGCGCGGGCCGCGCTCGCCCGCGCGATGACGGGCGACCTGGAGGGCGCCCGGTCGCTCGGCCGGGAGGCCGCCGGCCTGTCGCGGCACTGCGGCTCGCCGCGCCTGGCGGCGGCGCTGGACGCGCTGAAGGCACGCCTCGACCTGCACCGCTGACCGGTCCCCCGGGATCGCCCGGGCCCGTCGACGGATGGGGCGGCCGGTTGCCGCGCCGCGGTGACCGATGCGGCCGCCGCTGATGACCACAGCACTGCCTAATGCTGACGGATTCCGTGTCCGTCGCCGCTCCGTACCGTCTTGACCTGCAAGAACACGGCGCAACCCGGCGCCGGTGACCGCAGGGAGAAACCGTCATGAGCGACCTCCAGTACCTGGCCGAGCGCTACATCGCCGCGTGGAACGCGACCGACCCGGCCGCCCGCCGCGCGCTGATCGGCGAGGTCTTCGCCGACGGCGCCCGCTACACCGACCCGCTGGCCGACGTGACCGGGCCCGACGCGCTGGACGCGGTCGTCGCGGCGGTGCAGGCCCAGTTCGCGGGCCTGGTCTTCACCCTCGGCCCGGTCGACACCCACCACCACATCACCCGGTTCACCTGGGAACTGGGGCCGGCCGGCGGCGAGCCGCTGGTCGTCGGCTTCGACGTCGCGGTCACGGGCGAGGACGGGCGGATCCACAGCGTCCTCGGCTTCCTGGACAAGGTCCCGGCGAACGGCTGACCGGCCCGGTCGGCGGCCCCGCGCCCGCCTGGTGCGCGGGGCGCCCGCCCCATTCCCCCCGCTCCCCCGCCGCCCCTGCCGCTCCGGCTGCCCTCCCCCGGCCTGCCCGTGCGGTCCGGCGCCCCGGCTTCCCGGCTTCCCGTTCCGTGACAGGAGTTCGCCATGGCTTCGGCCTCCACCACCGCATCCCCGCCCGCGGCGCAGGACCGGCCGGCCCCGGCCGCCGGCCGGTCCGGCCTGGGCCTGCTGGTCCTGCTCGCCGCGACGTTCATGACCGCCCTCGACGTCTTCATCGTCAACGTGGCCATCCCCGCGCTCCAGGGCGACCTGCGCGCCGGGACCGCGGCCGTCCAGTGGGTGGTGGCGGGCTTCGGCCTCGCCGTCGCCACCGGGCTGGTCACCGCCGGCCGGCTCGGCGACATCTTCGGGCGCCGGCGGATGTTCTCCCTCGGGCTCGCCCTGTTCACCGCCACCTCCGCAGCCTGCGGGTTCGCCCCGACTCCGGGCACCCTGGTGGCCGCCCGGGTGCTGCAGGGGCTGAGCGCCGCCCTGATGGGCCCGCAGGTGCTGGCGATCCTGCAGACCGGGTACACCGGCCGGGCCCAGGCCCGCGCGTTCGGCATGTACGGCATGACGATGGGCGTCGGCGCGGTGTTCGGGCAGCTCATCGGCGGCCTTCTGATCAGGGCCGACCTCCTCGGGCTCGGCTGGCGGGCCTGCTTTCTGATCAACCTGCCGATCGGCCTGGCCGCGCTGGCCCTGGCGCCGCGGGCGCTCGGCGAGTCGCGTGCGCCGCGGCGGCCGCGGCTCGACCCGGTCGGCGTGGCCCTGTCGACCGCGTCCGTGGTCGCCCTCGTCCTGCCGCTGATCCAGGGCCGGGCGCTCGGCTGGCCGGTGTGGACCTGGATGTGCCTGGCCGGCTCCGCGGCGCTGGGCACCGCCTTCGTGGCGCACCAGCGCCGGCGGGGCGCGGCGGGCGGGGACCCCGTGCTCGACACGCGCCTGTTCCGGCTGCGGGGCTTCTCGCTGGGGGCGCTCGCGCAGCTGGTGTTCTGGGCGGGACAGGGCTCGTTCTTCCTCGTCCTGGCGCTGTACCTGCAGGCCGGCCGCGGGCTGGACGCGCTCGCGTCGGGCACGGTGTTCCTGTCGATCGGCGCGGGCTACCTGCTGACGTCGACGGCGGCGCACACGATCGCCGCCCGCCTCGGCAGCCGCACGGTGCCGGCCGGCGCCCTGCTGATGGCCGCGGGCCTGGGCCTCCTGTGGGCCGCGGTGCAGACGTCCGGCACCACGGGCACCCTGTGGGAGCTGACACCGGGCCTGTTCGTGGACGGCGTCGGGATGGGCATGGTGATCGCCCCGCTCACGCACAGCGCGCTCGGCGACGTCCCCGCGGAGCTGGTCGGCTCGGCGTCCGGGCTGGTGGCCACCATCCAGCAGATCAGCGGCGCCCTCGGCATCGCCCTGATCGGCATCGTGTTCTACGGGGCGGCGGGCGACGGCGCCGGCCGCGGCTACCCGCACGCCCTCGGCCTGGGCCTGGCGTTCCTGACGGCCCTGGAACTGTCGCTGGCGGTGCTCACCGCGGTGACCGCGGCGAGGGCAGGACGCGCCGCGCGGTGACGCCGCGCCGGAGCGCGACCGCGGGCACGGGGCCGCGGACGCGGCGGCGCGGGAGACGTCGCGGGCGCCCCTCACCGAGGGGCGCCCGACCTGTCGCGTGCCGTCAGACCCGGCGGAGCCGGAGCACCGGGATGTCCCGGTCGGTGCCCTTCTGGTAGTCCGCATAGGGCGCGTACACGTCCAGCAGGTGCGGCCACACCCGCGCCTTGTCCTCCGCCGACAGCACCTCGGCACGTGCGGCGAACCGCTCGCGCCCGACGCGCACGTGCACGTCGGGGTTGTCGCGCAGGCTCAGGTACCACAGGGGGTGCTCAGGAGCACCGCCCTTGGACGCGACGATCAGGTAGTCGTCGCCGTCCCGGCCGTAGATCAGCACGGTCCGCAGCCACTGGCCGCTCTTGCGGCCGAGGTAGTCGAGCAGCAGGCACGGGGAGCCGTTCATGTCGGTGGCTTCGGTGCCGTCCGACTCCTCGTAGCGGCGGGCCTGCTCGGACACCCAACTGGTCGGACTGACCTTGACGTCGGCGGGGTCGTACACGGTCATGCGCTTCCTCCATCACGGGAGATCGTCACCGATCATCCCCACTCTAAGCACGGGAGGCCGCGTACCGCCGCCGCGGCCGGACCGGATCGCACGTGAGGGCCCCGTCCGGTCCCCCCGGTGCCCGTCCCGCGCGCCCGCGCGCTCACTCCGCCATGCCCGGCGCACCCCAGACCGGGAACCAGCGGGCGTGGTCGGATTCGATCCGCAGGTCGTTCCCCAGGAGCGCGGCGATCTCCAACTCCCGCGCGTTGTCCCGCTTCTGCTCGCCGGGCAGCTGGCAGACCGGGTAGAAGCTGCCGCGCTTGTACAGGTAGACCAGGGCCAGGGAGGGGCCGCCCGCGGGGTTGGCGAAGCCGACGAGGGAGCAGAGCAACTGCGGGCCGAACCCGTGCTGCTCGAGCGTGGAGTTGATCGCGTGCAGGTCCGTGACCAGCCCCGTCATGTCCTCGGGGTCGTGCCGGGAGAGCAGCCATGTGTAGCCGTAGGAGTCGCTGCTGGTCTCGGTGGCCAGCAGGGTGTGCAGCTCCTGCTGGATCTCCGCGAAGGCGCCGCCCTCGACGGCGGCGAAGCACACCGACCCCCGCCCGGTGGGCCGCAGTTCGCTCGCGGCCTGCAGCGTGATGGCCGCCGAGCTGAGCCCGAACAGCTGGTCCAGGTCGGGCCGCACCGGCTTGGTGCGGCCGAGCAGCACGTCGAGGAGGCCCATCAGCGGCGGTCCAGTTCGCGGGTGATCTGGCTGAGCTGCTCCAGTCGGGCCTCCAGCGTGGGGTGCGTGGACAGCAGCTTCGACAGCGACGCCCCGGAGCTGAGGGCGGGCGCGAAGTAGAACGCGTTGAACGGCTGGGAGGCCCGCAGGTCCTCCGTCGGGATACGAGCGATCTGGCCGCTGACCTTGGTGAGCGCCGAGGCCAGCGCGGAGGGGCGGCCGGTGAGCAGCGCGGCGCTGCGGTCCGCGGACAGCTCGCGGTAGCGCGAGAGCATCCGGGTGAGCAGGAAGCTGATCGCGTAGACCACCGCGCTCACCAGCGGCACGAGGATCGCGATCATCGCGGTGTTGGCGTCGCGGCCGCCGCGGCGGAAGCCGCCCCACAGGCCGATGCGGGTGATCACCCCGGCGAGGATGCCCAGGAAGGACGCGATCGTCATCACGGCCACGTCCTTGTGGGCGACGTGGGACAGCTCGTGCGCGATCACGCCTTCCAGCTCGTCGGGCTCCAGGCGGCGCAGCAGCCCGGTGGTCGCGCACACCACGGTGTTCTTCTGGTTGCGGCCCGTGGCGAACGCGTTCGGCACGTCGGAGTCGGCGATGGCGACCTTCGGCTTGGGCAGGTCGGCGAGCGCGCACACCCGGTCGACCACGCCGTGCAGCTCGGGCGCCTGCTCGGGAGTGACCTCGCGGGCGCCCATGCTGAACGCGGCGATGCGGTCGCTGAACCAGAACTGCGCGACGAACAGCAGCCCGGCGATGACCAGGATCGTCGGCCATGCGCCCCGCAGCAGGGCGAGCAGCGCGCCCACGAAGACGACGTACAGGAGTCCGATCAGGAACATCGTGACGACCATCCGTGTCGTCAGTCCCCGGTCGGGAGCGAAGCGGTTCCGGTTCATGGCCCCTCCCGATGCGTGCGGGGCACGGGTCGCGGGGGGCGGCCGGGGTGTGCTCCGTTGGTTGGCGGTGCGGTGGTGGTGCTTATGCCTGCTTACTACCCAACGATGCAACGACCGGGACGGCCCGGGCGGTTCCGCTCAACGGGTGGTGTCCAGGGCGAGCTTTCCCACCGTACGCCTGGCGCGCAGATCCGCATGGGCGCGCGCCGCCTCCTCCAACGGGTACACGGCGCCGACCTGCGGCTTCAGGGAGCCGTCCGCGGTCAGCGCGAGCAGCTCGGCCAGCGGCTCCCGGTACATCCCCGGACGGCCCAGGCAGTGCGCCAGCCAGAAGCCGACCACGGCCCTGGACCGGCCCATCAGCGCCTCGGCCCGCACCGCGGTGGCCGGCACCCGGGAGGCCATCCCGTACGTCACGAGCCGGCCGAACGGCGCGAGGGCCGCCAGCGAGGCGTCGAAGACCGGACCGCCGGTCATCTCCAGCACCACGTCGACCTTGCGTCCGCCGTTCGCCTCGACCAGCCGCTCCTTGAGCCCCTCGGGCGCGGCGTCGACGGCCACGTCCGCGCCCAGCTCCAGCGCCAGGTCGCGCTTCTCCTTCGACGAGGCCGTGGCGATCACCCGTCCGGCCCCGAAACGCCGGGCCAGCTGCACGGCCAGCGACCCCGTCCCGCCGGCCGCCGCGTGCACCACGACGCTCTCGCCCTCGGCGAGCCGCGCGGACGTGCGCAGCAGGTGCCACGCGGTGACGCCCTGCACGACGAGGGCCAGCGCCTGCTCGTCGCTGACGCCCTCGGGCACGTCGTGCGCCATCGCCTCGTGCACGACGGCGCGTTCGGCGTACCCGCCGTTGTCCGTCAGCGCGACGATCCGCCGGCCGTCGCCGGTCCGGCCGGCGACCTCCGCGCCCGGCACCATCGGCAGGCTCGACCGCGACAGGTAGCTGTCCTCGACGGTGTGCGTGTCCGCGTAGTTCACTCCCGCGCGGCGGACGTCCACCAGCACCTGGCCGGGACCCGCCACCGGCTCGGGCAGCTCCGCGACGCGCAGCACCTCGGGGCCGCCGAACTCGGTGATCTGGATTGCGCGCACGCTCGCTCCTTCAGTGACGGGCCGTCCCTGCTACCCGCGGGTAGCTTCTCCCGTCCCACACTACCGACTGGTCGGTATGCCGTCACCACCCCCTGGCCAACGGGGTGCCCCCGGGGCTTGCTGGGTTCGGCCTACGGGGTGCCCCCGGGGCTTGTCGGCCGTCCACCGGCCAACGGGGTGCCCCCGGGGCTTGCTGGGTCGGCTTCCGGGGTGCGCCCGGGGCTTGCTCGTTGTCCACCGGCCGGTGGGTGCTCGGCTTCCGGGGTGCCCCCGGGCCGCCGTTGCCGTCGCACGGTTCACCGTGGTTGTTCGCGCAGTTCCTCGCGCCCCTGATATGCGTGCCCTTTGTCCGTGGGGTCGGGGGCGCTCCGGAAGCGTCTCCTCGGAAATGTGCATACGGGTTCGTACGTATCGGCACCCGGGGGCCGCGCACATTTCTCTGCGGGGGAGCACTTCCTCCCCACCCCCTCCCGCTCACCCACCGTGCGGCGGGGGACTTGGGGCACGGCCAATGTCCTCCCGTAGACGGGGACGGGCCGGAGGGGGACGATCCGGGTGTGTCCCCGCAGAGCTTTGCAAGGCCCCGGCCCACCTCTTCGGAAAAAGCCGCCATGCAAAGGTCGAGGAGACACTCCCGGAGTGGCCCCTGACCCCACCCACGAACCTGCACCGCCAGGGGCGCGAGGTCCCCCAGCCTTCGGCCGGGAGGTGCCCCCAGCGCGACCAGCCGAAACGAGACCGGCAGACGGCAGCGCGCAGCGCGGGGCACCCCGGAGGCCGCAGGGGCGCGGGGTCCCCCAGCCTTCGGCCGGGAGGTGCCCCCAGCGCGACCAGCCACAACGAGACCGGCAGACGGCAGCGCGCAGCGCGCGGCACCCCATTGGCCGAACGGAGCGAAACCCGCACCCAGCGCCCGGAAAAAACTCAGAGCGCCGGCACCGGCACCGCCGGGGACGGTCCCACGTACCGCGCGGCCGGCCGGATGATCTTGCTGTCCTCCGCCTGCTCCAGGACGTTCGCGCTCCACCCCACGACCCTCGCCGCCGCGAACGTCGGCGTGAACATCGCCCGCGGCAACCCGCACAGTTCCATGACGACGCCGGCGAAGAACTCCACGTTGATGTGGAGGTTCCGCCCGGGCTTGAGCTCGGCCAGCACCGTCTCCGCGCGCTCCTCGACCTGGACCGCGAAGTCCACGAGGTCGCCGCCGAACTCCCGGGCGATCGCCTTGAGCATCCGCGAGCGGGGGTCCTCCGTGGTGTAGACGGGGTGGCCGAAGCCCATGATCCGGTCCCCGGCGAGGATGTGCTCGCGCAGCCACCCGTCGATCCGGTCGGGGGTGCCGATCGCGTCGAGGGTGTCCAGGGCGCGGCTGGGCGCGCCGCCGTGGAGCGGGCCGGAGAGCGCGCCGAGGGCGCCCACCAGGCAGGCCGCGAGGTCCGCGCCGGTGGAGGCGATCACCCGCGCGGTGAAGGTGGACGCGTTGAAGCCGTGGTCGACGGTGGAGATGAGGTACCGCTCGACGGCCCGGGCCGCGCGGGCGTCGGGCTCGTGCCCGGTGAGCATGTAGAGGTAGTTGGCCGCGTGGGCCAGGTCGTCGCGGGGCTCGACGGGCTCCAGGCCCTGCTCGAGCCGGTAGAGCGCGGTGATGAGGGTGGGGACCGCGGCGCAGGCGGCCAGCGCGTCGGCGCGCCGCCGGTCGGCGTCGATGTCGTAGACCGGCCGGAATCCGGCCGCGGCGCCCAGCAGCGAGAGCGCCGTGCGCAGTCCGGCGAGCGGCCCGGACGCCGCGCCGGCGCGGGCGATGGCCGGGAGGGCCGCCCGCACGCCGTCGGGGAGGTGCCGCAGCGCCGCGGTCTCCGCGGTGAACGCCGCGCGCTCGGCGGCGCCCGGCAGCGAGCCGCGGACCATCAGGTGCCAGACGTCCTCGAAGGTGCGGCTGTCGGCCAGCTCGACGGCGGAGAACTGGCGGTAGTGGTAGAAGCCCTCGGCGCCCCTGACGTCGCCGAGGGTCGTCTCGGTGACGATCACGCCCTTCAGGCCGCGGGGTACGTCGACGGGGGCGGTGCGCTCGGTGGTCGGCATCGTTTCCTCCTTGGTGTTGACTTGACTGTCCATCATTGATTGAGTTGATGTCAACATTGATTGATGGGTTGATTGAACGCCTGTACAGTCACGTTTCGGCACGCGCCGCGGGGCCCGCCGGGCCACCGCCGGAGGCGGCCCCGGATCCGGATACGGTGAGGCCCATGGCAGAGGACGCAGCGCCCGGTACCGGCGACGACGGCCGGATCAGCACGCGGGAGGCCGCACGGCGGCTCGGCGTCAAGCCCGAGACCCTCTACGCCTATGTGAGCCGCGGCCTGCTCGGCAGCCGCCGCGTCCAGGGCGGCCGCGGCAGCACCTTCGACCCCGCGGAGGTCGCCGCGCTCGCCCGCCGCGGCCGGCCCGCCTCCGGGACCGAGGCGTCGCCCGCGGCCGACGCCGGCATAGGCCGCGTCCGCACCGGGATCACGCTGATCGCCGGCGACCGGTACTACTTCCGCGGGGTGGACGCGACGGAACTGGCCGCGGCGTACTCCTTCGAGGAGGTCGCCGAGTGGCTGTGGACGGGCCTGCTGCGGCGCGGCGTCCGCTTCGAGGCGCCGCCGCAGCCGCTGGCCGCCGCCAGGCGGGCGGCCGCCGCGCTGCCGGCCGACTGCGGGCTGATGGACCGGCTGCGGGTCGCGGCCATCGCCGCCGCCGCGGCGGACCCGCTGCGTTTCGACCTCGCCGAGGGCGCCGTGCTGGGCTCGGCCCGCAGCCTCATCCCCACGCTCGTGGACGCGCTGCCGCCGGCCGGGCCGGCCCAGCGCGGCTCGGGCCCGATCGCGCTGCGGCTGTGGTCACGGCTGACCGCGCGCCCCGCCGACGACGCGTCGCTGCGCGTCACGGACGCCGCCCTGGCCCTGCTCATCGACCATGACCTGGCCGCCTCCACGCTCGCCGCGAGGGTCGCCGCCTCGGCCCGCGCGCACCCCTACGCCGTGGTGTCCGCGGGACTGGGCGCGCTGGACGGCCCGCTGCACGGGCAGGTCAGCGGCCTCGTCCACCGGATGCTGGCCGAGGTCGTGGAGCGCGGTTCCGCGGGTCCGGTGGTCGCCGAGTACCTGCGCGCGGGGCTGCGGGTGCCCGGGCTCGGCCACCGGCTCTACCAGGGCGACGATCCGCGGGCGCGGCTGCTGTTCCGCCTGCTGGAGGAGGTTCCGGAGGCGGCCGCGCCGCTGGCCGCCGCGCGGGACGTGGCGGCCACCGTGGCCCGGCACAGCCCCCAGCACCCCAACGTCGACCTCGCCCTGGGGACCCTGTCGCTGTCCTGCGGGATGCCGTCCGAGGCCGGGGAGATCGTGTTCTCGGTGGCCCGCACCGCCGGCTGGATCGCGCACGCCCTGGAGGAGTACGCGGAGCGGCCTCTGCGGATGCGCCCGGTCGGCGCCTACGACGGGCCGAAGCCGGAGCAGCCACTGCCCTGAGGCCGCGGGCCGGCCGCGACGCCGGCGCGGAGCCCACGGCGGCGCGGACGCCCTCTCAGCGCGCGGAGCCGCGACTCACAGGCCGGTGACGCGCGGGATGCGGCCGACGAGCTCGGCCCACTCGCGGTCCGCCTGCCCGGGCACCATGCGGCCCGCGGAGCGCCACTGGGCGGCCAGCGCGGTGAACACGGGCGCGTCGGTGCTCTGCAGAACCGTTCCGCCCCGCGCCACACGCCGCTGCTGTGCGTCGATGTCCTCTTGCCGGACCCACTTCGAACCTGCCATGCGCTGATCAACGAGGGGGAACCGCGGCCCGCCATGCCGACCCCCGCCGCACCACTCGGACGAGTGAACTCCCCCGGCGGTGCCGGAGGAATTTCCCGCCGCCCCCACCCGTTGTGGGGGGCATGAGCACTGTGGAGCTGACCAAGGAGAACTTCGACGAGGTCGTTTCCTCCAACGACTTCGTCCTCATCGACTTCTGGGCCGCCTGGTGCGGCCCGTGCCGGATGTTCGCCCCGGTGTACGACAAGGCGTCGGAGAAGCACGGCGACCTGGTGTTCGCCAAGGTCGACACGGAGGCGCAGCCGGAGCTGGCGGCCGCCTTCCAGATCCAGTCGATCCCGACGCTGATGATCGTCCGCGACAATGTCGCGGTGTTCGCGCAGCCGGGCGCCCTTCCCGAGCCGGCCCTGGAGGACGTGATCTCCCAGGCCCGCGCCCTCGACATGGACGAGGTGCGCAAGTCGGTGGCCGAGGCCCAGGCCCAGGGGCAGACCGGGGAGTGACCCTCCTCCCCGCGCCCTGAGGTCCTCCCCTCGCACCGAGGGTCAGCCCTCCCCCGCTGCTCGCGGCCCCGGTCGGCACCGGGGCCGCTGTCAGTGCCGCCGGTTACTGTCGCGTGGTGGCTACAGCTGTCGCCGGTGGCGTGCGGATCGCGGTGGCCCCGGACCCGGTCGGGTCCGGGGGCCGGCTGCGCGTGCTCGCCGAGGACGGCGGCCCGGCCTCCCCGGTGCAGGGCGTGCCCGATCTGGCGGCCGAGGTGGCCCGGCGGGAGGCCCTGGAGCGCCCGCGCTGGGTGTGGGCGGCCACCGACGAGGTCTACCCGTGGCTGCTGGACCGCGCCGCGGTGCGGCCCGCGCGCTGCCATGACGTGAAACTCGTGGAGTCGCTGCTGCTCGGCCAGGAGGCCCGGCACCGGCGGCCCCGCTCGCTGGGCGCCGCCTGGGCGCGCCTGCACGACCGGCCGGAACCCCCCGACGCGCCGGAGCCCGGGGCGGACGACCAGCCGGTGCTCTTCGCCGCCGACCGCCACCATCTGCCGCCTGGCACCGACCTCCTGGACGCACTGGTCGCGGTGCACGCCGCGCAACTGCGCCGGATCGCCGACGGCCCGCACCCCGAGCGGATGCGGCTGCTGTGCGCGGCGGAGTCCGCGGGCGCGCTGGCCGCGCTCGAGATGGGGCGCGAGGGCCTGCCGTGGAGCGCGGCCGTGCACGACGAGCTGCTGACCGGCCTGCTGGGGCCCCGGCCCGCCGCGGGCGCGCGGCCCGCGGTGCTCGGCGAGATGACGTTGCGCCTGCAGGAACTGCTGGGCCGCCCGGTCAACCCCGACTCCCCCGCGCAGATGCTGCCGGCGTTCGCCCGGGTCGGCGTCCCCCTGCACTCGACCCGGTCGTACGAGCTGCGGTCGGTGGACCATCCGGCCGCCGCGCTGTTCCTGCGCTACAAGGAGCTGTCCCGGATCCACGCGGCGCACGGCTGGGCGTGGCGGGAGAGCTGGGTGCGCGGCGGCCGCTTCCGTCCCGAGTACGTGGTCGGCGGAGTGGTGTCCGGCCGGTGGGCGACCCGCGGCGGCGGTGCGCTGCAGATCCCGCGGCTGCTGCGGTCGGCCGTCGTCGCCGATCCCGGGTACCGCCTGGTGGTCGCGGACGCCGGGCAGCTGGAGCCGCGGGTGCTGGCCGCGATGTCCGGCGACAAGGGTCTGGCGCGGGCCGCGGCCGCGGGCGATCTCTACGCGGCCCTGGCGCAGGACGCGTTCGGCGGCGACCGGCCGCGCGCCAAGATCGGCCTGCTGGCCGCGATGTACGGGCAGACCAGTGGCGAGGCGGGGCAGTTGCTCGCGGTGATGCGGCGCCGGTTCCCCGCGGCGCTGGCGCTGGTGGAGTCGGCGGCCAGGACCGGGGAGGCCGGCGGCATCGTCAGGTCGCAGCTGGGCCGTACCTCGCCCGCCCCGTCGGCGGAACGCTTCTTCGCCGAAGGGGGCGAGGGCGGCGACGGCGGTGCGGACCCCGGCGACGCCGCGTCGCCGGACCGCCGGGCGGCCCGCTCGTGGGGGCGCTTCACCCGCAACTTCGTGATCCAGGCCAGTGCGTCGGACTGGGCGCTGGCCATGCTGGCGGCGCTGCGGCGGCGGCTGGCGGAGATCGGCCCGGCGCCGCGGCTGGTGTTCTTCCAGCACGACGAGGTCATCGTGCACACCCCGCTGGACCTCGCGCCCCGCGTGGAGGCGGCGGTGACGGCGGCGGGCGAGGAGGCCCGCCGCCTGGTGTTCGGCCCGACGCCCGTCCCGATCCCGCTGCAGACGCACGCCGTGGAGTGCTACGCGGACGCCAAGTAGCGCGCGGGGGCCCGGCGGTGGCGCCGCCGGGCCCGACCGGTCACTTGTCGGCCGACGCGTCCTTGTCCGCGGCCGAGGCCGCCGAGTCGGCGTCGTCCACGAGCTTCTTCATGTGGGCGAGGTCCGAGGCCGACGGCGCCGACGGCGAGGCGTTGCCCGAGCCGTCGGTGGTGGTGCCATGGTGGGCGCAGCCGCCGAGCACGGCGACGGCCAGTGCGGCCGCCGGCAGCAGCGCGGCCGCCCGGAGCCGGCGGGTCACTTCGACTTCCCCCCGTTGGTGAAGTGCTGGGTGCCGCACCAGGTACGGACGGCGTCCAGGTCGGAGCTGCGCTGGTTGAGCGTCGGCACCAGCGACTTGCGGAACGTCAGCCGGTCCGACAGGAACTTCGCCACGGCGGTGTCGCCCTTGGCGTTCGCGTTGTCCACGCGCTTCTGCAGCCGGGCGACGGAACCGATCTCGGTGTCCGGGCCGTTCAGGCGCTGCAGCGCGCGGTCGATGCGCGCGTCGATCTTGGGCACGCGCTTGCACAGGGCCCGCGCGCCGTCCCCGGTCGGGGCCTTCGCCGCGGCCTTCGGCGTGGACGCGGTCGCGCCGGTGTCGGCCGCGGCGCTGCCCGCGGCGGTGAGCAGGGCGGCGGCGATCGCCGCGGTCACCGCGACGGCGCTGCGCGTACGGGTGGTGCGCATCAGGTCCTCCCTCGTCATCCGGCACCGCACCCACGCGGCGCCGCTTCGTCCCGGAGGGTAGGAACGCTCTTTGTGGAAACCTTGTGGTCCCCGCGACGGTCGGGAGACGGGCGCCCCCGGCCCCACGCGCCTTCGGCCGGCCCCGTCGCGCGGTCCGCCCCACCGGCACGGGCCACCCCGTAGCGTGGACGCATGATCGTATGGCTCAACGGCACGCACGGCGCGGGCAAGACGACGACCAGTGCTCTCGTACAGCAACTGCTACCGGATTCGCGGGTGTTCGACGCCGAGAAGGTCGGCGAGACGTTGATGGACATCAGGCCGGGGCTGCCCTCGACGGACAACTTCCAGCACTGGCCGCCGTGGCGGCCGCTCGTGGTCGAGACCGCGCGCCGCGTGCTCGACTACACCGGCGGCACTCTGGTGATCCCGATGACGGTCCTGGTCGAGGAGTACTGGCGCGAGATCAGCGCCGGCCTCGCCCGGTACGAGGTTCCGGTACGGCACTTCGTGCTCCACGCCGATCAGGACACCCTGCGCGGACGCATCGAGGGGGACACCGTCCTCGGACCGTCCGCGTTCCGTCTCGCCTACCTCGAGCCCTACGCCGAGGCGGCCCGCACGTGGCTGCACGACGAGGCCGAGGTCGTCGACACCACGCGGATCACGCCCGCCCAGGCCGCCGAGCGGATCGCCGGCGCCGTGCGGGGGTGAGGCTCGCCCCCCGCGTCGTCCCGTGGGGCCTGTCTCATGGGGCCCGTCTCACGGTGCCGGCGTCGGTGCCGGGAGCCAGGCGCGGTGGGTGGGCAGGGAGTGGGGGGCGGAGGGGCGGGGCAGCAGGACCGCGATGTGGGCGCCGGGGGTGCCGTCGGGGCGGTCGGTGACGGTGACGGTGCCGCCGTGCAGGGCGATCTGCTGGGCGACGAGGGTGAGTCCGAGGCCGGAGCCGGGGCTGTCCGGGCCGCGCCGGAAGCGCTGGAAGATCTCGCCCCGGGCGTCGGCGGGGATGCCGGGGCCGTGGTCGGAGACGGTCAGGCACAGCGCCGCGGGGTCGGCGGCCGGGCGCAGGACGACCTCGATCCTGGCGGACCCGTCGGGGTTCGCGCCGTGCAGGGCCGCGTTGGTCAGCAGGTTGTCGACGGCCGAGCGGAGCCCCGGCGGCCAGGCGTGCACGACGCAACCGGGCGCGCTGTCCACGGCGACCCGGGCGGCGGGCCGCTCCCGGCGCAGGTCGGTGACCGCGGCCTCCAGCAGGTCCGCGAGGTCGACCGGGGCGAACGCGTCGGCCTCCACCAGGTCGCCCTGGGCGAGGGTGCGCAGCATGACCAGCAGCCCGAGCAGCCGTTCGTGCTCGGCCCGCAGGTCGGCGATGATCTCGCCGCGCTCCTCCCGGCCCGGCTCGGGCGTGCCGTCGAGCACGTCGAGGTTGATCCGCATACTCATCAGCGGGGTGCGCAGCTCGTGGGACGCGGCGGCGGAGAAGGAGCGGGCGGTGGCCAGCGCCTCGGCGGTGCGGGCGGCCTGCTCGTCGTAGCGGGCCAGCACGGTCTGCAGGGTGCGGGCGAGGGCGTCGATCTCGGGGATGCGGGTGGGGGTGTGCTCCAGCCGGTTCGCGCTGCTCCGCGGGTCGATCCCGCCGGCGCGGCGCTGCAGTGCGAGCAGCGGGCGGGCGAACCGCGTGGCCGTCGCCCAGGCAGCGAGGCCGGCGACGGGCGCGGTGAGCACGGCCACGGTCAGGATCCGGCGGCGCACCTGGCCGATCTGCGCCTGGCCGGCGGTGTCGCTGGAGAACAGCCACAGGGTGCCGGACACCGACGGGCGGGTCACGGACAGGGGCTCGGCGAGCACCCGCCAACTGCGGCCGCCGTCGGGCACGGTGACCGGGCGGAGCGCCGCGGCCGTGGCCGGCAGGGTCACCGTCGCCTTGGGCTGCGGTCCGCCGGACACGGTGCCGTCGGGTCCGGTGACGCGGATGCCGAGGTCGAGCGCGGAGGTGAACAGCCGCCGCTGCCTGGCCTGTTCGACGCTCGCCGGCCGGTCGTTGGCCATCGCGCGCAGCAGGTTGCGGGCCTCGGGCAGGACGGCCGCGGCCCGCTGCCGCAGGTGCGCGTCGCTCTGCGCGTGCACGTCGCGGGTGACCAGCCGGACCATGATCCAGCCGGATGCGAGCACGAGCAGCGGCACGAGGACGCCGACGGCCAGGGCGATGCGGGTGGACAGCCTCATGACGCGCCTCCCGCCGGGGCGGGGCCGGGGCCGCCGCCGGTTGCCGGCGCGCTCCCCGGTCCCGCCGCGCCCGCGTCCTCGGCCGCGGGCCGCAGCACGAACCCGACGCCCCGCACGGTGTGCAGGATGCGCGGCCGTCCGCCGGCCTCCAGCTTGCGTCGCAGGTAGCTCACGAAGGTGTCGACGGCGTCGGTGCGCACGTCGAAGTCGTAGCCCCAGACGCGGTCGAGGAGCTGGTCGCGGGTGAGGACGAGCCCGGAGTTGCGGGCCAGCACCTCCAGCAGTTCGAACTCGCGCCGGGTGAGGTCGAGCGCCTCGCCGTCGCGGGACGCGGTGCGGGCCGCCGGGTCGAGCACCAGCCCGCAGGCACGCACCTGGTCGTCGGGGCGGGGCGGGCGCCGGCGCAGCAGGGCGTCCAGCCGCAGGACCAGTTCCTCCAGGGCGAAGGGCTTGACGAGGTAGTCGTCGGCGCCGGCCTGCAGGCCCGCGACGCGGTCGGCGACCTCGTCCAGCGCGGACAGCACCAGCACGGGCAGGTCGCTGCCGCTCCCGCGGAGGGTGCGGCAGACCTCGATGCCGTCGACGTCCGGCATGGAGATGTCCAGCACCAGCACGTCCGGCGGGGTGCGTTCCAGCAGGTCGAGCGCCGCCGCTCCGCCGGCCGCCTCGGTCACCGCGAAGCCGCGCAGCCGCAGCGCGCGGCCGAGCGACCGGCGGATCGCGGCATCGTCATCCACCACCAGGACCCGGCCGCCACCGGCCCGGTCCGCCGCGGCTGACGCCGCCTGACTCGGTATCCCTGTCACCGAACACACCTCCGCTCCCCGGCCGCACATGGTTGCATCGCGGGAACCATGCTGCACGGCCGGGGAGCGGAGAGTCCTCCCCAGGGGGTGCCGGCCGGGTCTCAGCCGGTGTACTGGGCGAAGGTCCGGGTGAAGTCCCAGGCGTTCTGGGACACGCCGGAGCAGGTGTCGTCGTTCGGGTAGGCACCGGGGCACGGCCGGTCCCGGTTGGCCGACCAGAAGGTCAGCCGGGCCAGGTGGTGGGCCTGGGCGTACGCGAGGATGGTCCGGAAGTCGTTCACCGTGACCGTCTCGTTGTTGTCGGTGATGCCGTTCATCGACGAGATGCCGCTGTGCCGGTAGGCGGTGTCGTCGCTGTAGCCGTAGGCGCTCTTGAGCGCGTTCTTCAGGCCCTCGGCGGCCTGTGTGGTGAGGTTGCCCATGTTCTGGCCGGCGCCGCCGAAGTCGAACGGCATGATCGTCCAGGCGTCGACGGTGAGGCCCGAGGAGGCGGCCCGGTTGATCAGGCTGGTGTCGGGGCCGGTCTGGCCGGTGCCGATGGTGACGTAGACGGCGAGGCCCGGGTTGTTCGCCTTGACGGTCTTGAGCGCGTCGACGGTGCGCTGCTGGACGGTGCCGTTGCTGTAGGCGTCGGCCTCGATGTCGATGTCGATGGCCTTGAGGCCGTAGGCGCTGATCACCTTCTGGTAGGCGGCGGCGAGTTCGCCCGCGCTGGAGCAGGAGGACTCCAGCTTGTTGCCGCTGTAGCCGCCGAAGGAGGGCACCACGTCGCCGCCGGCGGCCCTGACCTTGGTGATGGTGCTCTGGTCGACGCCGCCGGTCAGCGCCCGGCCGCCGTCCCACTGGGGGTTGCAGTAGCCGTTGCTCAGGACGAAGGCGAGGGTGAACCACTTGACGCCGGTGGCGTTCATGACCGTGGTGGGGTCGGGCGGGTTGCCCCAGCCGTTGTAGAGGTAGGGCGCGACGGCCTGCACGCCGCTGGGCGGCGGGGTGGTGCCGCCGCCGGTGGGCAGCGTCCACTTCTGGTTGGCGCCGCCGGTGCAGTCCCAGATCTGCAGCCGGGTGCCGTTGGCGGAGCTGGGGCCGGTGGCGTCGAGGCAGCGGCCGGACTGCGGGTTGACCAGCTGGCCGTTGCTCGCGGTCCACTTCTGCGCGGCGGTGCCGTTGCAGTCGTAGAGCTGGATCTGGGTGCCGTTGGCGGTGCCGGCCGCGGTGATGTCCATGCACTTGCCGAGCGCCCGCAGGGTGCCGTCCGAACTGACCGTCCAGTTCTGCGCGTTGGTGCCGTTGCAGTCGTACAGCTGGATGGCCGTGCCGTTGGCGCTGCTCGCCGCGGCGACGTCGACGCACTTGCCGCCGTAGCCGGTGATCGCGCCGGCGGGGTCGGCGCCCGCGGCCTGGGTGACGCCGAGGGTGCCCACGACCACGCCGCCGGCCAGGGCGGCGGCGAGCAGGGTGAGCGGGCGGGGCCGGCGGGGCCGGCGGGAGGCTGGTTCCGACACGACGGGACTCCTCGGTGGGGGAACGGCTGGTGGGCGGGGGCGGCCGCACGCGGGCGCACGGTGGGTCCGTACCCCGGCTTCGGTCATGCCCCTGACAGATCCGATCCCGAGGGGATCCCGCGGCGACTCCGGGGATCCGTACGGGACTTACGTCACGTCTTAGTTCAGGACGTGATTTAAATCCCGCCACGGGGGGCCGTCAATACTTCCGGCAAAGGTCCGTACCTAAAGTTGCCGGTACCGCACGAGCAACGCCAGCACCATGACTCCCGGGATCAGCGGCAGCCAGGTGGTGACCAGGCGGTAGCCGAGCACCGCGGAGGTCGCGGCCACCCCGGACGCGCCCGCGGTCACCAGGGCCAGCACCAGGGCCGCGTCCAGCGAGCCGAGGCCGGCCGGGGTCGGCAGCCAGCCGGCGGCGGTGCTCGCGCACAGGTACGCCGCGACGACGCCGCTCACCGGGACCGGCGAGTGCACCGCCTGCATCACCGCGACCACGACGGCCGCGTGCATGGCCGGGAACGCCAGTCCGCCGCCCCACAGGGCCGCGATCCGGGCCCGGTTGCCGTGCAGCGTGCGCACGTCGGTGGCCACCGAGGCCAGGAACGCGCGGACCCGCGCCCGCATCCGGCGGGCGCACCGGGTCAGGGCGTAACCGCCGGCCAGGACCACGGCCGCGACGGCGGCGATCAGCAACGGATGCGCGGGCACGTCGGATCCGCCGGTGGTGACCCGGCGGATGTGCAAGGCGCCGGGGAACGAGGTGAGCACCACGGCCAGCAGCACGAGCCGGCCGATGACCGTGGCGCAGGCCCGCACCGCGAGCGCGGCCACCGAGCGGGTCGGCGACAGGCCGTGGCGCAGCAGGAACCGCAGGTTGACGGCGTTGCCGCCGACCCCGGCCGGCAGCACGTGGTTGGCGGCGGACGCGGCGAACTGCGTCGCCAGCAGCCGGCCCGGCGGCAGCGTCTCGACGACCGCGCCCTGCTGGGCCGTCGCCGAGCACACCCAGGTCATGAAGGCGGCCCCGCCCGAGGCGGTCAGCCACAGGCGGTCGGCCTCGCCGAGCCGTCCGGCGCTGGAGTTGATGAGCCCCCAGTTCGCCGCCACCAGGAGGGCCACGACCAGGAGGGGCAGGAGGAGGGCGGCCGACCGCAGCCACGCGCGCTGCCAGACGACGCTCTCGCTGCGCGCGATCGACACGGCGGACTCCTCGTCGCGAGGGGGGACGGGACGGCCCGACCAGGGTAGGTGCACGTCAGGCGGGGCTCCCACCCGCGCACGCCCACTTGGGTCAACGGTCAGCCGAACATCCGACGACGAAACGGTTCCGCGGCCCCACACGGCGTCATACCGGGTCGCGGGGGATCACCCGGACGGGGAGGCCCTCGCACGGCGAGCCGCCGGTCCGTGCGGATGCGCGGACCGGCGGCTGCTTCCTTCAGCGCGACCACCCGGCGGTGAGAGGTCCACCGGGGGCCGTTCCAGGGGGTCAGCGGATCAGGCGGCGGGCGCCGTCCACTGCTGGTTGGCCGCTCCGGCGCAGTCCCAGATCTGCAGCCGGGTGCCGTTGGCCGAGCTCGGTCCTGTCGCGTCCAGGCATCTGCCGGACTGCGGGTTGACCAGGCTGTTGTTCGCTCCCCGCGTCCACTGCTGCGACCCGGTGCCGTTGCAGTCGTACAGCTGCACCTGGGTGCCGTTGGCGGTGCCCGCGGACGTCACGTCCATGCACTTGCCGAGCGCCTGCAGGGTGGTGCCGGAGGCGGTCCACTGCTGGGCGGAGGTGCCGTTGCAGTCGTAGAGCTGCACCGCGGCGCCGTTGGCGTTGCTGCCGCCGGCCACGTCCACGCACTTGCCGCCGTAGCCGGTGATGGTCCCGGTGTGACCGCCGGTGCCGCCGCTGCCCTGCGTGCCGCCCCAGGTGAAGGTGGCCGACGCGCCGCCGGGCAGGGTGTAGGCGAAGTTCTCGTTGCCCCAGTTGACGCGCACCTGCTGCGCGGAGGACGACTCGTTGTAGGCGATGAGCGCCTTGGAGCCGTCCGGGTTGCGCCAGGCCACGTTGCGGATCGTCGCGTTGTCGGTGGACGAGATCCGGGTGGCGCCCGGCTTCACGAACTTCGTCAGGTGACCCATCGTGTAGTACTCGACGGTGTAGTCGACCTGCCCGCTGCGGCTGTCGCCGTTGTGCACGGTGATCAGGCCGGTGCAGGTGCCGCAACCGCCGTTGTGCGGGCCCATGTTCTGATCGACGGCCAGGCTCCACTTGACCCAGCTCTGGCCCCAGTTGCGGGTGTAGTCGATCAGGTTCTCCATGTCCTCCTTCTGCTGGTTGCCGATCCAGGTGCCGCCGGAGTGCTCGGTGTCGAAGGCCGGCAGGTTCGGGTACTGGTTGTGGATCGTGGTCTGCTCCGACACGTTGCCCTCGTAGCCGTGCCAGGCGACACCGCCGAAGTTCGGGTCGTTGCGCACCGAGTCGTCGGTGACGGTCGGCGCGGCGTAGCTGTCGTAGCTGTCCCAGTTCCAGTCCAGCGCCAGCGCCTTGGTGGACAGGCCGGCCGCGTGGAGCGCGGGCAGCAGGTCGTTCTTGGTGAAGTAGGCCAGGCCCGAGCCGTTCCAGTTCGCGCCGGGGTAGTCACCGCCGACGGTGGGCTCGTTCTGCGCGGTGACGTAGTCGATCGGCACGCCCGCGGCCTGGTAGGCCTGGATGTACTTCACGAAGTACTGGGCGTAGGCGGCGTAGTACTGCGACTGCAGCCAGCCCTGGATGTAGCTGCCGTTGTCCTTCATCCACGGCGGCGGGGTCCACGGGGTCCCCATCACCTTCAGGCTCGGGTTGAGCTGCTTCGCCTGCTTGGTGAGCGGCAGCACGTCGGCCTGGTCGTGGGCGATGGAGAAGTGGGACAGGCTCGGGTCGGTCTGGCCGGCCGGCATGTCGTCGTAGGTGTAGCTGTAGCGGGCGAGGTCGGACGCGCCCATGGGGTTGCGCAGGAAGTCGATCCCGATGCCGTTGACCGGGTCGAACAGCTTCTGCATGACGGTGTTGCGAGTGGCGGCCGACAGGGCGCCGCTGGAGTTCATCAGCCACGCGGCGGTGTCGGTGAACGACGCACCGGCGCCGGTGAACTGCTGGTAGGTGGTGCCCTCGTCGACGGTGAGGTTGGTGCCGGAGCCGCCCGTGCCGGCGGCGAAGGACACCGGGGCCTGCTGGGCCAGCCCCTGGACGACGTTGCGGCCGCCGGAGTCGTTGGTGGTGGTCAGGTACACCTGGACGCTCTCGCCCGCGGCGTGGGCCGGGGCCGGGAGGGCCAGGACGGGGGTGACGGCCGCAGCCGCGGCGGCCAGCGCCCCGACGGCGGTGCGTCGCAGGCGGGATCCGCCCCCGCGGGGGCGTCGTGCTGCGCTCATGGTCGCTGCCTTTCTCGGGCAGGTGCTCAGGGTTCCTGAATCTGGCATGGGCCTGACATGGCATGTCCCGGAGCCCGTCGGGGGACCAGGACGGTGACGCGCGGAACGACCGTGCAGCGAGGGGGTCTGCACGCTTGTTTCACCACTTGTTTCACGCCTTATATCGTGTCGTGATTTAACTCGCGCGCATCAGCAGCGTCAAGGCATCGCGCACGCTTCGGGACGCTGAAACATCGTGAAACACCCTTGCGTCGAGGGGGACTTGGGGCGCGTCACGGGGGTGACCTGCGGGGGCCGCGGCCGCGGCGGGGCGGCGGGAGCCGCGGTCAGCGGCGGGAGGGTGCGGTGCTGCCGCGCGGCACCAGCACGGGTGGGGCCAGCTCGACGTCGGCGGCAGGGGCGCCGTCCACCAGCGACAGCAGCGCCGCCGCCGCGCTGCGGCCGTGCTCCGCTATCCGCCGGTCGACCGCGGTGAGCGCCGGGTGCACCAGGCGGCACAGCTCGCTGTCGTCCCAGGCGATCAGCGACAGGTCGGCGGGAACGCGTACGCCCATCTCCTGTGCCACGCCCAGCGCGGCGACCGCCATCACGTCGTTGTCGTACACGATCGCGGTGGGGCGGGCCGCTCCGGACAGCAGGCGGCGGGTCGCCCGGGCGCCCTCGTCGCCGGAGTAGTCGGCGAACACCCGCTCCACACCCGCCAGTCCGAGTTCCGATGCGCAGGCGTCGAAGGCCGCACCGCGCTCGCGGGTGTGCACGAAATGCGCGGGACCGGCGACCCGGGCGATCCTGCGGTGCCCCATCGCCACCAGGTACGCCAGCGTCTCGCGGATCGCGGCGGCGTCGTCGATCCACACCGACGGCACCCCGGGCGCGTCCACGGCGTGGCCCACCACCACGGCGGGCAGGCCGAGTTCGGCGAGCAGGGCGGGCCGGGGGTCGCCGTCCCGCAGGTCCACCAGCAGCACGCCGTCCACCCGCCGCTCCCCCCACCAGCGGCGGTACGCCGCCTCCTCGGCGCCGGCGTCCTCGGTGGCCTGGAGCAGCAGTGCGGTGCCGGTGGCGGCGAGCCCTTCCTCCACCCCGGCGATCAGCTGCATGAAGAACGGCTCGATGCCCAGCGTCCACGCGGGCCGGTCCACCACCAGGCCCAGCGCGTGCGACCGCCCGTCCGACAGCGCGCGGGCCGCGCTGCTGGGGTGCCAGCCCAGGCGGACGGCGATCTCCAGGACGCGCGCCCGGGTCTGCGCCGAGACGCCCGCCTTGCCGTTGAGGGCATAGGACACCGCGCCTTTGGACACGCCGGCCGCCGCGGCGATGTCGGCGATGGTGGGGCGCTTGAGCGGGCTCATGCGGCACACCGTAACGCCGGCGGGCGGGCGCCGGGGCGGCACGGCCGGAACCCGCCGCCGCCCCGGACCGGCCGCTGCGGAACGGGCACCGGACCCCGGCGCGGCAGCGCGCCGGAGATGTGCCCGGACGCCCAACCGGCCTCCGCTCAGCCCGCCTTGACCGCGGAGATCTCCAACCGCACGTAATCGACGACCGGTTCGGCCAGCCGTCCCGCGACGGCCTTCACGAACGGCTCGTGCTCCTCCTCGGGCATGCCGTCCAGCGAGGCACCGAGGATGACGGTGGCCAGGAACGCCTCCAGCTGCGCGCCGGGCTCGAAGCGCGCGGGATCGGGCCGGAGCGCCACCTCGACGTCGGTGAACCCGGCGTCGGCCAGCCGCCGCCGGGTGTCCTCGACACCGGCGAACTCCCAGTCGCCGGGGTCGGTGCCGCGCACTTCGGCGATCGCCGCGTCGACCGACGCGATGTTGCCGCGGCCGCCGCAGTCGCTGACCAGTCGCGCACCGGGCCGCATGCGCGCGGCGAGGGTGCGGAACAGGGCGTCGTGGTCCTCGACCCAGTGGAACGCGGCCACGCTGAAGACGGCGTCGACGTCGCCGTCGAAGGGCAGCGGCGGTCGTGTCAGGTCGGCCCGCACCACCTCGACCCGGTCCAGCCGGCCGGCCAGCCGCTCCCGCAGCCGCTCCAGCATGCGCGCGGAGCCGTCGAGGGCGACCACACCGCCGGACGGCAGGCGGTCCAGCAGGCCCGCGGTGTCGCGGCCGGTGCCACAGCCGGCGTCGAGCACGCGCTCGTCGCCGCGCAGCGGGAGGCGCGCGAGGGTGCGGCGTCCCCAGCCGAGGTGCGGCAGCGGCAGGGAGTCGTAGGCCTTGGCGTCCCACTCGCGGGGCATGGTGCTCCAATCGTCCGGCACGGCGTCGTGCGGCACGGCCTTGCGGCACGGTCCGGCCCCAGCCGTCCGGCCCCGGCATCCCGGCGGCAGGCGTCAGGTACCGGTTCCGGGGTGCGGCCGCCGGGTCCGCTCGGGTCCGCGCCGTCAGGTCCCGCCCACGGTAGGCGGGCTGACGGTCACGCTACGCCGCCTGTCCGCATCATGAAACCGTCGTCTCAAATGACGGACGCCTCCAGGGATGCCCAGCGGGGTCGGCGGTCCTTGTCGACCAGCAGGGCGCGCACACCCTCGTGGAAGTCGGGTTCGCGCGCGGTCCTGCGGGCCAGCTCCAGCTCCCGCGCCAGGCAGCCGTCGAGGCTGTCCCCCGCACCGGCCCGCAGCAGGTCGAAGGTGATCCGCAGGCTCATCGGCGACGCCGCCCGCAGCGTGGCCAGCGTCTCCCGGGCCCACTCGCGGTCCGACCGCTCGGCTTCCAGCCGGGCGCCGACCGACGCGAGGTCCGGGGCGTCGAAGCAGCGGGCGATCGTCTCGCGGTGCGCCGTCAGCTCCGACGGCGGCGCGGCGGTGGCGAACCGGTCGAGCGCCTCCCCGGGGTCGTCACCCGCGCCGGCGAGGGCCGCCTGGAGCGCGGGGAGTTCCGCGGCGTGGACGTAGTGCGTGGCGAGCCCGCACTCGGCGGCGGCCGCCGCCGAGATCCGCGCGCCGGTCAGGCCCAGGTACCACCCGGCCGCACCGGGCAGGCGCGGCAGGAAGTGGCTGGCGCCGATGTCGGGGAAGAAGCCGATCGCGGTCTCCGGCATGGCCAGCGAGGCCCGCTCCGTCACCACCCTGGCCGAGCCGTGCACGGAGATGCCGAGGCCGCCGCCCATGGCGTAGCCGTCCACCAGTGCCGTGTAGGGCTTGGGGTATCCGGCGATCAGCGCGTTCAGCGCGTACTCGGCGGTGAAGTAGGCGGTGACCGCGACGTCGTCGCCGCGCAGGCCCGCGTCGCGCACCGCCCGGATGTCGCCGCCGGCGCAGAACGCCTTGGGCGAGGTGCTGACCACCAGCACGGACCGGACGGCGTCGTCGTCCCGCCAGCGCTCCAGGGCCTCGGTCATCAGCCGCACCATGGCCAGGTCCAGCGCGTTGAGCGCGCCCGGCCGGTCCAGGGCGATCACCCCGGTGCCCGCGTGCACGCGGGTGGTGACGGGCGGGGCGGTGGTGTCCATGCGTCTCCAGACCGTTCGTCGGGGTCGGGCCCCGCGGTCGCGCGGGGCCGGCTCACCGCTCCATCCAAACACCCGTACCGGCGCGCCCGGCGGGGCCGTCCCGCTCCCCGGAAGCGCTCGCCGCCCAGGTCCGCGCGTTGCTATGCTCACGGCGAGCCGTGACTGGCGCGCAGGGATGGGGTCAACCATCGGGGAGCGGCTCGTCGCCACCACACATGTGCCGTGCGCCTGGGCCGTCCCGATGCCGATCCCCGGAGGACTGCCATGGCAGAGCCCGCAGCGAGCCCGTACAGCACCGAGTCGGTCGCCTTCCGCAGCGCACTGGACGTCATCCGCGGCGTCGAGCCGCGCGTGGCCGACGCCATCACCCAGGAACTCGCCGACCAGCGCGAGATGCTCAAGCTGATCGCCAGCGAGAACTACGCCTCCCCCGCCGTGCTGCTGGCGATGGGGAACTGGTTCAGCGACAAGTACGCCGAGGGCACGGTCGGCCGCCGCTTCTACGCCGGCTGCCGCAACGTGGACACCGTCGAGGCCCTCGCCGCCGAGCACGCCCGCGGCGTCTTCGGCGCGGCGCACGCCTACGCGCAGCCGCACTCGGGCATCGACGCCAACCTGGTCGCGTTCTGGGCGGTGCTCTCGCAGCGCGTGGAGAGCCCGGCGCTGGCCAAGGCCGGCGTGCGGCAGGTCAACGACCTGTCGGAGGAGGACTGGGCGCGGCTGCGGGCCGACTTCGGCAACCAGCGGATGCTCGGCATGTCGCTGGACGCGGGCGGCCACCTCACCCACGGCTTCCGGCCGAACATCTCCGGCAAGATGTTCGAGCAGCGCAGCTACGGCACCGACCCGGCGACCGGGCTGCTCGACTACGACGCGCTGCGCGCCACGGCCCGCGAGTTCCGGCCGATGATCCTGGTGGCGGGGTACTCCGCGTACCCGCGCCTGGTGAACTTCCGGATCATGCGGGAGATCGCCGACGAGGTCGGCGCCACGCTGATGGTCGACATGGCGCACTTCGCCGGCCTGGTCGCGGGCAAGGTGCTGACCGGCGACTTCGACCCGGTGCCGCACGCCAACATCGTCACGACCACCACGCACAAGTCGCTGCGCGGCCCGCGCGGCGGCCTGGTGCTGTGCGACGAGGAACTGGCCGAGCACGTGGACCGCGGCTGCCCGATGGTGCTCGGCGGCCCGCTGCCGCACGTGATGGCCGCGAAGGCGGTGGCGCTCGCGGAGGCCGCCCGGCCCGAGTTCGGCGGCTACGCGCAGGCGATCGTGGACAACTCCCGTGCGCTGGCCGAGGGGTTGCTCAAGCGCGGGACGCGGCTGGTCACCGGCGGCACCGACAACCACCTGGTGCTGATCGACGTCTCCGGTTACGGGCTGACGGGCCGTCAGGCGGAGGCCGCGCTGCTGGAGTCGGGCATCGTCACCAACCGCAACGCGATCCCGCAGGACCCGAACGGCGCCTGGTACACCTCGGGCATCCGGATCGGCACCCCGGCGCTCACCACGCGCGGGCTGGGCCCGGCGGAGATGGACGAGATCGCCGGGCTCATCGACACGGTGCTGTCGGGGACGACCGCGGCGCCGGCACCCAAGGGCGGCCTCTCCAAGGCGCACCACGTCCTGGACGCGGCGGTCGCCGACCAGGTCGCGCAGCGTGCCGCGGACCTGCTGGCCGGCTTCCCGCTGTACCCCGGGATCGACCTGAGCTGACCCGCACGGGCCCGGCGCCGGTCCCGGACACGATCCGGACCGGCCCGGGCGCCGTCAGGCGAACGACCAGATCACGCCGTGGTTGGCGATGGTCAGCACCGTCATCACGACGAGGTCGGCGACGCCGAGCGTCAGGCCGAGCAGGGCGCGGCCGCGGCGGGCGGTGCCCCGGGAGAGCGCGACGGCGGCGAGCACGATGGCGGCCGGGCCGAGCACCAGATTGAGGACGAGCAGGCCCGGCAGGCCGAGCAGGAACGAGGCGACGGCCATTCCGTCGGCGTCGCGGGTGGTCGTCCGCGCGGCCGGAGTGCGGGTCGCGACCGGGTGGGCTGCGGTGTTCACGGTGTTCCCTTCCGGAACGGTCATGGAGCGGGGACGGTGGCGCGGGCGCGGGACGGCGGAACGCCGCCGCGTCAGCCGCGGTTGCGGTTGAGGCGCTCGCGGACGGCGAACCCGACCAGCCAGAGGCCGATCGCGGCGGCCGCCACGGTGAAGACGCCGAGCGGGGTGTGGGCGGCGGCGCCCATCAGGATGCCCATGCCCAGCAGGAGGACGACGAGGCTCATGTCGACTACCCCTCCAACGAGTTGACGTTTCGGATGACAGTTGTTCACTGACTTCCTCAGTGTACGGTGGCGAAAGTCGGCGAACGGTTGTTTACTGAATGACATGAGTCACACTCCCGGGGTCCGCCAGGCCCAGAAGCAACAGACCCGGCAAGCACTGCTGGACGCCGGGTTGCGGCTGCTGGAACACCAGAACCTCAGCAGCCTGGGGCTGCGCGAGGTGACCCGGGCGGTGGGTGTCTCCCCCGCCGCCTTCTACCGGCACTTCCCCGACATGGCGGGCCTCGGCGTGGCCCTGGTCGGCGAGTCGCTGGGCAGCCTGCACGCGGTGATCCGTGCGGTGATGGCCGAGACCACCGACTCGGCCGGCATCATCGACCGCACGGTCGCCATCACCGCCGAGTACGTCGCCCGCCACCGGCCGCACATCCGCTTCATCGCCCGCGAGCGCTACGGCGGGGTACAGGCGGTGCGGGAGGCGATCGCCGCCGAACTCCAGGGCTTCGCCGACGAGGTGGCCGCGGGACTGGCCACGCAGCCGGCATCGAAGGGCTGGTCGCCGGGGGAACTGCGGGTGCTCGCCGAACTCTACGTCGACCACATGGTGATGACGGCGGCGGCGTTCCTCGACGTGGCGCCGGACGACACCGCCGGCCTCGAACACCTCGCGCACGCGGCCCGGTTGCGGATGCGCATCATCAGCATCGGCCGCGCCCACTGGCTCGACCCGCAGCCGTGAGGCGGGCCCGCGACGGGCGCCGGTGCGGACGGCCTGGGCCCGCACCGGCTCTCCCCCGCTCCTCCCGCTAGACCCCCGTACTTCCCCCGTGCGGGAGGCGGTGGCGCGCGGCGGCGCCGTGACCGATCCTCCACCGGCCCGCAAGCGGAATCCAGGACGGAATGTGCCACCCGTGGGACGCAACGCGCCACCTCCCGCGTATAGGCTGCGAGACCTCCCCTCACGGCACCCGGGCCGGCGTCCGCGGCGGCCGTGCCCGCCGACCGCCGGAGGTGTCGCGGCATGCCGCCCGCCCAGCCGTTCGCCGACCCCCGCGACGACCGGGACAACCCGTTCGCCACCGGGATCACCGGCGCCGTCGCCGTTCCGGTGTACACCGAGAGCGTGGTGATCCCCCGCTTCATCGCCACCGCCTCCTCCCGCGGCCGGCAGGAAGCGGAACGGCTCGTCCGGATGGCGGGGTTGCCGCGGGTGCTGTCCGCGCCGGAGACCGTGCGGACGCCCTCGGCGAACACGTACCGGCTGTGGGGCACGGTGGTGCAGCACACCGGGCGGACCGACGCCGGGTTGCTGGCCGCGGCCGGCTACCGGCTGGGCACGCTGGACCTGTTCGACTACCTGCTGAGCACCGCGTCCACCGTCGGCGAGGGCCTGGAGCAGCTGTCGGCCAACGTGCACCTGGTGAGCAGCAACTCCCTGCTGACCACGCAGGAGGAGGGCGACGAGATCACCGTCACCTACGGGGTGCGGCACGGTGACGACGAACTGCGCGGCGTGGTCGCGGAGTTCGCGATGGCGGTGGTGACGGCGCAACTGCGGCACACCACAGGGGCGCTGTTCTGCCCGCGGCGGGTGCTGTTCGCGCACCGCGCGCCGACCCGGACGGCCGGCTACCGGGACGCGTTCGGGTCGGCGGAGATCGCGTTCGACGCCGGGCGGGACTCGCTGACCCTGCACCGCAGCGACCTGGAACGGCCGTTGGCGACCGCGGACCCGGCGCTGGCCGCCATCATCCGGCGCACCGCGGGCGCGCTGTCCGCGCCGTGCGGGGACCGGCCGCCGGCCGTGCCCGGCCTGCGTGAGGTCATCGCCACCCAACTCCCCGACGGCAGGCCCTCGCTGGCCGACGCGGCGCGCAGTCTGGCGCTGAGCCCGCGCACCCTGCAGCGGCGCCTGGGCGAGGCGGGCACCACGTGGCGCGCCGAACTCGACGCGGTGCGGCGGATCCAGGCGGCGGGCCTGACCCTCTCCGGGCGCGGCTCGGAGGCCCGCGCGGCCCGGCTCGGCTTCGCCGAGTCCCGTTCGCTGCGCCGCGCGATGAGCCGCTGGGACGCCGCGACCGGAGAGACGGACACCGGCCCGGACGACGCGGGGCGGCACGGGGACGCGCGGCACGGGGACGGGCGGCGCGCCCACGAGCGCCGCGAGGAGACGGCGGAGGCGTCATGAGCGGTGAACGGCACGTGCCCGGGCGGCAGATCCCCGACGTGCCGCCGGAGTCCCCGGCAGAGGGCGCGCGGGACGGCACATCGCACGACGGGGGCGCGGGCGCGCCGCAGCGCCTGACGGACGGCGCGCCGCACGGCGTGACGGAGGGCGGCGACCCGGTGTGCTGGCTCGACCGGCTCTGCGAGGAGTGCGGCGCGATGCGCGAGGACCCCGCGACCGCGGCCTGCCGCCGCTGCGGCACGCCCTTCACCGTGCCGGGGCGCTCGGCCCCGGACCCCCGCGAAACCTGAGGCCGCCGGCGGTCGGGGGCGCGTGACCGGTCCGTGCGCGCCGGGGAATCTCTGGGAACGCGTGTGCAATCGGCAACCGTGCTACTACCCTGAGTCGCCGCAAGGGTAGGACGGCGGAGGAGCCGGGAGGGCCGAATGGACGCAGAGCCCGCGGAGACACTGGGGTCGCACGTCGTGCGCTCGGGCGGGAGTCCGTCCGACCAGCTGTCCGGGCTGCTGGATCGCGCGGCCAACGGGGCGCGGGCGCGGCGGCAGCTGGCCGTGGTGCGGTCCGCGCTGATGCACCACTGCGGCCTGCAGTCCTGCCGGCACACCAAGGGCCCGCCGCGCCGCCTGGACCGGCGCACGTTCCGGCACAGCTTCCTGCTGGCGGACGGCGGCGTGCGCGTGGTCTGGGAGCTGGAGCACAACACCGGCCCCGGCGGGGAGGTGGAGCACGCCGTCTTCACCGAACGCGAGGACCTCGTGCTCGCCGAGTGGGACGTCGACGCGGCCTTCGGCCTCCCCCAGGGGCCGGGCGAACCGGCGGCGCTGCCCGCCGTGCCCGAGCCGCCCCGGCGTCCGGACGAGGAGGCCCTGCGCCGCGCCTACCCGGAGGCCGACTCGCCCGAGCACGCCTGGCGGCTGCTGCGCCGGGCCGCCAACCCGGGTGCGCCCGGCCGGGACGTGCTGGCCCGGCTGCGCGGCGCCATCGCGCACGACATCAGCATCGTGACCCGGCGCAGCACGCTGGTCGCGGGCCGCCTGGTGTCGTGGACGCTGTACGAGCACGCGTTCCTGCTGGTGGACGGCAGCGAGGTGAGCCTGTGGGAGATCGACCACACCCGCACGCCCACCGGTGCGCCGGTCTGCGAGGTGTACCGCACGCGGGACGCCGCGCTGGACACCGCCGTGCGGCGCATCGAGGCCGGCTAGCCGTACCGACCCGGCGGCGGGGCGCGACGGCCCGGATGCCGGGGGCCGGGCGCGCGGCCCGCGGGCTCAGTCCTCGGCCCACCGTGCCCGCGACATCGCGGAGGCGAGGGCCGCGGCGCTGATGACCTCCTCGTGGGTGCCGTGGCTGCCGCAGGCGTACGCCCCCGACACCGATCCGGCGAGCACGCACTCCGCCAGGTCGGCACCGCGCGACCGGGCGTGCAGGAAGGCGGTGAGGAACGCGTCGCCCGCGCCGTTGCTGTCGACCACCGGACGCTCCGGCACCACCGCGGGGAAGCGCCGCGGCTCGCGGTCCTCGCGCCGCAGCACCAGGCAGCCCGCCGCGCCGTCCGTCGCGACGACCAGCGAGGCCCGCCCCCGGTCGGCGATCTCCCGCATCACCCCGGGTGTGCGTGCCCGGGTGTGCGCGGCGCTGAGGAACACCAGATCGGCGCCGTACGCCCAGGGGTGCGCCGAGGTGTCCTCGCCGTCCCAGGCGTGCAGGTCGGTGGAGACGGGGAGCCCGAGGCGGGCGGCCTCGTCGAACACCTCGCGGGCCCACGGCGAGCGCGAGACGTGCACGTGCCGCGCCCGTTCGAGGAAGGGCAGGTAGAACTCCCGCGGCAGCAGCAGCCCGTCGGGATGCCGGCCGTCGAAGAAGGAGAAGCGGCGGCCCGCCCGGTCGACCAGGTTGACGCTGCGCGGAGTGCCGCCGGGCGCCGGCACATGGCTGAAGTCCAGGCCCGTCGCGGCGTACCGGTCGAGGATCATCCGGCCCTGCGCGTCGTCCCCGAGGAAGTCCAGGAACTTCGTGGACATCCCGAGCGCGTGGCAGCCCAGCGCCACCCCGTTGCCGGTGTGGGCCACGTAGTCGCGGATCGGCGGCACGCCGAGGGAGTCTCCGTCGGGCACCGCCAGCTCGTCGACGCGGACGATGGTGTCGACACCGGTGCCGCCCACCACCAGCACGTCGTAGGACGGCTCGGCGGCCTCAGGCCGATCGGCGGGGCGGGTGGCGGCGGTCGTCATCGGGCTGCTCCCTGTCGGTGGCTTCGTGGCCGGCGTCCTCCCGGCGGGCGTCCCGCGCGCGCCGGTCCTCCCCGTCCGGGTCCGTGCGGTGCGCGCCGTGCGGGACGTGCGGGCCGTGCCCGTTCCTGCCCGACGGCTCGTCCGTGTCGTGCGGGGCGGGCAGGTCGTACGGGGTGTGCGGGGCGTGCGGATCGCGCGCGTCGCGGCCGTCGGTGGGCGCCCCGTCCCGCGGCTGCTGCCGCGGGTCGTGGGCGTCCCCGGTGCCGCCGTCGGGGTGCGGGCGGCCCCCGAGGGGGTCGCCGGGGCGGTCGTGCCGCGGCCCGCCGCGCCCGCGCCCGACCTCCTGCCCTTCGCCCTGAAGGACCATCAGCGGCAGCCGGGACAGCGGCGGCACCGGGCCCTCGCGGCCCGCCTGCTGCCAGGCGACGGTCACGGTCAGCCGCAGCATCTTGCGCGCCACGTAGAGCAGCAGCGCGGCGAGCGGGAGCTCGGCGACGACGGCGGTGACGACCGAGCCGAGCAGCTCGTCGCTGTTCCAGTCGAGGACGATGTCGAACCAGGCGTCGCAGCACAGCAGCGTCGCGGTCACGATGGCCCAGGGGATGAAGATCTGCCGCCGCCGCCAGGCGCAGAGCGCGGTGACGCCGATGGCGACGATCAGCGCCCCGTCGAAGCCGACCCAGGCCAGCCGCCACTGGTCGACCTCGTGGTGCGACGGCAGGCTCGCCGAGAGGTACGCGATCCACGGGATCAGGAAGAGGAAGCTCCCCGTGATGACCGCGAGGAACAACCGGCGCATATGGCGCAGGTGCGGATCGTTCGGCGACGGGATCTCGGGGACCATGGCTCCCACTCTGCCGGATCATGGGAACGACCTGCATGTCTTCCCGGTACATCCCATGGTCGTCCACCCGGTCCCCGCCCCGCGCGCCGGGGGTGCGTCCGCGCCCGTCCCGGCCTCCCGCGCCGTCGGTCCGGGACCGCCGGGCAGGGCGGCAGGGCGGTCAGCGCGCGGGGCCGGCGGGCGTCTCGGCGAGCTGTTCCGCGAGCCGGCGCAGCCCGCGGTGGGCGGCGGTGCGCACCGCGCCGGGCCGCTTGCCGAGCACGGCCGCGGCGGCCGGCCCGCTCAGCCCGACGACGACCCGCAGCAGGACCGCGCCGGCCTGGTCCGGCGGGAGGGCCGCGACCATCGCCAGCGCGTCGGCCGTGGACAGGTTCTCCAGCGCGACGCCCGCGGAGTCGGGCGCGGGGGCCGGCTCGGCGGGGACCGCGTCGAACGCGGTGGTGCGCGGCCGCTTCACCGCCCGCCGCAGATGGTCCAGGGCCCGGTGCCGGGCGATGGTCGCGGCCCAGCCGCGGAACGCGTCGCCGTCGCCGCGGAAGGTCCCCAGGTCGCGCACGATGTCGTGCCACGCCTCGGAGGCGACGTCGTCCGCGTCGTCGCCCACCAGCCCGCGGACGTAGCGCAGCAGCATCGGCTGGACCGCGCGGTAGACGTCGCCGAACGCGGCCTCGTCCCCGGCCCGCGCCCGCGTCACGGCGTGCCCGAGCAGGCGGTCGTGCGGCCGCGCCCGGGCCTGCGCGGCGCCACCGTTGCCGCCGTCGCCGCATCCGTCCGGGACCGGCGCCGTGCCCGGGTCCGCGGCGGGAGGGACAGGGGCGGGCGCGGGTGCGGCGGGGGGCGCGGAGGCGGACGTCATGCACGGCTCCCCCGGCGCGGGCCGGGGTCCGGCGCCGGCGGCAGGGCCGCGTACGGCCCCCGCCACTGCCTCGCGGACCGGTCCCGCATGCCACCTGCCTTCGCGCTCGCGCTCGTGTCGCAGAGGGGGACCGCGCACCGCCCTCAGGCGCGCGGTCCTACACCACACAGCGCGCAGAGTCGCGAAACTGTCACACCCGCACCAAGCACCCCGGTCAGGGGCGTGGCCGGGGCGGGGCGCGCGGGCGGTCGGCCGAGGCGTCAGCAGGTGCCGGGCGCGGGATCCAGGGAGGCGACGGCGTCGGCGAGGCGGCCGAACACCTCCTCGCCCAGGGGATCGACGACCCGGGTGCGCAGCACCCGCGCGAGGGTCCGCGAGGCGGCGAGCACGCGCTCGGCGCCCGCGGTGGTGAGCGCGGTGTAGGTGACCCGGCGGTCGGAGCC
Organism: Actinacidiphila rubida; assembly: GCF_900110255.1. Taxonomy (GTDB): domain Bacteria; phylum Actinomycetota; class Actinomycetes; order Streptomycetales; family Streptomycetaceae; genus Actinacidiphila; species Actinacidiphila rubida. The sequence goes on from NZ_FODD01000011.1 coordinate 92,500, forward strand.
GGAGGGGCGCCGCTCGACGAGTCCGGCCTCGGCGAGCCGGTCCACCACCTTGGTCGTCCCCGCGGTGGAGAAGCCCAGCGCCTGGGCCAGCTGGTTCATGGGCGCGGCCTGGCCCGGCGCGGCCACCAGGAACATCAGCGCCTGGAACGACGAGGGCACCAGGCCGTTCTCCGCCTCGACGTCGGCCAGCAGGCCGTCGGTCATGCGGCGCACCCCGGAGTGCAGGCCGTGCCACTGCTGGAGCAGCGCGAGTTCCCCGGCGCTGGGGGCCGCGTCGCCGCCGAGGTCGATGACCGCCGAGGCGCCGCATCCCGCCGTTCCGTCCGGCTCCATCGGTCCCGCCATGCCGCGCACTCCTGTGTTCCTCTTGCCATCGGTACTGCCGTCCTCAACGGACGCTGTGGTACGGCTCCAGGATAACCGCCCCTGTTGATATCTCGCTGGTGAGCTAATCGCTGGCTACCTAATATCTGGTAGCGTTTTTTTCCTTCGAAGCGATACGACAGCAGGCCGTCGCGCCGGCGCCCTTGAGGAAGGACCACGCATGTCCGACACCACCGGGACCGCGAACAGCGCCCACCCCGTCACCCGTGCCGCCGAGGGTCACTGGGTCCTGGACCCGGCCGGCTCCTCGGTCCGCTTCGCCTGCAAGGGCTTCTGGGGGATGGCGAACGTGAAGGGCACCTTCGGCGATGTCGACGGCCAGGGCGACGTGCAGGGCGGCGCCGCCCAGGGCACCCTGACCCTGAAGTCGGCGTCGCTGGACACCAAGAACGCCAAGCGCGACAAGCACCTGCGCTCCGGCGACTTCTTCGATGCCGAGAACCATCCCGAGGTGGTCTTCACCGCCCGCTCCCTGACGCCGGCCGGTGCCGACGCCGTCGAGGTGGCCGGCGACCTCACCATCCGCGAGATCAGCCGGCCGCTGACCTTCACCGCCACGGTCAGCGACGCGACCGCGGACGCGGCCACCGTCACCGCCGAAGTGACGGTGAAGCGGAGCGACTTCGGAATGACGTGGAACCAGATGGGCAGCCTCGCCGACAACGCGAAGGTGATCGTCACCGCGCGCTTCGTGCACAAGGGCTGAGCGGCGCCGGAGACGGCGCGGCCGCGCGTGCCGCGACCCGCCGGGCGGTAGGTCAGGTCCACCGCCGGGCGGGTCGCGGGGTCGCGGGGCGCGGGGGGGCCGGAACCCCCGGGTCCCGCGGGAGGCGCGGGACCGGACGGCCCGCGGCTACGGCAGCGGGTTCGGGTCGGCGTTGCGCTCCAGTTCGAGGGCCTGCTGCGGGAACCACGCACCGGCCGCCGGGTCCTGGTAGCCGCGCTCCGGGTCGTCGGGCCCCGCGGTGCCGCGGGTGCACTGGCCGTCGGACTGGCCGGGGATCTTCACCCACAGCTTGGCGTCCTGCAACGGGTCGCCGGTGGCCAGGGTGGGCCGGGCGCCGGTGCCGCGGCCGGGCGGGTTGCACCAGTCCTGCGGGGCGGAGTAGACGCCCGCCGGCGGCGTCCAGGGGCCCTGCCCGTTGCGGCTGGTGTCGGTCACGAAGTGCTTCATCGCCGACGGCGCCGTGGTGACGTTCGCGTCGAGCCAGTTCTGCGCGTCGGCGGTCGGCCAGTACTGGTTCGGGCACGCGGCCGCGTCACCGCCGGCCGACACGTAGCTCAGGCAGGACGAGACCAGCTTGCCGTACCAGGCGAGTTCGGCGTCCGAGCGGTAGTTGGAGATGTTGAGGAAGAAGCCGGTGGCGTCGCCGACCCCGCCGGCGATCAGCCGGGGCACGATGTCGTTGACGTTGTGCCAGCCGCTGTGTCCCGCGTCCAGGTACACCTTGGTCCCGGCCAGTGGTTCGAGGGCGTCCACGGCGTAGTGGATCTGGTCGTAGCGCTCGGCGGTCCTGGTGCCCTGCGCGTCGTCCATGCCGCAGTCCGAGGGCAGCAGGGCGAGCGAGTCGGGTTCGAGGATCACGTCGGCGGGCCGGTCGCCGATGCCGGCGCGCACCGCGTCGATCCACGCCTCGTAGTCCGCGGTGTCGGCCGCGCCGCCCGCCGAGTACTGGGCGCAGTCGCGGCCGGGGATGTTGTAGAGCGCGAGCACTGGCAGGGCGTGGCGCCGGGCGGCCGACGCGACCGTCGCCTGCACCGACTTCTGGACGTCGGCGGGGGTTCCGCCGCCGTTGAACCACACGGCCTGCGGGGTCAGCGTCATGGCCAGCACGCCTGCCGCGTCCTTGAGTTGGCGGTGCCGCAGCAGGTCGAGGATCTGCGCCTGCGCGCCGGGGTCGGACGGCGGGGTGTAGAGCGCGGCGGGCGGGGCGGAGTGCGCGGGGGCGGCCGCATGGGCGGGCGCGGCGGCCGTGACGGCCGCCAGGGCGGCGGTGGCGGCGGCCACCGAGAGCGTGCGGGTACGGGCGCGTGCGGTCATGCGGGCGGCTCCTCGGAACGGCGGGCACGGCGAACGGCGTGGGAGCGTACGCCCGTTCGCAAGTGGGAGCGCTCCCATCGCCTCGCATGGAATTAACTCCTCACCGCGGAGTCGCGTCAATCCCCTGTGCGGGCTTCAAGAAGTGAAGCCCGCACAGGGTTCGGGGCCGGGCACAGGCGCGAGCCGCGGTCCCCTACTTGAGGGCCCCCGTCACCAGGTCGATCCGCCAGAAGCGCTGGAGTGACAGGAACAGGGCGATCACCGGGAGCACCGACAGGAGGGTGCCGGTGATCACCAGGGAGTACAGCGACGCCTCGGCCGCCCCGTGCCGCAGCAGGCTGTACAGGCCCACCGTCAGCGGGAACTTGTCGTCGCTGGTCAGCATCACGTACGGCAGCAGGAAGTTGTTCCAGATGGCGATGAACTGCAGCAGGAACACCGTCACCAGACCGGGGCCCATGAGCCGCAGTCCCACCGAGACGAACAGCCGCGCCTCGCCCGCCCCGTCGATCCGCCCGGCCTCCAGCAGGGAGTCGGGGACGGCCGCGCGGGCGTAGATCCGGCACAGGTAGATTCCGTAGGGGTTGAACAACTGCGGCAGGAGCACGCCGAACCGACTGTCCGTCAGTCCTGCCTTGGACAGCAGCAGGTACTGCGGGACGGCCAGCACGATCTGCGGCAGCAGGACCCCGGCGAGGATCGTGTTGAACAGCAGGGTCCGGCCCCGGAAGGCGTACTTGGCGAGCGCGTAGCCGGTCGCGGCCGAGACGAGGGACGCGAGCACCCCGCCGACGGTGGCGTAGAAGAAGCTGTTCAGCATCCAGCGCCAGAAGATGCCTCCCTGGTAGCCGGACAGGTCCCGGACGTTGTGCACGAGGCCCAGGTCGAGGGACGGCACGTAGGTGTCGGTCGAGAACAGCCTGGTGCGGGACTTGGTGGCCGCGACGAGGATCCACAGCGTCGGCACCAGGCAGTACAGCGCGCCCAGGACCAGCGCGGTGGTGGGCAGGACCGCGGCCCGCCCGCGGGTGACGGGCGTGGCGGCTTCGCGGCGGAGGGCGGGTGCGGACGTCCCGGTGACGGTGGTCACTCGGCCTCCTGCGGGATCCGGGACTGGACGAGCCGTGCGGTGGCGAACGACACCGCGAGCGCCGCCGCGGCCAGTACGACGGAGGTCGCCGCGGCGGAGTGGATGTCGGAGTTGCCGAACGCCTCGTCGTAGATGTCCATGAGCGGCACCCAGGTGGAGGACAACGCGTTGGACAGGGGTTTGAGGGTGTTCGGTTCGTTGAAGACCTGCAGGGCGGCGAGCACCGAGAACAGGGTGCACATCACCACGGCCGGCATCACCAGCGGGACCTTGATCCGCAGCACGATCTGCCACTCGCTCGCGCCGTCGAGCCGTGCGGACTCGTGGAGTTCGGGCGGCAGGGCGCGCAACGCGGTGTGGATGACGATCATGTTGAAGCCGACCGCACCCCACACCACCACGTTGCCGACGGAGAAGTACACCGCGACGCGGCCGAAGAAGTCGACGTGGTCGCCGCCGATCGGGCTGGTCGCGGGCAGGTAGAGGAACCCCCACATCAGCGACGCGATGACGCCGGGGACGGCGTAGGGCAGGAATATCGTCAGCCGGGCCAGCCGGGCCGGCCGCCGCAGCCGGGCGCCCTCCAGGTCCAGCAGGACCGCGAAGAGCAGCGCGAGCAGCACGGTGCCGGGCACGGTGATCGCGCCGAGTGCGAGCATCCGCACCACGCCGGACCACAGCGCCGAGTCCCCCAGCACGTCACGGTAGTTGGCCAGGCCCGCGAAGACGGTGTGGGTGCCGCCGCCGAGCAGGCCGCCGTTGACCTTGCGGCGCTGGAAGCTGAGCACCAGCGCGTACCCGCCGGGTGCCGCGACGAACCCGGCGAAGAGCAGGACGGCGGGCAGGACCAGGAGGTACGGGAAGCGGCTGGTCCCGCGCGCACGGACGGTCGTGGCTGCCATCAGCCGACCGTGAATCCGAGCTTCTTCAGGTCGGCCACGGCGGCGCTCTGCATCCCGGTCAGGGCGTCGGTGAACGACCCGCCGGACTGCAGGGCCTTGCCGAAGGAGTCGCTGTAGCCGGTGAAGGTCACGGTGACGTCGGGCCCCCACATCGGGAAGCTGCGGGCGGACGGCGCGACCTGCTTCACCTTCGCGTAGAAGTCCGGCTCGTTCGGGAAGAACGCGGGCGCCGCCTGGAGGATCGGCAGCGAACGCCCGCCGGTGGCGGCCGGGTAGACGTTGATCTGCTTGACCTGTTCGGTGACGGCGGCGTCGTCGGTGTTCAGCCAGGAGGCGAACTGGGCGGCCTCGGCGGGGTGGTGCGAGTCGCTGGTCACGGTGGTGGCCGAACCGCCCCAGATGCCTGTGGTGGTGTCGCCGGCGGTCCAGGCGGGCAGCGGCGCGACCGCCCACTTGCCCTTGGTCGCGGGCGCGATGCCGCCGAGCTGGGCGGGGGCCCAGGCGCCGGAGATCCAGGCGAGCAGGGTGCCGTCGTTCATCTGCTTGTTCCACTGCGGGGAGAACGACGGGTTCTTGGCGACGGCACCGCGGCCGACCTGGTCCTGCCAGTAGGCCGCGACCTTCCTGGTCGGGGCGCCGTCGATGTCCACCTTCCACGAGTCCCCGTCGGCGGACCACCAGTTGGCGCCTGCCTGCTGCGCGAGGCCGGTGAACCAGCCGGGGTCGGCCGCGTCGAAGTTGGTGAGGTAGGACGCGGGGGCCTTGGCGCGCACCGCGGCGGCGGTGGCGGCGAACTGGTCCCAGGTGGTGGGGACGGTGAGGCCGTACCGCTGGAACAGGTCGGCACGGTAGAAGAACATCAGCGGCGCGACGTCCTGCGGGACGCCGTACACCTTGCCCTCGAACGTGGTGCTGCCGAGGGTGGCCCGGTCGAAATCGGCGACGGTGTCCTTGGTGTAGCGGGTGATGTCGCGGACCACGCCCTTGGAGACCAGCGCGGGCAGCGACTGGTACTCGACCTTGGCGATGTCCGGGCCGTTCTTCGCCTCGTGCGCGGTGATCATCTTGGCCACGAGCTGGTCGCCGCCGGCCGGGTTGGAGAGCCTGACCTGGATGCCGGGGTGGCCGGCGTTCCACTTGGCCACCACCTTGTCCATGTGGGGGTCCCAGTCCCAGAAGGTGAGGGTGACCTTGCCCTTGGCGCCGCCGGTGGCCCCGTTCCTGGCGCCGTCGCCGGAGGAGCCGCCCCCGCAGGCCGCCGTGCCCAGCAGCAGACCGGCGGCGAGCAGGGCGACGGCGGCGCGCCGTCCTCCCGCCCTGCGGGTTCTGTCGGTTGCGCTCATGGCTGGTCCCTCAGCTCTCTTCGGTCGCGGGCGCGGCGGCCCAGGCGGGGAGGTTCAACGGGGTGCGCTGGAGGCCGATCCACTGGCGGCGGGTGAAGCCGGGCATCTGGTTCTCCGCGCCGTGCCGGGCGTGGGCGTCGTTGACGTGGACCTCGCCGGCCTGGAGCTGCTCCGCGACGCCGTAGCCGCGGATCAGGTCGCGGGTGAAGACGGAGTTCATCAGCATGGGCAGGCCGTTGGTGAGCGCGATCGCCTCGGCCTCGGTGTCGACGACGGTCACCGGGATGACCGGCCCGAAGATCTCCTCGCGGAAGGCCGGCATCGCGGGCGTGACGTCGGCGAGCACGGTCGGCCGGTAGAACAGCCCGTCGTGGGTGCCGCCGGTGAGCAGCCGGGCGCCCATGGCCAGGGACGGCTCGACGATGGCGCGGTGCACCCGGTCGACCTGGGCGGTGCTGATCAGCGGGCCGAGCACGGTCGTGGGGTCGAACGGGTCCCCGACCGTGAGGGCCGCGGCCCGGCGGGTGACGGCGTCCAGGTAGGCGTCCGCCACCGACCGCACGACGATGTGGCGGCTGGCACTGATGCAGGTCTGGCCCTGGAACTCCAGGGAGGCGATCATCGCGCAGCTCGCGGCGAGCTGCACGTCGGCGTCGTCGAGCACCACGAAGGCGTTGCTGCCGCCGAGTTCGAGCCTGATGTCCCGCAACTCCCCAGCGGCCGCACGGGAGATGGCGAGGCCGACCTCGCGGGAGCCGGTGAAGTCCAGCATGTCCAGGCCCGGGTGGCGGGCGAGCGGCCAGCCGGCCTCCCGGCCGCCGCCGGTGACGACGTTGAACACGCCCGGCGGCAGGCCCGCGTGGTCGGCGGCCGCGGCGAGCGCCTGCCCGCCGATCACCGGGGTCAGCTCGGCGGGCTTGAGGACGACCGTGTTGCCGAACGCGAGCCCGGGCGCGACGGCGCGCATCGCCAGGTTCATCGGGTAGTTCCACGGCGTGATCAAACCCAGCACGCCGAGCGGCACCGCACGGGACAGCGACAGCTTCCCGGCCTTGTACGGCGGCAGGATGTCGCCGGCGTGCTCGCTCACCTGCACGGCCGACAGGGCGAGCTGGCGGATGCTGGTGCCCACCTCGTCCTCGGCCTTGGCCCGCACCCCGCCGGTCTCGCGCATGCTCTGCTCGACCAGTTCGTCGTAGTGGTCCTCCAGGTAGCCGCCGAACCGCCGCAGGTGGGCGGCGCGTTCGGGCGCGGACAGCGCCGCCCACCCGGGCTGCGCGGCCCGGGCGGCGGCCACCGCGCGGTCGATGTCGGCGGCGCCGCCCAGCGCGTAGCCGCCGATGCGCTTGCCGGTGGCCTTCTCCTCCACGGCCTCCGTTCGTCCGGAGGCGGCGGGGACGAAGGCCCCGTCGATGTACAGCCGGCCGTCGCCGGGTTGGGAGGGCATACGGGCTCCAGGGGACGGGAGTTCGGGGTGTCGGGAGGTGCGCGGGCAGGGGTGCGCACGTGCGGCGCGCGAGGCTGTCGCTGCTTTTTCTGCGACTTAAACTAAGTAGTTAGGGATCGGGGAGTCAATCGTCGTGCACGGCTTTTCTGGGCCGTCTCCCCGGCGGGCGCTAATATGACAGCGCTGTTACATCTGCCGCCGGGAGGATTCGCCGATGTCCGAGTTGTATCCGCCGATCGAGCCGTACGAGCAGGGCATGCTCGACGCCGGCGACGGCAACCGCGTGTACTGGGAGGTCTGCGGCAACCCGCGGGGCAAACCCGCGGTGGTCGTGCACGGCGGCCCGGGCTCGGGCTGCACCCCCGGCACCCGGCGGTTCTTCGACCCCGAGCGCTACCGCGTGGTGCTGTTCGACCAGCGCAACTGCGGCCGCAGCACCCCGCACGCGGCCGACCCCGCCACCGACCTCACCGCCAACACCACGCACCACCTCGTCGCCGACATGGAGGCCCTGCGCGCCCACCTCGGCATCGAACGCTGGCTGCTGCACGGCTTCTCGTGGGGCTCCACGCTCGCCCTCGCCTACGCCGAACGCCACCCCGGACGCGTCAGCGAGATCGTCATCTCCAGCGTGACCACGACCCGGCGCTCCGAGACCGACTGGCTCTACCGAGGCGTCGGCCGCTTCTTCCCCGAGCAGTGGGAGCGGTTCCTGGCCGGCGCACCCGGCACCCCCCGCGACGGCGACGTCGTCGCCGCCTACGCGCGGCTCACCGAACACCCCGACGCCGCCGTACGGGAACGGGCCACCGCCGACTGGTGCGCCTGGGAGGACGCGGTGCTCTCCGGCGAGACCAGGGGCGCCGCCAACCCCTACGGCGACCGCCCGACCACCGCCCGCCTGGCCTTCGTCCGGATCTGCGCCCGCTACTTCTCGCACGGCGCATGGCTGGAGGAGGGCGAACTGCTGCGCGAGGCACACCGGTTGGCCGGCATCCCCGGCGTGCTCGTGCACGGCCGGCTCGACATGGGCGGCCCGCTGGACACCGCGTGGGAACTGCGGCGCGGCTGGCCCGACGCGGAACTGACCGTCGTCGAGGACGCCGGGCACCTCGGCACCGAGGAGACCCGCGGCATCGTGCTGCGCGCGCTGGACCGGTTCGCCGCGAACGGCTGAACTCCCGGCCGCGGCGCGGCGGCCGGTCTACCGGCCGCCGGCGGTGAGGAGTTCGTGGACGGGCAGGGTCGCGGCGCCCAGCGCCACCGCCTCCTGACCGAGCCGGCCGATCTCCACGGCCGTGGCATCCGCCAGGTAGTTCAGCGTGTGCCGGCGCATCGCGTCACGCACCGCGGGCAGCATCGCCGGACCCATCGCGGCGCTCACCCAGCCGGAGAGGATCACCCGGTCCGGGCTGAGCAGGTTGACCAGGTTCGCGATGCCGATGCCGAGGTACTCCGCGGTCCGCCGGACGGTCTCCGCCGCCGGGCCCGGCCGGCCCGCCTCGGCCATCAGCGCGGCCACCCGCTGCTCCGTCCCGGACGGACCGGGCCGCGCTCCACCCGACGCCCCGGCGTAGTGCTCCAGGATCGCGTCGGCCCCCACGTACGCCTCCAGGCAGCCGCGCGAGCCGCAGCGGCACGCGGCGCCGCCCGCCTCGACGACGGTGTGCCCCCACTCGCTCGTCGTGCTGGTGACGCCGCCGGGCGAGCCCGTGGCCACCGCCGCGCCCACGCCGACCGCGAGCAGCGCCACGATCGCGCGCTCCGCCCCGCGGCCCGCCCCGCGCCACATCTCGGCCTGCCCGAGCGTGCGGGCGCAGTTGTCGAGGTGCAGCGGCGCGGCCACGTGCGGCGCGAGCAGCCCGCCGAACGGCACGCCCGACCAGCCCAGCGTCGGCGCGTGCACGAGCCCGCCGGGCAGCACGGCCCCCGGCACACCGACACCGACGCCCAGCAGTTCACCCGGGTCGGCCCCGGCCTCGGCCGTGACCTCCTCGATCCCGGCGGTCACGAGCGCGGCCAGCACGGCGGGCTCGGGACTCCCCTCGTCCATCGGGAACGTCGCGGTCGCGACGGTCTCCAGCGTCCAGTCGAAGAGGCCGACCTGCACGTGGGTCTCACCGATGTCCACGCCCACCACCCGCGCGTAGCCCGGCCGCACCTCCAGCAGCGTGCGGGGGCGCCCACCGTCGGAGTCCAGCAGCCCGGCCTCCGCGACGAGGCCGTCGGCCACCAGGTCGGTGACGACGTTGCTGACGGTGGCGGAGCTCAGGCCGGTGGCGCGCATCAGGTCGAACCGGCTCGCGGGGCCGTGCAGGTACAACCGGGTCAGCACGGACGTGCGGTTGTGCCGGCGCAGATCCCTCGTGGTCTGCCCCACGGCGCGCTTCACCGGGCTCCCCCTGACGATGTCGGGCGCCACCCGGCTGCGGCCGAGGTGCCGCGGCCGGGGTGCGGCGGCGCCGGTTCCGGGCACAGCACCCCCTGCGGATAGCGGCACATGTTCACATGCGGTCTCTGGCACATAGTGCCAGATTCTTTGCGGGGAGCGCTCTCCCGCTCCAGGGCTGGGCCCTGCGCGGGTCTGGCGTTCCCAGGGGCGCGGCCCCTCACCACCCCTTCGGCATCCGGGGTGCCCCCGGGGCGCCGTTACCGTCTGCCGGCCGGTGGGTGGTTGCTCGCGCAGTTCCTCGCGCCCCTGATATGCGTGCCCTTTGTCCGTGGGGTCGGGGGCGCTCCGGAAGCGTCTCCTCGGAAATGTGCATACGGGTTCGTCCGCAGTCTTGCCCGGGGGCCGCGCACATTTCTCTGCGGGGAGCACTTCCTCCCCACCCCCTCCCGCTGATCCACCGTGCGGCGGGGGACATCGGACACGGCCAATGTCCTCCCGCAGACGGGGACCGGCCGGAAGGGGACGATCCGGGTGTGTCCCCGCAGAACTGTGCATCCACCCGGGCAAGGACACGGAAGAACGGCGCACGCACAGTTCGAGGAGACACACCCGGAGTGGCCCCTGACCCCACCCACGAACCTGCACCGCCAGGGGCGCGAGGAACTGCGCGAGCAACCACGACGGCGCGGCACACGCCGGAGCAAGCCCCGGGGGCACCCCGGAAGCCGAAAGGGGCGCGGGGAACTGCGCGACAAGCCACGACGAGACCGGCAGACGGCAGCGCGCAGCGCGCGGCACCCCGTTGGCGGGGGGAACCGTTGAGACGGGGGAGCTCCCCGCAGGGGTCCCCGCAGGGGTCAGCCTCGGCCCGCGCCGCGGTAAAGAGAGATCTCGCCGTCCAACTCGACGGCAAGCACCGTCGCGTGGGGATCCACGTCGATCCCGCGCGGCGCGTCGATCCAGAGGACGCCGGGGACGTCGTGGAGCCCGCCCGTGACGTGGTGGCGCAGCTCCGCTCCGGTGCCGAGCACCGTGACCTTCCGCACCGCGTTCCGCAACCCGCGCACCGACACCGTCTCCCGCGGAGCGTCGAAGCACGTCAGGAACAGCGTGCGGCGGTCGGCCGAGAGGGTGCTGGGGCCGTAGTGGTGGCCGGCCGGGAGACCGGCGACGGTGCCGTACACCGCTGCGGAGTGCCGCGCGATCCACGCGCCGAGCCCTTCCAGCCGTTCCGTCTGCTCCGCGGTGACGGTGCCGTCCTCGCGGGGGCCGACGTCGAGCAGGAGGTTGCCGCCGGCGCCGATCGTCTCGGTGAGGTAGCGGACGAGCTGGCCCACCGACTTGTGGCGGTGGTCCTGTCCCTGGTAGCCCCACGAGTCGTTGACCGTCAGGCACAGCTCCCACGGGCCGGCGGGCGGTTCCAGCGGCACGCCCTGCTCGGGGGTGGCGTAGTCGCCGCGGCTGAGCATCCGCGCGTTGAGCACCGTCTCAGGCGTCACCGCCACGATCTGGTCGGCCAGTTCACCGATGCCCCACTGCTCCTCGGAGCGTTCCCACTCGCCGTCGAACCACAGCAGGTCGGGCCGGTAGCGGGTGGTCAGCTCGCGCACCTGGGCGTTGCGGTAGGCCAGGTAGCGGCGCCACGCGGCCGGATCCTCGGCGCCCGGCTCGGGGCTGCTGAGACGGTTGTCGTTGACCGCGGCCAGGTGGGGGTCGGGGTGCGGGTGGCGGACGGTCGGGTAGTCGGGGTGCGACCAGTCCGAGTGCGAGTAGTAGAGGCCGACCTTCAGCCCCTCCTCGCGCAGCGCGTCGGTGTATCCGGCCAGCAGGTCCCGGCCGGCCGGGGTGTCGCGGGCCACCGACAGGCCGCCGGGGGCGGCGGTGTCCCACAGTGCGACGCCGTCGTGGTGGCGGGCGGTGAGCACGGCGTACCGGGCGCCGGCGCGTGCGAACAGCCGGGCCCAGGCGCGCGGGTCGTAGGCGGACGCGGTGAAGCCTGCGAGCTGCTTCATGTACGCCTCGCGCGTCATCTCGCCCGTGTAGAACGCCCAGGACTCGGGGACGCCGTCCACGGCGTAGATCCCGTAGTGCAGGAAGATGCCGAGCTTGGCGTCAGGGAACCAGGGCTGCATGGGCATGGGGTACGTCCTCAGCGCGGAAGAGGGTCGAGCGGCGGCGGGTCGAACAGGGCCGCCGGGGGCGGGTTCAGCAGGCAGGGCAAATACATCGGAGGTATGGCTGGGCGAGGTCGACCTTAGGCCCATGACCGGCGGCGATCAATCCCGGTACGGTCCGATCCCTTGACACCCCCGAAATCGAGCCGCGACCATCGGGTCCGTCAGGAGAGCGCTCTCCCAATCTCCCCCCTCACCGTCTCCCCGGGAGTCGCACTCCCACCTCCTGCCACTTCGTCCCTCACCCTTCCCCCACAGGAGACTTCGGCATGAGAGCGTCGGCGCACCCGCCCGTCCGGGTGCTGATCCCGGCCCTACTGGCCCTGTTCCTCGCGCTGTATGCGCTGGCCGTGCCCGCCACCCCCGCCCACGCGGCCGACACCCTGCTGTCGCAGGGCAAGCCGGCCACCGCGTCCAGCACGGAGGGCGCCGGGTACGCGGCGTCCGCCGCCGTCGACGGCGATCCCGGCACCCGCTGGGCCAGCGCCTGGAGCGACCCGCAATGGGTCCAGATCGACCTGGGCGCCTCCGCGAACCTCAGCAAGGTCGTCCTCACCTGGGAGAACTACGCCACGGCGTACCAGATCCAGGTCTCCGACGACGCCACGCACTGGACCACCGCGTACTCCACGACGACCGGCACGGGCGGTACCCAGACGCTGCCGCTGAGCGCGTCCGGCCGCTACGTGCGGATGTACGGCACCACCCGGGTCAACGGCTACGGATACTCGCTGTGGGAGTTCCAGGTCTACGGCACCACGGGCGGCGGGAGTTCGGGCGGCACCACCGGCGGCACCGGCGGTTCCGGCGGCACCCCGCCCGGCACCTGGACACCGGTGTGGAGCGACACCTTCGACGGCGCCGCCAACACCCCGCCGTCCAGCGCGAACTGGATCACCGACACCGGCACGGCCTACCCGGGCGGCGCCGCCGACTGGGGCACCGGCGAGGTCGAGACGGCCACCGACTCGACCGCCAACGTGGGTCTGGACGGCAGCGGCCATCTCGACCTCACCGCGCTGAAGTCCGGCGGGAGCTGGACCTCCGGGCGGATCGAGACCCAGCGCAGCGACTTCACCGCCCCGGCCGGCGGCCAGTTGATGATCTCCGCGACGCTCAAGCAGCCCGACCCGGCCAAGGCGCTGGGCTACTGGCCGTCGTTCCGGGCGATGGGCGCCGCCTACCGCGGCAACACCTCGACGTGGCCGGCGGTCGGCGAGAGCGACATCATGGAGGACGTCAACGGCCGCGAGCAGCTGTCCGCGACGCTGCACTGCGGCACCGCGCCCGGCGGCAACTGCGCCGAGTACGACGGCGTGACCAGCGGGCTGGCCACGTGCACCGGCTGCCAGAGCGGGTACCACACCTACGCGGAGGTGGTGGACCGCAGCACCTCCGACGAGCAGATCCGCTGGTACCTCGACGGCCGCCAGGTGTGGCAGGTCGACGAGTCTCAGGTGGGCGTCGCCACCTGGAACGCGGCCGTGCACCACGGCTTCTACGTCGACTTCAGCCTGCGGATCGGCGGTTCGTACCCGAACGCGGTGTGCGGCTGCACCTCGCCGGCCGACGACACCTCCTCCGGCGGCGTGCTGAGCCTGGACGACGTCACCGTCGCGCAGAGCACCGGCAGCGCACCGCCGCCGCTGACCGACCCGCCGGTGCCGACCGGCGCCAGCAGCGTGCACGTCACCGGGAGCCAGGGTGCCTGGCAACTGACGGTGGACGGCAAGCCGTACCAGGTGAAGGGGATGACCTGGGGGCCGGCGACGTCGACCGCCGACGCGCACATGCGCGACCTCAGGGCGATGGGCGTCAACACCCTGCGGACGTGGGGCACCGACGCGAGTTCCAAGCCGCTGCTGGACTCGGCCGCCGCGTACGGGCTGAAGGTGATCAACGGGTTCTGGCTCAACCAGGGCGCGGACTACGTCAACGACACGACGTACAAGACCAACACGCTCAACGACATCAAGAACTGGGTGACCACGTACAAGGACCATCCCGGCGTGCTGATGTGGGACGTCGGCAACGAGGTCATCCTCACCACCCAGGACCACTGGTCGGGCGACCAGATCGAGCAGGAACGCGTCGCCTACGCGAAGTTCGTCGAGCAGGTGGTGCAGGCGATCCACGCGATCGACCCCAACCACCCGGTGACGTCGACGGACGCGTGGACCGGTGCGTGGCCGTACTACAAGCAGTACACGCCCTCGCTCGACCTGTACGCCGTCAACTCCTACGGCGCGGTGTGCAACGTCAGGCAGGACTGGGTCAGCGGCGGCTACACCAAGCCGTACATCGTCACGGAGTCCGGTGAGGCCGGCGAGTGGGAGGTGCCGAACGACGCCAACGGCGTGCCCACCGAGCCGACCGACGTGCAGAAGCGGGACGGCTACCTGTCCGCGTGGAACTGCATCTCGGGCCACACCGGGGTCGCGTTGGGCGCCACGCTCTTCAACTACGGGCAGGAGAACGACTTCGGCGGCGTGTGGTTCAACGTCCGCCCGATGGGCTGGAACCGGCTCACGTACTACTCGGTCGCCAAGGACTACGGCGGCAGCCCCCAGGCGGACACCCCGCCGGTGATCGGTGCGATGACGCTCGGCACCCCTTCCTCGGTGCCGGCCGGCGGCACGTTCACGGTGAGCGCGCCGGCCACGGATCCGGACGGCGACCTGGTGCGCTACAACCTGGTCTACTCGTCGAAGTACGTGGACGGCGGGACGGGTCTGCGGCAGGCGACGTTCACGCAGACCGGGGACGGGCAGTTCACCGCCACCGCGCCGCGCACGCTGGGCGTGTGGAAGGTGTACGTGTACGCCTTCGACGGTCACGGCAACGTGGGCATCGAGACCCGGTCGTTCCGGGTGGTGGCCCCGCCGGTCGCGGGCACGAACGTGGCGCAGGGCAGGCCGGCCACCGCCTCGTCGTACCAGCAGACGGGCACGGGCGCGCCGTTCCCGCCCTCCAACGCCACCGACGGCTCGTGGAGCACCCGTTGGGCGAGCGACTGGAGCGACCCGCAGTGGATCCAGGTCGACCTCGGCCAGGTGACGGCGGTCAAGCACGTGCAGCTGGGCTGGGAGTCCGCGTACGGCAAGGCGTACCAGGTGCAGGTCTCCGCCGACGGGAGCACGTGGACGACGGTGTACTCCACGTCGTCGGGCGCCGGCGGGGTGGACACCCTCGACGTCAGCGGCTCCGGGCGCTATGTGCGTGTCTCCATGACGCAGCGGGGAACCACGTACGGGTACTCGCTGTACGAGTTCGGGGTCTACGCCTGACGCCCTTGGGGGCGGGGTGCGCGGGTCCGGAACCGGGCCGGAACGGGGGCGCACCCCACCCCATCAGGGGCGTCGCACGGGCCGTTGGGCGGGACCCCGGAGGGAGAGCGCTCTCCCGCATGGTATAACTGGCCCATGACGAGCAGCCGTCCGGCCGGGCCCCGCCAGCCCACCCTGGAAGACGTCGCGCGCTCCGCCGGCGTGTCGCGGGCCACGGTGTCCCGGGTCGTCAACGGCACCCGCAACGTGGACCCGGAGATCCAGAAGATCGTCCAGGAAGCCGTCGCGGCGACCGGCTACGTGCCCAACCGCGCGGCCCGTTCGCTGGTGACCCGCAGGACCGACTCGGTGGCCCTGGTCTTCTCGGTGCCCGACCACCACGCGGCCGACGACCCGTTCCTCGGGCAGGTCTTCACCGACCCGTTCTTCGGCCGGATCGTCGGCGGCCTGCTGACGGTGCTGCGGCCGCGCGGTGTGCACCCGGTGCTGATGCTCGCCGACTCCGAGGAGGCGCGGCGGGGGCTGGTGGCGGGCCTGCGCAGGGAGCACACGGACGGCGTGGTGCTGGTGTCCATAGCGCCGGACGACCCGCTGCCGGTGCTGCTCACCGAGGCCGGCCTGCCCGCGGTGCTCTTCGGGCGCCCGCCCACGCGGTCGCCGATCAGCTTCGTGGACGTCGGCCAGCAGGCCGGCGCCCGGCTGGCCGCCGAGCACCTGCTCGCCCGCGGCTGCCGCAGGATCGCCACCATCGCGGGGCCGTCGGACTCCCCCGCCGGGCGTGACCGCCTCGCGGGCTTCCGGGAGGCGATGGCCGCGCACGGCCATCCCGCCGCGGTGAGCGTCGAGGGCGACTTCACGCAGGAGGGCGGCGAGCGGTCGATGCGCCGCCTGCTTGCCGAACACCCGGACACCGACGGGGTGTTCGCGGCCAACGACCTGATGGGCCAGGGCGCGCTGCACGTGCTGCGCGACCACGGCCGCCGGGTGCCCGACGACGTGGCGGTGGTCGGTTTCGACGACAGCAGCGCGGCGCTGGCCTCGCGTCCGCCGCTGACGACGGTCCGGCAGCCGGTGGAGGACATGGCGGCGGAGATGGCGAAGCTGCTGATGGCGCTCATCGACGACCCGGCACAGCAGAGCCGCTCGGTGATCTTCAAGACCACGCTGGTGCGGCGCGCGTCGGCCTGAGGCCGCCACCGCCGTCCCCCGCCCTGCCGGCCGCTACGCCCGCGGCGTCGTTCCCGGGGTCTCGTTCGGCACGGCGATGGCCGTCACGAGCAGGCTGCCGCGGACCAGCCAGCGCCCGCTGAACAGGTCGGGGCCGACGCCCGGGGCGAGGAGCGGGCCGGGGACGCGCAGCCGCGCCGTGTAGGAGCCGCGGTCGTCGTGACCGGGGTCGGGCCGGAACAGCACTTCGGCCTCGTCGAAGTTGAGCATGCGGCGGTGGAACGGGTACCACGCCTTGTAGACGGTCTCCTTGGCGCTGAACAGCAGCCGGTCCCAGTGCACGTGGGGACGCTCGGCGCCCAACTCGCCGAGGGCGGCCGCCTCGGCGGCCGTGGAGCCCACGAGCTTCAGGACACCGTCGGGGAGCGGGCCGTGCGGTTCGGCGTCGATGCCGAGGGCGAGGATGTCGGTGGTGCGGGCGACGGCCGCGGCGCGGTAGCCGTCGCAGTGCGTGATGCTGCCGGCGACGCCCTCCGGCCAGACGGGGGCGCCGCGTTCGGCGTCGCGCAGCACCGGCCCCGGAGGCACGCCGAGCGCGGCCAGGGCCTCGCGGGCGCAGGCCCGTCCGGCCGCGTACTCGCCGCGGCGTTTGGCGACGGCGCGCGCGACGGCGGGAGCCTCCTCGGGGTGCAGGGGCGTGTCGTCGAGCGCTTCGCCGTACACGGCCCGGCAGACGACGGTCCCGGGGACGACGTGCTCGATCACGGGCGGGCTCCCTGAGGGCCGGGGAGGATCACCCGCGGGCCCTGCGGTCCCGCCGGCCGGGGGCCCCACTCCCGCGGGTAGCCCAGCGAGACCTCGGTGAAGCGGACGCCGTCGCGCCAGGTCACGCGCGGGATGTGCAGGTGGCCGTAGACCACTTCGGTGGCGCGGAAGCGGATGTGCCAGTCCTCGGTGAGCGCGGTGCCGCACCACAGGGCGAACGAGGGGTGGCGCAGGATCGCGGTCGGATCGCGGTGCAGCGGCCAGTGGTTGGCGAGCACGGTGGGCAGTTCCGGATCGAGTGCCTCCAGCCGGGCGCGCGTCGCCTCGACCCGGGCCCGGCACCAGTCGTCGATGCAGGGGTGCGGTTCGGGCCGGAGCAGCTTCTCGTCCGTGCACACCACGCCCAACTCCGCGGAACGGGCGAGTGCCTGGTCCTTCGTCGTGGCGCCGGGGACGCCGTCGCGCCACGAGTAGTCGTAGAGCAGGAACAGCGGGCAGACGGCGACCGGCCCTTCGGGACCCTCCCACACGGGGTACGGGTCCTCGGGCGTGGTCACGCCGAGTGCGCCGACGCTCTCGACCAGGTGCCGGTACCGTGCCTCGCCGCGCAGTGTCACCGGGTCGGAGGGGTGCGTCCACAACTCGTGGTTGCCGGGCAGCCACAGGACCTGGGCGAAGTGCTGCTTCAGGGTGGTGAGCGCCCACAGCACGTCGTCGAGGTGCTCGGCGACGTCGCCGGCCACGATGAGCCAGTCGCGGTCGTCGCCGGGCCGCATCCGCTCCACGATCGCGCGGTTGGCGTCGTATCCGACGTGCAGGTCGCTGATGGCGAGGAGGCGGCCCCCGCCGTCGGCGGTCACCGCACGTCCGGGCGTGTGAGTGCGAGCACGGCAGGAATTGTCCCAGAGCCGGACGGGACGGGGTCAACGGCCGGACGCCCGCCGGCGGCGTGGCATTGCCCACGTGGCGGATCGCGCGGGTCCGCCACGGCGTCCGGGAGGGGCGTGCTACGCTAGATGCAGGGACATAGAGTCCGTGCCCTTCTGAGGCACCGTTCCCTGCATCTTTCCCGCGGCGCACTTCCTTCGGCAGGTTCTGCCGGTGCGCATCTCGTCGGCCCCCGCCGACGCGTCTCCCGCAGTCGCCGCATGCGTTCGTCGCCGGTTCTCCTGTCAGGTTCTCCCGGCCGGGTTCCACGGCACCGGTTTCGCCGGTGCCCGGTCCCCCCGTGCGGTCCGGTCCTGCGCACGGCCCTCGGACCGTGCGGCACCCGGCATCCGCGGTCCGCGGAGCGTGACGTATCCGCTCGCGCCGCACCTCCCTTCCCCATGCCTTCTTCCGTACATCCGTCCGCGAAAGGACGACAACCATGACCGACATTCTCGAACGCCCCGCCGTACGGCAGGAGTTGCCGCAGCAGGTGCGGGGCGTCCTCGACATCGAACGAGGCGGCAACGGCCGCCTCAGGGGCGCGGACCTGCTGGCGTCCCCCCAGGACGTGCAGGTCCACCAGGCGGAGATCCGCCGGTCGGGCCTGCGCACCGGCGACCTGGTGGAGGGACTGGCCGGGCGGCCCGGCTCCCTCGGCGAGGTGCTGTTCGTCAACGGCCGGCCCAAGGGCGAGCGCCGGCCGGACTTCGCCGAACTGACACCGCTGCACCCGCGCGAGCGGCTGCGGCTGGAGAGCGGCCTGCTGACCGGCTCCGGCGCCGTCGCCGGGCGCGTCATCGACCTGATGGCACCGGTCGGCAAGGGCCAGCGCGGCCTGATCGTCGCGCCGCCCAAGGCGGGCAAGACCATGCTGCTGCAGAGCATCGCGGCCGCGATCACCGCCAACCACCCCGAGTGCCATCTGATGGTGCTGCTGCTGGACGAGCGGCCCGAGGAGGTCACCGACATGCGCCGCCGGGTGCGGGGCGAGGTCATCGCCTCGACCTTCGACCAGCCGGCCCGGCAGCACATCACGGTCGCCGAACTCGCCGTCGCCCGCGCCAAGCGGCTGGTGGAGCAGGGCCAGGACGTGGTGATCCTGCTCGACTCCCTGACCCGGATGTGCCGGGCGTACAACACCGCGGGCGCGGCGAGCGGCCGCACCCTGTCCGGCGGCGTCGACGCGGCAGCGCTGACCGGCCCGAAGCGGCTGTTCGGCGCGGCGCGCCTGGCCGAGGAGGGCGGCTCCCTGACGATCCTGGCGACCGCCCTCGTCGACACCGGGTCGCGCGCCGACGACTTCTTCTACGAGGAACTGAAGGGCACCGGCAACATGGAGCTGCGGCTGGACCGCACGCTCGCGCAACGCCGCGTCTACCCGGCGGTCGACGTCGCGGCGTCCGGCACCCGCCGCGAGGAACTGCTGCTGGAGCCGGCGGAGTTGCAGGTGACGCGCGGACTGCGCCGCGCGCTGCTGGGCCGCGACGCGCAGTCCGGACTCGAGGTACTGCTGGAACGGATCCGGCAGACCCCGGACAACGCGGCGTTCCTGAGGGCGGTGCACGGCACCGTCCCCGGCACCGGACCGGGGACCGGCGCGTAGGGCGGGTCCCCCGCGCACGCGGGGCGGCGCCCCGAAATTCGCTGGCCGTCCACGGCCGCGCGCGTGATGATCGGCGGATGGACACCACCCCGGGCACGGGCAGCCTGCTCCTCGGCGACCGCTGGGAGGCGGACTTCCTGCGGGACGGCTTCGTGAAGATCCCCGGGGCCGTGGCGGAGCGCACCGCCCGGGAGTGCGCGGATCTGCTGTGGCGGCGGACCGGATGGGATCCACGGGATCCCTCCACCTGGACCAGGCCCGTGCACTGGGTCGGTGACATGGCGCAGGCGCCGTTCGCCGAGGCCGTCAACACCCCTGTACTGCATGCCGCGTTCGACCGGCTGGCGGGGGCCGGGCGATGGGTGCCGCGCCGCTCCCTGGGCTCGTTCCCGCTGCGCTTCCCGCACGAGGAGGAGCCGGACGACGCCGGCTGGCACATCGAGGCCAGCTACCAACTGCCCGGCGAGAGCCAGCACTTCACCAACGCGTGGTCCCAGGGCCGGCTGCTGCTGATGCTGTTCCTCTTCACCGACGTCGGCGAGGAGGACGCGCCGACCCGGATCAGGGTGGGTTCGCACCTGGACGTGCCGCCGGTGCTGGTCCCCTACGGCGAACGCGGCGCGTCGATCTTCACGTTCGCGCGTGAGGTCGACGAGGCCAGCGCCCACCGCCCGTTGGCGCACGCCACGGGCCGGGCGGGCGACGTCTTCCTGTGCCACCCGTTCCTGGTGCACGCGGCGCAGCCGCACCACGGCACCCGGCCGCGCTTCATGGCGCAACCGCCGCTCCATCCCGCGGTGGAGCCCCGCACCGAGCGGGAGGACGGCGCGTACTCGCCGGTCGAGCGCGCCATCCGCCAGGGCCTGGGTCTGGAGCCGCGGCCGGCCGTGGACACACCCGCCGCGCCGGACGCCGGGCCCGGCGCCGCGCCGGACGCCGGTCCGGGTCCGGCGGCCGGTATCGGCTAGCGTGCGGGCCATGCTGCACGGACGGGACAGGGACGCGGCCGCGCTGGACGCGCTGCTGGACGGTGCGCGCGAGGGGCGCAGCGGGGCGCTGGTGCTGCGGGGCGAGGCGGGGATCGGCAAGTCGGCGCTGCTGGGCCGTGCGGCCGCCGCTGCCGGGGACATGGCGGTGATCCGCAGTTCCGGCATCGAGTTCGAAGCGGAACTCCCCTACGCGGGGCTCCAGTTGCTGCTGCGCAGGGCGATGGGGTCGCTGGACGCGTTACCCGGGCCCCAACGACGGGCGCTGCGCACGGCGTTCGGCCTGGCCTCCGAGGGCGCCGCCGAGCCGATGTTCGTCGGCCTCGCGGTGCTGTCGCTCCTGTCCGACCACGCGGGCGAGCGGGGGCTGCTGTGCGTGGTGGACGACGCGCAGTGGCTGGACCGGGCATCGGTGGACGCGCTGGCGTTCGCGGCCCGCCGGCTGGACGCGGAGGGCGTCGTGATGCTGTTCGCGGCCCGCGACGGCGAGGGCGCGTTCCCCGCCGCGGGTCTGCCCGAACTGCGGCTGGGCGCGCTGGACGCGGAGGCGTCGGCGGCACTGCTGGCCGAACGCGGCGGTGAACTGGCGGAGAGCGCCCGCGGCCAGATCCTGGCCGAGGCGCGGGGAAATCCGCTGGCGCTGCTCGAACTCCCGCAGGCCCTGCGGGCGCACCAGGCCGTGCCGGGCGGCGGGGCCGGCGAGCTGCCGCTGACCAGCCGCCTGCACCTCGCCTTCCACGGCCAGGTCAGCCGTCTCCCGCGGGGCACGCGGACCTTGCTGCTGGTGGCGGCGGCCGACCACACGGGCGATCCCGGCATCCTGGTGCGCGCGGCCGGGACGCTGGGGGTCGGCGTGGAGGACCTGCCGCCCGCGGAGGACGCCGGGCTGGTGTTCGTCGACGAGGAGGACCGGCTGCGGTTCCGGCACCCGCTGGTACGCGCGGCGGTCCACCAACGGGCCGCGCTCCCTGAGCGGTTGGCCGCCCACCGGGCACTGGCCCAGGCCTGCGACCCGGTGCTTGACCCCGACCACCGCGCCTGGCATCTCGCCGCCGCGGCGACCGGCCCGGACGAGGAGGTCGCGGCGGCGCTGCAGGAGACGGCCGGCCGGGCCCGCGAGCGCAGCGGCCACGCGGCGGCGGCCGCCGCCTACGAGCGCGCCGCGCGCCTGAGCACCGACCCGGTGGCTCGCGCCGAACGCCTCGTCCTCGCCGCGGAATCGGCGTCCGAGGCCGGCGAGATCGACCGCGCCCGCGACTTCGCCCACCAGGCCGACCGCGCCGCGGCCCCCTCCGCCACCGCGCACGGCACGTCCGGCGCGCCCGCCGGCGCTGCGGGTTCCCCGCCGGCTCGGCCGGCCGGCACGGCACTTCCGCCGCCCACCGGCTCCGCGCCACCCACGGCCGGCGCCGACGCCCGCCCGGCCGAGGACGCACAGGCGGCCACCCCTTCCGGAGAGGCGGGCGGCGACGCCGGCCGTGCGGCTGTGCTGCGGGCACGGCTGCTGCACGTGCTGGGGCTCGCGGACTTCTGGCAGGGGGACTTCCCCGCCGCGCACCGGGTGCTGACGGAGGCGGCCGGGCTCGCCGCGGCCGCGGATCCGGCCGGCGCGGCACGGATGCTGGTGCAGGCGGCGCACACCGCCTGGTACCTCGGTTCGGCGGAGGTCGACGACACGGTGCAGCGGCTGGCGGCCGTGGAGTTGCCGGCCGACGCGCCGATCCGCCCGGTGGCGGGGTTCGTCGTCGGGGCACTGGGCCGGGGCGCGGGCGAGGGTCCGCCGCCCGCGGTGGACGCGGCCGCCGCTCAGGCGCGCGCGGCGCGCGGCGGCCGGGTCGACCCCCGGGACCTGGTCATGCTGTGCGGCGTCGGGCTGACGCTGGGCCAGGACGCCGAGGCGCACGCCCTGACCACGGTGCTGACCGCGGAGAGCCGGGAGAGCGGCGGGATCGGCCGGATCGGCACCCTGCTGTTCTTCCGTGCCGAGGCGGAGATCTTCCAGTCACGCCTGGACGACGCCCACCGCACGGCGAGCGAGGGCCTGCGGATCTCCCGCGACACCGGACAGGGCCAGTGGGTCAGCCAGTTGAGCTCGACGCTGGCGCACGTCGCGGCGCTGCGCGGCGACGAGGCGGAGTGCCGGGCGCGGGTCGACGAGGCCCTGGCGGCGGGTTCCGGATCGGGCGTCGCGCCGGGCGCGCCCTGGACGTACTGGTCGCAGGGGCTGCTCGATCTCGGTCTGGGCCGCGCCCAGTCCGCCCTGGACCGGCTGCTGCTGCTCACCGGTCCGGCGGTGCGGCACCAGATCTGCGCCACCCGCAGTGTCCCCGACCTGGTGGAGGCGGCGGTCCGGCTCGGGGTGCCGGATCGGGCGGACGAGGCGTTCGCCCGGTTCGCGCACTGGGCGGCGCGGTCCCGGCAGCCCTGGGCGGCGGCGCTGGTGGCCCGGTGCCGGGCCCTGCGGGCGCAGGACGGCGGCGCCGAGGAGGCGTACACCCGGGCACTGGCCGGGCACGATCCGCAGCGCCGGGCGATGGAGTGGGCGCGCACCGCGCTGCTGTACGGCGAGTGGCTGCGGCGGGCGCGCCGCAAGAGCGAGGCGCGCGGGCCGCTGCGGGACGCGCTGGACGTGTTCGAACGGCTCGGCACCCGGCCGTGGGCGGACCGGGCGCGGGCCGAACTCGGCGCGGCCGGGGCCGTGGTGGCGGTGGCCCCGCGGGTCCGCTCGGTGGCCGACGAGGCGGGCCTGACCCCGCAGGAGTCGCAGATCGTGCGGCTGGCCGCGCGGGGGCTGTCGAACAAGGACATCGCCGCGCAGCTGTTCCTCAGCCCCCGGACCGTCGGCTACCACCTGTACAAGGCGTATCCGAAACTCGGCGTGATCTCGCGCGGTGAACTGACCGCGATGTTCGCGTAGTCCGAGGCCCCGAATGCGGGCGTGCCCGGCGGTCCGCCGCTCGTGCACGGCACCCTGCGGGCGGAACACGCCTGTTGGGGGCCGCGCGCGCTTCACCGACGTCGACGGGCCGTGAACAGCGGTGTGCCCGCCCGGTCGTGGCGACCGGGCGGGCACGTGCGGACGCCGCTCGTCGCGGCGGCAGGGCGTCGGCGTCAGATGGTGACGCCGTGCGACGCCAGGTACGCGACCGGGTCGATGTCCGAGCCGTAGTACGGGGTGGTGCGCACCTCGAAGTGCAGGTGCGGGCCGGTGACGTTGCCGGTGGCGCCGGAGATGCCGATCTCCTGGCCCTCGGTGACGGTCTGGCCGGCGGAGACCAGCGGCTGGGTCAGGTGGCCGTACAGGGTGTACTTGCCGTCGGCGTGCTTGATGATCACGTCGTTGCCGTACGCGCCGTCCGCGCCGGCCTGGACGACGGTGCCGGCGGCGACCGAGTGGACCGGGGTGCCGGACCAGACCAGGAAGTCGACGCCGGTGTGGTAGCCGCTGGACCAGTTGGAGCCGGCCTGGTGGTACGGGGTGCCGATGGCCGCGTCGCCGACCGGCTTGGTGTAGCCGGTGCCGGTGCTCGCGGCGGCCTTCTGCACGGTCTTGACGCTGGACTGCACCGCGGTGGCCGTGGCCGGAGCGGCCTTGGCGGCGGGCTTGGCCGCGGGCTTGACGGCCGGCCGGCCGTCGAGCGTCAGGTGCGTGCCGGGACGGATCAGGTTCGGGTTGCTGCCGATGACCTTCTCGTTGTCCTTGTACAGCTGGTGCCAGCCGCCCTTGACGTGGTGGGTGGTGGCGATCTTCGCGAGGGTGTCGCCGGGGGCCACGGTGTAGGTCGAGGCGGTGGCGGCGGCCGGGGCCTTGACCGGCTCGGCGGCGGAGGCGCCGGTCGCGGCGATCAGCGGCAGCGCGATGACGGCGCTGC
The DNA here is from genome assembly GCF_900110255.1 of Actinacidiphila rubida. GTDB lineage: Bacteria > Actinomycetota > Actinomycetes > Streptomycetales > Streptomycetaceae > Actinacidiphila > Actinacidiphila rubida. The sequence continues at coordinate 116,883 of NZ_FODD01000011.1, forward strand.
CCGCGCCGGCGGCGATGCAGACACGGGTGAGGCGGTTCAGACGGGGCTTGCGGTGCTGTCCCTTGGCGGGCATGCGGGAGTTCCTTCTCCTCCGCCTGCGAGGTGAGCTGTCGGGTTCGGGCAGGAGATGCCCGGTCACACACGTGCGTGACTTCACCCCGAGCCGTCCGGGTCGTGCGCGGACGGCGGCTTACCGTGGGTCCCCCGCTCCTGCCGTATGGGTGCTCGAGGGTTCCGGATCCGGGCGGTGGCAGGATTCGGCGATCCGCCCGCGGAGGTTGGCGCGGGAACTGACCCGCTGGAGAGCGAAGCTAAATGACCCGTTCGGCGCCGGGCAAACATCTTCGCCGGCCCACCCGCGCCCGGCGCGGGAGCCGGTGACTCCTCGTCACACCGGCCGTACCGCTGCGTGTCCGTCCGCTTCACCGTCGGTACACGGCCGCGCCGTTCCGGGTGACAAATCGCCCGGAACGGAAACAGCGGGTGGTCTCAGGACATCGGTGCGTATTGCCCGGGTGATGCCCGTCACGAGGGACATGAGGAGTGATCCAGGTCACCATGAAATGCCCGATTTGATCGCATAGTTGGCGATCCGTCCGCTTGGTCGCGGATCGGGGTCAGAACGTCCCGGGCGGGCCGCCGATCCGGCTGTCGAGCGTGCGGCTGAGGCGGTAGGCCACGGGGCGGAAGCCGATCCTGGGCCAGTGCCCGGCCGCCAGCGGGCTGGCCGAGTGCCAGCGGGCCGACATGTAGCGGTGCCCGTTGTCGTAGGCCCAGGCGAGGGCCGTGGCGAGCAGCACCCGGGAGATGCCCTCACCGCGGGCGGCCGGCTCGACGAACGCCTCCATGAGCTCCACGCAGGTGTCGGGGACGACCGGGCCCGGCGCGGCGGGCACCAGCAGGACCATGCCGATCTCCTCACCGCGGCGGGAGGCGATCCAGGCGCCGCAGCGCGGGTCGGCGAGCGCGTCGGCGTAGCGCAGCCGGAGCGCGGCGAGCCCCGCCTCGGGCTGCGGCTGGAACATCCCGGGGCCGCGCTGTCCGCGGGAGGACTCGGCGGCCATCCGGCCCACCTGCGGCAGGTCGCTGGGGCCCGCCCGCCGGATGCCGAGGCCGCCGACCCCGCGCGGCTGCCGCCCGCGGGCCCGCACCGCCATCAGGCCGTGCACGAGCTCGCGGCCGAATCCCAGGTCCGCCCACGGCGCGGTGGCGGTGTCGCCGGCCGGGACGTCGACGTAGTGGACCAGCCGCCGCTCGGCGACGAGGCGTTCGGAGACCCGGGCGTACATCGCGCGCAGCACCTCGCTCTCCCGGCCCGACGGCAGCGAGTGGCCGCCGTGCGGGACCAGCGCGGAGTGCGGGTGGCTGCGCAGCGCGGAGGCGTTGTCGGGGGCGAGGTCCAGCGGGATGGCGGCGAGGTGCGCGATGAGCTGGCCGTCGGCGTCCAGGGCACGGCACGCCTCGAGGCCGGGGGCGGCCTGCAGCTTGCCGAGCAGTTCCTCGCCGCGCACCGGTCCGTCGGCCAGCCAGGCGCGCTGCGACGGGGGGCGGCGGGCACGGGCGAACCAGCGGTCGTACCGCTGCACGGCCAGGGGTATGTGCTCGGCGGTCAGCGGCGCGATGGCGACAGTCATGGTGGTCGGACGCTAGCGGGGCGCGCGGCCCCGCGGCAAGGCGGGACCGCGGAGCTGCCGGGCCGTCGGCCAACGGCTTCCCGGCGCCGGGGAGTTCAGCCGGTCCAGGCCGGGTGGCGGGGGTCGTCGGCGCGAACCAGGACATCCGCGGTCTCTTCCGGCAGCGCCTCGCGGGCGTACCGGTCGTAAGCGGGCAGCGTCCACCGCTGCGCCGGCTCGGTGCGCCGCGCCAGAGCGGCCGGGGTCAGGCTGAGGTGGACGGCCAGATCGATCGGGAGCCCCTGACCGAGCAGCAGCGGGCCGTCCAGCACCAGGACCCCGCCCGGCGGCAGCGTGACGTAGCCGGCGCGGGTGGAGCGGTCGGTGACGGGGTCGCGCAGCGACGGCAGCGCCCGGCCGGTGCCGCCGGGGCCGAGCGGCTCGAGCACCTCGCGGCGCAGCGCCCCGGTGTCCAGCCACAGCTGGTAGTAGGCGTCGGCGTCCTCGTGCCCGTACTCCAGGCGCAGCGAGGCGGGCCGCCAGAACGCGGGGGCACTGACCCGCAGCGCCCGCCGCCCCAGCGGCGGCAGCGCGGCCGCGAGGGCGTCGGCGAGGTCCGCGGTGCCCGCCGCGGGGGCGCCGTCGACCGCGACCCGCCACCACGGCCCCGGCGGGTCCTGGCCGGCGATCCGCTCGGCCAGCGCCTCCGCCAGCTTCGGCCAGGTGATCGGGTTCAGCTGCACGTCCCCATCCTGCCGTCGAACACCGGGGGCGAACACCGCGACCCCCCGTCACCCGGCTGGGGGAAGCCGCTGCTCCACTCGCGGGTCGGTCGCGCGAGCGGCCGTCCGGCGCGGCACGGCCGGGCAATGATCGCGCCGACGGTGGTTTCACGGCTCCCCGGAGCTCACCCACCTGGTGGAAATCATCTACAAATCACTCAAATGCCGCCGAGCAAGATCTATTACTTCTTGTGAGCCTGGAAGAACTCAAGGTGACCGTCCCCATCACCCAGGAGAAGAGCCCAAATGATCCTGTCCATCTCCGGCGTCGTCCTGCTCGGCGTCATCTGCTTCCTGTTCTTCCGCAAGGACGGCCTGAAGGTGTCCCACGGCGTCGTCTGCACCCTGTTCGGGTTCTACCTCGCGGGCACCGCGATCGCCCCGAGCATCAAGGCGGGCGGGGCCAGCCTGGCCGGTCTGATCGGCGGACTCAAGATCTAGCGGTCGCCCGCTGCGGCCACTCCTGCCACGACGGGTACGGGCCCGGCGGCGGTCCCCCGCTCCGGGCCCGTACGTGCTCGCCCCCGCCTCCCGCCGGTCCGCCGGCCTCCCGCGCGCCCGTCCCCGCGCGCCCCGCCGCGTCCCCGCGGCACCCCCCGCACCCCGAACCATCCATGGAGCACCCGTGGCCAGGCGTCCCCTTCCCAGCATCCTGAGCAGCCGCCCCTCCCTCGCCCGCGGCCGCGACATCGCCCGCACCGCCGCCGACGGCGCGACCGACGTGCTGCACCCCGTGATCACCATCGCCCGCGGCATGCGCCGCCAGGCCGCCTGGGCGGGCGGCTGGTGGGGCCGCACCCCCAAGGACCGCCGCGCGCCCGCGCTGCTCCTCGCGGCCGCCGCCGTGGTGATCGTCGTGATGATGCCGTACGGGCCGATCCTCGGGGCCGTGGCACTGATGGCCTCAGCGGCCTGGATGGGCCGGGACCGGTCCGCGCCGGCCGCGGCCGGCGCTCAGGCCGACGCCGAGACCGCGCGGCTCCAGTCGATGTACGAGGCGCTGGTGCCGTACCTGTCGGCGGCCGGTGACCCGGCGCCCCTGTACGCCCATGACGGCGCCTGGCAGAAGGCGTTCAGCTCCTACGAGTTCCAGGACGGCCGGCTCACCCACCTGCACCTGCGCTACCCGGCCTACTTCACCGACGGCGAGGCGGACTCGCGCGCCCGTGTCGAGCAGCTGCTGCACGCCAAGGCCGGTCGCGGCCGGGAGTACCGGTTCGACTGGAACGAGGAGGAGAACCACCTCACCTTCGTCGCGCTCCCGCCGCTGGCGACGGACATCGCCGCGCAGCGGTTCGTCACCTCGCCCGGCGAGACGGTGCTCGGCTTCACCGACGCCGACTCGGTGCAGCGCACGGTCCCGGTGACGGCCGGGGCCGAGACCCGGGACGTGCCTCCCGTGGTGTGGCGCGGCGGGGCGCGTTCGACCGAGCCGCACCTGCTGGCGCTGGGCCAGCCCGGCACCGGCACGACGAGCCTGCTGCGCTCGATCGCGCTGCAGGCGCTGGTGCACGGCGACATCGTGGTGGTCGACGGCGGCGGCGCGGGCGAGTACGCGTTCCTGTCCGGCCGTCCGGGCGTGCTGGCGGTCGAGGACGGCCTGCTCGGGGCCTCCGCGACGCTGGAGTGGGCGGCGCACGAGACCGAGCGGCGGCTGATCGCCGTCAACCGGGCGCGCCAGTCCGGGAATCCGGTCGCCGACGACGTCCGGCGCCCGCTGTGGATCCTGGTCGACCGGCCGACCGCGCTGACCCAGCTGGCCGCGGCCGAGGGCCGGCCCGACCCGCAGCTCCTGCTGGACGTGCCGCTGCGGCACGGGCGGACCGCGAACGTGTCGGTGGCGGTGGTGGACCAGCTCGACGCGACCGAGACACTGGCGCCGGTGGTGATCGCCCAGACCAGGGCCCGTGTGGTGCTCGGCCCGCTCGCCCCCGAGCACGTGGCCGCGGTGCTGGGCGCGCCGCCGCGCACCACGCCCGCCGCGCACGTGCCCGCGGGTCGGGGCTACGCGCGGCTCGGCACCGGCCCGGTGCTGCGGCTCCAGGTCCCGGCCACGCCCGACCCGTTCGACGAGGACGCACCCGAGTCCGAGCGCGTCGCCGTGCTCGCCCAGGCCCCGGGCACCCCGGAGCCGGAGCCGATCCTCGGGGCCGGGCTGTCCGGCGAGTCCGGCACCGAGCCGGACCTGGCGACGGCTCCCGCACAGGAGCAGGAGTCCCCGGAGCCGGTGGTGCTGCGCAAGGACGCGGTCGTGCGCAGCGTCGCCGACCTCGAACTCGGCTGACCGTGCCGGGCCGCCCCAGCCGAGGCACCCGCCGCCCCCACCGGCCGGGGCGGCCGAAGCAGCCCGCGCAGCCGGAGCGCCCACGGGCCGAGGGCGCCCACGGCAACCCGCGTGGGGCGGGTCAGGCCACGAAGAGGCTGGTGCCCTCGCCCTCGGCGCCGGCGCCGGACCGCACCAGGTCCGCCGCCTGCGCCAGCCGGGCACCGGCCTCCGCGGCGACCGGGCCGCTGACGGTGAACGGGATGCGGACGAACGACTCGAAGGCGCCGTCGACGCCGAACCGCGGGCCCGACGGGACCCGCACGCCCAGCCGCTCGCCGGCCACCGCCAGCCGTGAACCGGAGACCTCGCCGGTGCGCACCCACATCGTCATGCCGCCGCGCGGCACCTCGAACTCCCAGTCGGGGGTGTGCGCGCGCAGCGCCGCCACCAGGTCGTCGCGGCACTCGCGGGCCCGCGTCCTGCGTTCGGCGAGCGCCTGGTCCCAGCCGCCGCCGCGCAGCAGCCAGGCCACCGCGAGCTGGTCGACGACCGGTGAGGCCAGGTCGAGGTAGGCGCGGGCGGACACCAGCCGCCGGACGACGTCGGGGGTGGTGCGCACCCAGCCGATGCGCAGTCCGGCCCACACCGCCTTGCTGGCCGAGCCGACCGTCATCACGGTGCCGCCGCGGTCGAACGCGGCCATCGGCCGCACGCCCGGCTCCCCTCCGTCCAGGGTGAGTTCGGCCATCGTCTCGTCGGCGACGACCACCGTCCCGGCGGCCCGCGCGGCCTCCACGAACTCGCGCCGCTGGTCGTCGCCGACCAGCGTGCCGGTGGGGTTGTGGTAGTCGGGCATCACGTACGCCATCTGCGGTGCGGCGTCGCGCAGCACCCGGCGCCAGGCGTCCATGTCCCAGCCGCCGAGCCCGGCGCGCAGCGCCACGGGGACGACGCGGGTGCCCGTCTCGCGGAACAGCTCCAGCACGTTGGCGTAGCTCGGGGACTCCACGGCGACCCGCTCGCCGAAACCGACCAGGCGCCGGGTGGCGGCGCCGATCGCGCCCATCGCGCCGGTGGTGACCATGATCTGCTCGGGCATCGTGGGCACGCCGCGGGCGGTGTAGCGGTCGGCGATGGCCTCCCGCAGGACCGGCAGCCCCGCGGGGAAGTCGCCGTGCGTGGCGGCGTAGGCGGGCAGGTCGGCGAGCGCGCCCTGCATGGCCTCGGTCAGCCACGGCTCGGTCGCGGGCAGCGAGGCGCACCCGAGGTCGATGACGGTGCCCGCCGCGTCCGGCGGCAGCGGCTCGAGGCTGCGGCTCGGCAGCACGTGGCCGTCCGGGATCGCGGTCCAGCTCCCCGCGCCGCGGCGGGACCTGGCGAACCCCTCGGCGCGCAGCGCCTCGTAGGCGGCCGCGACGGTGGTGCGGCTGACGCCCAGGGCGAGGGCGAGTTCACGTTCGGCGGGCAGGCGGGCGGCGACCTGCAGCCGGCCCTCCAGGATGAGCAGCCGCACCCCGTCGGCCAGGCCGCGGTAGGCCGGCAGCTTGCGGGCGCCGGGCCGGACGGCGGCCCGCGCCTGCGGGCGCGGTTCGAGAAGCCGGGCAAGATGCGCCGCACTGACCGACGCGGTCCACTGGGCCATCGAAATCAGTCCACCTTTTGAAGATTGGCCATGGATCCATGGTACGCGCAGGCCACACGATGGCCGCAGCGTCTCGTTCACCGCCAGGGGGGTACCCGTGCCGTCGTCCCGTGCGTTCCGTCTGCCGCGCCGAGCGGCCTTCCAACCCTCCGGAGCCGGACCATCCGGCGCCACCGGGCGGCGGCTGGTCCGGCTCTACGCGGGCCTGGCCCTCTACGGCTCCAGCGACGCGCTGCTGATCCGCGCCCACGTCGGCCTCGACCCCTGGGACGTCTTCCACCAGGGCCTGTCGCGCCACACCGGGCTGAGCATCGGGGCCGTCTCCGTCGTCGTCGGCGCCGCCGTGCTGCTGCTGTGGTGGCCGATCCGCCAGCGCCCGGGCCTGGGCACCGTGTCGAACGTGGTGCTGGTCGGCACGTTCATCGACCTGACGATGGCGGTCGTGCCGCAGTACGAGGCGCTGGCGGTGCGCGTCCCGCTGATGGCCGCGGCCGTGGTGCTGAACGGAGCAGCCACCGGCCTCTACATCACCGCGCGCTTCGGCCCGGGGCCGCGCGACGGCCTGATGACGGGTCTGCACCGCAGGACCGGCCGCTCGCTGCGGCTGATCCGGACCGGCATCGAGCTGAGCGTGCTGGCCGCCGGCTTCGTGCTCGGCGGCGGGGTGGGCGTCGGCACGGTCGTCTACGCCCTGGCCATCGGCCCGCTGGCCCAGTTCTTCCTGAAGCGGTTCGCGCTGCCCGCGTCCGGGGCAGAAGGAGCGGAGCGGGCGGTGACGGGCCGCGAGGCCGGTTCTGCTCCGGTTCGGGGTCATACGCCGGAAGCCGCGGCAGTGGACACGATTTAGTCCTGGGCGGTGCGGGCCGGTAGTGTACGCGGTTGGCCCCATGGCTTGACCGTTACTGCACGCAAAAGATCCACCGACATCGGGTGACATTATCACCTCAGATGTGACAAACCGGGCATCGGCGGGTACAAACAGGGGCGACACGACGGGCGACGCATATCCCGCAACGGGAATCTTCACCGCCGACCGGACGTTGACCGGATGACGACGACAGCGACACCTGTCCTGTGGGCGACCAAGCCCGGGAGGCACGATTCATGAGTGAGCGAGCTCTCCGCGGCACGCGACTCGGGGCCACCAGCTACGAGACCGACCGCGGTATCGATCTGGCCCCGCGCCAGACCGTTGAGTACGCATGCCGGAACGGCCATCGATTTGAGATGCCGTTCTCGGTAGAGGCCGAGATCCCGCCGGAGTGGGAGTGCCGCGCCTGCGGCCAGACCGCTCTGCTCGTGGATGGCGAAGGCCCCGAGGAGAAGAGCATCAAGCCCGCGCGAACGCACTGGGACATGCTCATGGAGCGGCGCACGCTGGAGGAACTCGAGGAGGTGCTGGCCGAAAGGCTGGCCGTCCTGCGATCCGGTGCGATGAACATCGCCGTGCATCCGCGCGACAACCGTAAGTCCGCCTGACCCTCAGGCCACGGGCCTGCAATGCCGCAGGCCCGCAACCCCGTGCCCCGGCGCGGAGCTCACGCTCCGCGCCGCACGCATGTCCGGGGCCGTTGCGCCGCGGCCATGGCGCGGCCGCGGGTCCCGCGGCCCCCGCGCCCGGTCCCGTACGCGACGGTCACCCGGGAAGGGCTCCCGGGTGACCGCGGACCGTGGGACGGGGCTCAGTCGTGGTGGTCGACGACCTCGCCCTGAATGACCTTGCCGTCGGGCCGGTGCATCTTGGCCTGCTCGCCGGCGTCCCGCGCCTGCTGGAACAGGTCGCCCAGCGAACCGGGCTCCGCGGGGTGCGCGGACTGGCGGCGCAGCGCACGCTCCGCCACCCGCTCCAGGCCCGCGCCGACGAGCTTGCGGGTGGGCGGGAAGAGCAGCACCAGGGCCACCGCGTCGGACAGGAAGCCCGGGATGATCAGCAGGATGCCGCCGAGCATGTGCAGGCCCGTGCGTCCCCCGCCGGGCGCGCGCTCCTGGACCTCGGCGGGCCCGCCCTGCTTGGCCCGCTGCGCCTCCTGCACGGACGCCGTCAGGTTCCGCCAGGCGCTGCGCCCGGCGCGCTTGACCGCGACGGCACCCAGCACGAAGCCCGCCAGGATGCACAGGAACACGAAGAATCCGCTGGTCGCGTCGGCGACCACGATGAGCAGCCAGATCTCCAGCACCGCCCAGGCCGCGATGGCCAGGGGCAGCAGTCGCAGCCGGGAGCGCCGCCGTGGGGGCGGCTGCTGCGCTTGCTGCGACGCCCCGTGCGGGTGGACGGGAGGCCGTGAACTCGTCGTCATAGCTCAAGTGTGCCAAAGAGACCCACGACACCAAAGGCCAGGTAAAGGCCCGAGGCGGCGGGCCGATCCCGGTGGACGCACGGCGGCGCCGACGCCACGATGTCCCGGGTGACCGACAGCACCCCCGAGCCTCACTCCCCCGAGTCCCGCTCCCCCGAACCGCCCTCCCCCGACGCCGCCGCGCACGGTGCCGCCCACGCCCACTTCGACGCCCTCAACGCCCGCCTGGACCGCATCGAGGCCCGGCTGACGCCGGCCCACGGCGATCTCGCCGCGGCGGAGCACCGTGTCGAGCCGGCCTGGCGCCGGGTCACCCAGGGCGAGGAGCGCTGGGCCTCGGCGGCCGCGATCCTCGCGGTGGTGGCGATCCAGCTGCTGGTGCTGCCCGCCCGGCTGGTGGTCCAGCCCCGGTGGCTGATGCCGGCCGTGGAGTCGGCGCTGCTGGTCGCGCTGGTCGCGGGCAACCCGCGCCGCATCGAGCGGGGTTCGCGGCTGCTGCGCTCGCTGGGCCTGGCGCTGATCGTGGTGATCGGCGGGTCCAACGGCTATTCGGCGGTGCGGCTGGTGGACGGGCTGGTGCGCGGCACGGAGGGCTCGGCGGCCGGGCCGCTGCTGCTGCGGGGCGGGGCGATCTGGCTGATCAACGTCGTGATCTTCGCCCTCGCGTACTGGGAGCTGGACCGCGGCGGCCCGGCGGCCCGTGCGGCCGGCGAGCGCGACGTGCCCGACTTCCTGTTCGTGCAGATGCAGTCGCCGGACCTCGCGCCCCCGCACTGGGAGCCGGTGTTCTTCGACTACCTGTACCTGTCGTTCACCAATTCCACGGCGTTCAGCCCGACCGATGTGATGCCGTCCTCGCTGTGGGCGAAGGCGCTCATGATGGGGCAGTCCGCGGTGTCGCTGCTGACCGTCGTGCTGGTGGTGGCGCGGGCCGTCAACATCCTCGGCTGACGGCCCGGATCCCGCGCGGGGCCCGTCACGGGCCCCGGGAACGGCCCGGCTACGGCTTGCGGCCGACGATCTTGGACGCCCGCGAGCTGACGCCCCAGGCAGTGACCCGCCACAGCGCCTCGGCGACGATGTTGCGGCTCATCTTGCTGTCGCCGCGCTCGCGCTCCACGAAGGTGATCGGTACCTCCACCACGTGGAAGCCGGCCTTCACCGCGCGCCAGGCCAGGTCGACCTGGAAGCAGTAGCCGGCCGACGCGACCTCGGACATGCCCAGGCCCTCCAGCGTCTCCTTGCGGAACGCCCGGTAGCCGCCGGTCACGTCATGGATCGGCACGTCCAGCAGCAGCCGCGAGTAGGTGCTGCCGCCGCGGGACAGGTACTCGCGGGACTTCGGCCAGTTCACCACCCGGCCGCCGGGGATCCAGCGGGAGCCGAGCACCAGGTCGGCGCTCTTGAGCGCGGTGAGCAGCCGGGGCAGCTCCTCGGGCTGGTGGGAGCCGTCGGCGTCCATCTCGACCAGGACGCCGTAGCCCTCGTCGATGCCCCAGCGGAAGCCGGCCAGATAGGCGGCGCCCAGGCCCTCCTTGCCCTTGCGGTGCAGCACGTGGACCTGGGAGTCCTCGGCGGCCAGCTCGTCGGCCAGCTTGCCGGTCCCGTCAGGGCTGTTGTCGTCGGCGACGAGCACGTGGGCGTCCGGCACCGCGGCGCGGACCCGCTGCACGATCGGCTTGACGTTCTCGGCCTCGTTGTAGGTCGGGATGATGACCAAAACCCTGCCGAGCGGGCCGAAGGTGCGCTGCTCGTCGTTCACTGCGGTCACTGCGGTTGCTGCCCTTTCGCCTTGCGTGTGCGGTCGCGCCTGCCGATGGCGACTGCGGCCGCGCAGGACAGGAGCCCCACCATAGCGAGAACCCACTCGGGTACCGCGCCGACGCGGTCGGCGACGGTCTTCTCGTCACGCAGAGGGAGGTCCGCGGTGAGCACCTGGCGGGTGAACTCCTTGCTGCGCTGCTCGATCCTGCCGTCGGGCGCGACGACCGCGCTGATGCCGCTGGTGGCCGCGGTGACGACGGCCCGGCCGTGCTCGACCGCCCGCAGCCTGGACATCGCGAGCTGCTGCTCGGGCTGCCCGGTGCGGCCGTAGGTGGCGTTGTTGGTCTGCACGACGATGGCGCGGGCGCCGGCGTTCACGGTGTCGCGGACGATGCCGTCGTAGGCGACCTCGAAGCAGATCACGTCGCCCAGCCGGGCCGGGCCGATCCGCATCACGCCGGTGCCCTTGCCGGGGTAGAAGTCGCGCGGGATCTCGTTGAGCTGGCTGACGACCTTGGTGAGCTCCTTGCGGAACGGCACGTACTCGCCGAACGGCACGGGGTGCTGCTTGGTGTAGTGCGCCCCGGGGCCGGTGACGGGGTCCCAGACGATGCCCTCGTTCTGGACGTGGTCCTTGTCCGGGCCGTCGACCAGGGCGCCGACGAGCACCGGCAAGCCGACCGCCTGCACCGCCTCGGTGATCCGGTCGTACGCGACCGGGTTGGAGAACGGGTCCAGGTCGGAGGAGTTCTCCGGCCACAGCACGATGTCCGGCTTCTGGACCCGGCCGGCCCTGATGTCGGCGGCCAGTTGCAGGGTCGCCTGCACGTGGTTGTCGAGGATCTGCATCGGCCGGCCGAGGAAGTGCATGCCCGGCTGCTGCACGTTGCCCTGCACGATCGCGATGCGGACGTGGCCGTCGGCGTTCGTGTGCACGGGGACGAGCAGTCCGCCGCAGAACACGGCCGCGGACAGCACGAGGGCCGCCGTGCCCGGCAGCGCCCCTCTCAGGCTCCGGCGGGGCGCCCGCCACGTCCGGTACCCGGCGAGGGCCGCCGCGGCCAGCAGGGTGCCGCTGAGGGCCACGGCGAAGCTCACCAGCGGCGCTCCGCCGAGCGCGGCGAGCGGCGTGAAGGGCGAACCGGTGTTGGCGAACGCGAGCCGGCCCCACGAGAAGCCGCCGAACGGCAGCCGGTCGCGGACGAGTTCCTGCGCCACCCACAGGCAGGCGCACCACAGCGGCCACAGGCGCAGGCGCTGCGCGAGCACCATCAGGCCGGCCATCAGCACGAGGTAGCAGGCCTCGACGCCGGACAGCACGCCCACCGCGAGCCAGGTGACCGAGCGCAGCCACACCAGCAGCCACAGGAAGAAGGGGAACCCGAAGGCGAACCCGAGCCAGGCGCCCTGCCGGACCGTGCGGCCGCGCAGCACGAGCGCGAAGCCGGCGACGGCGACGACCGACAGCGGCCACACGCCGTACGGCGGGAAGGCGGCGGCCATCCCCAGGCCGAGCAGGGCGGCGACGGCACTGCTCGGCGCGGCCCGGCGGGCGGTCGCCGCGAGGCGGGCACGTCGCGTCGCCCGCTCGGGGACGGTGCCGCCGGGGGCGGCGCCGGCCTCGGCCGGGGGCGCCGGCGAGGCGGTGACCCCGGAGTCCGGGGGCGCCACGGGGGCGGTGTCGGGACGCAGGCGCACGGTCGCGGCCTTCCTGCAGGTGGAGAGGTGGTGAGGGTGACCGTACCCCGTGACGACACCCCCTTGAGTCGCGGGACGGCAAAGGTCCGGCGACGATCCCCACGCCGCCACCGGCGCTCCACGGCCACCCGGCCGTGACGCCCCGCACCCCCCGCCAGGCCACGCCGCGGCCACCCGGCCCACCACAACGGAACGGGCCCGGACGCCCTTCGGGCCGACCCGGGGTCCTCCCCCAGACTCCGTCCGGGGGCACCCCCAGCTGCGAACCGCACCCACACCACCCCGCCCACCACAACGGAACGGGCCCGGACGCCCTTCGGGCCGACCCGGGGTCCGCTGGCTGCGGGCCGCGCCGGGGTCGTTGTCTACTGGGCGTCCAGGCCCTTCCCGGGTCACACCTGCCGATCGGGCGGCGCTCCGGCTCCGTACCCTGGCGGGCGGAGTGGCCCCTTGGCGGGCCGCGTTCCGCGTCGTGGCCGCTGGACCTGGCTGCCAGTGGCGACGTGCCCGTCCGGCGCGACGCCCCATGGCCCAGCGGTGTTTCGACGCAACCGCGGAGATCCCCCGGTCCGACGTCCTGTGGTGGACTTGGCCGAACCTACTCGCCTCCGACCAGCCACTGTCAACACCCCTGTGACCTGCGGGCTTTCATCAAATCAGCAGGTCAGTGACGAGCGGGCGCCGGGAGCACGACACGCCGCCGTGACACCAGGCCGCACCGTTCGGCCGCATCGCCGCCGACGGCGTTCACCCGGTCGGCCGCGGGTGGATCTCCCGGCCTGCGACGACGGTGGTCAGAGCGGTCGGCAGCGGGTTGCCGGGGGTGAGATCCGGCAGGCCGGGAGTGCCGGAGCGCGGGTCGGTGGACCAGTTGGCGACCCGCTCGTCGGGGGCCTGGACGACGAGGTCGCCCGTACTCCAAACGGCGTAGTCCGCGGGGGCGCCGGGAACGAGCACGCCCGCGTCGTCGCGGCCGACGGCCCGCCACCCGCCGCGCGTGTGGGCGTTGAACGCGGCGCGGGCCGAGATCCGGTGCCCGGGCGTGCGGTGGAACGCGGCGGCGCGGACCGCGCCCCAGGGGTCGAGCGGCGTGACGGGGCTGTCGGAGCCGAGGACGAGGGGGACGCCGGCGCGGGTCATCGCCGCGAACGGGTTGAGCGCGGCGGCACGCTCGGCGCCCAGCCGCCGGGCGTACATGCCGTCCTCGCCGCCCCACGCGGCGTCGAACGCGGGCTGCACGGACGCGACGAGGCCGAACTCGGCGAACGCGGCGATGGTCTCCTCGGTCATCAGCTCCGCGTGTTCCACCCGGTGCCGCAGCGCCCGCACCCGGTCCAGGCCCGCGTGCGCGGCCGCGGCGCGCACGCCGTCCACGACCGTGCCGATCGCGGCGTCGCCGATCGCGTGGAAGCCGGCCTGCACGCCGGCCTCGGTGCACAGCGTGAGGTGGCGGGCGACGGTCTCGGCGTCGAGGTAGGCGACGCCGGTGTGGGCGGCATCGGCGTACGGCGCGTGCAGGCACGCGGTGTGCGAGCCGATGGAGCCGTCCACGAACAGGTCGCCGCCCGCACCGACCGCGCCCAGCTCGCGGATCCGGTCGAGGTCCGCGGCGCTCCGCGCCGCCTCCGCCCAGTAGCCGAAGACCCGCGGCAGGGGCTCCTCTGCGGACAGGGCGAGCAGGGCGGCGAGGTCGTCCTCGGAGGAGATGTCGGGGCCCGCGCACTCGTGGAGCGCGCCGATGCCCTGCGCGGCGGCGTGCGCGAGCGCCGCGCGCTGCGCGGCGGCCCGCTGCTGCGGGGTGACGGCGGCGAACGCGGCGCGGCGGACCGCGTGGTGCGCGTCGCGGGTCAGCGGCGCCTGCGCGTCGTAGCCGGCCTGGCCGGTGACACCGGGGACGAGGTCGAGGAGCGCGGTGCTGGCGGCCGCGGAGTGGACGTCGGCGCGGGTGAGATAGACGGCCCGGCCGCCCGCCGCCTCGTCGAGCTCGGCGCGGGTGGGCGGGCGCCGCTCGGGCCAGCGCGTCTCGTCCCAGCCGTGGCCGAGCAGGACCCGGTCGCCGGGGTGCGCGGCGGCGTGCTCGGCGGTGCGGGCCAGCGCCTCGGCCAGGGACGCGGTGCCGCTCAGGTCGAGGCCGGTGAGGGCCAGCCCGGTGGCGGTGGTGTGCACGTGCGCGTCGGTGAACGCCGGGGTGACCAGCGCGCCGTCGAGCTGGACGACGCGGTCGACGCCGTCGGCGAAGGAGTCCGCGGCCCCTTCCGAGCCGACCCAGGCGACCGTTCCGCCGTCGACGACCATCGCGGTGGCGAAGGGGTCGGCGGGGCTGTAGACGAAGCCGCCGCGCAGCAGGACGGTGCCGGGCGCGGGGTCGGGGGCCGCCGGGGGCTGGGGGTGCGGGGAGGTGCGGTGCATGGCCCCATCCTCTCGCCCGGCGGCGGCGTCACACGCGCGGGGGCCTGGACTCGTACGCGGTGGAGAGCACCACGGTGGTGCGGGTGGAGACGCCGGCCAGGCTGCGGATGCGGCCGAGCAGGTGCTCCAGCTCGATGGGGGTGGCGACGCGCACCTTGAGGATGTAGTTCTCGTCGCCGGCGACGCTGTGGCAGGCCTCGATCTCGGGGACCTCGGCGAGCCGGTCGGCGATGTCGTCGGGCGCGCTGGGGTCGAACGGCTTGACGGAGATGAACGCGGTGAGGGACAGCCCGACCGCCTCGGGGTCGATGATCGCCGCATAGCCGCGGATCACCCCGCGTTGCTCCAGGCGGCGCACGCGCTGGTGCACCGCCGAGGTGGACAGGCCGGTGGCCTTGCCCAGGTCGGTGTAGCTCATGCGCCCGTCAGCGACGAGCAGTTCCACGATGTGCCGGTCAAGCTCCTCCACAGCGGCGACCTTACCGGCACCGGAGGACGTCGCGTCATGGGGACGGCGGCCGGATGACGGTCAGGCGTCCAGCAGCCGGTTCAGGAAGGCGTTGCGGAAGGTGCCCGCGGGGTCGGTCTCGGCGGCCAGCGCCGCGAACGCGGCCATCCTCGGGTAGGCGGCGCGCACCTGCCCGGCGGGCACGGTGGACAGCTTCCCCCAGTGCGGGCGGGGCTCCAGCGGGGCCAGGGCGGACTCGATGCGGCCCAGCACCGGCAGCACGGCCGCGGGGTCCTTGATCCAGGTGAAGTGGAGGGCGACGGTGTCCCGGCCGTACGCGGGGCTCAGCCACAGCCGGTCCGCGGCGACCGTGCGGACCTCGCAGATCTGCAGGACGGGGGCGATCACGGGCGCGAGGACGGCCAGCGCGTCCAGGGCGGCCGTGGCGTGCGCGCGCGGCAGCAGGTACTCCGACTGCAGTTCCTCGCCGCTGCTGGGCACGAACTCGGGGCGGAAGTGCGGCAGCCGCTCGTGCCAGGGGCCGGGCGTGCCGTCCTGCGGGGTGCAGTACGCGGGATCCATGCCGGGGACGGGGTGCACGGGGCCCTCGGCGGGCACCGCCCACGGCAGATCGGCGCCGGGGTCGTGGGCGTGGCCGTCGTCCTGGGCGAGTTGCTTGAGCCACACCTGGGTGAAGCGCGGCGCCTTCCAGTCGGTGAACAGGCTGACGCTGTACGCGGCGCCGGTGATCGCGTCGAAGTGGGCGGTGGCGTCCGCGAGTCGGAGGCCGGTCAGGACGCGCTGGCGGACCTCGTAGGCGGGCACGGTGTCCAGGGTGAGGTGGGTGACGACGCCGAGCGCGCCGAGCGAGACGACGGTGCCGTCGAACCGGTCGCCGTCCGTGTCCCGGCTGAACGCGGCCGTCTCGCCGCCGGCGGTGACCAGGTCCAGGGCGCGGACCGAGGTGGCCAGGCCGCCGTTCCCGTCGCCCGAGCCGTGGGTGCCGGTGGCCACCGAGCCGGCCACCGAGATGTGCGGCAGCGAGGCAGTGTTGGGCAGCGCGCGGCCGTGCGCGTGCAGCTCCGCGGCGAGTTCCGCGTACCGCACACCGGCCGCCACGCGCACCGTGCCGGCCGCGCTGTCGAGGTCGATCCCGGCGGGCAGGCCGCGCACGTCGACGAGGTCGCCGTCGGTGTCGGCGACGTCGTTGAAGGAGTGGCCGCTGCCGAGTGCCTTGACGCGGTCGGCGCCCGCGACGATGCGGCGCAGCTCCTCGAGGGTGGCCGGGCGGTGCACCCGGCGCGCGGAGAAAGTGAGGTTGCCCGCCCAGTTGGTTCGCATCGTCCGCCGTCTCCACCAGTCGGCGAACCCGCCCTGGCCTCGCCCGATGGCACCTTACAAGGCGTCACGGCAAGGCGGCGCGCGCAGGGCCGGGGAGCATTCGGCGGTGCGTGGGCGCATGGCGGGGGCGCACGTTCCGGTCACGACGGGGAGTGTGACGAAGGCCACACTCCGCGCACGGGGAGGGCTCCCGGTGGCGTGATTACCCGCGTAGCGCGGCGGGAAGTGCTCGCTATGGCCGAGAGCGCGCAGCCCGGCCGGCCCGAACACGGGCCTCACCCAAGGGGGAACGCAGCATGCGTAATCAGGTGCGCGGCAACCGCGGCGAACGTTCGGACTCCCCGTCCGGCGCCACCCGTGAGGCCGGACTCCCGCTCTTCGCCCCGGCCGCCGTCGAGCTCGACACCGCGGACCGCGACGACGTGCTCGCCGAGGACCTCTTCGAGGACGAACTCCTCGACGTGGCACGGCTGTTCTGCCCGGACTGCAGCCAGCCGATCGCGGTCCTGGACGACGAGGACCGGCTGCCGGAGCACGCGGTGTGCCCCACGCCGTGGAACCCGTTCGGCCTGACGGTGTGCGGCGGCTCCGGCCGCCCGGTGGCCGAGGGCCTGCCACTGGACGAGGGCCGGCCGCTGGACGGCGCGGCCGGCGACGCGCCCGAGTTCGCCGTGCTGCTCGCGCTGCCGGCCGGACTGGACTGGCGCACCCAGCCGTTCTCGCACGTCGGCGGCCCGGGCTCGCGCCCGGTGCGGCTGGTCGTGCCCGCCCTCGCGGCCTGAGCCGCCGCCGGCCCCGCGCGCCGCGCCCGCACCTCCACCGTGCGGGCGCGCCCGCCGTGCACGGCTCCGGGCGCGGCTCCGCGGTGACGCACCTGACGGCCTGGGGCCCTGGGGCCCTGGGGCGTGGTCCCCAGGGCCGCGTCCGAGGGGTCACCGCCCCGGAGGACCGCTCAGGCGCGGGACTCCGGGCCGGCGAGGTGCCGGGCCACCACCATCCGCTGGATCTGGTTGGTGCCCTCGACGATCTGCAGCACCTTGGCCTCGCGCATGTACCGCTCGACCGGGAAGTCCGCGGTGTAGCCGTACCCGCCCAGCAGCTGGACCGCGTCGGTGGTGACCTGCATCGCCGCGTCGGTGCAGAACAGCTTGGCCATCGCCGCCTGGGGGGAGAACGGCTCGCCCGCGTCCCGCATCCGCGCGGCGGACAGGTACAGGGCGCGGCCGGCCTCGATCTTCGTCGCCATGTCGGCGATCATGAAGCGCAGGCCCTGGAAGTCGGCGATCGGGCGGTCGAACTGCCGTCGCTCCCCCATGTACGTCAGCGCCGCGTCCAGGGCGGCCTGCGCGACGCCGACGGCGCACGCGGCGATGCCGAGGCGGCCGGAGTCCAGGGCGGCCAGCGCTATGGCGAAGCCCTGCCCCTCCTCGCCGACCCTCCGGGAGTCCGGCACGCGCACCCCGTCGAAGTGCACCTGGGCGGTGGGCGAGCCCTTCATGCCCATCTTCTTCTCGGGCGCGCCCGCCGACAGCCCCGGCGCGTCGCCCGGGACGAGGTACGCGGAGATGCCGTGCGCGCCCTCGCCGCCGCTGCGGGCCAGCACCGTGTAGAAGTCCGCCACGCCGCCGTGGGTGATCCACGCCTTGGTGCCGTCGATGGTCCAGTGCTCGCCGTCCCGCACGGCCTTGGTGCGCAGGCTGGCCGCGTCGGACCCCGAGGTGGGCTCGGACAGGCAGTAGGCGCCCAGCAGGCCGCCGCCGAGCATGTCGGGGAGGTGGTCGGCGCGCTGCTGCTTGCTGCCGAAGGAGGCGAGCGCGTGGCAGGCCAGCGTGTGGACGCTGACGCCCAGGCCCACGGTCAGGCGGGCCGCCGCGAGCTCCTCCAGGACCTGGAGGTACACCTCGTAGGGCTGACCGCCGCCGCCGTGCTCCTCCGCGTACGGCAGTCCCAGCAGGCCCGCCTCGCCGATCAGCGCGAAGGTCTCGCGGGGAAAGCGGCCGGCGTCCTCCTCGGCCGCCGCCCGGGGGGCGATCTCGCGCTGCGCGATGTCCCGGGCGAGCGCGAGCAGGTCGCGGGCTTCTTCGGTGGGCAGGTGGCGGTGCGGCGCGGGGTGCGGCATGGTGGCGCATCCTCCCTTTTCGGGCGCGACGGCGGCGGCCGCCGTGGGTGGGGCGGAGCCGTCCGGTGAGGGATCAGTACCCGGACCCATGATCGCGCGCCGGGTTGCGGCGCGCCGTGATCAACAGGTCCGGCGGTTGGAGTATGCCCGATTGGCGCCGCCTCGTCACCAGTGCGAAGCGGCCGCGCCAGGGCGGTTTCGGGGGCCCGGCGGCCGGGCGCGGGACGGGGGGGCCGACGGCCGGGGGCCGGACACGCCGAACGGGGGGCTTACGGGGGCGTACGAGGGCGTACGGGGGCCTCCCGGGCGCGCCTGAGCGGCCGTACCGGAGCCGTACTCCTCGGCCCCGCCCGGCGGGCTCGGGCCCGCGGTCAGCCCGCGTCGGCCAGGCTGAGCCGGTGCAGCGCCTCGGGCGGACCGGGCCGGGCGTAGTACCAGCCCTGGCCGTGGTCGCAGCCGAGCGCCCGCAGGTGCTCGGCCTGGGCCCGGGTCTCGACGCCCTCCACGGTGACCGTCAGGTCGAGGCTGTGCGCGAGCGACACGATGCCCTCGACGATCTTGAGGTCCACCGGGTCGGCGGGGTGCCGCCGCATGCCGCGCGTGAAGGCGCGGTCCAGCTTGAGCACGCTGACCGGCAGCCAGCGCAGCGAGGACAGGTTCGAGTAGCCGGTACCGAAGTCGTCCAGCGCGATGGCCACGCCGAGGTCGGCGATCCGCCGCAGCGGCTTGAGCGCGTCCTCGTCGGCGCCGATCAGCGCGCTCTCGGTGACCTCCAGGCACAGCGAGCCGGGCGGCAGGCCGGTCTCGTCGAGGACGCCCGCGACCTCGGCGACCAGGTCGCGGTGGTGCAGCTGGATCGGCGAGAGGTTGACGTTGACCCGCGGCGGGCGGCCGGCACCGGGGTGCTCGCTCTGCCACGTGCGGGCCTGCCGGGCCGCCTGCTCCAGCACCCAGCGCCCGAGCGGCACGATCTGGCCGGTGCTCTCGGCGAGCGGGATGAACTGGTCGGGGCCGAGCACCCCGTGCACCGGGTGGCCCCAGCGCACCAGCGCCTCCGCGCCGAGCACCGCGCCGTTCTCCAGGCCGATCAGCGGCTGGTACTCGACGAAGAACTCGCCGCGCTCCAGCGCCTCGGGCAGCCGGTTGGTCAGGCCGTGCCGGGTGATGGCGCGGGCGTCCGCGTCGGGATCGGCGACCTCGTAGCGGTTGCCGCCCAGTTCCTTGGCCCGGTACATGGTGATGTCGGCGCTGCGCAGCACGTCCGCGGCGCCGCGGGAACCGACCGGCCCGTAGACGATGCCGATGCTGCCGTGGACCCGCAGGTCGCGGCCGTCCAGGGTGACCGGGCGGGCCAGCGCGTCGAGGATGCGGGTGGCGAGGTCGGTGACCGCGGTCAGGCCCGGCGGGTCGGTGTAGAGGGCGACGAACTCGTCGCCGCCGATCCTGGCGACCAGCTGGTCGGGGGAGGTGAGGCACTCCCGCAGCCGCTCGGCGACGTCGACCAGGAGCCGGTCGCCGACCGCGTGCCCGAGGCTGTCGTTGACCGTCTTGAATCCGTCGAGGTCCAGGTAGCACAGGCCGATGCGGGTGACGGTCCCGTCGGGGTCCAGTGCCTGGTCGAGGCGTTCGAAGAACAGGGCCCGGTTGGGCAGGCCGGTGAGCGCGTCGTGGGTGGCCTGGTGGCGCAACCGCTGCAGCAGGCCCCGGCGTTCGGTGATGTCCTCCAGCAACGCCAGCTGGTACTGGGGCGGTCCGGCGGCCTCGGCCAGCAGCGTCACCTGGAGGTTGGCCCACAGCACCGACCCGTCGGCCCGCATGTACGCCTTCTCGATGTGGTAGCCGTCACGCTCACCGCGCATCAACTCGCCGTTGAGGCCCCGGATCGCGGGGTCGTTCTCGGGGTGGACCCAGTCCCTGACGTTGCGCCGTCTGATGTGCGCCTCGCCGCCGAACATCCGGGCCGCGGCCTGGTTGATCTCGACGACGTTGCCGTCCATGTCGGCGATGCCGATGCCGACGGCGGCGCCCTCGAAGACCGCACGGAACTTCGCCTCGCTCGCCGCCAGGGCCCGTTCGGCCTCGGCCTGCGCGCCGAGCGCGGCACGGGAGAGGGACTCCTGCTCGGCCAGGGTGCGTTCGCGCAGCGCCTGGGAGAATCCGACGGCGACCGCGTGCTGCAGCCGGGAGCAGCGGATCCTGGCCTGGTCGGCCGGCAGGTCGTCGCCGGGCGAGCAGTAGAGCACCAGGTAGGCGTCGATGACGCCGAGGATGCTCGGCAGCGCCTCGGGGTCGGTGCAGTGCGCGTCGACCAGGGCCGCGCCCACCCCGACCGCGGGCCGCGGGTCGAAGCGTTCGGCGCGCAGCGCCTCGCGCAGGACCGCGGCCTGGGGTATCAGGTGCGCCTCGAACTCCCCGCGGGTCATGGAGGTCGCGGTGACCGAGTAGATGGCGCGGCACCAGATGGTCACGAACCGCCGGAGGTTGCTGTACGCGTCGTGATCCGGCCCGTGGTCCCCCCCGCCGTCGGCCGCGGCCGGCCCGGCGGTCACGCCTTCAGCCCCACACCGGCGAGACCGTGCAGGGCCGCGGTGTCGTCGTCCTCGGTGACCGGGCTGTCGGGCCGCCAGTGGGGCAGCGGGACGATCCCGGGTTCGACCAGGTCGAAACCGTCGAAGAACGGCTCCAGTTCGGCGGCGGTGCGCATCAGCAGCGGCGTGGTGGTGCGCTGGTACGCCTCCTGCACGCCGCGTTGCGCCTGCGGGGTGGGCCCGAGGAGGGTGGCGTGGGTGATGACCATGACGCTGCCGGGCGCCAGCGCGTCGCGCAGCGTGGCGATGATCTCGGCCGGCCGGTCCGCGTCCGGCAGGAAGTGCACCACCGCGACCAGCATCAGGGCGATCGGCTGGTCGAGGTCCAGCAGCCGCCGGGTCTCGGGGTGTTCGAGGATCGACCGCGGGTCGCGCAGATCGGCGGCCGCGATGGCGGCGTCGGGGTTGTCGGCCAGCACGGCCTTGCTGTGCGCGACGGCGACGGGGTCGTTGTCGACGTACATCACGCGCGCGCCGGGCGCGGCGGCCTGGGCCACCTCGTGCACGTTGCCGAACGTCGGTATGCCGGAGCCGATGTCGAGGAACTGGCGGATACCCCGGTCCACCGCGAACTGCACCGCGCGCCGCATGACGGCGCGGTTGGCCTGGCCGATCTTCGGGATGCCGGGGAACGCCTTGAGGGCCACCCGGGCCGCTTCCCGGTCCACCTCGAAGTTGTGGGAGCCGCCGAGGAAGTAGTCGTACACGCGCGAGACGCTGGGGACGGTCAGGTCGATGCCCTGAGGGGCCCAGGATGGACGGTCGGTCACGGTTGGTGTCTCCAGCTCGTGGGGCTCAACGTACGCGTCGTCGGCGGGTGTTCGCCGTATGCTCCGGTGGCGGCCGGGTTTGCGGGTGCTCAGCACGAGGCTACTGATCACCTGTTCGGAGTGAAACACAGAACCTTGAGATGCCAGGCCCGGTTTGACCGACTCGCACCTCATGTACACATGCGAAAACGCGCACCTGCGAGGACACGCAAGGCGGTACGGCGCCTGGCGGCGCCACCGCTCCCGGGTCCGCCCTAAGGTACCGCCGGCTCCGGACGCGCTGACGCCCCGCGGTCCGACCGCGGGGCGTCAGTACCGGTCAGCAGCGTGTCAGCAGGCGCCTTCGTCCTGCCAGACGCCCCACTCGCCGGTGGTGCCGGGCTCCTCGTTGGTGGTCCACCACTTGGCCTTCCACTTGTGGCCGTTGTGCTGGACCTCGTTGCCGCCGACGTACACCGCGGACGCCGTCCAGGCGGTCACGCCGGCGCAGCCGCCGCCGGGCGGCGTGGTCGGCGGCGTGGTGGGCGGCGTGGTCACCGGGGGCGTTGCACCCGCGAATTTCACCGAGTACTTCGCGAAGTCCCAGTCAGCCTGCGGGACGCTGCTGCACGTGCCGGACGTGGTGCCGTTGTTGTCCGGCGGCGAACACTGTCGGTCACGGTTGAGCGACCAGAACGTGAAGCGGCCCATACCGTGGCTCGTGGCGTAGTCGAGCACGGTCTGGAAGTCCGCCTGGTAGAAGTACTCGCCCGAGTCGCTGCGGCCGTTCATGCCGGAGAAGCCCTCGTGGGCGTAGGCGGTGGCGGCGTCCCAGCCGAAGGTGCTCTGCAGCAGCCCGTTGAACGCGGTGAGCGCACTGGTCTGGGAGGCGGCGCCGCTGAACCCGCCGTCGAAGGGCATGATGGAGAAGTTGTTCGGCGTGAAGCCCTGCGACTTGGCCTCGTTGAGCATCTGCTGCCCGAACCAGCCGGTGCCGGCCGCCGTTCCGGCCGTGGTCACCGAGACGTACAGGCCGGGGTTGTTCTGCTGGAGGATCTTGGCGGCGCCGATCTCGTGCGCGACCGCGGCGGTGTTCTCGTACTCCGGCTCCTCCAGGTCGAAGTCGATCGCCTTGAGGCCGTACTTGGTGATGACCTGCTGGTAGGCGGCGGCCGTCGACGCGGCGTCGGAGCAGGCCTGGCCCAGCTTGGTGCCGTTGTACCCGCCGATGGACACCGAGACGTCGCCGCCCTTGGCGCGGATGGCCGAGATCACGTCGGCCACCGCGGTGTCGGACGACACCGCGGCCGTGCCGTCCCATGTCGGGCTGCAGCCGCCGCCGTTGGGGGCGAGGATGAACGCGAGCTGGAACGCCTTGAGGCCGCTGGCGTCCATGATGGCGGTCGCGCTCGGCGGGTTGTTGTCGAGCGGCATGAGGTACGGCGCCGCGGCGTACCACTGGCTGCTGAGCGCGCTGGCCGAGGCGGTGGCGCCGTCGGCCTGGCCGGCGCCCAGGACGGCGGCCGCGCCGAGTCCGGCGAAGGCGAGGGCCGCTGCGGCCACGCCCGAGCCGAAGGCTTTGAGTCGGTTCACGTCGGACCTCCTGTGGGGGGAACGTGGCAGCAGAATCCTGCCCTGACGCGAACCCGTCAATGGTTTGGTCCAGACCTTTAGACCAATGCACCAAGTGGTCTGAACCACTTGCCCGTTTGCGTGCGGATTGCCGCCCCCGTGGGCAGCGCGAAGGGCCGCCCTCCCCCGAAGGGGAGAGCGGCCCCTGGTGGCGCCGGATCAGGCGATGCCGACGGAGGCCAGGGCGCGACGCTGGGCCGGGCTCGGCTTGGCCGGGAAGTAGAGGTAGCAGACACCACCGGTGCCGCTGCCCGTGCCGCCCGACGCGGTGATGCGCTTGGTGCGCAGCCAGATCGTCTCGAACTGGGACCGCTTGTAGATGTTGCGGACCGCGTCGTCGCTGGAACTGGCCGGGTCGTTGGCCACGACGTCACCCTCGGGCGTGAAGCCCGCGATGCACATCAGGTGGCCCGAGGTGCCGTACCCCGCGCCGTCCAGCTCGGAGGCCAGGAAGGACTGGGACGTTATCACCGGGATGCCGGCCTTGATCAGCACCTCGACGTCGTTGAGCGAGTGCAGCCGGGTGATGACGCCCTGCAGGTCGGTGTAGGTCGCCGCGTAGGCCGCGTTGAACGGCCAGTTGCCGCAGCCCTCGTACTGGTAGTCGTACGTGTAGCGGGCGCCCTGGTCGACCTGCGGGTCGGCGTAGGTGGGGTCGACCCACGCCACCTGCGCGGCGGTCGGGCCGCGACCCCAGTACTCGATGACCATGGTGGACGAGGTGGGGCTGCACCACGCCTCGCCGCCGTTGTCGTACTGGGGGTACTGGCCCTTGTGGATGTTCTGCGAGTAGCGCGGCACGGGCAGTTCGATCCCGGCGCCGACACCCGGCACCGACGCCGGAACGGTGAAGCGGTCGGGGATGTTCGAGGCCATCGCGCCCAGGCGCCACACCGTCGGGGACAGGGTGCTGCCGGGCTTGCGGAACATCGTCAGCCGCAGCCGGTACGAGGCGAGCAGCGGCCCCACCGTCGTGTCGTCGATGGAGAAGGTGTCGGTCCAGATGCTGCTCTTGTTGTCCGTCTGGTCGTCCACCGAGGTGCGGCGGATGTCGTCCGGCCCGTCACCGGCCGTCCAGCGCCCCATGATGTAGGCGGGAGTGGCCGTGCCGTCGGTGTACGTGCCGAGCAGTTCGACCTGGATCCAGGTGCCGGCCGGGGTGTCGGCGTTCCAGGACGAGATCAGCTCGCTGGCCGGGTGCGGGACGGTGTGCGCCGGCGAGGTCCATGACGCGGACTCCCACGTGGCGGTGGTGCCGGTGTGCGGGTCGGTGTAGTCGAACGTGCCGGTCGCGCGGGCGATGCGCAGCCCCGGCCGCTTCCCCGGCACCGGCGCCGTGCCCCGGTGCTCGCCGAACAGCCAGTCCGGGTACGACGTCCAGCCGTGGTAGTCGACCGGCGCGTCGTCCGGCACGGCGGCCGGGCGCCCGGCGGGAGCGGGCGCGGTGCGAGGAGCGGCGCCGCTCGCGGCGCTCGCGGTGGCGGCGCCGGCGGACTGCGCGGTCGCGGCGGCCGCCGCCGCCGCGAGCGCGGCGGTCAGTACGGCACGCCGGGGCGCGTTTCGGGTCATGGTTCCCCTCGGTTTCCCTCGACGTGAATCGGGAATTCCCCCGGCTGCGGAGGGCGTGCCGGGTGCGGACCACTATGGTCGTTCACCTCGTGCTCCACCAGTGTTTGCAGGTGGGCTCAACGACCAATATTGGTGTGGACCACTGGCGGTCACGCGGGGAGAACCACCAGGTCACGTCCCGTCAGGTTCAGCCGCTCGCCGCCGTCTTCGGTGCAGACCGCGATGTCCTCGATCCGGGCCCCGTACATGCCGGGCAGGTAGATCCCGGGCTCGACCGAGAACGCCATGCCGGCCTCCAGCGCGCGCCGGCTGCCGGCCACGATGTACGGCTCCTCGTGGGTCTCCAGGCCGATGCCGTGGCCGGTGCGGTGGATGAAGTGCTCGCCGTGGCCGGCCGCGGCGATGATGTCCCGCCCGACCGCGTCGAGTTCCTCCGCGGTGATGCCCGGCCGCACCGCGCCGGTCTGCGCGGTCTGCGCGCGCAGCAGCACGTCGTACATCTCCCGGAAGGCGGCCGGCGGCTCGCCGACGGTGTAGACGCGGGTGGAGTCCGAGCAGTAGCCCTCGGCGGTGGTGCCGCCGATGTCGACCACCACCGGGTCGCCGGCCCGGATCACCCGGTCGGACACCTCGTGGTGCGGGCTGGCGCCGTTCGGCCCGGAGCCGACGATGACGAAGTCGACGGTCGCGTGACCGGCGTCGATGATCGCGTCGGCGATGTCCTTGGCGACCTCGCGTTCGGTGCGGCCGGCCTTCAGCCACTCGCCCATCCGGCGGTGCACCCGGTCGATCGCCGCACCGGCCCGGCGCAGCGCCTCGATCTCCGCCGGGGTCTTGCGCATCCGCAGCACCGACAGCACGTCACCGGCCAGGCCCGCCTGCGCGGTGGGCAGCGCGGCCTGGAAGGCGAGCAGCTTCTCCGCCCACATGTGGTTGTCCACCGCGAACAGCCGGGTGTTGGCGGGCAGCCGCCGGGCGATCATCGCGTACGCGTCGTCGGTCTCGCCGAACCCGCTGATCCCGATGCCCAGCCGGCCGGCCGGCGAGGCCTGCGCCGCGGCCCTCTCCAGCTCGGGCACCACCAGGAAGGGGTCCCCCGCGGCCGGCACCACCAGGCACGTCAGCCGCTCCAGCGGCAGCGCCTGGTAGCCGGTCAGGTAGCGCAGGTCGGCGCCGGGCGCGATGAGCAGGGCGTCGAGACCGGCGTCCTGCGCGGCCCTGCGGGCGGCCTCCAGGCGCGTCGCGGGGAACAGCGAGGCGTCCGGGGTGCCGGCGACGCCCTGGGTGGGGGCGGAGCCGGCCGAGTCCTGGGTGGGTGCGGGGTCAGCCGCGTTCGCGTCGGTCACGGCTCCCACCGTAGACGCCGCCGCCGTGGTTGCGCCGCAGCGCCGCGGCACCGGCCCTAGGCTCGGGAGGCATGAACGATCTCACCCTGCCCCGGCTCGCCGCCCTGGTCCCCGGGCTCGCGCCGTCCTGCGGACCGGTCCGGCTGGTCGCGGTGGACGGGCACGCGGGCGCGGGCAAGACGACGCTGACCGCCCGCCTCGCGGAGCGGCTGGGCGGCGCGCCCGTCGTGCACACCGACGACCTGGCCACCCACGAGGAGCCGTTCGCCTGGACCGAGCGGCTGGCCGCGCAGGTGCTGGGCCCGCTGAGCCGGGGCGAGACGGCGCACCACGAGGTGTACGACTGGACCGCGCGGCGCTTCGCGGGTTCGCGCGAGGTGCCGCCGGCGCCCGTGGTGCTCCTGGAGGGCGTGGGCACCGGGCGCGCGGCGGTGCGCCCGCTGCTGGCGCTGCTGCTGTGGCTGGAGGTCGACCAGGACACCGCCCGGCGGCGCGGCCTGCTGCGCGACGGGCCGGAGCTCGCGCACTTCTGGACCGGCTGGACGCGGGAGGAGGACGCGCACTTCGCGGCGGACCCCTCCCGGCCGTTCGCCGATCTGCTGGTCCGTCAGACCGGCGACGGCCACGCCGGCCATGCCGGTTACACGGCCGATCCGGGCCCCGGCGCCCGGCGCGCGCCGGGGCCGTACGGTGACCGCCAGTAACGGTCCGGCGGCGGGGTGCGCCGGGGTGCGCCCCTCGCGCTTCGGTGCTCCAACACCGCTTGACCCGTCGGGTATCCAGCAATTACGTTTTCAACAAGCGGCCGCGAGCGGCCGTTTCGACAGACACGGAGCCCCCGGTTGTTCCCCCGTGACCGGGGGCTTCGTCCTGTCCGGCGACCTGAACGAGCGATCCGCGACTCCGGATGCTCACGCACCGTCACCCTCCGGCGTCCGTGTGTGCAGCGTGACGCCCTGCACCCGCCGGCCGGGCCGACAGCCCCCGTAGCACCCCTGCTTGCCGTCGCACCCTTCGACCCCGCAAGCTTCGCGGGTACGATGCGAAACGGATGCGGGCGGCGCCCTGGGGAGTGCCGCCGCCTGCTCAACTCCGGCCCGCAGACCTAGGGTTGGGAACCGAGGGTGTGTCGGCGCGGCGGGGGACGGATGGGTGGGGACTTGATGGGATTCGGCACCGACCGCCCGGGATCACCGGCCGATCTCGCCTGGCTGCGCGGTGTCGACGCGTACACCATGGGCGCCTACGCCCAGGCCGAGGAGGAGTTCAGGGCCGCGGTCCGGATGGACGCGGGCATGGCAGACGCCTGGCTGGGCCTGCACGCGCTGCGCGCCGACACCTCCACCGCGCTGCTCCAGATGTTCCGCCACCGCGACCGCTTCGGCGAGCAGCGCGCCGCCCACCGCCGCACCCTCAACTCCTGGTACTGGCTGGGCTGGTGGGTGCAGCCGGTGCTGGAGACCAGCCGGGACCTGCTGCTGGCGCACGCCTCGCACTGGCTGGACGGCCGCCATGTCGCCGAGCTGGACCAGGCGCTGGCCGGCTGCCCGCCGGTCGACACCGACCCGCAGGTCCGCTTCCTGCACGCCTGCCGCGCCTACCTGGTCAAGGACTGGGAGCACCTGGTGCGGCACACCGAACCGCTGCTCGGCGACCCGGTGCTGGGCATCGAGGCCGGGCTGTTCGGCGGCATGGCCCGGGTCCGGCTGGAGATGTGCGCGCAGGCCGAACCGCTGCTGGCAGCCGCCCTGATGCGGTGCCGCAGCGAGCAGCCGCAGCGCAAGGAGCTGCGCTACTGGCTCGCCCGCGCCTACGAGGGCACCGGCCGCTCGGCGGCGGCCGTGCCGCTGTACCGGGCGGTGCACCGCGTCGACCCCGCGTTCATGGACACCGCGGCGCGGCTGGCGGCGATCCACGAGACCGACGACGGCCTCGACGAGGGCGCCGGACTGGCCGCGGTCTCGCTGGCCGGCGCCGGCTCCGCGGTACCCGAGGGCGCCGCGGACCTGGACGGGCCGCTGCTCGCCGACGTGCCCGGAGCGGCCGTGCCGGGACCGGAGCTGGACGACGCGCTGCTGGCCGGCGGTCCCTACGACGACGGGCTGCGCGACCGCTCGGCGCCGCCGTACGACGCGGGCGTCCCCGAGGCGCCGCAGGTCCCGATGGGCGGCTCCGACCCGCTGCTGCTCTCCCAGGCACTGGCCGAACTCGACCGCATGGTCGGCCTCGAACCGGTCAAGCGGCAGGTCAAGGCACTGTCCGCGCAGTTGCGGATGGCCCGGCTGCGGGCCGGGCAGGGCCTTCCGGTGCAGCCGCCGAAACGCCACTTCGTCTTCTCCGGCCCCTCCGGCACCGGCAAGACCACGGTCGCCCGCATCCTCGGCCGCGTCTTCTACGCGCTCGGGCTGCTCGGCGGCGACCACCTGGTGGAGGCACAGCGCTCCGACCTGGTCGGCGAGTACCTGGGACAGACCGCGGTGAAGGCCAACGAGCTGATCGACTCGGCACTGGGCGGCGTGCTCTTCGTCGACGAGGCGTACGCGCTGTCCAACTCCGGCTACAGCAAGGGCGACGCGTACGGCGACGAGGCCCTCCAGGTGCTGCTGAAGCGGGCCGAGGACAACCGGGACCGGCTGGTGGTGATCCTCGCCGGCTACCCCGAGGGCATGGACCGGCTGCTCGGCGCGAACCCCGGGCTCAGCTCCCGCTTCACCACCCGCGTGGACTTCCCGAGCTACCGGCCGCTGGAACTGACCAGGATCGGCGAGGTGCTGGCCGCGGAGAACGGCGACCACTGGGACGAGGAGGCGCTGGAGGAGCTGCGGGCCATCAGCGGCCACGTCGTGGACCAGGGCTGGGTCGACGAGCTGGGCAACGGCCGGCTGCTGCGCACCCTGTACGAGAAGAGCTGCGCCTACCGCGACCTGCGCCTGTCGGAGTATCCGGTCGCGCCGTCCCGGGACGACCTCGCCACGCTGCGCCTGCCCGACCTGATGCAGGCGTACGGCGAGGTGCTGTCCGGGCGCGGCCCGGGGACTCCCCCGCCGGACCCGGCCGACTGAGCCTGATCGCGCGGCGGGCCGCGGCCGGACGGCCGCGGCCCGCCGCGCGTCAGCGCACCAGCTCGCTGGAGGTGGGGCCGGGCAGGACGGCCGCGGCCACCGCGGCGGTGGCCGCCGCCGTGTCGTGGGCTGGGTCCCTGACCTCGCCGACCAGCATCTCCAGCACGTCCTCCAGGGCGACGAGTCCGAGCACAGGGCCCGCCGGATCGGCGACCGCCGCCAGGTGGGAGGCGGCGCGGCGCATCGCCGTCAGCGCGTCGTCCAGCGGCAGGTCGGCGCGCAGCGTGGCGATCGGCCGCCACAGCCGCTGCGGCACCGGCTCGTCGCGCTGCTCGACGTCCAGCACGTCCTTGACGTGCAGGTAGCCGAGGTAGCCGGGGCCGTCCGCGGCGGGATCGGCCACCGGGAAGCGGGAGTAGCCGGTGCGCACCGTCAGCTCCTCGACCTCGCGCGGGGTCGCCGTCGGCGGGAGCGTCACCAGCTCGCCCGGGGTCAGCAGCACCTCCGTGACCGGACGGCTGCCCAGCTCCAGCGCGTCGGCGAGGCGTTCCTGCTCGTCGGGGTCGAGCAGGCCGGCCTGCCCGGCGTCCTCGATCAGGACGCTCAGCTCCTCGCTGGTGAAGACCGCGTCGACCTCGTCCTTGGGCTCGACCCGGAACGCCCGCAGGATCAGCCGCGCGCACGCGCCGAGCACCGCGATGACCGGGCGGAACACCCGGGCGAAGCCGACGAGTCCGGGGCTGAGCCGCAGCGCGGTCTTCTCCGGCGCGGCCATCGCCAGGTTCTTCGGCACCATCTCGCCGATCACCAGGTGCAGGAACACCACCAGGGCGAGCGCCAGCACGTACCCGATGGGGTGCACCAGATCGTCGGGCAGGTGCGCGGCGGAGAACACCGGCTCCACCAGGTGGGCGACGGTGGGTTCGGCGACCGCGCCGAGGGTCAGCGAGCAGATGGTGATGCCGAACTGCGCGGCCGCCATCATCTGCGGCAGGTGCTCCAGGCCGTACAGCACGGTCCGGGCGCTGCGCTGTTCGGCGGCGAGCGGTTCGATCTGGCTGCGGCGTACCGACACCAGCGCGAACTCGGCGCCGACGAAGAAGCCGTTGCCCAGCACCAGCAGGGCGGCGAACAGGAGTTGGAGTGCGCTCATCGCTGCTCGTCCCCCTGCTCGGACGCGGCGGCGGTGCGCACGACGCGCACCCGCTCGGCCCGGTGGTGCCCGACCTCCTCCACGCGCAGCAGCCAGCCGGGCAGCTCCGCGGTGTCGCCGGCCTCGGGGATGCGGGCGAGCAGGCCGGCGACCAGGCCGGCCACCGTCTCGTACGGTCCCTCGGGTGCGAACAGGCCGATCCGGGCCAGCGTGTCGAGCCGCAGGCCGCCGGCCGCGTCCCAGGCGGGGTGGCCGGACTCGTCCGGGGCCGGGGCGAGTTCCGGCAGGTCGGCGGCGTCGTGCTCGTCGCGGACCTCGCCGACCAGCTCCTCGACGATGTCCTCGAGGGTGACGACGCCCGCCGTGCCGCCGTACTCGTCGACGACGACGGCGATCGGCTGCTGGCTGCGCAGCAGCTCCAGCAGCTGCTGGCCGGGGAGTGTCTCGGGGACCAGCAGCGGGGCGACCGCTATGCGGCCCACAGGGGTGCGGCCGCGCTCCTCCGAGGTCACCGCGAGGGCGTCCTTGAGGTGCACCATGCCGGTGATGTCGTCCAGCCGCTCGTGGTAGACGGGGAACCGCGACAGGCCGGTGGCCCGGGTCAGGTTGAGCACGTCCGCGGCGGTCGCGGTGTCCTCCAGCGCGCTGACCCGCACCCGCGGCGTCATCACGTTCTCGGCGGTGAGATCGCCCAGCGACATGGTGCGCACGAACAGGTCTGCGGTGTCCTGCTCGATCACGCCCGCCAGGGCGGAGTGCCGGGCGAGGGACACCAGCTCGGTGGGCGTCCGGGCGGAGGCCAGCTCGTCGGCCGGCTCGACGCCGAGCATCCGCACCAGCCGGTTGGCGGCCCGGTTGAGCAGCTCGATGACCGGGCGGAAGGCCCGTGAGAAGCCGCGCTGCGGGCCGGCCACGATCCGGGCGACGGCCAGCGGCCGGGAGACCGCCCAGTTCTTCGGGACGAGTTCGCCGACGACCATCTGCACCGCGGAGGCGACCATCATGCCCAGCACGACGGCGACGCCCGGAGTGGCGCCGTCCGGCAGTCCGAGCGAGTCGAGCGGGCCGGTGAGCAGGTCGGCCAGGGCCGGCTCGGCGAGCATGCCGACCACCAGGGAGGTGATGGTGATGCCGAGCTGGGTGCCGGAGAGCTGGAAGGAGAGCTTCTGCAGGGCCGCCACCACACTGCGGGCGCGGCGGTCGCCTCCGGCGGCGGCGCGCTCCGCTGCCGGGCGCTCCACGGTCACCAGGCCGAACTCGGCGGCGACGAAGAAGCCGTTGGCGAGGATCAGGACGAGGGCCGCTGCGAGCAGCAGCACGGAGGTGCTCATGAGGCCGCCGCTCCCGCGTGTCTGGGGGGAGGGGCGGCGCTGGTACTACCGGACGGTGCGTCCATCGGGGTGTGAGTGTCACTCCTTGGCTGGTCGTGGGCCCCGCGGGTGGTGCGGGTGGACGGGTGCGGGGCGGGCGCGGCGAAGACCGCTCGCTCCAGAGTAGTCATTGCGGCCGGACCCGCGAAGGACGGCGGGCACCGGATCGGCCGGACGGGGCGAGCCGGCCCGGTGGTCAGCGCGGCCCGGCGTTCTCCGCACCTCGGGCCTCGCCGAGTTCCCGCACCAGGTCGCGCAGCCGGCGGGCGTCCCGCAGGGCCTGCTGCCTGGCGATTCCCGGCTGGATGCCCATCACGGCGAGGGTCGTGCCGTCCGCCAGGTCCAGGTGGACCCAGGCGTCGCCGGGCCGCAGGTTCACCCCGACGACCTCGGGCCAGGCGAGGCGGCGTTTGACGGTGAGGTTGATCACGGTCAGGCCGTCCGCGTCGGCCACGGCCTTGGGCCGGCTGAGCAGCACCAGCACCGAGCAGAAGAGCAGTCCGGTGACCACGACGGTGATCCGGTCGCCGGTGGTCCACGGCGAGGCCCCGTCGTGGGGCATCAGCACCGCGACGGTGGTCAGCACGGCGACCAGCGCCAGCCCGAGGGTCAGCAGCAGGATCCGGGTGACCACCGGACGGAAGGTCAGCGGCAGTCGGTCCGCCGCGCGGCCGCCGGAACCGGCGGCCGCACCGCGGCCGGGTTCGGGGTCGTTCACAGGCGTGCTGCGTGGATGCCGGTGGTGAGGATGGCGCGGGCGCCGAGCTCGTACAGCTCGTCCATGATGCGCTGCGCGTCGGCGGTGGGGACCATGGCGCGGACGGCCACCCAGCCCTCGTGGTGCAGCGGGGAGACGGTGGGCGACTCCAGTCCGGGGGTGAGCGCGACGGCCTTCTCGACCTGCTCGACCCGGATGTCGTAGTCCATCATCACGTAGCGGCGGGCGACCAGGACGCCCTGCAGCCGGCGCAGGAACTGCCGGACCTTGTGGTCGTCGGCGTCGGCGCCGACGCGGCGGATGACGACGGCCTCGGACTCCATCAGCGGCTCGCCGAACGTCTCCAGGCCCGCGTTGCGCAGCGAGGTGCCGGTCTCCACCACGTCGGCGATGACCTGCGCGACACCCAGCTGGATCGCGGTCTCCACGGCGCCGTCCAGGTGCACGACCGCGGCGTCCACGCCGTGGTCGGCCAGGTGCTTGGCCACCACGCCCTCGTAGGAGGTCGCGACGGTCATGCCGCCCAGCTCCTCGACGGCGGTGGCGGTGCCGGGCCGCGCGGCGTAGCGGAACGTGGACCGGGCGAAGCCGAGCTGCAGGATCTCCTCGGCGCTGGCGCCGGAGTCCAGCAGCAGGTCGCGGCCGGTGATGCCGATGTCGAGCCGGCCGGAGCTGACGTAGATCGCGATGTCGCGCGGGCGCAGATAGAAGAACTCCACGTCGTTGGTGCTGTCGACGAGGACGAGTTCCTTGGACTCCTTGCGCTGGCGGTATCCGGCCTCATGGAGCATGGCCGACGCGGGGGCGGAGAGCGAGCCCTTGTTCGGGACGGCGATGCGCAGCATGGGGGCGGGTTCCTTTTCCTTCGGTCGTGACGCGGATCCGGTGCGGGGTCCGGTGGTCGTGCGGTCCGGCCGGCCGCCGGTGGGCGGCCGGCCGGGGTGCGGCAGGCGGGCTGCCGCGGGGCGGTGTCAGAGGTGGGCGTAGACGTCGTCCAGGGAGATTCCCCGGGCGACCATCATCACCTGCACGTGGTACAGGAGCTGGGAGATCTCCTCGGCCGTGGCGTCGGCGCCCTCGTACTCGGCGGCCATCCAGACCTCGGCGGCCTCCTCGACCACCTTCTTGCCGATCGCGTGCACGCCCTTGCCGACGAGCTCCGCGGTCCGGGACGTGCTGGGGTCGCCGGTGGCGGCCTTGTGCTGGAGCTCGGTGAAGAGCTCCTCGAATGTCTTGTTCGCCATGGTGGTCCTAGCGTACGGGGAACGGGGCCCCGCTCACCGCCACGGTTCGGATACTGAACGCAGGATGGTCGCGGTGGCCACCGCCGCGGTGACCGCCTCGTGGCCCTTGTCCTCCGTCGAGCCGGGCAGGCCGGCCCGGTCCAGCGCCTGCTCCTCGGTGTCGCAGGTGAGCACACCGAAGCCGACGGGGACGCCGGTCTCGACGGAGACCTGCGTCAGGCCGGCGGTGACGCCCTGCGAGACGTACTCGAAGTGCGGGGTGCCGCCGCGGATGATCACCCCGAGCGCGACGATCGCGTCGTACCCGCGGCCGGCCAGCACCTTGGCGACCACCGGGAGTTCGAAGCTGCCCGGCACCCGCAGCAGGGTCGGCTCGTCGATGCCGAGGTCGTGCAGGGCGCGCACGGCCCCGTCGACGAGGCCGTCCATGACCTCGGTGTGCCACTGTGCCGCGATGACCGCGACCCGCAGGTCCTCGCAGTTCTTCACGGTCAGCTCGGGGGCGCCCTTACCGCTCACTTCTCTCCTCGGTTCCTCGTTCGGGTGGGCCGGTGCGGTCGGTGTGCCGACCGCCCGGCCCGGTGGTGACGTGTGGCTGTGTCGCTGTTCTGCCGTATGGCTGTTCTGTTGTGTGGCTGTGCTGCTGTGCCGTCGCGCTGCCTTGTCGACGTGTCGCCGTGTCGACTCGGTGACGGCTCAGTGATGGGCCGCGTCCAGCCACGGCAGGTCGTGGCCCATCCGGTCGCGCTTGGTGCGCAGGTACCGCAGATTGTGCTCGCCAGCGGCGACCGGCATCGGCTCGCGTCCGAGGACGTCCAGGCCGTGCCGGACCAGCGCGCCGGTCTTGTCGGGATTGTTGGTCATCAGCCGCAGCGACCGGACCCCCAGGTCGGCCAGGATGTCCGCGGCCGCGCCGTAGTCCCGGGCGTCGGCCGGCAGGCCGAGCTCCAGGTTGGCGTCGAGCGTGTCGCGGCCGCGCTCCTGCAGTTCGTACGCGCGCAGCTTGGACATCAGCCCGATGCCGCGGCCCTCGTGGCCGCGCAGGTAGAGCACCACGCCCCGGCCGGTCTCGGCGACCCGGCGCAGCGCGGCCTGCAACTGGGGGCCGCAGTCGCAGCGCTGGGAGGCGAAGACGTCGCCGGTCAGGCACTCGGAGTGGACGCGGACCAGGACGTCCTGGCCGTCCCCGATCTCGCCGGCGACCAGGGCGATGTGCTCCACGCCGTCGGCGGTGCTGCGGTAGCCGTAGGCGTGGAAGTCGCCGAAGGCGGTGGGCAGCGCGGTGTCGGCCTCGCGGCGCACGGTCGGCTCGGCGGACCGGCGGTAGGCGATCAGGTCCTCGATGGAGATGATCGCCAGGCCGTGCTTGCGGGCGAACGGCACCAGCTCGGGGAGCCGGGCCATCGTGCCGTCCTCGAGCGCGATCTCCACGATGGCCGCGGCGGGCCGCAGTCCGGCCAGCCGGGCCAGGTCGACACCGGCCTCGGTGTGACCGGGGCGGACCAGCACGCCGCCGGCCCGGGCCCGCAGCGGGAAGACGTGGCCGGGGCGCACGAAGTCCCCTGCCGCGGAGGCCGGTTCGGCGAGCATGCGGATGGTCCTGGCCCGGTCGGCGGCGGAGATGCCGGTGGTCACGCCGTGCTCGGCGCTCGCGTCGACCGAGACGGTGAACGCGGTGCGCATCGACTCGGTGTTGGCCTCGACCATCTGCGGCAGGTCCAGCCGGTCGAGGTCGTGGCCCTCCATCGGCACGCAGATCAGGCCGCGGCACTCGTTCATCATGAACGCGACGATCTCGGGGGTGATCTTCTCGGCGGCGACGATGATGTCGCCCTCGTTCTCGCGGTTCTCGTCGTCGACGACCACTACGGGCCGGCCGGCCGCGATGTCGGCGATGGCCCGCTCGACGGGGTCGAGCACGAGCACGGTCTCGTCGTACCAGTCGTCCTGCAGTGCGGTCACGGCGCTCATGCCGTCACTCCTTCCGCGACGGTGGTGGTGCTCGGGGTGGATCCGCGGCCGCCGGCCGCGGGAGTGCGCGTCTGCTGCCACCAGGCGTACATCCCGGCGATGACCAGGACGAAGTAGACGATGTAGACCAGCCCGGAGAAGGGCAGGCCGCTGTCGAAGTTGAGCGGCACGCCGACCAGGTCGACGGCGAGCCAGGCGAACCAGAACTCGACCCAGCCGCGCGCCTGGGCGACCATCGCGGCCAGGGTGCCGGTGAAGATGTAGGCGTCCGGCCAGGGGTTCCACGACAGCGTCGGGTAGGCCAGGAACAGCGAGGCGACGGCGACGGTGCCGAGGCCGGTGGCGGCGACCAGCACCGCCCGCTCCCGCCAGGTCGCGAACCGGATGGCGACCTTGCCGCCGCCGGCCCGTCCGCGCTGCCACTGGAACCAGCCCCAGCCGGCGACGGTGATGACCACGAACTGCTTGCCGACCCCGCCGCCCAGGTGCGCGCTCCAGAACGCGGCGACCAGCACCGCGCCGGACAGCACCTGCACCGGCCAGGTGAGCATCGCCCGGCGCCAGCCCAGGGCGAGCGCGGCAAGGCCCAGCAGGTTGCCGATCATGTCGGACCACATCACGTGCTGGCCGAAGGCGGTGAACGCCTCGCCGTTCAGCCAGTGCAGCGCGCTCATCCGATGTCCTCCCCCGGTGCGGTGCCGCGGTCGCCGAGCATCCGCTCGACGTACTTGGCGATGACGTCGACCTCGAGGTTGACCGGGTCGCCGGGCTGCTTGAGGCCGAGCGTGGTCAGTGCGAGGGTGGTGGGGATCAGGCTGACGGTGAACCAGTCGTCGCCCACCTCGACGACGGTGAGGCTGATCCCGTCGACGGTCACGGAGCCCTTCTCCACGACGTAGCGGGCGAGTTCGGCGGGCAGCGAGACCTTCACGATCTCCCAGTGCTCGGCGGGCGTGCGCTCCAGCACGGTGCCGGTGCCGTCCACGTGCCCCTGCACGAGGTGGCCGCCGAGCCGGCCGCCGAGCGCCATCGGGCGCTCCAGGTTGACGCGGGAGCCGGCCGCCAGCGCGCCGAGGCTCGAGCGCTTGAGGGTCTCGGCCATCACGTCGGCGGTGAACACGCCGTCGCCGAACTCCACGACGGTCAGGCACACCCCGTTCACGGCGATGGAGTCGCCGTGCTTGGCGCCGTCGGTCACGACGGGGCCGCGGACGGTGAAACGGGAGGCGTCGCCGAGGTCCTCGACCGCGGTGATCTCGCCCAGCTCTTCGACGATTCCGGTGAACACGATCAGCTCTCCTGCGGTGCGGTGGGGACGGCGGTGACGCGGAGGTCGGGTCCGAAGCGCTCGACCTCGGTCACGTCGAGCCGCAACGCCTGCGCGATGGTGGTGATTCCTGCGTCGGCGAGGGCGTGCGGGCCGGCGCCGAGCAGGGCGGGGGCGAGGTAGGCGACGACGGAGTCGACGGCCCCGGCGGCCACGAAGGCCCCGGCGAGCGTCGGCCCGCCCTCCAGCAGCACCGAGCGCACCCCGCGAGCGTGGAGCTCGGCGAGCAACGCGTCGATGTCGAGGCCGGCGGAGCCCGCGGGCCCGGCGTACGGCAGGCGCACCACGTCGACGCCGGGCAGGTGGGCGGTGTCGGCGTCCTTGCCGACCGCGACCAGGGTGGGCGCGGCCTCGTCCAGGACGGGGGCGGCCGGGGTGATCCGGGCGCGGGTGTCGACGACCACCCGCAGCGGCTGGACGGCGCCCTCGATGCCGCGGACCGCCAGGTGCGGGTCGTCCGCGACGAGCGTGCCGGAGCCGACGACCACGGCGTCCGCCTCGGCGCGCAGCCGGTGCACGTCGGCGCGGGACTCCGCGGAGCTGATCCAGCGGCTGGTGCCGTCGGCCGCGGCGATCCGGCCGTCGAGGGTGGCGGCGTACTTCCAGCGCACGAAGGGACGGTTGCGGCGCACCGAGGTCAGCCAGGCGATGTTGACCGCCTCGGCCTCGTCGGCGAGCAGGCCGCTCTCCACGTCGATGCCGGCCGCGCGCAGCGTGGCGCCGCCGCCCGACGCGTGGGGGCTGGGGTCGGCGACCGCGAAGACCACCCGGGCCACGCCGGCCTCGATGAGCGCCTGGGCGCAGGGGCCGGTCCGGCCGGTGTGGTTGCAGGGTTCCAGGGTGACCACGGCGGTCCCGCCCCTGGCGCGGTCGCCCGCGGCGCGCAGCGCGTGCACTTCGGCGTGCGGGCAGCCGGCCCGCTGGTGCCAGCCCTCGCCGGCGACGGCACCGGCAGCGTCGAGGATCACGGCCCCGACGACGGGGTTGGGAGCGGTCGCGCCCAGCGCGCGCGCCGACAGCGCGACAGCACGACGCATCGCGTCGGTTTCCGTGGTGGTGGCCACCGGGTCCTCCTGCCTCATCGGGCACGGACTCCGGGGCGTGGGACTCAGCGGGAAAGCCGTCCGCTCCGAGGGCGCCACGACGCCCGAGGTCCCGGGATCGGGACCGGCCGAACGGCGGCACCACCTGAGTGAACGCCCGCCGCGCACTGCCTCCCATCCGGACTTTCACCGTCGGTCCAGGAATTCCACCTGGTCAACCGGCCGCTGGCTGCGGCCGGGTCGCGGACTATAACCGCCGGTTCGGAATTACACCGACCCCGGAGTGCGCGAACGTCACTTCTGCCGTCAAGTCTGCCACGGTCCGGACCCGGCACTCCAGCCCCCTCCCGTGCCTACTGGCTCACACCGGCGGCCGGCCGTCCCGGGCGGCGGTCAGGCGGGCGGCGTGAACAGGGTGTCCTGGGCGGCGTCCATCGCCGTGATGACCGCGCCGCGCAGGATGGGCGCGGCGCCGACCGCGGTGGGGTGGACGGTCGTCCGCAGCGGGGAGAGGCGGGCGAGGCGCTCGGCGACCCGGTCGGCCAGGACCCGCCCGCCCGCGAGCCCGACCTCGCCGGCCAGCACCACCCGGCCGGGGTCGACGACCGCGCAGATCGACGCGACCCCGACGGCGATGCGCGCGGCGAGCGCGTCGAGGAACGCGGCGGCGGCGCCGGGCAGGGGCTCGGTGGCGGCCGGGCCGCCCCGGGCCGCCGGACCCTCGCTCCCGGTGACCGCCGGGCCGCTCGTGCCGCCCGCGCCGTCCTTCGCGGGGGCGGCGTCAGCGGCGACGGCAGACACCGCGGCGACGGCGGACACCGCGGACCGCACGGCGCCGGCGGCGCCCGCGGCGTCCTGAGGCCCCCCCGCGGGCACGCCGTGCTCGCGGGCCAGCGCGCACACCGCGCGGCTGCCGGCCATCCCGTGGAACCCGTTGTCGCAGTCGGTGGCGGTGGGCAGCCCTCCGGTGGCGGACAGGGGCAGGAACCCGACCTCGCCCGCGCCGCCCGAAGTGCCGCGGCGCAGCCGCCCGTCGAGCATCAGGGCGGCACCGACCCCGCTGCCCAGCCACAGCAGCGCGAACGTGGCCTCGTCGCCGTCCGGTCCCGCGCCGGCACCGGCGCGCTGTTCGGCGACGGCCGCGAGGTTGACCTCGTTCTCCAGCAGCACCGGGACGCCGAGCCGCTTGCGCACCTCGTCGACCAGGTCGCCGTGCCAGGACGGCAGGGCGCCGGTCGGGCTGAGCCGGCCGGTGACCGGGTCGACCATGCCTGGCGCACCGAACGCGACGGTGTGCAGCTCGTCCACCCCGGCCGCCCGGGCGGTGTCCTGGAGCAGGCCGACGCCGTCCTCGAGCAGGCGTGCCGGGTCGGCGTCCGGCGCGACCGGCAGTTCGCCGCGGGCCACGGTACGGCCGAGCAGGTCGGCGATCTCCACGGCGATGCTCTCCACGCGGACGTCGAGCCCGGCCACATGGGCGCGGCCGGCGACGATGCCGTAGACGCGGGCGTTGGGGCCGCGCCTGGCCGCGCCGCTCTCGCCGACCACCTCGATCAGCCCGGAGTCCTGGAGCCGCTCCACCAGATCCGCGACGCTGGGCCGGGACATGCCCGTGAGTTCCTTCAACTGCCCTGCGGTGAGCGGCCCTTCCTGCTGGAGCAGGCGCAGCGCCAGCCGGTCGTTGATGGCACGGGCGATCCGGGGCGAGGCGCCCCGCCCGGGGTGCGCGCGGGTGGCGGTCATGCGGGCGATCCTTCCAGACGGCCCTGCCCGGGGTTCACGTCCCGGTTCCGCTGCCGGCGCCGCGGACCGCCGCAAAATCCTTAACTTTCAGGCAGGCTTCCTGATAGTTTACCCGCATGCAGAGCTCCGACGCCGTCGACCGCGCTCCGGGCGCCGTCCGCCGGGCGCATCTCACGATCGCCACAGCCTTCGCCGTGCACGGCGCGGTGAGCGGCACGTTCGCCACCCGCATCCCCTGGATCAAGGATCAACTGCACCTGAGCGCTGGCGAGTTGGGCCTGGCGCTGGTCTGTCCGGCGGTCGGCTCGTCACTGCTGATGCCGCTGGCCGGGCGCCTGATGCACAAGCTGGGCTCGCGCGCCGCGCTGCGCCTGCTGCTCGGCCTGTGGTGTGCCGCGCTGGCACTGCCCGCCCTGGCCCCCGGACTGCCGTGGCTGTGCGTGGCGCTGCTGGTCTTCGGCGCCAGCGCGGGCACCGCGGACGTGGTGATGAACGCGCTGGGCGTGGAGGTCGAGGAACGCAAGGGCAAGTCGATCATGTCGGGCCTGCACGGGATGTGGAGCGTGGGCACGCTCGTCGGCGCGGCCATCGGCGTGCCCGCCGCGCACGCGGGCCTGGACGCCCGGATCCATCTGGGCGTGATGGCCGCCGTGCTCACCACCGTCGCGCTGCTGGTGGGCGGGCGCGCGCCGGACGTGCGGCCGGCGCCGGACGAGGAGGCCCCGCCGCGGTTCGCGCTGCCACCGCGCTCGGCCCTGGTGATCGGGGCGATCGGGTTCTGCGGGGTCTTCGCGGAGGGCGGCAGCTCCGACTGGTGCGCGGTCTACCTGCGCGACATCGCGCACGCCTCCCCCGCGATAGCGGCCCTGGCCTACACGGCGTTCTCCTGCACGATGGCCATCACGCGGCTGCTCGGCGACTTCGCGGTACGGCAGCTCGGCGCGGTGACGGCGCTGCGTTCGGGCGGCGTGATCGCCACCACCGGCGGTCTCCTGGTGGTGCTGGCGCGCAGCCCGGCACCGGCCATCGCCGGCTTCGCGCTGCTGGGCGTGGGCATCTCGGTGGTGGTGCCGCTGTGCTTCGCTGCCGCGGGGCGGCGCGGCCCGGTGCCGAGCCAGGCGATCGCCGGCGTGGCGACCGTGACGTACACCTCCGGTCTGGTCGCGCCGGCCGCCATCGGCGCGATCGCCGGGGCGAGTTCGCTGACCGTCTCGTTCGTCCTCGTCACGGTGCTGACACTGGGGCTGGTGCTGGGCGCCGGCGTGGTCGGACCCGGGCGGGGTTCGCGGGTCGCGGCCGAGAGCGGGGGCGGCGGCGGACGCCGTGCCACGGCCGATGGGGCGGCGCCCGCGGCACGGGTGGAGTGACAGGCCCCGGGTCCCGGCTCGGTTGTGGGAGGCCGAGCCGGGACCCGGTTCAGCACGCTGGCCACGCCGCTCGGGTTCCCGAACCGGGCGGCCGGCGGCCGGCGTTCAGCCGGAGATGGGGTCCAGCTGCTCGGTGGCCGGGCGCAGCGGCCACAGGTCCCCGCCGGGCGGCGCCTGGAGCAGCGGGACCGCGCCCCGGGCCCTGGGGTCGCCGGCGTCGGCCGCGGCCCTGACCACGTCACTGGCCGCGAAGCGCTGGAACTCCAGCTCCGGATAGGGCCACGCGGCGGCGCCGGTGGCCGCGGGGAGCAGGAAGTCGACGGCGTCGAGGACCGTCGCGCCCGCGGGATTGCGGTAGTTCCACACGTCCACGCCTACGTGCCGGCCGATCTGGGCCAGCCGCGTCAGCGCCACCAGGTCGAACGTCGAGTAGTGGAAGCTGCGGGTGCGCGCCAGCTCCTGCGGCAGCCCGCCGTCCCCGGCCACCTGGGAGTCGATCCGCCGCGTCTCCGCGGACAGGACGGTCTGCCGGGCCAGGTCCCGGTGGCCGGTGGCGAGTTGGAGCGCGGCGAGCTGCATGTCGAAGAACGTGCCGTGGTTGTTGTCGGCGTCGGCCTCGCCGGCCGCGAAGCTCCCGCCGAGCCACGTGGTGAAGGCCGTGTACCAGTCCTGCATGCCCCGGTGGTCGGCACGGGTCCAGCCCGGTGCGCCGATGTCGAGGATCGCGGTCGCGTCGAGGACGTCGGTGAACTGCTGGGAGAAGTCGATGATGCCGATCGCCCGGCCGTCGGTCCTGCAGGGGATGATCTGGCCGTGGTCCAGGTTGGGGTTCATCCGCGTCGCCGGGTCGGTGAACCAGGTCCGCAGGATCTGGGCGGCGTGCTCGGCGTAGGCCGCCCGGCCCGTGTAGTACCAGGCCAGCGTGAGGGAGTAGACGGCGTTGAACATCCGGCCGCGGCCGTCGTGGTCGGTGATGGTGTCGACGTCGGGGTTGCGCACCCCGTCCTTCTGCACGTACGGGCAGCCCCAGGGGTTGTCCGCGGTCTTCGGCTGGGTGGGCCACCAGTACGGGGCCTGGCTGAGGTAGTCGTGCCGGTCGCCGCCGGGCGGGGTCTGCGGCTTGGACGTCACGGTCCACGGGCCCTGGGTGAGCCAGCCGTCGGCCTGGGCGGTGAGCTGGGCGAGCACGCCGGTCAGCGCACGGTCCCCGCGGTGCAGCGCGACGCTCGCCCGCTGCAGCCGGGTCCCGTCGAGCACCACCGTGTGCGGGGCGGGGCGGACCGGCGGGCGCCCGCCGTCGTGCCGGCCGGCGACGCCGGCCGCTCCCGCCGGGGAGTTCGACAGCAGCACCGCGGCCAGTGTGCCGCAGGCCGCCAGCAGTGCGGTGAGCCCTCTCCTCATCACGCGCTCCCATCGAGTCAAGGATATGAACAGTGTTCAGTACTTCGACCGGATGGAGCGTAGAGTTCCCCGGCACGACGGGCAATGGTCCGGACGCGGGCAATCGCCACCCAGCAGCAACCAGGGACGGCGCTTGGGAGTCGGCGAAGGGACGGACGGGCCGCCGGACGCCGTCCGTTCAGCAGGTTGGACGCACCGTGAGTCCGCGCGCGCGACAGGGCCGGCAGTGGCCGCAAAAGGAGACCTCCCGGCGGCCGAGGGCACGCAACAGGAGGTCAGGGGTCCGGCGGGCGCGCACGGGGGAATCGAGCCCGCCGGACCGTGACTCAACGGTAGCGGCCCGCCCGGGGCTGGTGGGCGCCTGAGGCACCAATTCATGCCGCGCATATACGCCATGGCGGGGGCGCGCCGCCATCAGCCTTACGGGGTAGGGGTGTTGGCGACGCGGGGGTCTCGCCGGGGCCCGTCCGGGCACCCCCGGCGTCACCCCACGGTCAGGTCCTGCAGGCCCACGACGCGCAGCAGTTGCAGCCGCTCGTACGACTCGGAGCCCGGGCGGGCGGTGTGGACGACCAGCCGCTGGTCGTGCCCGGCACTCAGCAGCACCTCGCACTGCAGCTCCAGCAGGCCGACCACCGGGTGCAGGAAGCGCTTGGTGTCGGACCGCCGCACGGCCACCTCGTGCTCCGCCCAGAGGCTCGCGAACCGCGGGCTGGCCGCGCGGAGTTCGGCCACCAGCGCGGCCGGCCGCGGATCGTCGGGCCGGGCCGCCAGCACCGCCCGCAGGCCGGCCACGTGGCCGCGGGCGAGCGTCTCGTGGTCCTCCTCGGGGAACAGCGCGAACCCCGCAGGGTCGGTGAACATCCGCCGGATGATGTTGCGCAGGTGCGGCGGCCGGGCGAAGACGTCCCCCGACAGCGCGGCCGACATGGGGTTCTGGGCGAGCACGTCGCCGATGTCGCTGATCACCTGAGCCGGGGTGTCGTGCAGCCGGTCGAGGATCAGCAGCAGCCCGGGCCGCACGTGCCCGCTCCCGCCGGTCTCGCGCGGCGGCTCCTCCCCCGCCAGGTGGAACAGGTGGTCGCGCTCGTCGGCGGTCAGGCGCAGCGCGCGGCCCAGCGAGGTGAGCATCTGGCGCGACGGGTGCGGGCCGCGGGCCTGCTCCAGACGCGTGTAGTAGTCCACGGACATCCCGGCCAGCTGCGCCACCTCCTCCCGGCGCAGGCCCGGCGTGCGGCGCCTGGCGCCCTCCGAGAGCCCCACGTCGCCGGGGGCCAGGCGGGTACGGCAGCGGCGCAGGAAGTCGGCGAGCTCTGGTCTGTCCACGGTTCCAGCATGCGGCCGCCGGCGGCCGGTATCCAGGGAGTGCCGATCCCCGGATCGGGCGCCCGCCCTCTCTCGGCCGCCGGCCCGGCCCACGGCGCGCGGCCACCGGAGCTCGCCGGACCGCGCCGGCCGCGGTCCGGCCGCACGGACGGGGTTCGGCCACACAGCCGGGGTGCACCCGCTCGGCCGGGGTCCGGCCGCACGGACGGGACGCACCCGCACGGGTGGCGTCGGGACGGGGGCCGCGCGTGCCGCAGCCCGTCGGCGCCCTCGGGTCCCGAGCCTGGGGCCATGACCGTCACGCCCGCCATGACCCCACGGCCCGGCCGTCCGGCACCGAGCGCGCGGCCCGCGGACCTGCGGGGCGTCCTGGACCGGATGCGGGCGCTGGCTGCCGCGCTGCCGCCGGACGACGGGGTAGCGGTTTTCAACGGCGTCTACCTGGCGGTCACCGAGGAGATCGAACGGCGGCTGACCGCCGGCGAGTTCGCGGTACCGGAGACCGCGGCCGCGCTCGCCGCACGGTTCGCCGGCCGCTATCTGGCGGCGGTCGGTGGCGGTAGCGGCGGGCGGCGCCCGCCGGACTGCTGGCGGACGCTGCTGCACCGGCGGGCCGACCGCCGCCTGCACGCCCTGCAGTTCGCCCTGGCCGGCGTCAACGCGCACGTCGGCCACGACCTGCCACTCGCGGTGGTCGGCACCGCGCGGGCGGCCGGGACGGAACTGGCGTGCCTGAGAACGGACTTCGACCGGGTCGGCGAGGTGCTCGCCGTCATCGAGACCCGGGTGCGGGAGCAGCTCATGCCCGGCCCCGACGCCCTGGAGGCGGCCGAGCCGCTCACCCATCTGGCCGGGGCGTGGAGCCTGGCGAGGGCGCGGGACGGAGCGTGGGCGA
Source organism: Actinacidiphila rubida (assembly GCF_900110255.1). GTDB lineage: Bacteria > Actinomycetota > Actinomycetes > Streptomycetales > Streptomycetaceae > Actinacidiphila > Actinacidiphila rubida. The sequence continues at coordinate 161,766 of NZ_FODD01000011.1, forward strand.
CGGCCCGCCTGCTGTGGCTGCTGCGGCGGCACGGCGACGCCTACCGGGAGAGCGTGGAGCTGCTGGACGCGACCGTGGCGCTCACCGGGCGCCTGCTGCTCGCGCCCCTGCCGCTGCCCCGCGCCGCGGCCGGCCCCCGCCGCCCCGCGGCCGGCGCCCCTGGTCCGCGGGCGCCTCAGTCCTCCGGCAGCGTCACCGGCGCGATGTCGTCGTAGACGTCGCCGGGACCCGGGTTAAGCGGGTCGGTGCCGCCGCCGAGGTGGTGCATCACGCCCCACACCGCGTTCAGCGCGGTCTGCACCGCGCCCTCGGCCCAGCCCGCCGTCCACGAGACGTCGTCGCCGGCCAGGAACAGCCCGCGCTGGTCGGCGGGCAGCGCGTCCTGCATGAAGTGGGTGAACAGCCGCCGCTGGTAGCGGTAGTGGCCGGGCAGGTTGGCCTTGAACGCGCCCATGAAGTACGGCTCGTTCTCCCAGGAGACGGTCACCGGGTTGCCGATGATGTGACGCCTGATGTCGACGCCCGGGTAGATCTCGCCGAGCGACTTGAGCATGACCTCCATCCGCTCGTGCGCACTCAGCGGCAGCCACTTCAGGCTGTCGTCGCACCACGTGTACGACAGGCAGATCGCGGCGGGCCGGTCCGGGCCGTCGTCGAGCAGGTAGGTGCCGCGCGTCATCCGGTCGGTGAGGGTCATCGACATGGTGTCGCGCCCGGTCCGCGGGTCCTTGTCCAGCCAGAACGGCCGGTCGACGGGCACGAAGAGCTTGCTGGACTCCATGTAGTGGGTGCGCTCGATGGCCGTCCAGTGGTCGATCGGGAACAGCGAGTCGTCGCAGGAGATCTTCGACAGCAGCATCCAGCTCTGCGCGGTGAAGATCGCCGCCCGGTAGGTGCGGATGTCGCCGGTGGAGTCGGTGACGGTGATCCGGTTGCCGGCCGTGCGGTGCAGGCCGGTGACCGCGGGCCGCGGGTCGCCGCCGTGCAGCGAGCGCAGCGAGGTGCCGCGCGGCCAGTGCAGCAGCTTGTCCGGCTCGCGCTCCCAGAGCCGCAGCGGGAGCTGCTGGCTGCCGCCGACGATGCCGCGGTGGTCGTCGTCCGCGCCGGTGTAGACGACCCGCAGGATCTCCAGGATGGAGTTGGGGAAGTCGGTGTCCCACCCGCCGGTGCCGAAGCCGACCTGGCCGAAGATCTCGCGGTGCCGGAACGACGCGAACGCCGGGGAGTCGCACAGGAATCCGTAGAAGGTCTGGTTGTCCAGCTTCTCCACCAGCGCGGACCAGATCTCGCGGATCTTCGGTATGTCGCGGGTGCGCAGGGCGTGCTGCATCGCGGAGAAGTCGGCGCCCTCCTCCAGGCAGGCGTTCCACGCGTGCATCACCTGGCGGTAGACGTCGGGCAGGTCCTCCAGCGAGGTGGCGTAGTGGCTCTCGCCCTTGAGGTCCACGACGGTCGACGGGGTGTCCGGCGCCAGCGGGTTGGGGAACGGCCGGGTCTCCAGACCCACCAGGTCGACGTAGTGCTGGAAGGCGGTCGAGGACGGCGGGAAGCGCATCGCGCCCATCTCCGCGGTCAGGCCCGGGTCGCAGCCCTCGAACCCGACCGTGCGCAGCCGGCCGCCGATCCGGTCGGCCTCGTAGACCACGGGGCGCAGGCCCATCTTCATCAGCTCGTACGCGGCGACGATCCCCGACAGGCCGCCGCCGATCACCGCCACCTCGGTGCCGTGCTCGGTGGCCGGCACCGAGCCCAGGCCCGCGGGGTGGGCGAGGAAGTCGTCGTAGGCGTAGGGGAAGTCGGGGCCGAACATCGTGATGGCCGGCTGTGCCTGCGCCTCGATGTGCTGCTCGTCGTGGACGGCGGTGGGCACGGACGTCATGGGGCGGCTCTCCTGGTCGTACGCGGGGGCGGCGGTGCGGGGTGCGGGGCGGGCTGGCAGCGGGAGCGGTGCGGCTCCGGGCCGGTGCGGACCGGGGCGGGTGCGCCCGGCGGCTCAGGTCAGCGAGCGGTACAACTCCGGCCTGCGGTCGGCGAGATAGGGCGTCTCGGCACGGGCGGCGCGGACCGCCTCGGGGTCGACGGAGGCGACGAGGAGTTCGGGTCCGGCGCCGGCCCGCGCGCGGACCGTGCCGTCGGGCCCCGCCAGGCAGCTCAGTCCGGCGAAGTCGAACTCCCCTTCCGGGCCGCAGCGGTTGGCGTACGCGACGTGCATGCCGTTCTCGTACGCCCGGGCGGGCACGAGGACCTGCGGGACGAACTCGTAGGGGCGCATCAACGCCGTGGGGACCAGCAGCAGTTCGGTTCCGGCCAGCGCGTGGGCGCGCACGGCCTCGGGGAACTCCACGTCGTAGCAGATCAGCAGGCCGACCCGGACGCCGTCCACGGTGGCCTGCGCGAGCGGGCGGTCGCCGGGGGTGAACGCGGTCCTCTCGTAGTCGCCGAACAGGTGCGCCTTGCGGTACACGACCAGCTCCGCGCCGTCGGCGCCGACCAGGCGGACCGCGTTGAACACCGCGTCCCCGTCCGCGGTCACGCGCTCGGGGAAGCCGTAGGCGATCGCGATGCCGTGCCGGGCCGCGATCGCGTCGACGCGCGCCGCCGACGGGCCGTCCGCGGGCTCGGCCAGCTCGGCGACACGGACGCCGAGGGCGTAGCCGGTGAGGAACAGCTCGCTGGTGGCGAGCAGCCGCGCGCCCTGCGCGGCCGCCTGCGCCGCGGCCTCGTCCAGGGCCCGCAGGCTGTCCGCGACGGTCGCGGGCACGCCGGCGGGGCCTTGCAGCAGGGCGGTGCGCAACGGCGCCATGGAGCCTCTTTCGCCTGGTCAGGTGGGGTCTGCGGGGACTCCTTCGACGGTACGTCGCGGGGGTGGGCGGGCGGAAGGCGCGAACATTGCGACCGGTGATGCGATCCGTTGCGTCTTTTCCCCCGGAACCGGCGATTCGTTGCGCCGGGTGCGGCGGCACGGCCGGCGTCACTCCTGGTGCGGCGGTGCGGGCACGCGGAGGCGGGCATGCCGCGGCGGGCGCCCGCGCCCCGGGGTGGGGTGCGGGCGCCCGCCGTGAAAGGGGCCGCGGGCGCGGTCAGCGCGGGGCGGTCACTGGAAGCGCTGGTCCTTGCCGGCCTGACCGGTCTCCCTGGTGCCCTTGCCGGTCCCGTCGAACCCCATGTCGGACTCGATGCGCTCCTTGCGCACCCGGCCGCGGACGGTCTTCTCCTCGGTGCGCTCCTCCACGCGCATCCGCACGCGCTCCTTGGGGACCACCCGGGTGTCGATGACCGCCTCCTCCTCGTGGAGGGTGATGTACTGGTCGGCCTCGGAGATCTCCGGGTTCATGCCGCTCCGGGTCGCGTCGGTGATCGGCTCGCGTTCGAGCCTGACCTCCTCGTGCCGGATCGGCACCGTCTTCTCGACCTCCTCGACCTCGACGTACTTGTGCAGGCGGGCACGGCCCGAGGTGTGCCGCTGGACGTCGACCACCAGCTCCTCCTCGGAGCGGGTCATCATCTCCTGCCCCTCGGCCATGGCGCCCTTGCCGGAGGCCGGCGCCGACCGCCCGGAGGAGGCGGCGCGGTCCGCCGCGAAGCCGGTCCCGGTGCCGGCCTCGCTGCCGGACATGCCGGTGCCCGCGGACTTCTCGCTGCCGGCCGCGCTCTCGCGCATGCCGGCGGCCGCGCCGGACTTCGGGCCGCGGTCCATGCCGCTCTCGGCACCCATGCCGCCACCGGCGCCCTTGGAGGTACCGGCGCCCGACTCCTCGCCGCGCTTGGCGTGCCGGCCGGATATCCCGGCCGCCGCTCCGGCAGTCCCCGCCGCCGCGGCCTTCTCGCCTGCCGCGGCACCGCCGCTCTCGATGCCGTAGTAGCGGTACAGATGCCGCTCCTCCTCGACCGAGAGGTGTCCGCCCGAGTCGACGTCCACGTTCGGCGCGCCCTTGATCTTCTCCTTGTCGTAGGGGATCTCGAGATGGTCCTGGACCAGCTGGGCCGAGCGGGTCGGCACGAACGTCTCGTTGTTGCCGAAGAACCCGGTCTTCACGGTGACCCACTCGGGATCGCCGGTGGCGTCGTCCAGGTACATGTGCTTGGCGTCGCCGATCTTCTTCCCCGTGGAGTCGTGGACCGGATGGCCCACGACCTGGGATATCTGCTCGCGGGTGATCATGCCGCCTCCTTGAGGACTGCCGTGGCCGATCTCCGGCCTCACCCAGCGCGTTACCCCAATGGTGTAGACAAAACATCGCACTCACGCACAATCACGACATTTCACTGCGAGCAGGCGGCTCGTCCGGGCCGGAGCCGGCGGGCGTGCCCGGCCTTCCGGCCAGGGGAGGCGGGACCGGCCGGAACGCCCGGCGGCAGCCTCAGTCGGGGGCGCCGGCCCCGTAGCGGCGCAGCAGGGGGGACAGCACCAGCACGGACTTGGTGCGGGTCACGAAGGGCTCGCCGGCGATCCGCTCCAGTACCTGCTCGAAGTGGCGCACGTCGGACGCGAAGACCTGCACGACGGCGTCCGCCTCGCCGGTGACGGTGGAGGCCGAGGCCACCTCCGGGTAGCGGGCGAGGCCGCGGCGGATGTCGGAGGGCGAGGTGTTGTGCCGGCAGTACAGCTCGACCAGGGCCTCGGTCTGCCAGCCGAGTGCGGCCGGGTCGACACGCACCGTGAAACCGGTGATCGCCCCGGCCGCCAGCAGCCGGTCGACCCGGCGCTTGACGGCGGGCGCCGACAGGCCGACCTCGGCCCCGATGTCGGCGTAGGAGCGGCGCGCGTCGGCGGCCAGGGCGTGGACGATGCGTTCGTCGAGTTCGTTCAGCGGCACGTCGGGAGTGTCGCACGGGCCGGTCCCGGGGCGGCCGGGACGCCCCGCGCGGCACTCCGCGGCGACGGGGCCGGGAGCGCCGCGCGGCACTCCGCGGCGGCTACTGCCAGCTGGCGTGCAGCGGCTTGCCCTCGGCGTACCCGGCGGCGCTCTGCACGCCGACCACGGCCCGGTCGGCAAACTCCGCCAGCGACCCGGCGCCGGCGTAGGTGCAGGAGCTGCGGACGCCGGCCACGATCGAGTCGATCAGGTCCTCCACGCCGGGCCTGACCGGGTCGAGGAACATCCGCGAGGTGGAGATGCCCTCCTCGAACAGCGCCTTGCGGGCCCGGTCGTAGGCCGACTCCTCGCTGGTCCGGTTGCGCACCGCCCGTGCGGAGGCCATGCCGAACGACTCCTTGTAGAGGCGGCCGTCCGCGCTCTGCTGCAGGTCGCCCGGCGACTCGTAGGTGCCGGCGAACCAGGAGCCGATCATGACGTTGGACGCGCCCGCGGCCAGCGCCATCGCGACGTCCCGCGGGTGCCGCACGCCACCGTCGGCCCACACGTGCCTGCCGTGCCGGCGGGCCTCGGCGGCGCACTCCAGCACGGCGGAGAACTGCGGCCGGCCGACGCCGGTCATCATGCGGGTGGTGCACATCGCGCCGGGGCCGACGCCGACCTTGATGATGTCGGCGCCCGCCGCGACCAGGTCGCGCACGCCGTCGGCGGAGACCACGTTGCCCGCGACGATCGGCACCCGCGGGTCCAGGCCGCGCACGGCGCGCACCGCGGACAGCATCGACTCCTGGTGGCCGTGCGCGGTGTCCACCACGAGCGTGTCCGCACCGGCGTCGAGCAGCTGCTTGGCCTTGCCCGCCACGTCGCCGTTGATCCCCACGGCCGCGGCGATCCGCAGCCGGCCCTGGTCGTCGACCGCGGGTTCGTAGAGGGTGGCCCGCAGCGCCGCGGTGCGGGTGAGGATGCCGGCCAGCCGCCCGTCCGCGTCCACCGCGGGGGCGAGCTTGCGGTGCGCGTCCTCCAGGCGGTTGAAGGCCTCGCGCGGGTCGATCGCGGCGTCCAGCAGCAGCAGGTCGGTGGACATCACCTGGGACAGCTGGGTGAAGCGGTCCACGCCCGTCAGGTCGGACTCGGTGACGACGCCGACCGGCCGGCCGTCCTCGACGACGACCCCGGCGCCGTGGGCGCGCTTGGGCAGCAGCGCCAGCGCGTCGGCGACGGTCTGCGAGGGGGCGAGGGTGATGGGCGTGTCCAGCACCAGGTGGCGCGCCTTGACGTAGGCGATCACGTCGGCGACCACGTCGAGCGGGATGTCCTGCGGGATCACGACCAGCCCGCCGCGCCGGGCCACGGTCTCGGCCATCCGGCGCCCCGCGATCGCGGTCATGTTCGCCACGACCAGCGGGATCGTGGTCCCCGTGCCGTCGGGGGCCCGGAGGTCCACCGCCTGCCGGGAGCCGACCGCGCTGCGGCTCGGCACCATGAACACATCGTCGTACGTCAGGTCGTACGCGGGCTGCACATCATTCAGGAAACGCATCTCGACTCTCTCACCTGCGGAAACATCAGACAGCGGGCGGGGAGTCAGTTCCGAAGCCGGACAGACCGAACTGTGGCTCCTACGCCATCATCGTGGACGATCCGCGTTCGTGCACGGACACGGCGGATGTCTGTACCTTTCCCCAGCCCGGCGGCGGCCCGCCTGTCGTTTCGTCCAGACGGGCCGGTGACCGCCGTCCGCTGCCCGTGCGAGGCCGGGCGACCGCGAGGAGGCTGGAGGGAGGGTCACCCGCGCGGCGCGAGGAGGAACGCCATGAAAGCACTCGTCTTCAACGGTCCTGGCCGGTCCTCCTGGCAGGACGCCCGGGACCCGGCGGTCCAGGACCCGGCCGACGCGATCGTCCGGGTCGAGGCCACCACCATCTGCGGCACCGACCTGCACATCCTGGCGGGCGACGTGCCGGACGTGCCGCCGGGCACGGTCCTGGGGCACGAGGCCGTGGGCCGGGTCGTCGAGACGGGCAGCGCGGTGCGCGCGGTGCGGCCGGGCGACCGGGTGCTGGTCTCCTGCATCAGCGGCTGCGGCCGGTGCCGGTTCTGCCGCGAGGCCGCCTACGGCCAGTGCACCGAGGGCGGCGGCTGGATCCTCGGGCACCGCATCGACGGCACCCAGGCGGAGTTCGTGCGGGTGCCGTTCGCCGACATGTCGCTGTACTCGCTGCCGGAATCCGTCCCGGCCAGGGACGCGGTGCTGCTCTCGGACATCTTCCCGACCGCCTACGAGGTGGGCGTGCTCAAGGGGCGGGTGCGCCCCGGGGACACGGTCGTCGTGGTCGGCGCGGGTCCCATCGGGCTGGCCGCGATCGCCGGCGCGCAGCTGTTCTCGCCGTCCCGGATCGTCGCCGTGGACCCCGCGGCGATCCGCCTGGAGGCGGCCAAGGCCCTCGGCGCCGACGCCATCGCCACGCCGGCCGAGGCCGAGCCGCTGGTCGCGGACCTGACCGGTGGCCTGGGCGCCGACGTGGTGATCGAGGCGGTGGGGCTGCCGGAGAGCTTCGAGCAGTGCACCCGCATGGTCCGCCCCGGCGGCCGGCTGGCCAACGTCGGGGTGCACGGCGGGCCCGCCACGCTGCATCTGGAGGACGCGTGGTTCAGGAACCTGACGATCACGACCGGGCTGGTGGACGCCTCGTCCACCGCCACCCTGCTGCAGATGCTGACCGACCGCAGGCTGCCCGTCGCCGCCCTGGTCACCCACACCTTCGAGCTGGGGCAGATGGAGGAGGCGTACGACATCTTCGCGCGCGCCGCCGACACGGGCGCTCTCAAGGTGATCCTCGGCGAACCGCAGCACGACGAGCTGACGCTGCGGACCGCGGCCTGACCATCCGTCCGGCCATCGACCTGGCCATCGGCCCGGCCGCCGGCCCCCGCCCGGCGGCCGGCGGCCCGCACCGCGCCCGGTGCCCGGACGGCCCCGCGGGCCTGGCCGTGCCGCACCGAGCGAGGGAGGCTGGAGGTACCGGGCCGCGCGGGACATCGCGCGGCGCGGCGCCCCGGGCGCCGGAAGAAGGGCTCCCATGACCGGGTCGTTCAGGATCGGACGGATCGGCGGGGTGCCGCTGCGCCTGCACTGGAGCGTGCCGGTGCTGGTGATCGTGATCGGCTACGGGCTCGGGCGCGGCACACTGCCCGCCTGGGTGCCCGACCGGTCGGGCGCGGTCTACGCGGCCACCGCGGTGATCGGCTCGGTGCTGCTCGCCGTGAGCCTGCTGCTGCACGAGGCCGCGCACGCGACCGCGGCCCGCAGGAGCGGCATCGACGTCGAGGACGTGACCCTGTGGGCTCTGGGCGGCGTGACGCGGATGGGCCGCCCCCGGACCGCGGGCGTGGCGCTGTGGGTGGCGATCGTGGGGCCGCTCGCGAGCCTGGTCATCGGCGGCGCCGCGCTCGGCGCGGGGATCGGCCTGCACTCGGCGCCGAGCTGGGCGCTGCCGGCCGCCCTGCTGGCCTGGCTCGGCTGGGCGAACCTGCTGCTGGGTGTCTTCAACCTGCTGCCGGCGGTGCCGCTGGACGGCGGCCGGGTGCTGCAGGCGGTGATCTGGCTCGCCGTCAAGGACCGCGACCGCTCGGAGCTGGCCGCCGACCGCGGCGGGCAGATCGTCGGCGGGCTGATCGTGGCGGCCGGCTGGTACCTGATACTGCGCGGCGACGCGGGCGGCCTGTGGATCGCGGTCGTCGGCCTGTTCATCGCCTTCACCGCGAGCATGGAGCGCAGACGCGTCGCCATCACCTCGGCGCTGCGCGGGGTGAAGGTGGCCGACGCGATGACGGCACCGGTGACGACCGCGTCCGACTGGCTGACCGTCGACCGGTTCATCGAGGGCGAGGCCGGCCGGTCGGGGCACGCGGTCGTGCCGCTCACCGACCTCAACGGCAGCCCGACGGGCATCGTGCAGGCGCGGAGCGTGGCGATGGTGCCGGTCGAGCAGCGGGAGGACGTCCGGCTGCGCCAGGTGGCGACACCGCTCGCGCAGTGCACGGTGGCCCGCCCCGACGACCTGCTCAACGACGTGGTCGAGGGCATCCGCACGCAGATCGGGCTGCGCATCCTCGTCGTCGACGGGCACCGCCTGGTGGGCATCGTGACCCCGGACGACCTCACCCGCGTCGTCCAGCGGCGGACGACACGGGCCCGTGCGGCCGACCGTCCCGCCGCTCCCCCGCCGCGCTGGCGCTGACCACCCGTCGGGTCACGCCTCGCGCCGCCGGGTCACGCACGCGCCGGCCGGGGCGGCCGGGTGTCAGGAGCCGTCGGGGTCGGCGCGGTCCAGCGCCGGGCGCGGTGCGGGCCCGGTGGAGTGCAGCAGATGGTCGGCGGCGGCGGTGTCGGTGACCAGGCTGGTCACCAGGCCCGAGCGCAGCACGGCGTCGATCGCGCCGGCCTTCTTCATACCGCCGGCGATGGCCAGCACCTCGGGAATCCGGCGCAGCCGGTCCGCCTCGATGGTGATGCACCGCTCGCCGAGGTCGCGCCCGACCCGCCGGCCCTGCGCGTCGAACAGGTGCGAGGACATCTCGGCGGCCACGCCCAGCCCCGCGTAGTGCTCCCGCTCGTCGTCGCTGAGCGCGTCGTGAACGGTGGAGATGCCCGCCGCCCACGACCCGATGGACACCACGGCGACGGTGACCTTGTCGAAGTAGCTCATGGCGGCGGCGATCTGGCTCTGCGCGCGCAGCGCCGACGCGGTGGCCGGGTCGGCGAGCACCATCGGCGCGTACAGCGGGTGGGCCTCGCCGCCGGAGACGGCGGCCGCGGTGCGCACCGCCTCCACCGAGCCGCGCTCGGCGGTGCCGACGTCGTACACGCCCGTCAACTGCACGACGGTGCACGGCGCGAGGCGGTCCAGCGCGTTGGCCATGGTGATGATGGAGCGGCCCCAGGCCAGGCCCAGCACGTCGCCGTCGCTGACGAGTTCACCGAGCAGGTCGGCGGCGACCGCGCCGAGGTTCTCCGGGTCCGGGGCGTCCGCCTGGTCCGCCGGGGTCTCCACGACGACCGCGTGCCGCAGCCCGTAGTGGGCCCGCAGGGCGTCCGAGCGCTCGGCGTCCAGTTCGGCCGGGACCCTGATCTCGATCCGCACCAGATCGCGTTCGAGGGCGGTCTCCAGGACCCGCGCCACCTTGAACCGGCTGACCCCGAACTCCTCGGCGATCTGGATCTTCGACTTGCCCTCCAGGTAGAAGCGACGTGCCATCGCCGCCGCCTGGACCATCTCGCCGGGGCCCATGCGCACCTGTGTGCGGCCTGTGCTCACGTCGCCACTCCCCAGTAGCCCATCTGATCCACTTCGCGCTCATCCTCGCAGACTCGCCGGGTTACGGGCGCGTAGCCTTCCGTTGGTCCGCATACATTCACCGGGCACCACCAAGACGTCCGTACTCCCGTCAGCCGGCCGCCCTCACCGGGCGAGGGCCGACGCCGCCTGCTCGCGCAGCGCCTTGACCGCGGCGGCCGGATCGTCCGCCCCGTACACCGCGGAACCGGCGACGAAGACGTCCGCGCCGGCCTCCGCGCAGCGCTCGATGGTCTCGGCCGAGACCCCTCCGTCGACCTGCAGCCACATCTGCAGCCCGTAGCGGTCGATCAGGGCCCGGGTGCGGCGGATCTTCGGCAGCATGATGTCGAGGAACGCCTGCCCGCCGAAGCCCGGCTCCACCGTCATGACGAGCAGCATGTCCAGTTCCGGCAGCAGGTCCTCGTACGGCTCGATCGGCGTCGCGGGCTTCAGCGCCATCGACGCCCGCGCGCCCTTGGCACGGATCTCCCGGGCCAGCCGTACCGGCGCCGCCGCGGCCTCGGCGTGGAAGGTCACCGAGCCCGCGCCCGCCTCCACGAAGGCCGGCGCCCACCGGTCGGGCTGCTCGATCATCAGATGGCAGTCCAGCGGGATGCCGGTGGCCCGCCGCAGCGACTCGACGACGGGGACCCCCAGCGTGAGGTTGGGCACGAAGTGGTTGTCCATCACGTCGACATGGAGCCAGTCGGCTCCTTCGACCGCCTGTGCCTCTTCGGCCAGTCGGGCGAAATCGGCGGAAAGGATGCTGGGGCTGATCTGCACGCTCATATGCCCAGCAAAGCAGATCGGCAAGCCCCGCGGGACCGGCTGTCCAGCCGGTTCGGCGCGTCACCGCGCCCATGCGGCCGGCGGGCACCGCGCGCGGCCCGCCGCACGCCGCCCGAAGGCCGTCCGGCGTTCACAGGAACCTCCGGGCGAAACGCGTCCCGCGGTGCCATGCTGGTCCCTGGCCACCCGCCGTACAGCTGTACGGCGGGGCCGGGGGACACCACGAGCGAAGCAGGGGGATCGCGGTAATGGCGGGCGGAACGGACAGGGCGGGCGGCAGAGACGGCCGGGGCGACGGTGCCACACGAGTGGCCGTGCCCCGGGGAATCGCGCACTTGGTCTGCGGACGGCGCAGCAAGTGGGTGGTCCTGGCACTGTGGATCATCGTGCTGGTGGCGGTGTCGCCGCTGGCACAGAAACTGACGGACGCACAGAAGAACGACGCGGCGAGCTGGCTGCCCGGCAACGCCGAGTCGACGCAGGTGCTCAACCTGCAGAAGCAGTTCGTGCCGGAGTCGGCTCCGGCGGTCGTGGTCTACGCCAGGGACGGCGGGCTGACCGCGGCGGACAAGGCCGCCATCGACAAGGACGTGGCCGCGGTCAGGGCGATGACCGCCCACGGCATCATCGGCAGCCGGCTGGTCGGGCCGCAGTTCAACCAGCCGCAGAACCCGGTGGCCGCGCAGTTCATCGTGCCGATCGTGATGGGCGAGAGCGGCTGGACCTCGCTGTCGGACGCGGTGAAGGAGATCCGGGCCACCACCGGCGAGAGCAGCAGCGGGCTCCAGGTGCACATCACCGGCCCCGGCGGTTTCGCCGCCGACTCCAACGACGCCTTCCAGGGGATCGACGGGACCCTGCTGTTCTCGGCGCTGGGCGTCGTCATCGTCATCCTGCTCATCACCTACCGCAGCCTGAGCCTGCTCCTGCTGCCGGTGATCTCGGTGGTGGGTGCGCTGTTCACCGCCGAGGCGGTGATCTACCTGCTGGCCCGACACGCCGGGCTGGTCGTCAACGCGCAGAGCGCCGGCATCCTGACGGTGCTGGTGTTCGGCGCGGGAACCGACTACGCGCTGCTGCTGGTGGCCCGCTACCGCGAGGAGCTGCGCCGCCACGCCGACCGCCACGAGGCGATGGCCCAGGCCCTGCACCGCGCGGGACCGGCCATCATCGCCAGCGCGGCGACCGTGGCGCTCAGCATGCTCTGCCTGCTGGCCGCCGAGATGAACTCCACCTCCGGACTCGGCCCGGTCGCGGCCGTCGGCGTCGCGGTCGCACTGGTCGCCATGGTGACGCTGTTCCCCGCGCTGCTGGTGATCTTCGGCCGCTGGGTGTTCTGGCCGGTCGTTCCGCACGTCGGGACGCCGGAGCCGACCCGGACCGGGCTGTGGGCGCGGATCGGCGACCGGGTCAGCCGCCGCCCGCGCGCCGTGTGGGCGACGACCGTGGTGATCCTGGGCGCGCTGGGCCTCGGCCTGTTCTCGCTGAACGCCTCGGGGCTCGCCCAGGCCGACAGCTTCACGAACACCCCGGACTCGGTGGTCGGCCAGCACCTCCAGGCGAAGTACTTCCCGGCCGGCGGCGGGCAGCCGCTCGTCGTCATCGCCAGGTCCGGAGCGACCTCACAGGTGACGTCCGCGCTCAGCGGCATCAAGGGCGTGGTGCCGGGATCGGTCGGCACGCCACCGGGCGTCACCCCCGTCAGGAACGGCCGGGTCTACCTGGAGGCGACCCTCACCGACCGGCCGGACAGCGACGCGGCCAAGACCACCGTGGACCGGGCCCGCACCACGCTCCACGCGATCCCGGGCGCGGACGCCAAGGTGGGCGGGGGCGCGGCCGTCATCAAGGACACCGCGGAGGCGTCGTCGCACGACGACATCCTGCTGATCCCGCTGATCCTGCTGGTGGTCCTGGTGATCCTCTCGGTGCTGCTGCGGGCGGTGATCGCGCCGCTGGTGCTCATCGGCACGGTGGTGCTGTCGTTCGCCGCGGCGCTCGGGGTCAGCGCGCTGGCCTTCCGGCACGTGCTCGACTTCGCGGGCGAGGACACCTCGTTCCCGCTGTTCGTCTTCGTGTTCCTGGTGGCCCTGGGCATCGACTACAACATCTTCCTGATGACCCGGATCCGTGAGGAGAGCGCGCTGCACGGCACGCGTGACGGCGTGCGGATCGGCCTGGCGGCGACCGGCGGCGTGATCACCTCGGCCGGCCTGGTGCTGGCCGGCACGTTCGCGGTGCTGGGCACGCTGCCGGTGGTCGGCTTCGCCGAGATCGGCTTCGCGGTCGCCTTCGGCGTGCTGCTCGACACCTTCGTGGTGCGCTCGGTGCTGGTGTCGGCGATCACCCTCGACATCGGCGACCGCGTCTGGTGGCCGGGCCGGCTGGCCACCCCGCGCCCGCCGGCGCCGCGGGTGAGCCCGCGGGAGGACGTGCCGGCCGAGCAGCCGTAGCGGCGGCGGCCCGGGGCGGAGAAGTCCCACGGCGGACGGCCGGCACACGCCCCCTCGGGGCCGGGTGCCGGCCGTCCGGCCGTTCCGCACCGTTCCGCCGCACCGGCACCGGCGCCGCCCCGCGGGCGGCTCAGGCGGTGCGGCGCAGCAGTGCCAGGTACATCGCGTCCGTGCCGTGCCGGTGCGGCCACAGCTGGACGTCCGGCCCGTCGCCCAGGTCGGGCACGCCGGGCATCAGCGGCCGGGCGTCGAGGAGTTCGGCGGCGGGCGCGCGCTCGGACCGCAGCACGTCGTCGACGACGGCGCGGGTCTCGGCCAGATGCGGCGAGCAGGTGGCGTAGCCGACCACGCCGCCGACCCGCACCGCGTTCAACGCCTCGGTGAGCAGGCCGCGTTGGAGCGGCCCGAACCCGGCGACGTCCTCGGCGCGGCGGCGCCAGCGGGCCTCGGGACGGCGGCGCAGCGCGCCGAGGCCGGTGCACGGCACGTCCACCAGCACCCGGTCGAACGTGCCCGGCGCCCACGCCGGGCGCGTGCCGTCGGCCACCACCACCTGGTACGGGCCGGGGTTGCCGGCCAGGGTGCGGGAGACCAGGCGGGCGCGGTGCGGCTGCTTCTCCGCGGCGACCAGCAGCGCGCCGCGCTCGGCCGCGAACGCCGCCAGCAGCGCGGCCTTGCCGCCGGGGCCCGCGCAGCCGTCCAGCCAGCGGGTGTCGGGGCCGTCGAGCGGTGCCGCGGCGAGCGCGGTCGCCACCAGCTGGCTGCCCTCGTCCTGCACGCCGGCCCGGCCCTCGCGGACGGCCGGCACCGACGCCGGGTCGCCGCCCTCGGCGAGCCGGACCGCGTACGGGGACCAGCGACCGGGCTCGCCCGCGCCCTCCGGCAGCCCGTCGGCGATCTCCTGCGCGGTGGACCGGCCGGGGCGGGCCACCAGCGTCACCTCGGGCCGCGCGTTGTCGGCGGCCAGCAGCTCCTCGATGCCGTCGCGCCCGCCGCCCAGCGCGTCCCACAGCGCGCCGACGATCCAGCGGGGGTGGGCGTGCACGACGGACAGGTGCTCCTCGGGGTCCTCGTCGTACGGCGGCGCGACCTTCTCCAGCCACGTGTCCAGGTCGTGGGCGCTGATCTTGCGGAGCACCGCGTTGACGAACCGGGCCCGGCCGTCGCCGAGCACCACGCGCGCCAGCTCGACGGTCGCGGAGACCGCGGCGTGCGGCGGAATGCGGGTGGCGAGCAACTGGTGGGCGCCGAGCGCGAGGACGTCGAGGACCGGCGGGTCCACCTCCCGCAGCGGCCGGTCCACGCAGGCGGCGATCACCGCGTCGTAGGTGCCCTGGTGGCGGAGCGTGCCGTAGACCAGCTCGGTCGCCAGCGCGGCGTCCCTGCGGTCGAACGTGCGGCCCTTGCGCGCCGCCTCCGCCTCGGCCTCGCGCAGCAGTGCGGGCAGGACGAGGTTGGCGTAGGCGTCCCGCTCCCCCACCGCGCGCAGCGCCTCGAACGCCAGGATCCTGACGGGGTCGCGCTGCGGTCGGCGGTACGGCTTGCCCTGCTGTCCGCCCTGCGGGCGGCGCGGCTGGTGGTTCACGTGAAAGGTGCTCCGGATGTGTGTCGTCCGCGGTCGCCGTCCAGCGTACGACGTCCCCCACCGGCCCCCGCCCACGCACCTTCCCGGAGTGGCCCCGGCTCCCTGCGGTTCGCGACGGCCGGCCGATGACGGCGAGGCACCGAAGCCGACGGTCGGGGTGCGCAGCCGTGGCATCACACGAGCGCGGGGGTGGCGCCGCAGCGGGCGACGGCTGGCCTGGACGGCCACCCACGCGCCGGACCGCGAGCCCGGAGCCCGCGGCACCCCCGAGCCTCAGCCCAGCGCCCGGACACCCGCAGGACACCCACCCCCGCGGCGGAAGCCCGCACGCCGGGGCGGGCGCAAGACGGACGCCGACCGCGGGCCGCGAGCCCGGGGCGGCCGCGTCTGGCGACGCCGGTCCGGGCGACCACCCATGCGCCGGGGCGCGAGCCCCCACCCCGAGCGCGCCCGGAGGGCGCGATACCCCCGAGCCACAACCCATGGCGCCCGGACGCGGGCCGCGGCCCTACGCGGCGCCGAGGCGGGTGCCGGAGGCGGCGCGGGTGCCGCGGGCCCAGTCGGCGGCGGCCATCCGCTTCTTGCCGACGGCCTGGACCTCGCCGAGTTCGACGGCGTGGCTGCCGGTGCCGACGTGCACGGCGTTCTTGGCGACGGCGATCTCGCCGGGCGCGAGGTCGGTGCGGTCCGGGGCCGGACGGACGGGGCCGAGCTTGAGCCGCTCGCCCTCGATCAGGGTCCACGCGCCGGGCGCCGGAGTGCAGCCCCGGATCAGGCGGTCGACGCGCAGCGCGGGAGCGGTCCAGTCCACCTCCGCGTCCTCGACGGTGATCTTGGGGGCGACGGTCACGCCGTCGGACGGCTGCGGTCGCGCGACGAGCTCGCCGCTCTCGATGCCGTCCATGGTGGCGGCCAGCAGGCGGGCGCCGCTGTGCGAGAGGCGGGTGAGCAGGTCGCCGCTGGTGTCGGCGGGACGGATGTCCTCGGTGATCACCCCGTAGACCGGGCCGGAGTCCAGGCCCTGCTCGATCAGGAAGGTGGACGCGCCGGTCACCTCGTCACCGGCCATCACCGCGTGCTGCACGGGCGCCGCGCCGCGCCAGGCGGGCAGCAGCGAGAAGTGCAGGTTGACCCAGCCCCTGGCCGGGACGTCCAGGGCGACCTTGGGCAGCAGCGCGCCGTAGGCGACCACCGGACAGCAGTCCGGGGCGATCTCCCGCAGCCGGGTCAGGAAGTCCTCGTCGCGCGGCCGCTGAGGCTTCAGCACCTCGATCCCGGCCTCCTCGGCGCGCTGTGCGACCGGGCTGGCGACGAGCCGGCGGCCGCGGCCCGCGGTCGCGTCGGGACGGGTGACGACGGCGACGACCTCGTGCCGCGGCGAGGCGAGCAGGGCGTCCAGGGCGGGAACGGCGACCTCGGGGGTGCCGGCGAAGACGAGCCTCATCGTGCGGGGTGTGCCTCTCGGTTGGCTCTCGGTTGGCGCGGTGGTCGCGTGGCCGGTCCGTGCGGTCTCTCCGGGCGCGGGGGCATGGGCGAGGCGTCAATTCTAGGGCGGCAGGGGCCGGGGGGTGCACGCGCCGCCGCGCGCCCCCCGGCAGGAGTGCCGCGCCCCTACGGGCGTGACCCCTGGGGGAGCTGGCGCGTTGGTCAAGAGAGTTTGACCGAAATCGGGTCAATGCACACGACAATACGCACGGCCCGTTCCAAGAATCCGCCGGTTGGAGAGGCTTGTTGATGCCCGACCACGCAACTCCTGACGCCCAGGCACGGGCCACCCTGCACCTTCTGGTGCGGGATATCGAGAGGGTCCGCCGCCAGGTGGACGCGCTGCGTACGCTGACCGCCCAGTTGGGCAACGTCTACCGGCCGCGGCGCAGCGGCCCCAGCGCGGGATTCGTCGTCTACGGGCGGGCGCCGGCGCCGACGGTCCGGCTGGCGCAGGAGCTGCGCGACAGCGTCGAAGCACTCGTCACCGCGGCCGTCGACTTCGACCGGTCGCTGGGATTCTCGTGGGACGCGGTGGGCTCCGCGCTGGGCGTCACCAAGCAGGCCGTGCACCGCCGTTACGGCGGCCGGCGCCCCGCGGCCGCCACCACCTCGGGTTCGGGTTCCGCGACCGGGGCCGGAACCGGGACCGGAACCGGGACCGCGACGGCCGAGGAGCCCGCGCTGGTCCGACAGCCGTCCGTCCCCGCGGCCCGCACGATGCCCGGCCCGATGCATGGCCCGTTGCATGGCCCGATGCGCGAGGACGCCGTCTCCGGCCCCTCGTTCCCGGCCCCCCGCAACGGCTGACCCGCTCCCCCGCGCCACCTCCGCCCTCGGCGTCTGCCCGTCTGCCGACATCGCGCAGCCGCCGAGGCCCCTCCCCCCGCACGCGCACCCCACAGGTGCGCGAGCCCCTGACCGCCCGCCACTCCCCGCGGCCGCTGACGGCGATCCACCCTCACCAGGGGCCATCCGCAGGCGAGCACGGGCAAGAAGCCGGTGGCGCGGGTCGGTACGACAACGCGCCGTCAGGGCCTGCACCCGAGCACGGACGTGCCCCCGGCCACCCAGCGCCCCGACGAACCCGCCACCCAGCGCCCCGACGGCCCGGGCAACGCGACGGACCCGATTCCACGGCGCTCCGGCCCGCCCCGCGAACCGGTCCGGCCGCGCCGTGCCCGGCCGGATCACCCGCACGAACCCGGCGTCAGCCGATGTCCAGCGGATCCATCCGGATGAGCGCCGGCTCCGCCGCCCCCCGCGCGGCCCGCGCGACCCGCACCTGCTTGAGCGCCGCGGCCAGCGCCGCCCCCGCCCCGGGCGGCACCCGGATCAACAGCCGCTCCCACGGCTCACCGCGCTCGCCGCGGTCACCGCGCTCCCGCCGCCCGCCGCCCGCCGCGTCATGGCCGGCGACCGGCACCGGCCCCAGCAGGTCCGCCCCCGGCGGCAGCCGCACCGTGTCCATCACGTCGGCGATCGCCGCCGGCGACCCCGTGACCGACGCCATCCGTGCCACCGGCGGAAACCGCAGCTCGGCCCGCTCCGCCAGCTCCCGCAGCGCGTGCCCGGCCGGATCCCACCGCACCAGCGCCTGCACGGGGCGCAGCGTCGGCTCGGCCAGCACGACCACCGTGCCGTGCTGCCCGGCGGGCCGCACGAGGGCCGCGGCGAGCGCCCAGCGCCGCAGCGCCTCCTCGCCCGCGCGCAGGTCGGGGCGGTTGAGCAGGGCCCACCCGTCGAGGAGCAGCGCGGCCGCGTAACCGGGCCCGTCGGCGACCGGCTCGGCGCCCGGGGTGGCGACGACGAGCGCGGGCGCGTCCCCGACCGACGCCAGCACCGTGTCCCGGCCCGACGTGCGCACCGGCACGCTGGGGAAGACCCGGCCCAGTTCCTCCGCGGTGCGCCGCGCGCCCACCACCCGGGCGCGCAGCCGGACACCGCCGCACTCGTCGCAGTGCCAGTCCGCGGCGGGCCGCCCGCACCAGCCGCACGCGGGCGTGCCCGCCTGGTCCTTGAGTTCCAGCGGGCCCGCGCACGCCGCGCACCGCGCGGGCGTCCGGCAGCGGTCGCAGGCCAGCCTCGGCAGGTAGCCGCGGCGCGGCACCTGGACCAGCACCGGGCCGCGGGTCAGCGCCTCGCGGGTGACCTGCCAGGCCAGCGACGGCAGCCGGGCCGCGCGGGCCGCCTCGTCCCGCGCCTGGTCGGCGTCCGAGACGGTGCGGATCAGCGGGGCCGCCTCGCGCACCGCCGCGCGGGACGCGGCCAGCGGCAGGGCCCACCCGCTGTCCACCAGCTGCGCGCCCTCGACCGTGCTGGTGACGCCGCCGAGCAGGAACGCGGTGCGCTCCTCGCGTGACCGCAGGAGCAGGACGTCACGGGCGTGCGGCTGCGGCGCGTGCTGCTCGGCATGGCTGGAGTCGCCGTCGTCCCACAGGGCGACCAGGCCCAGGTCCGCGACGGGCGCGAACATCGCCGCGCGGGTGCCGACGACCGCCTTCACCGCGCCGCGGCTGACCGCCAGCCACCGCCGGTAGCGCTCCTCAGGGCCGGCGTCGGCGGTGAGCAGCACATGGCGGCCCTCGCCGAGCAGCTCGGTGAGGGCCTGGTCGACGCGGGCCGCGGCCCGCCCGTCGGGCAGGACCGCGAGCGCGCCGCGGCCGCCGGCGAGCGCGGTGGCCATCGCCACGGCCAGTTCGTGCGGCCAGTGCGGCCCGGGCAGCGCCAGCCACACCGCGCGGGGGGTGTCACCGCGGGCCAGCGCCGCCAGGTAGGCGGGGCCGGTGGCGTAGCGCTCCCAGCTGCCGGGCGCGGGCGGCGGCGGGTCGGGCAGGGGCGCGGGCGAGGGGTCGCGTTCGGCGCGGGCCATCCGGGGCGGCACGGCGAGCTGGACGACGTCGGCGAGCGAACCGGCGTAGCGGTCGGCGACCTGCCGGCACAGGGCCAGCAGGGCGGGGCCGAGCACCCGCTCCTCGGACAGCACCTGGGCGAGCGGGGCGAGCGGGCCGTGGAAGTCGCTGTCGACACGGCGCTCGACGATGAAGCCGTCGTGGAGGGTGCCGCCCTCCCTGCGCCCCTTGACCACGCGTGCCCCGAACCGCACCCGGACCCGGACGCCCGGCTGGGCCTCGGCGTCCATGGCGGCGGGCACCGCGTAGTCGAAGTACTGGTCGAGGTGGACCAGGCCCTTGTCCACCAGGACGCGGGCCACGGGGAGTTCGCCGGCCAGGGCGGCACCGCGCCAGGTGCGCGGCTTGGCCCGGGTCTTGCGGACGGTCTCCCGGATGAGGGCGAGCTGCTCGCCCTCCTGCCCCCCTGTTCCGGGGGCATCCGGGTCCCGCTCGTCCTGCCCGTTCTCGCCGCTCACCCTTCATTTCCTACCAGACGGTGCCGACACCCCCGGAATGCCGCTGCCGCACTCCGCGGTCTCCCGGCGCCCGGGACCGGCCGGCGCGGGGGCCGGGGCGGCGCACAGGCCGGGCAGCGGCACGGCGAGCGCGCACAGGCCGGGACGGCGCAGACGCAGGGACCGCACCCCCCGCTGGGGGTGCGGTCCCTGCGTCTGCGCGGACGGCGCCGCGGGCTCGGGCCCTAGAGGCCGACGGCCGCCTTGAGCGCGTCCACGCGGTCGGTCCGCTCCCAGGTGAAGTCCGGCAGGTCGCGGCCGAAGTGGCCGTACGCGGCGGTCTGGGCGTAGATCGGGCGCAGCAGGTCGAGGTCGCGGATGATCGCGGCCGGGCGCAGGTCGAAGACCTCGCCGATGGCCTGCTCGATGCGCTCCGCGTCGACGGTGGCGGTGCCGAAGGTCTCCACGAACAGGCCGACGGGCTCGGCCTTGCCGATCGCGTAGGCGACCTGGACCTCGCAGCGTGCCGCCAGGCCGGCCGCGACGACGTTCTTGGCGACCCAGCGCATCGCGTAGGCGGCCGAGCGGTCGACCTTGGACGGGTCCTTGCCGGAGAACGCGCCGCCGCCGTGGCGGGCCATGCCGCCGTAGGTGTCGATGATGATCTTGCGGCCGGTCAGGCCCGCGTCGCCCATCGGGCCGCCGATCTCGAACCGGCCGGTGGGGTTGACCAGCAGCTTGTAGCCCTCGGTGTCCAGCTTGATGCCGTCCTCCAGGAGCGCCTTGAGCTCGACCTCGACCACGAACTCGCGGATGTCCGGCGCGAGCAGCGACTCCAGGTCGATGTCCGAGGCGTGCTGCGAGGAGACCACGACGGTGTCCAGCCGGACCGCCTTGTCGCCGTCGTACTCGATGGTGACCTGGGTCTTGCCGTCGGGGCGCAGGTACGGGATGGTCCCGTTCTTGCGGACCTCCGTCAGCCGCCGGGAGAGGCGGTGCGCCAGGGTGATCGGCAGCGGCATCAGCTCGGGCGTCTCGTCGGAGGCGTAGCCGAACATGAGGCCCTGGTCGCCGGCGCCCTGCCGGTTCAGCTCGTCGTCGTCGGACACGGAGCCCTGGACGCGCTTCTCGTAGGCGGTGTCGACGCCCTGCGCGATGTCCGGGGACTGCGAGCCGATGGACACCGAGACGCCGCAGGAGGCGCCGTCGAAGCCCTTCTTGGACGAGTCGTACCCGATGTCGAGGATCTTGTTGCGCACCAGGGTGGCGATGTCGGCGTAGGCGGTGGTGGTCACCTCGCCCGCGATGTGCACCTGGCCGGTGGTGATCAGCGTCTCCACGGCGACCCGGGACGTGGGGTCGACATCGAGGAGAGCGTCGAGGATCGTGTCGCTGATCTGGTCAGCGATCTTGTCGGGGTGGCCCTCGGTCACGGACTCCGAGGTGAACAGGCGGCGGGACACATCGCTCCCTGGGGTTGCAGCGGCTGCTGGCTGATTCTGGTCGAAGGGCACGGGGCTGCGCCTGGCACTTCGCCGTCAGTTTAACGTTCGCACACCCGGCTCGGGCGTGTGATCTCGCCCTTCGGATGGATCGGGGCGCCGCGGCGCCCGGCGCCGGCGCGCGGAGACCCCTTTCGGCCACCCCCCGTGCCCCGGGCGTTTCCCGCCTCGCGCGGGGCGCAGGGGCACCGCCCGGTGCGGCGGGCCAGGCGGCCGGTGGCGCCTGGGCCGCGTTAGACCAGGCGGGCGGCGACCAGGTCCCAGATCCGGTCGGCGAGCGCTTCCTTCGGGCCGTACGGGACGGGCGTCTCGCTGCCGTCGGCGCCCAGCACGACCGCCTCGTTCTCCTCGGTGCCGAACGCCTTGCGCTCGCCCACCTCGTTGACGACCAGCAGGTCGCAGCCCTTGCGCGCGAGCTTGGCGCGGCCGTTGGCCAGGACGTCGTCGGTCTCGGCGGCGAAGCCGACGACCAGCTGTCCGGGGCGGGCGCGGTGCGCGGAGATCTCCGCGAGGATGTCGGGGTTGCGGACCAGGGCCAGCGGCGGCGGCTCCTCGCCGTCCTTCTTCTTGATCTTGCCGGCGGCGTACGCGGCCGGGCGGAAGTCGGCCACGGCCGCGGCCATCACCACCACGTCGGCGTCGGCGGCGGCCTTGACCACCTGTTCGCGCAGCTGCTCGGCGGTGCCGGCGGTGACCACGTCCGCGCCGGCCGGGTCGGGCAGCCCGGTGTTGGCGGCCACGAGGGTGACCCGGGCCCCGCGGGCCACGGCCGTACGGGCCAGCGCGTAGCCCTGCTTGCCCGACGAGCGGTTGCCGAGGAAGCGGACCGGGTCGAGCGGCTCGCGGGTGCCGCCGGCGCTCACCACGACGTGGCGGCCGGCCAGGTCGGCCACGGTGGTGCCGCGGGCCAACACCCGGCGGCACACCTCGAAGATCTCGGCCGGGTCCGGCAGCCGGCCCTTGCCGGTGTCCACGCCGGTCAGCCGGCCGACGGCGGGCTCGATCACCACGGCGCCGCGGCGGCGCAGCGTGGCGACGTTCTCCTGGGTGGCGGCGTGCTCCCACATCTCGGTGTGCATGGCGGGTGCGAAGACCACCGGGCAGCGGGCGGTGAGCAGGGTGTTGGTGAGCAGGTCGTCGGCGAGTCCGTGGGCGGCCCGGGCCAGGGTGTCGGCGGTCGCGGGGGCGACGACGACGAGGTCGGCGTGCTGCCCGATCCGCACGTGCGGGACCTGGTGGACGTCGTCCCAGACGCGGGTGGCGACGGGGTGGCCGGACAGCGCGGCCCAGGTGGCCTCGCCGACGAAGTGCAGGGCGGAGTCGGTGGGGACCACGCGCACGTCGTGCCCGGACTCGGTGAGCCGGCGCAGCAGCTCGCACGCCTTGTAGGCCGCGATGCCGCCGCTCACGCCCAGCACGACCTGTGGCTTGCCCATGGTCACTCCCGCCTCCGTGTCCGGTTCCGCTGTCCCCATGACACACCACGGGCCCGGCGGTCGTACCGCCGGGCCCGTGGTGGTGCTCCGTGTGCTGTCCTTGCGCGCCCGGTCAGGCGTTCGGCGGCGCCTCGACGGCCTCGGACGTCAGCAGCCCGGCGTTGATCTCACGCAGCGCGATCGACAGCGGCTTCTCGTGGACGTGGGTGTCCACCAGCGGGCCGACGTACTCCAGGAGGCCCTCGCCGAGCTGGGAGTAGTACGCGTTGATCTGGCGCGCGCGCTTGGCCGCGTAGATCACCAGGCTGTACTTGGAGTCGGTGGCCTCAAGCAGCTCGTCGATCGGCGGGTTGATGATGCCCTCGGGCGTGGTGATGGAAGAGGACACGCTCTACCTACCCCTACTAGTAGACGGTTGACCGCGGCATCGACAGGTGCCGGCCGCGGTGTGGGACGGCTGGTGATCAGCTCGCGTTCAGCTGGTGCTCACGTGCTGATCAGGCAGTCCGCATCAAGGCTAGCAGCTCGCGCGCTACCGCCTCGACGGAGGTGTTGACAAGGGTCTCGTCGAACTCGGATTCGGCGGCCAGCTCGACCCGTGCCGCGACCAGCCGGCGCTCGATCACCTCGGGTGACTCGGTGCCGCGGCCGGTGAGCCGGCGGACCAGCTCGTCCCAGCTCGGTGGCGCGAGGAAGACCAGGCGCGCCTCCGGCATGGACTCGCGGACCAGCCGCGCGCCCTGCAGGTCGATCTCGAGCAGCACCGGCTCGCCCGCGGCGAGCCGGTCCAGCACCGCCTTGCGCGGCGTGCCGTACCGGTGGCCGGCGAACTCGGCCCACTCCAGCAGCTCGCCGTTGGCGACGAGCTTGTCGAACTCGTCGTCGTCGACGAAGTAGTACTGCACTCCGTGCTGCTCGCCGGGGCGGGGCCTGCGCGTGGTGGCGGACACCGAGAGCCAGATCTCGGGGTGCTCCGTGCGCATATGAGCGACGACCGTGCTCTTGCCGACCCCCGAGGGGCCGGAGAGCACGGTCAGCCGCGGATGTACTGCAGGGCTCATGAAGCGATTATCCCTGCTTCCCGACGGTGTCGGGACCTCAGGCGGCCGTACCGCCGAACTCGCGCTCCAGGGAGGCGATCTGGTTGGAGCCGAGACCACGGACGCGGCGGCTCTCGGAGATGCCGAGCCGCTCCATGATCTGCTTGGCGCGCACCTTGCCGACGCCGGGAAGCGACTCGAGCAGGGCGGAGACCTTCATCTTGCCGATGACATCGTTCTCCTGGCCCTGCTTGATGACCTCGTGCAGGGAAGCGCCGGAGTGCTTGAGCCGGTTCTTGACCTCGGCGCGCTCCCGGCGAGCCGCAGCGGCCTTTTCTAGCGCGGCAGCGCGCTGTTCAGGGGTAAGGGGCGGAAGAGCCACGCCTACGTCACCTCGGATGTAGAGCTATCGGATATGGACCGTGTGGACCGTACTCGCCCGCCAGAGCAGGGCGATGAGCGCCGCATCTGTACGGCTCGCTCTCGTCGGAGACTAGCGGTCCCGACGGCCCAAGTCAGCGAGAACAGTCGAAAAGTCCTGGTCAGACTCGATCCAGCGGGATATATGGGGCAAACCGGAACAGGATGAGGGGTCAAGAGGGCCGGTTGTTGAATCCGGCCCTTTTCTGTGTCCTATTCGCGCCCGTGAATCCGGCGGTATTCAGCGACCGACGACCGACCGCACCGCTTCCGCATATGACCGCGCGGCATTCCGCAGCGCCGCGACGTCGGGACCGTGCCGCAGCACGTCCCGGCTCACGCTTGGCAGCACGTCGGGCAGCGCCTCGCCGAAGACCCCGGGAAGGTCGGCGGGCGTCGCGCCCTGAGCGCCCACGCCGGGCGCCAGCAGCGGCCCGTTCACCGCCAGGTCGGCCCGCGCGTCGCCGAGGGTGGCGCCGACCACCGCGCCGACCGAGCCCAGCGGCTCGGCCCCCGCGTTCTCGGCCGCGATGTGGTCCAGCATCGCCTGCGCGACCGAGCCGCCACCGGCCGCCTGCGCCCGCTGCACCTCGGCGCCCTCCGGGTTCGACGTCAGGGCCAGCACGAAGACGCCCGCGCCGGAGGCGGCGGCCGCGTCCAGCGCCGGGCGCAGCGAGCCGAAGCCCAGATACGGGCTGACCGTCACCGCGTCGGAGAACAGCGGGGAGTCCTTCTCCAGGAAGGCCGACGCGTAGGCGGCCATGGTGGAGCCGATGTCGCCGCGCTTGGCGTCCATCAGGACCAGGGCGCCGGCCTCCCGGGCCTCGGCCACGGTCCGCTCCAGCACCGCGATGCCGCGCGACCCGAAGCGCTCGAAGAACGCCGACTGCGGCTTGAGCACCGCCGTGCCGCCGGCCAGCGCCTCCACCACGGTCAGCGAGAACCGCTCCAGGCCGGCCACGTCGTCGTTCAGGCCCCAGGCGGTGAGCAGCGAGGCGTGCGGGTCGATGCCCACGCACAGCGGTCCGCGGTCGTCCATGGCCCGGCGCAGGCGCGCGCCGAAGGGCTCGCTCATCGTGCGGTCCCCTTCCTGGTGTCGGCGCCGACCGCGTCGGCGAGGGTCTCGTAGGGGCTGGCGGCCAGCCGGGCGGCCAGGCCCTTGTGGACGGCGCGCATCCAGAACGGGCCCTGGTAGACGAAGGCGCTGTAGCCCTGCACGAGGGTGGCGCCGGCCAGGATCCGCTGCCAGGCGTCCTCGGCGTCCTCGATGCCGCCGACGCCGACCAGGGTGAGGCGGTCGCCGACCCGCGCGTACAGGCGGCGCAGCACCTCCAGCGAGCCCGCCTTCAGCGGCGCCCCGGACAGGCCGCCGGTCTCCTGCACCTCGCCGGGCGAGGAGCGCAGGCCCAGCCCCTCGCGGGCGATGGTGGTGTTGGTGGCGATGATGCCGTCCAGGCCCAGCTCGACCGCGAGGTCGGCGACCGCGTCGACGTCCTCGTCGGCCAGGTCGGGGGCGATCTTCACCAGCAGCGGCACCCGGCGGCCGGGGACCGTGCGGTCGGCGGCCTCGCGGACCGCGCTCAGCAGCGGGCGCAGCGCGGCGGTCGCCTGCAGGTTGCGCAGGCCGGGGGTGTTCGGCGAGGACACGTTGACGACGAGGTAGTCGGCGTGGACGGCCAGCCGCTCGGCGGAGCGGACGTAGTCGGCGACCGCCTCGTCCTCCGGGACGACCTTGGTCTTGCCGATGTTGACGCCGACGGTGGTGCGGAACACCGCCTCGCGCGCGGCCAGCCGGGCGGCGACGGCGGCCGAGCCGTCGTTGTTGAAGCCCATCCGGTTGATCAGCGCGCGGTCGGCGACCAGCCGGAACAGCCGCTTGCGCGGGTTGCCCGGCTGGGCCTGCGCGGTGACCGTGCCGACCTCGACGTGGTCGAAGCCGAGCATGGCCAGGCCGTCGATCGCGACGGCGTTCTTGTCGAAGCCGGCGGCCAGGCCGAACGGCCCCGGCATCGTCAGCCCGAAGGCCTCGGTGTGCAGGGCGGGCCGCCGCGGCGCGAGCACCGCGGCGACCAGGGCGCGCACGCCGGGGACGGCGGCGGCCAGCCGGATCCAGCCGAACGCCAGGTGGTGCGCCCGCTCCGGGTCCATCCGCCGGAACAGCAGCCGGAAGAAGAGTGCGTACACGATGTGTCAGCCCTTCCGCGCCGCCGTCAGGTGCTCGGCGTGCTCCTGCAGCGAGCGGACCGCGATGTCACCGCGGACCAGGGCGTCGATGCCCTGGACGGCGGCGGCCAGCGCCTGGACGGTGGTCAGGCACGGCACGGCACGGGCGACCGCCGCGGTCCGGATGTCGTAGCCGTCGAGCCGGCCGCCGGTGCCGAACGGGGTGTTGACGATCAGGTCGACCTCGCCCTCGTGGATGAGGGTGACCACGGTCGGCTCGCCGTTCGGGCCGACGCCCTCGCTCTGCTTGCGCACCACGCGGGCCTCGATGCCGTTGCGCTTGAGGACCTCGGCGGTGCCGGAGGTGGCGAGCAGTTCGAAGCCGTGCTCGATCAGGGCGCGGGCCGGGAAGATCAGCGCGCGCTTGTCCCGGTTGGCGACCGAGACGAACGCCCGGCCCTTGGTGGGCAGCGCGCCGTACGCGCCGGCCTGCGACTTGGCGTACGCGGTGCCGAACACCGCGTCGATGCCCATGACCTCGCCGGTGGAGCGCATCTCCGGGCCGAGGATGGTGTCCACCCCGCGGCCCTGCGGGTCGCGGAACCGGCTCCACGGCAGCACGGCCTCCTTGACGGAGATCGGTGCGTCCAGCGGCAGCTCGCCGCCGTCCCCGGACGCCGGCAGCAGGCCCTCGGCGCGCAGCTCGGCGACGGTCGCGCCGAGCGAGATCCGCGCGGCGGCCTTGGCCAGCGGCACCGCCGTGGCCTTGGAGGTGAACGGCACGGTCCGGGAGGCGCGCGGGTTGGCCTCCAGCACGTAGAGGATGTCCCCGGCCAGCGCGAACTGGATGTTGATCAGGCCGCGCACCCCAACGCCGGCGGCGATCGCCTCGGTGGAGGCGCGCAGCCGCTTGATGTCGTGGCCGCCGAGGGTGATCGGGGGCAGCGCGCACGCCGAGTCGCCGGAGTGGATGCCGGCCTCCTCGATGTGCTCCATGACGCCGCCGAGGTACAGCTCGTGGCCGTCGTAGAGGGCGTCCACGTCGATCTCGATGGCGTCGTCGAGGAAGCGGTCCACGAGCACCGGCCGGTCCGGGCTGATCTCGGTGGACTCGGCGATGTACGAGGCGAGGCGGGTCTCGTCGTACACGATCTCCATGCCGCGGCCGCCGAGCACGTAGGACGGCCGGACCAGGACCGGGTAGCCGATCTCGTCGGCGATGGCCTTGGCGCCGGGGAACGACGTCGCGGTGCCGTGCTTGGGCGCGGGCAGCCCGGCCTCGGCGAGCACCCGGCCGAAGGCGCCGCGGTCCTCGGCGAGGTGGATGGACTCGGGCGAGGTGCCGACGACGGGCACGCCGTTGTCCTTGAGCGCCTGCGCCAGGCCCAGCGGGGTCTGGCCGCCGAGCTGCACGATGACACCGGCGACCGGACCGGCCTGGGTCTCGGCGTGCACGATCTCCAGCACGTCCTCCAGCGTGAGCGGCTCGAAGTACAGCCGGTCGGAGGTGTCGTAGTCGGTGGAGACGGTCTCCGGGTTGCAGTTGACCATCACGGTCTCGTACCCGGCGTCGTGCAGCGCGAAGGACGCGTGGACGCAGGAGTAGTCGAACTCGATGCCCTGGCCGATGCGGTTGGGGCCGGAGCCCAGGATGATCACCGCGGGCCTGGTGCGCGGGGCGACCTCGGTCTCCTCGTCGTAGGAGGAGTAGAAGTAGGGCGTGCGGGCCGCGAACTCCGCCGCGCAGGTGTCGACGGTCTTGTAGACCGGCCGGACGCCCAGGGCGTGCCGGACCTCGCGGACGACCTCCTCGCGCAGGCCGCGGATGCCGGCGATCTGCGCGTCGGAGAAGCCGTGCCGCTTGGCCTCGGCCAGCAGGTCGGGCGTCAGGTTGTCGGCCGCGGCCAGTTCGTCGGCGATCTCCTTGATGAGGAACAGCTGGTCGACGAACCAGGGGTCGATCCGCGTGAACCGGAAGACCTCCTCGGGCGTGGCACCGGCGCGGATGGCCAGCATCACGGTGTTGATCCGGCCGTCGGTGGGCACCGCGGCCCGGACCAGCAGCTCGTCCTTGGTGCCGGACGCCTCGGGCGCGCTGACGAAGTCGAACTGCGAGCCCTTCTTCTCCAGCGACCGCAGCGCCTTGTTCAGCGCCTCGGTGAAGTTGCGGCCGATCGCCATCGCCTCGCCGACCGACTTCATGGTGGTGGTCAGCGTGGCGTCGGCGGCCGGGAACTTCTCGAACGCGAACCGCGGCACCTTGACGACGACGTAGTCGAGCGTGGGCTCGAAGGACGCCGGGGTCTGCTCGGTGATGTCGTTGGGGATCTCGTCCAGGGTGTAGCCGACGGCCAGGCGGGCGGCGATCTTGGCGATCGGGAAGCCGGTGGCCTTGGACGCCAGCGCGGAGGACCGGGACACCCGGGGGTTCATCTCGATGACGATGACCCGGCCGTCCTCGGGGTTCACCGCGAACTGGATGTTGCAGCCGCCGGTGTCGACGCCGACCTCGCGGATCACGGCGATGCCGATGTCCCGCAGGATCTGGTACTCGCGGTCGGTGAGGGTCATGGCCGGCGCGACGGTGATCGAGTCACCGGTGTGCACGCCCATGGGGTCGAAGTTCTCGATGGAGCAGACGACCACGACGTTGTCGTGCTTGTCGCGCATCAGCTCCAGCTCGTACTCCTTCCAGCCGAGGATGGACTCCTCCAGGAGCACCTCGGTGGTCGGCGAGAGGGTCAGGCCCTGGCCGGCGATGCGGCGCAGCTCCTCCTCGTCGTGGGCGAAGCCGGAGCCGGCGCCGCCCATGGTGAAGGAGGGGCGGACGACCACGGGGTAGCCGCCGAGCGTCGTGACGCCGGCCAGCACGTCGTCCATCGTGTGGCAGATGACCGAGCGCGCGGACTCGCCGTGGCCGATGCTGCGGCGCACCGCCTCCACGACCTGCTTGAACTGCTCGCGGTCCTCGCCCTTGTGGATGGCGGCGACGTTGGCGCCGATCAGCTCCACGCCGTACTCGGTGAGCACGCCGTTGTCGTGCAGGGCGATCGCGGTGTTGAGCGCGGTCTGGCCGCCGAGCGTCGGCAGCAGCGCGTCGGGGCGCTCCTTGGCGATGATCTTCTCGACGAACTCGGGGGTGATCGGCTCGACGTAGGTGGCGTCGGCGATCTCCGGGTCGGTCATGATCGTGGCCGGGTTGGAGTTGACCAGGATCACCCGCAGGCCCTCGGCCTTGAGCACCCGGCAGGCCTGGGTTCCGGAGTAGTCGAACTCGGCCGCCTGGCCGATGACGATCGGGCCGGAGCCGATGACCAGGACGGACTGGATATCGGTGCGCTTAGGCACGCTGGGCTCCCTGTTCTGCCATGAGCTGGACGAAGCGGTCGAAGAGGTACGCGGCGTCGTGCGGGCCGGCGGCCGCCTCGGGGTGGTACTGGACGCTGAAGGCCGGGCGGTCCAGCAGCCGCAGGCCCTCCACCACGTTGTCGTTCAGGCACACGTGGCTGACCTCGGCGCGCCCGTAGGGCGTCTCGCTGACCGCGTCGAGCGGTGCGTCGACGGCGAAGCCGTGGTTGTGGGCGGTCACCTCGACCTTGCCGGTGGCGCGGTCCTGCACGGGCTGGTTGATGCCGCGGTGGCCGTACTTGAGCTTGTAGGTGCCGAAGCCCAGGGCCCGGCCGAGCAGCTGGTTGCCGAAGCAGATCCCGAACAGCGGGGTGCCGCGCTCCAGCACCGCCTGGATGACGCTCAGGTCGGCGGTGGCCGGGTCGCCGGGGCCGTTGGACAGGAACACGCCGTCCGGGTTCACCGCGTACACGTCCTCGGCGGTCGCGCTGGCCGGCAGCACGTGCACCTCGATGCCGCGCTCGGCCATGCGGTGCGGGGTCATGCCCTTGATGCCCAGGTCCAGGGCGGCCACGGTGAAGCGGCGGGTGCCCAGTGCCGGCACCACGTACGGCTGCTCGGTGGCGACCTCGGCGGACAGGTCGGCGCCGGTCATCTCCGGGGCCTGGCGGACCCGGGCCAGCAGGACGCCCTCGTCGGCGAGCGCGTTGCCGGAGAAGATGCCGACGCGCATCGCGCCCCGCTCCCGCAGGTGCCGGGTCAGCGCCCGGGTGTCGATGCCGCTGATGCCGACGACGCCCTGCGCGGTCAGCTCGTCGTCCAGCGAGCGCTGCGAGCGCCAGCTGGACGGGACGCGGGCGGGGTCGCGCACGACGTAGCCGGACACCCAGATGCGGGCCGACTCCGGGTCGTCGTCGTTGACGCCGGTGTTGCCGACGTGCGGGGCGGTCATGACGACCACCTGGCGGTGGTAGGAGGGGTCGGTCAGCGTCTCCTGGTAGCCGGTCATGCCGGTGGAGAAGACGGCCTCGCCGAAGGTCTCCCCCACCGCGCCGTAGGCACGGCCGCGGAAGATGCGGCCGTCCTCCAGGACGAGGAGGGCGGGCGCCTTGGCCGCCCGGGTCGAGGTCGTCATTGTGCGCCTTTCTGGTCGTGCGGTACGGCGGCGGGCTGTCGCATCTCCGGGAGGGGCCCGGTGGCGTCGGCCCGCTCGCCGCTGAGGTCGTTGATCCGCCGCACCCATTCCGGGTGGTCGGCGGCGTGCTCGGAGCGGAACCCGGTGTCGATGAGGGTGCCGCCGTGCTCCCAGGTGACGACCAGCAGGCCGCCCTCGGGGAGCACCTTGCCGGCGATGGCCTGGTCGAGCCGGGCGCCGCGCAGGGCAGCGGCCGGCACGAAGAAGCCGGGGGCTCCGGTGCGGTCGACGTCCAGGCCCTGCTCGGTGAGGGTCAGCCGGGCCCTGCTGCGTACACCGAGGCCGTGGGCGACGATGCGGTCCAGCCACTGCCCGGCGGTGGTGCTGCCGTGATAGCGGCCCTCGGCCTCCAGCAGCGGCTCACCGGTGGCCTCGGGTGCCTGCGGGAGCGCGGGCAGCCCGCCCTGCAGGGTGCGCCGCCACTGCCAGCCCTGGCGCATCAGCCAGTAGACCAGCCCGACGAACAGCGCGAGGCCGACGACCCAGCCGAGCCGGTCGGTCCAGTCGGTGACCTTGGCGGAGTGCTGGTCGCCCTGCGCGGTCACGACCGCGAGCAGGTTGAGAGGAGTCGTCACGTGAGCTTCCCGTCCATGACCGTGGCGTGGCCCCGCAGGAAGGTCGCCATCACCCGGCCCGGCAGCTCGCGCCCCTCGTACGGGGTGTTGCGGCTGCGGGAGGCGAAGCCCGCGGGATTGACGACACCACGGTATGCGGGATCGAGCAGCACCAGGTTCGCCGGCTCGCCCTCGGCGATCGGCCGGCCGTGCCCGGCGAGCCGTCCGATGACGGCGGGGCGGGCGGACATCCGGTCGGCGACGCCGGCCCAGTCGAGCAGGCCGGTGTCGACCATGGTGTGCTGCACGACGGACAGCGCCGTCTCCAGGCCTACCATGCCCATGGCGGCCGCTGCCCACTCGCAGTCCTTGTCCTCGTGCGGGTGCGGCGCGTGATCGGTGGCCACACAGTCGATGGTGCCGTCCGCGAGGGCCTCGCGCAGCGCGAGCACGTCCGCCTCGGTGCGCAGCGGCGGGTTGACCTTGTAGACCGGGTCGTAGGAGCGGACCAGCTCGTCGGTGAGCAGCAGGTGGTGCGGGGTGACCTCGGCGGTGACGTCCCAGCCCTTGGACTTGGCCCAGCGCACGATCTCCACCGAGCCGGCGGTCGACAGGTGGCAGATGTGCACGCGGGAGCCGACGTGCGCGGCGAGCAGCACGTCCCGGGCGATGATCGACTCCTCGGCGACGGCCGGCCAGCCGGTCAGGCCCAGCTCGCCGGAGACCGTGCCCTCGTTCATCTGCGCGCCCTCGGTGAGCCGCGGCTCCTGCGCGTGCTGGGCGACGACACCGTCGAACGCCTTCACGTACTCCAGGGCGCGGCGCATGATCACCGCGTCGTCCACGCACTTGCCGTCGTCGGAGAAGACCCGGACCTGCGCGGCGGAGTCGGCCATGGCGCCCAGCTCGGCGAGCTTCCTGCCCTCCAGACCGACGGTGACCGCGCCGACCGGCTGCACGTCGCAGTAGCCGTACCCGCGGCCCAGCCGCCACACCTGCTCGACGACGCCGGCGGTGTCCGCGACGGGGAAGGTGTTGGCCATGGCGTGCACGGCGGTGTAGCCGCCCGCGGCGGCGGCGCGGGTGCCGGTCAGCACGGTCTCGGAGTCCTCGCGGCCGGGCTCGCGCAGATGGGTGTGCAGGTCGACCAGGCCGGGCAGCAGGATCAGGCCGTCGGCCTCGACGACCTGCGCGCCGTCCGCCGGCAGGGAGGCGCCGACGGCGGCGACGGTCTCCCCGTCGACCAGCACGTCGCGGGGCTCGCCGCCGAGGACCTTCGCGCCGCGGATCAGGATCGTGCTCATGGTTACTTGCTCTCCTCGGTGCGGGCGTCTTCGGTTCGTGCGGTGGCGATGGCCGGTTCGGAGCCGCCGAGCAGCAGGTACAGGACGGCCATCCGGGTGCTGACGCCGTTGGCGACCTGCTCGACGGCCGTGCAGCGCGGCGAGTCGGCGACCTCGGCGGTGATCTCCATGCCCCGGTTCATCGGGCCGGGGTGCATCACGATGGCGTGCTCGGGCAGCGCGGCCATCCGGAGGCCGTCGAGGCCGTAGCGGCGGGAGTACTCGCGCTCGGTGGGGAAGAACGCGGCGTTCATCCGCTCGCGCTGGACGCGCAGCATCATCACCGCGTCGGACTTGGCGAGCACCGCGTCCAGGTCGTAGCTGACCTGGCAGGACCACTGCTCGACGCCGATCGGCAGCAGGGTGGGCGGCGCGACCAGGGTGACCTCGGCGCCGAGTGTGGTGAGCAGCAGGACGTTGGAGCGGGCCACCCGGCTGTGCAGGACGTCGCCGACGATCGTGATCCGGCGGCCGGCCAGGTCGCGGCCGACGCCCGAGAGGTGGCGGCGCATCGTGAAGGCGTCCAGCAGGGCCTGCGTGGGGTGCTCGTGGGTGCCGTCGCCGGCGTTGACCACCGAGGAGTTGATCCAGCCGGACGTGGCCAGGCGCTGCGGCGCGCCGGACGAGTGGTGGCGCACGACGACCGCGTCGGCACCCATCGCCTCCAGGGTCAGGGCGGTGTCCTTGAGGGACTCGCCCTTGGAGACCGAGGAGCCCTTGGCGGAGAAGTTGATGACGTCGGCGGACAGCCGCTTGGCGGCCGCCTCGAACGAGATGCGGGTGCGCGTCGAGTCCTCGAAGAACAGGTTGACGACGGTGCGGCCGCGCAGGGTGGGCAGCTTCTTGATGGGCCGGTCGGCGACGCGCGCCATCTCCTCTGCGGTGTCGAGCACGAGGAGGGCGTCGTCGCGGGTGAGGTCGGCGGCCGAGATCAGATGGCGCTTCACAGGTCACTCCGTGGTGCTGGCCGGGCCGGGTGGAGGGCCGGCGCGGTGCGGTGATGGGCAGGAGGGCGCGCGGGAGCACCGGACCCGTGTGCCGGGTCCGGGCATGGCGGCGCTAGCGGTCCGCGGCCGGCGCGGTGTCCGCGCCGGAGGGGCCCTCGGGACCGTCGGGGCCGGCGCCGGAGCCGGCACCCTCCGAGCGCTCTTTGAGCCGCTGGCCGAGCAGCACGCTGTCGCGGCCGTCCTCCTCGGTGAGCAGCACCTTGACGGTCTCGCGCAGCGAGGTGGGCAGGTTCTTGCCGACGTAGTCCGCCCGGATGGGCAGCTCCCGGTGGCCGCGGTCGACCAGCACCGCGAGCTGGACCGCGCGGGGGCGGCCGATGTCGTTCAGCGCGTCGAGGGCGGCCCGGATGGTGCGGCCGGAGAAGAGCACGTCGTCGACGAGGATCACCAGGCGGCCGTCGATGCCGTCACCGGGGATCTCGGTGCGGGCGAGGGCACGCGGCGGGTGCAGGCGCAGGTCGTCGCGGTACATGGTGATGTCGAGCGAGCCGACCGCGGTGCCGCGGCCGGTGATCTCGGCGAGCTTGTCGGCCAGCCGGCGGGCCAGGAAGACCCCGCGGGTGGGGATGCCGAGGAGCACCACGTCGTCGGCGCCCTTGGCGCGTTCGACGATCTCGTGGGCGATGCGGGTGAGGACCCGCGCGATGTCCGGGGCTTCGAGCACCGGACGGGCGGACGGCGCCGGCGGGGCGGGTGCCGTCTGCGCGGTGGTGGAGCGGTCGTCGACCATGGGTCGTCGGACCTCCTTCCCCGCCTCACGGGACGGGCATTAAAGGACGTCAGGGGTACGGTTCGACGATATCAGGTGGCACTCGGGGTCTCCGGACGGCCCAGGTCAGGGCCCTGGACGGCCCAGGTCACCGACCGGTCGGCCCTCTTCGGCTTGACGACGCCGGATTACGCTGCGTAACCTCACAGTGAGTCACCGAGTTTCCGTCCGGGGAGCCATATGTCCAGCGATTACGCCAAGCAGCTCGGAGCCAAACTCCGGGCCATCCGCACGCAGCAGGGGCTGTCCCTGCACGGCGTCGAGGAGAAGTCCCAGGGCCGCTGGAAGGCAGTGGTCGTGGGCTCGTACGAGCGCGGCGACCGTGCCGTGACCGTGCAGCGCCTTGCCGAGCTCGCCGACTTCTACGGCGTGCCGGTGCAGGAGCTGCTGCCGGGTACGACCCCCGGCGGCGCGGCCGAGCCGCCGCCGAAGCTGGTCCTCGACCTCGAGCGCCTGTCCCAGGTCCCGCCGGAGAAGGCCGGTCCGCTGCAGCGCTACGCCGCGACGATCCAGAGCCAGCGCGGCGACTACAACGGCAAGGTGCTGTCGATCCGCCAGGACGACCTGCGCACCCTCGCCGTCATCTACGACCAGTCCCCCTCGGTGCTGACCGAGCAGCTCATCGCCTGGGGCGTGCTCGACGCCGACGCGCGCCGCGCGGTGCAGCACGAAGAGGGCTGACACACGTCGTCCCCCTTGTGCAGAAACGTCCCGCCCGGGACGCCCCCGCAGGGGCGTCCCGGGCGGTCCCGTCTCCGGCGGTGACGCCTACCGGGCCCGGGCCCGGGCGGGGTCACCGGCCGGCGCCGGGGCGTAGCCGGCGGGCCGGCTGGTGAACGTGCCCCGGCCCTGGGTCCGGTTCCGCAGCCGCGTCGCGTAGCCGAACAGCTCCGCCAGCGGCACCGTGGCGCTCACCACGGTGGAGCCTGCCCTGGCGGCGGAGCCGTGCACCCGGCCGCGCCGGGCCGCGAGGTCGCCGAGCACCAGGCCCACGGCCTCCTCCGGCACCGTCACCTCGACCTCGGCGACCGGCTCCAGCAGCTGCATGCGCGCGGCGCGCAGCGCCTGCCGCAGGGCGAGCCGGCCGGCCGTGCGGAACGCCGGCTCCGAGGAGTCGTGGCTGTGCACGGCGCCGTCGGTCAGCGTCACCAGCACGCCGGTCACCGGGTGGCCGCCGAGCGGACCCTCGGCGAGCGCGTCGCGGCAGCCGTCCTCGACCGCCCTGACGTACTCGCGCGGCACCCGCCCGCCGGTGACCGCCGACCGGAACACCAGGTCCGTGCCGCCGCCCGCGCCGAACCCCTGCCCCGCCTCACCGGACGCGGCAGGAAGCGGCGCCACGTCCAGCACCACCTGCGCGAACTGCCCGGCGCCGCCGTCCTGCTTGACGTGCCGGTACACCAGCCCCGTCACGCCGCTGAGCACCGTCTCCCGGTAGGCGACCCGCGGCCGTCCGACGGCGACCTCCAGGCCCTGCGCCCGGCGGATCTTCTCCACCGCCACCTCCAGGTGCAGCTCGCCCATCCCCGCGAGGACGGTCTGGCCGGTCTCGGCGTCGGTGCCGACGGTCAGCGACGGATCCTCCTCGGCCAGGCGCGCCAGCGCCGGCACGAGGCGTTCCGCGTCGCCGTTCCCGCGGGCCTCGACCGCGACGGACACCACGGGGGCGGCCACGGCCGGCGGTTCCAGGACCAGCGGGGCCCCGGGCGCGCACAGCGTCGCACCCGCGCGGGCCGCCTTGGGCCCGACCAGCGCCACGATGTCCCCGGCCACCGCGCGCTCGCGCTCGAAGTGGCGGTCGGCCTGGACCTCGAGGATCCGCGCGACGCGCTCGCCGCGGCCCGTGCCGGCGTCCAGCACCGTGTCCCCCTTCCCGATCGTCCCCGAGTACACCCGCACGTACGTCAGCCGCCCGGTGCCGGTCGTGGCGACCTTGAACACCAGCCCGGCGAACGGCGCCGCCGGGTCGGCGGCCCGCTCCTGCACACGGGCACCCGCCGTGCCGTCCGTGCCCCGTACCGGGGGCACGTCCAGCGGCGACGGCAGGTACGCCACCACCGCGTCGAGCAGCGGCTCGACCCCGCGGTTGCGGTAGGCGGAGCCGCACAGCACCACGACGGCCGCGCCGCCGCGGGTCAGGTCCCGCAGCGCCGCCCCCAGCGCGGAGGCGGACAGCGCGCCCTCGGCGCAGTACTGCTCCAGCGCCGCGGGATGCAGCTCGGCGACGGCCTCCTCCAGCGCCCGGCGGCGCCGCGCCGCCTCCTCGCGCAGGCCCTCGGGCACCGGGCCCTCGACGGGCGCCGCGCCGGCGGACGGCGCCGTGCCGTCCCACACCAGCGCCCGCATCCGGACCAGGTCGACGACGCCGGTGAAGGCGTGCTCGCGTCCGATGGGCAGCTGCACCGCGAGCGGCACAGCGCCCAGCCGGGTGCGGATCGAGTGCACCGCCGCGTCGAGGTCCGCGCCCGCGCGGTCGAGCTTGTTGACGAACGCGATCCGCGGCACGCCGTGCCGGTCGGCCTGCCGCCACACCGACTCGCTCTGCGGCTCCACCCCGGCGACGGCGTCGAAGACCACGACCGCGCCGTCCAGCACGCGCAGCGAGCGCTCGACCTCGTCGGCGAAGTCGACGTGGCCGGGCGTGTCGATCAGGTTGATCCGGTGGCCGTCCCACGCGCAGCTGACGGCCGCGGCGAAGATGGTGATGCCGCGGTCGCGCTCCTGCGGGTCGAAGTCGGTGACGGTCGTGCCGTCGTGGACCTCGCCGCGCTTGTGGGTCGCGCCGGACAGGAAGAGCACGCGCTCGGTCAGGGTGGTCTTGCCGGCGTCGACGTGGGCGAGGATGCCCAGGTTGCGGACGTCGGCGATCGGGGTGACGGGACGGCGGTTCGGGGTGCTGCGCACGGCCGTGGCCTTTCGGTGCGGATCACGGCGGATCCTCGGGACTGCGGGCAGCGCGATTCCCGGACGAGAGCGGGCCGTCGGCGGCCCGCGGCCCGGCGCGGGACGGCCGCGCTCGAGCCTTGCGGTCGGTGCGAGGACCGGCCCGGTGGGCTCAAGGGCGTGCGCCGCGGAGGCTGTTGCTCGTCAGCGGGTCCGGGGCCGGCCGCGCAGCCGGCGCCGGACGGACCGGGACACCAGGATCACCCGGTGCAGGGACGAGGGGACGGCAGCCGGGGTGCGGTCGCGCATGGCCGGGCCCTCCCTCTCCGCCGTCGTCTCGTCGTAGCGCGCCGCCGGGACGGCCGGGCGCGCGGTCACGACGGGAGTGTAGGTGCGGCGCCGCGACGCTCGCACGGGGATTTCCGCCCGCGCCGCGCGGCCCGCCCGCCGGTTTCGCGCCCCGGGCGGACACGGCCCTCCGGGCGGGCCGTCGTTGCCGGAGGGCTCTCCCGGGCCTGGCCCGACCGCCGTGCGGTCAGCGGGAGTAGAGGCGCGAGACGACCTCGGGCAGCAGGCGCTCGGTGAGCGGTGCGGGCAGTGCCTGGAGCACCGCCAGCACGGGCGCCATGCGGGCCGGCAGCGCCCCGTCCGGCCCGACGCCGGCCGCCTGGAGGGCCAGGGCCGCCTCGTCCGGGGTGAGCGCGTCCGGGTCGAGCGCGGCGGCCAGTTCCAGCAGCCCCGGGTCCACGGTGGGCGGGCCCAGCTCGCGGGCGCGGTCGGTGGCGGCCGCCAGTTCCTCCAGCAGCTCGGCGATCCGGGCCGGATCGGCGACGGCCGCGGTCACGGTCAGGTGGACGTTCGCCGGGGAACCGGCGTGCGCGGGCTGCGGCTGCAGGTACCAGCCGCGCAGCCGCATCTCGTCGGCGACCACGAACGGGTCGACCCGCGGATCGTCGCCGGCCACCGCGACGAGCGCGGCGTCCGGCTCGCCCAGCACCGCCAGGCCGTCGATCCGGCCGATGCCGTCGGTGAGTTGACGGACCGCCAGGTGCACCCGCCGGGACAGCTCCAGGTAGCCGCCGGTGCCGATCCGCTCCAGCACCGCCCACGCCCCGGCCAGCGGGCCGGCCGGCTTGGTGCCCTGGAGCGTCGCGTTGACGACCGGGTAGCCGGGCCAGGAGGCGTGCGCGAACCAGCCGTGGCGACGCAGCTCCGCGTCGCGGAAGAGCAGCACGGAGGCGCCCTTGGGGGTGTAGCCGTACTTGTGCAGATCGACGGAGAGTGAGGTGACGCCGGGCACCGACAGGTCGAAGGGCGGCGGGGCCGGCACGTCCTCGGCCAGCCGCAGGTGTCCCAGGTACCAGCCGCCGATGCACGCGTCGACGTGGCAGAGCACGCCACGCGCGGCGGCCGCGGCGGCGATCCCGGCGACCGGGTCGACCACTCCGTGGGCGTACGACGGCGCCGAGGCCACCACCAGGGCGGTGTCCGGGGTGAGCGCGGCGGCCATGTCGGCGGCGCGCACCCGGAAGTCCGCGCCGGCGGGGACGCTGACGACCCGCAGCCCGAACAGGTGGGCGGCCTTGTGGAAGGCGGCGTGCGCGGTGTCCGGCAGAACGATCTCGGGGGCGGTCACCCCGCGGGTGCGCCGGGCGTGCTCGCGTGCGGTGAGGACGGCCAGCAGGCAGCTCTCGGTGCCGCCGCTGGTGAAGGTGCCGGCCGTCCGCGGTGTGCCGCCGAGCAGGGCCGCGGCCCGGGCCACGACCGCGTTCTCCAGCGTGACCACGCTCGGGAACGCCGTCATGTCCAGGCCGTTGACGCCGGCGACGGTCTCCTGGGCCCGGGCGGCCAGCTCGTCCAGCCCGCCGAGCCCGGCGTCGTACACGTAGGCCATCGTGCGCCCGCCGTGCACCGGCAGGTCGGTGGCGCGCAGGGCGGCCAGCGCGGCGAGGAGGTCGTCGGCGCCGGGCCCCGTGCTGGGGTCGGCCGCGCCGCGGGCGAGGGTGGTCGGGGCGTCGCGGTCCATGCGGCGGAATCTAGGGCAGGTACACGGACACACACCAGGCCCGAAGCAGAATATTGTTCACCTTCTGCTGTCGGGCCTGGTCACAGGGGTGGTCACCGCCGCTGCGCGGTGCGCCGTGCGGGCCGGTGCCCGGCGCTCGGGCCGGAGTCCTAGCGCTCGAGCGTGGGCTTGAGCTCCATCAGCCGGCCCAGCAGGCCGTTGACGAACGACGGCGACTCGTCGGTCGAGAACTCCTTGGCCAGCTGCACCGCCTCGTCGAGCACCACCGCGTCCGGGACGTCGTCCTCCCACAGGAGTTCGTAGGTGCCCAGGCGCAGCACGTTGCGGTCGACGACCGGCATCCGGTCGAGCGTCCAGCCGACCGAGTAGCCGGACAGCAGCTCGTCGATGCGGGCGGCGTGCCCCGTGTAACCCTCCACCAGCTGGCGGGTGTAGTCGGTGACCGGCGGCTGCCGTTCGTCGGTCCGGGCGAGCCGGATCCAGTCCGCCATGACGGTGGTCGGGGACGCGCCCCGCTGCTCCGCCTCGAAGAGGATCTGGAAGGCACGCTTGCGGGCCTTGTTGCGGGCAGCCACGGTTAGCTGTTCACCCGGCCGAGGTAGTCGCCCGTGCGGGTGTCGACCTTCACCTTTTCACCCGTGGTGATGAACAGCGGCACACCGATCTCGTGGCCGGTCTCCAGGCGGGCCGGCTTGGAGCCACCGGTGGAGCGGTCGCCCTGCACACCCGGCTCGGTGTACTCGATGACCAGCTCGACGGAGGCGGGCAGCTCGATGTACAGGGGCGCGCCCTCGTACATCGCGACGACGGCCTCGAAGCCCTCCAGCAGGAAGTTGGCGGCGTCGCCGACGACCTCGGGGGTGATGGTGATCTGGTCGTACGTCTCCGTGTCCATGAACACGAAGTCGGTGCCGTCCTTGTAGGAGAACTGCATGCCGCGCTTGTCGACGTTGGCCGTCTCGACCTTCACGCCGGCGTTGAAGGTCTTGTCGACGACCTTCCCGGAGAGCACGTGCTTCAGCTTGGTGCGCACGAAGGCGGGGCCCTTGCCGGGCTTGACGTGCTGGAACTCGACGACGGTCCAGAGCTGGTCGCCGTCGAGCTTGAGCACGAGGCCGTTCTTGAGGTCGTTCGTGGTGGCCACGGTTGCGGAATCTCCTGAGAATGCAGCGTCGGGACCAGGAAATCCGCGGCGCCCCTCAGAGGGCGAGCAGTTCCTTGGTCGTGATGGTGAGTAGCTCCGGTCCGCCGTCCGCCGCAGGGCGCACGACGAGGGTGTCGTCGATCCGGACCCCGCCGCGGCCCGGTAGATGGACCCCCGGCTCGACGGTGACCGGCACGCAAGCGTCCAGTTTACCCATGGCCGCAGGCGACAACTGAGGGTCCTCGTCGATTTCCAGGCCCACACCGTGGCCGGACCAGGGAGCGAGGCCGTCCGCATGGCCCGCCGCGGTGAGCGGGCGGCGTGTCGCACGGTCCACATCGCGGCAGGCCACACCCGGTACGAGGGCCTCGCGGCCGGCCCGCTGGGCGTCGAAGACCAGGTCGTACAGCTCGACCTGCCAGGCCGCGGGAGCCGTGCCGATCACGAAGGTGCGGCCCACCTCGCAGCGGTAGCCGCGGTAGCAGGCGCCGAGGCGGACGGTGAGGAAGTCGCCCTCCTCGACGCGCCGGTCGGTCGGCACGTGGCGGGCGGTGCCCGAGTGCGGTCCGGTGCCCACCGACGTGGGGAAGGCCGGGCCGTCGGCGCCGTGGTCGACCAGCCGCCGCTCCAGCTCCAGTGCCAGGTGCCGTTCGGTGCGGCCGACCAGGATCGACTCCAGCAGCTCGCCGAGCGCCTGGTCGGCGATCTCCGCGGCGATCCGCAGCGCCGCGATCTCCTGCTCGTCCTTGACCAGGCGCAGCTGCTCGACCGCGTTCCCGAGGTCGGCGATCGGCAGGTCCTGGGCGACCGAGCGGACCGCGCGGTGGCGGGCGACCGTCAGATGGTGCTCCTCGACCGCGAGGCGCTCGGCGCGCTGCTCCCTGGCCAGGTCGGCGGCCGCGACGGCGGCGTCGCCGTCCGCCGTCGGCAGCGAGGTGGCGCGCAGGTCCTCAGGGGGGCGCTCGGCGCCGCGGTCACCGCGGTCACCCGGGTCGCCGGGGTCGTCCGGCGGCGGCCGCAGGTGGACCAGGGTGTCCTCGGGGCCGGGGCCGATGAGCAGCGCGGCACCGGGCGGCGCCGCACCGGTCAGGTACCGGACGTTCGCGGGGCGCGTCACCAGGGCAGCGTCGACACCCGTCGCCGCACATCTCTCGCGCAGCCTGTTCCTGCGGGTCCCATGCACCTCCGCCATGCGGCGAGTTTAGGTCGGCGCTGTCCGCCCCGCCCGTTTTGTGCCCGCGTCCGGGACCCCTGTCGCGGGCGCGCCGCCGCGCACCGCCGGGGGCCGGCCGCTACCAGGTCGGCGGGCCCTGCAGGCTGCGGGTGA
The DNA here is from genome assembly GCF_900110255.1 of Actinacidiphila rubida. Lineage (GTDB taxonomy): Bacteria > Actinomycetota > Actinomycetes > Streptomycetales > Streptomycetaceae > Actinacidiphila > Actinacidiphila rubida. Next base: position 203,740 of record NZ_FODD01000011.1, read on the forward strand.
CGACCCGGTCGAGTGCGGCCACCGCCGAGGCGACGTCGAGCTGGGAGTTGTCGATGATCGGCAGCCCGGAGCCGTACCAGCCGGCCATCCTGCCGTGGATGCGCGCCACTTCCTCGTCGGACAGGCGGCGGTTGCCGGTGCGCTCGGCGTTGCGGGTCAGGACGACGTCCAGGCCGGGCAGCAGCACCACCGGCAGCAGGCCGGGGCCGACGTGCCGCTTCCAGCCGCCGAGCCCGACCGCGGGCCGGTCGGGGAACACCGCGTCGTCGATGATGCAGGACACCCCGTTGGCCAGGAAGTTGCGGGCGGCGAAGCCGCAGGTCCGGCGCGCCAGGCGGTACTGGGCCTCCGAGTGCTCGTTCCACCCGGCCTGCGGGTCGGCGAAGCCGCTGCGCACCCACTCCCGCACGTCGTCCAGGCTGATGTGCGCGGTCGGCGCGGATCGGAGCTCCGCCCAGTGGCGGGCGATCGTCGTCTTGCCGGCGCCCGCCGCGCCGATCAGCAGCACGGCTATCGGGCCCTGCGGCACGGGCGGCTGGACGGGGGTGGGCGCGGGCAGCGGGAAGTGGCCGGTGGTGCTGCCGTGTCCGGGCGGGGCGGTCGGCCGACCGGGCTGCGGCGCCCCGACAGCGTGCTGCATCTCGGCCCACTCCATCCGTACCGGAACCCTCGGCTGCTGACGTGACCGGCCGGGCGTGCCGTTCGACACCGAACGGTACCGTCCCGGACGGCCGTTGTGTGAACGACCGGGGTGTACAGCTGGTGCCCGTGGGACGTCGTTCCGGTCGGCCGGCGACCCTCCCGTCCGTGCCCGGCCCGCGATCAGCCCGCGCTGTCCTCCGCGAGAGCGCGCAGTGCCAGCCGGTAGGAGCCGATGCCGAAGCCCGCCACGGTCCCGCTGGCGACGGCGGCGATCACGGAGGTGTGCCGGAACTCCTCGCGCGCGTACGGGTTGGAGATGTGCACCTCGATCAGCGGGGCCGTGCGCTGGGCGGCGGCGTCCCGCATGCCGTACGAGTAGTGCGTGAACGCCCCGGGGTTGAGCACCACCGGGATCCGCCCGTCGGCCGCCTCGTGCAGCCAGCGGATCATCTCACCCTCGTCGTTGGTCTCCCGCACCTCGACGTCGAAGCCGAGTTCGGCGCCGAGCCTGGTGCACTCCTCGACCAGTCCGGTGTACGACGTGGAGCCGTACACGTCGGGCTCGCGGGAGCCGAGACGGCCCAGGTTCGGGCCGTTGAGGACCAGGACGCGGCGGGTCACGCGGACACCTCCCCGTACGCGGCGAGCAGCACCGCCGGGTCGGGGCCCTCCAGCACGGTGGGCTTGGCGAGGCCGTCGAGGACGATGAACCGCAGCACGTTCCCGCGGGACTTCTTGTCGACCTTCATCGTCTCCAGCAGCCGCGGCCACTGGTCGCCGCGGTAGGTCAGCGGCAGTCCCACCGACTCCAGCACCGCGCGGTGCCGGTCGGCCGTCGCGTCGTCCAGCCGCCCGGCCAGCCGGCCGAGTTCGGCGGCGAAGACCATGCCGACGGAGACCGCCGCGCCGTGCCGCCAGTTGTAGCGCTCGTTCTTCTCGATCGCATGGCCCAGCGTGTGGCCGTAGTTGAGGATCTCCCGCAGGCCGGACTCCTTGAGGTCGCTGGAGACCACCTCGGCCTTGACCCGGATGGCGCGCTCGATCAGCTCGGCCGTGTGCGGGCCCTGCGGGGTGCGCGCGGCGGCGGGGTCGGACTCGATCAGGTCGAGGATGGCCGGGTCGGCGATGAAGCCGGCCTTGATGACCTCGGCGAGGCCGCTGACGTAGTCGTTCGGCGGCAGCGACTCCAGCGCGGCCAGGTCGCACAGCACGCCGGCCGGCGGGTGGAAGGCGCCGACCAGGTTCTTGCCCTCGGCGGTGTTGATGCCGGTCTTGCCGCCGACCGCCGCGTCGACCATGCCCAGCACGGTGGTGGGCACCGCGACCCAGCGCACGCCGCGCAGCCAGGTCGCCGCGACGAACCCGGCGAGGTCGGTGGTGGCGCCGCCGCCCACGCCGACGATGACGTCGGTGCGGGTGAAGCCGGTCTGGCCGAGCGCCTTCCAGCAGTAGGCGGCGACCTCGGCGGTCTTGGCCTCCTCGGCGTTCGGCAGCTGCACGGCGATCGCCTGGTAGCCCTGCTCCGCCAGGTCCTCGCGGATCGCCTCGCCGGTGCCGGCCAGCGCCTCGGGGTGCAGCACGGCGACCCGTACGGCCTTCGTGCCGATCAACCCGGGCAGTTCGCCCAGGAGTTGGCGGCCGACGAGCACCTCGTACGGGTCGGTGCCCGCCGAGCCGGCGATCTGGATGCGGAGGGGGGCAGCGGCCTGCGGGTGGCCCGCGGCGGGCGCGTTGTCGCTCATCGTCCTTCAGGCGTCCTTCAGTTGGAGTGCGTCGAGGACGGCGTCGGCCACGTCCTCCGGAGTGCGGTCGTCGGTGGACACCACCGCGCGCGCGACCTCCGTGTACAGCGGGCGGCGGGCGTCCATCAGCTGGCGCCAGCTCTGCCGCGGGTTGACGGCCAGCAGCGGGCGGGGGGCGTCGAGCCCGACCCGGCGCACCGCGTCGTGCAGGCCGACCTCCAGGAAGACCACCGGCAGCCCGCCGAGCAGCGCGCGGGTGCCGTCGTCCATCACGGCGCCGCCGCCGAGCGCGAGCACGCCGCGGTGCCCGGCCAGCGCGTCCCGCACGGCGGCCCGCTCGAGCTCCCGGAAGTGCGGCTCGCCCTCGTCGAAGAAGATCTCCGGGATGGGCTTGCCCGCCGTGGTCTCGATGTCGCCGTCGGTGTCCCGGTAGGCCACGCCGAGGCGGTCGGCCAGCAGGCGGCCGACGGTGGTCTTGCCCGCGCCGGGCGGGCCGACGAGGACGACGAGCGGGGGCCCGGCGGGCCCGGTGCCGGTCACCGGACGGCCAGGTTGTCGAGGAAGCCGCGCACGTTGCGCCGGGTCTCGGTGACCGAGTCGCCGCCGAACTTCTCGGCCACGGCGTCCGCGAGCACCAGGGCGACCATGGCCTCGGCGACGATGCCGGCGGCCGGCACCGCGCACACGTCGGAGCGCTGGTGGTGGGCCTGGGCGACCTCGCCGGTGGTGACGTCGATGGTGGCCAGCGCGCGCGGCACGGTCGCGATGGGCTTCATCGCGGCCCGCACCCGCAGCAGTTCGCCGGTGCTCATGCCGCCCTCGGTGCCTCCGGAGCGGCCGGTCCTGCGGCGCACGCCCTCGGCGGTGGGCACGATCTCGTCGTGCGCCTGCGAGCCGGGCACCCGCGCGAGGTCGAAGCCGTCGCCGACCTCGACGCCCTTGATGGCCTGGATGCCCATCAGCGCGCCGGCGAGCCGGGCGTCGAGCCGGCGGTCCCAGTGGACGTGCGAGCCGAGGCCGACGGGCACCCCGTAGGCGAGCACCTCGACGACGCCGCCGAGCGTATCGCCGTCCTTGTGGGCCTGGTCGATCTCGGCGACCATCGCCTTGCTCGCGTCGGCGTCCAGGCAGCGCACCGGGTCGGCGTCCAGCCGGGCCTCGTCACCGGGGACCGGGACGACGCCGTACGGGGCCTTGGCGCCGGCGAGTTCGACGACGTGCGAGACGATCTCGATGCCGGCGGTCTCCTTGAGGTAGGAGCGGGCGACGGCGCCGAGCGCGACCCGGGCGGCGGTCTCGCGGGCGCTGGCCCGCTCCAGCACCGGCCGGGCCTCGTCCAGGCCGTACTTCTGCATGCCGGCGAGGTCGGCGTGGCCGGGGCGCGGGCGGGTCAGCGGCGCGTTGCGGGCCAGCCCCTCGAGGATCTCGGGGTCGACCGGGTCGGCGGCCATCACCTGCTCCCACTTGGGCCACTCGGTGTTGCCGACCATGACCGCCACCGGGCTGCCCATGCTGAGGCCGTGCCGCACGCCGCCGAGGAAGGTGACCTCGTCGCGCTCGAACTTCATGCGGGCGCCGCGCCCGTAGCCGAGGCGCCGGCGTGCGAGGGCGTCGGCGACCATCTCGGTGGTCACCGGCACTCCGGAGGGCAGGCCCTCCAGCGTCGCCACGAGTGCGGGGCCGTGCGACTCCCCCGCCGTCAGCCAGCGCAACCTGCTCACCTGCGTGCTCCCTCGATTCGGCGCCCGGTGGTGCGACCCGTGTGGCGACCCGGCGCTGCGCCTCCGATCCTCCCACGATCCGCCCCGCGCACCCGACCCGGTCCGCGGTGCGGACGGTGCCGGACGCGGACGGGTGAGCGAGGGCGGTACGGGCGTGCGAACGCGCCGGCACCGGGCGGGACGCGGCGCGGGCGGTGCCGTGGGACCGGGGCGCCGTCGTCCGCTGCCGTCAGTGCCCGGCGAGCGCGGCCTCGCCGGCGGCGCGCATCGCCGCGAGGGGGGCCGGGGTGCGGCCGGTGTGCTGTTCGACCTGGAGGACGGCCTGGTGGACGAGCAGGTCGAGGCCGCTGACGACGGCGCCGAGGCGGGCCGACCAGGCCGCGGCGAGCGGTGTGGGCCACGGGTCGTAGAGCACGTCGAAGAGCACGCCCGGCGCGGCCGGGACGGCATCGGCGAGGTGGTCGGCGGCGCCGGCCGGCGTGGTGGCGACGACCAGCGGCTCGTCGAGCGCCTTGGCCGCGTCCGCCCAGTCGGCGATGCGCACGGCCACGCCCAGGCGCTCGCCCCACTGCCGCATCTCGACGCCCCGCTCCCGGCTGCGCACGTACGCGGTGACCTCGCCGGGGCAGATCCGGGCGAGGGCGGCCAGCGCGGAGGACGCGGTCGCGCCGGCGCCGAGCACGGCGGCCGTCGGCACCTCCTCGACGCCGCGCTCGCGCAGCGCGGCGAGCATGCCGGGGATGTCGGTGTTGTCGCCGTGCCGGCGCCCGTCGGTGGTGAACACCACGGTGTTGACCGCCTCGACCGACGCGGCGGTGGGCGTGATCTCGTCGAGCAGCGGCAGGATCGCCCGCTTGAGCGGCATGGTCAGCGACAGTCCCGCCCAGCGCGCCGGGTCCAGCCCGTCCACGAATCCCGGCAGCGCGGCCTCGTCCACCTCGTACCGGTCGTAGCGCCAGTCCACGAGACCGAGCTCGGCGTAGGCGGCGCGGTGCAGCACCGGCGACAGCGAGTGGGCGATGGGCGACCCGAGCACGGCGGCACGGCGCGTGCCCGGGTCTCCTTCCGGAGTGCTCACGAGAGGTGTCCCGCTCCTACTGCTTCTTGTTCCTGTTGTACTGGGCGTAGAGCTTGTCGAACTCGGCCTTCGTCTCGGTGAACTTGGTCGTCTTGTTGTCCAGCGAGATGAAGTACCACCACTTGCCGTCGTCCGGGTTCATGGCCGCCTGGAGGGCGACGAGTCCCGGGTTGCCGATCGGTCCCGGCGGCAGGCCCTTGTACTTGTACGTGTTGTACGGGTCGTCGAGGGAGTTGACCTTGCTGGTGCTGATGTCCGTGGCGCTGGTGTTCTTGATGTAGTTGTACGTCGAGTCGAACTGCAGGAGGCCCGCGGTCTCCGCGTTCCCCAGCACCTTCCGGTTGTAGACGACCCTGGCCATCTTGCGGAAGTCGTCCTCCGTCTTGCCCTCGGCCTGCACCAGGCTGGCGACGGTGAGCAGCTGCAGCGGGCTCTTCAGTCCCTGCTTCTTCGCCTCGGCGACCATGTCGATCTTGGAGTACTGCGTGTTGGCCTGGCCGACCATCTGCCGCAGCACCGCCTCCGGCTGCATGCCCTTGGCCGCGCTGTAGCGGGACGGGAAGAGGAAGCCCTCCAGCGGGTCCTTGATGTGCGCCGCGGAGTTCGCCCACGACGGCAGGCCGAGGGTCTTCCACTTGGCGGCGGCGGCCTTCTGGGTGCTGCCGGCCGGCAGCCCGAGCTTCTGGTCGATGAGCGCGTAGACCTGCTTGTCGCGCATGCCCTCGGGGACGATCATCAGGCTCTGCGCCTTGGGGTCCAGCATCATCGTGACCGCGGAGGACGCCGACATCTGCTTGTGCAGCAGGTAGGTGCCGGCCTGGATGGTGCGGCCCTTGGGGTTCTTGTTGGCGGCGGCGGTGAACGCGCCGACGCTCTTGACCACGCCGGCGTCCTTGAGGAGGTTGCCCATCGCGGTCAGGCTCGACCCGTTGGGAATCGTCACCTGGACGTCCCCGGTGCCCTGGCCGGAGTAGTCCGGGGCGGGCCCGAAGTGCGACTGGTAGAAGTTGTAGCCGAAGTAGCCCGCGCCGCCGACGCCGCCGACCAGCAGGGTCGCCACGACCAGGCAGGCGCAGCCGCTGCGGCGCTTCCTGCCCTCCTTGCCGCCCGTCTTCCCGGACCTGCGGCCGGACGAGGGCAGCAGGTCGTCGTCCTCGTCATCGTCGTCGTCGCGGCCGGCGAAGAACGCGTGCTCGCGCGGGTCGGCGTCGTCGTCGCCCCACTCGCCGGTCTTCTCCGGCGCGGTGCGCAGCGGACGGGTGCCGGGCTCCGCGGGGCCGCCGGGCTGCCGCAGGCCCTGCGGGCCGGCGCCGCCCTGACCGGGCTGCCCGCCCTGGCCGGGCTGGCCCATCGCCCCGGGCATGCCGCCCTGGCCAGGCTGGCCCGGCTGACCCGGAGCCATGCCGGGCATGCCCTGCTGGGGCTGGCCGCGGAACTGCGGCTGCTGCGGCGGCGGGTAGCCGTTCTGACCGTAGAAGTCGGGCTGCTGCCGGCCACCGCCGTACGGGTCCTGTGACTGCTGCCCGCCGTAGGGATCCTGGTGCCCGTACGCGCCGGTGGAGTAGGACCCGGTGTCGTACGGGTCGTAGCCGGACTGGCCGTACGACTGCTGGGGTTGCTGGGGTTGCTGCGGTGCCGCGGGCCGCTGCTGGTACTGCTGCTGGGAGTACTGGTCCTGGGAGTACTGCTGCTGCTGGGAGTACTGGTCCTGGGAGTACTGATCCTGGGGGTAGCCCTGCTGGGGGTACTGCACCTGCTGCTGCCCCGTGGCATAGGGATCCTGCCAGCCGCCCTGCTGAGGGTGGTGCTGCTGTTGCTGGTACCCCTGGCCCTGGTCGTACACATCGCCGAAGAGCGGGTCCTCGGGATGCCACGCTTCCGAGCCGGAGCCCCGGCCATAGTCAGTCATCGGTCCCCTTGGTACGCGGCCGGCAACGGGCCTGCCGACCTTGCGAAACGGGCGGCGCCAAGGAGGCGCCGCCGTACCGCGCGGAACGTTACCGTACCGCGATCAGATGACTGTTTCGACGCTCTCTCCGGGCGCTTTTCCCGACACCCGTTCGGTCTCCAGGGCGCTCTGCAGAATGATGACGGCCGCTGCCTGATCGACTACGGAGCGTCCCTTTTTCGCGTTGACTCCCGACGCACGGAGTCCCTGGGCCGCGGTGACCGTCGTCATCCGCTCGTCCACCAGCCGGACGCCGACCGGGGCGATGACTTTCGCCACACTCTGCGCGAAGCCGCGGGCCTTGGCCGCCGCCGGGCCCTCGGTCCCCTTCAGGGACCTGGGCAGCCCGACGACGACCTCGATCGGCTCGTACTCGGCCACGATCGCCGCGATGCGCCGCAGGGCGGCCGGGACGTCACGCCCCGGCACGGTCTCCACGGGAGTGGCGAGGATCCCGTCGGGGTCGCACGACGCGACCCCGATCCGGGCCTCCCCCACGTCGAGGGCGATCCGCCGGCCCCTTCTCATGGCGTCCTCAGGCCTTCTCGGCGACGAGACGGCGGACGGCCTCGACGGCCTCGGGCACCGCGGCCGGGTTCTGGCCACCGCCCTGGGCGACGTCGTCCTTGCCGCCGCCTCCGCCGCCGAGGGTCTTGGCGGCGGTGCGGACCAGCTCGCCCGCCTTGATGCCGCGGTCGCGGGCCGCGTCGTTGGTGGCCACCACGGTCAGCGGGCGGCCGCCGGAGACGGTGAACAGCGCGACGACGGCGGGGCGGCCGCCGGAGATCCGCTGGCGGACGTCCAGCACCAGGCGGCGCAGGTCGTCGGCGCCGGTGCCGTCCGGCACCGCGCCGGTGACCAGGGCGACGCCCTTGACGTCCTCGGCGCCCTCGGCGAGGCCCGCGGCCGCCTGCAGCACCTTCTCGGCGCGGAACTTCTCGATCTCCTTCTCGGCGTCCTTGAGCTTGGCGAGCATGCCGGCGACCTTGTCGGGCAGCTCCTCGGGACGGCCCTTCACCAGGTCGGTGAGCTGGGCGACGACCGTGTGCTCGCGGGCCAGGAAGTGGTAGGCGTCCACGCCGACCAGGGCCTCGACGCGGCGCACGCCGGAACCGATCGAGGACTCGCCGAGCAGCTTGACCAGGCCGAGCTGGGCGGTGTTGCCCACGTGGGTGCCGCCGCACAGTTCCTTGGAGAAGTCGCCGATGGTCACGACGCGGACGTGCTCGCCGTACTTCTCGCCGAACTCGGCGATGGCGCCCTGCCGCTTGGCCTCGCCGATCGGCATCACCTCGGCGGTGACGTCGAGTTCGCGGGCCAGCACCTCGTTGATCTTCTGCTCGACGTCGGTGAGCACGGTGCCGGGGACGGCGGCCGGCGCACCGAAGTCGAAGCGGAAGCGGCCGGGGGAGTTCTCCGAGCCGGCCTGGGCGGCGGTCGGGCCGAGGGCGTCGCGCAGCGCCTGGTGGGTGAGGTGGGTGGCGCTGTGGGCGCGGGCGATGGCGCGGCGGCGCACCACGTCGATCCGGGCCTCCACCGCGGCGCCGAGGGTGACCTCGCCGACCTGGACGACGCCCTTGTGCACGCTGACGCCGGGCACCGGCTGCTGGACGTCGCGGATCTCGATGATCGCGCCGCCCTCGACCTTGATCCGGCCGGAGTCGGCGAGCTGGCCGCCGCCCTCGGCGTAGAACGGCGTGCGGTCGAGGACCACCTCGACCTCGTCGCCCTCGCTGGCGGCCGGCGACGGCACGCCGTCGACCAGCAGGCCGACGACGGTGGCCTCGTTGCTGTCCTGGGTGTAGCCGCTGAAGACGGTGGCGCCGGAGCGGTCGGCGACCTCGCGGTACGCGGACAGATCGGCGTGCCCGGTCTTCTTGGCACGGGCGTCGGCCTTGGCGCGGTCGCGCTGCTCCTTCATGAGGCGGCGGAAACCGTCCTCGTCGACCGACAGCCCCTGCTCGGCGGCCATCTCCAGGGTGAGGTCGATCGGGAAGCCCCACGTGTCGTGGAGCAGGAAGGCCTGCTCGCCGGCCAGCACGCGGCCGCCCTTGGCCTTGGTGTCGGTGACCGCGGAGTCGAGGATGTTGGTGCCGGCCGAGAGGGTCTTGAGGAAGCGGGACTCCTCGGCGAGCGCGACGGACTCGATGCGCTTGCGGTCGTTGATCAGCTCGGGGTACTGCTGGCCCATCATGCCGATGACGACGTCGACCAGCTCGGAGACCACCGGGCGGTCGGCGCCCAGCATCCGCATGTTGCGGATCGCGCGGCGCATGATCCGGCGCAGCACGTAGCCGCGGCCCTCGTTGCCCGGGGTGACGCCGTCACCGATGAGCATGACGGCGGTGCGCATGTGGTCGGCGACGACACGCAGCGAGACGTCGGACTCGTGGTCGGCGCCGTAGTGCACGCCGGTCAGGGCGGTGCCGGTCTCGATGACGGCGCGCAGGGTGTCCGTCTCGTACATGTTCTGCACGCCCTGCAGGATCATCGCGAGGCGTTCCAGGCCGAGGCCGGTGTCGATGTTCTTGGCGGGCAGGTCGCCGAGGATCGGGAAGTCCTCCTTGCCCTCGCCGGCGCCGCGCTCGTACTGCATGAAGACCAGGTTCCAGATCTCCACGTAGCGCTCGTCGTTGACCGCCGGGCCGCCCTCGGGGCCGAACTCCGGGCCGCGGTCGTAGTTGATCTCGGAGCAGGGGCCGCAGGGTCCGGGGACGCCCATGGACCAGAAGTTGGGGCCCATGCCCAGGCGCTGGATGCGCTCGGCGGGCACGCCGATCACGTCCCGCCAGATGGCCTCGGCCTCGTCGTCCTGCTCGTAGACGGTGATCCAGAGCTTCTCCGGCTCCAGGCCGAAGCCACCCTGGTCCTGGGGCGAGGTGAGCAGCTCCCAGGCGTACGTGATGGCTCCTTCCTTGAAGTAGTCGCCGAAGGAGAAGTTGCCGCACATCTGGAAGAACGTGCCGTGCCGGGTGGTCTTGCCGACCTCTTCGATGTCCGGGGTGCGCACGCACTTCTGCACGCTGGTGGCGCGGGCGAAGGGCGGCTTGACCTCGCCGAGGAAGTACGGCTTGAAAGGGACCATGCCCGCGGGCACGAGCAGCAGGGTCGGGTCGTCGGCGATGAGGGACGCCGACGGCACGACGGTGTGCCCGCGCTCCTCGAAGAAGCGCAGCCAGCGGCGGCGGATTTCTGCCGACTCCATCAGTGATCGTCCTTCCGGTCGTGCGCGTTGTACGTGATGCCCCGGCGTGCCGCCGGGAGGTCTGAGGTGCGGCCCGGACGGCCCGCGGTGTCGTCGCCCGCGGGCAGCGCGGTGGTCCGGTCGCCGCCGGCGGGCAGCACCTTGGGCTGGTCGCGGCCGGTCAGGCCCAGTGCGTCCTGCAGTTCGCCCTCGCGCTGGGCCATGCCGGCCCGCACGTCCCGCGCGAACAGCCGCAGCCGCGCGCCGGTCTCCAGCGCCCGGTCGGCCGATTTCGCGGCGAGACTCTCGGGGCTGAGCCTGCGCACCGCCCGGTTGACCTTGACGGTGGCCCAGACGCCGGTCGCGGCGCCGGTCAGGAACCAGAACATGCGGCGGAACATTGGGTGGCCTCAGTCCTTGGATCGGTTGCGACGGCCGCCGCGCCTGGCGGGCGGCAGCACCTTGCCCGTGAGGGTCCTGGCGCGGGTCCGGCCCGCTTCACCGGTCTGCAGTCCGACCGCGCGCCGCACTCCGTAGCCGAACGCCGCGACCTTCACCAGCGGCCCGCCGAACGCGGTGGCCACGGTGGAGGACAGCGCCGAGGCGTTGGCGGTGACCTCGGCGACGTCGGTGGTGATGGAGTCGACCCGGTCGAGCTGGGTGTGGGCGGTGCGCAACGCGTCGGACGCCTCGCCGAGCAGCGGAACGGCCTGCTCGGTGATGCCGGCCACCAGTTCGGTGGTCTTCCGGAGCGTCTGGGCGAGACGGACGAGCGCGACGGCGAGGAACGACACCAGGATCGCCCAGAACACCGCCACGATCAGGCCGGCCACCTCTCCTCCGGACACGCCGCGCACTCCCCTCGCCACCCGCACGCCGGACGCAGGGGGCCCGGTCGTGAACCGTCGATCGTGAACTCCGACCTTATCGCGCCGGACCGACACCTCCGTACCGCATTACCGCGTGCCACGACGGTGTTCGGCGGGGGTGCGGCGGTGTTCGGAGGGGTGCAGCGGAGTGCGGCGGGGCTGCGGCGTGCGGCGGGGCTGCGGCGCCGCGACGCGCGCGGGCGCACACCTATCAGACGTGCGCCCGCCGCAGGGTGGGAACGCTGCGGGGCTCCCGGCCCGGGCGCGGTCGGATTGTACGGTCCGCACATCCCCCAGTACGCTCCGTACATCATGGGTACCGCGGGCAATCTTCCGTCCGACCTGACCGGCTTCGTCGGCCGGGGGGACGAACTGATCGAACTCTCCCGCCTGTTGGCGCACTCCCGGCTGGCCACGGTGACCGGGCCCGGCGGTGTGGGCAAGAGCCGGTTGGCGCTGCGTGCCGCGGGGCGCGTGCAGGACCGTTTCGCCCACGGAGTGTGGTCGGTCGAGCTGTCGGGCCTGCGTGACGCGGAGTTGCTGGACCAGACGGTCGCGGACGCGCTGCGGCTGCCCGACCACACCACCCGCGACCAGCGGCGTGCGCTGGCCGGGCATCTCGCCGACCGGGAGATGCTGCTGGTCCTGGACGGCTTCGACCGCCTGCACGAGGCATGCGCGGAGCTGGTCGGCGAACTGCTGCGGCGGGCGCCGGGGCTGCGGGTGCTGGCGGCGGGCCGCCGGCCGCTGGGCATCACCGGCGAGCGGCTGCTGCCGCTGTCGCCCCTGCCGTCGGCGGACGCGGTACGGCTGTTCACCGACCGGGCGGCCGGGGTGCTGCCCGGCTTCGCGGTCGCGGCGGACGAGGAGGGCCTGGTCAGCGAGCTGTGTGCGCGGCTGGACGGCCTGCCGTTGGCCCTGGAGCTGGCGGCGGTGCGGCTGCGGGCGCTGTCGGTGGAACAGGTGCTGGAGCGGCTGGACGACCGCTTCCGGCTGCTGACCGGCGGCGATCCCACCGCGCCCGAGCGGCACCGGACGCTGCGGACCGCGATCGGCTGGAGCCACGAGCTGTGCACCCCGCCCGAGCGCCTGCTGTGGGCCCGGCTCTCGGTCTTCGCCGGCCCCTTCGACCTGGACGCGGTGGAGTACGTGTGCACCGGCGCGGACCTGGCCGAGGAGGGGGTCGTGGAGACCGTCGAGGCCCTGGTGGCCCAGTCGGTGCTGATCCGTGAGCGGGGTGCGGACGGGCAGGTCCGCTACCGGATGCTGGAGAGCGTCCGGGAGTACGGCGCGGTGTGGCTGGCGGCGATCGGCGACGAGTTGCGGGTCAGGCGCCGCCACCGGGACTGGTACCTGGGTCTGGCGACGTGGTGCGAGCTGGACTGGTTCAGTCCGCGGCAGGCGGAGGTGGCCGCGCGGGTGGCCGCCGACCTGCCGAACCTGCGGCTGGCCCTGGACTTCAGCCTGGACGGCACGGAGGGCGAGCCGCCCGACGATCCGGCGGTCGGCCAGTACCTGGCCGCCACGCTGTGGTTCTGCTGGGTGGGCTGCGGCCGCCTCGCCGAGGGGCGGCACTGGCTGGAGCGCGCGCTGGACGCCTGCGAGACCGCGAGCGAGGCCCGGGCCAAGGCGATGTGGGTGTACGGGTACGTGGCGCTGCTGCAGGGCGACTCCTCGGCGGCGTTCGAAGTGCTCCAGGAGTGCCGCCAGGAGGCGCAGGCCACCGGGAACGCGACCGCCGAGGCGTACGCGGTGCACCGGCTGGGCTGCCTGGCGCTGGTCTCCGACGACATGGCACGCGCCGAGCGGTTCATCGGCGACGCGCTGCTGCGCTACCGCGGCATCGGCGAGCTGAACAGCAACGTGCTGATGGGCCAGGTCGAGCTGGCGATGGCGGTGGCCTTCCAGGGGAACCTGGACCACGCGGTGCGGCTGGCCGAGGACGTGCGGGAGATCTGCCGCGACCACGGGGAGCGGTGGGCGCTGGCCTACGCGCTGTACGTGCTGGCGTACGCGGCCTGGCTGGCGGGCGAGCCGGAGCGGGCCCGGCGGCTCGCGGAGGAGTCGCTGGCGATCGACCACGCCTTCCACGACCTGGTGGGCTCGGTGCTCGCGCTGGAACTGCTGGCCCTGGTCACCGAGGCGGAGGGCGCGCCGCACGAGGCGGCGGTGCTGCAGGGCGCGGCGGCCCGGCTGTGGGAGTCGGTGGGCCTGCGGCTGTTCGGCTCGCGGCACTTCAACGCGCCGCACACGGTGTGCGAGAAGCGGGTGCGGGCGACCCTGGGCGACGGCCCGTACGCGGCCGCGCTGCTGGAGGGCGGGCGGCTGGGCTTCGACGAGGCCGTGGGGCGGGCGCTGAACCGGCCCCGGGCCCGCGGCCGGACGCGCGGCGGGTCGGGCGAGGGCGGTCCGGCGGCGCGAACGCAACGGCCCGCCGCCTCCGGGGAGGCGACGGGCTGAGCGGGTCCGCCGCAACGGCGGGCGCGGGGTGCGCGGTGACCGCGCGGGGCCGGCCCGGCCGGGCCGGCCGCCGGGTCAGCGGGCGTAGTACTCGACGACGAGCTGCTCGTCGCAGATCACCGGGATCTCGCCGCGGTTGGGGTCGCGGTCCAGACGGAACGCCAGCGCCTGCAGGTTGACCTGGAGGTAGCGCGGGGTCTCGCCGTCGCCGGACCAGCCGCCCTCGCGGGCCACCACGAACGGGGTCTTCTCGCGGGACCGCTCGCGGACCTGGACGACGTCCTCGGGGCGCAGCCGGTACGACGGCTTGTCGACCTTGCGGCCGTTGACCTCGATGTGGCCGTGCACGACCATCTGGCGGGCCTGGTAGATGGTGCGGGCCAGGCCGGAGCGCAGCACCAGCGCGTCCAGCCGGCGCTCCAGCTCGATGATGAGCGCCTCGCCGGTCTTGCCCGAGACCTTCTTCGCGCGGTCGTAGGCGCGCTGCATCTGGCGCTCGCTCACGTCGTACTGCGCGCGCAGCCGCTGCTTCTCCAGCAGGCGGGTCTTGTAGTCGCTGTTCTGCTTGCGACCGCGGCCGTGCTCACCCGGCGGGTAGGGACGGGCCTCGAAGTACTTGACCGCCTTCGGGGTGAGCGCGATGCCCAGTGCCCGGGACTTCTTGACCTTGGGACGCGACTGATTCACGTACGTCGACCTCCGTGGACTTAGGTAAGGCTTACCTTACCCGATGGATTTCTGAAGGTGCGCACGGTCCGACTCGGGAACCCCACACCTGAGCGATCAGGGATGGTCAGCCGCGTCCCGGCGTGGAACATGCGACCAGGCGGCCGGAGGCCGCCTGGTGCGCGCACATCTGTCGAGGGTAACCCGGACGGCGCCATAGTCATTCCGGGAGCTTCCGTCCCCGCCCGCGCGGCACCCTTCCCCCGCGCTCCCTACGGGGTCGGATCCGCCTGCGGCGCGGGCTCGGCAACGGGGCGCGCGGGCCCGGCGGCAGGGCGCGCGGGCGCCTCGGCGCCGCCGGAGAGCCGCTGCCTGACCCGCTCCACGACGTCGGCGTAGCGGGCCTCCGCGCCGTAGCGGGTGGGCTCGTAGTAGCGGCGGCCGCGCAGCTCGTCCGGCGCGTACTGCTGGGCGGCGATCGCACCGGGGACGTCGTGCGGGTAGACGTAGCCCTGGGCGTGGCCGAGCTTGGCGGCGCCCTTGTAGTGGCCGTCGCGCAGGTGCGCCGGCACCGGGCCCGCCTTGCCCCCGCGCACGTCCTCCAGGGCGGCGCCGATCGCGGTCGTCGCCGCGTTGGACTTGGGGGCGAGCGCCAGGGCGATCGTGGCGTGGCTGAGGATCAGCGACGCCTCGGGGAAGCCGATCATCGCCACCGCCTGCGCGGCGGCCACCGCCGTCGGCAGCGCGGTCGGATCGGCCAGGCCGATGTCCTCGCTGGCGGAGATCATCAGGCGGCGCGCGATGAACCGCGGGTCCTCGCCCGCGACGATCATCCGGGCGAGGTAGTGCAGCGCCGCGTCCACGTCCGAGCCGCGGATGGACTTGATGAGCGCGCTCGCCACGTCGTAGTGCTGGTCCCCGTCCCGGTCGTAGCTCACCGCGGCGCGGTCGACGGCCTGTTCGAGCGTGGCCAGCGTGATGGTGTCCTCGCTCTGGGCGAGGGCCGCGCCGGCGCCCGCCTCCAGCGCGGTCAGCGCCCGGCGGGCGTCGCCGCCGGCGATCCGCAGCAGGTGCGCCTCGGCGTCCCCGGGCAGCGTGACCGATCCGGCCAGCCCCCGCTCGTCGGCCAGCGCGCGGTGCAGCACCCCGCGCAGGTCGTCGTCGGTGAGCGGTTCCAGGGTGAGCAGCAGCGAGCGGGACAGCAGCG
>NZ_FODD01000060.1 GCF_900110255.1 Actinacidiphila rubida
TCACCTGCGGCACCCCCAACCGCTCCGCCAGCAACGCCGGCACCACACCCGCCGTGCCATCCGTCGACGCCATCCCCATCACCACCAGATCGAACCCCACCCGCTCGACCACCCTCGCCAACACCAGCGACGTCCCCATCACATCCGTGCCATGCAGACCCTCGTCCTCCACATGCACACCACGATCCGCACCCATCGACAACGCCTTACGCACCGCGTCCCGCGCATCCCCCGGACCCACCGTCACCACCGTGACCTCCGCATCACCGGACGCCTCCGCGATCTGCAACGCCTGCTCCACCGCATACTCGTCCAACTCCGACAGCAGCCCGTCCACCGCATCACGATCCGTCGTCAGATCCCCAGCGTAATGCCGATCACCCGTCGCATCGGGCACATACTTCACAGCCACAACGATCCTCAAGCTCACGCCAGCACTCCTACTGCTCGTCCTGCTGCTTCGTCCTGCACGTCTACGTCCACTGCCCCGGACCGGACCGGGCTCACCACGAGGCCCGGGATGTGCCCCGGAATGGCAGCATAGGCGCCCGCGGCGGCGGCACCCGGCCGGGACGCAGCAACGGCCTCGCCCGAAATATTACTCGTCAGTACACCGCGCGTCCGGCGCGTCCCACAAGCGTGGCGCAGTGTGAGGTGGCCGACCCGGGCCCGCCCCTGCGGGCGGCTCGCGCGGGCGGTGCGGACGTGGACGGCGCGTCGGGGACGCGGGGCGGGTCAGTGCCCCAGACGGTGGAATCCGCCCTGGTGGTACAGCAGCGGGCGGCCCGGGCCGTGCGGGTCGCCGGCGACGGCCTCGGCGACGACGATGCGGTGGTCGCCGGCGGGCACGCGGCCCGCGACGCGGCCGACCAGCCATGCGGCGACCCCGTCGAGCACCGGCACGCCGTGCGGGCCGGGCGACCACGCGGTGCCCGGGCCGAACCGCTCGGCGCCGCTGCGCGCGAACAGCGCGGCCAGCTCCTCCTGGTGCTCGCCGAGTATGTGCACCCCCACGTACGGCGCCTCGGCCACCACGGGCCAGCAGGACGAGCCGACGCTGATACCGAAGGACAGCATCGGCGGTTCGACGGCGACCGAGGTCAGCGAGGTCGCGGTGAAGCCGACCGGCCCGGCGGGGCCTGACGCGGTGACGACCGCGACGCCGGCGGCGTGGCGCCGGAAGGCCGCACGGAACACCGCGGCGTCGAGGCCCGGTTGCCCGTCCCGCCCGGGCTGCTCCGGGTCCGGGCCTTCGCCCGGCCGGCGCGGTGCGGGCGGCGCGGGGCGGTGGGGCCTGCCCGCCGCTTGGGCGTGCGGCCGGCCTGCAGCATGGTCGTCGGCCTGGTCGGAATGGGCGCCGAGGTCGGTCGTGGCGGTCACCGGATGTCCTTCTGCAGCGGGCGGGTGTGCGGCCGGCGGGTGGTGCGGCTCAGCAGCGCGGACACCACCACGCGCGCGCATGCCCGCCGCGGGCGGCGGCACGCGGGCGCAGACGGAGATCATCGGACATAACGTCAGAGTGACGATTCGAGGCGCACCCCGTCAAGGCAGGTCCGGCAGATGGAATGTCCGTCACATCCGGGGCTGGACCGCGGTTCCACCTGCGATCCACCGCGGGTCCGGCCGCTCCGGCGGCCGGCCGCGGTGCCGGGAGGGGGTCGGACACGGGTGCCGGGCGCGGTTGTTCAGGCCGGGAGGACCGCGGCGCCGAGGGCCGCGATGACGTCCGCGCGGCGCGGCTGGCCGACGGCGCGGCGCACGATCGCGCCGTCCGCGTCCAGCACGAGGACGGTGGGCGTCTTGACGACGTGCAGCCGGCGCACGAGGTCGAGGTGCGCTTCGGCGTCGACCTCGACGTGACGCACGCCGGGCACCATGCCGGCGACCTCGTCGAGCACCCGCCGGGTGGCCCGGCACGGCGCGCAGAACGCGCTGGAGAACTGGACGAGGGTGGCCCGCTCCCCCAGTCCCGCCCCGCCGAGTTCGGCGGGGGTCAGCCGCCCGCCGTCGCCGTCGCCCCGCACGTGGTTCCTCCGCTCGCCCGTCGCGGCCGCGCCGGCCGCGACCTCCACCGCATTGTCCAGCACCCGCAGGCGCGGGGTGATTCCCGCGGTCACGCGTGAACCCGTCCGCGGGAGGCGTCAGGAGGGCAGGTCGGCGGGCAGGACCAGCCGTGCCCGGTCCGGGGCCGCCTGGAGCGCGGCGAGGAGGTGCGGCGGCGGTGCGGCGTGCACCACCGGGGATTCGGCCTCGCCCAGTTCCGGGCGGACCGGCCAGGCCAGCCGCTCCTCGTCCAGCGAGAAGGCGGCGTCCACGACGCCGGGGATGTTGCCGCGGGCGTCGATCCGGGACCAGTGCGTGCGGCCGGGCAGCAGCACGGCGTTGAGCCCGTGCAGCACCGGCTCGCTGCCGTCGTCCTCGGTGAGCCGCTGGTAGCAGAACCCGGCCGGGATGCCCTCGGCCCGCAGCAGCGCGGCCAGCGCGTGGGACTTGGCGTGGCAGATCCCGGTGCGCCGGCCGAGGACGTCGGAGGCGCGCCAGGTGACCCGCGGATCGCCCGCGTCCGCGGAGTGGGGCACGGTGTCGCGGACGAACCCGTATGCCGTCTTCGCATAGTCATACGCGTCGGGGGCGAGGGCACGCAGGCGGGCCGCGATCGTCCTGACGAGGGGGTGCCGGTGGTCGACGGCGTCATCGTCCGCGAGATAGGCGGCCGGGTCGGCAGCCGCTGCGATCAGCTCCATGACGCGGAGCCTAGGCGGCCGCCGACCCGGGCGGCAATACAATTACGCTTCACCGCATATTCATGCAGCATCCGAGGTGCATCCTCCGGGGCCGCGGTCTCCATGACCGCGGCCCCGGAGACCGCGTCCTCTCAGCCGGCCATCTCCTCGGCGATGGCCGCCGCGAAGCCGTCCACGTCCGCCTCCGTGGTGTCGAAGGCGCACATCCAGCGCACCTCGCCGGTCGCCTCGTCCCAGAAGTAGAAGCGGTAGCGCTTCTGCAGGCGCTCGCTCACCTCGCGGGGCAGCAGCGCGAAGACCGCATTGGCCTGCACCGGCCGCAGCACGGTGACGCCGTCGATCCCGCGGACCGCCTCTTCCAGCCGGCGCGCCATGGCGTTGGCGTGCGAGGCGCTGCGCAGCCACAGGTCACCGGCGAGCAGCGCCTCGAACTGCACGGACACGAACCGCATCTTGGACGCGAGCTGCATCGACATCTTGCGGAGGTACCGGATGGAGCGGACCCGCTCCGGACTGAGCACCACGACGCACTCCCCCAGGAGCAGGCCGTTCTTGGTGCCGCCGAAGGAGATCAGGTCGACCCCGGCGTCCGTGGTGAAGGCCGCCAGCGGCACGCCCAGGGTGGCCGCCGCGTTGGCGATGCGGGAGCCGTCCATGTGCACGGTCATGCCGAGCTGGTGCGCGTGGTCGCAGATCGCCCGGATCTCCTCGGGCGTGTAGCAGGTGCCCAGTTCCGTGGTCTGGGTGATCGAGACGACCTGCGGCTGGGCGCGGTGCTCGTCGTCGAAGCCGTAGGCCTGGCGGTCGATCAGCTCCGGGGTGAGCTTGCCGTCCTCGGTGGCGACGGTGAGCAGCTTGAGGCCGCCGACCCGCTCGGGCGCCCCGCACTCGTCGACGTTGATGTGGGCGGACTCGGCGGTGATCACCGCGCCCCAGCGCTCGGTGACCGCCTGCAGGGCTGTCACGTTCGCCCCGGTGCCGTTGAACACCGGGAACACCTCGGCGGTGGGGCCGAAGTGCGTGCGGAAGAGCTCCTGCAGGTGGGCGGTGTAGACGTCCTCGCCGTAGGAGACCTGGTGGCCACCGTTGGCGAGGGCGATCGCGGCGAGCACCTCGGGGTGCACTCCCGCGTAGTTGTCGCTGGCGAATCCGCGCACCCGCGGGTCGTGGCGACGGACGGCGTCGGTGCCGCCTGTGCTGTCGGTGCCGTCCGAAGAGGGCTGTTCGGTCACGGTCGGGGCGTCAGCCACTGTCGGGTCCCGTTCACTTCCTGGGGGCTTGTGTTCCACACGTCGGCGATCGCGTTGGCGAGGTCGTGGACGTCGGTGAAGCCGGCGAATTTGGCGTTGGGGCGCTGGGCCCGCATCTCATCGTGCACCAGGGCCTTGATCACCAGGACGGTGGCCGCCGCGGTGGGGCCGTCCTCGGGGCCGAGCTTGCGGAAGGAGTCGCCGAGCGCGAGCGTCCACGCCTCGGCCGCGGCCTTGGCGGCGGCGTAGGCGGCGTTGCCCGCGGTGGGGGCGCTGGCGCCGGCCGCGCTGATCAGCACGTACCGGCCGCCGGGGCTGCGCATCAGGCCGTCGTGGAACGCCAGCGAGGTGTTCTGCACGGTGCGGATCAGCAGGCTGTGCAGCGCGTCCCAGTCCGACAGCTCGGTCTCCGGGAAGGACGCGGATCCGCGCCAGCCGCCGACCAGGTGCACCAGGCCGTCCACCCGGCCGTGGTCCTTCTCGATCCTGGCGGCCCAGTCCTGGGTGGCCTCCAGGTCGAGCAGGTCCACGATCTCGCCGGTGATGTCGGCACCGCCCGCGTCGTAGCGCGCCGCGTCGACCGACTCGGCGAGCCGTCCGGGATCGGCGTCGGCCGCGACCACGTGGCCGCCGGCCCTGGCCAGCCGCTGCAGTACCGCGCGCCCGGCCGGTCCGCCGGCCCCGGCCACCGCGATCACCGCGCCGTCGAGTCCGCCCGTGTAGGTGTCCGTCGTCATCTCCGCCTCCTCGCCCGCACCGGTCACGCGGCGCCCCGCAGTGCGCTGTCGCCGGTGATTCCCTTGGTCGAGGCGATCACCTCGCGGAGCTTCTTCGCAAGGGCCTCGTAGAACATGCTGAGCGGAAACTCGTCCGGCAGCACGTCGTCCACCAGCTTGCGCGGCGGGAGCGACAGGTCCAGTGCCTCGGGACCCTTGGCCCAGACCGAGCCGGGATTCGGGGAGAGGTACGACGCGACCAGGTCGTAGGCGGCGAGCCAGTGCACGAGCTTGGGGCGGTCGATGCCGTCCCGGTAGAGCGTCTCGATCTCGGCGCAGAGCTGGTTGGTGACCTGCGGTGCGCGTTCCCAGTCGATGTGCAGGGTGTTGTCCGTCCAGCGTACGGCGTCGTGCTTGTGCAGGTACGCGAACAGCAGCTGGCCGCCGAGCCCGTCGTAGTTGCGGACGCGGTCGCCGGTGACCGGGAAGCGGAACAGCCGGTCGAAGAGGATCGCGTACTGCACGCCCAGACCCATGGGGTGCCCCTCGGCCTGCAGCGTGACGGCCTCCTTGAAGGTCGTCAGGTCGCAGCGCAGCTCCTCCAGGCCGTACATCCAGAACGGGGCCCGCTGCTTGATCATGAACGGGTCGAACGGCAGGTCGCCGTGGCTGTGGGTGCGGTCGTGGATCATGTCCCAGAGCACGTACGTCTGCTGGGCCAGCTCCTGGTCCTCGACGAGCCGGGCGGCGTCCTCGGGCAGTTCCAGGCCCAGGACGTCGACGGCGGCAGCGGTCACCGCGCGGAAGCGGGCGGCCTCGCGGTCGCAGAAGATCGCGCCCCAGGTCCAGCGCTCGGGCGCCTGGCGGACGGCCACGGTCTCCGGGAACAGCACGGCGGAGTTGGTGTCGTAACCCGGGGTGAAGTCCGCGAAGGTGATCGGCACGAACATCGGGTTGTCGTAGCGGGTGCGCTCCAGCTCGGCGAGCCACTCCGGCCACACGACGGTGAACACCACGGCTTCCAGGTTGCGGTCCGGGTTGCCGTTCTGGGTGTACATCGGGAAGACGACGAGGTGCTGCAGGCCGTCCTGGCGCTTCTCGGCCGGCTGGAAGGCCAGCAGCGAGTCCAGGAAGTCCGGGACGCCGAAGCCGCCCGCGGCCCAGCGGCCCAGATCGGCCACCAGGGCGCGGTGGTAGTCGGCGTCATGGGGCAGCTCGGGCGACAGCTGCTCGACCGCGTCCACGACGCGGCCCAGCGTCTTCGCGGCATCGTCGCGGCTGGGCGCGTGCTCGGCCTCGAAGTCGATCGAGCCGTCCTTGCGCTGCCACGGCCGGATGGCCTCGACCGCCTGCTTCAGCACTGCCCACTGGGGGTGGCCGGTGACTCCCTCGCCGGACGTACCGCTCCCACCGTGCGCCGTCGGCAAAAGAATTTCACTCATGACCCCTCCTCCACAAAAGAACCTGTCGTCCAGACCACGGTATCTGCGACAGCACGTCAGGATCAAGGGGAGCCGGCGGAGATCGTGCGGCAACATGGGGGTGGGGCCGGTTTTTTTCCTGCGAGTTCCCCGGAACGGGCGAGGAAAACGCGCACAATCCTCGGACTGCGACTACTCTGGCCGCCGTCATCCCGGGCGTCCTCCGACATCCCTCCGGCATCCCCTCCCGCCATCCCCCGGCCGCTCGGCGGCCGTCCCGGCGGGCGGCTCCGGCATGCGACGCCGGGCCGTCACGGCGTGTTGGGCCCGGCGTCGCCCGCGCTCGCTAGGGTCGGGACATGAGCTTCCTCACCGTCGGTCACCGCGGCGTCATGGGCGTCGAGCCGGAGAACACACTGCGCTCCTTCCGCCGCGCCGAACAGGCCGGCGTGGACCAGATCGAGCTCGATCTGCACCTGAGCAAGGACGGCGCGCTGATCGTCATGCACGACCCCGACGTCGACCGCACCACCGACGGCAACGGCGCCGTCCGCGACCTCACGCTGGAGGAGATCCGGCACCTGGACGCCGGGCTCGGCGAGCGGGTGCCGGTCTTCGAGGAGGTGCTCGACGCGGTGGACCGGCCGCTGCAGGCCGAGATCAAGGACGTGGACGCCGCGCGGGTGCTGGCGGAGGTGCTGCGCGAGCGCGGCGCGGTGGACCGGGTCAGCGTGCTGTCGTTCCACGACGAGGCGCTCGCCGAGATGCACGCGCTGCTGCCGGAGATCCGCACGGTGCTGGTCGCGAGCGACCTGGGGCCGCACATCGTGCCCCGCGCGCAGGCCGTCGGCGCGCGCCTGGTCAGCCTGGACCTGACCCAGCTCAACCTGGACACGGTGAACCGCTGCCACGCCGCCGGGATCGCCGTGATGGCGTGGACCGTCAACTCCGCGCAGGACTGGGCGGTGGCGCGGGCGCTCGGACTGGACGGCGCCGCCACCGACCTGCCCGGGGAACCCGCCGCCTGAGGCGTCCTGACCGGCCCGGGCCCCGGTCAGTCCGGCGCGGAGCCGTCCGGACCGGGACCTCTTCGGACCGCCGTTCCCGCGGCGGTCCGGCCCGGGGTCAGGCCAGGCGCTTGGTCAGCAGCTCGAACTCGAGGTCGTCGCGGGTCGGCAGCCCGAACCGCTCGTCGCCGTACGGGAACGGGCTGGTCCGGCCGGTGCGCTCGTAGCCGCGCCGCTCGTACCAGGCGATGAGGTCCTCGCGGACCGAGATGACCGTCATGTGCATCTCGGCCACGCCCCATTCGTCGCGGGCGAACCGCTCGGCCTCCGCGATGATCAGCTTGCCGAGGCCCGCTCCCTGCAGCGCGGGACGCACCGCGAACATCCCGAAGTACGCGTGCTCACCGCGGTGTTCGAGCTGGCAGCAGGCCACCAGTTCGCCCGCGCTCTCGACCGCGACCAGCCGGCTGTTCTCCTTGTGGATGACGGCGAGCACACTCTCGGGGTCGGTCCGCTGCCCCTGAAGGATGTCGGCCTCCGTGGTCCACCCCGCCCGGCTCGCGTCGCCCCGGTAGGCGGACTCGATCAGGGTGACGAGCGCGGGCACGTCGTCGGGGCGCGCGGCACGGAAGGTGGGCTGAGCGGCGATGTCCATGCCGGTCAGGCTACCGAAGCGGCCCGGGGTGCGGAGGCCGCCGGAACGGGACGGCCTGGGAGGCC
Organism: Actinacidiphila rubida; assembly: GCF_900110255.1. Taxonomy (GTDB): domain Bacteria; phylum Actinomycetota; class Actinomycetes; order Streptomycetales; family Streptomycetaceae; genus Actinacidiphila; species Actinacidiphila rubida. Next base: position 7,859 of record NZ_FODD01000060.1, read on the forward strand.
GGAGCGGTCCGGCGCCGGGGCCCGCGCCGGGCCGGCGCCCTTTCCGCGGGGTCGGGCCGCGCGGCCCGAGCGGGCCATATCCTCGGCCGGCACGGCCGCTCCCGAACTCTCGCCGCTCCAGCGGGACTTGATGCCAGATCCGGAGACAGCGCCGGCGACGGCCGCGGCGACGCTCGTCACCGCCATGGCGACCAGCGCCTGGCAGGCCACGGGAGCGGAGGTCGCACGGATCTTCCGGCCCGCAGTCGGCGGCGAGCGGGAGCCGGAACCCGGACGCGGCGGGCCGGAGCGCGGGGCGCGCGGCACGCCGCCGCGCACTCCCCCGGGGCCTCCCGTGCGCGTGGGTGTGCGCCCTCGGGCGCGGGAAGCCTGACCCGGACGGCCGCGAGGGACACGGGCCGGCGACAGGCTCGGACGGGGGCAGCGATGCACGGACCACCGCTGGTGTCCTGGCTGCTGGTGGCGCTGAGCATGGCCGCCGCCGCCTCGTGCCTGGTCAGGGGAGAGGCCAGGGACGAGGCGCTCACCGGCGCCGGGATGGCCGTCATGGCGGTGCCGCTGTCCGTCTGGGAGCCGGGGCCGTGGGTCGCGCCGCTGCTCGCCGCGGTGTTCGGGTGCGCCGCCGTCCATGCGGTGGCCAGGCGCCGCACCCACCGGCTGCACCACACCGTCTGCTCGGCGGCGATGGCCTACATGGCCCTGTCCATGGCGGGCTCCGGCGGTGCGCACGGCGGCCACGCCGGCCACCACGCCGCCGGCACACCCGCGCTGACCGGCGTGCTGCTGCTGTACTTCGCGGGATACGTCCTGCTCTCCGGCACGCGGGTGGTCGCCGCGCCGGCCCACGGCACGGCGGCGGGCGGCGCGGCCGCCGCGGTGCGCCTGCGGCATTCACCCGAAGTCGCCGTCGCCTGCCGGGTGTCGATGGCCCTCGGCATGGTGGCCATGCTCCTGATGATGTGACGGGCCACGGATCCGTCCCATGGCCCGGGGGCGGCGACGCCACGGCCGACACTTCCTGTGAGTGATGCGTCACATCCCGTCGGGCCCCGTACCCCGGCGTGGCCGCCGTCCCTAGGCTGACCGACATGACGGTCGCGATCGTGCTGCTGGTACTCGGCGCACTCGCGGCGGCGACGGCGCCGCGCCTGCTCTCCCGTGCCGACTGGCCGGAGCGCGAACCGGTGCTGGCCCTGTGGGTGTGGCAGTGCGTGGTCGCCGCCGTGCTGCTGTGCTGCGTGCTGGCCATGGCACTGGCCGGATCGGCCGCCTGGACGGAGGTCCGCGGCAACGTCTTCGCGTTCGCGCCGAGCGGCGTCGTCGAGGCCTACGGGCTGTCGGACTACGGCCACTGGGCCGGCTGGCTCGCCGCCTTCCTGGCCCTCGGCGGGGTGTGGACGGCCGCGATGCTCACCCGCGAGATCCGCGCGGCGCGCGCGAGGCGCCGCCACCGGCATGCCGAACTGCTGGTCCGCGCACCCCGGTTGCCGCAGGAGTCGGTGCCGCCCGGCGAACGGCTCGTGGTCCTGGAGGACGCCCGCCCCGACGCCTGGTGGCTGTCCGGCGCCGAGGGTCAACTGGTCGTCACGACGGGGGCGTTGCGACGCCTCAAGGGGCGCCAGCTGGACGCGGTGCTGGCCCACGAGCAGGGGCACGCCCGGGCCCGCCACGACGTCCTGCTGCACTGCGCGGGGGCGCTGGCCGGGGGCTTCCCGCAGGTTCCGGTCTTCGCGGCCTTCCGCGATCAGGTGCACCACCTGGTGGAACTCGCCGCGGACGACACCGCCTCCCGCCGCTTCGGCCGGCTGACGACCGCGCTGGCGCTCGTGGAACTCAACGAGGAGCGCGGGGTGTTCGGCCCCGGCACGAGTCCCGACGGCGCGCTCCAGGGGCGGGTGCACCGCCTGCTGGACGCCGCGCCGCGGCTGCCGCTGGCCCGCCGCCTCCGGGTCAGCGCGTGCGCGCTGCTGGTTCCTGCGGTGCCGCTGATCATCGCCTTCGGTCCCGGTCTGCACGCCCTGACATGACGGGGCCGCGCCGGCAGGGGCGACCGCGGTCGCGCGGCGGCGCGTTCGGGAAGTCCGCGGGTGGGATCGGCGGCGGACGGCGGGGACCGGGGAGCGCGGGGTCGCGGGCGGGAGGCGCGCCGCGTCCGGGAGGATGGCCGCGGTGATCGCTGCGGCGCCGGGATGTCCGGGAGACGTGTCCGGGGAGCGGATGCCGGCCCCGACGATCCCCCGCGTCGCCGGGGCCGGCAAACGTCCCGTTCCCTCGTGGACCGTGGTCCGGAGGGTCGCGCTGAGTATATTGGCTCCGAGCCAGTCAACGCAGGAGTAAAGCATGTCCCCTCGAAGCGCTTCCGTCAATGAAGCCATGCGTCAGCGCTCGCGCGAGCGGCTCCTGCAGGCCACGGTCGAACTGGTGGAGGAACGCGGCTACGAGGCCACGACCTTGGGGGACATCAGCCGGCGCGCGGGCTCCGCGCGGGGACTGGTCTCGTACTACTTCTCGGGGAAGCGGGCACTGCTGCAGTCGGCGGTGCACCGCCTGATGCACAGCGAGCTGTCCGAGGCCCTGGAGCGCGAGCCGCGCGCCGAGAACGGCGACGAGCTGCTGGCCCGGGCCATCGACGCGATCCTCACGCTGACCCGCACGCACACGACGCTGATGCGCACGCACATGGCCTCGATCCTCCAGGAGGAGGGGTTCATCCAGTGCCCGGAGCAGCAGCGCCTGGCGTTCCTGCTGCGGGACACGGTGGAACGATGGGGCGCCGAGCAGCCCGAGGAGGAGTACCGCCTGCTGCGGGCGCTGCTGATGGGCGCCACGGTGGCCCTGCTGCTGCCGGGCGCGCCGATGCCGCTGGCCCGGCTCCGTGCGGAGCTCTTCCAGCGCTACGAGCTCCCCTGGTCGGCCGGGCAGCCCCCGGCGGAAGCGCCGGGCCTGGAGCCGGCCGGGGAGGCGTGAGGCCCGGGACGTGGGGCCGGCACGGGAGGCGTGAAGCCCCGCGTGTGGGGCGTGGAGCCGGCGCGGGGGACACGGGCGACACGGGGCCGGCCGCGGCTCGCACCCCGGAGCGCGCGGCGGGACCGGCGGCCGGGGCAGCCGGTCAGGACGGGGAGAGGCGGCGCTCCTGCGCCTCGGCCGCGGCGAGCACGCGCTCCAGCAGTCCCGGGAAGAGGGCGTCGAGGTCCGCCCGCCGCAGCCCGTTCATCTTCGACGTGCCGCGGTAGACCTGGCAGATGACGCCGGCCTCGCGCAGCACCCGGAAGTGGTGCGTGGTGGTCGACTTGCTGACCGGGAGCGGCACTTCGGAGCAGGTCACGTCGCGGCTGGCGGCGGCCAGCCGGCGCACCACGGTCAGCCGCATGGGGTCGGCGAGCGCGTGCAGCACCTCTTCGAGCCGGATGTCCGCCACGTCGGGGTGCTCCAGGTGCCGGCCACCGGCGGGGACGTCGGCGTCCGGCCGGGCGGGGGCCGGGTGGGAGATGCCCGGTCGGGCGGTGGCAGCGGAGCCGGGGGCCGAGGAGGTCATGAAGGCCATACTACGACGTCCTTCGTAGTTTGACAGATGCCGTACTACGATGCCTATCGTAGGAAGCCGCGGTGCCACCCCGTGCCCCGCGACCCCGTACCGACGCCCCGCCCGGAGGAACCTGCCGTGAGCGCCCTGTTCGAGCCCCTGTCCCTGCGGTCCCTGACCATCCGCAACCGCGCCTGGATGGCTCCGATGTGCCAGTACTCGGCCGCCCCCAGCGGGCCCGATCAGGGTGTGCCGAACGACTGGCACTTCGCCCACTACGGGGCGCGGGCCGCGGGCGGCGCCGGCCTGATCCTCACCGAGGCGACCGCGATCAGCCCCGAGGGCCGGATCAGCCCCGCCGACGTCGGCCTGTGGAACGACGCGCAGGTCGAGGCGTTCTCCCGGATCACCCGCTTCGCCAAGGAGCAGGGCGCGGTCCCCGGCGTCCAGCTCGCCCACGCCGGGCGCAAGGCGTCCACCGACCGGCCGTGGCGGGGCGGCGCGCCGCTGTTCGGCGGCGAGGAGGGCTGGCGGACGCTGGGCCCCAGCGCCGTGCCGTTCGCCGACGGGCACCCCGTCCCCGACGAGCTGACCGAGGAGGGCATCGCCGAGGTCGTCGAACAGTTCGCGGCCGCGGCCCGGCGCGCGCTGCTGGCCGGCTTCCAGGTCGCCGAGCTGCACGGGGCCCACGGCTACCTGATCCACCAGTTCCTCTCCCCGCACAGCAACCGCCGCACCGACGGCTACGGCGGCTCGTTCGAGAACCGGATCCGCTTCGCGCTGGAGGCCGTGGACGCCGTGCGCGCGGTGTGGCCGGACGAACTGCCGCTGTTCTTCCGCGTCTCGGCCACGGACTGGCTGGAGGAGGGCGGCTGGACCGCCGACGAGACCGTGCGGCTCGCCAAGGAGCTGACGGTGCGCGGAGTCGACCTGCTGGACGTGTCCACCGGCGGCAACGCGGCGGGCGCGCGCATCCCGACGGGCCCCGGCTACCAGGTGCCGTTCGCGGCCCGCGTCAAGGCGGAGACGGACCTGCCGGTCGCCGCGGTCGGCGAGATCACGCACGCGCGGCAGGCCGAGACGATCGTCGGCACCGGCCAGGCCGACGCGGTGCTGCTCGCCCGGGAGCTGCTCCGCCAGCCGTCCTGGCCGCTGCATGCCGCGCAGGAGCTCGGCGTGACGGCCGGCCCCGCGGTGCCGCCGCAGTACGCCCGCGCGTTCCCGCGGCCCGCCGCCTCCTGACCCGCCGGGCCCGCGGACCACGGCGCCGGACTCCCGCCCCAGGGGCTCCCGTCCGGCGCCGCCCCCACCCGCCTCCCGTACCGCGCCACCCCGCCACCCCGCCACCCGATCCGTGGAAACACCCGCAAAGGGGACGCGTTGTCGGTGGGTGGGTGCAGACTCTGTGACGTCGAGCACATCGCAACGCGGAGGTGAGGACGTCATGGACGACGTGCTGCTCGCAGTGGGCACCCAGAAGGGCCTGTTCCTGGGCCGGCGGCGGGACGGGGGCTGGGGGTTCACCGGACCGCACTTCCCCATGCAGGCGGTGTACTCGGTGGGCATCGACACCCGCCGCGCGGTGCCACGCCTTCTGGTCGGCGCGGACAGCTCCCACTGGGGCCCCTCGGTGTTCCGGTCGGACGACCTCGGCGATTCGTGGCACGAACCGGCCCGGCCCGCCGTGACGTTCCCCGAGGACACCGGCACCTCGCTGGAGCGCGTGTGGCAGCTGCACCCGGCGGGCCCGGCCGCGCCCGGTGTCGTCTACGCCGGCACCCAGCCCGGCGCGCTGTTCCGCTCGGAGGACGACGGCGAGACCTTCGGCCTCGTCCGCAGCCTGTGGGACCATCCGCAGCGGCCGCAGTGGGAGGCCGGGTTCGGTGGCCAGGCGGTGCACACCGTGGTCACCCACCCGTCCGACCCCGATCTGGTGACCGTGGCGGTGTCGACGGGCGGGGTGTACCGCTCGAAGGACGGCGGCGCGAGCTGGGAGCCGTCCAACTCCGGTGTGCAGGCCACGTTCCTGCCGGAGGAGCAGCGCTATCCCGAGTTCGGCCAGTGCGTGCACAAGGTCGCGCAGGACGCGGTGGATCCCGACCGCCTCTATCTGCAGAACCACGGCGGGGTGTACCGCAGCGACGACGGCGGCGCCAAGTGGACGAGCATCGCCGCGGGCCTGCCGGCCGACTTCGGCTTCGCGGTGGCCTCGCACAAGCACCGGGGCGGCGTGGCCTACGTCTTCCCGCTCAGCGCCGACGCGTTCCGCATGCCGCCGGACTACCGCTGCCGCGTGTACCGCACCGAGGACGCGGGCGGCACCTGGACGGCACTGTCGCGGGGCCTGCCGGACGACCCGTCGTACGGCGTGGTCCTGCGGGACGCGATGTGCACCGACGACGCGGCACCCGGCGGGGTGTACTTCGGCAACCGCAACGGCGAGGTGTACGCCAGCGCCGACCAGGGCGACAGCTGGGAACTGGCCGTCGCCCACCTGCCGGACGTGCTGTGCGTGCGGGCCGCCGTCGTGTGAGGGCGGCGCCTGCGCGGCCGCGGGACGAACGGGCCGGGACGGGCGTGATCACCGATCCCCGTCCGCAGCACCCCTGTTGAGCCAGTAGAGTGACGGATCGTGACTGCACGACCCTTGCACGAGATCGTCGAGGCGGGCTGGGCCAAGGCGCTCGACCCGGTGGCCGACCGGATCACCGCCATGGGGACCTTCCTGCGTGACGAGATCGCCGTCGGCCGCACCTACCTGCCCGCCGGACCCGACGTGCTGCGGGCGTTCCAGCAGCCGTTCGACGAGGTGCGGGTGCTCATCGTCGGCCAGGACCCGTACCCGACGCCGGGCCACGCGGTGGGGCTGAGCTTCTCCGTCGCTCCCGAGGTGCGGCCGCTGCCGGGCAGCCTGGAGAACATCTACCGGGAGCTCGGCTCCGACCTCGGGCTGCCGCGGCCGTCCACCGGCGACCTGACGCCGTGGACCGAGCAGGGCGTGCTGCTGCTCAACAGGGCGCTCACCACCGCGCCCCGGCGCCCGGCCGCGCACCGCGGCAAGGGCTGGGAGCCGGTCACCGAGCAGGCCATCAGGGCGCTGGCCGCCCGCGGCCGCCCGCTGGTGTCGATCCTGTGGGGCCGCGACGCCCGCAACGTGCGGCCGCTGCTCGGCGAGCTCCCGGCGATCGAGTCGGCGCACCCCTCCCCCATGTCCGCCGACCGCGGATTCTTCGGCTCGCGCCCGTTCAGCCGGACCAACGAACTCCTGGCCCGCCAGGGCGCGCAGCCGGTGGACTGGCGCCTCCCCTGACGCGTCACCCCTTCGGTACGCTTCGCGGGTGACGACGCATTCGAATACTCCGGCCGGCTGGTACGCCGACCCGCAGGGCACTCCGAACCTGCTCCGGTACTGGGACGGCGCCCAGTGGACCGAGCACACCAACCCGGGTCAGGTACCGCAGCAGGCCCAGCCGGGCGGCGGGAGCGCCTGGGAGGTGAACGTCAGCGGTGCGCCGGATCCGTCGAAGATCCAGCGGCAGGTCCAGCAGCAGGCCGGAGTCGCGCCGACCGGCTTCGGCGGCGGCACCCTGTTCACCGAGCCGATCCTGGTGGTGAACCAGAAGGCCAAGCTGATCGAGCTCGTCAACGAGTACAGCGTGTTCGACCAGCAGGGCCGCACCCTCGGCTCGGTCGTCGAGGTGGGCCAGAGCACCGCGAAGAAGGTGCTGCGCTTCGTCTCCAGCGTGGACCAGTTCCTCACGCACAAGCTGGAGGTCCGGGACGCGCAGGGCCAGCCGCAGCTGGTGCTGACCCGCCCGGCGAAGTTCATCAAGTCCAAGGTGCTGGTGCACCGCGCCAACGGCGAGCCGCTCGGCGAGATCGTGCAGCAGAACGCGATCGGCAAGATCAACTTCGCGTTCATGTACAACGGCCAGAAGATCGGCGCGATCAAGGCCGAGAACTGGCGCGCCTGGAACTTCGCCATCGTGGACCACACGGAGACGGAGATCGCCCGCATCACCAAGACGTGGGAGGGCTTCGCGAAGACGATGTTCACCACGGCCGACAACTACGTGCTGCAGATCCACCGCCAGCTCGCCGACCCGCTGCTCAGCATGGTGGTCGCCTCGGCGCTGACCGTGGACACCGCGCTCAAGCAGGACTCGCGCGGGCTGGGCTGAGCGTGCCGGAAACCGACTCCGCCTGGGTCCTCGCCGTCGACTCGGGCGGCTCGGGGGTGCGGGTCGCCCTCGCGCCGGCGGGCGGCGCCCCCGCCACGGCGGAGCGCGCCGCGTCCCCGCACCCCGCGGTCACCGGGGAGCGGGGCATCGACGCGGACGCCCTGCTCGCGCTCGTGGCACCGCTGGCCGACCGGCTGATGCGGGGCGCGGGCGCCGGGCGGATCGCGGCCGCGTGCGTGGGTGCGGCCGGCATGGCCACGCTCGGGGACGACCTGCGGGAGCGGCTGCCGGCCTCGCTGGCCGGGGCGTTCGGCGTGCGGCGGCTCGCCCTGGCCGGCGACGCCGTGACCGCCTACGCGGGGGCACTGGGCCTGCGGCCGGGCGTCGTGGTGGCCGCGGGCACCGGAATGATCGCGCTGGGCGTCTCCGCCGACGGCACGAGCTGGCGGCGCGCGGACGGCTGGGGCCATCTGCTGGGCGACGCCGGCGGCGGCGCCTGGATCGGCCGCGAGGGCCTGGACGCGGCGATGCGGGCCCACGACGGCCGGGCCGGCGGCTCCACGGCCCTGCTGGCCCGCGCCGAGAAGCAGTTCGGGCCCGCGGCCACGCTGCCCGGGCGGCTGTACCCGCGGCCCGACCGGCCCAACGTCCTGGCCTCGTTCGCGCCGGAGGTGGCGCGCTGCGCCGCCGAGGATCCGGTGGCCTCGGACATCCTGCGCCGGGCCGCCACCCACATCCTGGAGTCGGCCGCCGCGGTCCGTCCCGGCCCGGAGCCGGTCGACGTGGCCCTGACCGGCGGGCTGTTCGGAATGGGCGAACCGCTGCTCGGCCCGCTGCGCGACCAGGCCGAGTGGCTGCTCCCCGACGCCGAGCTGCTCCCCGCGGCCGGCGATCCGCTCGACGGCGCGCTGTTGATCGCCGCCGCCCTCCACCGCTCCGCGCTGACCCTGCCGGTGGACGGCGCGATGCTGACGGTCACGGACACGACGGCTGACGGGTAGAGCGGGACTGCCCGAGGCGGGCGGACAGACATCGGACGACTGACTGCGCACGGACACCCCTTGGGCGGCCGACTGCGCACGGACAGCCGTCGGACGACCAGCGGCACACGCGCCACCCGCATCGCCGTCGCACGGCCGGCGGCACCCGCACGGCCGGCGGGAGCCGGCTCGTCAACTCCGGGCAGGCGCCCGGCACATCGGGGCACTCCCGGCATCACGTCCCGTCGTGCGGTATCACGGGACTCACTGCGGCCCGTGCGTCACAGCGGCCCGCGGGGCCCCGGGGACCTTCCGCAACCCCGTCGCGGAGCCCCGGTGAGCGGGGGGCGGGCGAGTCCGCTGCGGCCCATGTGTACAGGTCAGACTCGGTTGCTGACCGAACGTGTCCACCGGGCGCCCGAGGAATCGGACAGTTCCGGACAGCCGCGGCCTTCCTCGTACCCGGGCGAACATCGGGACGGCGCGAGGCGTTAGCATGCGACGCCATGAGCACTGCACCAGGGCCCTCCTCCGGCCTCCCCGTACGCATGCCGCGTCCGCGCCAGCCCGGTCGACACCGCCGACCGGAGGCGCTGGCCGCGCCCGAGGGCGCGCCGGTGCTGGTTCTGGCCGTCCCCGGCACCCCGACCGCCGCGGCGCTCAGCCTGGCCGAGGAAGTCGTGAGCATCGCCCGCTCCGAGCTGTCCGGTCTCCACCCGCGGATCGCCTTCGTCGACGGCGACGACACCGACGCCGAGGGCGTGGAGTTCCCGTCGCTGCGCAGCGTCCTGGACCAGGTCGCCGCGGAGCGGACCGGCGACGACACCTCCGCCGTCGTGGTCCCGCTGCTGGCCGGCCCCGAGGCGTCGGTACTGCGGCGTGTCCGCCAGGCCATCGCCGACAGCAAGGCGCAGGTCGAACTGACCGACGTGCTGGGCCCGCACCCGCTGCTCGCGGAGGCGCTGCACGTGCGGCTGTCCGAGGCCGGTCTGGCGCGTGCCGACCGGGCCCGGCTGTTCACCGTGGCCACCGCGGCCGACGGCATCATCCTGGCGACCGTGGGCGGCGAGGAGGCCGCGCAGGCGGCCGGCGTCACCGGCCTGCTGCTGGCCGCACGGCTCGCCGTGCCGGTGCTCGCGGCCGCGCTCGACGAGGACGGCGCGATCGCGCACGCGGCGGAGCAGCTGCGCGCCTCCGGCTCCGGCACGCTCGCCCTCGCGCCCTGCCTCATCGGCCCGGAGATCGCGCCGCAGCTGCTGCACACCGCGGCCGCGGAGGCCGGCTGCTCGGGCGCGGACGCGCTCGGCCCGTACCCGGCGGTCGGCAAGCTGGTCGTCACGCAGTACGCCTCGGCGCTCGGCATCTCGCAGCCGGCGCCGCAGGGCGCGCAGGCCCGGCAGTAAGGCACGCCGCCCGGCCCGGCCGCGGCACGGACACGAACGGCCGCGGGCGGCCTCCCCGAGGGGAGGCCGGCCGCGGCCGTTCCGCGGTCCGGAGCCGTACGCCCGGCGGGTGCCTCAGGCGAAGACGACGCAGGACACGGCGGGCAGCGCCAGCGAGCCGGCCTGCTTGGGGATGCCGGTGTCCGGGTCGACGTCGAACCAGGTGACGTCGCCCGAGCGCTCGTTGGCGGCGTACAGGCGGGTGCCGGACGGGTCGAGGGTGAGGTGCCGCGGCCAGTCGCCGCCGCAGCTCACGGTGTCGACGAGTTCCATGCGCTCCCCGGTCTCGTCGAGGGTGAGCACGGCGATGCTGTTGTGGCCGCGGTTGGCCGCCCAGGCGAACCGGCCGTCGGGCGAGACCACCAGCTCCGACGGGTAGTTCTCGCCCGCGCTGCCGTCGGGCAGGACCCGCACCTCGGCGAGCGGCCGCAGGCTGCCCTTCTCCGCGTCGAAGCGGCACACGGTGACGACGGAGTCCAGCTCGTTCATCACGTATGCGTGGCCGCCGTCGGGGTGGAAGGCCAGGTGCCGCGGGCCGATGCCGGACCGCAGACCCAGCTCCCGCTCGATCTCCAGCTCCCCGCCGGCGGCGTCGAGTTCGCACACCCGCACCGAGTCCGTGCCGAGGTCGACGCTGACCGCCCAGCGACCGGTGGGGTCGGGCAGCACGGCGTGCGCGTGCGGGCCCTCCTGCCGCTCGCGGTTGGGCCCGTCGCCCTCGTGCTCCAGCACCGAGCGGACCTCGCCGAGCGCGCCGTCGTCCTTGAGCGACAGCACGGTGACGCTGCCCGGCGCCGCGTAGTTGGCGGTGAGCAGGTGTCCCTGGTGGACCGTCAGGTGCGTGGGTGAGCCGCCGCGGACCGGCACGGGGGTGCCCAGCAGTGCGGGCTTGGCGGGGTCGGCCAGCGAGAACGCGGCGGCGGCGCCCTCGGGTTCGGTCTCGCTCACGGTGTAGAGGGTGCGCCCGTCCGCGGACAGCGTGAGGAAGGAGGGGTTGGGGACCTCGGCCGTGTCCCCGAGCGCGGTGAGCGCTCCCGTGTCCGGGTCCACGCTGGCCGCGGTGAGCCCGTGGCCCCCCGCAGACGTGAACGACCCGATATAAGCGTGCCCGGCCACTGCCGTACCTCTTCCGCCCGATGTCTGTACGGCGGCTGAGAGTAGTACGTGACGCCCCTTACGTCGCCCCCGGGTCCCATCCCCCACTCCGACGCGCCCTCCGGGGCCGCCCCGGCCCCCTTCCCACAGGTCCCCGGCGGTCCTTTCCGCACCCCGCACCGCGCCTCCCGCGGTCCTCAGTGCCCCACCACCCAGCGTCGACGCCCCTCGACGCCAACGGCGCGGTCCCTGGCCGGAAAGCGGTCGCACGATCCCCGGCGCTGGGGCACGGATCGGCGCGCGGGGGCGAGCCTGGCGCATGGAGGGGGCCACGCGTCCGCCACGACGCAGCCGGCGACGCATGGGCCCCAACCCGCGGGCAGGGGGCGCGGATCGCCTCACCACGCCGAGCGAGACGGACGCGGCCGTCGAGGCGCCGGAGCCGGGCGCCGTCCGGCGCGGCGCACCGGGCCGGTCCCGGCATCGGCTCAGCGAACAAGCCCGCCCCCGCGGGCCTGCGCGATCGTGCGCACGGCGCACACCGTCGTCGGCCGCGGGACAGCACGGAACGCCCGCCGCAACAGACGCCCCGTGTCAGCCACAGCGCCAGGCAGCGCGCGAGCGCCCAGCCCCGCCGGTGGGGGCGCGATTCGACGCGGGGCAGCGCATCGAACGCCGGCACCGGCATCGGGCCCGCACGCCCGCCCGGCGCGGCATCCGACGCCGTGCGGCGGCACGCCGTGTGCGGACGGGGAACGCCAAGCGCGAGCGTCAGGCGGCCAGGGCGGCGCGGCGGTCGGTGTGGAGCGGGGTGGCCAGCGCGGTCAGGGCCGTCTCGAGGCCGTGGAGGTGGGCCAGGGTGCGGTCGGCGCGCGGGCAGGGGGCCGCGGGCGCCATCAGGGGTGCGGCGGGGGCGGGAGCCGCGGCGGCCGGATCGACGAGCCGGAGCACCGCGTGCTCCACCCGCAGGCAGGCCGCGCGCAGCCGCTCGTCCTGCCCCGCTCCGGGGTGCGCGGCGGTCTCGGCGAGGCCGCGCACCTGGTGGGCGCAGGCGTCCAGCAGTTCCAGCACGCGCCGGGCGCGGGCGCGGCGGGCCCGCATCGGGCTGAGCGGATGGACCAGCGGCGCGACGGAAGCACGCACCTTGGCCAGGACCACGTCGAGCTCCGCGGCCCGCGCGGCCACCCCGGCGCCGTGCCCCTCCTCCAGACCGGCCGCCGCCTGCCGGACGGTGTGCAGGGCGCGCTGGATCCAGGCGTCGGTGGCGGCGTGCGTGGTGACGGGGAGCACCAGCACCACGGCGACGGCGGCGGCGAGCGCGCCGGCCGCGGTCTCCTCCATGCGCAGGGCCAGCAGGCCGGGGTGCAGCACGCCCAGCAGCCCGTAGAGCGAGCCGGCCATGACCGTGACGAAGAACGTCATCCAGCTGTAGGAGACCTGCGCGCTGTAGAAGATGCCGAAGACGCACGCGGCGACCAGGAGCAGGGACGGCACGGTCGCGCCGTGCAGCGGGATCGCCAGCGCGAATCCGGCGGCGATGCCCGCCGCGGTGCCCAGGACCCGGCGGAAGCCGCGGACCAGGGTCTCGCCGCGGGAGGCCGTGTTGACGAAGATCCACCAGGTGGCGGCCACGGCCCAGTACCAGCGGTCGGCCGACACGGCCGCGCCGAGCGCGAGCGCGGCCGCCGCGGCCGTCGCCGCCTGGACGGCCTGGCGGGTGGTGGGCCGGCGCAGCCCGCGCGACAGCGGCAGGTCGACGGCGGGCGGCGGCGCGCTGCCGCGCTCGTAGCACCACAGGCCGAAGCGGACGGTCACGGCGCAGCCGAGGCCCATGCCGAGGGCGGTGGCCAGTTCCGGCAGGTCGCCGGGGACGGCGTGCAGGAACTGCGCGACGAAGAACATCATGAAGGCGAAGACGCCGAGCGCGTGGCCGCGCGCCCCCCAGCGTCTGGCGTAGACGCCGGCGCCGACCACGGCGACGAAGGCGGCGTCCCGCGCGAGGGGGTACGGGTGCAGGCACGCCGCGGCGGCGAGCACGGGGAGTCCCACGACGGGCAGCAGCGCGGTGGTCACCGCCTGCCGCCGCACGGTCGGGTCGGCGACGGTGAAGAAGGCGAGCAGCGCGGCGAGCCCGCCGGCGCAGGCCGCGGGCGCGGGGAGGCCTGCGAGCGCGATCACGGTGACGGCGGCCGTGATGCCCAGCAGGGCACGGGCCGCGAAGCGCAGCCGGGCGCGCCCGGGATCCGGTGCGACGAACATCCTCTTCACCTGTGCGGTTCCACCCCTGTTCGCGTCGTTTCCTGCGGTCGGTCTCGTTCGGCTGCCCCGGCGGCGGAGGGCCCTGCTCCGGTGAGCGGCGCTCCGGTCGGCCGGGCCTCGGGACGGCGGGCTCGCGGGCGTCGTACTCGCACTCGTGCTCGTGCTCGTGCCGCCGGGCATGACAAAGGCGTTGCGGGGACCCGCAACGCCGTCGTCACCACCAGGAAAGCATCCGGCCGGGTGATGGCTCAAACGATGCGTCCTGAGCTGGACCATTGGTACGGTGAGAAGGCTGGATCACCGACCACGAGAGGACCAGTGGCCCATGCCCGTCGACGCCCTGGACGCGAGGATCCTTCGGCTGGTGCTGGAGCAGCCGCGCACCAGTGTCCGCGAGTACGCCCGGATCCTCGGTGTGGCCCGCGGCACGCTGCAGGCCCGTCTGGACCGGATGGAGCGGGACGGGGTGACGGCGGTCGCCGGTCCGCGGATCTCGCCGGCGGCACTCGGCCACCCGGTGCTGGCCTTCGTCCGGATCGAGGTCACCCAGGGACGCCTGGACGAGGTCGGCCGGGCGCTGGCGGCCATCCCGGAGATCATCGAGGCGCACTCGATCACCGGCGGCGGCGACGTGCTGACCCGCGTCGTGGCCCGGGACAACGGCCACCTGGAGGACATCATCCAGCGGCTGATCCAGCTGCCGGGAGTGGTGCGCACGAGCACCGAGATCGCCCTGCGGGAGCGGGTGGAGGCGCGGGTCCTGCCGCTGGTGGAGGCGGTCGGGCGCGCCGCCCCCGAGACTCAGCGGACGGCCAGGTAGCCCTCCGCGCGCCGCGGGCCCGCGGCGCACCGGACGGCGAACTCGGCCACGCGGGTGCCGATCTCCGCCGGCTCCCGGCCGCCGCACCCGCCGCTCACGTCGCCCGTGTACACCCGCGCAGACACGCGGGCACCCGTGGGCACCCGTGGGCACACGCATACGTTCCGGCCCGTCCGCCCCTCTGGCGGACGCGCGTAGAAACGCGCATCATGGCGGATGCTCCACCTGCACTGCCGACTCATCCGACACGTACGGCGCAGCAGGAGTTCCCTTCCCGGTCCGTCGCGGCCCCCCACTCCACGACGGAGCTGTGCCGTTTCCGATTTGTCATGCACGGGTCATTCCGTGCGTGTCAGTGAAGGAGTTCGACATGGCTTGCGGATCGACCAGCTTGTGGGCCGGTGAGACCACCTGGTTCTGCTGCGGGAGCGCCTGGGGGCCCTGCGGCAGCGCCGGCGGCGGCGCCTGCGGCACCTGCAACTCCAGCGCCCACCAGGCCGCCTGGCCCAACGCCTCCCAGTCGTGCTGGAACATCACCCGGCCCGACCTGTGCGGCGAGAACATGGCGCGCCGCGGCTGCGGCTCGGTGATGAACGTCAAGCACCAGTGTTCCGGCGCCACCGTGTGCGTCACCGTCTCCGACTGCGGCCCGCGCACGCAGAGCTTCTGCGGCGAGTCCACGTGCTGCAACGGCGCCTGCCGCACCAACCGCGTCATCGACCTCACGCCCGCCGCCTTCTCGGCGATCGGGAACCTCAGCTCGGGCAAGCTGCCCGTCTACATCTACGAGTGACCGCCGACCCCCCACCAGGAAGGAGCACACCGAGATGAGCCACCGTCAGAACGACCCGGGGCGCCGCGGCCTGGACCGCCGGCGCTTCCTCACCACGGCCGCGCTCGGCGGCGCCACCATCGTGGGCGCCTCCGCGCTCGGCGGCCTCGACGCGGACGCCGCGTTCGCCGCGCCCATGCCGTCGCTGGACCCGGCGATCTCCAGGTCGGCGTTCGCCGAGGGGCGGATCACGCAGATCAAGGGCAGCGTGCTGGAGGTCGCCGGCTCCCACGGCGACCAGCACCTGATCCAGCTCACCAACGCCACCAGCATCTGGAAGCTGCGTACGACCACCGCGGACCAGATCCAGGTCGGCGACGGGCTGTACGCGCGCGGTGTCGACATGCCCGACGGCACGATCGCCGCCGACGCGGTGTGGGTCAACATCGTCAACCTCTACTGCACCGTCAAGGGCATCGCGAAGGACCGGCTGCACCTGGCGCACGGCGCGCAGGACCACGCCGTGGTCGGCCACATCGTCGCGGACACCACCACCGCCTCCTACCTGGGCGGCGCCCTGACCTCGGACCTGTCGCGGGTGCGGATCGGCCAGTCGGCGCAGATCCTCGGCGCGTGGCGGCCCGCGGACGACGCGATCGACATCGCCCGCGTCACCGTCGGCCACTGAGAGGACGGTGCCATGATCCCGATCGTCTCCGACCTCGCCCCACTGGTGTGCGGGCTGCTGCTCGCGGTGACCGGCGCGGGCAAGCTGTTCGGCCGCCGCACCGCCCAACTCGCCGCGAACACGGTGCTGGTGCGCGTCCTCAACGACGGCCGGCGGGCCGGCCTCGCGCTCCGCGCGGTCGGCGCGGCCGAACTCGCCGTCGCGGCGGCGCTGCTGGCCGTTCCCGGCACCCTGCTGCCGGGCGTGGCCACGGCGGTGCTCGGCGCGGGCTTCACCGGCTATCTCGGCTACGCCCGGGCGACGGCGCCCGAGTCGTCCTGCGGGTGCAGCGCCAAGGCCGAAGGGCCCATCGGCGTACGGTCCTTCGCCCGGGCCGGCCTGGTGCTGCTGGGCGGCGCGGCGGCGGCGACCGCCACCGATCCCTGGTGGACCGAGGCGGCCCGGCGGCCCGGCTGGTCGGCGGCGTTCGCGGTCGCGGCCGCGCTGCTGCTGTGCGCGGTCTCGGCCGACCTCGACCACGTGTGGCTGCTGCCGCTGCGCCGTCTGCGGATCCGGCTGTTCGGCAACCCGCTCGCCGGGGCGGCGGACGGCCCGGTGCCGGTGGCCGCCTCCGTCGAGCTGCTGGAGCAGTCGGTGGCCTGGCAGGCCGCCTCGCCCATCGTCCGGTCCGCGCTGCTGGACCACTGGGACGACGAGGGCTGGCGGGTGCTGCGGTTCGCCGGGGTGTACGAGCAGGCGGCCCGCGGAGCCCGCCCGGTGAACGTGCTGTTCGCCCTGGACCTGGGCGCCAGCATCGACACCACGTCGAGCCCCGCGGTCCGCGTGTCGGTGATCGACGACGACACCGACGAGATGGTGCCGGTCGACCTGCTGGCCGGCATGGCCACCCGGCAGGTGCTGCCGATGGCCACCTGAGCGGTAGGTGGTCCACGCGGCCCCGGGCGGGAGGCACCTCACCCGGGGCCGCGTGAGTCCGCGGCCGGCTACCTGGGCGGGTAGCCGACCGGGGTGTCCGTGTACGCGCCGTACACGCGCATCTCGGCGGCCGCCGCGAACGGCTGGCCGTTGAGCGCGCTGAGAGCGGTGAACCGCACGTACGAGGCCCGCACCGAGGTGAACTCGATCGCCTGCGTCTGCGGCGAGTCGACGAGGGTGCCCGACGCGACGGTCCGCCAGGTGGTGCCGTCGTCGGAGACCGCGACCTGGTAGGCGGCGACCCGGCCGTTGGGGCCGCCGGTCTGCCGGTCGAGGTACCCGAACCCGTCGATGTCGGCGGGACCGCTCAGCTTCAGCGTCACCCAGTGCGGGTAGGGCGCGTCGGCGTCGGTGTAGTCGGTGTGCCAGATGGTGCCGGGGTCGCCGTCGAGCACGTTGCCCACCGGGCCCTCGGCCGGCCCGGAGGAGAGGTTCTCCGAGTCGGCGGTCGCGGTCATGGTGCTCGGGGAGAGCACCGCGCGGGTCGCGACGGTGGCCTTGGCGTCCGCGGACACCGACTTGGCGGCGCCGTCGTCGGTGTACGCGGCGACGGCCTGCCACGTGGCGGAGGTGCCGGCGGCGCCCGCGGGCGCGGTCAGCAGCCACGTGGTGCTCACGGACGCTCCGGGCGCGACCTTGGCGAAGGCGTTCCCGTCCTGCGCGGCGACCGCCGCCGTCCAGCCCTGCGGCAGGCCGTCGAGGGTGACCCGCACGTCGGTGGCGTCCGTCAGCTCGCTGTTGGTGAACGTGGTGACGTAGGCGCTGGGCACGCCCGGGCTCAGCTCGGCGCCGGCCGGGGTGGTGACGCTCGCGCAGGCCGGGCCCTGGCTCGCCGGGCCCAGGTCGGTGACCGTGAAGTCGTCGAGCACGAAGTCGGTGCCCGCCGCGCCGCCGAGCTTGCGCAGGCCCACCCAGGTGTCGCCGCAGCCGGCGGTGATCTCCTTGGAGTAGGTGGCGGTGTCCAGCGCGGGCGCCAGCACGTCGCGGGTCACGTCCTTCGCGGCGACCGTGCCGTCGCCGACGGTGTCGGCGCCGGTCACCCAGGCCCACTGCCCGTCGATGTTGGTCTGGTAGCGGAACGAGACCGCGTACCGGTGGCCGGCGACGAACGGCACGGTGGCCGGGACGGTGCGGTAGACCAGCCCGGTGTTCTCCTCGTGGGCCTTCAGCGAGTGGCTGCCGTCCAGGACGTCGTCCACCGCCTTGCCGTTGAGCGTGCCGGAGTTGTACGGCGCGTAGGTGTTCTTCCACTCCTTCTGGCTGTAGGGGGCGTGCAGGTCGCTGATGCTGGTCCGCGGATCGGTGATGCCGCCCGCGTCGCCCTTGACGAACGGGCCCCAGCCGGGCTGGTTGCCCTCGAAGTCGTCGGCCGCGACGACGGTCGCGCCCTTGGTCGCCGCCGCCGGCAGCGGCGCGGTGGTGTCGTCCGTCAGCCGCAGGTCGTCGAGGGTGACGGCGGCCGCGCCCGGCACGGCGGCGACCGCCACGCTCACGGTGCCGCCGGGCGGCGCGGTGAAGGACACCGAGGCGCGCTGTGCGTACGTGCCCTGCTTGGCGTCCGCGGCGACCTCGTTGGCGGCGGGCGTGGTGTCGAACGTGTTCCGCACCGTGCGGCCCGCGCCGGTGACGGCGAGCGTGGTGGCCCGGCGCTGGCCGGGGGCGATCTCCACGTCGGCGCTGAACGCGTAGCGCCGGCCGGCGACGAGCCCGGTGACGCGCTGGGAGATGCCGGACTGCGCGGTGCCGAGGCGGGCGACCTGGTCGCCGGTGTCCGTGCGGGCGGTGGCCGCGCCGCCGGACGGGTGCCAGGCGGTCAGGTCGCCGGCGTTGAAGCCGGGGTCGGCCAGCCCGCTGCCCTGCCCGAAGTGGACGTCGACATCGGGCTGCGGCGCCCGGCCGCCCGCCGGCACCAGCACGTACGGCTGGTTCGCGGTGCCGTCGAGGGTGACGGTGCCGTGGTCGGGGGTGATGTCGGCGGCCTTGACGCGGCCCTGGTCGGTGAGCCGGTAGAGCGTGAAGTGCCGGTAGGGCGCGAACTGCCCGGTCAGGTCGAAGGTGTGGCTGCCGCCGGAGGCGCTGAAGTAGTACATCTTGTCGGCGCGGCTGGGCGACGAGGTGCCGTCACCGCCCTCGGCCTCGCCCCACGGCAGGAGGTAGCTGTCGCCCTTGAGGACCAGCGCGCCTCCCATGGTGATCTGCCGGACCCCGGCGTCACGGACGACCCGCACGCCGCCGGTCAGGTCGGCGGAGGTGCCGAAGTCCCAGTCCATGACCTGGTAGTGCTGCAGGAACTTGGTCGGCAGGTTGGCGGACCAGATGTTCCCGTAGAAGGCGTTCCAGTCGTCCTGGCCGGTCCAGCCCTCGAACTCCTTGATGGAGGAACCGCCGAGCAGGGGGTCGACGTTCCACACGTCGCGGTCGGAGTTGGCGATGAACCGGACGATGTTCGAGTTGATGCCCTTGTTGGTGGGGCCGCCGTAGCCCTTGTCGCTCGCCCAGTGCGACCAGATCGAGTCGCCCTCGAACTTGTAGGCCCACTCGCTGGCCACCTCGAAGCCCATCGCGTGCAGCTGGCGGGCGAGTTCGTCGGCGAGCCAGCCGCTGGAGTAGTACGCGTCGATGTAGACGGTCCTGATCCCGGGGGCCTCCTTGCGGAGTTCCCTGAAGCGGTCGAGCACGGCTCCGGTGCCCAGGTCGGTGCGCTGGTCGATGTGGTACGACTGGTTGAGCCAGTCCCAGCCGTTGACCTGGCCCTTGATCAGGCCGGAGCTGAAGCTCTTCGCCTGCGGGTACGCCTCGGTGACGTTGACGTGCACGGCGATGTCGGAGTTGTACTGCGCGCCGACGGAGGCGAGGCGGTTGAGGTCGGTCAGGCCGCCGGCCCGGGTGTTGTAGTCGCCGCCGTAGTCGGGGTGCCCGGAGTCGTGGCCCTCGTTGGCGTACCCCTTCTCCAGCACCCACTGGCCGAGGTCGTCGGTGGCCAGCGAGATCCGCTTGACGTTGTCGAGGGTCTTCAGGAACGGGTTGGTGGCCTCGCTCGCGAAGTTGAACGGGATGTGCTGCACGACCCGTTCGGGCACCCGGTCGGCGCCGAGCGGGTGCGTCATCGCATCGCGGTAGGCGATCGCGCCGTCCTGCCAGGTGACCTGGCCGTCGTGGTTGGCGTCGCCGGCGAGCACCACGGTGGTCGTCGGCAGCGCATAGGTGGCGACCCGTGCGTCGGTGGCGCCCTTGGCGGCGTACGTGTAGGTGCCGGCCGACAGTTCGGCGCGCCGGGCGCCGCCGCCCGCGTCGGTGATCCGCGACATCAGGCGGGTGTTGTTGTTGGTGTTGCTGTCCTGCGCGGAGTCCTCGGTGGCGTCGGTGAGCAGCCCGGCCGACAGCGTCGAGTTGCTCACGAACCCGTACGGGGTGCCGACCGGTGCGGAGTCCGGCTTGGTGGCGGCGGTGACGGCGAGGAACTGGTCGGCCGTGGTGGTGGAGTCCGTCGCGATCTTCGTGCGGGCCAGGTTCGCGTGCGGGTCCGAGGTGTCGAGGGACACCAGCGACTGCCCGGGGATGGCGAGTTGGTCGACCGTGGCGGCCGCGCTCCCGGCGATCTTCGTCACGGCGAACACCACGGTGCGCCGGTCCGTGACGGTGATCGTCGAGGTGATCGACAGGCCGGGAAGGTCCGCGAACGTCGAGGTGTAGGTCGCGGTGGTGCCCGTCGCGGACAGGGCCGTCGTCGCGGTGTGGTCGACGCCGTTGATCGCGAAGGTGTCCAGCACCGACGGCTGGCCGCCGAGCGTGCCGCCGTCCATCGCGTACGAGACGACCTGGGGGAACTCCTTGGCCACCTCGACGGTGAGGCCGCCGCGGCGCAGTTCGACGGGTGTGGCGGGATGGGCCGGGGGCGGCGGGTCGACGGGGGCGGGCGTGGTGTCGCCGGTGGCCCGGACCCGGATCTCGGCGGCGGAGGCGTTGTCGCTGCCGTTGACCGCGCTGTCGGCCTCGAACTTCACGTAGCGGCCGGTGACCGGCCGGTCGAACACCGCGGTCTGCACCTCGGAGTTGGCCGACGGCTGGTGGAAGGACCCGGTGGCGGCGGGCGCGCCCCAGTCGGCCTTGGGGTCGCGGGCGACGGCGGCGCTGTCGGTGACGAAGACCCGGTAGTCCTTCACCGGCCCGTTGGACTGGTTCTTCACCTGGTAGTCCAGGCCGGTCAGGGTGAAGGAGCCGCCGACGTCGAGCGTGAGCCAGTGCGGCATCGGCGTCCTGGCCACGCCCGCGCCGTTGACGACGTCGTAGGCGACGGTCCACTGCGTGGAGGCGTCGTTGTCGAGGGCGGCGAGCGCGGTGCCGTCCAGGGCCGGGGGCGCCGGGTAGGGCGGCGACTCGGAGTCGGCGCCGACGAGGCTGTACTGGGCCGGGTCGATGGGCGTCCCCGCGTCGGCGGCGGCCGGGGCGAGCGCCGGGCTCGCGTGGGCCGGCGCGACGCCGAGGGCGAGCAGTGCGAGGGAGACGAGCACCGTCGCCGATGCCGCGGGACCCGGTCGGGAGCGGCGTCTGCGGTGCGGTGTCCAGGGCAAGCGCGGGGTCATACGTACCACCTGTGAGCTTCCGTAGAAGTGCCGTGGAGCGCTGAAGTGAGGCAGACGGTAGCAAGAATGGTATCGATAACACCAGAGCGCGACATGCTCGGTTGGGCGCCTGTTAGCGCTGGACACAGGAGGTCGCGAGGAGGCGCTGGCCCGGCAACCGGGCCCGGCAACCGGGCCCGGCGGGGCGGTCGTTCAGGCCCGGCGGGCGGGCGCGGTGCTGGCGCGGACGACGAGCGAAGGCTCGACCGAGGCGGGCTCCAGCGCCGCCCCGGGGTCGGCCATGTGCCGCATCAGGTGGCCCACCGCGAGCGCGCCCATCTCGGCGAACGGCTGCGCCACCGTGGTCAGCGACGGCGAGCAGTACTCGGCCAGCGCGATGTCGTCGACGCCCACCACCGAGATGTCCTCGGGGACCCGGCGGCCCAGCTCGTGCAGCGCGCGGATGACGCCAAAGGCCATCTCGTCGCTGGCCACGAACACCGCGGTGACGTCCGGGATGCGGCCCAGGATGAGGCCGTTGCGGTACCCGGACTCCGGCGACCAGTCGCCCTCCAGCTCCGGCGGCACCACTCGGCCCTCGGCCTCCAGCACCGCCCGCCAGCCCTGCGACCTGCTGGACGCGTCGAGCCAGGCGCGCGGTCCCGACACGTGCCAGACCGTCTCGTGGCCCAGGTCGAGCAGGTGCCGGGTGGCCAGGCGGGCGGCCAGCGACTGGTCCACGGCCACGACCTCGGTCGCCGAGGTGCGCGAGCCGTCGATGGTGACGGTCGGCACCGCGCCCGTGAGCTGCTCGATCTGCCGGCTGACGTGGATCAGCGGCACGGCCAGGATCATGCCCTCGACGTGCTGGTCGGCCAGCCGCAGCATGGCCGCCTCGATGGCGGAGGTGTCGAGCGAGGCGGTGGTGGCCGTGCTCACCGCGTACCCGGCCTCCTGGGCGGCGCGTTCGATGCCGTGGGTGAGCGCGGTGCGCGAGTAGAAGCTGGTCTGCAGGGTGACCACGCCGATGGTGCGGCTGCGGCCGGAGGACAGCACGCGGGCCGCGTTGTTCTTGCGGTAGCCCAGCTGCTCGACGGCCGCCAGCACCTTGGCCCGGGTCTTCTCCTGCACGTTGGGGTGGCCGGCCAGGGCACGGGAGACGGTCTGCGCGGAGACGCCGGCGACCCGGGCGACGTCGGTCATGCCCGGCGGCCGCCCGGCCTCGCGCGTAGTGTGCTTGTCCATGGGTCCCTTCCGGCTCATCCCTGCCCAGATGATAGCGCTCCCACCTGCTGGAAGGGGCCTGAAGGAGCGGTGGGGCGGTGCGGGGGCAGCGGGATCGGACCCCTCTTGGCATCGATAACATGATGTGCGAGAGTTCCCCCACGCCTCAGCTGAAGGCGCGACGAAGGCGGAGGCCGCATTCATGAAGCCGTCGACCGGCGAGAAGGTATCGATATCATTCCGGGGCGTGGTCGTCGGGCTGGACGATCCGGCGGGCGCCCCCGCCGCCACGGCACCGTCCCCGCAGCCCCCGTACCCCTCGGACGCGACCGACGCGCGCGCCGGATCCGCCGCGTCCGCCGGCGGCGTCGCGGCCCGCGCCCACCGGTCGCTGCCCCTGCTGTCCTACCCGCGGGGCGAGTTGCTGCGCGACGGGCGTCCGCACCGGATCCTCTCCGGCTCGCTGCACTACTTCCGGGTGCATCCGGACCTGTGGGCGGACCGGCTCGACCGGCTGGCGGCGCTCGGCCTCAACACCGTGGACACCTACGTGCCGTGGAACTTCCACGAGCGCACCCGGGGCCTGCCGCGCTTCGACGGCTGGTGCGACGTGGAGCGCTTCACGGAACTGGCCCAGGAGGCCGGGCTCGACGTGATCCTGCGCCCCGGCCCGTACATCTGCGCCGAGTGGGACAACGGCGGGCTGCCCGCCTGGCTCACCGGTGCGCCGGGGATGCGGCTGCGCTCCTCCTACCGCCCGTTCCTGGACGAGGTGGCACGCTGGTTCGACGCGCTGATCCCTCGACTGGCCCGGTTGCAGGCGTCGTTCGGCGGCCCGATCGCGGCCGTCCAGATCGAGAACGAGTACGGCAGCTACGGCGACGACCGCGGCTACGTGCGCTGGGTGCGCGACGCGCTCGCCGACCGCGGCATCACCGAACTCCTCTACACCGCCGACGGTCCCACCGACCTGATGCAGGACGCCGGGACGGTCCCCGGCCAGCTCGCCACCGCGACCTTCGGCTCGCGCGCCGCCGACGCCGCCGCGCTGCTGCGGTCCCGGCGCGACGGCGAGCCGTTCGTGTGCGCGGAGTTCTGGAACGGCTGGTTCGACCACTGGGGCGAGCCGCACCACGTCCGCTCGGCGGCCGGCGCGGCGGACACCCTCGGCGAGATCCTGGACGCCGGCGGCTCCGTCAGCATCTACATGGCGCACGGCGGCACCAACTTCGGCCTGTGGTCGGGTGCCAACCACGACGGCACCGCGTTGCAGCCCACCGTCACCAGCTACGACTCGGACGCGCCGGTCGCCGAACACGGCGCCGCCGGGCCGAAGTTCCACGCCCTCCGGGAGCGGCTGCTGGCCGCCACCGGCGCGACGCCGCGCCCGCTGCCGCCGCTGGCGGCCCCGTTGCCGCCCCGGGTGCTGCGGCCGGTGCCCGGCGCGGGCCTGCTCGCGGGCCTCGGCGCGCTGGCCGAGCGGGCGGTGGCCTCGCCGCACCCCCTGGGCTTCGACGACCTCGGCCAGGCCTCGGGCCTGGTGCTCTACCGGGCCGAGCCCCATCTGCCGCCGGGCACGCAGACGTTGACGGTCACCGGGCTGCACGACCGGGCCCAGGTGTTCGTCGACGGCGCCTGCGCGGGCGTACTGGACCGGGAGACCGGATCGGTCACCGTGCCGGGTGCGGGCGCCCAAGTGCGCCTGGAACTGCTCGTGGAGAACCAGGGCAGGATCAACTACGGCCCGCTGCTGGGCCAGGGCAAGGGCGTCCTCGGCGGCGTCCAGGTGGAGCGCCGGCTGGTGCACGGCTGGACGATGCACGGCCTGCCGCTGGACGAGTGGACCCCTGAGGAGGTGCGGCGCGCGCCCGCCTCCGCCGCCCCGCACGGCACCTCCGGCTTCGCCACCGCCCGGTTCACGGTCAACGAGCCGGCCGACACCTTCCTGGCGTTCCCCGGGTTCGCGAAGGGCTTCGCCTGGGTCAACGGCACGCTGCTGGGCCGCTACTGGGAGATCGGCCCGCAGGTCACGCTGTACGTCCCGGCCCCGCTGGTGGTGCCGGGCGAGAACACCGTCACCGTGCTGGAACTGGAGCGCTTCGGCGACCGGATCGAGCTGCGCGACGGCCCCGAACTCGGCCCCGGTGAGGAGTTCGTGGAGTCCTTCGACTGATCGGCGGGCCTCGCGGACCGCGGTGGTCCGGGTGTCCGGGCCACCTCGTCCACCTGGCTCAGGACTCCTTCTTCGCGCGGCTCGGCTGCACCCGCTTCGGCTCGCCGGCCATCTTCGGGTGCTCCGGCGGGTAGGGCAGGTCGCCGAGCCCGTGCTCGCTCTCGTCGCGGTTGGCCAGGTCGAGGGCGGCGTCGAGCCGGAACGCGTGGTCGTCCATGTCGGCGTGCACGTCGCCGGCCTCGGCGTAGCGGCCCGGCATCGTGGTGAGGTCGAAGTCGGCGGGCACCGCGCTGCCGACCTCGTCCCAGCGCAGCGGCGCCGAGACGGGCGCGTGCGGGAAGGGCCGCACCGAGTAGGCGCTGGCGATGGTGCGGTCGCGGGCGGTCTGGTTGTAGTCGACGAAGATCTTCGCGCCGCGCTCCTCCTTCCACCACGCCGTGGTGATCCGCTCGGGATCGCGCCGCTCCAGTTCGCGGGCGACCGCGATGGCCGAGCGCCGTACCTGGACGAAGGTCCACTCCGGGGCGATCGGCACGAAGACGTGGAGGCCGCGCCCGCCGGAGGTCTTCGGCCAGCCGCGCAGTCCGAGTTCCTCGAGCACCTCGCGGAGCTGCAGGGCGGCACGGACGGCGTCGGCGTAGTCGGTGCCCGGTTGCGGGTCGAGGTCGATGCGCAGTTCGTCGGGGTGCTCGGTGTCGCCGCGGCGCACCGGCCAGGGGTGGAAGGTGAGGCAGCCGAGGTTCGCCGCCCACAACACGGCGGCCTGCTCGGTGGGGCACATCTCGTCGGCGAAGCGGCCGCTGGGGAAGGCGATGCGGCCGGTCGGGATCCAGTCCGGCAGGTTCTTCGGCGCCCGCTTCTGGAAGAAGGACTCCCCCTCCACCCCGTCGGGGAAGCGCTGCATCGTGGTGGGCCGGTCCCGCAGCACGCGCAGGATGCCGTCGCCCACGGCCGCGTAGTAGCGGGCCACGTCGCCCTTGGTGTAGCCGGTCTGCGGGAAGTAGACCTTCTGCGGGTTGGACACCTTCACGGTACGTCCGCCGACCGTCAGCTCCAGCGTCTCTGCCATGCGTCCACGCTAGGGGGTGGGGCCGAGTGCCGCCCCCTGGCGGGCGCGGACCGGTCGGCGCGAGCACAATCACCCCCATGGAGCTTCCCGTCCTGCCCCCGGTGCAGCCCATGCTCGCCAAGGCTGCCAAGAAGATCCCGCCCGGCATGCTCTACGAGCCGAAGTGGGACGGCTTCCGCTGCGTCGTGTTCCGCGACGGTGCCGAGATCGAGCTCGGCAGCCGCTCCGGCAAGCCGCTGACCAGGTACTTCCCCGAAGTCGTCGCGGCGCTGCGGGAGCAGGTGCCGGAGCGCTGCGTGCTGGACGGCGAGATCGTGATCATCCGCGACGGGCGGCTCGACTTCGACGCGCTGCTGGAGCGGATCCATCCCGCCGACTCGCGGGTACGTCATCTGGCGGAGGTGACACCTGCCTCGTTCGTCGCGTTCGACCTCCTCGCCCTGGACGACACGCGGGTCATGGAACTGCCCCAGATCGACCGCAGGCAGGCGCTGGCGCAGGCCCTGGGCGACGCCACCGCACCGGTCTTCCTGACGCCGGTCTCGACGGACGGCGAGGTGGCGGCGCGCTGGTTCGAGCAGTTCGAGGGCGCGGGCCTGGACGGCGTGGTGGCCAAGCCGCAGGACCTGCCGTACCTGCCGGGCGAGCGCGTGATGGTGAAGGTGAAGCACGAGCGGACCGCCGACTGCGTGGTGGCCGGGCTGCGCCCGCACAAGTCGGGGCCGGTCGTGGGCTCGCTGCTGCTCGGCCTGTACGACGCGGCCGGCCGGCTGCAGCACGTGGGCGTCAGCGCGTCGTTCCCGATGGCCCGCCGCAAGGCGCTCATGGAGGAACTGGAGCCGCTGCGGATGGACTCGGTCGAGGGGCACCCGTGGGAGCGGTGGGCGAGCGAGGAGGCGCAGGCCGCGGACCGGCTGCCGGGCGGGCCGAGCCGCTGGACGGGCAAGAAGGACCTGTCGTGGATCCCGCTGCGGCCCGAACGTGTTCTGGAGGTCGCGTACGACCACATGCAGGGCGACCGTTTCCGGCACACCGCGCAGTTCCGCCGGTGGCGTCCGGACCGGGAGCCGGAGTCGTGCACGTACGCGCAACTGGAGGAGCCGGTGAGCTACGACCTGGCGGAGGTCCTGGGCCTGTGAGCGGCCCGGCCGCCGCCGGAGCGGGCGTCAGCCCAGGAAGCTGAGCCGCACGGTGCGGTGGTGGTTGTCCTTGTTGGTGTCGACGAGCACCACGGACTGCCAGGTGCCGAGTTCGAGGCCGCCGCCGACCACCGGGAGCGTGGCGTGCGGCGGGACGAGCGCGGGCAGCACGTGGTCGCGGCCGTGGCCGCGGCTGCCGTGCCGGTGGCGCCAGCGGTCGTCGGCGGGCAGCAGGTCGTGGAGCACGGCGAGCAGGTCGTCGTCGCTGCCGGCACCGGTCTCGATGACGGCGACGCCCGCGGTGGCGTGCGGGACGAAGACGTTGAGCAGCCCGTCGCGGCCCCGGGCCGCCTCGCGCAGGAACGCGGTGCAGGCGGCGGTGAGGTCGTGGACGGCCTCGGCGGATCCGGTGGCGACGTCGATGACGCGGGTGGAGAAGGTGTCGGCCATGCCTCCATGGTCGCCCGGCGGCTGCCGGCACGGGTCGGCGGCCCCCCGCCGGGGACGCCCCGGACGGCCTCGCGCCGCGCTCCGCGGGCGCTGCCGGGCGGGCTCTCCGAGCTCTGGGCCAGGGGCCGTTGCCGCACCTCGGGATTGGTCTGTACCATTCGGCGGGCTCGGCACACCAGCCCCAGCCGCCGCGCCCGTAAGGGGGACACCCGCCGTGAACGCGCCGCACCGGCTCGCCGTCCTGGTCGACTCGTGCCTGCTGCCCACCGTCAGCGGGTCCGGCGACCGGCTTCCCGACTGGATCCTGCACGGCCTGGAGCGCGGCACCCCCGGAGCGGCCGTCGACGCCGGCTGCGCGGCCGCGGCCCGCAGGGCGGCGCGGGCACTGCGCGCGGCCCTGCCCGGCGCGCTCGCCGGGCACACCGGCCCGCGGCCCGCGGTG
Source organism: Actinacidiphila rubida (assembly GCF_900110255.1). GTDB lineage: Bacteria > Actinomycetota > Actinomycetes > Streptomycetales > Streptomycetaceae > Actinacidiphila > Actinacidiphila rubida. The sequence continues at coordinate 35,653 of NZ_FODD01000060.1, forward strand.
GACGGCACCGCAGCCGCGGCCGAACTGGTGGCCTCCGGGGCCAATCTGCACCTGGGCGTGCGACCCGATCCGGCCCCGGGCGCCACCGGCGCCTTCGTCACGGGCCTGCAGGCGCACGGCGTGGCCGCGGCGCTCGGGCCGTTCACCGGCGCGGGCGGCCTGCGGCCCTTCGCCGAGGGCCTGGCAGCCGGGGTCCGCGCGATCGCCGTGGGCCACGCACCGGCCCCCGGCGGCGACGGGCGCCCCGCGGTGCTCAGCCCGGCCGCGGTCACCGGCACCCTGCGGGGCGAACTCGGCTTCTCCGGCGCGGTGATGAGCGACGCACTGGACGCACCCGCGGTGGTCGAGGGCTGGGGCGTGCCCGGCGCCGCGGTGCTCGCGTGGATCGCGGGCGTCGACCTGGTCAGGCTCGGGCCGCGCAGCGGATCGGGCGTCCGCGAGGCGATCCACGCGGCGGCGGCCCGTGCCGTCACCGACGGCGACCTCCCGCTGGCCCGGCTGGAGGAGGCCGCCGAACGGGTCGCCCGACTGCGGCGCTGGGCCTCCGAACCGCGGACGCCGGTCGCGGCGCGGCGGCCCGTGACGCGCGACGCCTGACCCGGCTCGCCCCGGCCCGCCGGCCGGGCGGCGCTCCTCGCACGCGCCGACCCGCCGGACAGCCCGCGGCCGCCTCTCGGTCCTCGCGCGGGGCCGCGGGAAACCGATCCGCGCCGTGCCCGCCGCACCCCGCCTCGCCCGCCGCACGGAAGGCCGAGGCGGCGCGTTACCTGCCGGCGGAGGACGCGGACGCGCCGCCGGAGTGCCGGGCGGCGGAGGACGGCGTGCGGCCGGGGCCACGGAAACGGTCCCGCGGCCGACCGGCCGGGCCGCGCGCCCCTTCGCCACCGGGCCGCGGAGCCCACCCGCGGGTCCCTCCCGGGGCGCGCTGGGACCCGGCGGGACCCGCCAGGACCCGGCGCGGGAAGCATGAGGGCGGCCGGCGGGTTGGTAGAGGCGTGAACGAGGTAGAGGTCGCCGTGGTGGGTGCCGGACAGGCGGGGCTGTCGGCCGCCTACTTCCTGGCGCGCGACGGACTGCGGCCCGGCACGGACTTCGTCGTGCTGGACCACTCCCCCGCGCCGGGCGGGGCCTGGCAGTTCCGCTGGCCCTCGCTGACCTACGGCAAGGCGCACCGGGTGCACGACCTGCCGGGGCTGCCGCTGGAGGACGGGGACCCGGGGCGGCCGTCCGCCGAGGTCGTCGGCGCCTACTTCGCACGCTACGAGGAGACCTTCGGCCTGCGGGTCCGGCGCCCGGTGGACGTGACCGCCGTCCGCGAGGGCGAGGGCGGGCGGCTGCGGGTCGAGTCCGACGCCGGCGTGTGGGCGACACGCGCGCTGCTCAACGCGACCGGCACGTGGGACCGGCCGTTCCTCCCGTACTACCCGGGCCAGGAGACCTTCCAGGGGCGGCAGTTGCACACCGCGGGATATCGCGGTGCGGCCGGGTTCGCCGGGCAGCGCGTCGTCGTGGTCGGCGGCGGCACCTCGGCCGTGCAGTTGCTGATCGAACTCGCCGAGGTCGCCCGCACGACGTGGGTCACCCGGCGCCCGCCGGTCTTCCAGGACCGGCCGTTCAGCGAGGACTGGGGCCGTTCGGCCGTCGCGCAGGTCGACCGGCGCGTCCGGGAGGGGCTGCCCCCGCAGAGCGTGGTGAGCGTGACCGGGCTGGCCGCGACGGAGGCGGTCCGCGAGGCACAGGCGCGTGGAATCCTGCGCAGGCAGCCGATGTTCGAGCGGATCACGCCGCACGGCGTGGCCTGGGCGGACGGTCGCGAGGTGGAGGCCGACGTGATCCTGTGGGCCACCGGCTTCCGTGCCGCACTCGACCACCTCGCCCCGCTCCGGCTGCGCGAACCGGGCGGCGGTGTACGGATGGACGGCACGCGCGTGGTCAGGGACCCGCGGATCCACCTGCTCGGCTACGGCCCCTCCGCCAGCACCATCGGCGCCAATCGCGCCGGCCGGACGGCCGTGCGCGACGTCCGGCGCCTGCTCGCGGGCGTGCGGGACGCGCCGCCGCCGGAGCCCGTCGCGGTCGCGGCCCAGGCCGGCTGACGCCCGGCGGCTGCCGGCACCCCTGCGCAGCAGCGGTCATCGCCCCGCACCCCGGCGCCGCAAAACATCGGATGTCTTCTTCCCTGGCGGACTCCGGTGGGGCAGGATGAGCGCATGTGTGATCGACGACGGGACGGCACCGCGGTGTGCGGGCGGGAGCCGGGGCCGCGATGCGGGTAGCGCTGTTTGTGACGTGTGTGAACGATCTGGTGTATCCGCGGACGGGTCAGGCCGTGGTGCGGTTGCTGGAACGCCTGGG
>NZ_FODD01000086.1 GCF_900110255.1 Actinacidiphila rubida
CAGACGCTCGCCGTAAACGGTTCCGGGCGCTATGTCCGGATGTACGGCACGGCCCGCGCCACCGGATACGGCTACTCCCTCTGGGAGTTCCAGGTCTACGGCAGCACGTCGGTGTCCGGCGGCTGCGGCACCACCGACGCCGCGCTCGGCCGCACGGCGACGGCGTCCTCCACGGAGAACGCCGGCACTCCCGCCTCGGCCGCCGTCGACGGCAACGCCGGCACCCGCTGGTCGTCCGCGGCCTCGGACCCGCAGTGGCTGCAGGTGGACCTCGGCGCGTCGGCGGCGCTGTGCCAGGTGTCGCTCACCTGGGAGGCCGCCTACGCCACCGCGTTCAAGATCCAGGTGTCGGCGGACGGCACCAACTGGACGGACGCCTACGCGACCACGACCGGCACCGGGGGCACCCAGAACCTCGCCGTCAGCGGCACCGGCCGCTACGTGCGGATGTACGGGACCGCCCGGGCCACCGGATACGGCTACTCCCTCTGGGAGTTCGCGGTGTACACCAGCGGCGGCGGGGGCGGCACCACTCCCCCGCCCGGCGGCGGTGACTTCTCCGGCACGGTGATCTCCGCGTTCAAGCCGGTCAAGGCGTCGTCCTACGAGGGCGCCAACGCGCCGGCCGCGGCGCTCGACGGGCGCACCACCACGCGCTGGTCCAGCCTCTACACCGACAACGAGTGGCTGCAGGTGGACCTCGGCGGCACGGCCTCGATCAGCGGCGTCGTGCTCAACTGGGAGTCGGCGTACGGCAGCGGCTACCGCATCGAGGTGTCGGACGACGCCACCGCCTGGACCCCGATCTACACGACCACCACCGGCACCGGCGGGATCGAGAAGCTGCCGGTCACCGGGAAGGGCCGCTACGTCCGGTTCTACGGCACGGCCCGCGCGACCGGATACGGCTACTCGCTGTGGGAGTTCCAGGTCTACGGCACCGTGGACACCACCACCGCGACCCCGCCGATGCTCTCCGGCCCGACCAAGGCCCCCGCGACAACCGGGCAGTTCGCACTGAGCGCGCCGGCCGACAAGGCGATGGTCACCAACACCCGCCGGCCCGCGCTGTCCTGGGCGGCGGCCGGCGGCACCGCGCACTACGAGGTGTGGATCAACATCAGCCGCACCGACTACGACTGGACCGCCTCCGGCAACCTCCTCGACCTGTACACCAAGGTCGCCGAGCCCACCGGCACCAGTTACACGCCCAGTTGGGACATCACGGACCGCTGGACGTACAAGTGGTACGTCGTCGCGGTCAGCGGTTCGGGGGCCAGGACGACCTCCGACATCCGCCAGTTCAGCGTCTACCTGCCCGACATCGAGCAGGTCGCCGACGGCGTGAACATCATCAACGGCGCCCGCGACCTCAACAAGGACGGCACGATCGAGCCGTACGAGGACTGGCGGCTGTCGGTCGACACGCGGGTGAACGACCTCCTCGGCAGGATGACGCTGGAGGAGAAGGCGTACCAGATGTTCTACAACGTGCAGCAGTACCCCATGTCCGGCTGGCACTTCGGACCCGCGCAGCCCGCCGACCTGAACAACGTGCTGCTGTCCACGGCCGCGACACGGCTCGGCATCCCGCCGGTGTCGGCGGGCGACACCACGGCCGGGTACCAGACGACGTACCCGCTGCAGAGCACGCTGTCCGCGGGCAAGGACTACCCGCTGGACTACCAGCTCGGCAACATGCAGCGGGAGGAGGAACTCGAGGTCGGGGCGCGCGGCACGCTGTCGCCGCTGGCCGAGGTCGGCACGAAGGTGCTGTACCCGCGCATCCAGGAGGGCGGTGGCGAGAACGCCGACGTGGCCGCCGCGCAGCTCAAGGCGCTGGTGGCGGGCCTCCAGGGCGGTCCCGAGCTGAACCCCGGTTCCGTGCTGGCCACGGTCAAGCACTGGCCGGGCGAGGGCGCGGGCGGTGAGGCGGGCATCGTCTACGACGGGGTGACGATCAAGTACCACATGATCCCGTTCAAGGCCGCGATGGAGGCCGGGGCGGTCAACATCATGCCCGGCTACGCGGGCAGTTCGTACCTCGACCCGGGCGGTCCCGGCGCGGGCGACAGCGCGAAGATCCTCGCGTACCTGCGGCAGAACCTCGGGTACACCGGCCTGATCACCACGGACTGGCTGCCGTCGGGCGCGTGGATCAACGCGGCCAACGCCGGCTCCGACGTGATGGGCGGCGCCGACCCCGGCGCGACCGGCTTCACCATGGCGAGCTTCGAGCAGGGGGTGCCGCTGGCCCGGATCAACGACGCGGTGTCGCGGATCCTGAAGCTCAAGTTCGAGCTGGGCGTCTTCGACCACCCGTACGGCGACCCGGTCAACGGGCCCTACCGGTTCCACCAGCCGTCCTACGTGCAGCTGGCGAACCAGGCGTCGCGCGAGTCCAACACCGTGCTGAAGAACGACGGGGTGCTGCCGCTGAAGCTGAACTCCGGCGACAGCATCGCGGTGGCCGGCGACCGGGCGACCGACGGCGCGTCGTGCTGCATCTGGTCGAGCTACTTCCACCCCGACTACGGCTCCCTGGACCAGCTCGACGCCCTCAAGGCGAGAGCGGGGCAAGGCGGGGTGAACGTCTACCAGGGCAGCGGCCCGACCCCGAAGGTCGCGGTGGTGTACGTCGGCGAGCCGTCGTACACCCACGCCACCGCCTGGCCGGACACCCAGCCGTACCTGCCGGCCGACCAGGTCGCCCTGATCCAGAACTACAAGAACCAGGGCATCAAGGTGGTGGTCGTGCTGACACTGCCCCGGCCGATCGTGATCAGCGACTGGAACACCCTGGCGGACGCGATCGTGGTGACGTACCGCGGCGGCGAGGAGGTCGGGCCGGCCACGGCCAGCCTGCTCTTCGGCGACTACACGCCGCACGGGCACCTGCCGTGGCAGCTGCCGCGCAGCCTGGACCAGATCCTCAAGCCGGGCGGCGGTGACACCCAGGCCGACGCGAACGAGGCCTGGGACCTGCCGTACGACCTGGGGGCCACGGACGCCGAGCGCGCCGACATCCGGGCGAAGATCGACGCGGGGCAGACGGTCCCGACCACGTACGGCAACCCGCTGTACGCCTACGGGGCGGGGCTGACCAGCTGGGCCGCCGGCTGACCGGCGGCCGCTCCCGGGCGCTGCCCGCCGGACACGTGTCCGGCGGGCGGCGCCGCGTCCCGCGCGGAGCCCGTCGCCCGTCCCACCCCGTGTGCCCCGCCCCGGAGGGGTGCGGGTCCCGCCGCCCGGACGGCCGAGCCCGGGTGCCGCCCCGGCGGGCCTCTGCGATCCTTGCCGCGAGGCTTCCAGCAGGGCCGCACAGGAAGGTTCGCGTGACGATGGCCGCACCTGTAAGGACCGATCCGGCGCAGAACTACCCGGGGTTCATCGTCCCGGTGGGTCACACCGAGCCGGTGCCCCGCCGCATCCGCGCCTATGTCGACGGGCGCCCGGTGCTCGACACCCGGCGGGCCCGCTACGTGTGGGAGTGGCCGGGCTATCCGCAGTACAGCATCCCGGTCGAGGACCTGACCGGCGCGGAGCTGGAGGACGAGGGCCGCACCGAGGACTGGGCGCCGGGGCCGGTGCGGCTGCACGCCCTGCGCGCCGGGGAGACGCTGCGGCGCTCGGCGGCCTGGGTGTGGCAGGAGGGCTCGTCCGAGGGTCTGGAGGGCACCGTCCGGCTGGAGTGGAACGCGGTCGACGCGTGGTTCGAGGAGGACGAGGAGGTCTTCGTCCACCCGCGCAACCCCTACACCCGGGTCGACGCGCTGCGCTCCGGCCGCCGGGTGCGGGTGGAGGTCGACGGCACGCTGCTGGCCGACGCGCCCTCGTGCGTGACCGTGTTCGAGACCGGGCTGCCCACGCGCTTCTACCTGGACAAGGTCCACGTGGACCTGACCAAGATGCAGCCGTCGGACACCGTGACGTCCTGCCCGTACAAAGGCAACACCAGCGGCTACTGGTCGGCACACACCACGGCCGGCGTGCACCGCGACATCGCCTGGGCCTACGACTTCCCGACCCGGCAGCTGCAGCCCATCAAGGGGCTGATGTGCTTCTACAACGAGCGGGTGGACCTCACGGTGGACGGCCTGCTGCTGCCCCGGCCCGCCCCGGTCAGCCGCGCCACGTTCCGGCGGTAGGCGGGTGCGGGCGCCGGTACACCGCCAGGGCGGCCCCGGCCGCCGCCGCCGTACCCGGCCGGCCGGCCGGTTCGTAGGTTCGCACCAGCGAGGCCCCGCGGCCTGATCGTGCGGATGATGCGATGTGACAGGTGACTTCCCCCTCGCATCTGCGGCACTATCATCTGCACATGCACACGTACCGGATCGGTGAGGCCGCGGCACTCATGGGGGTCAGCGCCGACACCCTGCGGCGGTGGGTCGACAGCGGCCGGCTGCCGGCCGAGCGCGACGAGCAGGACCGGCGGATCATCCCCGGGCCGGCGCTCGCCGCGTTCGCGCGTGAACTCAAGGGCGAGGAGAAGGCCCGCACCGGGTCGTCGGCCCGCAACCGGTTCGCCGGGATCGTCACCGAGGTGATCCTCGGCGACGTCTCGGCGCAGGTCGAGATCCAGGCCGGGCCGTTCCGGGTGGTGTCGATGATCAGCCGGGAGTCGGCGGAGGAACTGGCTCTGGAGCCGGGGGTGCCGGCGGTCGCCGTGATCAAGTCCACCAACGTGGTCGTGGAGACGCCGTGAACGAGCCGGGCCCCGGACAGGACCCGGCCGTGGATCCGCGCACCCGTGCGCGGCAGAGAGGGAGACACCCAGTGACAACCCGTACCGCGATGCGCCGCCTCACCGCGGGGGCCGCGGTCAGCGCCGCCGCCCTGCTGGCCCTGACCGCCTGCTCCTCCTCGTCGTCCGACTCCTCGCAGTCCTCCGACTCCCAGAAGCCGTCGGCGGGTTCGACGGCGGCGTCCTCATCGGCGCCGAAGGTCTCCGGCACGGTCACGGTGTTCGCCGCCGCGTCGCTGAAGGAGAGCTTCACCACGCTCGGCGAGGACTTCCAGAAGGCGTACCCGGGCGCCAAGGTCACGTTCAACTTCGGCGGCAGCGACACCCTCGCGGCCAGCATCACCGGCGGCGCCCCCGCGGACGTCTTCGCCGCCGCGAGTCCCAAGACCATGAAGACGGTCACCGACGCGGGCGACGGCAGCGGGACACCCGCCACCTTCGTCCGCAACCAGCTGGAGATCGCCACCCTGCCGGGCAACCCCGCCCACATCGCCTCGCTGAAGGACCTGACGAAGCCGGGCCTGAAGGTCGCGCTGTGCGCCAAGACCGTTCCGTGCGGCGCCGCCGCCCAGAACGCGCTGACCGCCAGCGGCCTGAAGCTGACCCCGGTCTCCTACGAGCAGGACGTCAAGTCGGCGCTGACGAAGGTGGAGTTGAAGGAGGTCGACGCGTCGGTGGTGTACCGGACCGACGTGCAGGCGGCCGGCGGCAAGGTCGACGGCGTCGACTTCCCCGAGTCGGCGAAGGCGATCAACGCGTACCCGATCGTGGCCCTGAAGAACGCGCCCAACGCCACCGCCGCGCAGGCGTTCATCGCGCTGGTGCGGTCCGCCGAGGGCCAGAAGGTGCTGGGCGAGGCCGGCTTCCTCAAGCCCTGAACGCAAGGTTCGTGACACAGCGATGAGTTCCACGGCGACCCGCAGGGGCCCGGGCGAACGCCCCGGTCCCGGGCGGTCCTCCGGCCGCCGCGGCCCGGGCCGCCGCCCCTTCGGCGGGGGCGGCGTGCCGCTGCCCCTGCTGCTGCCTGCACTGGTCGGGCTGGCGTTCCTGCTGCTGCCGCTGCTGGCACTGCTGATCCGGGCGCCGTGGCGGGGCCTGCCGCACCAGCTGTCCAGTCCCGGGGTGTGGCAGGCGCTGCGGCTCTCCCTGGAGACCGCGACGTCGGCGACCGCCGTCTCGCTGGTGCTGGGGGTGCCGCTGGCGTGGCTGCTGGCCCGCACGTCCTTCCCCGGCCGCGCGCTGGTGCGCGCCCTGGTGACCCTGCCGCTGGTGCTCCCGCCGGTCGTCGGCGGCGTGGCGCTGCTGCTGGCGCTGGGCCGCAACGGCGTGGTGGGGCGCTGGCTGGACTCGGCGTTCGGGATCACCCTGCCGTTCACCACGGCGGGCGTGGTGGTCGCCGAGGCGTTCGTGGCGATGCCGTTCCTGGTGATCAGCGTCGAGGGCACGCTGCGCGCCGCCGACACCCGCTACGAGGAGGCCGCCGCGACCCTCGGCGCCTCCCGCTTCACCGCGTTCCGCCGGGTGACGCTGCCGATGATCGCGCCCGGCGTCGCCGCGGGCGCCGTGCTGGCCTGGGCCCGCGCGCTCGGCGAGTTCGGGGCGACGATCACCTTCGCCGGAAGCTTCCCCGGCCGTACCCAGACGATGCCGCTGGCGGTCTACCTGGCCCTCCAGGACGACCCGGCCGCCGCGGTCGCGCTCAGCCTCGTGCTGCTCGCGGTGTCGGTCGCGGTGCTGGCCGGCCTGCGGGAGCGCTGGACGGGAGTGGGCGCCGCATGACCGGCACCGTGGAGGACGCGGTGACGGGGACGCCACCCGGCCTCGACGCCCACCTGGTGGTGGAGCGCGAGGCGTTCCGGCTCGACGTGCGGCTGCGGGTCGCCCCCGGCGAGGTGCTGGCGCTGCTGGGGCCCAACGGCGCGGGCAAGACCACCGCGCTGCGGGCGCTGGCCGGGCTGACGCCGCTGACCGGGGGCCGGCTCCAGCTGGACGGGGTGCCGCTGGACGAGCCGGGGCGGCGCCGGCGGGTGGCGCCCGAGCGCCGCCCGGTCGGCGTGATCTTCCAGGACTACCTGCTCTTCCCGCACCTTTCGGCGCTGGACAACGTGGCGTTCGGGCCGCGCTGCCAGGGAGTGCCGAAGGCGCGGGCGCGGGCGGAGGCGGCGGAACTGCTGGCGCGCATGGGCCTGTCGGACCACGCCGGGGTCAAACCGCGGCAGCTCTCGGGCGGCCAGGCGCAGCGCGTGGCGCTGGCCCGGGCGCTGGCCACCGGGCCGCGCATGCTGCTGCTCGACGAGCCGCTGGCCGCGCTGGACGCGGGTGCGCGCCTCGACGTGCGGGCCGAACTGCGGCGCCACCTGGCCGCGTTCGAGGCGGTCGCGGTGCTGGTGACGCACGACCCGCTGGACGCGATGGTGCTGGCGGACCGGCTGGTGGTGATCGAGCACGGCACGGTGGTGCAGGAGGGCACCCCGGCCGAGATCGCGCGCCGCCCGCGCACCGACTACGTCGCGCGCCTGGTCGGCCTGAACCTGTACCGCGGCCGGGCGGAGGGCCATGAGGTCGCGATCGGGCCCGAACTGGCCCTGGCCACCGCGGAGAAGCTCAGCGGTCCGGTGTTCGTGGCGTTTCCGCCGAGCGCGGTCGCGCTGCACCGCACCCGGCCCGAGTCGAGCGCCCGCAACGCCTGGCGGGCGGTGATCACCGGCATGGAGTCGCACGGCGACCAGATCCGGGTGGCGCTCACCGGCGAGGCCGGCGGCCTGCCGCTGGCCGCCGATCTGACGACGGTCGCGGTGGCCGAACTCGGCCTGGAGACCGGGACGCCGGTGTGGGCCTCGGTGAAGGCCGCGCAGACGCACGCCTATCCGGCCTGAGCCTGCTCCGTGCGACCGCACCGGCACGGGCCCGGGGCGGCCCCGGCACGGCCCCGAGGCGGCCCCGCTCCTGGCGGGAGCGGGACCGCCGCGTCCGGTCGTCAGCCGGTCAGGGCGACGGGCGGATCAACTGGGCAGCGTCCAGTTCTGGTTGGCGGCACCCGTGCAGCTCCAGATCTGCAGCCGGGTGCCGTTGGCCGAACTGGGTCCCGTGGCGTCCAGGCACTTCCCGGACTGCGGGTTGACCAGCGAGCCGTTGGCCCCCGGCTGCCACACCTGGGAGCCGGTGCCGTTGCAGTCGTACAGCTGCACCTTCGTGCCGTTCGCGGTGCCCGCGGCCGTCACGTCCATGCACTTGCCGAGCGCCTGCAGCGTCCCGCCGCTTCCCGCCGTCCAGTTCTGCGCGCTGGTCCCGTTGCAGTCGTAGAGCTGCACGGCGGCGCCGTTGGCGCTGCTCGCGCCCGCGACGTCCACGCACTTGCCGCCGTACCCGTGGATCGGGCCGGTCGTCGTGGTCGGCGGGGTGACCGGGCCGGACTGGCCGGCCGCCCACTTGATCTCCTGGAGCAGGAGCTGGTTCTGCTGGGCGCTGGCGAACGTCGACGACAGGGTGGTGTTCGTCGTGTAGTCCATCGCGTTGTGGCCGAAGTTGTTGTAGACCATCTTGTAGTTGCGGTTGGACCAGACGATCGGGTAGTAGCCGCTGTACCAGGTCTGGTTGGGGTCGGTGCCGATCGGGAACGTCGACGGGTCCATCGAGGCCAGGATGTCGATGGCCGGGTTCTGCCGCAGGTCGTTCTGCCAGCTGTACCACTCACTGACGGACGAGGTGATGGTGGCCGGCAGGCCCGCGGTCGCCGGGTGGTTCGGGTCCTCGATCTTCAGCGTCTCGGACGTCGGGCCCCACGAGTTGGACGCGAACAGCCCGGTGCCGAGGAACGTCTGGTGGTACCAGGACCACTGGTTCGACGAGGTGTCGTTGTAGGCCGCGACGTGGAAGCCGATCCAGCCGCCGCCGTTGTCCATGTACGTCTGGAACGCGCTCTGTTCGGCGGCCGTCCCCGGGTAGTTGTCGAGGAACATCACCACCTGGTAGTTGGCGAGGTTCGCGGTGTTGAGCTTCGTCCAGTCGTTGGTGGCGGTGTACGTGAAGCCGTTGGCCGCGGCCTGCTGGGGGAACCAGGCGTTGGCCTCGTGGACGAAGCTGATGTGCGCCGCGTCGTAGGTGCCGTCGTAGAAGGCGATCACGTTGAACGCGGGGGTGGTGGCGCTGTGCGCGGGTGCGGCCGCGAGGCCGAGGACCACGGCCAGCAGCGCGAGGAGCCGCAGCAGTACCTGCGGGAGACGGGTTCTGGATCGAGGTGGGGTCATGTGGGGGGCCTTCCTCGTGCGCGACGGATGGGACGTGCGCCTGTGGCCCGCATTCAAGGGTCTAGACGTTGTTCATGTCAATGACCTATGGTCCAAACCAACTCTCCGCGCTCAGCCCGCAGTTGTCCGCGATCCGCTGTTCCAGGAGCCCCCCATGCACCTCTTCCTCCGCAGCACACCTCCCACACCTCGTAGTAACCGGTTTCGCCTCGCGGCCGCCCTGGCCACCTCGGCGGCTGTGCTCGCCGCCGTCGCCACCTCGGTAACCGGCACCACGGCCGCCGCGGCACCCGCGCCGGCCGCCGCGCCCGCCGTCGCCGCCCCGGCGGTCGCCGCCGCCCCGGCCGTCTTCCAGCACCCCGGCGTCCTCGTCAGCCGGCCCCAGCTCGACTTCGTCAAGGCCAAGGTGCAGGCGAACGCCGAGCCGTGGAAGAGCGCGTACAACCAGATGATGGCGAGCTCGTACGCCTCGCTGTCGCGTACGCCCGCGCCGCGCGCCACCGTCGAGTGCGGGCCGTACTCCAACCCCAACTACGGCTGCACGGACGAGCGGCAGGACGCGATCGCCGCCTACACCGACGCGCTCGCCTGGTACATCACCGGCAACACCGCGTACGCCCAGAAGTCCGTCCAGCTGATGAACGCCTGGGCCTCGACGATCACCGGGCACACCAACAGCAACGCCCCGCTGCAGACCGGCTGGGCGGGCTCGGTGTGGCCGCGCGCCGCCGAGATCATCCGCTACACCTACTCCGGCTGGTCCGCGGCGGACATCGCGAAGTTCGCCACGATGCTGCGCACCGTGTACCTGCCCGAGGTCATCAACGGCTCCAACAGCAACGGCAACTGGGAGCTGGCGATGATGGAGGCCGCGGTCGGCATCTCCGTCTTCCTCGACGACCCGTCGGACTACGACAAGGCGATCACCCGATACCTCAACCGGGTCGCGGCGTACGTCTACCTGACGTCGGACGGCGCGCTGCCCAAGACCGTGCCGGGCAGCGGTCTCACCACCTCGGCGCAGATCATCGGTTACTGGCAGGGCCAGTCCACGTTCGTGAACGGCCTCACCCAGGAGACCTGCCGGGACTTCACCCACACCGGTTACGGGATCGCCTCGATCTCCGACGTCGCCGAGACCGCGCTGATCCAGGGCCAGGACCTGTACCCGCAGGTCGGCGAGCGGCTGCGGCAGGCGCTGGGCTTCCAGTCCACGTACGAGCTGGGTGCGGCCGTCCCGTCGTGGCTGTGCGGCGGCAGCCTCAACCTGGGCCTCGGCCCGGTCACCGAGGTCGGCTTCAATGCGCTGCACAACCGGCTCGGCATCGCGATGACCAACACCCAGACGCTCACCGAGTCGCGCCGCCCGGCCGGCAGCAACGACCTGTTCGTGGCGTGGGAGACGCTCACCAACGCCGACAACCCGGACGTCGTGCCCGGCGCCACGCCGCCGCCGGCCTCCCCCAGCGGGCCGATCACCGGCCTCGGCGGCAAGTGCGTCGACATCGCGGGCGCGAGCAGCGCCAACGGCACCGCCGTCCAGCTCTACGACTGCAACGGCAGCGGCGCGCAGACCTGGACCGTCGGTTCGGTCGGGACCGGGGGCACCCTGCAGGCGCTCGGCAAGTGCATGGACGTCACCTCGGCGGGCACCGCCAACGGCACGACCGTGCAGCTGTACGACTGCAACGGCACCGCTTCCCAGGTGTGGCAGGCGGGGGCGAACGGTTCCCTGGTCAACCCGCAGTCCGGCAAGTGCCTGGACGCCACGGGCCAGAGCTCCGCGAACGGCACCCGGCTGCAGATCTGGAGCTGCACGGGTGCCGCCAACCAGAGCTGGACGCTGCCGAGCTGACAGCAGGGGCGTGCAGGCACACGCTCGGCAGGTCCATGGGCCGGACGTCCGATTCGTTCAAGACCTCGGGCGTCCGGCCCGCCTAACGTGGCGGACATGAGCGCACCCATCACCCCCCGCATCGACCTGATCGGCCTCGTCGTCGCCGACATGGCGGCCTCGCTCGCCTTCTACCGGCGTCTGGGCCTCGACATCCCGCCCACCGCGGACGCCGAGCCGCACGTCGAGGTGCCGCTGCCCGGCGGGCTCCGCCTGGCCTGGGACACCATCGCCACGGTCCGCTCCTTCGACCCGGACTGGACCCCCGCGACCGGCTCGCGCATCTCCCTGGCGTTCGACTGCGGCAGCCCCGAGGGCGTGGACGCGGTCCACGCGGAGCTCACGGAGGCCGGGTACACCGGCACGCACAAGCCGTGGGACGCGTTCTGGGGCCAGCGCTACGCCGTGGTCCTCGACCCCGACGGCAACGCGGTCGACCTGTTCGCCGCGTCCTGAGACGGCGCGTCCCCGGCCGCCGGCGGGCGCAGCAGCTCGCCGAGCGGCACCCCCGCCAGGGCCCGCACCTCGCGGGCCAGATGCGGCTGGTCGGCGAAGCCGGCCTCGGCGGCGACCTCCGCGAAGGGGGTGCCCGCGCGGGCCAGCGCCAGGGCGCGCTGCAGGCGCAGCACCCTGGCCAGGGTCTTCGGCCCGTACCCGAACGCGGCCTCGCAGCGGCGGCGCAGCTGCCGCTCGCCCAGGCCGGTGCCGGCCGCGACGGCGGACACGGTGCCGCCCGCGGCCAGGGCGGCGGCGACCGCGCCGGGCACCGGATCGGCCGGCGCCATCGCCCGGAACCGGGCGGCGGCCCAGGCTTCGAGGGCGGCGGCCGGGCCTTCGTCCGCGGCGCGGCCGGCCAGCTCCCTGACGCGCGCGCCGGGCCACAGCGCGTCGAGCGGCACCCGCAGGTCGCGCAGCTCGCGGGCGGGCGCGCCGAGCACGGCGGGCCCGACGCCGGGCGCGAAGCGCAGCCCGGCGTAGTGGCTGTCCTCAGGGTCGTGCGCGACGTGCGCGACGGTGTCGGGGCCCGCGACGAGCAACGTGCCGTCGTGCCAGACGATGTCCATGCAGCCGTCGGGCAGCACGCGGTACCGGCCGGTGCCGCCGGGGCGGCTCCACACCGTCACGCCGGGGGTGGCCCCGGCCGCCCACTCGCGGTAGTCGCCCATCCGGGCATGGTCCCGCGTGCGGCGGGGGCCCGCCAAGTGGGCTCCGCCCGGGTACGCCATCCCCCCGCTCAGCCTTCACCGTGCCTCGGCGGCACCCCGCCACCGTCCGGGCCTCCGCCCTCGCCCAACGTTCACCGTGCCTCGGCGGCACCCCGCCAAGTGGGCTCCGCCCAGGTACGCCATCCTCCCGCTCAGCCTTCCCGCGCCTCGGCGGCACCCCGCCGGCGTCTGGGCCGCCGCGCCCGGCCCACCGCGCGTCTTGGGCGGCACCCCGCCTGCCCACGCGCCGCCGCGCCCGGCCCACCGTTCGCCGTGGTT
>NZ_FODD01000021.1 GCF_900110255.1 Actinacidiphila rubida
TTCACGCCGATCACGGCACCCAGTTCACCTCCTGGGTCTTCGGCGAACGGATCCGCTCCGCCGGCCTCCTGCCGTCGTTCGGCACCGTCGGGGACGGCCTGGACAACGCGATGATGGAATCGTTCTGGTCCTCGATGCAGATCGAGCTGCTCAACCGCAAGCGCTGGAAGACCCGGGTCGAACTGGCCAACGCGATCTTCGAGTTCATCGAGATCTTCTACAACCGCCAGAGACGACATTCAGCACTGGGCTACCGCACCCCCATCGAGTACGAACTACTCTCCGCACAAGACCCCATCCACGCCGCCAGTTAGCCACCCCAGCTGGAACCCGAACCATGGGGCAGGTCAACCTGTCACCCAACCCTGCACCAGACCCGTCGGTGATGCGCGGTAGGGGGCGAGCAAGCTTTCACAGCCCATCCGGAAGGAGGTCCCGCGCGAGATCCACAGCCATGGTGGGCGATCATACCGCCGAGGGCATTCGCAGGGCGTAGAAAGCAGTTGGTCATCCAGTCTCACGACTTCTAACCTGCTCGAATGATCGAAGACGGCCCAGTGGTACGCGTCGGAGACCAAGGACCGGGCCCTGTCCACCTGCTCATGTCCGAGCCGGCAAGACCGTTCGGGGACGATCCGACCCTCGACTTCCTGGTGAAAGCTCGCGGGCGATGGGTGAGCGTCGAGACTCTGGTGCGGACGTGGGGCGGCGACGGGCTGGACACATTTCTCTCGGCGCTGGCCGAGGACTTCCGTGGCTGGGAGGGAGCGCGCGCCTGGCGTTCCCTGGAACATGACCTGACCATCTCGGCGGAACACCGCGCCGGCGGCTACGTCCACCTGACGTGGGCCATTCACGGCCGTCCTCCATCCGACGAATGGCGCTTCGAGACCACCACCGTGCACGCGGCCGGCGAGGAGATGCGCAACCTCGCGGCCGAGATCCACTCGTTCCTCACAAGCATGGGCGAGTAGGCGGCTGATCCGTCGGCATACCCGGGGCGGTGCGGCGCCAGGACTCAGATCGGAAGCTCCTCGGATTATCGAGCTGAAGCTGCAGCGAAGCCGTCGAGCCCGGCCGCGGGGGTGTTCACGAGGTGGTCCTCCAGCGGGGAGCGTCGAGGTCGGGCTCGTCGGGGCTGGCGAAGTGGAACGGCACGCCGAGATGCTCGGCCAGGGCACGACCAACCGTCGACGCCTCCTGTGCTTCGGGCCAGGGAGGAACCGAACCGTTGAACAGCCGCATGTCGCTGCCGTGCCGAATGATCGCAAGCCGGTGCTCGGCAGCCGGATCGTCCGTCAGCGCCGTCAGGTCCACGCACCAGCCGTCCGTGTCACCGTCCCACAGCGCCTCGATGGCCACGGCACGGCCGGGCAGAGCATTCACCTTCTCCGTCAGCGCCGGCAGGTTCAGCGGCGGGGTCGGGTAGCGCTCGAAGCGTCGGCCGAGCTCCCGGTAGCGCTCCGCCACCACGTCGAGCGCGTCGTACAGGCCCGGCCTGGAGTCGACCGGGAACGCCTCGCGCAGGCGCTTGACCGCCGCGAGCCGATGGTCTTCGTGGATCAGGCTGTCAACGGCGGAGCGGTCAGCGGCAGGCACTTCCGCCCAGATCGGAGAGTCCATGACGGTATTGAAGCCGTCACGGCCGGACGCTCCGCGTCCAGGGCACTGCCTGGAAGCAGCGGGTGACGGCTGCAACAGCTCACCGTCCCCGACTGGACGTGGTGGCGATCGACGAGAATCCGAGGTCATGAGCAACCCCTGCTGCGAGGAGATGGGCCGCTGCGTGAACGTGCGCTGCGACCAGCACGACGACCCCTTCGACTGCCCGGACGCGCTGGTCGCATTCAGTGCCAAGTTCCAGGAGTACGGGCTGATCATCCACGACGGCGGCACATCGAGCATCATCATCGACTTCTGCCCCTGGTGCGGACGACGCCTCCCCGAGTCACAGCGGGACCGGTGGTTTGACGAGCTGGAGCGCCGCGGGATCGATCCGTGGAATGACGAAGTCCCGGCCGAGTTCCAGGACGACCGCTGGCTCGCCCACCCTCCCAGGGCTGACGAACCAGCAGCTCCTCAAATCCCTTGGCCTACTTCGGAGGGGTGAACACGGCCTTGCCGCCGATGAGTTCGATCTGCCGGTCGAGGTGCCAGGCCATGCATGCCCTCGAATCGATCGCATTCCGCGGCGAGCACGTGCGACATCAGGTCACCCGTTCCTCGGCGGGTCGCTGCGCTCGCTCTGCGGATCCCGCAGCCCCGGTCCGTTCGCCGGAGCTGATGGCCCGGTTGAGGTAGGAGCTTGATGGGCAACCGGCATCGGCGTCCTCTGTCGGACACATAGCAGGGTGCTCATCGTCGCCGAACAGGTAGACGGACACGGTGCAGTCGGTGGTGGCGCTGAAGGAGAGTTCCATTGCGGTGCCATGGGTGGCGGACTCGTCGGGGGCCTCAACTCCGCTGCTTCCGGTTTGCGCGAAGAACGCCCAGCGGCCTGATCGCAGATCCGCAGGATCATCGCAGGCCGCAGCGTCGGGCATGATGGCGGCGCGCTTGCTGGTGAAAGTGTGATCGGCGTAGAAGGTCAGGGACGTTCCTGCCTTGCTGGTCCACCGCCCTTCCAACTGGGGCGTCGAAATATCCGCCGCGTAGAGCGCTGAGGCCAGACCGCAGGAGACTGTCAGCACCGTCGCCGCCCCGCCGAGAACAGCGGCCCGCCCTAGCCGTCGTCCCACGTGTACTCCCTCGGACCTCCGGGTGATGGCCCGGGAAAGATTGTCGGGCGAACTCTATTGAACGCGTTCAACCCTCTGGCTGGTGGGGGTGAAGTCTGATCGGAGTGACCTTCGTGCAGGGCAGGACCACTCCTCAAGTGAGTGATGGCCGGTGAGGTCACCCATCATGATCAGGTCGGCCCGCGCGGGTCAGCGGCGGCGCTGGTCCGGCCGGAGGGTGGTGTCGCCGTAGCTGTTGTCGACGGGGTTGACCGTCACGCCGGGGGCCACGATCTCGTCGATGCGGTCCAGGACGTCGGTCGGGAGGGTGACGTCGGCGGCGGGCAGGAACGCCTCGAGCTGCTCCATGGTGCGCGGGCCGATGATGGCCGAGGTGACGCCGGGGTGGTGGAGCACGAAGGCGACGGCCAGCTCGATCAGACTCAGCCCGCTCGTGTCGGCGAGAAGCGCGAGCTGCTCGACGGCGTCGAGCTTGCGCTGGTTGGCGGGGGTGCTCATGTCGAAGCGGGCCCCGGGCCGGGCCGCTGAGGCCGGGCCGGAGTGGGCGTCCCTGCGGTAGCGGCCGGAGAGCCACCCGCCGGCGAGCGGGCTGTACGTCAGCGTGCCCATGCCGTGGCGCCGCGCGGTGGGGAGCACGTCCTCCTCGATGCCGCGCACGAGCACCGAGTACGGCGGCTGCTCCGTCACGAACCGTTCCAGGTGCCGTTCCCGGGACACCCACTGGGCCTCGACGATCTGGGAGCCGGAGTACGAGGAGGAGCCGAGGTAGCGCACCTTGCCCTGGTGCACGAGGTCGGACAGCGCGCCGAGGGTCTCGGCGACGTCGGTGTCCGGGCTGGGGCGGTGGACCTGGTAGAGGTCGATGTGGTCGGTGCCGAGCCGCCGCAGGGAGTTCTCGACCTCGCGGATGATCCAGCGTCGCGAGCCGCCGCGCTGGTTGGGGTCGTCCTGGTCCATCGGCATGAAGAACTTGGTGGCCAGGAACACGTCGTCGCGGCGGTCCTTGAGCGCCTTGCCGACGATCTCCTCGGAGACGCCGCCGGAGTAGACGTCCGCGGTGTCGACGAAGTTGACGCCCGCGTCCAGGGCCCGGTGGATGATCCGGACCGAGTCGGCCTCGTCCTGGTTGCCCCAGGGGCCGAACATCATCGCGCCCAGGCAGAGCGGGCTGACCTGGACACCGGTGCGGCCGAGCGGTCGGTAGTGCATGAAGGCGTACTCCTTGGTGGGGTGGCGATGTCGCGACAGGCGTGGCGCCGCCGTCAGTCGTCGCGTGCGGAGACGGTCGTGCCGGTGCCCGCCCAGCTCGCGAGGAGGCCGAGGGCCTCGTGCTCGCGCGAGTCGGGTTCCGGCGTGTAGACGTAGAGGCGCAGGCCGGGATCGGCCGGCAGCTCCAACGCCTCGTAGGGCAGCGCGAGTTCGCCGACCAGCGGATGACGCAGATGCTTCACCCCGGAACGGTGGAACTTCACGTCGTGGCGGGCCCACCGGCGGGCGAACTCGTCGCTCTTGGTGGTGAGTTCGCCGATCAGGTCGGTCAGCGCCTTGTCGTGCGGCGCGCGTCCGGTCTCGGTGCGCAGGAAGGCCACCGAGTCGCCGGCGGCGCGGTCCCAGTCGGGCCAGAAGTCCCGGCCCGCGGGATCCAGGAACAGGAAGCGCGCGCTGTTGACCGGGCCGCGCTGGGCGAACAGCGGGGAGTCGAAGACCGGCGCGTACAGGGCCCGTCCCAGCGCGTTGGCGGCCAGGACGTCGAACCGCCCGTTGCGCACGTAGGCGGGGACGCCGGCCATCGCGTCGAGCGTCCGCAGGATCGTGGGCCGCACGCGTGAGGCGGTCACGGCCGGCCGGTGGCCCGACGGCGTGGCCGCGCGGGCCAGGTCGTACAGGTGGGCGCGCTCGGCCTCGTTGAGCTGCAGGGCGTGGGCGAGGGATTCCAGCACCGCATCCGAGGCGCCGCTGAGATTTCCGCGTTCCAGGCGGACGTAGTAGTCCACGCTCATTCCGGCGAGAAGGGCGACCTCCTCGCGCCGCAGCCCGGCCACGCGGCGATTCCCGCCGTACACCGGCAGCCCGGCCTGCTCAGGGGTGATCCGCGCCCGGCGCGTGCTCAGGAACTCCTTGACCTCGGCGGCCCGGGTCTCCCTGCCGGTGCCGGTCATGTGCGGACCCCGCGATCCGGTGCCATGGGGGACTCCTCCTGCCGATCGTCGCGTGCCGTCCCTTCGACCCTCCCACCGTAAAACGGCCCGCGCGCCCCCTGGGAGGTACTGCCGTTACCTGTAAAAGGGGTGACTCCCACCTGCGCGGGCCGGGGCGTCTCCTGGAGGGGGTCAGGGACTCGAAGCCGAGAAACCGCACTCCAACCGAAGGAACACCGTGCGCGCAGCACTCATGTACGGAGCAGGAGACGTCCGGGTCGGACAGGTCGCCGACCCGGCGCTCAAGGAACCCACCGACGCGCTGGTCCGCGTCACCACGGCCTGCGTCTGCGGCAGTGACCTGCATCCCTACCGCGCGATGTCCGCGGCCGGCGGCCCGGTCCGCATGGGCCACGAGTTCATCGGCGTGGTCGAGGAGGCCGGGAGCGAGGTCCGCACCGTCGCCAGGGGCGACCTGGTCGTCGCCCCGTTCGCCTATTCGGACGGCACCTGCGAACACTGCCGGGCAGGGCTGCAGACCTCGTGCGTCCACGGCGGTTTCTGGGCCGTGGGCGGCGCGGACGGCGGCCAGGGAGAGGCGGTCCGGGTGCCGCTGGCCGACGGCACCCTGGTCCGGCTGCCGGTCGCGCCCGACGACGCGCTCATCCCCTCCCTGCTCACCCTTTCCGACGTGCTCGGCACCGGCCACCACGCGGCGGTCCGCGGCGGGGTGCGCCAGGGGAGCACCGTCACCGTGATCGGGGACGGCGCCGTCGGCCTGCTCGCGGTGCTCGCCAGCAGGCGCCTGGGCGCCGAGCGGATCGTCCTCATGGGACGGCACACCGCCAGGACCGATCTCGGGCGCGCGTTCGGGGCGACCGACGTGGTCGCCGAGCGCGGTGCCGAGGGTGTGGAGAAGGTGCGCGACCTCACGGGCGGCGGCAGCCCGGTCGTCATCGAGGCGGTCGGGCTCCGGCCCGCGTACGAGCAGGCGTACGGCGTGGTCCGCGCGGGCGGCACCATCAGCCGCGTGGGCGTGCCCCAGTACGAGGAGGCGCCGATCGGCTTCGGGACGCTCTTCGGCGCGAACGTCACCCTCACCGGTGGCCCCGCCCCGGTCCGCGCCTACATCGCGGAACTGCTCCCCGACATCCTGGAGGGGCGCATCGAGCCCGGCCGGGTCTTCGACCGCACCGTCGACCTCGACGGCACTCCCGAGGGCTACCGGGCGATGGACGCCCGCGAGGCGCTGAAGGTGCTCGTGCGGCCCTGAGCGGCCCCCGGCGCCCGGTGGCCCGCTGACCCCACGTCCCCGGCCCGGCGGCGGGGCCCGCGGCCCCGTAATGCCGTCGCGGCGGCCCGCGCCGCCCCGCTAGGGTCCGGCGTCGTGGACAGTGCCGAGGATCCCGGGGCGATGGTGCGGCGCGGCTACGACGCCGTGTCCGTGCGGTACGACCAGGCGTACGAGGAGGCGGACAAGTACGGGGACTGGTTGCGGGAGTTGGCGCGGCGGGTGCCGAGCGGCGGGGCCGTGCTGGACCTGGGGTGCGGGAGCGGGGTGCCGGCGCGGTCGCTGGCCGCCGCCGGATTCCGGGTGACCGGGGCGGACTTCAGCGAGGTGCAGATCCGCAGGGCCCGAGAGCGCGTGCCCGGCGCGGAGTTCGTGCACGCCGACATCACGGACCCGGCGTTCGCCCCGGGACCGCCCGGCACGTTCGACGCGGTGGTCTGCCTGTTCGCGCTGATCCACCTGCCGCTGGCCCAACAGCCGCCGCTGCTGCGGAGGATCGCCGGCTGGCTGCGGCCCGGCGGATGGTTCCTCGCCACCACGGGGCAGCGCGCGTGGACCGGCGTGGAGGAGGACTGGCTCGGCGGCGGCGCGCCCATGTGGTGGAGCCACGCCGACGCGGCCACCAACCGCCGCTGGATCACCGAGGCCGGACTCACCGTCGTCCACGAGGAGTTCGTCCCGGAGGGCGACAGCGGGCACGCGCTCTTCTGGGCCCGCCGGGACTGAACGCCCGCGTCCCCGCCGTCCGTTGCCGGCCCATGGGCTCCGGCCCGCGCGCTCCGGCCCATGCGCTCCGGCCCACCCGTTCCGCCCCGCGCGGGCGGGGTCACAGCCGGATGACCACCAGGGCGGTGTCGTCGGTGGCGCCGCCGGACGGCAGCAGTTCGAAGAGCAGGACGTCGGCGAGTTCCTCGGGATCCGTGGCCCGGTGGGCGGCCAGCGTGGTGGCGAGCCGGCCCAGGCCCGTGTCGATGTCCTCGCCGCGGCGCTCGACCAGCCCGTCGGTGTACAGGACCAGGGTGTCGCCCGCGGCGAACGCCACGGTGGCCTCCGGGCGTGCGGCGTGCTCGGGCCGGGCGCCGAGCGGGGGATCGGTGGCCCGGTCGAGGAACTCCACCGCGCCGTCGCGGCGCAGCAGCGCGGGCGGCGGATGGCCGGCGCTGCTGTACGTCATGGAGCGGGAGCCCCAGTCGATGCACGCCGTCATGACGGTGGTGGACTCCGCGCCGTCCACCGACCGCGCGTACAGGTCCACGACCTCCAGCGCCTGGGCGGGACCGGCCGACACCCGGGAGGCGGCGCTCAGCGCGCTGCGCAGCTGCCCCATCACGCCGGCCGCCGACAGCCCGTGGCCGACGACGTCCCCGACGGCCACCACCGTCCGCTCGCCGGGCAGTTCCACCAGGTCGTACCAGTCGCCGCAGACGTTCAGCGCCCCGGTCGCCGGGCGGTAGCGCACCGCGGAACGGTGATGGCCCATCGGGCGCGGTGCCGGCAGCATCGCGTCCTGCAGCGCCAGCGCCACCTCGCGTTCGCGGGCGTGCGCGTGCCGCAGCCGCTCGTTGACCTCCTGCAGCTCGCGGGCCCTGCTGTACAGCTCCGCCTCCAGGACGGCGGACCGCCCCCCGGCGTCGCGGGACGCCCCGTCGGACCGGCCCCGCGCCCGGATCAGCTCGGTGACCTCCTCCACCCGGTGCAGCAGCAGCACCACCCGTCCGTCCGGGCCGAGCACCGGGGCGTTGATCGGGCTCCAGTACCGCTGCTCCCAGTGCCCGGGCCGCTCCAGCGACTCCACGTCGTAGCGCTGCATCGCCATGGTGTCGCGCTCCCCGGTGGCCGCGACCCTGCGCAGCGACGCCTCCAGGTTCCGCCTGCCGGTGGCGGCGGGGTCGTTCGGGTTGTCCGGGAACACCTCGAACAGACGGCGGCCGACCACCTGCTCGCGCGAGCGGCCGGACTGGCGGAGGAACTCCTCGTTCACGTCCGCGTACACCAGCTCCGGCGTGAGGAGCGCCACCATGGTCGGCAGGGCCTGGAACGCCGCCCGGTAGTCGATCTGTGGTGTGTGTGGTGCAGTCATCTGCGCACCATACGAACGGCGGGCCCCCGGGGCCGCGTACCGCCCGTCGGGCGCCCGGCGGTGTCACACGGGCGGTGCAGTGGGAGTGCCGCGGCCGTACCGCAGGCGCGCGCGGCGACCGTGCCCCGCGCCGCCCCCCGCTCCGGCCCGCGCCGCCCCCGCGCCCCAGCCCGGACACCCCGCGCTCCGGCCCGCGCCCCCGGCCCGGACGGCCCGCCCCCCCCGGCCTGGACGGCCCGCGGCCTTGACCCGGCGCGGACCCGTACCTAGAGTGCGGGCGCTAACATTCGGTCGGATGGTCGAAAATTTCGGAGGCGCGGGGCGTGCGGACTTACGACAATCCGGTCATCGGGGGCTTCCATCCGGACCCCAGCGTGTGCCGGGTGGGCGAGGACTACTACCTCGCGTGCTCCAGTTTCGAGTACGTCCCCGGGGTGCCGATCTTCCACAGCCGGGACCTGGTGCACTGGCGGCAGATCGGCAACGCGCTGGAGCGCCCGGCCCAGTTGGACCTGCCGGCGGGCGTGCCCGCCTCCGCCGGCGTCTACGCGCCGACGCTCCGCCACCACGACGGCCTGTTCTACCTGATCACCACCGACGTGCTCGGCAAGGGCACGTTCGTCGTCACCAGTGAGCGCGCCGAGGGGCCGTGGTCGGACCCGGTGCGGCTCGACCTGCCCGGTATCGACCCCGACCTGGCCTGGGACGAGGACGGCACCTGCTGGTGCGCGGTCTCCGGCGTCCAGGTGGCGCGCGTCGACCCGCTGGCCGGCCGGGTCCTGGAGGGGCCCTGGCCGGTGTGGTCGGGCACCGGGCTGCAGTACCCGGAGGCGCCGCACCTCTACCGCATCGGCGAGTGGTGGTACCTGATGATCGCCGAGGGCGGCACCGCCGACGGGCACGGCGTGTCCATCGCCCGCGCCCGCTCGCCGCGCGGCCCGTTCGAACCCGGCCCCGGCAACCCGTTCCTGACGCACCGCAGCACCGACCTGCCGATCCAGAGCACCGGCCACGCCGACCTGGTCCAGGCGCCCGACGGCACCTGGTGGATGGTGCTGCTCGGCACCCGCCCGCGCGGCTATTTCCCCTCCTTCCACGTCCTGGGCCGGGAGACGTTCCTGACGCCCGTGACGTGGGTGGACGGCTGGCCGCAGGCCGGGCCGGTGCGCGAGCGGCACCCCGCGCCCGCGGTCTGGCGGCCGTTCCCGCCCGAGCCCGCGCGCGACGACTTCGACGCCTCGGAACTGTCGCCGGTCTGGATCTCCCCGCGCAGCCGTCCCGAGGGTTCCTGGTCGCTGGCCGAGCGGCCGGGCTGGCTGACGCTGCACGCCACCGGCCCGTCGCTCGACCGGCCGGGCCACACGTTCCTCGGCCGCCGGCAGCAGCACCCCGAGTGCGCGGTGGCGGTGCGCGTCGACCCCGGCGCCGGGCGCGCCGGGCTGTCGGTGCGCATGGACGAGGCCCACCACTACGACCTGGAGGTCGCCGCCGGCACGGTCGAGGTGTTCGCGCGGATCGGTCCGCTGTGCCAGCGGGTGGCGCACCTCGCCGTCCCGCCCGGCCCGCTCACCCTCGCCGTCGACATCCGCACCACCGGCCTGCTGCCCCCGTCGGTCACCGACGCCGCGCACCCGGCGGACGGCCCGGCGGGCGTCGGCGCCCACGGGCCCGACACGATCGCCTTCTCGGTCGGCACCGGGGAGGGCGGCGCGGACGCCGTCGGGGACGGCGCTGCGGCCGGGGCCGGCGGCGCCGCGCGCACCGAGATCGCCCGGCTCGACGGCCGCTACCTGTCGACCCAGGTCGCCACCGGCTTCACCGGCAGGGTGATCGGCATGTACGCCACCGAGGGCAGCGCCGCCTTCGACTGGTTCGCGTACCGCCCGGCCGCCGGGGCGGCCGGCGCGCGGTAGGCCGCCCGCTCGGAGCCGCACGTCACCGCCCGGCCCAGGGGTCCGGCCGGGCGGTGACGCCCGCACGTGCCGTGCGGAAGTGGTCCAGTCCGACCTTGAGTTGGTCTAGTCCAAAGCCTTGACCGGGTCAGAACCCCCCAGTACATCTGTCCTTGGATCAGATGTCGTGTCTATGCCATTCGCGGCCGGTCGTCGCCCCGCCCCACCGGCGGTCACCCCGGGCGCCCGGCCCCGGCATGCCCCGCGGCATGCCCACGCCCCAGCACCACCGCACCTCTGCCCCCACCAGCGGACCGGGCGCCGATCGACGCCCCGTCCCGTCACAGGAGGATGCCATGCGCTTATCAGTCCCCTCGATCAGACCGTCACTGACCAGTCTCGTCGCCGTCGTCGGCCTCCTCCTGGGAGCCCTGGCGGTGTTCGGGAACGGCAGCGCGCACGCCACGGCGAGCGCCGCCAAGGCCGCGGCGGCGCAGCCCGCGGCCACCAGCGGCGGGCTCAAGGTCGCGTACTACGACCAGTGGAGCATCTACCAGAACGCCTTCTACCCCAAGGCCCTGGACACCGAGGGCCTGGCGGGCAAGCTCGACTACCTGATCTACGACTTCGAGAACATCGACCCGGCCAACCTGACCTGCTTCGAGACGACGAAGGCCACCGACCCCGACCCGGCCGGCGAGAACGACCCCAACGCCGGTGACGGCGCCGGGGACCAGTTCGCCGACTACCAGAAGAGCTTCGACGGCAGCATCAGCGTGGACGGCACCAGCGACGTCTACAACCAGCCGATCGCGGGCAACTTCCACCAGCTCCAGGAGCTGAAGGCCAAGCACCCCAACCTCAAGATCCTTCTCTCGCTGGGCGGTTGGACCTACTCCAAGTACTTCTCCGACGTGGCGGCCAGTGCCGCCTCGCGGCAGAAGTTCGTGTCGTCGTGCATCGACATGTTCATCAAGGGCAACATCCCCGCCTCCGGCGGCTACGGCGGCGCGGGCACCGCGAAGGGCATCTTCGACGGCTTCGACATCGACTGGGAGTACCCGGGCTCGTCCGGCGGTCACCTCGGCAACCACTACAGCGCCGCCGACACGGCCAACTTCACGTCGCTGCTGGGGGAGTTCCGCAGCGAGCTGAACACCCAGGGCACCGCCGACGGCAAGCACTACGCGCTCACCGCCGCGCTGCCCGGCGGCCAGGACAAGATCGCCAAGGTGCAGACCGACAAGATCGGCCAGTACCTGGACTTCGGCGACATGATGACCTACGACATGCACGGCGCCTGGGACACCACGGGCCCGACCAACTTCCAGGACCCGCTGTACCCGTCGGCGAGCGACCCGTCGGGCGCCATCCCGCCGGGCAGCGAGAAGTACGTCATCGACTCGGTCATCAAGGCGTACACCCAGGGGGACAGCGCCTACGGCATCCCAGGCGGCTTCCCGTCCGGCAAGGTCAACCTGGGCATCCCGTTCTACTACCGCGGCTGGACCGGGGTGCCGGCGGGCGGCAACCACGGCCTCTACCAGAGCGCCACGGGTCCGTCGGCCGGGCACACGCTGAGCGGCAACGTGCCGGGCGTGGCGATGTACAAGGAGCT
Source organism: Actinacidiphila rubida (assembly GCF_900110255.1). Taxonomy (GTDB): domain Bacteria; phylum Actinomycetota; class Actinomycetes; order Streptomycetales; family Streptomycetaceae; genus Actinacidiphila; species Actinacidiphila rubida. Next base: position 11,758 of record NZ_FODD01000021.1, read on the forward strand.
GACCGGCGTCGTCGACAACCCCTCGGACACCTTCTGGGACCCCACGACCCAGTCCGCGTGGTTCTACGACGGCACCAACTTCTACGGCGGTGAGTCCGCCCAGTCCATCCAGGCCAGGGCCGACTACATCCACTGCAACGCCCTCGGCGGCGCGATGATGTTCTCGCTGTACGACCTGGACCCGCAGACCACGCTGTTCAACGCCGTGGTCAACGACGTCAACGGCAGCGCGGGCAGCTGCTCCGGCGGCGGGGGCACCACAGGCGGCACGTCCAGCGGCACCACGTCGGGGACCACGTCCGGCACCACCACCGGCACGACGACCGGCGGCACGTCCAGCGGCACCACGTCGGGCACCACGTCGGGGACGACCAGCGGCACCACCTCGGGCACCACGTCCGGCACGACCAGCGGCACGACGACCGGCAGCACCACCGGCGGTACCGGCGGCGGCGGTCCCGTGGTCAACGGCGACTTCGAGACCGGCAGCCTGTCCCCGTGGACCTGCACCGGAGGCACCGGCTCGGTCGTCTCCTCGCCGGTGCACGGCGGCAGCCACGCGCTGGCGGGCGCCGCCTCCAACAGCGACGACGCCCAGTGCTCGCAGACCGTCTCCGTGCAGCCCGGGCACACCTACACCCTGTCCGCCTACGTCAACGGCTCGTACGTCTACCTCGGCGTCACCGGCAGCGGCACCAGCGACACCAGCAACTGGACGCCGGGCACCGGGGGCGCGTACGCGCAGCTGAAGACCAGCTTCACCACCGGGTCCGGCACCACCTCGGTGACCGTGTGGGTCCACGGCTGGTACGGCCAGGGCACGTACCACGCGGACGACATCACCCTCGCCTGAGCCCGGACGCACAGCGCCACCGTGTCACCGTGTCACCGCGAGCCGGCGGCCACCCCTGGGGTGACCGCCGGTTCGTCATAGGCAGCGCCTATGGCATTGATGCGTGATGAGTGTTGGACATCACATCGCCGCGAGCGGGACAATGGCGATCGATCATCGATCGAGCGGCCGATGGTGGGGAGATCGAGATGAGCACGTTGGTTCAGCCGTCCCGCGGAGTGACGGGACCCGGTGACGAGCGCTTCGAACAGGAAGTGCTCGTCCACCTCGACCGCGTCTACGCCGGCGCCCTGCGCCTCGCCCCCGACCGGGCCGAGGCCGAGGCCCTGGTGCAGCGCACCTTCGACCGCGCCTACCTGGACTTCCACTGGGCGCGGCCGTCGGGGAGCGTGCGCGCCTGGCTCTACGGGCACCTGGTCGCCGCCTGGTTCGAGCAGGACGTGCGCGGCCACGCCCCGCGCCGTTCCGCCGCCGCGGTACCGCACTCCGCCGACGAGGTCGTCGGCGGCGCGATGGAGGCGCTGGCCCCCATCGTGCGGATCACGGTCTACCTCGCCGACGCCGAGGGCCTGTCCAAGGCCGAGATAGCCCGCATCACCGAGGTCCCGCCCGGCATCGTGGAGACCCGGCTGCGGCGCGCGCACGAGCAGATGACCGGGCGCCTCAACGACTGGATCCAGCGGGTCGTCCTGCACCCCTGAGCCCGCGACCCCATCGGACGCCCTGACCGCGGCGCCCGCTGTCAGCGGGCCAGCTCGCGGACGCCGGACAGCAGCCGGTCCACGTCGCCGGCGTCGTTGTAGGGGGAGATCCCGGCGCGTACGGCGCCGGGTGCGCCGAGGCCGAGCCGGGTGGCCGCCTCGATCGCGTAGAAACTGCCGGCCGGGGCGTTCACGCCGAGCGCCGCCAGGTGCTCGTACACGGCCTGCGGGCTGTGGCCGGCGACGGAGAACAGCACGGTGGGGGTCCGCGGCCGGGGCGCCGGGTGCACGGTCACGCCGCCGATCGCGGCCAGCCCGTCCAGCAGCCGGTCGAACAGGGCCTCCTCGTGCGCCTCGACCTCCCGCATCGACGCGGCGACACGCGCCCGCCGGGACGCCCCGCCGGTACCGCCGCCGCCCGCACCGCCGTCACCGCCGTCACCCTTCCCGCCCAGGTCCGCGATGAAGTCCACCGCCGCGGTGGTCCCGGCCAGCAACTCGTACGGCAGCGTGCCGAGTTCGAAGCGCTCGGGGATCGTGTCGGCGGACGGCAGCAGTTTGTCGGGATGCACCTGCTCCAGCAGTTCGGGGCGGGCGGCGGCCAGCAGCCCGTGGTGGGGGCCGAAGAACTTGTACGGCGAGCACGCGTAGAAGTCCGCGCCCAGGCCGGGCAGCGAGACGGCGGCGTGCGGGGTCAGGTGGACGCCGTCGACGTAGAGCAGCGCGCCGACGGCGTGCGCGGCCTCGGCGAGGGCCGGGATGTCGGGCCGGGTGCCGATCAGGTTGGAGGCGGCCGTCACGGCCACCAGGCGGGTGCGCGGCGACAGCACCTCGGCCACGTGGTCGACCTTCAGGGTGCCGGTCGCGGGGTCGAAGTCGGCCCAGCGGACGGTCGCGCCCGCGGCCTCGGCCGCCGCGGTCCAGGGGCGGATGTTGGCGTCGTGGTCGAGCCGGGTGACCACCACCTCGTCGCCCTCGCGCCACTGCTTGGCCATCGCCCTGGCCATGTCGTAGGTCGCCTGGGTCATGGAGCGGGCGAACACCACGCACCCGGGCGGGCAGTCCAGCAGGTCGCCGACGGCCGCCCGGGCGCCGGTGACGACGGAGTCGGCGCGGCGCTCGGCCGCGGTGACGCCGCCGCGGTTGGAGATGCCGCTGCACAGGGTGTCCGCCATGGCCTGCGCGACCTGGTGGGGGACCTGCGAGCCGCCGGGTCCGTCGAAGTGCGCGGTCTTCAGGGCGAGGGCGGGGAAGTCGCGGCGTACGCGGACGACGTCGAAGGCCATGGCCCCATCATGCCCACCCGGCGCCGCCGGGTCTGCCCCCCGACTCCCGGTCGTGCGCGAAGTGTTGACCCCGTCCGGCACAGGCCCTAGGTTGCGTCCGCAAGTTGCGGGACTCATCTCGAAACTTTCGTACTTTCCTCACGCATCCGCGGGACCGTCCCCGCGTGCCTGAAAGGACCAGCCATGGACAAGTGGACGCGCACCACCGCGGGTCTGGCCACGGCGGCAGCCGGCCTCCTGCTCACCACGGCCTCCGTCGTCTTCGTCTCGTCCGACGCCAGTGCCGGGACGCCGGCGCACGGCGACAGCGCGGCCGTCGCGCCGGGCGCCGCCTCGTACGGCAGGGCCGCGCCGAGCGGCACGACCCTGCGGGCGCTCGCCCGGAAGGCCGGGATCCGCGTCGGCACCGCGGTGAACTCCGACGCCCTGGCCGGCGAGGCGCCCTACGCGCAGAAGGTCGCCGACGAGTTCAGCTCGGTCACGCCGGAGAACGTGATGAAGTGGGACACCGTCGAACCCGCCCGCGGCACCTACGACTTCACGCAGGCCGACCAGCTCGTCGCGTTCGCGAAGGCGCACGGCCAGCTGGTGCGCGGCCACAACCTGCTGTGGCACAACCAGCTTCCGTCGTGGCTGACCTCCGGCGACTTCAGCGCCGCCGAACTGCGCGACATCCTGCACCAGCACATCACCGCCGAGGTCGCGCACTTCAAGGGCGAGATCTGGCAGTGGGACGTGGTCAACGAGGCGTTCAACGACGACGGCACCCTGCGCGACGACCTGTGGCTGGACAAGCTCGGCCCCGGGTACGTCGCCGACGCCTTCCGCTGGGCCCACGCGGCCGACCCCAAGGCCGTGCTGTTCATCAACGACTACAACATCGAGGGCGTCAACGCGAAGAGCACCGCGCTGTACGACCTGGTCAAGGGGCTGCGCGCGGAGGGCGTACCGGTCCAGGGCGTCGGCATCCAGGGACACCTCGACGTCAAGTACCCCGCGCCGCACGACATCGCCGACAACATGGCGCGCTTCGACGCGCTCGGTGTGCAGACCGCGATCACCGAGGCCGACGTGCGCATGACGCTGCCGGCCGACGCCACCGACGTCGAGGCGCAGGACGAGGCCTACCAGACGCTGCTGCAGGGCTGCCTGCTCACCCGGCACTGCACCGACTTCACCGTGTGGGGCTTCACCGACAAGTACTCGTGGGTGCCGGGGGTGTTCACCGGCGAGGGCCAGGCCAACATCTTCGACGAGAACTACCGGCCCAAGTCGGCCTACACCGCGCTCGGCCAGGACCTCCGGCTGGCCGGCGGGCGCTGATCACCCCGGACCCACCCCGGACCCACCCCGGAACCCGCCCCGGTTCCGTCCCACAACTCACCCCAGAACTCATGGGCTTCTCAGAACCGGAGGGAACTGAGCCGCGTCCCCGTGCGCCTATTGAGTAGGCGAAGGGAGCAGACCCATGTCCTGTCCGAACGAGAACTGCCGCAAAGGCGGCTGCACCACCGACCCCCAGCCGCCACGCCCGGCCCCCGCCGCGGGCCGGAGATGAGCGGACGAGCGTGCGGGCCGGTGCCACCCGGGGGTGACGGGCGGTGCCGGCCCTTCCGCCTGCCGCGCCCCCCCGGCTGCGACACTGGAGTGACCGCCGCCCCAGCCCGCCCACCGGGAGAGCCGCCCATGCCCGAGCTTCCCAGCTACGACGACGTGCTGGCCGCGGCCGCCCGCATCGAGGGGCGCGCCCACCGCACCCCGGTGCTGCGGTCCCGGCTGGTCGACGAACAGACCGGCGCCCGGGTCCTGTTCAAGTGCGAGAACCTCCAGCGGATGGGCGCGTTCAAGTTCCGCGGCGCGTACAACGCCCTGGCGCGGTTCACCGCCGAGCAGCGCCGCGCGGGTGTCGTCGCGTACTCCTCCGGCAACCACGCCCAGGCCGTCGCCCTGGCCGCACGGCTGCTGGACATCCCCGCCACCATCGTCATGCCGCTCGACGCACCCGCCGCCAAGGTCGCCGCGACCAAGGCCTACGGCGGCGACGTCGTCACGTACGACCGCTACACCGAGGACCGCGAGGCCCTCGGACGCGCCCTGGCCGCCGAGCGCGGGCTCACCCTGATCCCTCCGTACGACCACGCCGACATCATCGCCGGGCAGGGCACGGCGGCCAGGGAGCTGTTCGAGGACGAGGGGCCGCTCGACGCCCTGTTCGTGCCGCTGGGCGGCGGCGGGCTGCTGTCAGGCACGGCCCTGGCCGCCGCGGCCCTCGCCCCGGACTGCCGGCTGGTGGGCGTGGAGCCGGAGGCCGGTGACGACGCCCGCAGGTCGCTGCGCGAGGACCGGATCGTCCACATCGACACCCCGCGCACCATCGCCGACGGCGCGCAGACCCAGCACCTGGGCGAGCTGACCTTCGCCGTCCTGCGGCGGGCGCGGCCGGACGTGGAGACCGTGAGCGACGCGGAGATCGTCGACGCCATGGCGGTGTTCGCCACGTACCTCAAGATCGTGGTGGAGCCCACCGGGTGCCTCGGACTCGCCGCGGTCCGCCGCCTGCGCGAGGAACTGCGCGGGCAGCGCGTCGGCGTGATCGTCAGCGGCGGCAACGTCGACCCGGCCCGCTTCGCCTCCCTGCTCGCCGGCGCGGACCGCGCCTAGGGCCGGTCGTGTGGATCTCCGCGGCGGACGGGACCCCGTCCCGCGCGGTGCCCCGTGAGGACGGGGGAGTGCGCCGCCGCGATTGACCGGTCTGGCGGGCGGACCTTGCGCCGCCCGGCTGACACGGGGGCCCCACCCGGGTGTCCGGGCGAGCCGCGCGGGCCGCCTGCGGCGAAGCTGAGGCGTCCCTTTCGTGTCGCTCAGCCCCCGGAGTCCCGATGAAACGCACCATCCCGGTGTCCGCCTGTGCCGCTGCCCTGCTGGTGACCGTGCTGAGCGGGTGCGGAAGCAGTTCCGCGTCGCACAGCGGCGCCGCGGACACCACCGCGCCCTCCTCGACCGCCAGCCCGTCCGCCGTGACCACCCAGGGGGTCGTCGCCAACGCGTCCCCCACCGCGCAGGCCACGGTGGCCACGCACAACGCGGGCGGAAAGCTCGGCACCATCCTGGTCGATGCCAAGGGCCGCACCCTCTACCTCTTCGAGGCCGACAAGACCGACATGTCGACCTGCAACGGCGCCTGCGCGGCCGCCTGGCCGCCCCTGCTCAGCAAGGGCCAGCCCATGGCGGGCAGCGGCGTCAAGAGCAACCTGCTCGGCACCAGCAAGCGGTCGGACGGCACCACCCAGGTGACCTACAACAAGCACCCGCTGTACTTCTTCTCGGGCGACACCAAGCCCGGTCAGACCAACGGCCAGGACCTCAACCAGTTCGGTGCCCTGTGGTACGTCGTGAACGCCGCCGGCAACAAGGTCGAGACGTGACGGACCCGGCGCCGTCCCGGGGCGGGGCCCTTCCGTGAAGAGCCCCGGCCCCGGGGAGGACCGAGCGGCCCGGCGCCCGGCACGGCCCGCCCTGGTCGTCCTCGGCATCCTGCTCCCGTTCGCCGCGGCCGTCGGCGTGTACGAGTGGGCCAGCCATGTGACGCCGGACTACAACACCGGCCTGTTCGGCGTCCACGGCCTCGACACCTACGAGCTCAAGGCCCGGCTGGGCACCGCCCTGCTGGGCCTGGCGCTGGTCCAGCTCGGCCTCGCCCTGTGGATGTACGGCCGGATCCCCCGCACCGGCCCGGCCCCCCAGCCGGTGCGCACCACGCACCGGATCATCGGCGTGGCCGCCTTTCTGCTGTCGCTGCCCATCGCCTACCACTGCATCACCGCGTACGGCTTCGAGCAGACCGACACCCGTGTCATGGTGCACGCCATCTGCGGGTGCGTGCTCTACGGCGCGTTCGTCGCCAAGGTGGTGGTCGTCCGCAGCAGACGCCTGCCGGGCTGGGCCCTGCCCCTCGCCGGCAGCGTCCTGATCTGCGCGATCGCCCTGATGTGGTACACGGCGGCGCTCTGGGTCCTGAACGGCGACGCTCTCCCCTAGGGGCGGTCGTCGCCCCGTCCGGCCGGGCGCTCCCCTCCCCGGATCCGGGGAGGGGAGCGCCCGGCGCCGCGGGCCCGGCCCTCAAGGACGTCCGGCGGCGGCCAGGTCATCCGGCGTCCGCCCCGCCCGAGGCGATGAGGCGCCGCGCCCTTGCGAGCCGGTCGTCGAGGCTGCGTGTGAATGCCGAGAGAGCCGCCTTGTGCGAGTCGATGTACTGCTTGTCGTACGCGGCCTCGACGGCCACCGCGACGCCCATCAGGTTCGTCGACAGTTTGCAGTCCAGATCGGCGGTCGCCGTGGCGATCTCCTCGGGCGTGTGCGTGCGGGACACGGTCCCCGGCGCCGAGACCGACCGCCACTTCGGGTCGAAATAGGCTGCCCACGGTGACGCGTAGCGGAGGCCCTTGGACTTCATGCACCGGCTCCACTTGGCATTGGCCTCGACCATCCGGGGATCCGTCGCCGGAACCTTCGGCCCGCCGTCGGGCAACTGGCCGGAGTCCGCGGGCATCGGTGGGTCTCCCACTTCCGCCCTTCCCCGGCCCAGGCACCCGCGGTCGGGCACGGCCTTCCCCTCGTACACGGTGACGGGCTTGTTCGCTCTGTCCACACCGTCGAGCACCGCGAGCACCCCGTCGGAGACGGCCGGCGGGGCGCTGCTGCTGCCGATCGCGTCGTACCCCTTGCTCTTCGGCGCGGCCGGGTCGAAGAAGCCGTAGACCGCGGATCGCTTCCTGAGCTCCCGGGGAGTGTCGCCGAACGCGGCGCCCCACCGCGGAGCCGGATAGGACAGGCCGTAACTGCGCACGCACCGCTGGGCCACCGCGGTGGAGGCCCGGAACAACGTCCTGGTCTGCTCGACGGTCACTTCGTACGAGTCGATGGGCAGGGTGATCTGGTCGACGGATGTGATGACGGGGATGGGGCCGAGCGGCGGCGCACCGTGCTGCTCCGCCCTTCCCTGGGCACAGGAGGCGACGGAGACCAGCGTTGCCAGGACTGCCGCGCATCGTGCTGCGTTGATGGTCGAAGCGGTCTTGATGCTCAAAATGCGACCTCGGTTGGTCCCGGTTCCCCCTGTTCGGTGCGGGCGGCCACCACGGTGACCGGTGGCCGCCACAACCGGGAAGGCGAGCTGAGTGCGGCGAGCTTCACGATGCGGATCCGCGAGAGGCACGCCCGGACGGGCGGACCGTGTCCACCCCGTGCAGCGCAAAGGCGGTTGACGCTACTTGGTGATGTAGACCCACCGTGTCGTCCACGAACAACCGCTCGGGCAGTCGGGCAGCATCATGGTGCCAGGCGTGAAGCGGACCGGGACCCATCCGTAAGGATCCTCGACATAGCCGGCGTTGGCGCCGCTGCCGACCGCCCACGAGCCGGGAATGTCGGCCCAGCCGGGGCCGGTGTTCCCGTTCTGCTGCACGTAGCAGTAGTCGGCCTCCCCATTCCCGTTGTTGCTGTACACGGTCACCCCGCCCGTCGGGCAACTGACGTTGACGACGGTGGCGCTGGCCGGTGCGGCCACCGCGACACTGCCGGCGAGGATGCCGCCGGCCACGGCGGCCGTTGCGAGCTTCTTGCGGATTCCCATCATCGTGTTCTCCATCACTGCCGTTCGGCGTCACCGGTCACTGATGACCTGGGGATCGCCGATTCCCTGTCCCTGATCGGGAGCCGGCTTCCGGTGCGCGGGAAGCGAGCCGAATACCTGCAGGTGACGCTACGGAGTCGAGTCCGTCGGCCGTCCTAGGTTCGTCCTAGGCCGGTCCTGGCGAGGTGGCTGCGGCCACTGCTGCTTGTCGGACAGGACCTAGCGGAGCTGGCGGCGCACCAGTTCGTGGAAGAGGCCGCTCCGCTGCGCCAGCAGCTCGGCGGGCGGGCCCTGCTGGACGATGCGGCCGTCGGCCATCACCAGCACCCGGTCCGCGTCCATGATCGTGGACAGCCGATGCGCGATCACCACCCGCGTGGTGTGCATGGCCTTGGTGCTGTCGATCACGGTGCGCTGCGTGCCGTTGTCCAGCGCGCTCGTCGCCTCGTCGAGGAACAGGATGCGCGGGCGGCGGATCAGGGCCTGGGCGATCATCAGGCGCTGACGCTGCCCGCCGGAGACCGCGCCGCCGCCGTCGGACAGCACGGTGTGCATGCCCATCGGCATCGCCTTGATGTCCTCGGCCAGTCCGGCCATCGCGGCCGCCGCCCACGCCTCCTCCAGCGTGTACGTCTCCGCGCCGCAGATGCACTCCAGGATCGAGCCGGTGAACGGCTGCGCGTTCTGCAGCACGACCCCGCACTGCCGGCGCACCGCCGCCTGGTCGAGCGCCGACAGGTCCTGCCCGTCGTAGAGCACGCTGCCCGACACCGGCCGGTCGAAGCCGATCAGCATCCGCAGCAGCGTCGACTTGCCGCAGCCGCTCGCGCCGACCACGGCCACGAACTCCCCGGGACCGACCTGGAACGAGACGTCGTCCAGCACCAGCGGGCCGTCGTCGGAGTAGCGGAACGACAGGCCCCGCGCCTCGATCGCGCCCGACAGCACGCCCGGCTGGGTGCTGGCCGCCGGCACCTCGGGCGTCGCGTCCAGCACCGGCCGCAGCTGCTCGACCATCGGCAGCACGGCCACCGCCGACACCAGCGCACCGGTCAGCTGGGTGGCCGAGGTCAGCATCATCGTGGCCGCCGAGGAGAAGGTGAGGAAGCCGCTCGGGGAGAGCGTGCCGCGGGCCGGACCGGCCAGCAGCATGAACATCAGCAGCGTGCAGAACGGCAGGTAGACCGCGTTGAAGACGGTGGTGACGTTCCTGATCCGGCCCACGCGCTGCTGCAGTTCGCGGCTGCGCGCGAAGTCCCCGGCCCACGCCGCGTAGGCGAAGTTCTCCGCGGCCGCCACCCGCAGCTTCGGCAGGCCGCGCAGGGTCTGGAACGACCGGTTGGCGAGCTTGTTGTTCAGCTCCACCAGGCGCCGCTGCCAGCGCAGTTGCCACAGTCCGGTGGCCAGGAACACCGAGGCGACCACGGCCAGCATGCCGAGCGCCGCCAGCGCCAGCGGCACGCTGTACCGGACCAGCAGCACCAGGTTGACGATCGCGACGGTGCCGGACTGCACGGCCACCGCCGTGGTGCCCGACAGGGTGCGGCGGATCGCCGCGACTCCCATGGCGGCGCTGGCCAGTTCACCGGTGGAGCGCGTCGCGAAGAAGCGGGTCGGCAGCCGCAGCAGCCGGTCCCAGACGGCCGGTTGCAGGCCCGCCTCGATCCGGCCCTCCAGGCGCAGGATCGCGGTGTTCTGCAGCAGCATGAACGCCGCGGACACCACCGTCGTCGCGACGATCGCCAGCGCCGTCTGGACGATCAGGCCCTTCTCCGCCGCCGGTACGTAGGAGCCGAGGATCTTGCCGGTCGCGATCGGCACGAGCGCGCCCAGGCCCACCGCGATGAGGCTGCCGGCCAGCAGCCGGCCCACGTCGGGGCCGCTGCCGCGCATCCCGAAGCGCATCAACTGCCGTGCGGACACCCGCTCCTCGGGCAGCGCGCGATAGAACATCAGGGCCGCGTCGGCGTAGGTGCCGGCGTTCGCCTCGTCGATCCGGGTGCGGCGGCCGCTGCCGGGCTCCACGGCCTGGTAGCCGCCGCGCCGCCACAGCAGCGCCACCGGGACGCCGCCGCCCGCCCGGGCGCCGAGCAGCGGCCCCGCGTCCCGGCGCCACCAGCGCTCGCCGAGCGAGACCTCGCGGGTGCGGAACCCCGAGGCCAGGGCGATCCGCTCCACCGGCTGTGTCCTGTCGGCCGTGCCCGCCGTGCCCTCCGCCGCGGCGCCGCCCGCGCCGGGCGCGGGCTCGCGCACCGTGATGCCGGCCGCGCGCGCCACCAGCCGGCAGGCGGCCAGTACGGAGTCCCGGCCGCCGGCCGTCCCGTCGACGCCGTCCGCGCCGCCCGCGCCGCCCTGTCCGCCCGGACCGCCGATGGACGCCAGGAGGGTCTGCGCCGCCCGGCTGCCGGCCGCCTCACCGGCCTTGACACCGGCCTCGGCCCGCTCCTCGTGCGCCTGCTCCAGCCGCTCGATCCAGCGGCCCAGCGCGTTGAGCAGCCGCGTCTGCTGGTTGACCATCCGCTGCCACATGCCGCCGTCGATCAGCAGCTGGCCGTCGGCGTCCGCGCCGAACTCGGCGCCGTAGCGGACCGTGCCCGGATCCACCGGCATCCACTGGATGTCGTCGTCCGGCGTGCCGCCGCCGGAGGCGGGGCGGCCGTCCACGCGGGCCTCGAACAGCACCCGCAGGCCCCGCCCGACGCCCTGCGCGAACGCCGACTCCAGCGCGCTGAGCTGCGGCACCCCGCCGCCGTAGCCCCACGCATCGCCGTAGCCGCCGTTCCCGTCCCCGGCGCCGTAGCCCTGCCCGTAGCCGTCCTGGTACCAGCCCTGCCCGTACCCGGCCTGGCCGCCGTAGGTGTCGTCCATGCCGTACGGGGCCGCGGGCGCCACCAGTTCGCGCAGGGCGATGCGGCGCACCGCGCAGCCCTGCAGCGGACGGCTCACCAGCGTGTACTGCGGGCCCTGCACCGGGCCCATCAGCAGCGTGCCGGCCTCCAGGCGACCCAGGAAGTGCCACTGGCCCTGCCCGGCGGCGTCCACCGCGAACAGGTCCATGGCGCCCTCGACCACCAGCCACACCACGTGCGGCCCCTCCAGCGGCAGGCTGCGGACCCCCGTGCAGTCCACGGCGTGCCCGAGGCCGCCCATCGCACCGATCACCAGGTCGCCCGGCCCGGGGGCCTGGGCGAGCGCGTCGTGCACCGACGTCACCTCAACGCTCCCTGACCAGCTCGGCGTACGGCCCGCCGGCCGCGCTCAGCTCCTCGTGGCGGCCCCGCTCGACGATCGTGCCGCGCTCCAGCACCACGATCTCGTCGCTGTCGCGGACCGTGCTCAGCCGGTGCGCGATGACGACGCAGGCGCAGCCGCGGCGGCGCAGGTTGTCGATGATCAGGCGCTCCGTCTCGGCGTCCAGCGCGCTGGTCACCTCGTCCAGCACCAGCACGCTCGGCCGGCGGACCAGGGCCCGCGCGATCTCCAGGCGCTGCCGCTGCCCGCCGGAGAAGTTGCGGCCGTCCTGCTCCACCCGGCAGTGGATCCCACCCGGGCGGCGCGCGATCACGTCGTCGACCGCCGCGTCCCGCAGCGCGGCCAGCACCGCCTCGTCGCTGATCGACGGGTCCCACAGCGCCACGTTGTCGCGCACCGTGCCCTCGAACAGGAACACGTCCTGGTCGACGAAGGACACCGACGCGGCCAGCGCGCTCTGCGGAATGTCCTCCAGCCGCTGCCCGTCGATCCTGATCACGCCCTCCCACGGCCGGTACAGCCCGGAGATCAGCCGGGACACGGTGGACTTGCCGCTGCCGGAGCCGCCGACCAGCGCGACCTGCCGGCCCGGACCCACCCGCAGCGAGAACCCGTTCAGCAGCGGCTGGTCCAGCGGGCTGTAGCCGAACGTGACGCTCTCCAGCTCCACATGGCCGGTCAGCCGGCGGCTGGCGGCCGGGTCGCCGGCGCCGGTCGCCTGGCCGCGGCGCCCGCGGGCGTACCGCGCGTCGACCGGGAAGCTCTCGACGTCCTTGAGACGCGTCACGTCGGCCGCGAAGTCCTGGACCCGGCCGGCCACCCCGTTGAGCCGGGTGACCGGCGCGGTGAAGCTGGTGACCAGGGCCTGGAAGGCCACCAGCAGACCGACCGAGATCCGCCCCTCGGCCGCCCGCTGCCCGCCGATCAGCAGGATCAGCGCGCTGTTGAGGGCCGCCAGGCTCGGCGCGACCACGGCCAGCGCGGCGCTGGGCACGCCGAGGCGCTGCTGCCCGTCCAGGGTGGCCGCGTGCTGCCCCGCCCAGCGGCGGAAGTATCCACCCTCGCCGCCCGTGGCCTTCATCGTCTCGATCAACTGCAGGCCGCTGTACGAGGTGTTGGTCAACTTCGCCGTGTCGGCCCGGAGTTTGTGCGTGCCCGTGGCGCGGATGCGGACCACGATCCGCATCGCCACCACGTTGAGCAGGGCCACCAGCACGCCCAGCAGGGTCAGTTGCGGGTCGTACGTCCACAGCAGCACCGCGTACAGCAGCACCACCACCGCGTCCACGCCGGCGGCCGCGAGGTCGCGGGCCAGCGTCTCGGCGACGCTGTCGTTGGACTGCAGGCGCTGCACCAGGTCCGCGGGGTTGCGCTGGGCGAAGAACTGCACCGGCAGCCGCAGCAGATGGCGCATGAAGCGGGCGCTGGTCAGCGTCGAGGAGATGGTCCGGCCGCGCAGCAGGTTCGCCTGCTGCACCCCGGTCAGCAGTGCCGTCAGCGCGACCAGCACGCCCATCGCCGTGAACAGCGTCGGCAGCAGCGAGTCCTGGCCGCCGATCAGGAAGTGGTCGATGTACGTGCGGCTGAGCGCCGGCACCGCGGCACCGGTGACCACCAGCAGGAAGCTGGCGATCATCGCGGCCAGCAGGGTGCCGGTGGTGCCGCGCAGCCGGGCCGGCAGCGCCCGCAGGATGCCGGGCTTGCGGCCGCCGGCGCGGAACCCGTCGTCGGGCTCGAACGTCAGCGCCACGCCCGTGAAGCTGGTGTCGAAGTCCTCGGTGCGCACGAAACGGCGGCCGCGCGCCGGGTCGTTGATGTGCACGCCCTGCCGCCCGAAGCGACCGGACATGCCCTCGTACACCACGTAGTGGTTGAACTCCCAGAACAGGATGGCCGGGGCCTGCACCTGCGCCAGGGCGGCCGGCTCCATCTGCATGCCCTTGGCCCGCAGGCCGTGGCTGCGGGCGGCCTTGAGCAGGTTGCTGGCGCGCGAGCCGTCGCGGGAGACGCCGCAGGCGATCCGCAGCTGCTCCAGCGGCACGAACCTGCCGAAGTGGCCGAGCACCATCGCCAGCGACGCGGCGCCGCACTCCACGGCCTCCATCTGCAGCACCGACGGGGTGCGCACGCGCCGCGGGCGCCGGCCGCGCGGTGCCCCCGCCGCCTCGGGGCGGTGGCGGCCGCTGCGCGAGGGGGCGGGGGCGGGGCTGTGCCGGGGGCTCACGGCAGCAGCCAGTCGAGCGGGTGCTGGGCGGACAGGCGCACGGACGCGCCGACGGGCGTCATCGACGGCAGCCGGTACGGCGGGCCGCCGGCCTTCGACCAGCGGTAGCCCGAGGCGCTGGTGCCGGACGCGGCCAGCTTCACGAGCACCGGCACCGGTGCCCCCTTGGCGGTGAGCCGCTCGGCGAGCGAACCGTCGCCGAGGAAGGCGGCGATCTGCTGCCGGCTCTGCGGCTGGCCGATGCCCGCCACGGTGCCGCGCAGCGTCCCGTAGCGGCCGGGGACCGACGGCACGGTCAGGTCCACCTGGGCGCCGACCGCCACCGAGGCGGTGCCGCCCTGCACGTAGAGCATGGCCACCAGCGGCTCGCCGGTCCTGCCCTCACGCTGCACGGTGGCCACGCTCGCGCCGGTGGAGATCACGGACCCGATCGCGGCGGTCAAGGTGACGAGTTGCCCCGCGGCGACGGCACGCACGGACTGCACGCCCGACGGGGTGCGCACGTCCAGCAGCGGCGCGTCGGCCGGCAGCGTGTCGCCGGGTTTGGCGCGCACCTGCACCACCTGGCCCGCGACGGGACTCTGCAACACGTAACTGCCCTCGGTGCGGGTCAGCACGCCGGCCGCGGCCAGCTTGCTGGTGACGGTGCCGGTCACCGCCCACACGCCGGCCGCGGCCAGCACGACGACCGCGACGGCCAGCGCGAGCCAGCCCTGCGGCCGGGCGAACCGCACCGGCAGATCGAGCTCTTCCGGCGACTGCAGCCGGGCGAGCGCCTTCTGGCGGAACTCCACCGACGACTTCCTTCACGTACGGGAACTGCGCGGGAACGGGGGGCACTTGGCTAGGGGGCGAACGGAGCGGACGGGGGGAGCGGGGGCGTGGGGCGCACGAGAGGCACGGACAACACCGCATGGACCCCGGACCGTGTCGGCCCCGGGGTCCATGCGTGAGCTGAGATCCGAGAGAACTCTCAGATGCCGGCCAGACCGGTCACACCGGACAGGGAGCCGGCGGCACCGGTCACCAGGCCCACGACGTCGCCGACGGGCAGCGACGGCAGCGCGGAGGTGGCCGTGTAGAGCAGGTCGTTGACACCGTCCAGCTGAACGCCGCCGGAGACGCTGATGCCACCCGACACGTTGTCGAGCTCGCTGTCGGAAATCTCGCGGGTCTCGACCTGGGGCGCGTTGCGCATGACTGCGTTTTCCCTTCGTTGCACTGGAAATTCTCAAAAAGATTTCGGCTGCCCCGTATCAGGCCGGGACAGGCCGAATTCCACGGTCGTGCGACGCCCCGGGATCCGGAATGCGTATCGACAACTCCCGCTGGCGGTTGATGTAAGCACGACATCCGCCGCCCGGCCAGCGGTACCCCTGCCCGGGGCTGCGGAAACGGTTCACTGGGGCGGGTGGCGATCACTGGACGGGAACGAGTTCTTCACACGGCCCACCGATTCGTACCGTGCGCGACGCCGTACCGCCTATTTCCCTCGAACACTCCTGCGTTCGCGGTCACGAGGCCGTGGGGTTGTCGTCAGAAGCGGCCAGAACCTGTGCAGCTTCTGTCAGCGTGATGTGCGATCGGGCGAATACCGGCATGGGTGGCGCCAGTTCGGCAGACAGTGCGCATGATCGCCGCATGTCGGATCATGTCGGACACTGTCGCGGGGCGTCGCCGCACCCGCTGGACGCGCCGGCGGCGGCCGCCCGTGAGGGCGGCCGCCGCCGTGGTGCGCGGGCCGGTCAGGGCCGGCCGGTGGTGATCAGGCGATGGGCACGGCCTCGCCGGAGACCCGCACCCGCGGGTCGCCCGGCCGCAGTTCGACGGTGAGGACGCCGGGGCGGCCCATGTCGTCGCCCTGGTGCAGCGTCAGCCGTTCCGGCACCGGCCCGAGGGCGCGCAGGTAGGCGCCGAAGGCCAGCGCGGCCGCGCCGGTCGCCGGGTCCTCCACGACACCGCCCACCGGGAACGGATCCCGCACGTGGTAGACCTCCGGGCTCTCGCGCCACACCAGTTGGAGCGTCGTGAGGTCCAGCGACCGCATCAGGGCCGCCAGCCGCTCGAAGTCGTAGTCGAGCGCGGCCAGGCGCTCGCGGGTGGCGGCCGCCAGCACGAGGTGGCGGGCGCCGGCGTAGGCGATCCGCGGCGGCAGTCCGGGGTCCAGCTCGGCCCGCGTCCACCCGAGGGCGGCCAGCGCCTCGTCGACCGTCGCGTCGGACGCGTCCTCCATGTGCGGCTCCACGCTCGTCAGCGTGGCCCGCAGCGCTCCCGAGCCGTCGTCGCCGGCCGTGACGCTCACCGGCACGTCCCCGGCCACCGTGCGGAACAACAGGTCGCCGGGACCGAGCAGTTCGGACAGCGCCACCGCGGTCGCGACGGTGGCGTGACCGCAGAACGACACCTCGGCCTTGGCGCTGAAGTACTTCACGTCCAGAATGCGTTCCTCCCTGGACGTCACGAACGCGGTCTCCGAGTACCCCACTTCCGCGGCGATCGCCAGCATCTGTGCGTCGTCCAGTCCCGACGCGTCGAGGACGACCCCGGCGGGGTTGCCGCCCGCGGGGTCGCGGGAGAACGCCGTGTACCGCAGGACAGCGGTCGCGGGGGCGGTGGCCGGACCCGCCGAGTCGGAGGAACCGGGCGACGCGGGTGTACCAGGTGTGGTCGTCATGCCTCGGAGCCTATGCGTGACGGCCGCGGGACCGTAGGTGTCGGACGCCGCGCGGTCCGTGGCACGGCACGGGAGGCGGTGCGAGCATGGGAGAAGGGCACTGCTCACCCACCGGGGCGGACCGCCACCCCGACGTCCCCGAGCGGCCCCGCCCGAGCCGTCCGACCTGCCCGACCCGCCGAACGCTGCCGCACGGAGGCGCCCGATGCCGTACGCCGACCCGCTGTCCCCCAAGGAGATCGAGGACCGCCTCGCCGAGCTGCCGGGCTGGGAGCTGTCCGAGGGCGGCACGGAGCTGCGCCGCACGTACCACTTGGCGCACCTTCCCGCGGCGATCCTCGCCCTGCACATCGCCGGCATCCAGGACGAGCTGAACCACCACTCGGACCTGACGCTCGGCTACGACACCCTGGCGGTGTCGCTCACCACGCACGCGGCCGGGTCGCGGCTGACCGGGAAGGACTTCGACCTGGCGGCGCGCATCGCGGCCGCCGCCGAGGCCCACCAGGCGCGCTGACCCGGCCGGGAGCGCCGCGACCCGTCAGCGGTCGGCCGGGTAGGCGATGCCGAGGCGCTGCCGGGCCCGGTCCAGGGTGCGCATGACGGCGAGCGAGCCGTCGAGCGGGACCAGCGGAGACTCCGTCTCCCCGGCGCGCAGCGCGCGCATGACCTCCGCGGCCTCGTGCCGCATGGTGCCGTGGTCGTGGTCGTCGCTGACGTCCGCGAGACGGACCGTCCGCGGTTCCTCGCCCGGCCGGTGGACGGTGAAGGCCTCGGCGTGGAAGAAACCGTCGGCGATCTCGATCCGGCCGGCGGATCCGGAGACCGTGGCCGGGGCGCCGGTGTCGGCGGTGAAGGTGCAGGACAGGGTGGCCACGGCGCCGTGGTTCCAGCCGAGCACGAGGCCGGTGCTCGCGTCCACGCCCTCCGGCGTCAGCTGGGCCCACGCCTCGACCGCGTCCGGCTCGCCGAGCAGCAGCTGCGCGAAGGACACCGGATAGACGCCGAGGTCCAGCAGCGCGCCGCCGCCCTGCGCGGGGTCGCGCATCCGGTGGGTGGGCGCGAAGTCCGCCGCGAAGCCGAAGTGCGCCGAGACGTGCCGCACCTCGCCGATCACCCCGTCCGCGATCAGCGCCGCCATGTGCCGTACCAGCGGGTTGCAGTACGTCCACATGGCCTCCATCAGGAACAGCCCGCGGCCGCGCGCCAGCTCGACCAGTTCGCGGGCCTCGCGCTCGTTGATGGTGAACGCCTTCTCGCACAGCACCGCGCGCCCGGCCTCCAGGCACAGCCCGGCCGCGGCCCGGTGCGCGGAGTGCGGGGTGGCGACGTAGACGACGTCGACCTCGTCGTCCGCGGCCAGCTCGGCCCAACTGCCGTACGCCCGCGGGATTCCGTGCTGCCCGGCGAACGCCTCGGCGGCCTCCTTGCCGCGCGAGCCGACGGCCACGACCTCGGCGTCGGGCAGCGAGCGCAGTGCCTCGGTGAAGGTGGCGGCGATGCCGCCGGTCGCCAGGATGCCCCAGCGGATCCTCGGTGTGTCCTCGCTCATGGCGCCTGTCCTCCCCATCCGGGTCCTCGGTGGTCCCGCGGACTGAAAGAATAGGCAACGCTTCAACTACCTCGGATGGAGAGTGCCGCCGTGCAGGACGCCGGGCCCAGACACCCCGCGCACCCGACCCCCGTTCCCGCCCCTGCCGTTCCCTCCGCCGCGGCCACCGCGGCCGCGGCCGTCGCGGATCTCGCCGCCCGGCGCCGCACCGGCTGGCTCGTCACCCTCGTCCTCGGCGGGCTGACCGCGCTGCCGCCGCTGTCCATGGACATGTACCTGCCGGCACTGCCGCAGGTCACCGACGCCCTGCACGCCCCGGCCGCGACCGTCCAGCTCACCCTGACCGGCTGCCTGGCCGGCCTGGCCCTCGGCCAGCTGGTGGCGGGGCCGCTCAGCGACCGCTGGGGACGCCGCCGGCCGCTGCTGGCGGGCATGGCCGTGTACGTGCTGGCCACCGCGCTGTGCGCGGTCGCGCCCTCCGCGGGCCTGCTCATCGCGGTGCGGATCGTGCAGGGCCTGGCCGGGGCCGCGGGCATCGTCATCGCCCGCGCCGTGGTCCGCGACCTGTACGACGGCGTCGACATGGCCCGCTTCTTCGCGACCCTCCAGCTGATCTCCGGGGTCGCGCCGATCGTCGCCCCCCTCATCGGCGGCCAGATCCTGCGGTTCACCGACTGGCGCGGCGTGTTCGTGGTCTGCACCGTCATCGGCCTGCTGCTCAGCGTGCTGGTCTGGCGCCGGCTGGCCGAGACGCTGCCGCCCGAGGAACGGCACTCCGGCGGGATGGGCGAGACGTTCGGCGCGATGCGGCGGCTGCTGGCCGACCGGGTGTTCACCGGCTACGTGCTGGTCGGCAGTTTCGGCTTCGCGGCCCTGTTCACCTACGTCTCCGCGTCGTCGTTCGTCGTCCAGGACGTCTACGGCGCCTCGGTGCAGACCTTCAGCCTGCTGTTCGGCCTCAACTCCGTCGGCATCGTCGCGGTCGGCCAGCTCAACGGCAAGGTGCTGGTCGGCCGGGTCGACATGGACAAGGTGCTGGGCGCCGGCCTGGTGCTGGTCGGCGCCGCCTCCGTCGCGCTGGTCCTGCTGACCACCGGCGTCTTCGGCCACGCCACCCTGCCGGAGATCGCCGCCGCGCTGTTCGTGCTGATGGCCGCCATGGGCCTGGTGCTGCCGACCACCAACACCCAGGCGCTGCTGCGGACCAAGCGCTCCGCGGGCTCGGCGTCGGCACTGATCGGCACGTCCTCGTTCCTGGTCGGCGCGGCGATCTCGCCGCTGGCCGCGGTGGCCGGCGACGGGACCGCGGTCCCGATGGCGATCACGCAGCTGACCTGCGTCGTCATCGCCTCCGTGGCCTTCGTCGGGCTGTGCGTGCGGGGGCGGCGTACGGTGGAGGGACCGTAGGGCCCAGGCCGCCGAACCCGGGCCCTGTCCCGAGGAGGAAGCGATGTCCGACGTTCCGGACGAACGCACCTGGGCGTTCAAGACCGCCGACAGCTCGCTGCACACCGGTGCCGAGCACGCTGTGGACCCGGAGGACCTGGTGATGGCCTCCGGCCGTGACTGCACCCCGGAACTCATCGAAAAAGCACGCAAGGCTTTGGAGGAACATGGCCCCGCCGCTGTCGAGAGGTACCTGCCCTGACGCGGGCCTCGACTCCGACGAGCTGAACCGGATCGTCCCCGAGCTGGCCGGCTGGCTGCGCCCGGCGCCCGACCACCCGTGGTGTGCGGGCGCCGTCGTGCTGGCCGGACGGGGCCGCACCGTCGCCCTCCACGAGGCGATCGGCTCCGCCGTCCGGTACACCGCCTACGACGAGCACGCCGACCGGGGAACCGAACTTCCCGAGGAGCGGCGGGTGCCGATGCGCCCCGACACCCTCGTCGACCTGGCGTCCCTCACGAAGCTGTTCACCTCCGTGCTCGCCGCCCGCCTGCTGGACCCGGAGGCCGCCGTGGCCTCCTACGTCCCGGGCTTCGCGGCGGCCGGCAAGGCGGACGTCACCGTGCGGCAGCTCCTCGACCACACCTCCGGACTCCGCCCCGAGCTGCCCTTCTACGACGCGCCGACGCCCGGCGAGCGGGCCCTGATGCTGTGGCGGGAGGCGCCGCTGCACGCCCCGGGCACCGTGCGGGTCTACTCGGACCTCAACCTCATCGCCGTCCAGCAGTGCCTGGAGGCGGCCACCGGCCGCCCGCTGGACGCGCTGGTCCGCGAGCACGTCACCGGCCCGCTCGGCATGACCGACACCTGCTACAACCCGCCGGCCGCGCTGCTGCCGCGGATCGCCGCGACCGAGGACCAGCGCCGGCCGTGGGGCAAGCTCGACCGGGGCATGGTGCACGGCACCGTGCACGACGAGAACGCCTTCGCGATGGGCGGCGTCAGCGGTCACGCCGGACTGTTCTCCACCGCGTGGGACCTGGCGCTGTTCTGCCGCGCGCTGCTGGACGCGGGCGGGCCCTGGCCCGGCTTCGAGGTCGACCAGCCGTGGTTCATGGGAGAGCTGGCGGGCGGCGGCGCGGCGGGCCACACCGGGTTCACCGGCACCAGCCTGGTCGTCGACCCCGCGAGCGACGCGTTCCTGGTGCTGCTCACCAACTCCGTCCACCCGACGCGGACCTGGCGCGAGGGCAGCGCGCCGCGCGCCGCCGCCGCGACCCGGCTGGCCCGGGCGGTCCGCTCCTTCGACGCTACCGCGCCCGCGGAACGCGTCACCTCGGCGGAACCCGCCGCGTCGCCAGAGCCCGCGCGGGGCGCGGTCCCGCCGCCGGAACCGGTCGGCTAGCGGGACCCAGGGCGTGTCCGCGCAGTCCCGTCTGGCCGGCGACGCCTGGCACGCACGCTCGCTGCGTTGTCGGGCTCGTCCGAGGAGGCCCGCTACGAGGACGACCCGGACGACGCTCCGCCTTGCGATCGCACGCACCAGACGCCGCCGGCCCCGCCCTTCGGGCGGACGACGCGACGTTGCGGACACGCCCTAGCGGAAGATCCCGGTGTGGCCGAGCGAGTAGCGGCCCGGCTGCGGGTACACGCACAAGCCGTGCGGGCCCGCGCCCACCGGGATCTTCGCCAGCGTCTTCCCGCTGGTGGTGTCCAGCGCGTACACCTCGCCGTTGTAGCGGCCGGACAGCCACAGCACCTTGCCGTCCGCGGACACCCCGCCCATGTCCGGGCTGCCGCCGCCGTCGATGTGCCACTTGCCGGTGAGCTTGCCCGTGCGGAAGTCCAGGAGCGAGATCGAGCCCTCGCCGCGGTTGGAGATGTACATCGTGCGCGAGTCCCGGGAGACGTACAGGCCGTGCGCGCCCGCGCCGGTCCGCAGCAGCTTCGGCTTGGAGAACGTGTCGCCGTCCATCACCCACACGCCGTTGGCGACCATGTCGGCGATGTACCAGGTCCGGCCGTTCGGCGAGATCTTGACGTCCTGCGGCATCGCCCCGTCGAACGCCAGCCGCTGCTGGCCGATCACCTCCATCTTCTCGGTGTCGACCTTCAGCAGCTCGCCGGAGAACTCGCAGGAGACGATGAAGTAGCGGCCGTCGGGGGAGAAGTCGGCGTGGTTCACGCCGTAACAGCTCACCGGGACCGTCTTCTTGACCGCCATCGTGTGCGCGTCGCGGAACACCAGCTGGCGGTCGAGCGACGCCATCACGATCGCGTACCTGCCGTTCGGCGTGAAGTACAGGTTGTACGGGTCGTGCACCGAAACGGGGGAGCCGACCTTCCCGGTGGCCGGGTCGATCGGGGTGAGGCTGTTGCCGACGTCGTTGTTGACCCACAGCGTCTTCAGGTCCCACGAGGGCACCACGTGCTGCGGCTGCAGGCCGACGGGGATGGTGCGGACCACCTTGTACGTCTTGGGGTCGATGACCGTCACCGTGTTGGACTCGGTGTTCGGCACGTACACCAGCTGCGGGAAGTTCCGCACCACCGGGGACAGGGCGTTCGGCCGGTCGGCGGCGTACACGTCGTCGGGGTCGAGCAGCGGCGGCATCCCCGGCAGGCCGGTGACACCCGCCTCCAGCGGGTGGACCGCGTTCTGCCCGCTGATCGCGGCCTTCTTGGCGGCCTGCGCGTGGGACTGCGGGCTCGAACTGCCGCAGGCCGCCGCCAGCACGGCGAGCGCGGCGGCGAGCACGGCCGAGGACAGGGACCGCCGGGAACGGCGGGACGTGGGCGTGCGCATCAGGTCAGCAGCTCCGTGGTCGTGACCGCGCGCAGACCGCGGCGGTGCAGGTCGTCGAGGATCCCGGGCAGCGCGGTCACCGTGCCGGCGTGCCCGAAGTGCAGGGAGACCACCGAGCCGTTGCGCGCCTGCGCGGCCACCGCCGCCCGGACCGTGTCCGCGCCCGGATCGGTGTAGTCGAGCGGGTCGACGTCGTACGACAGCAGGTGCGGATAGCCCGCCCGCTGGGCCAGCCGCACCACCAGCGGCGTGGTCAGCCGGGCCTGCGAGGGCCGGAACCAGCGGCCCTGGGAGCCGGTCAGCCGGCGCAGCCGCTCGGCGCACCCGGTGATCTCCGCGGTGGCCTGCGCGGTGCTCATGGCGCCGATGTCGCCGTGGGTCTGGGTGTGGTTGCCCAGCTCGTGGCCGCCGTCGAGGATGCGGTGCGCCAGCTGCGGATACGTGTCGAGCCAGCTGCCCACGGCCAGCACGGTCAGCCGTGCGCCGGCCTTCTCCGCCTCCGTCAGCAGCGAGGTGGCCAGGGCCGGTTCGCCCTGGCCGTGGAAGGTGAGGGCGACCATCGGGCGGTCGCGGGGGCCGTGCTCCACCTGGTCGGGCAGGGCCGTGCCGCCGCGCGCGGCGGCGTGCGGCGGACCGCCGGCGGTGCGGGCCGGGGTGGCGGTGTGCGCGTCCGCGGACGGGCGGCCGCCGGAGGAGCATCCGGCGAGCAGCGCCCCCGAGGCGGTCACCTGGAGGAGGTCGCGGCGCGAGATCGGCTTGGGCATCGCGCATCACTTTAAGGCGTTTTGTCCTATCTACCGGATTGACTCGACCCGGCGTCCCGAGGATGGCCCGCACGGCTGAACGCTAGGGTGGTCGCCTGTTCGGACCGGGGACTCAGGGGAGACAGGGGAGAGGGGACTCAGTGACCCGAACCGGCGTGCGCCGACTGCTGCTGGTCACCACCAACTACGCGCCGGAACCGGCGGGTACGAGCCGCTACGCGACGCAGATCGCCGAGCACTGGGCCGCAGGCGGGGCCGAGGTCCACGTGCTCACCGGCATGCCGCACTACCCGGCGTGGCGGCTGGACCCGGCGTACGCCGGGAAGCGCGAGGCCGAGGAGGAGCGCGGCGGCGTGCGGGTGCACCGGCACGGTCACACCGTGCCGTCCCGTCAGACGGCCCTGAGCCGCGCCCGGTTCGAGGCGTCGCTGCTGCGCGGCGCGCTCGCCGCGGCGCCCCGGATCGAGGGGCTCGAACGCTTAGACGCGGTGGCCGCGCAGATGCCGAGCCTGGCGGCGGGCGTGGTCGGCGCGCGCCTGGCCGCCCGCCACGGCGTGCCGTTCGTGCCCGTGGTGCGGAACCTGCTGGGCACCCGGGCGGCCGTCGCACGGCTGGTCGAACGGCGGGTGCTGCGGCAGGCCGCGGTCGTGGGCGCCGCGCACGAGACGCTCGTGGGCGAACTCGCCGCGCTCGGCGTGCCGCAGGACCGGATACGGCTGGTGCCGAACTGGTCCCTGACCCCGCGGGCGTCGCGCCCGCGCGAGCAGATGCGCGCGATGCTGGGCTGGCGGCCCGGTCAGACGGTGCTGATGCACTGCGGCGACCCCGGGGACGGGCACGGCCTCGAACTCCTCGTGGACGCGGCACGCACCGATCCCACCCTGCGCGTGGTCGTCCTGGGCGACGCGGCCGGGCGCGAGCGGCTGCGGGCGCGGGCCGGCGGCCTGCCGCCGAACCTCGACGTGGCGCCGCTGCCCGACGACAGCGAGCTGCCGGAGATGCTGGCGGCGGCGGACGTCCTCGCGGTCACCGATCCGGGCGTGCCGGCCGAGCTCACGTCGTGCTTCGCCGCGGGGCGGCCGATCGTGGCCGTGGTACCGGAGGGAAGCGGCACGGGTCGCGAGGTCGCCCAGGCCGGGGCGGGACTCGTCGTCCCGCCCGGCACTCCCGGGCCGCTCCTCGCCGCGACGCGCGCGCTCGCCGCGGAGCCCGAGCGGGGGGCCTCGGGCCCCGTGTACGCCGCCGCGCACCTCACCCGCGAGGCGGGCCTCGCCCGCATCGACGAACTCCTCTCCCTGGCACTCGCGCCCCCGCCGGCCCCCTCCCCGCTCCCGCCGATGCCGGCGGCTCCGCCCGTCCCCGCAGAGCCCGTCGTCCCGCCGATGCCGGCGGAGTCTCCGGCCACGGGTGAGGTTCGGCTGCCGCCGATGCCCGCGGAGCCGCCCGCGGAGACGAAGACCGTCGAGCCGTCCGACGCGGACGAGGACGCCGTCCACTGACCGGTCGCCCGGTGCGCCGATGGTCCGGCGCGGACGGAAGAGCCCCTCTGGGGCGGTCGGCGGTGTGCGGCGCCGTTGTGGCTGGTCGCGCGGTTCCCCGCGCCCCTGACGGGGCTGAGGTTCTGCCCGGGTTCGCCCGGTGCGGGCGAGGGGCCGGGGGCCTCTCAGGAAGAGGCGGCGTGGGCCGAGGTGAGCGACGCGATGTCCAGCTTCTTCATGGTGAACATCGCCCGCGCCGTCGCCGCCGCCTTCGCCCCGTCCGGGTCGCCGAGGAAGTCGAGGAGCGCGTCGGGGACCACCTGCCAGGAGACGCCGAAGCGGTCCTTGAGCCAGCCGCACTGGACCTCCTCGCCGCCGTTCCCGGCGAGCCGGCTCCAGTAGTAGTCGACCTCGGCCTGGTCCGCGCAGGGGATCTGGAACGAGACCGCCTCGTTGAACGTGAACTCGGGCCCGCCGTTGATCGCCACGAACTTCTGCCCGTTGACGGTGAACTCGACGCCGAGGACCGACCCGGGCTCGCCCGGACCGGCCTCGGTGTAGCGGCTGACCCGGCCGCGGGTGCCGTCCTTGAACACGGACAGGTAGAAGTCCGCCGCCTCCTCGGCCTGCCCGTCGAACCACAGGCACGTGGTGAGTCCGCCGGTCGTCATGGTGCGCCTCCGCTCGTCTCGGTGCGTCGGGGACCTGGCCCCGCCCATGAAGACCGGCCGCCGGGCGGAAACTCATCGCCGCCCGGCGCGGACGCCACGCCTAGTAGGCCCCCCGTCCGTCGACCACGGCCCGCACGGTGCGGGCCATCACGTCGACGTCCCCGGTCAGCGACCAGTTGTCGACGTACCGCAGGTCAAGCGCCACCGTCTCGTCCCACGACAGGTCGCTGCGTCCGCTGACCTGCCACAGCCCGGTGATGCCGGGCTTGACGGCCAGGCGCCGCAGCTCCACCTCGTCGTAGCGGGCGACCTCGTCGGGCAGCGGCGGCCGCGGGCCGACCAGGGACATCTCGCCGCGCAGGACGTTGAACAGCTGCGGCAGCTCGTCCAGGGAGCAGCGGCGCAGCAGCCGGCCCACGGGGGTGACCCGCGGGTCGCGCCGCATCTTGAACATCAGGCCGTCGTTCTCGTTGGCGCCGTTGACCTCCATCTCGGCCCTGCGTGCCTCCGCGTCGACGACCATCGTGCGGAACTTCCACATGGTGAACGGCGTGCAGCCCTGCCCGAAGCGGGTCTGCCGGTGGAACACCGGGCCCGGCGTCGTCGACTTGATGGCGACCGCCACGATCCCGAACAGCGGTGCCAGCAGCAGCAGTCCGAGCCCC
The DNA here is from genome assembly GCF_900110255.1 of Actinacidiphila rubida. Lineage (GTDB taxonomy): Bacteria > Actinomycetota > Actinomycetes > Streptomycetales > Streptomycetaceae > Actinacidiphila > Actinacidiphila rubida. The sequence goes on from NZ_FODD01000021.1 coordinate 37,703, forward strand.
GCGCAGGCCCGGTCCAGCGCCGACTTGAGCCCGACCTGCAGGCCGCGCCGCATCGGCGGCGCGATGTGCAGCATGGTCAGGCCGGCCGGCGCGTCGAGCTGGACCCGGCGCACGGCCACGTCCACCAGGCCGGTCAGCACCGCCAGCGGCACCCCCGCGTCGTGCAGCGCCCAGGACAGCCGGCGGAGCCGCTCGGCACCCAGCCGCGGCCCGGGGGCCACCAGCACCAGTTCCGCCTTCAGCTCGCGGGCCGCCCCCATCACGGCGGCCGCGTCCTCCACCAGCCCGGCGGGCGCGACCGGGGCCAGCCGCGCCGGGACCGGAGTGCCGCACTGGAGCCGCGCGTTGCCGACCGGCACCACCCCGACCACCACGTAGGCGTGCTCGGTGCGGGCGGCCAGATGCTCCACGACGTGGTCGGCGGTGCCCGGTTCGCCGATGACCAGCACCCGGCTGACCGACCGCGCGGCCTTGCGGGCCGCGATCAGATGGTGGTGGGTGCCCTTGCGCCCGGCGAGGGTGAGCAGCGGCGCCGCGGTGAGTGCCAGCAGCGCCAGCACGGGCCGGGCGATCTCGCCGAACGCGGTGCGCAGCACGGCCAGCACCCCGAGCAGCACCAGCCAGTCGCCGAGCACCCCCAGCACACCGCCGCCCTCGCCCAGCACGTGGCTCGCGTAGCGCCCGCGCACCGAGCGCACCGCCGTCCACGCGCCGGCCGCGACCAGCGCGCAGGCGAGCGGGTGCGGCTGGCCGCTGTGCCCGAGCACCAGCAGCACCGGCAGCCCGACGCCGAGCGCGTCCACCGCCAGGGCGAGGGGCAGGTACCACGGCGGCTTGTCCCCGTACCTGCTGTGTGCCGGGTGCACGCTGAGGCGGGGGCGCAGCGCTCCGGGCACACCAAAGGCACCGGTGCGTGCCGATGCCCTGGTCCTCATGGTTCGCGGAGTGTTCCTCCGCGCCGGTCTTGGCTCGCTCTCGACCGACATCACCCGGATGTCGGGGTTCGTTCCGATACGCCGCATGGACCCCCCTGGCACATCGCGACCGAGTGGACGCCCCCAGCACTTCCCCAAGTGCTGGCGTCGCCCAGGTACGGGGGAACGCTAGGCCAAGTGAGCCGGTGCGCGCTGCGGATTGCACATATTCGCGCCGTTATTTTGACCGAGTTGACCCCCCTATGGCGCCCGCGACGGTACGCAGTGTAAGGGGTCCGTTACAGGTGTGCCGGACCCTTACAGTTGGGGCTTGTGTCGACCGTCCAGCTTCCCGCCGACCTCCAGGACGCCCTCTCCGAGCGGCTCCACGCCACCGCGCCCAGCCGGGCCTCGGCACAGGTCGAGCGGCTGATCGAGAACTACCGGGGAACGACCCCGACGGCCGCGCCGATCCTGCGGGACGCCGCGGACGCCGCCGCCTACGCCGCGTACCGGATGCCGGCCACCTACGCCGCCGTGCGCTCGGCGCTCGGCGCGTTCCGCGCGCAGGCCGGCGACTGGGCGCCCGGCACCCACCTCGACCTCGGCGGCGGCACCGGCGCGGCGACCTGGGCGGTGGCCGACGCCTGGCCCGGCGGGACGCACCGCAGCACCGTCCTGGACTGGTCGCAGCCCGCGCTCACCCTCGGCCGCGAACTCGCCCGCGGCGCCGGGGAACCCGCGGTGCGGGCCGCCGAGTGGACCAGGGCGCCGCTGGGCGGCGCACCCGCACTGCCCGCGGCCGACCTGGTCACCGTCTCGTACGTGATCGGCGAGCTGACGCCGGCCGGCCGGGCCGCGCTGCTGGACGCCGCCGCGGCCGCCACCCGCGGCGCGCTCGTCGTCGCCGAGCCGGGCACCCCCGACGGCTACCGGCGGATCATCGAGGCCCGCGACCGGCTCGTCGCGGCCGGGCTCACCGTGCTGGCGCCCTGCCCGCACGACGGCACCTGCCCGATCACCGGGACCGACTGGTGCCACTTCGCCGCCCGGGTGCCCCGCACCTCGCTGCACCGGCAGGTCAAGGGCGGCACCCTGCCGTACGAGGACGAGAAGTTCGGCTACGTCGCCGCCGCCCGTCCGGACGCGGTCCCCGGCGCCCCCGCCGCCGCGCGCGTGGTCCGGCACCCGCAGATCCGCAAGGGCCAGGTGCTGCTCGACCTGTGCACCCGGGACGACGGCCTGACCAGGAACACCGTCACCAAGCGCCACGGCCCCGCCTACCGGGCCGCCCGCGACACCGAGTGGGGCGACACCTGGCCGCCCGCGCCCGACGCCGATGCCGATGCCGCCGCCGACAGCGCGCCGGAAGAGGAATGACGCGGGCCCGCACGCCCGTGGGGCGCCGGACGCCGGTGCCCGCGCCCGCTACAGCCAGCCGTTGCGGCGGAAGGCCCGGTAGCAGAGCGCCGACAGCACCGAGGTGACGCCGACCATCAGCGGATAGCCGAAGGACCAGCCCAGTTCCGGCATGTGGCGGAAGTTCATGCCGTAGAACCCGGCGATCATGGTGGGGATGGCCATGATCGCCGCGGCCGCGCTGATCCGCCGCATGTCGACGTTCTGCTGCACCGTCAATTGGCTGAGATTCGCCGCCAGCAGGCCGTCGACCAGCTCGCTGTACGCGACCAGGCGCTCCTTCACGTGCGACAGGTGGTCGGCCACGTCGCGGAAGTAGCGGGCGATCTCCGCGCTGACGAGCGGGTCCGGATCCTCGCTGAGCCGCTGCAGCGGGCGCGCCATCGGCACCACCGCGTGCTTGAACTCGATCAGCTCGCGCTTGAGCTGGTAGATCCGCTCGGCGTCGTCGCCCTGCGCGGCCGCGAACACCTCGGACTCCAGCGTGTCCACGTCCAGTTCGACGGCGTCCGCGACGTCCAGGTAGTCGTCGACCACCTGGTCGGTGATCGCGTGCAGCACCGCCGCGGGACCGTGCCGCAGCATCTCCGGCCGGGCCTCCAGGGCCCGTCGCACCCGCGCCAGGCCCGGCGCGCTGCCGTGCCGCACCACCACCACGAAGTCCCGGCCCACGAAGATCATGACCTCGCCGGTGTCGACCACCTCGCTGGTCGCGGTGAGCCTCTCGTGCTCCACGAACACGATCGTCTTCAGCACCAGGAACAGCGTGTCGCCGTACCGCTCCAGCTTCGGCCGCTGGTGCGCCTTCACCGCGTCCTCCACGGCCAGCGGGTGCAGCCCGAACGCCTCCGCGATCTCGGCCAGATGCTCGGCCTCCGGCTCGTGCAGGCCTATCCAGACGAAGCCGCCCTTCCTCCTGGCCTCCTCCAGCGCCTCCCGCGGCGGCAGCGAGGCCGTCCGGCAGCCCTCGTCGTACACCGCGCAGTCCACCACCACGTCGGCGGTGCAGCGCCGCTGACCCGGGAGCGCGCCGCCGGACCCGGTGTCGTCCAGGCTGTGCCACTTGCCCGCGCGCCGCCACTGGCGGCCGGTCGGCCGCCGCTGTCCGTCCGCCGCGCCCCGCGCCGTGCCCGGCCGGGCGTCGGCGGACCTGGTGGGCCAGTGCGTCATCGTGCGTTCTCCCGTGCCTTCTCCAGAACGGCCATCGCCGCGTTGTGTCCGGGGACTCCGCTGACCCCTCCGCCGCGGACCGCGCCCGCGCCGCACAGGAAGACGTTGCGATCGGCGGTGCCGACACCCCAGCGCCCCGTGGCGTCCGTCACGTCACCGTCTGCCCCGCGGCCGCCGTTTTCCACCTCGGCGTAGGGCCACGACAGGTCGCGGTGGAAGATGTGGCCGCCCGGCAGGCCCACCTCGTGCTCCAGGTCGAGCGGCGACTTCGCCTCCAGGCACGGCCGCCCGTCCGCGTCCTCCAGCAGGCAGTCCGCCAGCGGCTCGGCCAGCACGGCGTCCAGCTGCGCGAGCGTGGCCCGCAGCAGCGCCTCCTTCGTGCCCGCCGGATCGTCCGCGAACAGCCGGGCGGGCGCGTGCAGCCCGAACAGCGTCAGGGTGTGCACACCGCGCTCGGCCAGCCCCGGCCCGAGGATCGAAGGGTCGGTGAGGCTGTGGCAGTAGATCTCCGACGGCGGCGCGTCCGGCACCCGCCCCGCCGCGGCCTGCTCGTACGCGGTCTGCAGCTGCCCGTACGTCTCGGCGATGTGGAACGTGCCGGCGAACGCCTCGCGCGGGTCCACCGCGCCGTCCCGCAGCCGCGGCAGCCGGCGCAGCAGCATGTTGACCTTCAGCTGGGCGCCCTCCGGCTTCTCCGGCAGCGGCCGCCCGAGCAGGCCGGCCAGCGCGTACGGCGAGGCGTTCACCAGCACGTCCGTCGCGCCGACCGTGGTGCCGTCGGCCAGCGTCACCTCGGCCCGCGTCCCGTCGGTGGCGATGCCGGTCACCTCGGCACCGGTGACGATCTCCGCGCCGGCCGCGCGGGCCGCCCCGGCGAGCGCGTCGGTGAACGCGCCCATCCCGCCGATCGGCACGTCCCAGTCGCCGGTGCCGCCGCCGATCACGTGGTAGAGGAAGCAGCGGTTCTGCCGCAGCGACGGGTCGTGGGCGTGGCTGAACGTGCCGATCAGCGCGTCGGTGAGCACCACCCCGCGGACCGTGTCGTCGTCGAACGCGGCCTCCACCGCCTCGCCGACCGGCCGCTCGAACAGCGCCTCCCAGGCCGCGCCGTCGTCGATCCTGCGCTCCAGTTCCGCCCGCGTCGGCAGCGGCTCGGTGAGCGTCGGGAAGACCCGCTCGGCGACGTGCTGCGTCATCCCGTAGAACGCCTGCCAGGCCGTGAAGTCCCGGTCCGACCCGGTCAGCCGGACGAACTGCTCCCGGGTGCGGCCGGCGTCCTCGGCGTCCACCAGCAGGCCGCCGTCCCCGCTCGGGGTGTACGAGGAGATCCGCCGGCGGCGCACCGCGAACCGCAGGCCCAGGTCGTCCACGACCTTCCGCGGCAGCAGGCTGACCAGGTACGAGTAGCGCGACAGCCGCGCGTCCACCCCGGTGAACGCGCGGGTCGACACGGCGGCGCCGCCGGTCGCGGGCAACTGCTCCAGCACCAGGACGCGCCGGCCCGCGCGCGCCAGGTAGGCGGCGGCGACCAGACCGTTGTGGCCGCCGCCGACGATCACGGCATCGTAGGAACCATGCATGCGCGCACCCTACGGGGTGGCGGGACGCAGCTCCATCGTGCAGCACTTCACGCTGCCGCCCGCCTTGTGCAGTTCGGACAGGTCCACCGGCACCGGCTCGAAACCGCGCTCCCGCAGCGGCGCGTGCAGCCCGGTGGCCGCCCGCGGCAGCAGTACGTTGCGGCCGTCGCTCACCGCGTTCAGGCCGAGCACGGCCGCGTCCTCGGCGGTCGCCAGCAGTGCGTCGGGGAACAGCCGCTCCAGCACCTCCCGGCTCGCGGGGGTGAAGGCGCCGGGGAAGTACATGATCTCGTCGCGCGCGTCGTCCAGCACCGCCAGCGCCGTGTCCAGGTGGTAGTACCGCGGGTCGGTCAGCTCCAGGCTGATCACCGGCCGCCCGAAGTACTCCTGCGCCTCGTCGTGGGCCAGCGGGCTGCTGCGGAAGCCCTGCCCCGCGAGGATCCACGCGGACGTGACGGCGAAGTCACCCTCCGCCTCGTTGACGTGCTCCGGCTCCCGGACGTCGGTGAAGCCGTGTGCGCGGAACCACTCCAGGTGCGCGGGGGCCTCGGCGGTGCGCTCGGGGTTGGCGAAGCGGGCGCCCAGCACCCGGCCGTCCACCACGGTCGCCCCGTTCGCCGCGAAGACCATGTCCGGCAGGCCCGCCCGCGGGTCGAGGATCTCCACGGTGTGGCCGAGCCCGCGGTAGCGGTCGCGCAGGTCCTCCCACTGGAACATGGCGAGGGCCGGGTCCACCGGCTTGGTGGGGTCCATCCACGGGTTGATCGAGTACGTGACGCGGAAGTGTGCCGGAGGGCACATCAGGTACCGGCGGGGTGTCGCGATACGCAAGGCAGGCTCCTCGGAGGGTGGTTGAGGCGCGGATGCGGGGTGCGTCCCGGCGGGTCGGTGGTCCGGCGGGAGTCGTACGAACGCGTACCGCGATTGTGCGGCAATCCCCGCGGGTTGCGCACGGCTCGGAGCGGGTTCCGCCCCCGGGTCCCCCGGGGTCCGTCCGCCGTGGGCCGGCCGGCGGCGGGTGGCCCGGGCCCGCACCACGGGCGTCCCGGACGACCTGCGGGGACCCCGCGCCCCGCCCCGGCCCGGCCGGAGCGGGGCGGCGGGCGGGGGAAGAGGAGACCCCGAGTGGGTGTTGCTCACCGGTAAGGGGGAGGATGGGCGGCAAGGCCCGCGTACCGTGGAACGGGAGCGGGCCGGCGAGGGAAGGAGCTCGATGGCAGGCAAGAACAGGATGTCCGGCTGGCTGCGACGCCGAACGGACAGTGCACCAGGTTCTGCCCGCCAGGCCAGGGACTCCCGGACGGACGTGCCCGACCCGCAGCGTGACGCGCTGATCACCGCGGCCGTCACCGCAGGCTTCCCCGTCGCCCCCGCGGCCCACCCGGAGGGCTTCGGCTGTTCGTGCGACCGCATCGGCTGTCCGGTGCCCGGGCAGCACCCGGTGTCGATGGCCTGGCACAGCCAGGCGAGCACCGACCCGGAGCGCGTCGCGCAGTGGCTGGCCAAGGAGCCGCTGGCGAACTTCGTCACCGCCACCGGCCGCGACCACGACGTGCTGGACGTGCCGGCCGAGGCCGGCCGGCTCGCGCTGGAGCGGCTCACCGCGGACAGCGCCACCTTCGGCCCGGTCGCCGCGTTCGGCGAGGACCGGCTGCTGTTCTTCACCGCCACCCGCGGTACCCCCGTCGACGAGGACGAGTGGTGGCCGTGCGCGCTCGACTCGCTCCCGGAGACGGCGGACGAGCGCCCCGGCATCCGCTGGCACTGCCGCGGCAGCTACGTGCTGCTGCCGCCGGCCCGGCTCGCGTCGGGACGCGGCGTGGAGTGGCTGCCCGGCCACGGCCCGGACCTGCCGCTGCCGGACCCGCTGCCGGTGCTCGACGTGCTCACCGACGCGTGCGCCCAGTTCGGCTACGAGCCGGAGCCCGAGCCGATGACCTGGGGACGCTGAGGTCCGGGACGGTTCGCCGGCCGGGGCTGCCCGCAGGCCGGGACTATTCGCCGGCCGCGCCGACCAGCCCGACGAGGCGGCTGATGAACACCACCTGGCCGCCGGGGCCCGTCGCGCCGGCCTTCGGCACCGTGACCATCTGCTGCCCGACGTGGGACAGCGTCACCGAGGTCCGCGGAGTGCCGGTCATCAGGGCCCGGGTGTCCGGGTCGATCGACAGGTTGTAGCCGGCCCGGTACGTGGACTTCGCCTGGTGGCGGGTGCCGAAGAAGACCAGCGCCCCGCCGTCCTGGGTGCGCAGCGCGACGGGGGCGAAGTCGCCGTCGTCGGCGGGCTGGTCGGCGTACTGCGTCACGGAGTTGGGGGTCCTGGCCTGGTCGCCGCGGTTGGCCCGCAACGTCGAGGTGGCCGCGCCCTTGGCGAACCGGTCGGCGCCGGTGCCGTGTTGGAGGTAGCCGGTGTAGGCCGTGCCCAGCGTGCCGGGGGCCAGCAGCAGCCCGCCGCCGTCGGCCGGCACCGGCACGACGTGGCCGTCCCCGTCCGTGGCCAGCCGCGGCAGCGTGCCCTCCGCGGCCACGGCCAGGTATGCGGCGCGCCAGGGCTCGCTCGCCGCGTCGCGGCGGAAGACCATCAGCCAGCGGCTGCCCGCCGCCGCGTGGTTGGTGGCGGTGTCGGCGACGAAGAACTTCGGCCAGCCGACCTGCCGGGGGATCCAGTACTTCGTGTCGGAGAACGTCAGCGGCGAGAACTTCGGGTTCCCGCCCGGGTTGTTGACGTGCTTCGCCCGCACGCCGGCACCGTCTATCGCGCCCAGCGGCCCGGTCTCTATCCGCGCGAGCAGCTGCGGGTCCCAGGCCTTCGTCGCCTCGTTGTCCACCGTCGCGAAGCCGGCCAGCACCTTCGCCGCCTCGTCCGGTGCCACCGAGGGGATGAGGGCGCGTTCGCCGTGCACGGTCATGCATCCGCCCAGCGGCAGGACGAGCGCGATGGCTGCGGCCCCCAGGCCCAACCTGCGGCGGATCATGGCGCGTCGGCTCCTTCGTACCCCGGGGCGGACCGATGAATCGGCGCCACCCTACCGGTAGCGACGCGTCACGGGAGGGTGAGGACCTCGGCGCCGTCGGCCGTGACGACCAGCGTGTGCTCGAACTGGGCCGTGCGCCTGCGGTCCTTGGTGACCACGGTCCAGCCGTCGTCCCAGATGTCGTACTCGTGCGTGCCGAGGGTCAGCATCGGCTCGATGGTGAACGTCATGCCCGGGCGCATCACCGTCGTCGCCCGCGGGTCGTCGTAGTGCGGGATGATCAGCCCGGAGTGGAACGAGGTGTTGATCCCGTGGCCGGTGAAGTCGCGGACCACGCCGTAGCCGAAGCGCTTGGCGTACGACTCGATGACGCGGCCGATGACGTTGATCTGCCGGCCGGGCCGCACCGCCTTGATCGCCCGGTCCAGCGACTCACGGGTGCGCTCGACGAGCAGCCTGGACTGCTCGTCGACGTCGCCGACCAGGTACGTGGCGTTGCAGTCACCGTGCACGCCGTGGATGTACGCGGTCACGTCCAGGTTCACGATGTCGCCGTCGCGCAGCACCGTGGAGTCCGGGATGCCGTGGCAGATGACCTCGTTCAGCGAGGTGCAGATGGACTTCGGGAAGCCGCGGTAGCCGAGGTCCGACGGGTAGGCGTCGTGCGCGACCATGAACGCGTGGGCGATGCGGTCCAGCTCGTCGGTGGTCACCCCCGGGGCGATGGCCGCGGCCGCCGCCGCCATCGCCTGCGCGGCGATGCGGGACGCGACGCGCATCCGCCCGACGGTCTCCTCGTCCTGCACCTCGGGCCCGGTGTACGGCGCGGGGCCCGGCCGGCCGACGTACTCCGGGCGCGGGATCGACGCGGGTACCGGGCGGGTGGGGGAGAGCTTGCCGGGGACGAGAAGCGAGGGACCAGACATGCCGAAGAGTGTATCCGCGGGAGATCGGGAACGATGGCGCTAGGCCACGCCCTAGCCACGGCCTAGCGGGGGCCGAGATCGGAGGGACGGACATGGCGGTGTTCAAGGCGAACAAGCCGGCGGGCAAGCCGGGCGAGTGGTTCTACTGCCTCAAGCACAAGAAGGTCGAGGAGGGGCCGGAGTGCCCGGCCAAGGACCGCTTCGGCCCGTACCCCACGCGGGCGGAGGCGGAGCACGCGATGGAGAAGGTCGCGGAGCGCAACGACGCGTGGGACTCCCAGGACTAGCTGCTCCTCGCCGTCCGCCTCCAGCCCCCGCGGCCGCCGGCCGCCCGCGGCGCCGCGGGGGCCCGTTCAGTCCAGGGCGGCGGCGGGGACTTCGGGTGCGGGAGGGACGACCTTGTCGCCGGCGGGTGACTCGTAGGCGAGGAGCCGCGGCAGCGCCGTCGCCAGGAGCGCGACCGCGCCGACGCAGGCGAGACCGCCGGACCAGAGGGACGTCCGCGCGGAGCTGATCGCGGCGACACCGCCCGAGCGGACCTGGCCCAGCGTCGGGCCGACGGAGTACGAGAGCAGCTCGATCCCCGCCAGCCGCCCGCGCAACGCGTCGGGGATCGTCTCGTTCCACATCGTGGAGCGGCCGACGCCGCTGATCATGTCGAACCCCCCGGCCACCGCCAGGAACACCAGCACCACCCAGACGTCCCGCGTCCACCCCGCGCACGCCGTGGCCAGACCCCAGCCCGCCGCGGCGAGCACCACCATCCGGCCGTGCCGCCGGATCCGCGACGTCCACCCGCTGGTGACGCTCACCAGCAGTGAGCCGACCGACCCGGCCGCGTACATCAGGCCCAGCGACCAGCGCGCGTGCAGGTCGTCCGCGAGGAACGGCAGGATCGCCGCCGGGTAGGCGAAGAACATCGCGGCCAGGTCGATCGCGTAGGTGCCGAGCAGTTCCTTGCGGTGCCAGGCGTACCGCGCCCCCTCCGCGATGCCGCGCAGCGACGGCGGCTCGGCGTCGTGCCCGGCCGGGGAGGGGCGCAGGCCCAGGCCGAGCACCGCGCTGACGGCGAACGTCGCCGCGTCCGCGCCGTACGCCCAGCCGAGGCCGGCGTACGCGATGACCAGCCCGGCCACCGCGGGCCCGGCGATCGCGCCGACCTGCCAGCGCAGGGCGTTGAGCGCGGCCGCCGCGGCGAGCTGCTCGCGGGGGACGATCCGCGGCACGATCGTGTCCAGCGCCGGCCGCTGCAGGCCGGTCAGCGCGCTGGACACCGCGGCCGCCAGGTACAGCGGCCACACCTGCGGATGCGGCAGCAGCGTGTTGAGCAGCAGCGCCCCGACCAGCACGCCCTGCGCGGCCTCCGCCGCGACGATGAGCACCCGCCGGTCGAACGCGTCGGCGAGCGCGCCCCCGTACAGCCCGAACACGATAAGCGGCACCAGTTCGACCGCGCCGATCGCACCGACCGCCACCGCCGAGCCGGTCAGGTCCTTGAGCTGCACCGGCAGCGCCACGAACGTCAGGAAGCTGCCGAAGTTGGTGATGACGCCGGCCAGCCACATCAGCCGGAAGTCGCGCGAGGTCCGCCACGGCGTGAGGTCGGGCAGCAGGGCGGACCACCGGCGGCGGCGCGGCGCGGTGGCGTCGGGATGCGGGGGCATGGTCCCGCATCGTCGCGGCGCCCCGGCGGCCGGGCAACGGGTTTTCCGCTCCGCCGGCCCGTCCTACCAGCGGCGCGGCGGCGCCATCAGCCGGTCGGCGAGGCGCGCCCGCCGGGCGCGCGGACCCGGTCTGCGCGCCGCGGCGGCACCGGCCGCCACCAGGTGCTGGACGGTGTCGAGCGGCACCAGCGGATCCTCGGGCACGGGCAGCGCGTCGTGCGCGAGGCCGTGCAGGTCGGGCGTGCCGCTGGCGTCGACGGCCAGCAGCGTCGCCCCGTCGCGGCGCACGTCGGCCAGGCGTTCCAGGAACGTGTCGCCGAGCGGCCCGGGCGCGACCACCAGCAGCGTGTCCTTGCGGCCGGCGGCGGCGAGCCGGCCCAGCCCCACGGACAGGTGAGGGCGCGCGCCGGGCGGGACCCGGTGCCGTACGAGGGTGGGCGCCAGCTCCGGCACGCCGCTCCACGCGGCCTCCTCGTCGAGGTGCGCCGCCAGGTGCCACGGCTCGTACGCGTCCGTGCCGACCAGCAGGAGCCCGCCGCCGCGCCGCCGTACGGCCCGCCGCAGCGCGCCGCCGAACGCCCGCGTCGCGCGCGGCCATTCGGTGCCGGCCAGGGCCTCGCGCAGCAGCGCGACCCGCAGAGCGTCCATGGCCGGGCATCCTCCTCCGCCCCGCGTGATCCGCGCCACCGAACAGCACCCGAACATCGCGGACCTGAAAGGATCCACGGCATGACGAACCCTGAGAACCCCAGTTCCGGCAGCCCGGCCCCCGCGAAGGCCCCCGCGAGGGACCCCTGGGAACTGCCGGACGTGTCCGGCCTCGTGGTGGGCGTGCTCGGCGGCACCGGCGACCAGGGCCGCGGCCTGGCGTACCGGCTGGCGAAGGCGGGCCAGAAGGTGGTCATCGGGTCCCGCAGCGCCGAACGCGCGCAGGCCGCCGCGGACGAGCTGGGCCACGGCGTGGAGGGCGCGGACAACGCGGAGTGCGCCCGGCGCAGCGACATCGTGATCGTCGCCGTGCCGTGGGAGGGCCACGCCAGGACCCTCGAGGCGCTGCGCGCCGACCTCGCGGGCAAGCTCGTGGTGGACTGCGTGAACCCGCTCGGCTTCGACAAGCAGGGCGCCTACGCCCTCGCCGTGGAGGAGGGCAGCGCGGCGCAGCAGGCCGCGGCCCTGCTGCCGGACTCGCGGGTCACGGCCGCGTTCCACCACCTGTCCGCGGTCCTGCTGCAGGACCCGGACGTCGCGGAGATCGACACCGACGTGCTGGTGCTCGGCGAGTCCCGCGCCGACACCGACGTGGTGCAGGCGCTCGCCTCCCGCATCCCCGGCATGCGCGGCGTGTTCGGCGGCCGGCTCCGCAACGCGCACCAGGTCGAGGCGCTGGTGGCCAACCTGATCTCGGTGAACCGCCGCTACAAGGCGCACGCCGGGCTGCGCGTGACGGACGTGTGACGGGCCTCTGACGGAGGTCCGCCGGACGTCCGCCGCCGGGCCCGCGGCCCGGCCCCAGGCCGGGGCCGGGCCGCGGGCCCGGGGGCATGGGGGACAATGGCCGTACGCCCGACCCGCCCGTACGACCGCAGGAGCCGTCCGCCATGCCCCGCCTCGCCCTTTACGCCCTCGTGGTGTGCCTGCTGGCCCTCGCCGCCGCGGTGGTGTCCTTCGCGTACGGCAGCTGGCTGGGCATCGTGTGGGTGCTGCTCGCCGGTGTCACCAGCAACATGTGGTGGTACTACCGCCGCAAGGCGAAGCTGGACGAGCAACGCCACGCGTAGCGGTTCCGGGACCGGGTCCGGTCCGCGTCCCTGGGGATCGGGCCGTGCGGCCCGCGGCTCAGCTCTTCCAGAACTGGAACAGCTGGTAGCCGTTCGCCGCGTACCACGGGTCGACGTGGCACCAGTTCAGCACGTGGTAGACCGCGTCGAAGAACTTGTTGTTGACCGACTGGATGTACAGCACGCCGAACACCGCGAGCAGGCCGAACGGCGCGTAGGGCGCGACCTGCCGCTTGAAGCCGTCCGACAGCCACGGCTCGACGATCCCGTAGCCGTCCAGACCGGGCACCGGCAGCAGGTTCAGGAACGCGGCGGAGACCTGGAGCAGCGCCAGGAACGCCAGCGACGACCGGAAGTCCTGCGGCCAGGAGTCGGCCGTGCCCAGCAGGAACGGCAGCATCAGCAGGAACGCGAACAGCACGTTGGTGAGCGGTCCCGCGGCGGAGATCAGGCTGTGCCGCACCCGGCCGCGGATCCGGTCGCGCTCGATGTACACCGCGCCGCCGGGCAGCCCGATGCCGCCGGCGATCACGAACAGCACCGGCAGCAGGACGGACAGGACCGCGTTCGCGTACTTCAGCGGGTTCAGCGTGAGGTAGCCCTTGGCGCCGATCGACAGGTCGCCGCTGTGCAGGGCGGTCCGCGCGTGCGCGTACTCGTGCAGGCACAGGGAGACGACCCAGCCGGACACGACGAACAGGAACACCGCGAAGCCGTGGTCGGCGGCGTAGTGCGTCCACACCGCCCAGCCCGAGACGGCCATCACCGCGGCGATGCCGAGGAACACCGGACTGACCCTGCTGTCGCTGCCGCGCCGTGCGCGGCCGATCGGGGTGACGCTCATGGGGACGGATACTCCTGGCGGGCGCGTACGGTCGTCGCCAGGCCGGGGGCCTGGCTGCCCGATCATGCCATCCGCTGCCGCGGAGGCACAGGCGGTCCCGGAAGAACGCCCGGCGACCTCCGGGGGTTCCACCCCCACCCCCACCTGGCCCACACCGTCGGAGCCGGTGCGCCGCGCACCGCGCCCCCACGCACCTGTCGCGTCCGCCGGGCACAGCCTGTCGCGCGTCCGCCGGGCGGGGCGTGCGGGGCGGCGCCGCCCGCAGTCGCCTCCCTCGGGCTGGTTCCGGCCTCGCCCGGACCGGGTGCGTCTCTGGCCGCGCGGCCGGAGTTCGCGGCTGTCGGCGCGGGGTGTCCGGCCCGCGGCCGCCCGGTCGCCCAGCGCGGGGCCGTCCGGCGCTGGGGTGCCCGCCGTCGCCCGCCTCGGGCTGGTTCCGGGTTCACCCGGACCGGGGGTGTGGCGGGCCGGGCGGCCCGGCGCGCACACGCGGGACGAGGGGGCGAATCGGATGGGCGTGTGGGAGGGGTCGGCGGGGTGGGGGTGTGCTCCGCAACAATGGGCGGGTGCGATACGCGATCCTCGGCACCACCCAGGCCCTGCGCGCCGACGGGACGGCCTCGGCGCCGGCCGGCGGGCGGCTGCGCGCGCTGCTCACGGCGCTGGCGCTGCGGCCCGGCCGGGTGGTCGGCGCGGACACGCTCATCGACGAGGTGTGGGACGGCGATCCCCCGGCGGGGGCGAGCGGAGCGCTGCAGGCGCTGGTCGGGCGGCTGCGCCGGACGCTCGGGCACGACGCGGTGCGCTCGGTCGACGGCGGCTACCTGCTGGACGCGGCGCGCGACGACGTGGACCTGTACCGCTTCGAGCGGCTCGCGGAGGAGGGCGCGCGGGCGCTGGCTGACGGCGACGCGGTGAAGGCGGCCGGGCTGCTCGGCGACGCGCTCGCGCTGTGGCGCGGCCCGGCGCTCGCCGACCTGCCGGACCGGGCGACGGCCGCGGTGCGCGTCGAGGCGCTGCGGGTGGACGCGCTGCGGCAGCGGCTGACCGCCGAACTGGCTCTGGGACGGGCCGACCGGATCCTGCCGGAACTGGCCCAACTGGCCGCCGCGCACCCGCTGGACGAACCGCTGCGCGCCCTGCACATCCGCGCGCTGCGCGCTGCCGGCCGCACCGCCGACGCCCTGACCGCGTACGAGGCGGTGCGCCGTGACCTGGCCGACCAGCTCGGCACCGACCCGAGCGTGGAGCTGCGCCGGCTGCACGCCGAGCTCCTCACCCCCGACGCGCTGCCCGCGCCCGCCGGACCTGCCCCCGTCCCCGCGCCCGCTCCCGCGCCGGCCGCCGCCACCGCCGCGGCCGAGCGGCCCGGCCCGTCGCGCGCGGCCGGCAACTCCCGTGCGCGGCTGACGAGTTTCGTCGGCCGCGAGGCCGACCTCGCGGCGGTCGGGGAGGACCTGGCGCGGGCCCGGCTGGTGACGCTCACCGGCCCCGGCGGCACCGGGAAGACCCGCCTGTCGCAGGAGGCCGGCGACCGGCTCGCGGACCGCTGGCCGGACGGCGTCTGGTACGCGGAACTGGCGCCGGTCAGCGATCCGGGCACCCTGCCGGAGGCGGTGATCAGCGCCCTCGGGCTGCGCGAGACGCACCTGCGCGGCGGTGCCACCGAGGCCGCCATGGCGGCGGACGCCAAGCGCAAGGACGCGGTGCGGCAGCTCGCGGACTACTGCGCCGGCCGCACGCTGCTGCTGGTGCTCGACAACTGCGAGCACGTCATCGACGCCGCGGCCGCCCTCGCCGAGCGGCTGCTCGCCGAGTGCCCGGGGCTGAGCGTGCTGGCGACGAGCCGCGAACCGCTGGGCGTGCCCGGGGAGTCGGTGCGCCCGCTGGACCCGCTGCCCGACCCGCCCGCGCTGCGACTGCTGGCCGACCGCGGCGCGGCGGCCCGCCCCGGCTTCTCGGTGGAGGACGACCCGGAGGCGTGCGCCGAGCTGTGCCACCGGCTGGACGGGCTCCCGCTGGCCATCGAACTGGCCGCGGCCCGGCTGCGCAGCCTGTCGCCCCGCCAGCTCGCCGACCGGCTCGACGACCGGTTCCGGCTGCTCACCGGCGGCAGCCGCACCCTGCTGCCGCGCCAGCAGACGCTGCGCGCCGTCGTCGACTGGTCGTGGGACCTGATGGAGCCGGTGGAGCGCGTGATGCTGCGGCGCCTCGCGGTGTTCCGCGGCGGCTGGACGCTGGAGGCCGCCGAGTCGGTGTGCGCGGACCCGCGCCCGGAGAGCGGCGACGGCGACCGCATCGACGGGCTGGACGTCGCGGCCCTGCTGGGTTCCCTTGTCGACAAGTCGCTCGTCCTGGCCGACGTCAACGGGGACGGCGCCCGCTACCGGATGCTGGAGACCATCTCCGAGTACTCCGGCGAGCGGCTGGACGCCTCGGGGGAGCGGGCCGCGGTCGAGGCCCGCCACATCGCGTTCTTCCGCGAACTCGCCCGGTGTGCGGACCGGCAGCTGCGCGGGCGGGACCAACTCGTCTGGTTCGAGCGGCTGGAGCGGGAGCACGAGAACCTGCGGGCCGCCCTGCGACGGGCCGTGGCGGCGGGCGACGAGCAGCAGGCGCTCGTCCTGGTGCTGGGCTGCGCCTGGTTCTGGGAGGTGCGCCACTACCAGTCCGAGCGGCGGCAGTGGCCGGCCGCGGTGTCCGCGCTCGGACCCGACCCGTTCCTGGAACCGCCGGGGCAGGACCCGGTCCCGCTGGGGCCGCTGGAGGGCCCGCTGCCGCTGGAGGGCGAGCGGCTGGCCGAGGCCCGCCGCTGGGTGCGCGTCGTCGAGCTGACCGCCAACGACGGCCAGAACGACTGGTGGAACGACCCGCAGCTGGCCAAGGTCGGGGCCGGCATGATCGCCGCCTATCCGCCGCATCTGCCGCAGGCGGCCCGGTTCCCCGGCATCCTGCGGCCCTACGGCGCCTTCTTCTGCGGCGACTTCGCCCGGCTGCCGCAGCTCGTCGACGAGGCCGTCCAGGCGTGCCGGCGGCACGGCCGGGACTGGGAGCTGGCGTTCTCCCTCCAGCTGCGGGCCAAGGTCAACAACGACGTGCTCGAGCGGGCGCACACCGCGGTCGACGACGTCAGTGAGAGCCGGCGGCTGTTCGAGCGCCTCGGCGACGAGTGGGGCGTGGCCGAGACGCTGTCCGCGGAGGCCGAGGGCGCGGGCAACAGCGGCGACTACGCGCGGGCCGCCGAGTGCTGCCGCCGCGGCATCGTGCTGGCCGCCAAGATCGGCTCCCACCAGCACGTGCCGGTACTCACCGTCCGCCTCGGCGAGGCCCTGGTCAACGCCGGGGAGCGGGACGAGGGCATGCGGCTGCTCTACGAGGGGGTGGCCGAGGCCGAGCGGTTCGGCGCGATGAACGACGGCGCCGCCTTCTACGGCAAGATGCTGCTGACCATGGCCCTCAGCCGTGACGGCCAGCACGAGGAGGCCCTGGCGCTGGTCGAGGAGACGATGCGGGGCGACGTCCTGCGCGGCCAGCCGAACTTCATCGCGGGGATCCTGGCCGGCGTCAAGGGCTATCTGATCGGGCGGCTCGGCCGTCCCGAGGAGGGCCTGCGGATGCTCGGCGACGGCATCGCCGTCCTGGCCGGCCACGCACTGGCCAACGTCATCACCCCGCGTCTGGGCGTGCTGCTGGCGCCCGGCGCGATCGAGCTGCTGGCGCTGCTCTCCGAGGCCGGGGCGCGCGACGCCGGCCGGCTGGACGACCTCGCCGGGCGCCGGGCCCGCCGCGCCGTCATGCTGGCCTGCGCCCACGAGCGGCTGCGCCCGCAGGTGATCCCGCCGGCCGAGGCGAAGCTGCTCGGCGAGGTGCTGGAGCGGCTGCGGGCCCTGCTCGGCGACGCGGCGTTCGCGGCGGCGTACGCCGAGGGCGACGGCCTGTCCGTGGACGAGACCGTCGCCCTCATGCGCGACGTGGACTGACGGGACCGGGACCGGGCCGGTCAGGTCTTCCTGCGGAACCGCGCCACCGCCAGCGGTGCGGTCACCAGCGTGATGCCGACCGACCAGGCCAGCACCATCCACACCGAGTGCGCCACGGCGCCGCCGTTGACCAGCGCGCGGGCCGCGTCGGCCAGGTTGGACAGCGGGTTCACCTTGGTGAAGCTCTCCAGCCAGCCGGGCATCGTGGTGGGCTTGGCGAAGATGGAGCTGCCGAACTGGAGCGGCATCAGGACGAGCATCGCGACCCCCTGGACCGCCTGGGCCGTCCGCATGGTCAGCCCGAGCAGGATGAAGATCCACATGAGCGAGGCACCGAAGACCGCCGACAGGCCGACCGCCGCGACCAGGTGCATGACGTCGGTGTGGATGGTCAGGCCCAGGGCGAAGCCCATGCCCAGCAGGATCGCGATGGCGATCAGCATCCGCCCGACCTCGACGACGATCTTCGCGATCAGGACCGAGGACCGCGCGATCGGCATCGTGCGGAACCGGTCCATGACCCCCTTCTTGAAGTCGTCGTTGATCCCTGTCCCCACGGCCATGGAGATGTTCATGCCCATCATGGCCATCAGGCCGGGGACCACGTAGTTCACGTACGCCTGCTGGTGCCCCTTGCCGGAGACCGCGCCGCCGAAGACGTACACGAACAGCAGGGTGAAGATCACCGGCATCAGCAGGGCGTCGAACATCGACTCCGGGTCCTGCTTGATCTGGAGCATGTTGCGGCGCGCCAGCGCGCCGATGTGCCGCAGGTTGGCCCGCAGGCCGATCCGGCCCTCGCCGTCCACGGCCGGCTTCGCCGCGAGGGGAGCCGTCGCCGTCGCCGCGCTCATACCGTCACCTCCACGTTCTCGTCGTCGTGCGTCAGGTCGTTCTTCGCGGTGCGCGCGCCGCCGTCCCGCGCGGTACCGGCGGCCTCCGCCTCGCCGGTCCCGTCGCCGGTCTCCGTGCCGGTCGCGTCGCCGGTCTCCGCGGACTCGGCCGGCCGGCCGGTGATGGCCAGGAACACCTCGTCCAGGCTCGGCAGGTGCGTGTCGATGTGGGCGATGCCGAAGCCGCGCGCGCTCACCAGCGCGACCACCGCGGTCAGCTGCTCGTCGCTGAGGATCGGCACGCTCACCATGCCCTCGGCCGGGTCGGCGTTGGCGCCGGCGACGCCGTCCAGGCCCGCCCCGCCGATCAGCGCGGCCATCGCGGCGGCCTGCGCCGGGTCGGTCGGGCGGATCTGCAGGGTGCGCCCGCCCACCTTCGCCTTCAGCTCGGCGACCCTGCCCTCGGCGATGACCCGGCCGCGGTCGATGACCGTCAGCTCGTTCGCGAGTTGCTCGGCCTCCTCCATGTACTGGGTGGTCAGCAGCACCGTCGCGCCGTCGGCGACCATCCCCTGCACCTCGTCCCACACCTCGTTGCGGGTGCGCGGGTCCAGGCCGGTCGTCGGCTCGTCCAGGTACAGGACCGAGGGGCGGCCGATCATGCTGGCCGCCAGGTCGAGGCGGCGGCGCATGCCGCCGGAGTACTGCATCGCCGGGCGCTTGGCGGCCTCGGTCAGCGAGAATCGCTCCAGCAGCTCGTCGGCGCGGGCCCTGGCGTCCGTGCGGGACAGGTCGAGCAGCCGGCCGATCATGTAGAGGTTCTCCCGGCCGGACAGCTTCTCGTCCACCGAGGCGTACTGGCCGGTGAGGCCGATCACCCGGCGCAGCTGCCGGGGCTGGGTGAGCACGTCGTAGCCGGCCACGCGGGCACTGCCCGCGTCGGGCTTGATGAGCGTGGACAGGACCCGCACGAGCGTGGTCTTGCCGGCGCCGTTCGGGCCGAGGACACCGAGCACGGTGCCCTGGCGCACCTGGAGGTCCACCCCGTCGAGGGCCTTGGTCTCGCCGTAGTGCTTGACCAGGCCGCGCACCTCGACGGCGGCGGTCCCGCCGTGGTCATTGAGTCGTCGCGTCGTCATGGCCACCACCATGGCGGACCCCGCCGACAGCGCACCGACATGTCACCGACAGGCCCGCCACCGGCGTGCGACCAGCGGTGTCGGTGCGGTGTCGGCGCCGTGTCGGCGGCCCGCGGGGGTTCCCCCGGGGGCTCGCACCGGCACGGTCCGTGCCGGGATTCCCGGCTACGCCGACGCGGGCACCGCCACCAGGACGCGCCCCTGGTCGGTGCGGATCTCCCATGTCCTGATCTGGCCCTTGTGCAGGTCGGTGGCGCCGTGCACGGTCAGCGGGCGGGGCTGGGCGTCGGTGCCGTAGCCGGCGTCCGGCACCGACCAGGTGGCGATGCTCTGCCGATGCCCCTGGCCGTCGACGGCGACCAGGCTGCAGGTCAGCGGCCCGCGGACACCGGTCAGCCGCAGATCGACGGCGGTGCCCCAGGGTTTGTCGGCCACCCCGACGACGGCCGACGCGCCGGTGGCCGGGTTGCTGGCCGAGACCCGGTCCGCGGCGAAGGTCGGCGACGCGACCGGCGCGCCCGCGCTGCCCTCCGTCGCCAGGACCGCGACGGTGGGACCGCCGACGACCAGGACCGCGGCCGCCGCGACCGCGGCGAGCCTGCGGCGCCTGCGCGCCCGGCGCTCGGCCGTGACCTGCGCGAGCAGCCGGTCCAGCATGGCGTCCCCGCCGGGCGGCTCGGCGAACGCGACGCCGTCCTCCCGGACCTCCTCCAGGACCGGGACGACCCCGATCAGCTCGTCCAGCGCCGCGGCGCACTCCTCGCAGCCGGCCAGGTGGTCCTCGAACGCGGCCATCTCCGCGTCGTCGAGCGCCCCGAGTAGATAGGCGCCCACGTCCACATGCGGTGTCATGGGGTGGTCACCCCTCTCTCCTCCAGCGCGTTCCGCAGAGCGCGCAGCGCGTAGAACACCCGGGACCTGACGGTGCCCGGCGGCAGCCCCAGCTCCTCGGCCGCCTCGTTGACGGTACGGCCGCGGAAGTACGTCTCCACCAGGGCCTCCCGGTGGGCGGCCGACAGGTCCTGCAGCGCGTCGGAGATCGTCATCAGCCGCAGCGACCGGTCCAGCTCGTCGCGGGCCGGCAGCTGCTCCAGCGCGGCGGGGGAGGTCTCCGGCGGGCGGGCCTGGCGGCTGCGGTGGGTGTCGATGACGATCCGGCGGGCGACGGTCACCAGCCACGGGCGCAGCGAGCGGGCCGCGGGGTCCAGGCGGGACGCGCTCTTCCAGGCGCGCAGCAGCGTCTCCTGGACCACGTCCTCGGCGAGGTAGCGGTCCCCGGCGACCAGTTTGAGCACGTAGGCGTAGAGCGCGCCCGCGTGCTCGCGGTACAGCGCCCGCATCAGCTCCTCTTCCGGCACCGGTCCGGTCGGTCCCGGGGTTCCGGAAGGGGGAGGTCCGTCCACGCGGGCATCCTGCCGTACGCGCCGCGCCGGGTCGAGTTCGCGTATCGCCGATCGAGACACCGCAGACTCCGTACTCGGGGCTCACCAGGGCTGGCCGGCGCCGCGGGGCACCGGCCACCCCCCTGTACGGATGCGGGGGCCGCTCGTCTCATTCCGGGCGTCCCGGCTTCCGCGGCACGGCATCCGGAAAGCGGACGCGGGCGGGGCGCGGGTGCGGGGACGGGTGCGGGCGGCGATGGCCCCGGGCGTCGGCCGGCACGCCGGCCCGGAAGCGGCGGGGCCGGCCGCCGGACGGACGTCCCGGCGACCGGCCCCGCGCGGCCCGGTGCAGGTGGCTCAGTGGAAGGTGTGCTCCTCGGCGGGGAAGGCCCCGCCGACGACCTCGCCGGCGAACGCCTTGGCGGCGTCCCCGAGCGTCTGCCGCAGGTTCGCGTACTGCTTGGTGAACCGCGGCACCTTGCCGCCGGTCATGCCGGCCATGTCGGTCCAGACCAGGACCTGCGCGTCGGTGTCGGGGCCGGCGCCGATGCCGACGGTCGGAATGTGCAGCGAGCGGGTGACCTCGGCGGCCACCTCGGCCGGCACCAGTTCCAGGACCACCGCGAACGCGCCCGCGTCCTGGGCGGCCTTGGCGTCGCGGACCAGGCGGTGGGCCGCCTCGTCGCCGCGGCCCTGCACCCGGTAGCCCAGGGTGTTCACGGACTGCGGGGTCAGGCCCAGGTGCGACATGACGGGGATGCCGGCCTGCACGATCGCCTCGGTCTGGGCGAGCGAGCGCTCGCCGCCCTCCAGCTTGACCGCACCGACTCCGGCCTCCTTCACCAGCCGGGTGGCGCTGCGCAGCGCCTGGACCGGGCCCTCCTGGTACGAGCCGAAGGTGAGGTCGCCGACGATCAGCGCGCGGCTGGTGCCGCGGACCACGGCGGCCGACAGCATCGTCATGTGGTCCATGGTGACCGGGACGGTGGTGTCGAAACCCAGGTGGCAGTTGCCCATGGAGTCCCCGACCAGCAGCACCGGGATCCCGGCCTCGTCGAAGACCGAGGCGGTCATCGCGTCGTAGGCGGTGAGCATGGGCCACTTCTCGCCGCGCTCCTTGGCGGCGGCCAGGTCGAAGACGGTGACCCGGCGGTTGCGGGACCCGCCGTACAGGGCCTTCGGCTGGTCGGCCCGGGTGGCTCCGGCCGTGGCGTCCTGAGCCGCGGGGGTGCCGCCCCGGCCCTCGTCCGACGGTTCGCGGGCAGCCTGAAGTTGCGTCATGGTGACGAGCTCCTTCACGTCATCTCGAGGCGCCCTGACGGCGTCCCCGGATCCCTTCCATGCTGGCACGGGTGGGCGGGTCCGGAAAGACCAGGGGAGCGAAACGGGGGGCACAGGCGGCGTGGCGCGCCGGCGCACCCGGCCCGGCCTGCGGCGACGGGAGCTTTACCCGAGCTTTACGATACGAGACGGGCCCGTATCGTAAATCAGCCTACGCTGTCGGTATGGCAGCGACATCCGCGACCCCGATACCGACCGTGCCCGCGGCGGTCCACCGCCGAAGGTGGGCGATCCTCGCCGTACTGCTGTTCAGCCTCCTCGTGGTGGTGCTGGACAACTCGATCCTCAACGTGGCCATGAAGACGATCGCCCAGCCGTCCCCGAAGGGCCTGGGGGCCACCCAGAGCCAGCTGGAATGGGCGATCAACTCCTACACCCTGGTCTTCGCGGGCCTGCTGTTCACCGCGGGCCTGCTCGGCGACCGGCTCGGCCGCAAGAAGGTCCTGCTGTTCGGCATGTTCGTGTTCGGCGGCGGCTCGGCGCTGTCGGCGTTCGCCGGCTCCGCGGGCGAACTCATCGCCTTCCGCGGGGTGATGGGCCTGGGCGGCGCGTTCATCATGCCGGCCACGCTCGCCATCATCATGAACGTCTTCGAGCGCGAGGAGCAGCCCCGCGCCATCGGCATCTGGGCCGGCGTCGTCGGCCTGGCCATCGCGATCGGCCCGATCACCGGCGGCCTGCTGCTCCAGCACTTCTGGTGGGGCTCGGTCTTCCTGGTCAACGTGCCCATCGTGATCGCGGGCCTGATCGCGATGTTCCTGATCGTGCCCGACTCCAAGGACCCGCGGCCCGGCCGGCTCGACCCAGTCGGCGTGCTCACCTCCATCGCCGGCCTCGTCCTGCTGATCTACGGCATCATCAAGGGCGGCCAGTACGGGGACTTCACGCGCCCCGAGGTGTGGGCGACCGTGCTCGCCGGCGTCCTCGTGCTCGCCGGCTTCGTCTGGTACGAGTCGCGCATCGACCACCCCGCGCTGGACGTGACCTACTTCAAGAAGCGGCAGTTCTCCGCGTCGGTCGCGGCGATCGGCCTGGTCTTCTTCGCGCTCATGGGCGTGACGTTCTTCATCGTCTTCTACACCCAGTCCGTCCGCGGCTACAGCGCCCTGCAGTCCGGCCTGCTGCTGCTCCCGCTGGCCGCCGCCCAGATGGTGTTCGCGCCGCGCGCCCGGCTGCTCGTCGACCGGTTCGGCGCCCGCGCCGTGTGCTCCGGCGGCATGGCCCTGACCGGCGTGTCCTTCCTCGGCTTCCTGCTGCTCGGGCAGTCCACGCCCATCTGGGTGCTGGAGGTGCTGTTCTTCCTGATGGGCACCGCCATGGCACACGTCATGCCGCCCGCCACCGTGATGATCATGTCGGCGCTGCCGCGCGAGAAGGCCGGCTCCGGCTCCGCGGTCAACAACACGTTCCGGCAGGTCGGCGGTGCGCTGGGCGTGGCCGTGCTCGGTTCGCTGATGTCGACGCTCTACCGCGACGGCATCAAGGACCACCTGGGCGCGGTCCCGGCGCCGGCCCGGCACGCGGCCGGCGAGTCGATCGAGGCCACCCTGGGCGTGGCGGGGAAACTCGGTGCCCGGGGCCAGGCCCTGGTCCAGCCCGCCAACGACGCGTTCCTGCACGCGATGCACATCACGGCGGCCGCGTCCGCGGCTGTCGCACTGTTCGGCGCGCTCGTCACGCTGGTGTTCCTGCCGGCCAAGCAGCCCCCGGCCGCCGCTCCGGGCGGTTCCGAGGAGCTCGAGATGGTGGGTGCCGAGCAGTGACCGCGACGGGACCGGACGCCGCGGCGGACGCCATGACCCCCTGCGCCGCGCCCGGTGCGCGGCGCGGGCGGCCGCGCGACGCCGCGGTCGACGGCGCCGTCACCGATGCCGTGCTGCGGCTGGTGGCCGAGGGCGCCAACCTGGCCGAGTTGACCATGGAGGGCATCGCCCGGGCCGCGGGCGTGGGCAAGGCCACGCTCTACCGCCGCTGGGCGAACAAGGACGCGGTGTTCCTCGACGTCATCGCCCGGCTCGACGGGCCGCTGCCCGACCGCGGCACCGGCGACTTCCGCGCGGACCTGGTCGCCGCCGTCGAGTACATCCGGCGGCGTGGCCTGGCCAAGCGCGAGTCGGCGCTGATGCGGTCGATGATGGCGCAGATGCAGAGCAACAGCGTGCTGTGGCGGCGGTACCACGACACCGTCATCGCCGCGCGGCGGCAGATGATGGTCGACCTGCTGGAGCGCGGCATCGCGTCGGGGCACATCCGCAAGGAACTGGGCGACGACCTGGACCTGCTGGCCGACCTGGTGTCCGGCCCGGTACTGGCCAGGGCCACGCTGAGGCCCGAGGCGCCGCTGCCCGACGACCTCGCCGAACGGGTCGTCGACACGCTGCTGGAGGGGATGCGGCCCCGGGACTGACGGCCGCGCGCCCACGGGCGGGCCCTGCGACCGGGGACGGCCCCCGCGGGGGCCGTCCCGCCGGGCCGCCGAAACGTCGTGCGCGGGTGTGCACATCCGCGGGGCCGGGAGCGGGACGACGCGCGCAATGTGGCCGTCCTGTCACAGTCCACCCGAAAGCACCACACCGCGGAACCCACCGCACCCGGCCGTCCGTCGGTGTTCATGACGACCCCGTAGGGTCGGCGGCAGCACCCGGCACGGCAGCGAGGTTCCCCTATGACCCAGGCGCAGAGCAGGACGGACGCAACCGAGGACGACGGCACCACGCCGCACCCCGGATCCGCGTCCGGGATGCGCGCCCGGTACACCGCCGGCTTCCTGCGCTGGTGGCGGCCGAAGGGCATGTGGCGGCGCGGCATCGTCACCGGGGCCGTCGCGCTCGTCCTGGCGATCGTGATGTTCCTGCACGCCGACGTGCCCAACCGGATAGGGAACCTCGGCAGCCTGCTGGAGACGTTCCTGCCCTGGCTCGGCCTGCTCGTGCCCGTGCTGCTGGCCGTCGCGGTGGTCCGCCGGTCGGCGACCGCGCTGATCGCCGTGCTGCTGCCGGCGGTGGTGTGGCTGAACCTGTTCGGCGGCCTGGTCGGCGGCAAGTCCCGGCCGGGCGGCGACCTGATGGTGCTCACCCACAACGTCAACGCGGGCAACCCCGACCCGGACGGCACCGCGCGCGACCTGGTCGCGGCCGGCGCGGACGTGGTGGCGCTCGAGGAGCTGCCGGAGAGCCAGCAGACGCGCTACGCACGGGACATGGCGGCCGCGTACCCGTACCACTCGGTGCAGGGCACGGTCGGGTTGTGGAGCAAGTACCCGCTGCACGGGGTGCATCCGGTGGACATCAAGATGGGCTGGACGCGGGCGATGCGGGCCGCGGTGAGCACCCCGCACGGGCAGGTCGCCGTCTACGTGGCCCATCTGCCGTCGGTGCGCGTGAAGTTCGACGCCGGGTTCACCGCCGGGCAGCGCGACCGCGCCGCCAACGCGCTCGGGCAGGCCATAGCGACCGAGCCGCTGCGGAGCGTCGTCCTGCTGGGCGACCTCAACGGCACGATGAACGACCGGGCGTTGGCGTCCGTCACCTCGCAGATGCGCTCCACGCAGGGCGCCGCGGGCAACGGGTTCGGCTTCAGCTGGCCGGCGAAGTTCCCGATGGCCAGGATCGACCAGATCCTCGTCCGGGGCATCGACCCGCGGTCGTCGTGGACCCTGCCGAAGACGGGCAGCGACCATCTGCCAGTCGCCGCCCGCCTCCAACTGCCGTAGGCCCCGCGCGCGTTACGCGGTGTGCTCGCCCTCGCGCCAGCGGTTGGTGATGGGCAGCCGGCGGTCCTTGCCGAAGCCCTTCGCCGAGATCTTCGTGCCCGGCGGGTACTGGCGGCGCTTGTACTCGGCGGCGTCGGTGAGCTTGAGGATCCGGGTCACCAGCTCCGCCGGGTGGCCGGCCGCGATGATCTGCTCGCGGCCCTGGTCCCGGTCGACATACAGCTCCAGCACGCGGTCCAGCACGTCGTAGTCGGGCAGCGAGTCGCTGTCCACCTGGCCGGGCCGCAGCTCCGCGCTCGGCGGCTTGGAGATCGAGTTCTCCGGGATCGGCGGGGTCTCCCCGCGGGCCTCGGCCTCGGCGTTGCGCCAGCGTGCCAGCCGGAACACCGTCGTCTTGTAGACGTCCTTGATCGGGCCGTACGCGCCGACCGAGTCGCCGTACAGCGTCGAGTACCCCACCGCCAGCTCGCTCTTGTTGCCCGGTGCGAGCACGATGTGGCCCTCCTGGTTGGAGATGCCCATCAGCGTCACGCCGCGCAACCGCGACTGCAGGTTCTCCTCGGCGAGTCCCGACAGCCCGAGCGCCCCCATGTAGGCGTCGAACATCGGCGCGATGGACACCGTCCGCAGGTGCAGGCCGGTGCGGCGGGCGAGTTCGGCCGCGTCGCCCCTGGAGTGGTCGGAGGAGTACGCGGACGGCATCGACACGCCGAACACGTGCTCCGCGCCCAGCGCGTCGCAGGCGATGGCCGCGACCAGCGCCGAGTCGATGCCGCCGGACAGGCCGATCAGCACCGAGCGGAACCCGTTCTTCGCCACGTACGCGCGCAGGCCGGTCATCAGTGCGGCGTACACCTCGGCGTCGTCGCCGAGGTGCTCGGTCTCGGTGCCGGTGAAGCGCGGCTCGAAGGGCTCGACGGGCTCCTCCGACAGCGTCACGTGCCGGATGTCCAGGCCGTCGTCGACCCTCCCCGACGGCACACCCGCCTGCGCGGCGGGCAGGTCGAGGTCGAGGACCACGCACTGCTCGGTGAACTGGGGGGCACGCGCGATGACCTCGCCGCGCTCGGAGACGACGATGGTGTCGCCGTCGAAGACCAGCTCGTCCTGGCCGCCGACCATCGCCACGTACGCCAGCGTGCAACCGGCCTCCTGCGCGCGCTTGCGGCACAGCTCCAGGCGGGTGTCGTCCTTGTCCCGCTCGTACGGCGACGCGTTGATCGACAGCAGCAGTCCGGCCCCGGCCGAGCGCGCGGCCGGCACGCGTCCGCCGTCCTGCCACAGGTCCTCGCAGATGGCCAGCGCCACGTCCACCCCGCGCACCCGCACCACCGGCATGGTGTCGCCGGGGACGAAGTACCGGAACTCGTCGAACACGCCGTAGTTGGGCAGGTGGTGCTTGGCGAAGCGCAGCGCGACCCGCCCGCCGTGCAGCACCGCCGCGCAGTTCTGCGGCGCGCCGGCCGGCTGCCCGTACTTCGGCTGCGCGTCCTGGCTGCGTCCCAGGTACCCGACGACGACCGGGAGCTCGCCGAGCCCCTCCTCGTCCAGCCGCCGCGCCAGCGCCACGAGCGCGGCCCGGCTGGCCTCCACGAAGGACGACCGCAGCGCCAGGTCCTCCACCGGGTACCCGGTGAGCATCATCTCCGGGAACGCCACGAGGTGCGCTCCCTGCTCGGCGGCGTGCCGGGACCAACGCAGCACGGCCTCCGCGTTCCCGTCGATGTCGCCGACGGTCGAGTCGATCTGATTCAGGGCGATCCGTAGTTGAGGCACGCCGTCCAGTGTAATCGTCACTCCGACGCGATGTCGCTGTCGCTCCGATCACACGGGGTCGTGGCGCCCCGCCGCCGCGGGATCAGCTCCGCTCCGGATCCGCCGGAGGAACCCGCCAGGGTCACGCCGTGGCCGTGGCGAGCATGTGGGAGCTCGCTGCGAGGAGGTCGGGATACGGGTCCGCCAGGCGGGCGGCGGTCAGGGCTGCCTGGAACATGGGGGAGTCGCGGAGCGAGGCGCCGGTGTGCTGTTCGGCCGCCTTGAGCAGGGACCAGGTCGGACCTTCGACGCCGTGGATCCGCACGTTCCCCAGGCCGGCGGCCGCCATCTCCTCGGCGAGACCCTCGGCGGTGTGGAAGTAGGCGGCGGTGAAGCCCTTGCGTCCCGGCTCGTGGCGGCCGGTCGCCAGGATGTCGGCGACCGCGTCCCGCACCGGGCCGCGGGTCAGGAACGTGGTGGCGGTGTGCTCGAACAGGGAGGCGTACCGGCTGATGGCCGCCGCGACCACCAGGCCGCCGGGCCGTGCCACCCTGCGCGCCTCGGCCAGCGCCCGGTCCCGGTCGGCTCGTTCCAGCAGGTGGTAGAGCGGGCCCAGCAGCAGGACGACGTCGTACGAGTCCGTCTCGGCCCGCAGGTGCCGGGCGTCGCCCAACTCCGTGCCGCACCCCGTTGCGGCGGCCTGCTCGAGGTGGCGGGCCACCGGATCCACCAGGTGCACCCGGTGTCCGTCGGCGACCAGCCAGCCGGCGTGGACTCCCGGGCCGCCGCCCACGTCGAGGATGTCCGCGGGAGTCGCCGGCAGCACGCGCCGCAGGATCTCCTGCGTCCGCACCAACTCCAGCGCGCCGTCCGCCGTCGTGGTCAGCCGGGCCGACTCGTCGAACGTCTCGCTGTAGAACTCGATGATCTCCGGCGCGACTTGGGGCGTGAGGCTCATGCGAGCGATGCTCTACCCTGACCGGTCAACCTGTCCACCGAGCGAAGGTGCGCTCATGCCGAAGCTGAAGTACGAGCAGATCGCCGAGTCGCTGCGGACCCGGATCGCCGAAGGCGAGTTCGGCGCCGGAGCACTCCTGCCGTCCGGGCGGGATCTCTGCGAGCAGTGGGACGTGTCGCGCGCCACCGTGATCAAGGCGATGGAGGTGCTGCGCGGCGACGGGCTGGTCACGGCACGCCAGGGCCAGGGATTCCGCGTGGCCGAGACACCGCTGGCCCGGCCGGCGGGCCGGCGACTGGCCGGATCCGCGCGCACGCACGGCGGACGCCCCTTCCGACGGCTCGGCGACCCGTTGCGGGAGACCCCGCCCGAGCGCGTGAGCTCGGCCCTCGGTCTGGCGCCGGGTGTACCCGCACTACGACGTGACCGGCTCGTGCTGGCCCCTGAGGGAACGCCGTTTTCGCTGGTCAGTGCCTGGTTTCCGCCGGACGTGGCTGAGCGCGCACCCGGCCTCGCCCAGCGCGGGCCGATCGCCGAGGGGACGACTCACTACGTCGCGCGTCAGACCGGGCGCAGCCCCGCACGCGGCCGTGACGTGACGACGGTACGTACCGCGAGTCCGGCCGAGGCCGCCCACCTCGATCGTCCGGACCCGCTGATGGTCGTCGTCGTGCTGCACACCGCTTACGACGCCGCGGACGCCCCGCTGGTCGTCGAGGAGGGCCTGACTCCCGCCGACCTCTGGGAGTTGGTGGACGACTACCCGATGAGGGCCGGGAACTGACGGTCGCTTGACTGGACCGGTCAACCGGTCCAGTCTCTAGTGGTGCGGCAACAGCCGTACCCCTGACCGGCGTTGAGCCGGTGCGCTTGCCGCGGGCTCATCCGCGGTCGCTTCGGCGCGCCCTCGGGCGGCCGCTCTCCGTCACGAGAAAGGCGCTTTCGGTGACATTCGACGCTCAGGCCCCGGCTGCGGGCTTACCGGTCGCCGCCCAGCGACTCTTCGGCGCCCGGCGGCAATCGATCCGCCATGCGCGGGAGTTCGCTGTGGGAGTGATGGACGGCTGGGGGCTGCGGCGCCGAGTCGAGGACGTGCGGCTCTGCGCGTCCGAACTGGCCTCGAACGCGCTGATCCACGGCACGATCCACGACCATCGCTTCCTGGTCCGCCTCGACTACGACGGAGTCCGCCTGAGGCTCGAAGTGCACGACAGCCGCGGTCGTGAGGAGGGGGCGGAGCTCAGGGCGCGCAGCCCGCGGGAGACCGAGCCGCGCGGACGGGGGCTGCTCATCGTGGCGGCGCTGGCGGACGCCTGGGGGGTCGAGGGGCGGCGGGACCTCGGGAAGGTGGTGTGGGCGCACTTTTCGGGTGGCGAAGAAAGGTGACAGGAGGTGTCACCTTTGGGCGGGATCGTCGACGGTATGGACAACGACACGGAGATTCAGGGCGGCGCTGCCGCCGGTGCCGGGCTCGCCGGGCGGGTCGCGCTGGTGGCGGGGGCCACGCGGGGGGCCGGGCGGGCGCTCGCGGTGGAGCTGGGGCGGGCGGGGGCGCTCGTGTACGTGACGGGGCGGACCACGCGGGAGCGGGTCAGCGAGGTGGGGCGGCCGGGGGAGACGATCGAGGGGACCGCGGAGCTGGTGACCGCGGCCGGCGGGACGGGGATCGCGGTGCCGACCGACCACCTGGACGAGGACCAGGTGCGGGCGCTCGCCGCGCGGGTCGACCGCGAGCAGGGACGGCTCGACATCCTGGTCAACGACCTGTGGGGCGGCGAGCACCTGCTCACCGGCTCCGTCTTCGGCAAGCGGAGCTGGGAGACGCCGCTCGCCGACGGCCTGCGCATCCTGGAGCTGGGGGTGCGCTCGCACGTGATCACCGCCGCCCTGCTGCTGCCGCTCCTGATCCGCGCGGACGCGCCGCTGCTGGTGGAGGTCACCGACGGCACCGCCGTCTCCAACCGCCGCTACCGCGGCAACCTCTACTACGACCTGGCGAAGAACGCCCCGATCCGGATGGCCCTCGGGCTGGGCGAGGAGCTCGCGGAGTACGGAGGCACCGCGGTCGCGGTGACGCCCGGGTTCCTGCGCTCGGAGCAGATGCTCGACGGCTTCGGCGTGACGGAGGAGAACTGGCGCGACGCGATCGCCCGCGAACCGGACTTCGCCATCGCCGAGTCGCCGGTCTACCTCGCCCGCGGCGTGGCCGCCCTCGCCGCCGACCCGGCCCGGGCGGCGCGCTGGAACGGCGGGTCCGCGTCCAGCACGGACCTCGCCCGGGCCTACGGCGTGCGGGACGTCGACGGCAGCAGGCCCGACGCCTGGGGGTACATCGAGGACGTCCGGCACGCCGGGAAGAAGCGCACGGCGGACGACTACCGCTGATCCGTCGGGTCCTGGGCGCTGTAGAGGCCGGCGACTCCCCGCGCGTGCGCGCGGAACCGCGCGCGCAGGGACTCGGGCGCCAGCACCTCCGCGTCCGCGCCGAGCCCCACGAGCTGCGCGAAGGCGACCTCCTCCGACTCCACGGGCAGGCCGACGGTGACCCGACCGGAGGCGTCCGCCGGCCGCGCGGAGGCCAGCGCCTCGGCGACCCCGGCCGGGTCCGCGACGACGGGCAGCAGGCGCAGCCCCTCGCCGGTCAGCCGGACCGTCACCGTCGTGCGCAGCAGCGTCCGGGCGAAGGCGGCGGCGTGCGCCTGCCAGTACGCGGGCAGGTCGAACGACGGGTCGCGGTCGAAGACGGCGTCGTCGAAGGGGGCGGGCGAGAGGGCCGTGACGCGGTCCACCCGGTACGTACGCCAGCGGTCCGCGCCGGTTCCGTCCGCGCCGGTTCCGTCCGCGCCGGGCCGCCCGTCCGGGACGCGGCCCACGACGTACCAGACGCCGGCCTTGAGGACGAGCCCGTACGGCTCCAGCAGGCGCGCGACCGTGCGCGCCCGCGCCCCGTCCCGTTCCGGCCGCGCGTAGGCGAGTTCGACGGTGCGGTCGGACCAGACCGCGCGGGCCAGCTCGGGCAGCAGCGCGGGCGCGGACGGCTCGCGGAACCAGGCCGGGGCGTCCAGATGGAAGCGCCGGGCCGACGACTCTGCCGCCGCACGCAGCGACGGCAGCAGCGTGGCCGACAGCTTCAGCCGTGCCGTGTCCGCCGCGTCCGACAGCCCGAGGTCCCGCAGCGCCGCGGGCAGCCCGGACAGGTAGAGCGTCTCCGCCTCGGTGGGGTGGAGCGTGGTGAGCCGGGTCCGGTAGCCCGGTGCCAGGCGGTAGCCGCCCGCCCGGCCGCGCTCGGCCCGGATGGGCACGCCGGCCTCCTGCAGCGCCTGCGCGTCCCGGATCACCGTCCGCTCGGACACCTCCAGCTCCCGCGCGAGGGCGGCCGCGGTCAGACCGGGGCTCGACTGGACGAGAAGGGCCATACGGATGAGGCGGGCGGCACGCATACCCCCAGCATCCCGAACCCGCCTCGCCCGGCCCCTCGGCAGGACCGGGCGGGCGCCGTCCGACGGGCTTCGGCCCCCGCCGCGCGTGGTTCCGGCAACGTTGCCGGAACCCGCTGCGAGCCGCTGGACCGGACCGGGAGAACCGCTCAGGCCCTGAGCCAGACCGCCGTGTCCGACGGCAGGCGGCCGTCGTCGGTGAGGTCCCCGGAGGCGAGCAGGACGGCGCTGTGCGCCGGCAGGTCCGCCGGGCTGCCGGCCAGGTTCACCACGCACAGGAAGTCGCCGCCGCGGCGGAACGCCAGCACCTCGGGGGAGCTGTCGAGCCAGTCCATCGGCCCGTCGCCGAGGGCGGGTTCGGCCGCGCGGGCGCCCAGCGCCGCGCGGTAGAGCGACAGCATGGAGTCCGGGTCGGCGGCCTGCAGTTCGGCGGTGCGCGCGGACCAGTCCGCCGGCTGCGGGAGCCACGGCGCGGCCGAACCCTCGGGGCTGAACCCGAACGGGGTGGCGGTGCCCGCCCAGGGCAGCGGCACGCGGCAGCCGTCGCGGCCCGGGTCGGTGCCGCCCGAGCGCAGGTACATCGGGTCCTGGAGCTGGTCCCGCGGGATGTCCTCGACCTCGGGCAGACCCAGTTCCTCGCCCTGGTACAGGTAGAGGGACCCGGGCAGGGCCAGCGTGAGGAGCGCGGCGGCCCGCGCCCTGCGGGTGCCGAGCGCCAGGTCGGTGGGGACCCCGAACGCCTTGGTGGCGAAGTCGAACCCGGTGTCGGCGCGGCCGTAGCGCGTCACCGTGCGGGTCACGTCGTGGTTGCACAGCACCCAGGTGGCGGGCGCGCTCACCGGCGCGTGCGCGGCCAGCGTGGTGTCGATCGAGGTGCGCAGCCGGGCCGGTTCCCAGGGGCATGCCAGGAAGTCGAAGTTGAACGCGGTGTGCATCTCGTCCGGCCGCAGGTAGCGGGCGAACCGCTCGGCGTCGGGCAGCCACACCTCGCCGACCAGGATGCGCGCGCCGTCGTAGGAGTCGGCGATCCGCCGCCAGTTCCGGTAGATGCCGTGCAGGTCGTCCCGGTCGACGTAGGGGTGGTCGGCCAGGACTGCGTCGGCGCCCGCGGACGGGTCCGGCAGGTCCGGCAGCGCCGGGTCCTTGGCGACCATCGCCGCGGAGTCGATGCGCACGCCGCCGGCGCCGCGGTCGAACCAGAACCGCAGGATGTCCTCGTGCTCGGCGCGCACCTCGGGGTGGTTCCAGTTGAGGTCCGGCTGCTCGGAGTCGAACAGGTTGAGGAACCAGTCGCCCGGCGTGCCGTCCGGGTTGGTGGTGCGGGTCCAGGCCGGGCCGCCGAACTGCGACGGCCAGTTGTTGGGCGGCAGTTCGCCGTGCTCGCCGCGCCCGGGCCGGAACCAGAACCGCTCGCGGGCCGCGCTGCCGGGACCGGCCGCCAACGCCTCGCGGAACCACGGGTGCACCGCGGAGACGTGGTTGGGCACGATGTCGATGATGGTCCTGATGCCCAGGGCCAGCGCCTCGGAGATCAGCTTCTCGGCCTCGGCGAGGGTGCCGAACGCCGGGTCGATGTCCCGGTAGTCGGCGACGTCGTAGCCGCCGTCGGCCATCGGCGACGGGTACCAGGGGCTGAACCACAGAGCGCCCACGCCCAGTGCGGACAGGTACGGCAGGCGGGACCGCACCCCGGCGAGGTCACCGGTCCCGTCGCCGTTGCTGTCGGCGAAGCTCCGCGGGTAGACCTGGTAGATGACCGCGCCGCGCCACCAGTTCTCGTCGGCCTCGGGCTGAGGGGTGTCTGCCACGTCAACGTCCTTTCGGGCAGGTGGGACCCCGCCGCCGGCTCCGAAGTGGATGGGGGATGCCGAATGGATACGGCTGTGAGGAGCCGGCGGCGGAGTGCTGTGGGGTGGTGCGTGACGGGAGGCGTGCCGGTCCGGCCGGGACGCCGGCGGGGATCAGCCCTTGAGGCTGCCCGCGGTCAGGCCGGACATGATGTTGCGCTGGAAGAGCAGGAAGATCAGCAGGGTCGGCACCGCGGAGATGGCGAGCGCGGCGATGAGCACGTTCTCCGGTACGCCCTGCGACAGGGAGCGGATGCCGATGTTGATGGGCTGCTTCTGCGGGTCGGGCTCGACCAGCATCGGCCAGAGGAAGTCCTTCCAGACGTTCACCACGGCGAAGATCGACACCACGCCGAGGATCGGCCGCGACATCGGCAGCACGATCGACCACAGGGTGCGCAGCGGGCTGGCCCCGTCGATCGCGGCCGCGTGCATCAGGTCCTCGGGGATCGAGTCGAAGAACCGCTTGAGCAGGAAGATGTTGAAGCCGTTGGCGACGGTGGGCAGCCAGATCGCCCACGGGGTGCCGATCAGGTTGACGTGCAGCACCGGCAGGTCCAGCACCGTCATGTACTGCGGGACGATCAGCACGGTCGCCGGGATCATCAGGGTGGCCAGCATCGCGCCGAGGATCAGCTTGCCCAGCACCGGGCGCAGCTTGGAGATCGCGTAGGCGGCGGCCACGTCGAAGACGAGCTGGAAGGCGAGCGCGCCGAACGCGTAGTACAGCGTGTTGAACAGCAGCCGGGCGATCTTCAACTCGCTCCACGCCGTGTGGTAGTTGCCCGGCTTGGGGTGGTGCGGGAAGTACGTGGGCGGATTCGCCACCACTTCGGACGCGGACTTGAATCCGCCGGTGACCATCCAGTAGAGCGGGCCGAGGAAGACCACGGTGAACACCACGATCACCGCGGTCAGCACGATCCGGTAGATCAGTCTTCCCTTGGGCCGGTTGAGCGAGGCCGGGGATATCAGGGTCCGGTTCTGCGGAGTGAAGGACGCTGCCATGATCTGTTTCCCCTGCCTTTCTCAGTCGGCGTTCCGGCTCAGGCGCGCGTACACGCCGGAGAACGCGCCCAGGACCAGCAGCAGGAAGAGGCCCAGCGCCGCGGCGCTTCCGAAGTTGTTGTAGCTGAACGCGTACTGGTAGACCATGTAGACCACGGTCATGGTGGAGTTCTCCGGGCCGTTTCCGCCGGTGAGCAGATAGACGTTGGTGAATTCCTGCATGGTCGCCACGATCTGCAGCAGCAGCATCATCGACAGCACCAGCCGGGTCTGCGGGATCGTGACGTGCCAGATCTTGCTCCACAGGCCGGCGCCGTCCAGGTCGGCGGCCTCGTACAGCTCACCGGGGATGTTCTGCAGTGCCGCCAGATAGATCAGCGTGGCGCTGCCCATGCTCATCCAGGTGGCCGCGACGACCACCGAGATCATCGCCGTGTGGGACGAGTCGAGCCATTGCGAGGTCGGCAGGTGCAGGGTCTTCAGCACGTGGTTGAAGAGCCCGTAGTCCGGGTTGTAGAAGTACTTGAAGAGCAGCACGCCGGCCACCGGCGGGAGCATCACCGGCAGGTAGACGAGAATCCTCAGGTACGCCTGTGCGTGGCGCAGTTCGTTGAGGATGATGGCCACCGCGAACGGCACGACGAAACCGATCACCAGGGCGTAGAGGGTGAACTCCGCGGTGTTCTTCCACGCCGTCCAGAAATACGGGTCGTGGTAGACGCGGTCGATGTTCCTGAAGCCCACCCATGAGGTGACGCCGCGCCTTTTCTCCTGGAAGCTCATGATGAACTCGCGGACCATCGGGTACCACGAGAACGTCAGGAAGCAGAGCACCGCTCCGATGAGGAAACCGTGCGCCTGGAGGTTGTGCCGCACCTTGCGGCCGCGTCCGGTGCGGACCGCACCGCCGGCGGCGCGCGGCGGCCGCCCGGCGTGGCTGGTCGTGTTCTCGGGGACGGTCGTCGCCGCCATGGGTGCTCCTCGATCGGGGAGGTGGTGCGGAGGTCAGGTGCCGACCCCGCGGGGGCCGGTCGGGTGACCGGCCCCCGCGGGGCTGTGCTGTTACTGGCTGGCCGCCAGCAGCGAGTTGACCTGCGTCTCAGCGGTGGAGAGCAGCTTGGAGACGTCGGCGTTCTGGTTGGTCAGCACACCGGACATCACGGTGTCGAGCACGGTGTAGATCTTCTGCGCGTTCGGCGGCTCGGGGAGCACCGGCACCTGCGCGTCGACGTAGGTCTTGAAGTTGTCGACCGGCACGGTGGCACTGGCGGTCTTCGTCTCGGTGTCCTTGGCCTTGGAGGCACCGGTGAAGAAGAACGGCTGCGGCAGACCGACGGGCAGGCCGTCCGCCTTGTTGCGCGGGTAGTTGAACTGGCCCTTCTCCAGGGTCAGGAACTTGAAGTTGATCCAGGCGATGCCGGCCTTGATCTGGTCGGGCGTGGCCGACTTCTTGAACATGTAGTCGGCGCCGCCGAACAGCGCGGTCTTGCCGCCGGGGATCGGCGCCATGCCGATGTCCTCGAACTTGGCCTTGTACTGCTGGACGACCAGCGGAACGTCGTCGGGCGCGCCGACGTACATGCCGATCTTGCCGGTGCCCATGGCCTTCTGGACGTCGCCCCACTGCAGACCCGGCGTGGCGGGCATGGACTTGTCGGTCCAGCGCATGTCGTGCAGCGTCTGCAGCACGCCCTTGGTCTGGTCGTTGTTGAACGCGGCCTTCTGGCCGCTGTCGTCGACCGCCTTGCTGCCCACGCCGTACATCTCCGACACCAGGTGCCAGCCGCCCTGGTTTCCGGCGCTGTTGTCCATGTAGCCGTTGATGCCCTTGCTGCCCAGCTTGTCCTGGATCGTCTTGGCATCCTGGCGGACCTGGTCCCAGGTGGTCGGCGGGGTGTTGGGGTCGAGGCCCGCCTCCTGGAAGATCTTCCGGTTGTAGATCAGGCCCATCTGGTAGTTCGAGGTGGGCAGCCCGTACAGCTTGCCGCCGTCCTTGAGGACGTTGAGGACGCCGGGGTCGATGTCGTTGAGGTTCGGCACGGTCTTGTCGTTGACGTACGCGCTGATGTCCGCCGCCTGGCCGGCGTCGAGCACCTGCTGCAGGTCCGTCATGTACGTGTAGAACGAGTCCGTCTCACTGCCGGCCTGGAGCATGGCGGTGAACTTGGCCGGGTCCTCGCAAGGGAACGCGTCCTTGCTCTTGACCGTGACGTTCGGGTACTGCTTGTTGAACTCGGCGACGTCGTCCAGCCACTGCTTGCGCTCGGCCGCCTTCGTGGTCGGCGGCTCGCAGTCGACGGAGATGGTGACCTTGGTCTTCGGGTCCAAGGGGGTTCCGGCGTCAGAGCCGGCCGAGGTGGCCGCCTTGTTCCCCGTGTCGTCCTTCTTGTTGTCGGAGCACGCGGCACCGGTCAAACCGATCCCCGCGACCAGGGCGACTGCCACAAGTCTGCGGTAGCCGATTCTGCTCATGTCTCAACCCTTCCCCTGAACCACTGCGCGTCGTTGGACTGCGATCTGGGACCCCCGCGGCATGTGATGCACATGATGTCCGGCGTCGGTGTGCGCCGCCGTTCCCGGGTTGGCTCAACGTACTGAACGCGATAGATGTCCGCAAGATGTCGCGCGAATTTCGCAAAGACACGACTCGGTTACGACGTGGAACGGGGACTGCCGTGCAGGCCGCCTACCGTGCGGACCTGCACGCAACCTGCACGGCGGTGACGGGGAACGCGACGGCGCCGGGCCCGGGAACGTGTCCCGGACCCGGCGCCGCTGCCGTACGACGGCTGCCGAGGTGTGCGGCTAGACGTTCGTGCGGGCCTCCGGGTGCGGGATCCGGGCCGCGTGCGGTGCCGGCCCGGTGGAGCCGCGGACCACCAACTCGGGCTCGAAGAACAGCTCGTCGTGGTCCACCTTGGCGCCGCTGATCTCGCCGGCCAGCAGGTCCACGGCGGCCCGGCCCATCGCCTCGATGGGCTGGCGGACGGTGGTGAGCGGTGGTTCGGTGCAGTTCATCAGCGACGAGTCGTCGTATCCGATCACCGACACGTCCTCCGGCACCGACAGCCGGCGGCGCCGCGCGGCCCTGATGGTGCCCAGGGCGAGCAGGTCGGAGGCGCAGATGAAGGCCGTGATGCCCTTGGACAGCAGCCGGCTCGCCGCCGCCTGACCGCCCTCCAGGGTGAACAGCGCGTGCTCGACGGTCACCGAGGGGTCCACCCGGCGGGCCGCGGCCAGCTTGCGGCGCGAGGGCACGTGGTCCGGCGGGCCCAGGACCAGCGCGATCCGCTGATGGCCCAGCGACATCAGGTGGTTCATCGCCTGCTCGACCGCCACCGCGTCGTCGCACGACACCCGCGGGAAGTCCAGGTGGTCGATCGCCGCGTTCATCAGCACGGTCGGCAGGTTGCGCTCCGCCAGCCGCGCGTAGTGGTCGTGGGGCGACTCGGCCTGCGCGTACAGGCCGCCGAAGAAGACCACGCCCGACACGTGCTGCTGCAGCAGCAGTTCGACGTAGTCGGCCTCGGAGACGCCGCCGGCGGTCTGGGTGCAGAGCACCGGCGTGAAGCCCTGCTGGGCCAGTGCGCCGCCGACGACCTCCGCGAAGGCCGGGAAGATCGGGTTCTGCAGCTCGGGCATCACCATGCCGACCAGCCGGGCGCGCTCGCCGCGCAGCTGGGTGGGCCGTTCGTAGCCGAGCACGTCAAGGGCGGTGAGGACCGCGGCGCGGGTGGCGTCGGAGACGCCCGGCTTCCCGTTCAGCACCCGGCTGACGGTGGCCTCGCTCACCCCGACCTTCTTTGCCACCTCGGCAAGTCGTCGTGTCATGGCGTCGATTCTAGTACAGCTACCGCAAGATTCTTGCGCCCAATTTGCGGGATCTCTGCAAACCATCGTGAATTTGCGGGATGCCATCGGCTAATTGCCGGTTCGTGTGGTGCGTGAGAGGCCCGGCTTGCGTGCCGGGATGGGGGGTGCGGGGCGGCGGGCGGGGGTGCGGCGCAAACGGTGAAGGCGCCGCGCGACGGCGCGGAAGGGCGTCGCGGCACGGCAGCGCACGGCACCGCACGGCACGGCAGGGGCGCGGGACGTCGTCGCGGCCAGGCGTCAGGCGGCCGGAACGGGAAGAGGCGGCGGTGCGGGGGAGGGGCGGTCCGGGAGCGCGCCCGTCACATCCGGCCGGCGCCGCGGCGGCCGGGGGTGCCCGCCGTCGGGCGCTCGGGGCCGGCGTCCTCGCCGTGCTCGCGCAGGTGCAGTGCGCGCAACGCGATCTCGGTGGCGAACCGGTCGTCGGGGTCGTTGAGCCGCTCACCGAACGCGCGGTCCAGGATGCGCAGCCGGTAGCGGACCGTCTGCGGGTGCACCCCGAGCAGGTCGGCGACCTGCGCCGCGGTGCCGCGGGTGGTCAGCCAGATCCGCAGGGTGTCGATCAGCCGGGCCCGCTGGGTGGGGGTCAACCCGACGAGCGGACCGAGGTACTTGCGGGTGATCTGGTCCACCAGCGCCGGATCGCCCAGCAGCCACAGCGGCAGCAGGTGGTCCTCGCTCATCGCGACCCCGCGGTCCTCGATCACGCCGGACTCGGCGAGCGCGAGGGTGTGCCGCGCCCAGCGCAGCGAGTCGGCGGCCTCGCCGAGCGGCACGGTCAGGCCGACCGCGGCCCGGCACCCGGTGAGCGCGGTGGCGAGCGCGGCCCGCCGGTCCTCGGTGAACGGCCCGGGGACGAGCAGGTGCGGCTCGGGGTCGGCGAGATCCGCGAGCACGTCCCGCTCGAGCAGCACCCGCGAGGGGTGGGCGTCGGGCGCCAGTGCCACGAGCGTCACCTCCTCCGGCAGCGGCCAGGCGGAGTGCTCGGCGAGTTCGGCGAGCGCGCTGCGGGCCACCGCGGCGCCGCCCAGGATCCTGCGGAGTAATCGCCGCCGCCGGTTGTCCGGCTCCTCGCCGAGTTCGGCGAGTGCCTGTTCGTAGCCCTCGCGGGAGAGTTCGGCCAGGTCGCCCATGTACGCGAAGAGCGCGTCGGCGAAGGTGAGCATGAACGACGCGGAGAGGTTGTAGCGCCGGCCGACGGTGCGCACCCGGCGCAGCGCCACCTGGCAGCCGATCCGGTACGCGGCCTGGAGCGAGTCCAGGCTCCTGCCCTCGTACGCCTCGAAGCGCCCGAACTGGCGGCACAGGTCGTCGCGCAGCGCGGTGGTGGCGGTCGGAGCGGCCACCCGGTCGACGAATGTGGCGATGCTCTGCTCGATCCCGAATTTGATCACGCGCCCGTTCGGGCCGCCGAGCAGATGCCCGTATTCGGGGATCGCCGCCACGATTTCAGCAGCCATCTCTTTTAATAGACTGGGCAGTTCGGGTCGCATGACAGCGGCGAACTCCCGAGGAATCGGACCCATTGGTTCCGCTTGTTCCGGGGTCTGCCGCATTACGGTCATCCCCTCCCCCCTTCCCGGACGCGGCATATAGCCGGTGACCTTGCTGCAACATAGACCACGCGAGCACGGAGCGCAGCACCCCGGACACGGAAACGTTGTCGGAGGCATCTGATCGGCCACGGAGCGGTGGGGCGCGGGACGTGGCCCGACCGGCGCCCGGCGGCGCCGTGACCGCCACCGGGGGCCACGATCGGTGGCCCTGGAGTGCCGGAGACCGTACCGTGCGGGCCCCCGGCGGGTGGCGCGGACCGCCCAGGCGCCGGATGTTGCTCACCTTCTTACAAAAAAGCCCCGGTGACTGTTGCCGCGGTGACAAAGAATTACCCGGCAGTAAGGTCCGTCACAGAATCTTCGTGCGGATTATTGCGCCCCTGGGTTACCGGTGCGTAACGTCCAGCTCCGCAAGGGCAACCGACCGGAATCGGTACCCGCGTTCCAGGTAGTGAGTCGCAACCGAATTCCCGTCTGAACAGCGGGGATTGGGTTTATCGAGCACGTCAACTCCCAGGAAGGATCAGCCCGTGCGCAAGCTCTCCACCCTCAGCAAGAGCGGACTCGTCACCGGCTCCGCGATCGCGGCCGCGCTCGTCCTCGCCGCGGCGCCGGCGAACGCGGCCCCCACGTGGACCGTGTCCGGTGGCGGCACCTTCACCGGTACCTCCACCAACTCGGTCCTGACCGACAGCAACACCGGCACCCAGCTGAAGTGCACCAGCTCCACGGCCAAGGGCTCCGCGACCAACGGCACCAACCTGCCGGGCGCCGGCATCGGTTCCATCACCAGTGTCACCTGGACCAACTGCACGGGCCCGCTGAACATCACGTTCACCGTCACCGCGCAGGGCCTGCCGTGGGCGCTGAACGCCGTCAGCTACGCGGCTCCGGTCACCACCGGCACGCTCACCGGCGTCAAGGCGCACATCAGCGGCACGGGCTGCACCGCCGACTTCGGCGGCGCCACGAGCGGCAGCACCGCGACGCTGGACGTCAAGTACAACAACACCACCCACGTGCTCAGCCTCCTGGGCACCGGCAACCTGCACGCCTGGAGCGTGTCCGGCCTGTGCCTCGGCCTGATCAACTCCGGTGACGCGACCGGGTACAAGGGCGACTACAGCCTCTCGCCCGCCACCCTGAACATCACCTCGCCGTGACCCCGCGCTGAGCGAGGCTCCACGCGGCTCCCCGCATCGGCAGGGACCCCGGCTCCGTGACCCGGAGCCGGGGTCCCTGCGCCAGGAAGGAAGGGATCAGGACATGCACGGAACGATCCGCCGTGTGGCGGCGGTGGCGACGGCCTGCGTCGCGGCGACCTCCGCCGCGATCGCCGGCGCCGGGCCGGCGGCGGCTGCCGGCTGGTACATCACCCCCGGCGGGAACTTCAGCGCGACGTCCGCCCCCTGGGCGGCGACCGACGGCTCCACCGGAACCCAGTTGGTGTGCACGTCGCTCAAGCTGACCGGTCAGCTGGGCCAGGGGCAGGTCCCCGGCCCGGTCATCGGGAACGTCAACGGTTTCGGCGCGGTCGCGTGCAAGGTGGGCCCCCTGCCGGTCACGGTCGCCTTCACCGGGTTCTCCTGGTCGATGACCCCGACGACCTGGATCTCCAGTACCAGCACGGTCGTCGGCACGCTCGGCAGCGTGGGCGCGCACGTGGCCGGGTCGGCCTGCACCTTCGACATCGGCGGCTCCACGCCGGGCGGGCTCGCGACCGTTCCGTTCTCGTACCGCAACACCACCCACAGCCTCACGATCGGCGGCACCGGGGCCACGCACGTCTGGAACGCCTCGTGCCTGGGCCTGATCGCCAGCGGCGACGCCATCGCCTTCGGCGGCACGTTCGACGTCGAGCCGCCGCAGTCGATCGTCCCGGCCTGACGGAGGCCCACCATGACCTACTTCGGCAAGGCCGCCGCCGTGCTCGCCGCCGCCACCGCGGCCGTCGCCGCGACCCTCTCCGCCGGCTCCCCGGCGACGGCCGCGAGCACGTGGACCGTCGCCCCCGGCGGCGTGTTCACCGGACCGTCGGCGAGCGCGATCGTGGGGGACACCGCGACGGGCGCGCAGTGGCGCTGCGGCAGCGGGTCCGCCGGAGGGGCCTTCGCACCGGGGGCCGGGCAGACGGGTACCGGGATCGCGACGTTCAGTTCGTGGACCGCGCGCACCTGCACCGGGCCGCTCGGTATCCCCGTGACGCTCACCGCCCTGCGGCTGCCCTGGCGGCTGGACACCGGCGGCTACGACCCGGTGACGGGCACGGCCACCGGCACCCTCACGGGCGCCTCGATGCACTGGGTGGGAGCGGCCGGGGGCACGGCCGATTTCGACGGGCCCGGCGGTGCGGGCTCGGGCACGGGTGTGCTGACGGTCAGCTACGTCAACGGCTCCGGCGTGTTCACCGTCACCGGCGGCAACCTCCATGTCCACAACGCCGCCGGGGAGTTCCTCGGGCTCGTCAACGACGGGGACCCCTGGACGTTCGGCGGGTCCTTCACGCTCAACCCGAGGACAACCGTCACGTCGCCGTGAGGCCCCCCCTGCTCACTGGACGACAAAATTCCGCTTTCCCCTTGTCATCCGGTGACAAGAATTCCCGCCTCCGCGAACCCGGTGAATCTCGCCGTGTTCGATCACTTGTCTGAGCTTATTACCCGCACGTAATGTCCTGGCGCCGAGCCTGCCTTGAGGAGTTCGATGATGAGGGGTGGCGTGAGATCGCGTCGATCGGTGCGGCTCGCGGCCGTGGGGACGGCCGCGCTGGTGGCGGGGGTACTGCCGGGGTCCCACTCGGCGGCGAGCGGGGGGCAGGGGGAGCTCTCGCTCTCCTACGCGTGCCAATTCGCCTCAGGCGCGCAGGACGTGACCGTGGCATTCACCCAGCAATTCCCGCCGGCCGCGACCGTGGGAAAGCCGATCGTGCCCGGTGACCTGACGATGAGCGTCGCCATTCCGCGGGCCGGCGCCACCGCGATGCTGCCGGCCGGCACCTCCTCGGTCACCGCGGACGGCGACCTCAAGACGCACGTCACCCAGGGGACGTCGGCGGCCGACTCGGACTGGTCCGGGCTCAAGGCGCCCGACACCCCGGTGGCCGGCACCGACGACCTGATCGTGGCCCTCACCGGCAAGGTGCCCGGCGTCACCGTCAGCGCCGCGGGCGATGTCGCCTTCTCCGTGGGGGAGCTGGCGCTCACCCTGCACCCGCGGCAGGCGGCCGCCACCACGCCGTCCACGCCGGACCCGGGACCCTCGTCGGCGGACGCCACCGCGGCGGACGCCACCACCGCGGACGGCACGGCGCCGGACCCCACAGCAGCCGGTACGGCCGCCGCCGGAACGACCGACGTGACCGGCACCTGCACCCCCAA
Source organism: Actinacidiphila rubida (assembly GCF_900110255.1). Taxonomy (GTDB): domain Bacteria; phylum Actinomycetota; class Actinomycetes; order Streptomycetales; family Streptomycetaceae; genus Actinacidiphila; species Actinacidiphila rubida. The sequence goes on from NZ_FODD01000021.1 coordinate 81,165, forward strand.
GCCGGGCCAGGACGCCACGCTGGCGACCGTCCACGTGCCGGGCACACCCGGCCTGCCGAGCGGTCCCGGCAGCTCGGGCACCGGCACCGGTGCCGCCGGTCGCGGGGGCCGGCCCGCCGGCCGGGGCCCGTCCGCGGCCGGCCCGGCCGCCGGAACACCCGGCGCCTCCGCCACCCCGGGCCGGAAGTCCGGCACCATCGTCCCGCTGGACGCGCCACCGCACTCCGGGGTCAGCACCTGCGGCAAGCTCCCCACGGGCAAGCTCGACCCCAAGCGGCTGCCCCCCTACACGTCCGACACCGCCGTCATCCTCCCGATGCCCGGCCAGCCGGAGCTGCCGGACGGGCCGCTGTGCGGCTTCGCGGTCGGCTTCTCCAACGTCAACAAGCTCAACGGCGCGATGATCATCAACGATCCGCGCGCCAAGCCCGTCATGGCGGAGGCGAACGGCCGGCGGCGCCTGGTCCTGGACTACGCCAAGCAGTACATCGAGGTCGACTCGGTGATGGACCTGACGCTGCCGCCCTCCCACTCGACCTTCCTCACCTACGGCTTCATGCCCACCACGGCCGACGTGGAGTTCATCCCCCGCGGGGTCTTCACCATCGTGCAGACCGGCGACGCGTTCTTCGACGAGCCGGTCGTCACGACCATCGGCGGCTACCAGGACATCCGCATCCACAACGTGCGGATCAACGGGACCCCGCTGGACGTCGGGCCGAACTGCCACACCGCCACCCCCCTCGACGTGGTCCTCAACGGCCGCAACGACGACTACATCCCCGGCGGCGACGGCAAGCCCGACTACTACCTCTTCAACGGCGGCCCGCTGCGGGACGACAACCTCGTCATCCCGCCGTTCACCGGCTGCACCGCCCACGGCGAGAACCTCGACGCCCTCTTCACGTCCGCGCTCTCCGGACCCGGCAACTCCCTCAACCTGTCGCAGGGCATGCTCTGCGACCCCGTCAGCAACCCCGAGGGCTCGTGCCAGCCCGAGATCCAGCTCCCGCCGCTTCCGCAGCGCAAGAAGAGCTGACCCGTCCGCCATCCACCGTCACCCTCCGGGAGGTGCAATGGGAATCGAAGTGATCGTCGAAGGTCTGACGAAGTCCTTTGGCAAGCAGACCGTCTGGCAGGATGTGACGCTCACTCTGCCGCCCGGCGAGGTCAGCGTGATGCTGGGGCCCTCGGGAACGGGCAAGACGGTGTTCCTGAAGTCGATCATCGGGCTGCTCAAGCCCGAGCGCGGCCGCGTGCTCGTCGGCGGCGTCGACATGGTCAACAGCCCCGAGCGGGACGTCTACGAGGCCCGCAAGATGTTCGGCCTGATGTTCCAGGACGGCGCGCTGTTCGGCTCGATGAACCTGTTCGACAACATCGCCTTCCCCTTGCGCGAGCACACCCGCAAGAAGGAGGCGGAGATCCGCCGGATCGTCATGGAGCGGATCGACATGGTCGGCCTGCTCGGCGCCGAGGGGAAGCTCCCCGGCGAGATATCCGGCGGCATGCGCAAGCGCGCCGGCCTGGCCCGGGCCCTGGTGCTCGACCCGCAGATCATCCTCTGCGACGAGCCCGACTCCGGTCTCGACCCGGTCCGCACCTCCTACATCTCGCAGCTGCTGATCGACCTCAACGCGCAGATCGACGCGACGATGCTGATCGTCACCCACAACCTCGACATCGCTTCCACCGTGCCCGACAACATGGGCATGCTCTTCCGCCGCGAACTCGTGGCGTTCGGGCCCCGGGAGCTGTTGCTGACCAGTGACGAGCCGGTCGTCCGGCAGTTCCTCAGCGGCCGCCGGGCCGGGCCCATCGGCATGTCGGAGGAGAAGGACGAGGCGACCATCGCGCTGGAGCAGCTGAACGGCGACGGCATCGGCTCCGGCCAGCCTCCCCGGATCGTCCCGCAGCTGGAGCCCAGCCCCGGGCTGCCGCCGCGGCAGGCCGTGCAGCGGCGCAAGGCGCGGGTGCTGTCGATGTGGGACTCGCTGCCGAAGTCCGCCCGCGAGGCGATCAAGACCGGGTTCGCCCCGCAGGGGGAACCCGCATGACCGCACCCGTCCGCCCGGCGCCCGCGGTCCGCGCGCCGCGCCGGGCCTTCCCCGGCAGCGGGGCGCTGCGCGAGACCGGACAGCTGCTGACGCTCGCCGCCACCACCGTCCGCGACACCTTCCGGCGGCCCTTCCAGGTGCGCGAACTCATCGAGCAGTTCTGGTTCGTGGCGAGCGTGACGATCCTGCCCGCGGCCCTGGTGTCGATCCCGTTCGGCGCCGTCATCGCCCTGCAGGTCGGCTCGCTGACGCAGCAGCTCGGCGCCCAGTCGTTCACCGGCGGCGCCAGCGTGCTGGCCGTCATCCAGCAGGCGAGCCCGCTGATCGTGGCGCTGCTCATCGCGGGCGCCGGCGGCAGCGCCATCTGCGCCGACCTCGGGTCGCGGAAGATCCGCGAGGAACTCGACGCGATGGAGGTGATGGGCGTCTCGCCGGTGCAGCGGCTGATCGTGCCGCGGGTGCTGGCCACCATGCTCGTCGCGGTGTTCCTCAACGGCCTGGTGTCCGTCGTCGGCACCGGTGGCGGCTACTTCTTCAACGTGGTGATGCAGCACGGCACGCCCGGCGCGTACCTGTCGAGCTTCTCCGCGCTCGCCCAGCTGCCCGACCTGTACATCAGCGAGATCAAGGCGCTGATCTTCGGCTTCATCGCCGGCATCGTCGCCGCCTACCGCGGGCTGCACCCCAAGGGCGGCCCCAAGGGCGTCGGCGACGCCGTCAACCAGTCCGTCGTCATCACGTTCCTGCTGCTGTTCTTCGTGAACGTCGTGCTGACCGCGATCTACCTGCAGCTCGTCCCGCAGAAGGGAGCCTGAGCGATGGCCCTGCTGGACAAGGAGCCGCCGCGGTCCGAACCGCCACCGCCGCCGCCCGGGAGATCCGGCGGCACCCGCTGGCTGCGCTGGCTCGACGAGACCGGCGACCACTTCATCTTCCACATCACCGCCGTGCTGTGGATCCCGCGCACCCTGCGCCGCTACCTGAAGGAAGTCCAACGGCTGCTCGCCGAGGTCGCGTTCGGCAGCGGCGGCCTCGGCGTCATCGGCGGCACCGTCGGCGTGATGATCGGCATGACGCTCGCCACCGGTACCGTCGTCGGCCTCCAGGGGTACGCGGCGATGAACGAGCTGGGCACCTCCGCGTTCACCGGCTTCATCTCCGCGTACTTCAACACCCGCGAGATCGCGCCGCTCGTCGCCGGCCTCGCCCTGTCCGCCACCGTCGGCGCGGGCTTCACCGCCCAGCTCGGCGCGATGCGGATCAACGAGGAGGTCGACGCGCTGGAGGGCATGGGCGTGCGCAGCATGCCCTACCTGGTCTCCACCCGGATCATCGCCGGCGTGGTCGCGATCGTCCCGCTGTACGGGATCGGGCTGCTCAGCAGCTATGCCGCGTCCCGGCTGGTGACGGTGTGGTTCGAGGGCCAGTCGTCCGGCACCTACGACCACTACTTCAACCTGTTCCTGTCGCCGGCCGACGTGCTGCTGTCCACCCTGAAGGTGCTGATCTTCAGCGTCGTGGTGATCCTCGCGCACTGCTACTACGGCTACACCGCCAAGGGCGGCCCGGCCGGGGTGGGCATCGCGGTGGGCCGCTCGGTGCGCAACGCCATCGTGATCATCTCGCTCACCGACTTCTTCCTCAGCCTCGCGATCTGGGGCGCGACGACGACGGTGCGGGTGGCGGGATGACCGACACCACGACCAGCACGCCACCACGGCCGGCGGCCCCGCCGCCGCCGCGCGGCCCCCGCCGCGCCACCACCGCCGGACGGCGCACCGCCGGCATCGTCTTCCTGCTGGTGCCCGCGCTGCTGGCCTGGCTCGCGGTCGCCGTCTACGACAAGTCGTTCACCGACGAGGCCACCGTCACCGTGGACACCGGCAGCACGGGCAACGAGATGCACCAGGGCGCGGACGTGAAGATGCGGGGTGTCGTCGTCGGCCGCGTGTCGTCGATCCACGCCGACGGCGAGGGCGCCCGGCTGACGCTGGCCCTCAAGCCCGGGGCGCTGCACCGCATCCCCGCCGGCGTCACCGCGCAGATGCTGCCCACCACCCTGTTCGGCGAACGCTTCGTCGCGCTCGTCCCGCCGGCCGGCTCCGTCCCCGGCGGCCGCACGCTCGCCGCCGGCGACACCATCGGCCAGGACCGGTCCAGCAACGCCGTCGAACTCCAGCAGGTGCTCGACAACGTGATGCCGCTGCTGACCGCCGTGCAGCCGCAGAAGCTCGCCGCCACCCTGGACGCGGTCGCCACCGCGCTCGACGGCCGCGGCACCCAACTCGGCACCACGCTCGTCCAGCTCGACCGCTACCTGACCAAGCTCAACCCCCAACTGCCCGCGCTCAACGACGACATCAGGCAACTGGTGACCGTCAGCCACGTGTACGACGCGGCGGCGCCCGACCTGGTGCAGGCGCTCACCGAGTTCACCAGGACCAGCGGCACCATCGCCGAGGAACGGGCCAACCTGAGCACCGTCTACGGCTCGGCCACCGCGACCGCGCAGGACCTCACCACCTACCTGCGGCAGAACAAGGACAACCTGATCCGGCTGTCCGCCGACAGCCGCGGCACCCTGTCCCTGCTCGCCCGGTACGCGCCCTCCTTCCCGTGCACCCTGCGCACCCTGGCCGACTTCGTGCCCGTCATGGACAAGGCCCTCGGCAAGGGCACCTCGCAGCCCGGCCTGCACGTCGACCTCACCTCGGTGCCCTCCCGCGGCAAGTACGTCGCCGGCAAGGACACCCCGGTGTACGACGCCGGCGGCGGCCCGCAGTGCTACTCCGTCCCGTACACCGGCCAGGGCTCCACCCCGCTGGCCAACTCCCCGCAGGAGAACGAACTGGTCAACGAACTCCTCGCGCCGGGCATGGACAGCTCCCCGCAGGACCTGCCGGACTGGAGCAGCCTGCTGACCGGGCCGGTCTTCCGCGGGACGGAGGTGACCGTCCAGTGAAGCGCCGCTCCCTCACCGGGCCGATCGTCAAGTCGCTGATCTTCGTCCTGGTCACCGGGCTCGCCACCGCCGTGCTGGCGATCAGCATCGCCGGCGCGAGCGTCGGCGACACCGTCGGCTACAACGCCCGGTTCACCGACACCACCGGCCTCACGTCCGGCGACAGCATCCGCATCGCCGGCGTCAGGGTCGGCCAGGTCGACTCCATCAAGGTCGTCGACCGCCGTTACGCGCAGGTGCACTTCTCCGTGCAGAGGAGCCGTGCGCTGCCCGCCTCGACCAACGCGACGATCAAGTACCTCAACATGGTCGGCCAGCGGTACATCGACCTCACGCAGGGCACCGGACCCGTCGGCGGGGTGCTGCACCCCGGCGCCACCATCCCGCTGCAGCGCACCGCCCCCGCACTCGACCTCACCCAGCTGTTCAACGGCTTCCAGCCGCTCTTCCAGGGCCTGTCGCCCAAGGACGTCAACCAGCTCGCCGGGGAGATCGTCCAGGTGCTGCAGGGCGAGGGCGGCACCGTCGACGGGCTGGTCAGCAGCGTCGGCTCGCTGACCACCACGCTCGCCGCCAAGGACCAGGTGATCGGGAAGGTCATCGACAACCTCAACTCGGTGCTGACCACCGTCAACACCCGTGAGACCGGGTTCAACGACCTGGTCGCCACCCTCCAGCAGCTCGTCTCCGGTTTCGCCCAGGACCGCGAGCCCATCGGCCAGTCGATCACCGCGATCTCCCGGCTGACCACCAGCACCGCCGGGCTGCTCGACGCCGGACGCCGGCCGCTGAAGGACTCCATCGCCCAGCTCGGCCGGCTGTCCACGAACCTCGCCGACAACAGCCCGCAGCTGGAGGACTTCCTGAAGACCACACCGCAGAAGTTCCAGGCCATCGGGCGCACCGCCAGCTACGGCTCCTGGCTCAACCTCTACCTCTGCCAGGCGACCGTCTCCGGCGTCAGCACCTTCGACGGCAGCAAGGCCCCCACCGGCATCGCGATCACCGAAGCGAGGTGCCGCTCATGAGGCCCGCACGCCTCGGCCCGCGGAACGTCCCCGGGCTGCGCCGCCTGCTCCGCGACCCCGCCGACCGCGGCCGCCCGATGTTCCGCCCCCTGAGGGAACGCAACCCCGTCCTCGTCGGCGCCGTCGGCCTCGTGCTGCTGGCCCTGGTCAGCCTCGCCGCGTACAACGCCGACGCGCTCCCCGGCATCGGCGGCGGCACCACGTACACGGCGAGCTTCAGCGAGGCCGCCGGGCTCAAGCCCGGCAACGAGGTGCGGGTCGCCGGCGTCAAGGTCGGCACGGTCGACGGGGTGTCGCTCGACGGCGACCAGGTGAAGGTGACCTTCACCGTCAAGCACACCTGGATCGGCGACTCCAGCACCGTCGCGATCGGCATCAAGACGCTCCTCGGCCAGAAGTACGTGGCCGTCGACCCGCTCGGCAACCGGCCGCAGGACCCGGCCGCGCGCATCCCCAGGAGCCGCACCACCTCCCCGTACGACGTCACCCAGGCGCTCAACGGCCTCGGGCAGACGCTCGGTTCGATCGACACGCAGAAACTGGCCGGCAGCTTCCAGGCGATCTCCGACACGTTCAAGGACACCCCCGCGTCGGTGCGCAGCGCCGCCACCGGACTGTCCGACCTGTCGCGCACCATCTCCAGCCGGGACGCGCAACTCGCCGACCTGCTGGCCGGCAGCAAGCAGCTCACCAAGACGCTGTCGGACCAGAACGGCCGTTTCCAGCAACTGCTCACCGACGGCAACCTGCTGCTCGGCGAGGTCCAGTCGCGGCGCGACGCCATCCACACCCTGCTGACCGGCACCCAGGCACTCGGCACCCAGCTCAACGGGCTCGTCGCCGACAACAACCGGCAGCTCGCGCCGACCCTCGACGCCCTGGACCGGGTCACCTCGGTGCTGGACGCCAACCAGTCGAGCCTGGACAAGGTCCTCGCGCTGGCCGGCCCCTACTACCGGGTGGTCGGCAACACCCTCGGCAACGGCCGCTGGTTCGACAGCTACCTGTGCGGCCTGGTGCCGAAGAACTACCTGCCCAAGGGCACCCCGCCGGCCACCGGGTGCATGCCGCCCAAGGCGACAGGAGGCACGTCATGACGTCGGACCGGGCGCGTGCCCTGCGCGCGCTGCGCCCGTGGCGGTCCGCGCCACCGGAAGGCGGCCGCCGGGACCGGCGGCGGACGGCGCTGCGCGCCACCGTCACCGTCACCGTCCTCGCCCTGGTCGCGGGCGCCGCCGCGGCCGCCGGGGTGTGGGCGTTCGGCGGCCCCGACGGGCCGCACGTCACCGCGTACTTCGACCGCACCGTCGGCGTGTACAAGGGCTCGGACGTCCGGGTGCTCGGTGTCAAGGTGGGCACCGTCGCCTCGGTGCGGCCGCAGGGCCGGCAGGTCGAGGTGGTGCTGGCGCTCGACCACGGCGTGAAGGTGCCGGCGACCGCCGGAGCGGTCGTCGTGGCCCCCAGCGTCGTCGCCGAACGCTACGTCCAGCTCACCCCCGCCTACACCGGCGGCCTGCAGCTGAAGGACCACGACCGGATCACCGCCGACCGCACCGCCACCCCGGTCGAGGTCGACCAGCTCTACGCCAGCATCACCCAGCTCAGCGACGCGCTCGGGCCCGACGGCGCCAACACCACCGGCGCGCTGTCCCGGCTCCTCGACGTCGGCGCGCAGAACCTCGACGGCAACGGCAAGGCGATCGGCGACAGCATCGCCCAGCTCGGCGCCGCCTCCAAGACGCTCGACTCGCACAGTGGCGACCTGTTCGCGACGCTGTCCTCCCTCCAGTCGTTCACGGCGATGCTCAAGGCCAACGACGGCAAGGTGAGGGCCGCGACCGACCAGCTGTCCACGGTCACCGGGTTCCTCGCCGACGACAAGGCGGACCTCGGTGGCGCGCTGCAGCAACTGTCCACCGCCCTGGGCCAGGTGAAGACGTTCATCCAGGACAACCGCGCCCGGCTCAGGACCAGCATCGCCAAGCTCGCCCCCATCACCCAGACCCTCGTGGACCAGCGGGCCTCCCTCGCCGAACTGCTGGACACCGCACCCCTGGCGGCCGACAACGTGCTGAACGCCTACGACCCGGCCCACCGCACCCTCGACGGCCGCGCCGACATCAACGAGCTGAGCATGGGCCCGAGCCTGACCGCGGCCGCCCAGCCGCCCGCCACGTCGGCCGCGACGTCGAGGACATCGGACACCGGCGCACCCGCCCTCCCCCTCCCGCTGCCCGCGGTCGGACCCGTCTACGGCTCGAAGGGAGCGGCCCGATGACCCGGCGAACCCTGACCGTCGCGGCGGCGGCTCTCGTCGCGCTGTCGGCCGGCCTCACCGGCTGCGGCTTCGGCGGCGTCCAGGACATCCCGCTGCCCGGCGGCGCGAACCTCGGCGCCCACCCCTACACCGTGAAGGCCCGGTTCGCCGACGTCCTGGACCTGGTGCCGCAGGCCTCGGTGCGGGTCAACGACGTCGCCGTCGGCCGCGTCATCGGCATCGCGCTGGGATCCGACGGCTGGTCCGCGGTGGTCACCATGAAGGTCAACGGCAAGGTGCGGCTGCCCGCCAACGCCTACGCGCACCTGGAGCAGTCCAGCCTGCTCGGCGAGAAGTACGTGCAGCTGTCTCCGCCGCCCTCCGGCGAGGCCCCGGACGGGCACCTGGCCGGCGGCGCGACCATCCCGCTGTCGCACACCAACCGCAACCCCGAGGTCGAGGAGGTCTTCGGCGCCCTGTCGATGCTCCTCAACGGCGGCGGCATCCAGCAGCTGAGGACCATCTCCACCGAGCTGAACAAGGCACTCACCGGCAACGAGCCGCAGATCAGGGACATGCTCACCCAGGTCGACACGCTGGTCTCCGACCTCGACACCCACAAGCAGGACATCACCGACGCGCTCGACGGCGTCAACCAGCTGTCCGACACCCTCGCCACCCGCGACCAGCAGATCGGCACGGTGCTCACCGGGCTCAGCCCCGGCCTGAAGGTGCTCGACGAGCAGCGCGGATCGCTGGTCACGATGCTCCAGTCGCTCGGCACCCTCTCCGGGGTCGCCGTGGACACCGTCGACAGGAGCAAGGACGACATGGTCGCCGACCTCAGGGCGCTCGCGCCGACCCTGCAGCGCCTCGCCGACGCGGGCAAGGACCTGCCGGACTCGCTGCAGGTGCTGCTCACCTACCCCTTCACCGACGAGGTGCTGCACGGCGTCAAGGGCGACTACCTCAACGTCTACCTCGACCTCACCGCGGCCCCCGGCACACAGATCGTGCCCACGCTGCTGCCCGACGACAGCGTCTTCCCCGGCGTCGGCCCGCCCGCCACACCCGAGGCGATGAACCAGCAGCTCAAGCTGCCGCTGCCGCTGCCGTCGGTCACGACGACGAGGGGCGGCCGCTGATGCTCACCAGGACCACCATCGCCAAGAACATCGCGTTCCTGGTCGTCGCCGTCCTCGTGCTCGCCTACATCGGCGTCCGCTACGCCGACCTGGGACGGTACGTCGGCCTGCGCGGCTACTACACCGTCAAGGTCGAACTCCCCGAGACCGGGGGCCTGTTCACCAACGCCGACGTCACCTACCGCGGCGTGTCCGTCGGCCGCGTCGGCCCGGTCACGCTCACCGACGACGGTGTCGAGGCCTCCCTGCGGATCAACGACTCCGCGCCCGACATCCCCGCGCACCTCAAGGCCGTCGTCGCCGACCTGTCCGCGGTCGGCGAGGAGTACATCGACCTGCAACCGTCCACCGGCCAGGGCCCGTTCCTGCACGACGGCTCGCACATCGCCGAAGCCGACGCGCAGGTCCCCGCGCCCGTCACCAACCTGCTCACCAGCGTCAACGACCTCGCCGGGTCGGTGCCCCTGACCTCGCTGCGCACCGTCGTCGACGAGTTCGGCAAGGCGTTCAACGGCCAGGCCGACAACCTGCAGTCGCTGCTGGACACCAGCGGCCACTTCATCTCCGCCGCCGACACCAACCTGCCGGGCAACACCCAGCTGATGATCGACGGGCGGACCGTGCTGCGCACCCAGGCCGACGAGGGCGACGCTTTCACCTCCTTCGCCTCCAGCGCCAACCAGCTGGCCGCGCAGCTCAACACCTCCGACACCGACCTGCGCCGGCTGATCGCCGCCGCACCCGAGGCCGCGGGCCAGGTCAGCGCGCTGCTCCGGGACGTCGGACCCGACCTCAGCGTCGTCCTGGCGAACCTGCTGACCACCTCCGACGTGGCCGTGACCCGGCAGCACGGCATCCAGGAGTTCCTGGTCAAGGTGCCCGCCGTGGCCGCGGCCGGATCGACCGCGATCACCTCGCAGGGCGTGCACTTCGGGATGGCGGTCACCTTCTTCTCGCCGCTGCCCTGCACCTCCGGATACGGCGGCACCGCCTACCGCAACGGCCTGGACACCAGCGCGCCCGCCACCGCCTTCAACACCGCGGCCCGATGCACCGCTCCGGCCTCCTCCGGCATCGACGTGCGCGGTTCCGCGCACGCGCCCGGCAGCGGGGGAGTCCCGGCGGCGGCGCAGCCCGGCTCGGTGCTGCCGACCGCCACGTCCGCCGACCTGACGGGCACGGCCGCGGCCAGCCCGTCCGGCTCCGGCCCGACCGTCCCCGCCCGCAGCGCGCCGCCGCTGCCCGGGGCGCTGGGCCTGCCCGGCCTGCCGGACGGCGGCCCCACCACCCTGGCCGGACTGCTCGGCGTGGAGGACACCCCGTGAGGAACCTCGTGAAACGGTCCGGGAAGCGGTCCGGGACGAACGGCGGAAGGAATCCCGGGAAGAACCCCGGGAAGGACCCCGGCGGCACGTCCGCAACTCCCGTGCGGACCAGGGTGATCCGCGGGACCACGCTGGTCTGGTCGGCGGGCTGGACGGTGGCCGCGCTGCTGCTCGGCCTGTCGGCCTGGTCGTACCTGGCCACCCGCGGCGACGACGGGCTGCGCTTCGGCAAGGCCCGCGACGCCGCGCTGACCGCCGGCCGGGACGACATCGCCCGGCTCAACACCGTCGACGCGGCCCATCTGGACCGCGACCTCGGCCTCTGGCTGGACGCGACGACGGGTCCGCTCCACGACCAGCTCACCCGCACCCACAGCGCGGACGCCGGCCAGTTGAAGGCGGCGGGCACGTCCACCCGCGGCACCGTCACCGACGCGGCCGTCACCGAGCTCGACACCCGCGCGGGAACGGCCAAGGTGATCGCGACCGTCCAGGTGCGGGTCAGCCCGCGCGACGGCACCGCCACCACCGACCGCAAGCGATTCGAGGCCGGCCTCGCGCGCACCGGCGGCACCTGGAAGCTGACGGCCCTCACCGCCGTTCCGGTCGGGTCGAGTTGAGGCCGGCATGAGGACGCCGGAGTACGGGGCCGCGGGGACCGCGAGGGCCGACAGGGCTGACAGGGCTGACAGGGCTGAGCGAAGGAGGCGGTGCCGGTGAGCACCACCGAGGAGGGGGCCGCGGCGGACGCGGACACGGGTGCGGGCGGCCCGGGGGGCGCCGCGGACCCCGCGGGCGTGCGGGCCGATGCCGCCTCGGCCGCGGCGGCCACCGAAGGCGCCGAGGGGCCGGCCCGCTCGGGGCGGTGGCCGCGGCGCAGGATCGCCGCCACGGCCCTGCTCGCGCTCGTCGTCGTGCTCGCCGGTGTCCTGCTGTACGCGGCCCAGCAGCTCAAGGACCCGGCGGCGACCGGCAACCACGCGCTGACCGACACCGCCGCGACCGACCAGGTCACCGGTGACGTCAGCAACGCGCTCAGCCGGATCTTCGCCTACACGCCCGACGACACCCAGTCCACCGCCCAGGCGGCCCGCGACCTGCTGGCCGGCGCGGCGGCCACCCAGTACCAGCAGCTGTTCGCCCGCATCCGGCAGCAGGTCGCGGACGAGAAGCTCACGCTGACCACCCGCGTGGTGCGGGCCGGCGTCGTCTCGCTGACCGGCCGGCGCGCGAGCCTGCTGGTCTTCCTGGACCAGACCGCGCAGCGCGCCGGCGGCACCGCCACCAGCGCCGCCGCCCAACTGTCGGTCACCGCCGCGTACTCCGGCGGCCGCTGGCGCATCACCGATCTCAAGGCCCGGTAGGGGAGAGGCAGATGGCACGAAGCAGCAACGGCGGCAGCACGGCGGCGACCGCCGAGAGGGCGCCCGAGACGGACGCGAAGGCGGAGGCGGTCACGGAGGCGGACCCGGTCGCGGAGGGGGACTTGGGCGTGGCCGCCGACGCGGACCCGGTCGCCGCGTCCGATCCGGTGAAGCCCGCACGTGCCGTCAAGTCCCGCGCCCCGGAGCGGAGTCCCGCGTCGGCACGGCGGCCCGTGCTGCTGGTGGCCGCGGTCCTCGCGCTGGCCGCCGCGGTCGCCGCGGCCCTGACCGGGTGGTCCTGGTACGGCGCCGCGCACGACGGCAGCGCGTCCTTCGCCAAGGCGCGGGACAGCGTCCTGGCGGCCGGCGAGCAGGCCGTGCAGAACATGAACACCCTCGACCACAACGACCTGGGGCACGGCCTGGACGCGTGGGAGGCCAGCACCACCGGCGACCTTCACACCCAACTCGTCCAGGGCCGGGCAGACTTCGAGAAGCAGGTGCAGCTCGCGCAGACCGACAGCACGGCCAAGGTGCTGTCCGGCGCGGTCACCGAGCTCGACACCCGGGCCGGCAAGGCGTCCGTCATGGTCGCCCTGCAGATCACCGTGACGGCGCCCAAGGCCAAGCCGTCGGTGAAGGAGAGCCGCCTGGTGGGCGAGCTGACCCGGACGGCGTCCGGGTGGAAGCTCAGCGCGCTCGGCCAGGCGCCCATGGGCGACGGCAGCACCGGCGACGGCTCCACCGCCGGCGCGGCGCCCTCGGGTGCCGCCACGCCCACCGCCCCCGCCACCACGCAGCCGACCAGCGGCCGATGAGCGCCACCTGAGAGGACCGGCCCAGCCATGTCGACGACCCGCCACCTGATCAACCGCCGCCGCAGGCTCGCCGCCGTCGCGGCGACGACCCCGCCCCGTACGGCCCGCGCCGCGGCCGCCCAGCCCGTGCCGGCCGCCGCACCCGGGACGCACGACGCGACCGGGGACGCGACGCCGGGCGCGGTCCCGACGGAGCCCGCGACCGCCGGGACCCCGGACGCCGACCAGGCCGCCGGGACCCCCGACGAGGAGAGGACCACGGGCGGCGCCCCGGCCACCACCCGCGCCGCGCGGTCGCGCCGTCTCCCGCGGTCCGCCGTGCTGACCGCGCTGCTCGCCGTGCTCACCGTCCTGCTCGGCGGCTTCGCCGCCCTCGCGTCCGCGAAGGCGTCGTCACTTCACGACTCGGCGGCCACCGGCAACACCGCCCTGACCGACACCGCCCGCACGAGTGAGGTCAAGGGCGCCGTCGCCCAGGACGTCAACGCCGTCTTCTCCTACGACTACACCGACACCGCCAAGACCGACGACGCCGCCAAGCGCCTGCTGACCGGGAAGGCCGTCCCGCAGTACGCCGGGATGATCGCGCAGGTGCGGGCCCAGGCCCCGAAGCAGAAGCTCGTGCTCACCACGACCGTCACCAGCACGGGCGTGGAGAACATCAGCGGCGACCGTGCGCGGGTGCTGGTCTACGCCGACCAGCGCAACACCAGCACGGCTGCCGGAAGCGGCGGGACGACGTACGCGGCGGCCATGTTCGCGGTCGACGCGGTGCGTCAGGACGGCACGTGGAAGATCGCGTCCATCGACACCTTCGGCTGACGTCCCCCGGCAGGCACTATGGGAGGGAGCAGGCACGCAATGTCCGCGAAATCGTGTGGTGCAATGCTCCTGATCCCCCGATGCGGTCCCCGGCGGGGGGAGGTGGCCTGACCGGCAAGGATGGATGGATAACCGACATGGACAAGCAGCAGGAGTTCGTGCTCCGCACCCTTGAGGAGCGCGACATCCGGTTCGTTCGGCTGTGGTTCACCGACGTGCTCGGCTATCTCAAGTCGGTGGCCGTGGCCCCGGCCGAGCTGGAGCAGGCCTTCGACGAGGGCATCGGCTTCGACGGCTCGGCCATCGAGGGCTTCGCCCGCGTGTACGAGTCCGACATGATCGCCAAGCCCGACCCGGGGACGTTCCAGGTGCTGCCGTGGCGCGCCGAGGCCCCCGGCACCGCCCGCATGTTCTGCGACATCCTGATGCCCGACGGCTCCCCCTCGTACGCCGACCCGCGCTACGTCCTCAAGCGCGCGCTCGCCAAGGTGTCCGACCTGGGCTTCACCTTCTACACGCACCCCGAGATCGAGTTCTACCTGCTCAAGGACAAGCCGCTGGACGGCGGCCGGCCCACCCCCGCGGACAACTCCGGGTACTTCGACCACACCCCGCAGAACGTCGGCATGGACTTCCGCCGCACGGCCATCACCATGCTGGAGTCGATGGGCATCTCGGTGGAGTTCTCCCACCACGAGGGCGCGCCCGGCCAGCAGGAGATCGACCTGCGGTACGCCGACGCGCTGTCCACCGCCGACAACATCATGACGTTCCGGCTGGTGATGAAGCAGGTCGCGCTGGAGCAGGGCGTGCACGCCACGTTCATGCCCAAGCCGTTCTCCGAGCACCCCGGTTCCGGCATGCACACCCACCTGTCCCTCTTCGAGGGCGACCGCAACGCCTTCTACGAGTCCGGCGCGGAGTTCCAGCTCTCCAAGGTCGGCCGCTCCTTCATCGCCGGCCTGCTGCGTCACGCCGGGGAGATCTCCGCGGTCACCAACCAGTGGGTCAACTCGTACAAGCGCATCTGGGGCGGCTCGCAGCGGACCGCCGGCGCGGGCGGCGAGGCCCCCTCCTACATCTGCTGGGGCCACAACAACCGCTCGGCCCTCATCCGGGTGCCCATGTACAAGCCCGGCAAGACCGGGTCCACCCGTGTCGAGGTCCGCTCCCTGGACGCGGGCGCCAACCCCTACCTCGCCTACGCGGTCCTGCTCGCCGCGGGCATGAAGGGCATCCAGGAGGGCTACGAACTGCCCGCCGGCGCCGACGACGACGTGTGGGCCCTCACCGACGCGGAACGCCGCGCCCTGGGCATCGAGCCCCTCCCGCAGAACCTCGGCGAGGCCATCACCCTCATGGAGCGCAGCGAGCTCGTCGCCGAAACGCTCGGCGAGCACGTCTTCGACTTCTTCCTCCGCAACAAGAAGCAGGAGTGGGAGGAGTACCGCTCCCAGGTCACGCCTTTCGAGCTGATCAAGAACCTGCCGGTGCTGTAACTCCGGGCCGGGGACCGGCTCCCCGGTTCCGCCCGCTGCGGGGCGACGGCTGACTGCCGTCGCCCCGTAGTCGTGTCCGGGCGGTCGTGCGGCCTCGTGTCCGCCGGCGAGGCGCGGTGCCGGCGTCAGCCCAGGGCCGTCCGCGCGGCCTGCAGCAGTTCTTCGGAGAGCGCGTCGCCCCGGGTGGCGCGGGCGAGGGCGAGGGCGCCGACCAGGGTGCAGAACTGGGCCAGGCCGTCGTCGTCGCCGGTGGCCAGCCGGGCGGCACGGTTGCGGACCCCCTCGGCGTAGGTCCGGCGGACCCGGGCGGCCTGGCCGGGCTCCCGCCCGAGGTCCGCGGCGAATCCCGAGACCGGGCAGCCGTCCGCCGCGTGGTCGCGGTGCCAGACCGAGAGGTAGTCGTCGATCATCGTCCGGCGGGCGGTCTCGCGGTCCTCGCCCTCCTCGGGCGTGAGCGCCTCGGCCGCCGAGTACGGGGCGGGGTTCGCGAAGGCGTGGGCGATGGCCTCGTCGACGAGGTCCTCCTTCGAGGCGAACTGCTTGTAGAACCCGCCGTGCGTGAGCCCCGCGGCCTTCATGAGGTCGGCGACGCTCACCGCGGTGCCCTTCTCGCGGAACATCCGGGAGGCGGTGGCGATGACGCGCTGCCGGTTCTCCTGTGCCTGCGCCTGGGACACGCGCCCCATGGGATCACTCTCCTCAGATGGATGTCGGTTGACATCTATCCTATCCCTTGTTTAGATTACATGCGACTTCTAAATGACCGGACCACCCGCCGGGCCGATCAGGGCCCGGCGACGCCTCCCCTGCCCGAGGCCCGCGTGCTCCGCTCCGCACATTCCTCGTCACTGACAGCACTGGAGACCACCCGTGTCCTCATCCCCCGGCCCCACCGGGTCCCCGACGCCCGCCGCGCCCACCCCACCCGTGCCGCCGGTCCCGGGGCGAAGGGTTCCCGAGGCCGTCCACCGACGGCGCTGGGCGATATTGACGGTGCTGCTGTCCAGCCTCCTGGTGGTGATGCTGGACAACTCGATCCTCAACGTGGCGATGAAGACCATCGCCCAGCCCGCTCCCACGGGGCTCGGTTCCACCCAGAGCCAGCTGGAGTGGGCGGTGAACTCCTACACGCTCGTCTTCGCCGGACTGCTGTTCACCGCGGGCCTGCTCGGTGACCGGCTCGGCCGCAAGAAGGTGCTGCTCTTCGGCATGCTGGTGTTCGGCGTGGGCTCCGTGCTCTCCGCGATGTCGGAGTCCTCCGGGCAACTCATCGCGTTCCGGGCCGTGATGGGCTTCGGCGGCGCCTTCATCCTGCCCGCCACCCTCGCGATCATCATGAACGTCTTCGAGCGCGAGGAGCAGCCCAAGGCCATCGGCATCTGGACGGGCGTGGTCGGTTTCGCCATCGCGCTCGGCCCCATCACCGGCGGCATCCTGCTGGAGCACTTCTGGTGGGGCTCGGTCTTCCTGGTCAACGTGCCCATCGTCGTCGCGGCGATGGTCGCCATGGCCGCGATCGTCCCCGACTCCAGGGACCCCCGGCCCGGACGGCTCGACCCGCTGGGCGTGCTGCTGTCGATCATCGGTCTGGCGCTGCTGGTCTACGGCATCATCAAGGGCGGGCAGTACGGCGACTTCACCCGGCCAGAGGCCTGGGCGACGATCGTCGGCGGCCTGGCGGTCCTCGCCTGCTTCGTGGCCCACGAGGCCCGCAGCGACCACCCGGCCCTCGATGTCGCGTACTTCCGCAACCGGCGGTTCTCGGCGTCCGTCGCCGCCATCGGCCTGGTCTTCTTCGCCCTCATGGGTGTCACGTTCTTCAGCGTCTTCTACAACCAGAGCGTCCGCGGCTACAGCGTCCTGCAGTCCGGCCTGCTCGTGCTGCCGCTGGCCGTCTCGCAGATGTTCTTCGCCCCGCGCGCACGGCTGGCCGTGGAGCGCTTCGGGGCCCGGGCCGTGTGCGCGAGCGGCCTGGTCGTGACCGCCGGTGCCTTCGCCGGCTTCCTGCTCCTCGGCCGGAGCACGCCGATCTGGGTGCTGGAGGTGCTGTTCTTCCTGATGGGCACCGGGATGGCCCATGTGATGCCGCCCGCCACGGTCATGATCATGTCGTCGCTGCCGCGGGAGAAGGCCGGTTCCGGATCCGCGATCAACAACACCTTCCGCCAGGTCGGCGGGGCCATGGGCGTCGCGGTGCTGGGATCGCTGCTGTCCACCAGCTACCGCAACGGCATCAACGGCCACCTGGGCATGCTGCCGCCCTCCGACCGGCCGGCCGCGGGAGAGTCCGTCCAGGCGACCCTGGCGGTCGCCGGGAAACTGGGACCGGCCGGCCGGGCGCTGGTGCGGCCCGCGGACGACGCCTTCATCCACGCGATGCACATCGCCGCCGTGGGCTCCGCGGCCGTCGCCCTGCTCGGCGCCGCCGTGGTGCTGGCCTTCCTGCCGCGCAAGGCCGCCGCCCCGGCCGCCGGCGCAGGCAGCGCCCCGCGCGAGGCCCTGGGAGCCCGGCGGTGACCCCCCGCCGGCCGGCGACACACCGCAGGCGACCGCCCGGCCAATGCCGTCCCGCCCGACCCCCCGAGGCGATGGTCGGAGCAGCCCCCGACGCACGCGCGCGCGGGGACGAGGCAGGCGGCGCCCAT
Source organism: Actinacidiphila rubida (assembly GCF_900110255.1). Lineage (GTDB taxonomy): Bacteria > Actinomycetota > Actinomycetes > Streptomycetales > Streptomycetaceae > Actinacidiphila > Actinacidiphila rubida. Next base: position 99,087 of record NZ_FODD01000021.1, read on the forward strand.
GCCGCGTCGCCGACAGGCCCGCTCGCACCTCGACTCCGACACCCGTCCCCTCCGAAGGAGATCCACTGATGGTCACCAGCAACCTCGTCCTCATCCCCGGTGCCGGCGGCGTGGGCCGTGCGGTCTTCGAGCACCTGCGCGCGCAGGACGTGCCGGTGCGTTTCATGGTGCGCCGCGAGGACGAGCGCGCGGCCGAACTGCGGTCGCTCGGCGCGGAGGTGGTCATCGGCGACCTGACCCGGCCCGAGACGGTCGCGGCCGCCCTGCAGGGCGTGACTCGCATGTACTTCGGGATGGCCGTGTCGCCCCACCACCTGCTGGCGGCCACCGTGGTGGCCTCCGTGGCACGCGAGTACGGACGGTTGGAAGCCCTGGTCGACCTGTCGCAGATGACGGTGTCGCAGATGACCGCCACCAGCACGGAGGAGTCCCACCAGCAGCGGCTGCACTGGCTTGCGGAGCAGGTGCTGAACTGGTCCGGCCTGCCCGTGGTGCACGTCCGGCCGACGGTGTTCCTGGACACTCCGCTGTTCACCGATCTGGCGGCGCGGTCGATCAAGGAGAACGGCACGATCGCCCTCCCGTTCGGCACCGGGCGCACCTCACCCGTCGCCATGGACGACGTCGCCCGGGTCCTCGCCACCGTCCTCCGCGACCCGGCGCCGCACATCGGGCGGGTCTACGAGCTCACCGGGCCGCGCTCGGTCGACATGACCGAACTGGCCGCGGAGTTCTCCCGGGCCCTGGGCCGGGACGTCTCCTACGTGGACCTGCCCCCGCAGGCGTGGGAGGAGCAACTCCCCAAGCTGGGGCTGCCGCCGCACGTCGTGCAGCACATCATCACCATGGCCAGGCTGCACCGCGACAACCGCTACGACCGCACGAGCGACGGCGTGGAGCGCCTGACGGGCGTCCCTCCCCAGTCGATCGAGGCGTTCGTGGCCGCCCGCAGGGATTTCTACCTCGGCTGAACCGCTCCGCCCAGCCGCCCTCCGGCCGGACCACCGGGCGGCCGTGCCCGCTCACGGTCGCAGGCACGGCCACCCATCCCACGTCGCGCGGGAAGCCCCGCGCGGCCGTCGCCCCGCGGTGCCGTCCGGGTGCGGGCCGGTGCTCTCCTCGATCCGGAGCGGCAGTTGGGCAGCGATTGTCCACGATCGGGGCGTCGGCACTCGACGCCACCGTCCGCGGCCGTCCATGATTGCGGCGACGAGTGCGGTCACCGGGGGGGCCGGGGCCGGTGGGCCTCGGGTGGAGGGGGAAGCCGTGATCCCGGTGGAAGAGGCGGCGAACGCGTACGTGCTCGACGCGGCGGCGTTCGCGGAGGCGGGCGGGTCGCGGGTGTGGTGGGCGCCGTGGGGGCCGCAGCCGTCCGGGGACGACGAAGGCGACCACGTCTACAGGTACTTCATGGCACTGGACGACGACGCGTGGAGCTTCGAGTTCGCCCTGCGCTACAGGGGCCGCCCGAGCGACACGGTGCCGGTGGGCTTCTGGGACTTCACGCTCTTCATCGAGGGTGGGAAGGGCCACATCTCCGATCTCCGGAGTTCCCTCCCGCCGTCGATGCGTGTCGCGGAGCCGGCGTACGCCGAGGACGGCCGCGCGCTCCGTTTCGTCCGGTGGCTGGACGCGCGTCCGGGCGACGGCATCGACACGGCGGCGGTCGGCGGCACGCACGTGCGCTGCCCGCTCGACGAGACCCTGGTCGAGCTGGACGACTCCCGGCAGGAGTGCCCCTGCGGGCAGCTCAGCCGTGACGACGACGGCCGCCTGATTCCCCTTGAGACGCGGACGTTCCTCTCCGTCCACACCGCCGGCGCCGACGGCACCCCGCCGACCGCGCAGGACACCGTCCCCGCCGCCGCCGGCCCGCTGCGGCTCGTCCGCTGGCTGATCCCGGGACCGGGCGAGCGCATCGACGTGACCTCCGCGGGCGGTACGCACGCGCGCTGCCTCTACGACGAGACCCTGGTCGAGGTGGACGCCCCCGCGCAGGAGTGCCCCTGCGGGCGGCTCTCCCGGGACGCCGGCGGTCGGCTGCGCCTGCTGAAAGCGGAGGAGATCTGCGCCGTGTACTCCCGCGACGCCTGAGCAGCGCCGTCCGGCGCCGGGCACATCAGGTGTCCTGCCCCGAGCATTCCGGTAGCCCGGTGGTGATCTCGGCCCAGACGGTCTTGCCGATGCCGTGAAGGCGGGGGCACACGCCGTGGCGGATGGAGAGGGCGACGATCAGGGGGAGTCCGCGGGACGACTCGTCGTCGTCGCTGGGGACGCGGAGCCGGGGGACCGTCGTGTCGGCATCGTCGACCTCCACCCGGATGCGGTCGGGGCCAGGACGAGTGACGCGCAGTCCGACCTCGCGCCCCGAAGGGACTTCGGCGTGCCTGACGGCGTTGGTGACCAGTTCGCTGACCACGAGCACCGCTGCCTCCGCGGCTTCCGGCGGAACGCCCCACTCCGCGAGTGCTTTCCGTGTGGCGTTCCGGGCCGCGGCGACTCGCCTGGGGCGGCGGGGGAAGAGTAAGTCCACTGCGGAAGCATCTGCGCACTCGGGCACGTGCATGGCATGACCTCACAGGTGAGGATGGGCGGGGGAAACATCTCTAGAGATGTGCTCGCTCATTACAGCAGCTTCACCGATGCCACGTCCATGAGATCTCTAGAGATCTCACCTTCCATGTTGGTGGGACGCGCCCGGTGTCGTCGCCCCGAGGCCCGCCTAGGATGTCTAGAGATGATCAGGAAGGACGTGCGATGACGACCGCGGGGAGCGCGCGCGAGCCGAAGTACCAGCGCATCGCTGGTGCGCTGCGGCGCGATATCGCCGAAGGGCGGTACGCGCCCGGGGAGCGGCTGCCGGGGGAGAACGATCTGATGGCCGAGCACGCGGTCGCGCGGATGACGGCGCGGCAGGCGCTCGCCGTTCTGCAGGCCGAGGGGCTGGCCGAGGCACGCAAGGGCGCCGGTGTGTTCGTCCGCGAGTTCGAGCCGATCCGGCGGCGCGGCATCCAGCGGCTCTCGCCCGAGCAGTGGGGGTCGGGGCGCTCGGTGTGGGACGCGGACATCGCCGAACGGGACCTGGCGGTCGAGGTGATCGCGGTCTCGGAAGTCTCCGGGGACGAGGTCCCGAGCGCCGTCGTCAACATCCTCGGCACGGCGGAGGTATGGCTGCGCCGGCGCCGGTTCGTCCTCGACGGCAAGCCCGTGATGCTCTCGGTGTCCTACTTCCCGGCCGCGCTGGTCGCCGGCACCCCCATCACCGAAACCGACACCGGGCCCGGCGGCGCCTACGCGCGGCTGGCCGAGCGGGGTCACGCCCCGGAGCACTTCCGCGAGGAGATCCGCTCCCGGATGCCGACGGCTGACGAGGCGCTGCGTCTCAAGCTCGCCGCGGGCACGCCCGTCATGCTCATCTGGCGCACCGCCTTCAGCGCCGAGGGCACCGCCGTCGAGGTCAACGAGATGATGCTGGACGCCGCGTCGTACGTGTTGGAGTACGACTTCGAGGGATGAGGGCAGGCGTGTACGTGTGGTACGTCGCGTACGGGTCGAACATGCACGGGGCGCGGCTGGCGTGCTATCTGGCGGGTGGGCGGCCGGTGGGGGCGGGGCGGGAGTACCCGGGGGCGCGGGACGCGGCGCCGCCGGTGCGCTCGGTCGGGGTGGAGCTGCGCGGGGTGGTGTACTTCGCGACGCACTCGCCGGTGTGGGGCGGGGGACGGGCGTTCTACGACCCGGACGCGGAGGGGCGGGCGCTGGCGCGGGCGCACCTCGTCACCGCCGAGCAGTTCTCGGACGTCGCCGCCCAGGAGATGTACGGGGAGCCGGGCCGCGACCTGGACCTCGCGGAGGTGCTGGCGACCGGCCGCAGCACGCTCGGCCCGGGCCGGTACGAGACGCTGGTGCGGGCCGGGACGCGGGACGGGATCCCGATGCTGACCCTCACCGCGCCGTGGTCGGTGGCCGAGGTGCCGTGGACCGCGCCCGCCGCGGCCTACCTGGAGCATCTGAGCGCCGGCCTGCGGGAGGCCGGCGCCTGGGACGACGCGGTGATCGCCCGCTACCTGGCCGGCCGCCCCGGCGCGGCCGGCCACTGGACGGCCGAGGGCGGGCTGCTCAGCCCAGCCACGCCGGGGCCAGGGCCGAGCGCGTGAGGAGACGCGGGGCGCCGGTGCCGTCGGCGGGGACGGTGTAGAGGTCGGAGCCGTAGTCACCGGGCATCGCGTAGACCAGGGTGTGGTCGTCGGACCAGACCGCCTGGTCGTCGATGTCGCGGTGCTCGGCCGTGGCGTGCTCGCGACCGGTCGCGAGATCCAGCACGTACAGCCGCCACGGCGCGTCGGACGACGCGCCCGGGACGCGCTTCTTGTACGCGACGCGGGTGCCGTCGGGCGACAGCGACGGGCACTCGACGTTGGTGTGGACGGTCACCGCGGTCCTCGTCGCGGTGTCGCCGTGGATCAGGTAGGTGTGGCCACCGGTGGCCAGCGTCGCGTAGAAGTGCTGGTCGTCGGCGAACGTCACGCCCCAGAAGTTGACGTCCGCGGCGCGCACGCGGGAGCCGTCGCGCGTGACGGTGTAGTCCTCCAGGGTGGGTACGAGCGTCCCCGTGCGGGTGTCGAGGATCGACGTGCGGGTGGAGAAGTTGGTGCCGGCGTAACTGTCGCCGCCGACGAACACCGTCCATGCCACCATGCGCCCGCTCGGCGAGACCCGGGCCCGGGTCGGGATGCCGGCCAGGCCGATCGTGCGGGTGACGCGCAGCCCCGAGTCGAGGACGACCGCGCGGTAGGTGTCGTTGACCGGCCCGCGCACCGCCTGGAGGCAGATGCCCGTGCCGCCGGCCGCGTAGAAGCGCAGGCACTTGACGCCGGACGCGGTGCGCGGCCCGTCCGGGGCGCCCGCCGGCACGGTGGTCAGCTCGTCGCGGTGCGGGCCCCACGCCATGGAGCGGAAGACGATGCGGCGCCCGCCGTCCGCGGCGAGCGAGACGGTCCCGGCGCGCACCGCGGGCCCGCCCGCCTGTGCCTGGTCCTTCTCGTGCGCGCGGGCGCCGGCGCGCCACACCGCGACGCCCGCCACGCAGGCCAGCACCAGCACGCACGCCAGCAGGACCAGCAGCCGCCCCCGGGTGCCCAGGCCCGGCTCCCGGCCCCGCCCCAGGCCCGGCTCCCCGCCCTGCGCACCGCCCGGCTCCGCACCCACCTCCGGTCGTGGCGCCACCTCCTCCGCGGCCCGCCCGCTCTCCCGCACGCCGCTCTCCCGCACTTCGCCGGCCTCAGCCATCCGCGTCCTCTCCGCTTCCCGCATCCCGAGGGCTTCCCGCGTCCCGCGCGTCCCGCCGCAACCTCAGCGACAGCACCACGCTCAGCGCCAGCGCCACGGCCGCGCCGCTCAGCGCCGAGCGGTCGCCCCACGCCGTCCAGGCCGCGCCGAACGCGATCGAGCAGACGAACCGGGCGGCGGCCTGCCCGGTCTGCACCAGCGCGAGGCCGCTGGAACGCAGCGCCGCCGGCACCGAACCGGCCGCGGCGGCCATCAGCACGCCGTCCGTGGCCGCGTAGAACGAGCCGTGCAGGGCCAGCACCGCGTACGGCAGGGCCCCGTTGTGCACGTGCGACAGCAGCAGGCCGTACGCGGCGAGCAGCGCGAAGTGCCCGCCGACGAACACGCGCCAGCGGCCCACCCGGTCCGCCCACCGGCCCAGCGGCACCGCCAGCAGCAGGAACGCCGCGGCCGTGCCCAGCGGCAGCAGCGCGAACCAGCGGTCGGACACTCCGAGCCGCCGCTGCAGCATCAGATAGACGAACGAGTCGCTGACCGTGGCCAGGCCCAGAACCACCGCGCACAGCGACAGGCCGCGCAGTTCACGCCGGCCCAGCAGCCCCACCGCGGCCCGCAGGGACGGGCGTTCGGCGGCCGTCGCCGGGGCCGGGCCGGTCAGCTCGGGGGAGCGGGACGGCACGAACAGCAGCAGCACCACCACGCCCAGGGCCGCCACGCAGAAGCTGACGGTGAACACGGCGTCGTAGCCCTCGGCGGCCTGCCGCAGGATCAGGAACGCGGCCAGCGGCCCGAGGAGCGCGCCGGTCGTGTCCATGGCCCGGTGCACGCCGAACGCCCTGCCGCGCGTCTCCGGCGGCGAGGACAGCGAGATCAGGGCGTCCCGCGGGGCTGTGCGCAGGCCCTTGCCGGTGCGGTCGAGGGCCAGCACCGCGCCGATCAGCGGCAGCGTGTGCACGGCCAGCAGCAGCGGCTTGCACAGCGCGGACAGGCCGTACCCCAGGGCCGCGACCGGTTTGTGCCGCCCGCCGCGGTCGGCGAGGTGGCCGCCGACCAGCCGGACGAGCGCGCTGAACCCGTTGTAGACCCCGTCGAGCAGACCGAAGCCGAGCGGGGACAGGCCCAGCCCGGTGACCAGGTACAGCGGCAGCACGGCCGTGACCATCTCCGACGAGATGTCGGTGATCAGGCTGACCGCACCGAGCGCGAGCACCGTGGCGCTCACAGCCGACCGCCCGGGGAACAGGCCCCGGGCGGCCGGTGCGGTCACCGCGGGCGTGCTGCCGCGGCTCTCGCTGACGTACATCGGTCAGCTGGTCCAGATGCCGGTGATGTCCGACGCGGACGCGGCCTGGCCGGCGTGCGTCGACGTCCCCGCCAGGTCCTCCAGCGTGCGCAGCAGGTTGTAGTGGTTGTAGGTGGTGCCGTTGGAGCTGCCCGCGGTGACCGGCTGGCCGTAGAACACGGTCGGGATGCGGTTGCCGCTCAGCGAGTTGTCCTCGTCGAAGGTGACGACGAGCACGCTGTTGTGGGTCTTGGCCCAGGTCGCGTAGGCGCCCAGGTTGTTCTTGATCCACGTGTCGCCGGTGGACACCGAGCAGTCGTGCATGTCGCTGCACAGGTTGGGCGTGACGAAGGACATCTTCGGCAGCGTGGAGTAGTCGGTGGGGAACTGCGCGAAGGTCTTCGCCGTGTTGGTCGGCACGTTGCTGAAGCCGAACCAGGGGTTGTGCTTCTGGGCGTAGTTGCCGCTCTTGCAGGTCGTCGAGCCCTGGCTGGGCAGGGTCTCGTTGTAGCTGCCCCAGCTCTGGCCGGCCGCGATGACCTCGGAGCCGAGGTTGGCGGCGGAGCTGAAGCCGGGGGTCACGCAGCTGTCGTCGGTGACGCCCTGCGTCGAACCCGAGAACAGGGCGTAGTAGTTGGGCTGGCTCGGGTGCGTGATCGCGTGGCTCTGCGTCAGGTTCGCGCCGCCCGCCTTGAGGGTGTTGTTGATGTAGGGGGCGCTGGAGCTGCCGATCACCTGGCTGTAGGCGTGGTTCTCCATGACGACCACGACGACGTGGTCGGGGCTCGGCACGGCGCCGGCGGCGTGGGCGTTGCCGCCCAGGCCCACCCACAGTCCGGTGGACGCGGCGGCGAGGCCGACGGCGGTGGCGAGGGCGGTGCGGCTGCGGCGGGGCGAGATCCACCCGGGCACGGGTTACCTCCGAGGAAGAGGGGGGAAAGACGACCGAACGGCAGTGTGCATGCCAAAAGCTAGGGGCGGAGGGGGGCCGTGGGACAGACGAGATTCGGTGAAATGTCGGCGAACGCTGAGCGCCCACCCGTCGTCGGTCACGGAGCCGGAGGGAGGGTGAGCACCAGCCGCACGCCCTGGCCAAGGGGCTGGGCCGCCACACCGCCTCCGTGCGTCTCGGCGATCTGCCGCACGATGGACAGGCCGAGTCCCGACCCGGGCAGCGAACGCGCGGCCGGTGACCGGTAGAAGCGGTCGAAGACATACGGCAAGTCCGCGGCGGGGATGCCCGGCCCCCGGTCGGTGACCGACACCTCTCCGGCCGGGGTCGTCGCCACCGTGACCGGCCCGCCGTCAGGGCTCCATTTTATCGCGTTGTCCACCAGGTTCCCGATGGCCCGCTCCAGGGCGTCGGGGTCGCCGTGCACCATGCACGGCTCCAGCGCGGCGGTGAACTCCACGTGCGGCGCGCGGGTCGCCGCGCGGTCCACGACCCGGCGGGCCAGCAGGTCCAGCCGCACGTCCTCGGTGTGCGTGCCGTTCGGCGAGCTGCCGTAACGGCCCAGGTCCACCAGGTCGTTGACGAGGGTGGTCAGCTCGGCGGCCTGCGCCCGGGCCTCGCGCACCAGCAGCGGCGCCTGCGGATCGGCCACGCCCGTTCCCTCGCCCAGGAGTTCGAGGTTCGTGGTGAGGCTGGTCAGCGGCGTGCGCAGCTCGTGCGAGGCGTCGGCCACCAGGCGCCGCTGGGCGCCCACCGAATCGTCGAGCGCGGACATCATCGCGGCGAACGAGCGGGTCAGCCGGGCGATCTCGTCCTTGCCGTCGGCCGCCAGCCGCGCCGACAGGTCCTGGGTGGCCGTGACGTGCTCGACGGTGTCGGTGAGCCGGCGCACCGGCCGCAGCACCCTCCCGGCCGCCAGCCGGGCCGCGAGCGCGGCCAGCACGCAGCCGCCCGCGATGATGGCCAGAAGCAGCAGTTCGAGCCGGTGCAGTGTCGCGCCCACCACCGACGTCGGCACCGCGGCGCGCACCAGCGTCCCGTCGTTGCCCACCAGCGGCGCGGTGTAGACGCGGTAGCGGACCCCGCCGTAGTCGGTGTACCGGAAGTACGGCGCGCGGGTGCCGTCCGCGACCTGGACGTCGGTGGCCGTGAGGTCGGCGAAGCCCGCGGAGGGGCCCTCCATGACCGGGGCCGCCACGAACTGCAGCAGCGTCGAGCCGACGTCGACGGGGCGCTGCGGGATGACGGAGCCGGGGCTCAGCGCGTCCGGGGCGGACGTGGGGCCGTTCGCCTTCGGATCGCCCGTCGCCCGGCCGTCCTTCGCGGCGTCCGGCTTCCGCGCCTCGGAGGTGCCGGCGGCTTTCTGCTTGAACGCCGCGACCAGGTCCGGCGCCTGTTGCGCCGCAGCCACCAGCGAACTGTCGTGCTGCGCCGTCAGGCTGCTGCTCAGCGACGGGTAGAGCACCAGCGCCGCCACGACCAGGGCCGCCAGGACCACCGCGCCGCCGGCGAGCGCGACGCGGTTGCGCAGGCTCACTCCTGCTCCCGCAGCACGTAGCCCAGGCCCCGCACCGTCTGCAGCAGCCGCGGTTCACCGTCCGCCTCCAGCTTCGCCCGCAGGTAACTGACGTACACCCACAGCGCGTTGGACGACGGGCCGAAGTCGTAGCCCCACACCGAGTCGAAGATCAGCGTGCGGCTGAGGACCCGGCGCGGGTTGCGCAGGAACAGTTCCAGCAGTGCGTACTCGGTCCGCGTCAGCTCCAGCACCCGGTCGCCGCGCCGGGCCCGGCACGCGGCCGTGTCCAGCTCCAGGTCGGCGAACCGCAGCACCTCGCTGTCCGCGCCGCTGCGCCGCAGCAGCGCCCGGACCCTGGCCCGCAACTCCTCCAGTGCGAACGGCTTCACCAGGTAGTCGTCCGCGCCGGCGTCCAGGCCCGCGACCCGGTCGGCGACCAGGTCGCGGGCGGTGAGCATGAGGATCGGGGTGCGGTCCCCGCGGGCCCGCAGGGTGCGGCACACCTCCAGCCCGTTGGGCTCGGGCATCAGGATGTCCAGCACCACCGCGTCCTGCCGGTGCGTGGCCAGCGACTCCAGCGCGGCCAGGCCGTCCGCCGCCACCGCCACCTCGTACCCGTCCCGGACGAGGGCGCGCGCCAGGGAGCGCCGTACCGCGTCGTCGTCGTCAACCACCAGCAGTCGCATGGCCACAGGGTCCCGCACCCGGTGTCAGGCCGAGGGCGGAACCGAGCGGACGGTGCCCGCCGGCTTGGCCGCCGCCATCTTCAGCGTGAACAGCGCGTCCGCGAGGCGCTCGGGTGTGACGCCCGCCCGCCGGGCGATCGCGGCGAACTGCGGGCCCGCCGTGTCCACGCTGCCCTTGGGACCGGAGGCGAGCTTCGCGACGGCGTCCAGCGCCGTCTTCGCCTCGGCTCGCGGGACACCCAGGAGTTTCGCCAGCTCGGCCGCGGAGAACGTCGACAGCGCGCCGCCGGGCTTACCGGGCTTGCCCGGGTCGCCCGGCTTGCCCTTGCCCGGGGCGCCGGGCTTCCCCGGCTTGCCCCTGCCCGGGGCGCCGGCCGGGCCGAAGACCTCACCGAGCAGGCGGGTCGCCTGCTGCCGGCTCAGCCCGAGGTCGCGGACCAGCCCCCGCACGAGCGCCGGGTCCCTGACGTCGCCGCCGTTCGCGCCGAGCCGCTCCTTGACGTGACGGAGCGCGGTGTCGAGCCGCGCCACCGTCACGCCGTAGCGCTTGGCCAGCGACGCCAGCGTGTCGCCGCTGCCGCCCTTGCCCCTGCCCGCGTCCTTCCCGGCCGTGCCCTTCCCCGGGTCGGCCGGAGCGGTGGCCTTCGCGTTGTGCTCCGTGCCCCCGGCGTCCGACGCCGAGCCCGCTCCCGCGGCGACCGCGGCCCCGGTCGCCCCGAGCGTCATCACCAGCGCCGTCCCCGCGGCGACCAGTCCTGTCCTGCGGCGCATCGCGCCTCCTTCCGTCATCGGGGCCGGCCCGTGCCGGCCCGCCGACCCCCGCAGGACACCACCCCCGGCTTCACGCCACCCGTGCCCGCACCTTAGGAACGCCGTAGAGGGCGCGGGGACGTGCGGCCCGGGGCGGGCGGGCGTGCCGTGACGGCGGCGGCCGGGGGCCGTGGGGTGGGGAGCCGCACCGGGGGTGGGTAAGTTGAAGGGACCGCGCGACCACGTAGCGGGCCGACCCGCCGGGAGGGCACATGCAGGGCCGACGCAGCAGTACGTTCTCCCGTCTGCTGCGCCACGGCTTCACCGACCCCGCCACGGCCGAGCGCCTGCTCGACGACGACGTGCTCAGCACGGTCCGCACGGACCCCGTCCTGCTGGAGGCGCTCGGCGCCACCGCCGACCCGGACCAGGCGCTGCTGGGCCTCGTCCGCCTCACCGAGGCCCTGGACGAGCCGGAGCGCCGCGTCCTGCTCGACACCGTCACGACCGCCAAGCCGCTGCGCGACCGCCTCCTCGGCGTCCTCGGCGCCTCCGAGGCGCTCGGCGACCACCTGGCGCGGCACCCCGCCGACTGGCACGCCCTCGTCACCTACGAGGCCGCCGACCTGCACCCCGGCATCGCCGAGTTCGAGCGCGGCCTGGCCGGCGCCGAGGACCCCGACGCGCTGCGCGCCGCCTACCGCCGCTGCCTGCTGGGGATAGCCGCCCGCGACGTGTGCGGCACCAGCGACCTGGTGCGCACCGCCGCCGAGCTGGCCGACCTGGCCACCGCCACGCTGCGGGTGGCCCTGGCCATCGCCTCGGCCGAGCAGCCCGGTGACGCGGCGGCCTGCCGCCTCGCGGTGATCGGGATGGGCAAGTGCGGCGGCCACGAGCTGAACTACGTCTCCGACGTCGACGTCATCTTCGTGGCCGAGCCGGTCGAGAGCGCGGCCGGCGCGGAGGAGAACCCGGCCCTGCAGGCCGCCACCCGCCTGGCCGCCCGGATGATGCGGGTCTGCTCCGACACCACCGCCGAGGGCACGATCTGGCCGGTGGACGCCAACCTGCGCCCGGAGGGCAAGAACGGCCCCCTCGTGCGGACCCTGTCCAGCCATCTGGCCTACTACAAGCGCTGGGCCAAGACCTGGGAGTTCCAGGCGCTGCTCAAGGCCCGCCCGATGGCCGGCGACGCGGCGCTCGGCCAGGAGTACATGGCGGCGATCCACCCCATGGTCTGGCAGGCCGCCGAGCGCGACCACTTCGTCACCGACGTGCAGCAGATGCGCCGCCGCGTCGTCGACAACATCCCGGCCGCCCAGGTCGACCGGGAGCTCAAGCTGGGGCCCGGCGGACTGCGGGACGTGGAGTTCGCGGTGCAGCTGCTCCAGCTCGTGCACGGCCGCTCCGACCTGTCGCTGCGCAGCCCCACCACCCTGACCGCGCTCGGCCAGCTCGCCGCCGGCGGCTACGTGGGCCGGGCCGACGCCTCCTCGCTGGACGACGCGTACCGCTTCCTGCGGCTGATGGAGCACCGCATCCAGCTGCAGAAGATGCGCCGCACCCATCTGGTGCCCGAGGACGAGGCGTCGCTGCGCCGGCTGGGCCGCGGCCTGGGCTACCGCTCGGAGCCGGTGGCGACGCTCAACCGGGAGTGGAAGCGGCACGCAATGGAGGTGCGGCGGCTGCACGAGAAGCTCTTCTACCGGCCGCTGCTGGACGCCGTCGCGCAGCTCGGCGCGGAGGAGAGCCGGCTGAGCACCGACGCGGCCCGCGAACGCCTCCAGGCGCTGGGGTACGCCGACCCGGCCGCCGCGATGCGCCACCTGGAGGCGCTGGCCAACGGCGTCACCCGCAAGGCGGCGATCCAGCGGACCCTGCTGCCGGTGCTGCTCGGCTGGTTCGCGGACTCCGCCGACCCCGACGCGGGCCTGCTGGGCTTCCGCAAGGTGTCCGACGCGCTCGGCAAGACGCCCTGGTACCTGCGGCTGCTGCGCGACGAGGGGGCCGCCGCGCAGCGGCTGGCGCGGGTGCTGTCCTCGGGCCGGCTCGCCCCCGACCTGCTGATGCGCGCGCCCGAGGCGGTCGCCATGCTCGGCTCCAACGACGCGCTGGTGCCGCGCGAGCCGTCCGCGCTGGAACAGGAGGTGCTGGCCGCCGTGGGCCGCGCCGCCGACGCGGAGCAGGCCATCGCGGCGGTCCGCGGGGTCCGCAGGCGCGAGCTGTTCCGCACGGCGGCCGCCGACCTCGTCGACACGTACGGGGACGACACCGAGGAGCACCAAGAGGCCGTGGACGCCGCGGCGATCGTCGACCGGGTCGGCTCGGCCGTCTACGGGCTGACCTCGGCGACGCTGGCCGGCGCGCTGCGGGCCGCGGTCAACGCGGTGACCGGCAACGACGCGCAGCCGCTGCCCACCCGGTTCGCGATCATCGGCATGGGCCGCCTCGGCGGCCGCGAGCTGGGCTACGGCTCGGACGCGGACGTGCTGTTCGTGCACGAGCCGTACGATCCGGCGGACGGCGGTGAGGCCGCGCGCGCCGCGTTGGCCGTGGCCGACGAGCTGCGCCGGCTGCTGCAGATCCCCACCGCGGACCCGCCGCTGCTCATCGACTCCGATCTGCGGCCCGAGGGCAAGAGCGGGCCGCTGGTGCGCACGCTGGCCTCGTACCGGGCGTACTACGACCGCTGGTCGCTGGTGTGGGAGAGCCAGGCGCTGCTGCGGGCCACGCAGGTGGCCGGCGACCCCGGGCTGGGGGAGCGGTTCATCGCGATGATCGACCCGCTGCGCTACCCCGAGGGCGGCCTGTCCGAGGAGGCGGTGCGGGAGATCCGGCGGCTGAAGGCCCGGATGGAGTCCGAGCGGGTGCCGCGCGGCGCCGACCGCACGCTGCACGCCAAGCTGGGCCGCGGCGGCCTGTCCGACATCGAGTGGACGGTGCAGCTGCTGCAGATGCAGCACGGCGCCCGGCTGCCGTCGCTGCGCAGCACCGGCACGCGGCGGGCGCTGGCCGCCGCGCACGCCGAGGGCCTGATCGCCACGGAGGACATGCGGGTGCTGGACGACGCCTGGGTGCTGGCCACCCGGGTGCGCAACGCCGTCATGCTGGTCCGCGGCCGGCCCGGCGACACCTTCCCCGGCGACGGCAAGGAACTGGCCGCGGTCGGCCGCTACCTGGGCTATCCGCCCGGCCACGTCGGCGACATGCTGGAGGACTACCGGCGCCGCACCCGCCGGGCCCGCGCGGTCGTGGAACGGCTGTTCTACGACGGATGAGCGACCGCGGCCGGTGAACGGGCCTCCGGCATATGCCGGATGGGGTCCGCGGGTGAGGGCGGAGGACGGAGCAGTCGTCAGACCGCGGGGCGGGGCAGCACCGGCAGCCGGTACACCCACCGGCCGTACAGCCACGACACCAGCGCGTAGCCGACCGCCAGGCACAGCGCGCCGCCGACCGCGTCCAGCCAGAAGTGGTTGCCGGTCGCGACGATCACCGTCAGCGTGAACAGCGGGTACAGCGCCCCCAGGACCCGCGCCCACAGCGGCTTGGCCAGCGTCACCAGCGTGATCCCGCACCACAGCGACCAGCCGATGTGCATCGACGGCATGGCCGCGTACTGGTTGGACACGTGCGACAGGCTGCCCTGGGACAGCGAGCCCCAGGTGTGGTGCAGCTCCACGGTGTCGAGGAAGCCCTTGCCGTTCATCAGGCGCGGCGGTGCCAGCGGGAAGGCCCAGAAGCCGACCAGCGCCAGCCACGTCGTCACGAAGAGGACCAGCCGGGACGGCCCGTACCGTTCGGGGTGGCGTACGTACAGCCACACGAGCACACCGATCGTGATGACGAAGTGCAGCGTGGCGTAGTAGTAGTTCATCCCGACGATCAGCCAGGTCACGGAGTTGACCGCGTGGTTGACGCCGTGCTCGACGGCCAGTCCCAGGTTGTGCTCGAAGGACCACACCCAGTCGGCGTGGTGCAGCGCCAGCGACCTCTTCTCCGGGACCGCGTTCCTGATCATCGAGTACAGCCAGTAACTGAAGCCGATCAGCAGGATCTCGAACCACAGGCGCGGCCGGCGCGGGGTCCGCAGCCGGTGCAGCAGCGCCGTGCTCCGCTTCTCCGCAGGGCTGGTGGCGCCGGCGGCCCCGTCATACCTCGTGGAACCCGTGGAACTCGCAGGGCCCGGGGCGGCCGTGCGGCCTTTCGGCGTTTCGGCGGTCTTCGCGGTGAGTTCCCCCATAGGAAACCAGTCTGCCAGATCCCTCACGCCGAGCGGCTGTTCCCCGCATCACGTCCGTGTCGAACCGGACACTCCGCGTGGCGACTGCTGCGGCGGAACCGGCGGGGTGCGATCCGCGGCCGCGGCCGGCACCGCCGCGGTCGAACCCCGCACCACCAGCTCGGGCATGAACACGAACTCGCTGTGCGGGGCCGGCGTGCCGCCGATCTCCTCCAGCAGCGCGTTCACCGCGGCCTGGCTCATCGCCGTCACCGGCTGCCGGATGGTCGTCAGCGGCGGGTCGGTGAACGCGATCAGCGGCGAGTCGTCGTAGCCGACCACCGACACGTCCTCCGGCACCGACAGGCCCTGCTGGCGGGCGGCCCGGATCGCGCCGAGCGCCATCATGTCCGACGCGCACACGATCGCGGTGCACCCCGACGCGATCAGCGCGGTGGCCGCGGCCTGCCCGCCCTCCAGCGTGTACAGCGAGTGCTGGACGAGCGTCCGCGCGTCCTGTTCCGACAGGCCCAGCACGTCCCCCATCGACGCCACGAAGCCCTCGATCTTGCGCTGCACCGGCACGTAGCGCTGCTGACCCACGGCCAGCCCGATCCTGCGGTGGCCCAGCGCCGCGAGGTGGGTGACCGCGAGCCGCACCGCGCCCCGGTCGTCGGGCGACACGAACGGCGCGTCGACCTTCTCCGAGAAGCCGTTGATCAGCACGAACGGCACACCCTGGCCGTGCAGCCGGGCGTAGCGCTCCATGTCGGCCGTGGAGTCGGCGTGCAGGCCCGAGGCGAAGATGATGCCGGCCACGCCGCGCTCGACGAGCATCTCCACCAGCTCGTCCTCGGTGGAGCCGCCGGGCGTCTGGGTGGCCAGCACCGGTGTGTAGCCCTGCCGGGTCAGCGCCTGGCCGATGATCTGCGCGAAGGCAGGGAAGATCGGGTTGAGCAGCTCGGGCGTGATCAGCCCGACCAGGCCCGCGCTGCGCTGCCGCAGCCGCACCGGCCGCTCGTAGCCCAGCAGATCGAGGGCGGCCAGCACGGATTCGCGGGTGCCCGCCGAGACTCCGGGCCTGCCGTTGAGCACCCGGCTGACCGTCGCCTCGCTGACGCCCGCCTGGGCTGCGATGTCAGCGAGCCGTGCGGTCACAGCACCGGATGCTAGGGGACGGAACGCCACCACGTCAGATCGACCACCAAACTGCCGTGTCCGCGGCGATCGCGGAGGTCGCGGAAGAATCGCCACCAATCGCCGCCCCGGACTGCCCGTCCGACTGCCCGTCCGGACCACTGGTCAGCATGACCGAGCCCGGCGCCGGCAGGGTCACCGGGTGCCCGTTGAGGTTCACCGCACACACGAAGCCGGGCTCGCCCGCGCCGCCGTCGCGGCGGAAGGCGAGCACGCCCTCGGGCGCCTCCAGCCACGTCACGTCGCCGCCGGCGCCCAGCGCCGGGTGCTGCCGGCGCAGCCGCAGCGCCGTGCGGTACATCTCCAGGGTGGAGTCCGCGGCGCCGGTCTGCGCCGCGACGCTCAGCCCGGCCCACTCGGCCGGCTGCGGCAGCCAGCTCGGGCCGCCGGCGACCGGGCCGAAACCGTACGGCGCCTCGTCACCGGACCACGGGATCGGCACCCGGCAGCCGTCGCGGAAGCCGTCCTGGCCGGCGGCGCGGAAGAACGACGGGTCCTGCCGCACCTCGTCCGGCAGGTCGGTGACGTCCGGCAGGCCCAGCTCCTCGCCCTGGTACAGGTAGGCCGAGCCGGGCAGCGCCAGCATCAGCAGCGTCGCCGCGCGGGCCCGGCGCAGGCCCAGTGCGCGGTCGCCCGCGGTCCGCAACTGGGTGCCCAGGCCGGGCGGGTTGGCGAACCGGGTGGCGTGCCGCGTCACGTCGTGGTTGGACAGCACCCAGGTGGCCGGCGCACCCACCGAACCCATCGCGGACAGCGACGTGTCGATCACGGCGCGCAGCGCGGCCGCGTCCCACGGCGTCGTCAGGTACTCGAAGTTGAACGCCTGGTGCAGCTCGTCGGGCCGCAGGTACAGGGCGGCGCGCTCGATGGTCGGCGTCCAGGCCTCGGCCACCGCGATCCGATCCCCGGAGTACTCGTCGAGGATCCGGCGCCAGCCGCGGTAGATCTCGTGCACGCCGTCCTGGTCGAAGTACGGCATGGCGGCGGTGCCCAGCAGCGCCAGCTGCTCGGCGTGGCCGATGTCCGGCAGGCCGGCGGCCTTCACCAGGCCGTGCGCCACGTCCACCCGGAAGCCGTCGACGCCCAGGTCCAGCCAGAAGCGCAGCACCGAGCGGAACTCGTCGTGCACCGCCGGGTGGTCCCAGTTGAAGTCGGGCTGCTCGGGCGCGAACAGGTGCAGGTACCACTCGCCGGGCGTGCCGTCGGCGTCCGTGGTGCGCGTCCAGGCCGGGCCCCCGAAGATGGACTCCCAGTCGTTGGGCGGCAGTTCGCCGTGCGCGCCCTTGCCCGGGCGGAAGTGGAAACGGTCCCGCAGCGGTGAGCCGGCACCCTCGCGCAGCGCCTGCTTGAACCACTCGTGCTGGTCCGAGCAGTGGTTCGGCACCACGTCCACGATCACCCGCAGGCCCAGGCCGTGCGCGCCGCGCACCAGGTCGTCGGCGTCGGTGAGGGTGCCGAACATCGGGTCCACCGCACGGTAGTCGGCCACGTCGTAGCCGGCGTCGGCCTGCGGGGAGGCGTAGAACGGCGACAGCCAGACGGCGTCCACGCCCAGGTCCCGCAGGTACGGCAGCCGGGCGGTGACACCCGGCAGGTCGCCCATGCCGTCGCCGTTCCCGTCGGCGAAACTGCGCGGGTACACCTGGTAGATGACCGCGTCGCGCCACCAGTCTCTGCGCTCGGCGTCGTCAGCGGCGGCGGCGGAGCTGGGCGCGTCGGTGAGGTGCTGGCTCATGGATTCCCTTGGTGGGGTGTGGTGGTGGGCTCGCCCCGTGCCTGGCGGCGGGGGCGGCATGGGTGCTGCGTCGGTGGTGCGGCGGGGTGCTGAGGCCCTCGGGCGTCAGCCCTCAGCCTTTGGTGCCGCCGGCTGTCAGGCCGGTCACCAGGTGCTTCTGGACGAGCATGAAGACGATGGCCGCCGGTATCGCGATGATCACCGAGGCGGCGGTCATGCTGCCCCAGTCGGCGCGCTGGTCGGCGGCGAAGGTGCGGATGCCGACCGCCAGGGTGGTGTGCGGGTCGCGCATGAACTGGTTGGAGTACGCGACCTCGCCCCAGGCGGTCAGGAAGCTGAAGAAGGCCGTGACGGCCAGGCCCGGCTTGGCCAGCGGCATGATCAGCCGCCAGAACGTGCCGAACGGGGTCAGCCCGTCGACCCGCCCGGCCTCGTCGATCTCGCGCGGGATGGTGTCGAAGTAGCCCTTCAGCATCCACGCGCAGAACGGCACCGAGATGGTGCAGTAGACCAGGACGAGGCCGAGGTAGGTGTCCAGCAGGTTCAGCTGCACCAGCAGGTTGTACAGCGGCACGATCAGCACGGCCATCGGGAACATCTGGGTGATCAGGAAGGTCCACATCAGCGGCCGGTGGCCCGGGAAGCGCATCCGCGAGACGGCGTAGCCGGCGCTCGCCGAGACCAGCACGCCGAGCACCGTGGTGGCCGCGGCGACGATCACCGAGTTGAGGAACCAGCGCGGGAAGTGGCTGTGCAGCAGGACGAACCGGTAGTTGTCCAGGCCGAGATGGTGGAGCACCTCGTTCGGCTGCTGCCACGCCGTGCTGGGGCCCAGCGAGATGAACAGGATCCACAGCACCGGGAAGACCGCGATGACGCTGGCCGCCATCAGCGTGGCGTGCAGGGCGAAGGACGCCCCGAGGCTGCGCTCGTTGCGGCCGCGGGTGCGCCGCCGGGCCGTGTCGGCGGCGCGGGGACGGGCGGGGACGGCGGCGGAGCCGCGTTGTGTGGTGGCGCTCATGGCGGCGGCTCCTAGTCCTGCGTCTTCAGCTGGCGGCGGTAGAAGGTGGAGAACGCCACGAGGATCATCAGGATGACGATGCCGTAGGTGGCGGACCCCGCGTAGTCGGCCGCGCCGCCGGAGAAGGCCATCTCGTAGGCGTGCGTCACGAGGATGTCGGTGTCGCCGGTGGTGTTGTTGCCGAGCAGCAGGTAGATGATCGGGAACATGTTGAAGGTCCACACGGTGGACAGCAGGATCACCGTGTTGGTGACCGGGCGCAGTCCCGGCACGGTGACGTTGAAGAAGCGCTGCACCGGTGTGGCGCCGTCCATCTCGGCGGCCTCGTACAGTTCGCCCGGGATGGCCTGCAGGCCGCCCAGGAGCGCGACCATCATGAACGGCACACCGCACCAGATGTTGACCAGGATGACCGCGATCTTCTGCGCGAACGGCGTGCCCAGCCAGTCCTGCGCGGGCAGCCCGACCTTGGTGATGATGTCGTTGAACACGCCGTACTGGGAGTTGAACATCAGCCGCCACGCGAACACGCCGATGAAGGCCGGCACCGCCCAGGGGAGGATCAGTGCCAGCCGGTAGAACAGGCGGAACCGCATCGGCCGGTTGAGCAGCAGCGCCATGGCCAGGCCGATGGCGTAGGTGATCGCCACGCAGGAGACGGTCCAGACGACCGTCCACTCCAGGCGCGGGTAGAAGTCGCCGTCCGCGCCGGAGATCACCTGCCAGTAGTTGTGCAGCCCGACGAAGTCGTAGGTGGCGCCGATGTGGATGGGGCCGATGTTCTGCGCGACGTTGCGCTCGTTGGCGTTGGTGAACGACAGGTACAGGCCGTAGCACAGCGGGTACAGCACCAGGACGCCGATCACGATGACCACCGGGGCGACCATCGCCCACGCGTACCAGTGCTTGTCCCACGACCGCTTGATCGACGTCCATGCGCCGTGGGGGGCGCGCGGCGCGGGCGCCTTCACGTCCCGGGCGCCTTCGTCCATGGTGGCGGTGGTCATCGCTCCTCGGCTTCTCGTCAGGTCTCTACAGGCAGGGCTCTACGGGGGGACGGACCGGACCGGCCGGCCGGGCGCGTGGGCCCCGCTCCCCTGAGGGAGGCGGGGCCCCGGCCGGCCGGTCCGGAACTGGTGGCCGCCGTTACTGGACGGCGTAGCCCGGCAGGAGCTTGCCGAAGTCCTTGGCCGCGGCGTCCAGGCCGGCCTGCACGGAGGTCTGACCCTGCAGGATCTTGATGTACTGCTGCTGCAGCGGCGTGAAGAGGCTGCCGACCTGCGGGAGGGCGACCCGCGGGCGGGCGGTGTCCATGATCGGCTTGAAGCCGGCGATGGTCCCGTTCTTCAGCACCGCGTCGGTGTACGCCGAGGTGCGGGTCGGCAGGGTGCCGTTCTTCAGCGCGATCTGCTGCTGCGAGGCCGACGAGGTCATGAACTGCGTGAACAGGTAGGCCGCGTCGAGGTTCTTCGAGCCCTGGTAGACGGCCAGGTCGTGGCCGCCGGTCGGGGCGAGCGCCTTGCCGGACGAGCCGGCCGGCACCGGGGCGTACCCGAGGTTGGCCTCCTTGCCCTGGAAGGCCGAGCCGGTCAGGTCGTCGCCGACCGACCAGGGGCCCTGGATCAGCATGGCGACCTTGCCGGTCTTGAAGGAGGTCTGCATGTTGTCGTAGGCGCTGGCGAAGTCGACCTTCAGCGACGAGGTGTCGTAGATCTTCTTGGCCTCGGTGACCGCCTTGACGGCCTCGGGCGAGTTGATCGTGATCTTCTTCGCGGCCGGGTCGGCCAGGTCGGCGCCCTCGCCGAACAGCACCGGGAACAGGAAGTAGGAGTCGGGGTTGACGTACGTGCCCGCGACGCCCGGCACCTTCTGCTTGATCGTGGCGGAGTCCGCGATCAGCTCGTCCCAGGTGGCCGGCGCCTTGGTGATGCCGGCCTTGGCGAAGATGTCCTTGTTGTACAGCAGGCCCAGGGTGTCGGTGACCGACGGCACACCGTAGGTCTTGCCGTCGTACTTGGTGGTGTTCATCGGGCCGGCCATGAAGTCGCCGGTGTCCTGCAGCGCGGTGGTGCCGTCGAGCGGGGCGATGTAGTGCAGCGAGGCGTACTCGGGGATCAGGCCGACGTCGGTGCGGACCACGTCGGGCGCGCCCTTGCCGCTCTGCGCGGCGGCCTTGAACTTCTGCTCCACGGTGCCGAAGTCGACGTTCTGGTAGTTGACCTTGATCTTCGGGTACTTCGCCTCGAAGGCCTTCACCAGTGCCTGGTACGTCGGGGCCTCGTTCTTGGCGTCCGAGGTGTCCCAGTAGGTGAGGGTGCCCGAGATCGAGGCGGGGTCCTGCGCCTTGCCGCTGTCGCTCTTGCCGTCGCCGCCGCCGTTGCCGCCACAGGCGGTGGCTCCGAGGACGATGGCCGCGGCCATCGCCACGGCGGATATGCCGCGTCGCATACCTGACTCCTTGATGAGGGAAGTGCCCGATCGCCCTGATCCGGCCAAGGGGCCGACCGTGTCCTCGGCCGGCTCCACCCGCTCGGGCTGGAGGGACCGTAGCAGCGGTGCAACGTCTTGCGAAAGAGCTTGCAAGTCCGTTTCTCCATGATCGTCGCGATGTGACAACTCCGTTACCCGAGCATGTCGGTTGCCCCACGATCGGGGCAAACGCGACACAGGTTCGCTGCTGTCGCGCCCTTTCGCGGACGAGCGCTGGAATTCCTTGCGGTGTCTTGCTGCAACACCCGAACGGGGGATACGGTCCCGGACAGCTCCGGCACCGACGCCGGGGCGGCACCCGGTTTCAGCGCGTGGACCCGGGCGCGAGGCTGTCCCTTCCCGTCCCCCCGGGGGCGGGTGATCGCAAGGAGAACTGCCCGTGGCCCTGGACTGGTTCAGGCTGCACGCCTTCCGGCACGACCGGCGTGCCCGGCGAACCCGGCTCAGCCGGCGGACCGCCGCGGGCACCGCCTTCGCCGCGCTCGCGGCCCTGGCCGTGCCCACCGCGTCCGCGCAGGCGCAGCAGTCGCCACCCCCGCCGCCGTCCGACAAGGCGCTGGCCGCGCAGCCCGCCCGGCACGGCGACACCCGCGAGCAGTTCTACTTCGTCATGCCGGACCGATTCGCGAACGGGGACCCGTCCAACGACCGCGGAGGCCTCACCGGCAGCCGCCTGGCCACCGGGTACGACCCCACCGACAAGGGGTTCTACCAGGGCGGCGACCTCAAGGGCCTGACCCGGAAGCTCGACTACATCAAGGGCCTGGGCACCACCGCCATCTGGATGGCGCCGATCTTCAAGAACAAGCCGGTGCAGGGCACGGGCAAGGACGCCTCGGCCGGCTACCACGGCTACTGGATCACCGACTTCACGCAGGTCGACCCGCACTTCGGGACGAACGACGACCTGAGGAAGCTGATCTCCGCCGCCCACACCAAGGGCATGAAGGTCTTCTTCGACGTCATCACGAACCACACCGCGGACGTCATCGGGAACACCCAGAACACCTACGACTACCTGTCGAAGGGCGCGTTCCCCTATCTGTCGGCGGACGGCACGCCGTTCGACGACAGCGACTACGCCGCGGGCGGCCAGGGCTTCCCGAAGGTGACCACGGCGTCCTTCCCGCGCACCCCGACGGTGCCCGCGGACGAGAAGGACGTGAAGGTCCCGGCCTGGCTCAACGACCCGACGATGTACCACAACCGCGGCGACTCCACCTTCGCCGGCGAGAGCGCCGACCAGGGCGACTTCTCCGGGCTCGACGACCTGTGGACCGAGCGGCCCGAGGTCGTGCACGGCATGGAGCAGATCTACGAGCGCTGGGTGCGGGACTTCGCGATCGACGGCTTCCGGATCGACACCGTGAAGAACGTCGACATGCCGTTCTGGACCCAGTGGGCGACCGCACTCGACCGGTACGCCGCCCAGCAGGGCCGCAAGGACTTCTTCCTGTTCGGCGAGACCTACTCCGCCGACCCCGCCGTCACCTCGCCCTACGTCACGCAGGGCCGCCTCGACGCGACGCTCGACTTCCCGTTCCAGGACGCGGCCCGCGCCTACGCCTCGCAGGGCGCCTCCCCGGCCAAGCTGGCGAACCTCTACGCGCAGGACTACCGGTACACCACCGACCAGGCCAACGCGTACGAGGAGGTCACCTTCCTCGGCAACCACGACATGGGCCGTATCGGGTCCTTCCTGCGGCAGGACAACCCGCAGGCGAGCGACGCCGAGCTGCTGAAGCGCGACGAGCTGGCGAACGAGGTGATGTTCCTCGGCCGCGGCAACCCCGTCGTCTACTACGGCGACGAGCAGGGCTTCACCGGCTCCGGCGGCGACAAGGACGCCCGGCAGACGATGTTCGCCTCGCAGGTCGCCGACTACCTCGACGACCCCGAGATCGGCACCACCCGCACCGCGGCCTCCGACGCGTACGACCCGCGGCACCCGCTCTACCGCGCCATCGCCGCGCTCTCCGCCCTCACCAAGGCGCACCCCGCGCTGCGCGACGGCGTGCAGACCGAGCGGTACGCCGACACCGGCAGCGGCCCCGGCGTGTACGCCTCCTCCCGGACCGACACCCGCACCCGTGACGACTACCTGGTGGCCGTCAACAACGCGACCACCGCCAGGACCGTGACCGTGCCCACCGGCAACACCGCGGGTGCCGCCTACCGCGCGCTCTACGGCGCCACCGGGACGGTCACCGCGGCCGGGGACGCCGCGACCGTGACGCTCACCGTCCCCGCGCTCAGCTCCGTGGTCTACCGGGCGGCCACCCCGCTGCCCGCCGCGGCCACCGCGCCCCGGATCACCCTCACCGCGCCCGCCACCGGCGCCACCGGCACCGTCGAGCTGAACGCCGACGTCACCGGCGGCGGCCTGAACCGCGTGGTGTTCGCCGCGCAGACCGGCAACGGGCCCTGGCAGGTGCTGGGTTCCGCCGACCACGCGCCGTACCGCGTCACGCAGACCCTCGCCGCCACCGTGCCGCCCGGGACCCCCGTGCGCTACAAGGCCGTCGCCGTCGACGACACCGGCCGCACCGCGGCCGCGACCGCCGGCACCGTCACCGGCGCCGTGCCCGTGCAGGCGCCGCCGACCGCGGTCAGCCGCGACTACGCGATCGTGCACTACCAGCGGACCGACGGGGACTACGCGGACTGGGGCCTGTACGCCTGGGGCGACATCGCCGACGGCGAGGGCACGACCTGGCCCGCCGGCCACCCCTTCACCGGCCGGGACGCCTACGGCGCCTTCGCGTACGTGAAGCTGAAGCCGGGCGCGTCCAGCGTCGGGTTCCTCGTCGTCGACAGGAACGGCGTCAAGGACACCGACGGCGACCGCAGCATCGACCTGACGACGACCGGGGAGGTGTGGGTGAAGCAGGGCAGTCCCGACGTCGCCACCACCGCACCGGCCGGTGCCTACCCGCCGCAGGACACGACCAGGGCGGTCATCCACTACCACCGGGCCGACGGCGACTACTCCGGCTGGGGTCTGCACGACTGGACCGGCGCGGCGAACCCGACCGACTGGACGTCGCCGCTGCAGCCGGCCCGGATCGACTCCTACGGCGCGGTGTTCGAGGTGCCGCTCGCCGCGGGCGCGACGTCGCTCAGCTACATCATCCACAAGGGCGACACCAAGGACCTCCCCGACGACCAGTCCCTGGACCTGACCGCCTCCGGCCACGAGGTGTGGCTGCTCGACGGCACCGAGAAGTACCTGCTGCCGCAGCCCCAGGGCTCGGGCGCCGACCTCGACCTCGGCAAGGCCGAGGCCCAGTGGATCGACCGGGACACCGTGGCCTGGCAGACCAGCGCCCCGTCCGTCTCCCAGCAACTCGTGTACGCCCCCGACGGCGGGCTCACCGTCAAGGACGGCGCGCTCACCGGCGCCGGGCAGCACTGGCTGCGGCTGACGAAGGCCGGCGCCCTCACCGGCGCCCAGCTCGCCCGCTTCCCGCAGCTGAAGGGCTACACCGCGTTCACCGTCGACCCGCGCGACCGCGGCCGCGTCACCGACGCCCTGCGCGGCCAGCTCGTCGCCACCCAGCGGGCGGCCACCGGCGCGCTGCTGGCCGCCACCGGCGTCCAGACGCAGGGCGTGCTCGACGACGTCTACGCCGGCCGGGCCCAGCAGGCCTCCCTCGGGCCGGTGTTCGACGGGCACGGCACGCCGCGGCTGTCGGTGTGGGCGCCCACCGCGCACACCGTGTCCGTGGAGATCGGCGGCCGCACCGTCCCGATGGTGCGCGACGCCTCGAGCGGCACCTGGTCGGTGACCGGCACCCCGGCCTGGACCGGGAAGCCGTACCTGTACGACGTGACGGTGTGGGCGCCCAGCGTCCAGCGGCTGGTGGTCAACAAGGTCACCGACCCCTACTCGGTGGCGCTCACCGCCGACTCCCGGCAGAGCCTCCTGGTGAACCTCGCCGACCCGAGGCTCGCGCCGAAGGGCTGGGCCACGCAGGCCAAGCCGCCGGCCGTGCCGATGAGCCGCGCGCAGATCCAGGAGCTGCACATCCGTGACTTCTCCGTCGCCGACACCACCGTGCCGGCCGCCGACCGCGGCAAGTACACCGCGTTCACCGACAGCACCTCGGCGGGCATGACCCACCTGAAGGACCTGGCGAAGGCCGGCATCACCCACGTCCACCTGCTGCCCGCGTTCGACTTCTCGTCCGTGCCGGAGAAGGCCGCCGACCAGGCGAGCCCGGACTGCGACCTGGCGTCGTACGCGCCCGACAGCGACCAGCAGCAGGCGTGTGTCGCGAGGACCGCCGCCAAGGACGCCTACAACTGGGGCTACGACCCGTTCCACTTCACGGTGCCCGAGGGCTCGTACGCGACCGACCCCGACGGGACGGCGCGCACCGTCCAGTTCCGGCAGATGGTGCAGGGCCTCAACGACGCGGGCCTGCGCGTGGTGATGGACGTCGTCTACAACCACACCTCCGCGGCCGGGCAGGCCGACACCTCGGTGCTCGACAAGATCGTGCCCGGCTACTACCAGCGGCTGATGCCCGACGGCTCGGTGGCCGACTCGACGTGCTGCGCCGACACCGCACCCGAGAACGCCATGATGGGCAAGCTCGTCGTCGACTCCGTCGTCACCTGGGCCAAGGAGTACAAGGTCGACGGCTTCCGCTTCGACCTGATGGGCCACCACCCCAAGGCGAACATCCTCGCCGTGCGCAAGGCGCTCGACGCGCTCACGCCCGCCAAGGACGGCGTCGACGGCAGGAAGATCATCCTGTACGGCGAGGGCTGGAACTTCGGCGAGGTCGCCGACAACGCCCGCTTCGTGCAGGCCACCCAGGCGAACATGGCCGGCACCGGCATCGCCACGTTCTCCGACCGGGCGCGCGACGCGGTCCGCGGCGGCAGCCCCTTCGACGCCGACCCCGGCGTCCAGGGCTTCGCCTCCGGCCTGTTCACCGACCCCAACTCCTCCACCGCCAACGGGACCGCGGCCGAGCAGAAGGCCCGGCTGCTGCACTACCAGGACCTCATCGAGGTCGGACTCACCGGCAACCTGCGGCAGTTCGGCTTCACCGATGCCGACGGCAAGCAGGTCACCGGCTCCGAGATCGACTACAACGGCGCCCCCGCCGGATACGCCGACGCGCCCGGCGACGCCCTCGCGTACGTCGACGCGCACGACAACGAGTCCCTGTACGACGCCCTCGCCTACAAGCTCCCGGCCGCCACCCCGGCCGCCGACCGGGCCCGCATGCAGGTGCTCGCCGAGGCCACCGCGGCCCTCTCCCAGGGCCCGGCTCTCTACCAGGCCGGCTCCGACCTGCTGCGGTCCAAGTCGCTGGACCGCAACTCCTTCGACTCCGGCGACTGGTTCAACGCCATCCACTGGAGTTGCGCGCAGGGCAACGGGATGGGACGCGGGCTGCCGCAGGCCGCCGACAACCAGAGCAAGTGGGAGTACGCCAAACCGCTGCTCACCGCACCCCAACTCACCCCGGACTGCGCGCAGATGCAGGGCACGTCGGCCGCCTACCAGGACCTGCTGCGGATCCGCACGGCGGAACCCGCGTTCCACCTCGGCACCGCGGACCAGGTCCAGCAGCAGGTGTCCTTCCCGCTGTCCGGGACCGCCGGCCAGACCCCCGGCGTGATCACCATGAAGGCCGGTGACCTCGTCGTCGTCTTCAACGCCACCCCGCAGCAGCAGAGCCAGCACCTCGCCTCGGCGGCGGGAACGCACTACGCTCTGCACCCCGTTCAGGCCGCCGGCGCGGACCCGGTCGTGAAGACCGCGTCCTACGCCCCCGCGACCGGCACGTTCACCGTGCCGGCCCGCACCGTGGCGGTCTTCACGACGGCCGGCTGACCCCGGCCCACCCCGCGGCGGGCCGCCCCGGAGCCTGACCTCCGGAGCGGTCCGCCGCGGCGTTCCCCCGCAGCCGGTCCGGACGGGGTGGCGGTCGATCCGCAACCTTCGGGCGGCTCGGTGCGTCCATGTACCCGTGACCAACCAGCACGTAGTGATCCGGCCTGCCGTGATCGAGGACCTGGACGCGATCAGCGGTGTCCACGCGCGGGCCCGCGCGACGTACTACGCCGGGCACCTGCCCGCCGAGGCCTACAGCGGACCGGAGGAGCTCGAACGGCAGCGCACCGGCACGTCGTGGGCCATCGCGTCACGCGAGCGCTCGGTACTGTGCGCGACGCGCGACGGCCACATCGTGGGGTTCGCGGTCGTCGGCGCCCGGTTCGACGGGGACAAGCTGTTCCACTTCCACATCGACCCCCGCGTGTGGCGCACCGGCGTGGGCACCGCCCTGCACCGCGCCTGCGTCGAGGTCTGGCAGGAGGCCAAACTCGCCGCGGTCCAGCTGGAGGTGTTCGCCCCCAACGCCCGCGCCCGCGCCTTCTACGCCACCCAGGGCTGGGAGGAGACCAGCCGGGAGGACGACCACGTGGTGATGACCCTCCGCGTTCCCGGCCCGGAGCACCCGGCGGGTGAGTAGTAGCCCGTCCCACCTCCAGGCTGCCGCCGCCCGGCCGGGGAAGGGCGGCTACTGGCCGAGCGGGGTGAGGGTCTCGCCGCCCGGGAGGTGGGCGCTGAGGTCGGGACGGGCCGCGCGGGGCGCGCGAACGGCCAGATAGGGGCCGGGGGCCGAGGCCGTCACACCGCGGGTCGCGGTCAGGCCCGTGGCGTCGCGGCTCGCCGCGGCCAGCAGGTACCAGTGGCCGGCCGGTGACCGCCACATCACCCCGGCCATCACGTGCGGCCAGAAGCGGCTGCACGCGCTGCCGTCCTGCTGCGTGCCCACCTGAGCGGCGGGCGACGCTGCGGCGGTTCCGGGCGCGAGGAACTGCACCGTGGCCGCGCCCGGCCCGCGCCAGGTGTCCGCCCGGTCGCACGTCCACGAGGCGGTGCCCGCCGACTCGGGCAGCGGCGTGCGGGCGAACTCCCAGTCGTTCACCGACCGCACCCCCTGCCCGCGCAGGGCACCGAGCCGGCACGCGCTGTGCGCCCAACTGGTCAGCGCCCCAGCCCCGGTGGCCTCACGGGGGGCCCGCGCCGGAGTCGCGCCGTCCGGCGGCGGGGTGTACGTCAGATGGACCGGCGTGAGGTCGCCGAGGTCGGTGAGCAGGAACGAGTGGTGCTCGGCGACGTGCGGGGACGAGCGCAGCTGCAGGACCGGCCAGGTCGTCCCGCACGAGCCGGCCGCCGCACCCGCGCCGGCGGCCGCCGGCCCGCCGGGCATCGGCACCGGATCGGTGACGCCGTCGCTCCCGCGGTGCAGCGGCACCCCGATCCGGTCCGGCGCCAGCAGGTC
The DNA here is from genome assembly GCF_900110255.1 of Actinacidiphila rubida. Lineage (GTDB taxonomy): Bacteria > Actinomycetota > Actinomycetes > Streptomycetales > Streptomycetaceae > Actinacidiphila > Actinacidiphila rubida. Next base: position 127,540 of record NZ_FODD01000021.1, read on the forward strand.
GCGGGTCTGCGCGTCCGCGACCCAGGGGGCGGTCAGGAAGCGGGTGTTGCCGTCCACGCGGTCCAGGACGACGGCCGCCGCGGTGGTGATGTCCGCGTCGTCGACCCGCGCGAAGTCCAGCGCGGCCCGCCCGCCGCCGCTCCGCGGCTCGGCGTACCGCACGACCCGCGTCCCGTCGTGCAGGAGCACCACCGCCGCGCCGTCCACGTCGCCCGCGAAGAGCAGTTGCGGTGGCCCGGCTGGCGCGTTGCGCGCAGTGCCGGGGGTCGCCGTGACGTCCAGGCCGGAGCCCGGGCGCGCCCACGCGTCCAGCGCGCGGCCGAGCAGGGCGCCGTCCGCGGCCCGCCCACCGCGCGCCGGCCAGGCCGTGAAGTCCATCCGCGCGGTGGCCCGCCAGGTGTCCGCGGGAACCCGCACCAGCGACGCGGGGTCGAGGGCGTCCACCGCGCCGGACGCGGCGGAGCCGGCCGGGATCCGCGGGCCGGCCGGGGCGCCGTCCGTCGCCGCGAGGGCCAGCAGCGCGCCGACACCCACCACGGCCGCGGCCACCAGGCCGACGCGGGTGCGCTGACGGCGGCGCAGCAGATCCGTCGGCCGGGACTGCACCGTGCACGGGTCGAACTCGCCCGCGCCCAGCAGATGCCGGCCCTCCACGGCGGCCGCCGCCCGCACGGCGCCCCGCACGTCGGCGACGCCCGCCCGTTCCAGCACCGCCCGCACGCCGCGCTCGCCCATCCCTTCCAGGGCCTGCAGCGCGAACGCGGCCCTGGCGGGCGCGGGCAGCGCGGACAGGGCGCGGTCCAGGGCGAGTTCGTCGCTGCCACCGGCCCGGGGGTGCACCCGCAGGCCGGCCACGGCCGGCAGCCGCAGCGCGTCGAGCACCGCCGCCACCCGCGCCGGCTGGTGCCCGCGGCCCCGCCCGCCGTACGCCAGCGCGGTCCGCAGCACCTCGCCGCGCAGCATCCCGTAGGCCCCGCCGCGCGCCGACCTGGCCCGGTGCGGCAGCGCCCGCTGCGCCAGCCGGTGGGCGACGAGCACTCTGCGGTGCTTGCCCAGGGCGGCGGGCAGCGTCAGGTAGGCCAGCCGGACCAGCCGCGGATAGTGCTCGACGAGCGCCGCCTCGGCCTCTTCCACGGCCACGGGAGCCGTCGGGTCGCCGGGCGAAGTCACCGACTGCGCTTGCGTGTTCACGCATCGTCAAACGAGCCGTTGATGCGATGGTCACTCCGCGCGCCGGTGCGCGGGGCGCGCCCCCGCGGGCGGGCGCGCGAAGGGGCGCCCGTCGCGTCGACGAGCGCCCCCAGGGCACGATCCGGCCCGCGCACGGGCCCGTCGCTCAGACCAGGCCGGCCTTCTCCAGGGCCGCGGCGCAGGTGTCGACGATGAGGCGGGTGACGACGTACGGGTCGACGTTGGCGTTGGGACGCCGGTCCTCGATGTAGCCCTTCTTGTCGACCTCGACCTGCCACGGGATGCGGACCGAGGCGCCGCGGTCGGACACCCCGTAGCTGTACTCGTTCCACGGCGCGGTCTCGTGCGCGCCGGTCAGGCGGGACTCGACACCGGCGCCGTAGTGCTTGATGTGCTCCAGCGGCTTGCCGTCGCGGCCCAGCGCCTCGGCCGCCTCGACGACCGCCTCGTAGCCCTCGCGCATGGCCTTGGTGGAGAAGTTGGTGTGCGCGCCCGCGCCGTTCCAGTCGCCCTTGACCGGCTTCGGGTCCAGGGTCGCGGAGATGCCGAAGTCCTCGGCGGTGCGGTAGAGCAGCCAGCGCGCCACCCACAGCTGGTCGGCGACCTCCAGCGGGCTCAGCGGGCCGACCTGGAACTCCCACTGGCCGGGCATGACCTCGGCGTTGATGCCGGACAGGGTCAGGCCCGCGGCCAGGCAGTTGTCGAGGTGCTTCTCGACCACGGCGCGGCCGAAGATCTCGTCGGCGCCGACGCCGCAGTAGTAGCCGCCCTGCGGCGCGGGGAAACCGCCCTCGGGGAAGCCGAGGGGGCGCGCGCCCTGGAAGAACGTGTACTCCTGCTCGATGCCGAACAGTGACTCCTGGTCCGCGTACCGCTCGGACGTCTCACGCAGCGCGGCACGGGTGTTGGACTCGTGCGGGGTGCCGTCGATGTCGAAGACCTCGCACAGCACGAGGACGTGCGCGCCGCCGCGGATCGGGTCGGGGTAGGACGCCACCGGCTTGAGTACGCGGTCCGAGGCGTGGCCCTCGGCCTGGCTGGTGCTGGAACCGTCGAAGCCCCACACCGGAAGCTCCGCGCCGTCCGCCAGGATCTTCGTCTTGGAACGCAGCTTCGCGGTCGGCTGGGTGCCGTCTATCCAGATGTACTCGGCCTTGTAGGTCACGGTGACGCCATCCTTCTACGAACGTGGTGCGGTGCGCGGGTGCGGCCGAACTGCGCTGATCGGGCCGTCACGGAGCGTCCCAAGAAGCCTTTTCCCGACCGTTGCCCCGCTGTTAACCCGGTGTGAACTACCCCCCGTGACCAGCGATGACCTCCGACCCCCGCCTCCCTCGCCCCGTGCGTTCCGCCCGCCCCGCGCGCTCCACGTGCCCCGCGCGGCCGGGCCGGTGGACCGCCCCGGGCGGGAGACGGACGGTTAGGCTCTGGGCATGCCGCACCTCACCGTCGAGTACTCCGCGAACACCGCGGGCTCGTTCGACCCCCGATCCCTCGCCGAGGACCTCCACCAGGCCGTCGTCACGATCGCCGGCGGGCGCGCCGGCGGCTGCAAGACGCGATTCGTCCGCCAGGACGAGGTGTACATCGCGGACGGCTCGCCGCACTACGCGATGGTCCACCTCGAGATCGCGCTGCTGTCGGGACGCACCGCCGAGACCAAGCGCGCGCTGTCCGCCGCGGCGATCGACCTCCTGCGCCGCCACGTCGCGCCCATGCCGCGGTTCGAGGTCCAGTGCTCGGTCGACATCCGCGACCTCGACGGCGACGCCTACGCGCGGCACGACGAGCCGCGGACCGAGCAGTGATGCGCGTCGGGCTGCTGGGCACCGGGCCGTGGGCCCGGTCCACGCACGGACCGGCCCTCGCCGCCCACCCCGGCGTGGAGTTCACCGGCGTCTGGGGCCGCCGGCCGGAGGCCGCCGCGTCGGTCGCCGCGCTGTTCGGCACCCGCGCCTACGACGACGCCGACGCGCTCATCGCCGACGTCGACGCGGTCGCGGTGGCCCTGCCGCCCGCGTTCCAGGCGCCGCTGGCCGCCCGCGCCGCGCGGGCCGGCCGCCACCTGCTGCTCGACAAGCCGCTCGCCGCGACCGTCGAGGACGCCCGCGCGGTGGCCGACGCGGTGGACGCGGCCGGGGTCACCTCCCTGGTCTTCTTCACGCTGCGGTTCGCCGACGGCAGCGCCCGCTGGATCGAGGAGCAGGCCGAGGCCGGGCGCCGGACCGGCGGCTGGTTCACCGGCCGCGCCGACTGGTACGGCGCGGTGTTCAGCGCCGAGGCCAGCCCCTACGCCGACTCGCCCTGGCGGCGCGAGAAGGGCGGCCTGTGGGACGTCGGCCCGCACGCGCTGTCCGTGCTGCTGCCGGTGCTCGGCGACGCCACCGAGGTGCGCGCCGCGCGCGGCCCGGGCGACGCCGTGCAGCTGACGCTCCGTCATGACAGCGGTGCCTCCAGCACGTCGCTGCTGACGCTGACCGCGCCGCCCCCCGCGGCCGGTGTCGCCGTGGAGTTCCGCGGCACGCCCGGCGTCGCCGCCTACCCCGAGGGGCTGACCGGCTCCGCGACCGACGCGATGGAGCGCGCCGTCGACGCGCTGCTCGCCGGCGTCCCGCACCCCTGCGACGCCCGGTTCGGGCTGCGCGTCACCGAGATCCTCGCGCAGGCCGAGGCGGCGCTGGACTGAACACCCGGACGCGCTCCCGGGATCCGGGAGCGCAACTCCGGACAAAGGATCACGCTCCGGGCCTGCCGCAGGCCTTCCGGCGGCCGCCACCGGTGTCTATCGTCGTGGTATGAGGTCTGCGGACTGGTGGTCGATCGAGATCCTGGACTCCGAGCACGCGGTGACCTCGGCGACGGCGTGGCAGGACGCGTACGCGCAAGTGCTGGCCGAATCGCTGATCACCAACGGTGCGTCGTCCTGGAAGTGGTTCGAGTACAGCTGGGGGGTCGTACTCGAGGTGGCGTTCGCCGACGAACGCCTGTGGCTGGACTGGACGTCGCTGCCGGGCACGCAGGCGGCGCTGGACGCGGTGCCGGACCCGGTCGCCGGGCTGCTGGTGCACCGCGGCCACGGCGGGACGTCCGGCAGCTACGTGCCGTGCACCCCCGGGGTGCCGCCGATCGCCGACAGGGTGGCGCTGCCCGAGCCGATCTGACCCGCCGTCCGTGCCCGTCCGTGCCCGTCTGCTGCCCCGGCTGTGGTCCGGTCGGGCGGTCCGCGCACCCGTCGCGCTGGTGGCTGCCGGGCGGAGCAGGCTGCCGCCCGTACCGTGGGCTGGCCATGAGAGCGATCATTTACACCACCAGCGGCGGCCCCGACGTCCTCACGCTCACCGACGACCGGCCGGTGCCCGAGCCGGGACCGGGCGAGGTCCGCGTCATGATGCGGGTCTCCGGCGTCAACCCGACGGACTGGAAGGCCCGCAGGGGCGGATCCGCGTTCCCCGAGCAGGTGCCGAACCAGGACGGTTCCGGTGTCGTCGACGCGGTCGGCCCGGGCGTGCCCGCCGAACGCGTCGGGCAGCGCGTCTGGCTATGGGAGGCGGCGTACCAGCGGCCCGACGGCACCGCGCAGGAGTACACCGTGGTGCCGGACCGGCAGGCGACCGTCCTGCCCGAGCACGCCTCCTTCGACCTCGGCGCGTGCCTCGGCATCCCGTTCCTGACCGCGCACCGCGCCCTGACCGTCGCCGACGGCGGGCCGGAACGGCTCGCGCCCGGCGCGCTCGACGGCCGCACCGTGCTGGTGGCCGGCGGCGCCGGGCTGGTCGGCAACGCCGCGATCCAGCTGGCCCGTTGGGCCGGCGCCACCGTCGTCGCCACGGTCAGCGGACCGCGGAAGGGCGCGCTGGCGAGCGCGGCCGGCGCGCAGCACGTCGTGGACTACCGCGAGCGGGACGCGGCGACCGAGATCCTCCGCATCGCGCCGGACGGCGTGCACGTCGTGGTGGAGGTCGCGCCCGCCGCCAACACGGAGCTGGACCAGCAGGTCGCCGCGCGGGACGCGGTGGTCGCCTTCTACGCCGACGACGGCGGCACGGTGACGATCCCGACCCGACCGTCGATGGTCAAGAACCTGCGGTGGCAGGCCGTCATGGTCTACGGCGTCCCGGCCGCCGCGAAGGACCACGCGGTGGGCGCGGTCACCGCCGCCCTCGCCGACGACGCCCTGCACGCCGGGGAGGCCGCCGGCCTGCCCGTGCACCACTTCCCGCTCGCGGAGACCGCCGCGGCGCACGCTGCCGTGGAGTCCGGCGGCACCGTCGGCCGGGTGCTGATCACCGTCCCCTCCTAGGGTGCGTGTCCCGGCGCGTCCGGCACGGCCGACGCCCCGTGGCCCCTCGCCGCGCCGGGCGGCGGGCGGACGCCGTCCGGCCGGGCCCGCGCACGCCACCGTCCGGCCGGACGACCCTTCGGCCGCGGGCGAACGGTGGCGGGCGCAGGATGGGGGCATGGACACGCATCACGCGGCGGACCCCGCGGCCCCCGGCCTCGCGGCACTGGCCGGCCTGCTGGCCGACGAGACGCGAGCCGCGGTGTGCCTGGCGCTGCTCGACCGGCGGGCCTGGACCGGCGCGGAACTGGCCCGCGCCTGCGGGGTCGCGCCGTCGACGATGAGCGAGCACCTGGCGCGGCTGGTCGACGGCGGCCTGCTGACGCGCGAACGCCAGGGCCGCCACGCCTACGTCCGCCTCGCCGGCCCCGACGCGGCCCGGCTCGTCGAGGACCTGGCCGCCCGGGTCGCGGCCCCCGCCCGCCCGGCGCCCGGCGGGCTGCACGCCCACAGCGCGGGCCGCGCCCTGGCCCGCGGCCGCACCTGTTACGACCACCTGGCCGGACGGCTCGGCGTGGCGGTCACCGACGCGATGACCGTCCGCGGGATGCTGCGCCAGGACACGGGGTTCGCGCTGACCGACGACGGTGTCGCGTGGCTGACCGATCTGGGCGCCGACCTGGCGCGCTCCGCGTCGTCGCGCCGGCCCCTCGCCCGGTCCTGCCTGGACTGGACCGAGCGCCGCCCCCATCTGGCCGGCACCGCGGGCGCCGAGCTGTGCCGCCTGGTCCTGGACCGCGGCTGGGCCGCCCGGATCGGCACCGGCCGCGCGGTGAAGGTCACGCCGCTCGGCGCACGCGAACTCGCCTCCAGGCTCGGCATCCCTGCGGCCGAACTGACCGCCGCCGAGGAGACGCGCCGCTCGCCGTCCGCGTGACCGGCGCCCGCCGGAACACCGCTCGCGCACCGGTCGCGCACCGCCGGCGCATCGCTTGAGCCGGGTCAGGCCGCGGCGAGCCGGGCCCTGACGTCCTCGGCGGGGACGGACAGTGCGGCCAGCAGGTCGGCCGCGGGGTCCGGGTGGCGGGCGGTGAGCAGGGACAGCAGGAGGTGGCGCGGCTCGATGCGGCGGCTGCCGTCCGCCTGCGCCTGCGCCTTGGCCCCGGTGATCGCCGCCCGCGCCGCGGAGTTGACGTTGACCAGGCGCTTGGCCCGCACCTGTGGCGGCGTCAGCGGCATGTCGAGCTGCACGCCGATCGCGGCGAGCGCGGCGCGGTCCAGCTCCTCCAGCGCGGCGCGCCCGTCCGCCAGGGACACCCGAAGGGCCCGGGCCGGCGGCGCGTCGCCGTCGTGCAGCAGCGCCAGCAGCAGGTGGTCCGTGCCGATCCTGCGATCGCCCCGCAGCACCGCCTCCTCCCGCGCGTACTCGATCACGTGCTTGAACCGCGCCTGCGCGGTCGTGTTCGCGGACATCGCATCCTCACTTCCCGTACTTGGCGTGCACCGACTGGCGGGACACCCTGAGGGCGTCCCCGATCTGCTCCCACGACCAGCCCTGCTTCCGGGCCAGTGCGACGTGCGCGGCCTCGACCTGCTCGGCGAGCCGGTGGAGCGCGCCGACGGCACGCAGGCCGACGGCGGGATCGTCCGTGGTCATCACGGTGGTCAGGTCCATGCGTGTCAGTCTGGCCTGACAAGCAGCGGTCTGTCAATACAAACTGACACGGGCCGGCCGGGTGGGCCGGTGCGGTGCGGCACGGTGCCCTGCGCGGGCGCACAATGGGCCCGTGGCCGCTGTGACGATGACGTTGGTCGGTGAGGATCTGCCCGGGCTCTCCTGTGGCGGCGGCCCGGGGTTCCCGGGGTACCGGAACATCCATGTCGCCGTGCAGCGGCGGGGAAGGCCGGGGGAGTTGCTGGGGCTGACGCCGGGGGACGCGCCCCGGGCGGCGTGGACGCTGGAGTGCGTGGCGAAGGCGGCGCGGGACGGCGGGACCGAGCTGACCGGGCCCTACGTGCAGGGCGGCCCCGGCGGGCGGTTCGTCTACCTGTCGTGGGGCACGGTCGGCGACGACGGCGGGTTCACGCTGTTCCGCCGCGCGAAGCTGATGCTGGGCGCGATCGCGCCCGGCGTGCTCACCGAGGCCGTCCGCGGCGGCCGGCTGACCGGCAGGCTCGGCCTCACCGACGCCAAGGGGCACCCCACGTGCGCGCGCGTGGTGCCTCCCGCGGTGCGCTGGAGCGCCGGCTGACGGGCCGTCGGGCCGCGGTCTGCCGGGTGGATCTCCGCGGCGTCGCGGCGCCCGGCCACCCGTCGGCCGAGTCAGCGGCCTCGCGGATCAGCACACCTAGCGCGCGCGGAACGCGTCGGCCGCGGCGGCGGCCGCCCGCTCCACCAGGTCGATCCCGGTGCGCTCCGAGCCCTGCCCGGAGGAGAGCACCGCGATCAGCATCCGGTGGCCGTCGTGCACGACCTGGCCGATGCTGTTGATGTCCCACAGCCCGGTCCGGCTGCGCTGCAGCCAGCCGTTCTTGAGCGCGAAGCCGGCCTCGTCGGAGTCGGCGGCCGACACGCCCCACGTCTGGGCGCCGGTCACCGAGCCCATCAGCCCGGCGATGTAGGCGCGCGAGGCGCTGGACAGGGGTGAGCCATCGGCCGTGAACACCGCACGCAGCAGGGTGAGTTGGTCGGCGGGGGTGGTCTGGGTGAGGCCCCACAGCTCGCCGCTGCCCGGCGTGGTGTGGTCCAGGCCCAGCCTGTCGTTGGCCGCGTCCAGTCCCGAGCCGCCGCCGATCGCGTCCCAGAGCGCGTCGGCAGCGTCGTTGTCGCTCCGCTCGATCATCACCGTGGCCAGCGCGCGCTGGTTCGCGGTGAGGTGGGTGCCGGCCTGCTGGGCGCGCAGCAGCAGCGCGGCGAGGATGTCCACCTTGACGATGCTGGCCGTGTCGTAGGTGTTGCCGCCCTCGTCGCTGCTGTCGTACGCCGCGCTGGTGTCCTCGTCGTCGTCCAGGTCCGTCACGGCCACGGCGACGTCGCCGCCCGGTGACAGCGCGGCGACCGCCCGCGCGACCACCGCGGACGCCGACCGCTTCGCGCGGGTCGCCGTCGGGGAGGGGGACGGCGACGCGGGGGCGGTCGTGGCCGGCGATCGGGTCGCCGCCGCCGGCGGCGCGGTGGTGGCGGGCGCCGCCGCGCTGCTCGGGGGCGCGCCCGAACCGCTCGCCGCACCGGTGGACTTGGCGTCGTCGGCGGCCGGCGCGGACGGCGACTGGGCGATCGTGGCGAGGGTCAGCACCGCGATCGCGGCCAGTGCCGTCACGGACACCAGCAGCGGCCTGGCCCACGGGGCGGCTCTGCCTCCGCCGTCCGGGGACGGCGGCCTTTCCTCGGTCATGGCGCAGACCGTAGGAGCGGATTCTGGGGTTCTGCTGAGAACGCGGGCCCTTGTCCGTGAGATCCGGATGAATCCCGCCGGGCCCGGTCGGTGCCCGCGTCACGAACCGCGCGCCAGGGTTCGCGTGCCCGGCCCGAACCTCCCCTGCCGGCGCCCCCGTGCCCGCCTGGTATCCCGCTCCCGTCCACGGCCGCCACCCTTGTTCCTGGCCACAATGGCCCGTTCTTGCAGGAGTTCTGTAAATTATTTCACCTTATGCGCGAAGTATTGCGACCGTGTCATCGCGTCGTTACGATCCCCGGCACCAGACTCCCGGCCCGCTGCCGATCCCCCCATCCCCGTGCGGCGGCGGGAGTTGACAGCCGATCGGAGGAGTTCCAGATGGGTGTCACACGCCGGGTCTTCCTGCGCGCCGCCGTCGCGGCCACCGCTGCGGGAGCCGCAGGGGCGACCACGACCGCACTCGCCGGCACCGCCGCCGCGGCGGGCAGCCCGCCGGGAGACGTGGTCGGCAAGGTCACCGTCGGGTACCAGGGCTGGTTCGCGTGCATCGGCGACGGAGCGCCGATCAACGGCTGGTGGCACTGGACCCAGAACTGGGGCCAGCCGCCGTCCCCCAGCAACACCGGCATCAAGTGCTGGCCCGACATGCGCGACTTCACGCACGGCTACCAGACCGCGTACGCGAACCTCGGCAACGGCCAGCCCGCCACGCTCTTCTCGTCCTACGACCAGCAGACCGTCGACACGCACTTCTCCTGGATGCAGCAGTACGGCATCGACACCGCCGCGCTCCAGCGGTTCAACCCCACCGGTGGCGAGGGCCCGACGCGCGACGCCATGGCGACCAAGGTGCGCAGCGCCGCCGAGGCGCACGACGTGAAGTTCTACGTGATGTACGACGTCACCGGCTGGACGTCCATGCAGTCCGAGATCAAGACGGACTGGACGAACAAAATGTCCGCGCACACCGCGAGTTCGGCCTACGCCCGGCAGAACGGCAAGCCGGTGGTGTGCATCTGGGGCTTCGGCTTCAACGACGACAACCACCCGTTCAGCACCGCCGCGTGCCTGGACGTCGTCAACTGGTTCAAGTCCCAGGGCTGCTACGTCATCGGCGGCGTCCCGCGCGAGTGGCGCACCGGCGGCGCCGGCACCCGCACCGGCTACACCGACGTCTACCACGCGTTCAACATGATCTCCCCGTGGATGGTCGGCGCGATCGGCAACGCCGGGGACTCCGACAACGCCTACACCACCTACACCGTCGGCGACGAGGCGGACTGCGTCGCCCACGGCGTCGACTACCAGCCGTGCGTGCTGCCCGGCGACGTCTCCGGGCGGCAGCGCGCGCACGGCGACTTCATGTGGCGGCAGTTCTACAACATGTGCCGCGCGGGCGTGCAGGGCATCTACATCTCGATGTTCGACGAGTACAACGAGGGCAACCAGATCGCCAAGACCGCCGAGACCCAGGCGTGGGTGCCCACCGACTCGGGCTTCCTCGCCCTCGACGAGGACGGCACCGCCTGCTCGTCCGACTACTACCTGCGCCTCACCGGCGACGGCGGAAAGATGCTCAAAGGACAGATCGCCCTCACCGCGACCCGCCCCACGTCGCCGGCGACCGGCGGCTCCACACCACCGCCGCCCTCCGACCTCGCGCTGCACAAGGCGACATCGGAGAGCAGCCACACCCAGGTCTACGGCTCGGGCAACGCCGTCGACGGCGACGCGAACACCTACTGGGAGTCCGCCAACAACGCGTTCCCGCAGTGGCTCCAGGTCGACCTCGGCAGCTCGGCCGCCACCGGGCGGATCGTGCTGGCGCTGCCGCCGAACCCGGCGTGGGGCGCCCGCACCCAGACCGTGTCCGTGCAGGGCAGCCCCGACGGCGGCACGTTCACCCAGCTCAAGGCCGCCGCCGGTTACACCTTCGACCCGGCGGGCGGGAACACCGCGACGATCACGCTGCCGGCCGGCTCCACCGCGCGCTACCTGCGGCTGACGTTCACCGCGAACACGGGCTGGCCCGCCGGGCAGGTCGCCGCACTGCAGGTGTACTCCTCCTGACGCCGGCGCCGCGCACGGCGGGTCCGCGCGCCGCCGGGTCCGCGCGGTGCTCCCCCGGGGCTACGCGCGGTCGCACAGCGCGCGGTCGGTGAGCGACTCCACCGCCCGGTCGACCTTGTCCTGGTCGACCAGGGCGGTGGTGGTCGTGATCGACACCGTCACCGCCCGCCGCCCGTCCGCGGACACCGCGGGCCGCCCGTAGACGCCCCAGCCGTCGCCCTCATGCATGTAGTACACGCCGCCGCAGGTCAGCGGCACCACGCGCAGCCCCAGCCCGTACCCGCCCTGGCGGCCCGCGGGCGGCACCGGCAGATCGTCGTACGGCACGGTCTCCCGCATCTCCCGCCACTGCGCGGCCGGCAGCAGGCGGCCGCCGGCCAGCGCGCGGAAGAAGGCGTTGAGGTCCGACGGCGTGCTGACCACCCCCGAGTCGGCGGTGTGCTGGAAGCTCTCCTCCGTCAGGTCGACGGGCCTGCCGTCCGGGCCGTCGATCGTCACCGGCACGTGCGGTCCGACGAGGAACGGGTTGGCCCCGGGGATGTACGTGTGCCGCAGGCCCAGCGGCGCGATCACCCGGTGCTCGACCATCTCCTGCCAGCTCTGCCCGGCCGCCTTCTCCGCCGCCATCGCGGCCACCAGGTAGTCGGTGTTGGAGTACGCCCAGCGGCGCGGCCCCACACCCGGCGTGAAGAGCGGCGCGTGCCGCATCGCCACCGCCACCAGGTCGCGCGCGGACGTGTCGTCGTAGCGGTTCTCCTCGAAGTGCCGGACCAGCTTGTCCTGGATCCCCGGGTCCGCCACGTAGTCGTACAGGCCGCTGGTGTGGCGCAGCAGGTCCCGCAGCGTGATCCGGGTGCCGTCGTTGCCGTGGCCCGCGACGACGCCCGGCAGCCAGTGGTCGACCGTGTCGTCCAGCGACAGCCGCTTCTCCGCGGCGAGCTGGAGCAGCACCACCGCGGTGAAGGTCTTGCTGGTGCTGGCGATCCGGAACTCCGGGTCGCGGGGGAGCGCCGCGCTGGTGCGGGCCGTCACCGGCGCGCGCCCGGCCCGGTCGTACGCGGCCACGACGTTCACGTCACCGCCGCCCGCGGCCTTCACCGCAGCGAGGTCCCCGCGCAGATCGGCCGCGGAGTAGCCGCCGTCCGCCCGCGGCCGGTCGCCCGGCCCCGTTCCCGTACCCGCCGTCGCCGGCACCGCCGCCAGCGCGGTGGTGGCGAGGGCCACCGCCCACGCCACCACGAGTCCGCGCCTGCCCGCTGCCGCACCCATCACCGACCACCCCGTTCCCGCTCGACGCACCGTCACCGCAAGTCAATCCACCCCCGCGGCCCGGGGCGATCCGGCTGCCACCCAGCCGGAAGGTGGTGCCAGCCCCCGTACGCGGCACGGAAGGCCCGCGGGGCGGCGCAGTACGCTGCTGGCCGATTCGCCCACCCGTGGGAACGATCCGTCCTTGGAGTGCCATGGCCCCCGCATCCGCAGCGCACATCCCCGAACCGGCCGTGCCCGCCGCCCCGCTGCCCGCGGCGTTCTACCGGGACCTCGGCGACGGCGTGTTCGAGAGCACCCCGGCGACCGCCGGGCCGTGGGGGCCCAGGACCCAGCACGCCGGTCCCCCCTCGGCGTTGATCGGCCGGGCCTTCGAACGGCACGAGCCGCGCGCGGGGTCGAGGATCTCGCGGGTGACCCTGGAACTGCCGCGGCCGGTGCCGGTCGCCGAACTCCAGGTGCGGGTGCGGACGGTGCGGGCGGGCTCGCGTGCCGAACTGCTGGAGGGCGAGATCACCTCCGGCGGGCAGCAGGTGCTGCTGGCCCGGGCCTGGCGTACGGTGGCCGCCCCCGCCGACACGCCCGTCCTGCACGAGGCGCCCGGCCTGCCGCTGCCGGACCCGCAACCCCCGCACGCGATGTCCGGCGTCCATCTCGACGGCTACATCGCCGCGATGGAGTGGCGGTTCGCGAGCGGCAGCGGGTTCGACACCCCGGGACCCGGCGCCGCCTGGGCGCGGCAGCGCGTCCCGCTGGTGGCGGGAGCGGCCGACACCCCGCTGACCCGGGCGCTCACCCTGGCGGACAGCAACTGGGCGATCGCCTCCGCACTGGACTTCGTGCGCAAGCTCGTCATCAACACCGACGTCACGCTGGCGCTGCACCGCGACCCCGTCGGCGAGTGGCTGTGCCTCACCTCGGCGACGGCCGCGAGCCCGGCCGGCTCGGCCCTGGCGGCCGGGCGCCTCGACGACGCCCTCGGCGACTGCGGGCGAGTCCTGCAGACCCTGCTGGTCGCCGAACGCTGACGGCCGCGCCGGCGGGGGCAGGGATTCCGGGGTCGGGGATTCCGGGGACGGGAATCGCCCGGGCGTCAACTGGGCCGGCACACCACGGGGTTGGCCAGGTCCGCGCACGGCCGGTCGCCGTGGGCGCGGATGATGTCCTGGCCGACCTGGTCGGTGAGGTAGCGCAGGAAGCTGGCGGTCAGGGACTGCGCGGGCGGCTCGCCGTAGGTGTAGGCGTACTCCGTCGCCCAGAACGGGTACGCGTGGCTGTCGGCCGCGGCCAGTGAGGCCGGCTGGCCGCCGATCCGCACCGTCAGCAGGTCGTGGCGGGCCGAGGCCGAGCCCAGCTCGCTGTAGCCGAGGGCGCCCGGGGTCGCGGCGACCGTGTCCAGCAGGGCGTCGGTCGTACTGCGGCGGCAGCGGATCACCCCCGTGCCCCCGGTCCCGGACGGGGTTTCGCAGTCGCTGGAGTTCTCGCCGGGCTCCAGGGCGCCGCCGAGCAGCCGGGTCTCGAACGCCCGCCGCGTCCCGGACCCGGAGTCACGGCTCACCAGCCGCACCGGCACGTCGTCGCCCCGCAGCTGCCGCCAGTTGGTGATCTTCCCCGCGTACAGCCGGCGGATGTCGTCGACGCCCAGGTCCTGCACGCCGGCATCCTTGTTGACCACCAGTGTGAACAGCAGGAATCCCATGGGGCGTTGCAGGACCTGCGGATGCCCGGAGTCCTTCGGGCCGTCGGAGAACGCGATGATCGGCGGCGTGCCCGCCCCCTCCTTCCGGCCGGCGGCGTCCAGGTCGTCCACGCCCACGCCGCTGGTGTCCGGCGTCACGGTGATCGCCGCCTTCGGGCAGGTGCGGTGGTAGGCGGCGGAGGCCTCGCGCAGCACCGGAGCGAACGCGGTCGACCCGGACAGGGTCAGCGTCCCGGACGCGCAGTCCAGCGGCGCGGCGGTGGTGTCCTTGGTGAGCGACACCACGAGCTGGGCGGTGATCACCGCGGCCAGGAACAGCACCATCGCGACGGCCGCGCGCGAGGTGCCGGTGCGGCTCTGCGTCTCGCGGATCTGGCCGCTGCCGACACCGCCCTTGATGCCGCCGCTGACCCGCGGGTCGTCGAACTCCGTCCGCCGGCCGCCGGTCGGCTCCGACGTGCTCTCCAGCGCGGCCAGCACCTTGTAGTGCGCGCCGCGGTTCATCGGCACCCGCGGCAGGTAGATCGTGCCGGCGTCGAACCGCAGCCCCGACTCCGGGCCGAAGGAGTCCCGCAGGAAGTCGGCGCTGACCTCGGTGACGACCATCCCGGCGACCTTCCGCCCGGGGAACTCGACGGTGATGCCGACGCGGTCGTGGTCCAGCCGCGCGTAGTCGCCGGTGTCGATGTTCGTCACGCCGTTGTTCTCCACACGCAGCAGCACGAACGACGGGTCGACCAGCGCCCGGCCGTCCTGCATGCGCAACTGCTGCAGCGCGCCCGCGTACTCGGAGTGCACGAGGTCGGTGACCGTGGTGTCCATCTGCACCCGGTAGCCGAGCCGCTTGCGCCCGTTGAACGCGAACTCGTACAACGCCGCCACGACGGGGACGACCAGACCCAGGACCGCGAGTGTGATCTCCCAGGGGACGTTCACGACTGACCGAACCTCTCGCCGACGACGGCCCACCGAGGACGGGTGGACCGTCACGCTACGAGCCCTGACGGGACGTCACCCCCGGTCCGCGGAAGCGTTCCGCAGGTGTTCACCCCGCGTTGGCGGACGCACACGGAACGGCCCCGGGCGCCCTGCACCGTGCACGAGAGCCGTGCACCGGGAGCCGTGCGCCCGGCGTCGTGGAGCGGCGAGTTCGCGGGTCGGTCCCGGAGCCCGCCTCCCGCGCCCTCTACGGTCGGGGCATGGCAAAGATCCTGTTCGTGATGACCGGCGCCGACCACTGGACCCTCGCCGACGGCACCCGGCACCCCACCGGCTTCTGGGCCGAGGAGGCCGTCGTCCCGCACCAGGCCTTCACCGAGGCCGGGCACGAGGTCGTCGTCGCCACCCCCGGCGGGGTCGTGCCGAAGGCCGACCAGGCCAGCCTGGCACCGGACTTCAACGGCGGCCCGGACGGCGCCCGCCGGGTCACCGGGGCGCTGGCCGCGATGGACGAACTGCGGCATCCGGTGCGGCTGGAGGACGTCGACCTCGCGGACTACGACGCCGTGTACTACCCCGGCGGCCACGGCCCCATGGAGGACCTGTCCGCCGACGCGGCCTCGGGACGGCTGCTCACCCGCGCGCTCGCCTCCGGCACGCCGCTCGGCGTCGTCTGCCACGGCTCCGCGGCACTGCTCGCCGCCCGCGCCGACGACGGCGGCTCGCCGTTCGCCGGCTACCGGCTGACCGGCTTCACGAACGCCGAGGAGACGCAGGCCGGGTTCGCCGCGAAGGCGGCGTGGCTGCTGCAGGACCGGCTGGTCGCCATGGGCGCCGACTTCCAGGAGGGCGAACCCTGGGCACCGTTCGTGGTGACCGACCGCACGCTGGTCACCGGCCAGAACCCGGGCTCGTCCGCGCCGGTGGCGGCCGAACTGATCGAGCGGCTCCGCTGAGCCGGCCCGGCTACTTCAGCAGGCGCGACATCCGCCGGTCCGCCAGCGGCTTGCCGCCGGTCTGGCACGTCGGGCAGTACTGCAGCGAGGAGTCGCTGAACGACACCTCGCGGATGGTGTCCCCGCACACCGGGCACGGCTCCCCGGTCCGCCCGTGCACCCGCAGGCCCGACTTCTTCTCGGCCTTCAGGTCGCGCAGCGCCAGGCCGCGCGAGCGCTCCACGGCCTCGGTCAGGGTGCTGCCCATCGCCGCGTACAGGCCGGCCACCTCGTCGTCGCCGAGGTTGGCCGCCAGCTTGAACGGGGACATCCTGGCGGCGTGCAGGATCTCGTCCGAGTACGCGTTGCCGATGCCCGCGATCACGCTCTGGTCCCGCAGCACCCCCTTGACCTGGCGGCGCTCGCCGCGCAGCAGGGCGGCGAACGCGTCCGGCGTGAAGTCCGCGGCGAGCGGGTCGGGCCCGAGCCGGGCGATCCCGGGCACCTCCTGCGGATCGCGCACCACGTAGAGGGCCAGCCGCTTCTGCGTCCCGGCCTCGGTCACGTCGAAGCCCGCGCCGTCGTCCGGATCGCCGAGCCGTACCCGCAGGGCGAGCGGCCCGCGGCCCGGCTTCGGCGGCGCGTCCGGCAGCGTGTCCTGCCAGCGCACCCACCCCGCCCGCGCCAGGTGGACCACCAGGTGCACGTCCCCCGCGACCAGGTCCAGGAACTTCCCGAACCGGCCCGCCCCCTCGAAGACCCGCCCCTCCAGCGCGCTCAGCGGCGGATCGTACGTCTTCAGCGCGTGCACGGCCGTCAGCTGCGCCCGCCCGACACTCCGGCCGGCCAGGTGCTCGTCCAGGAACCGGCTCAGCGACTCGACCTCCGGCATCTCGGGCATGCCCCCAGTCTGCCTCACCCCCTCCCCGAACCCCGCCGTCAGCCGCCGGCGCGACGCCGAAAGGCCGCCGGCGGTGGCCCTCCCGTGAGGAAGGAGCACCGCCGGCGGCCCGAGGACGGTCCGGGGGGAGCGGGAACCCGCTCCGGCCCGGGGGTGGATCACACGTCGAAGTAGAGCTCGAACTCGTGCGGGTGCGGGCGGAGCTGGATCGGGGCGATCTCCTTCGTGCGCTTGAAGTCGATCCACGTCTCGATCAGGTCCGCGGTGAAGACGCCGCCGGCCTGGAGGTACTCGTTGTCCTGCTCCAGCGCGTCGAGGACGGCGGGCAGCGACGTCGGGACCTGCGGGACGTTCGCGTGCTCCTCGGGAGCCAGCTCGTAGAGGTCCTTGTCGATCGGCTCGGCCGGCTCGATCTTGTTCTTCACGCCGTCCAGACCGGCCAGCAGCAGCGCCGAGAACGCCAGGTACGGGTTCGAGGACGGGTCCGGGGCCCGGAACTCGACGCGCTTGGCCTTCGGGTTGGCACCGGTGATCGGGATGCGCATCGCGGCGGACCGGTTGCGCTGCGAGTACACCAGGTTGACCGGGGCCTCGAAGCCCGGGACCAGGCGGTGGTACGAGTTCACCGTCGGGTTGGTGAAGGCCAGCAGCGACGGGGCGTGCCGCAGGATGCCGCCGATGTAGTAGCGGGCCGTGTCGGACAGGCCCGCGTAACCGGCCTCGTCGTAGAACAGCGGCGAACCGCCCTGCCACAGCGACTGGTGCACGTGCATGCCGGAGCCGTTGTCACCGAAGATCGGCTTGGGCATGAAGGTCGCGGTCTTGCCGTTGCGCCACGCGACGTTCTTCACGATGTACTTGAAGAGCATCAGGTCGTCGGCCGCGGCGAGCAGCGTGTTGAACTTGTAGTTGATCTCCGCCTGGCCGGCGGTGCCGACCTCGTGGTGCTGGCGCTCGACCTGCAGGCCGGCCGCCTCCAGCTCCAGGGAGATCTCCGCGCGCAGGTCGGCGAAGTGGTCCACCGGCGGGGCGGGGAAGTAGCCGCCCTTGTAGCGGACCTTGTAGCCGCGGTTGTCCTCGAGTGCGCCGGTGTTCCAGGCGCCCGCCTCGGAGTCGATGTGGTAGAACGCCTCGTTCGAGCGGGTGTCGAAGCGCACGCTGTCGAAGACGTAGAACTCCGCCTCCGGGCCGAAGTACGCGGTGTCCGCGATACCGGTCGACGCGAGGTACGCCTCGGCCTTCTTCGCCACGTTCCGCGGGTCACGGCTGTACTGCTCGCCGGTGATCGGGTCGTGGATGAAGAAGTTGATGTTGAGGGTCTTGTCCTTGCGGAACGGGTCCACGCGGGTCGTGGACAGGTCCGCGCGCAGCGCCATGTCGGACTCGTGGATCGCCTGGAAGCCGCGGATGGACGAGCCGTCGAAGGCCAGCTCCTCGGTCGGGTCGAAGGACGAGACCGGCACCGTGAAGTGCTGCATGATGCCGGGCAGGTCGCAGAACCGGACGTCGATGAACTTGACGTCCTCGTCCGAGATGAACTTGTTGACGTCGTCGGCGTTCTGGAACATCCAACTCCTCCTAGGCCCGGCCTCCGGGGGTCGGGGTGGCGATCGGGGTGCGGCCAGTGCGGTGGCGCACTCGCCCCGACCATAGGGATCAGCGATTACTCCAGCATGACCCATTTGTTTCGTCGGCGTTAACCGCGACGCCGGGGAGTTCGGCGTCAGCCGTCCGGGTGCAGGCACCCGCGCGGTACGGATGCTCCGGGCGGGGGGTTACCGTGGACGCGTGGACAACAGGGAAGCAATGGGATCGTGGCTCTCCGGACCGCGCGCCGCCGCCGAGCAGATGGGCGTCGAATTCGGCTACCGCGGCGAGCGCCTCGGGCTCCCGGAAGAGGGACCCGGATCCATCGCACCGGTCGGCCGCCGCATCGCGGCCCTCTTCATCGACTGGCTCCTCTGCGTGCTGATCGCATACGCCTTCATCGCGCACCGTCACGTCCAGGCGGCCGAGAACTGGGCACTCGCCGTGTTCGGCGTCGTCGCCTACATCGGCATCGCCCTGGTCGGCGCCACCCCGGGCAAGCTGCTGCTGCGGCTGCGTGTGGTCCGGGCCGACGGAGGCCGGCTGGGCCCGGGCGCCGCGCTGCTGCGCACCGTGCTGCTGGTCCTGGTCATCCCCGCCGTGGTCTGGGACCGCGACACCCGCGGCCTGCACGACAAGGCCGCCAAGGCCGTCCAGATCCGGATCTGACGGCACCGGCGACCGGCCTGACGGTTCCGGCGAACGGTCCGACGCCGACAGTCCGACAGCCACGCCGAAGCACCGACGACGACGCCGAAGGGGCGCGGGTGAGAACCCGCGCCCCTTCGGCGTCGTCGTGTCGTTCGTGTCCGGCCCGGTCCGGCCTCAGCGGCCGCGCTGCATGCCCTTCGGCATCCGCATGCCGCGGGGCATCGGGCCCTTCGGGATCGGCATGTTGCTCATCATGTCGCCCATGGCGCGCAGCCGGTCGTTCACCTCGGTGGCCTTCGGGCCGCTCAGGGTGCGCGGCAGGCGCAGCAGCGTGGCGCGGATCTTCTTCAGCGGCAGCTGGCCCTCGCCGTCACCGGCGATGTAGTCGTGCACCGGCACGTCGTACACGATGCGGGCGACCTTGCGCTTCTCCGTGGCCAGCAGCGCCTTCACCCGGTTCGGGTTGCCCTCGCCGACGAGGACCACGCCCGCGCGGCCGACCGCCCGGTGCACCACGTCCTGGCTCTTGTTCATGTTCACCGCGGGGGTGACCGTCCAGCCGCGGCCGACGTTCTGCAGCACCGCGGCGGCGGCGCCCGGCTTGCCCTCCAGCTGCCCGAAGGCCGCCCGCTCGGCACGGCGGCCGAACACGACGGCCATCGCCAGCAGGCCCAGCAGGGCGCCCAGGATCGCCGCGAAGATCGGGTGACCGATCAAGAAGCCGATGGCGAGGATGACACCGAAGGTGACGATTCCCACAGCCGCAATGACAAGCCCGATCTTCGAATCGGCCTGCCTGGTCATCTTGTAGGTCTGAGCGATCTGTGCAAGACGCCCAGGGTTCTCGGATGTTTCCTTCCTCGCCATGCGGCAAAGGATACGTGGCCGCTCGCGACGGCGTCACCGCGGCCGGACGACGGGGCCGCGCGAATCGGCAGGAATCAGTCGGGAAGGATGCCCGAGGCCCGCTGGCCGGTCGTGAGCGCGGTCATCTCGTGCTCCGCGTCCCTGCGGTCCCTGGCCCGCTGGCGGTCCGCGACGACCGCCGCCCAGGCGTTCCTCCGGGCCGTCTGCTGGCCACCGGACAGCA
The DNA here is from genome assembly GCF_900110255.1 of Actinacidiphila rubida. GTDB lineage: Bacteria > Actinomycetota > Actinomycetes > Streptomycetales > Streptomycetaceae > Actinacidiphila > Actinacidiphila rubida. The sequence continues at coordinate 147,549 of NZ_FODD01000021.1, forward strand.
GAAAGGATTCGACGGCGCGCAGTCCCCGGCCAACCGGAGTGCGCACGTGCGGGGAGTAGATCGGTTCGGACGGCATGGCGTCCCCCTCGGACGGCTGCGAAGGAGCTGTGGGACAGGGCGGGACATCGCGACACAGGAGAGCCGGGGCTCGGGTGGTGTCCGCAAACCAAGCCTCGGCACAATGTGTTACCAGCCGGTGACCATCCGGTCAATCTCGTATGAAAGCCTCACCGGTGCCGTCCGGGGGACGCCGGACGGCACCGGGTGCCGGTTCAGACCGCGGCGGGGAGCGAACCGCCCTGCTCGCGGCGGTCGACCGCCTGCTGGAACAGGCGACCCGCGCGGTAGGACGAACGGACGAGCGGGCCGGACATGACACCCGCGTAGCCGATCTCCTCCGCCTCCTCCTTCAGCTCCACGAACTCCGCCGGCTTCACCCAGCGCTCCACCGGGTGGTGCCGCACCGAGGGCCGCAGGTACTGGGTGATGGTGATCAGCTCGCAGCCCGCGTCGTACAGGTCCTGCAGCGCCTGGCTGATCTCCTCGCGCTCCTCGCCCATGCCCAGGATCAGGTTGGACTTCGTCACCAGGCCGGCCTCGCGGGCGCGGGTGATGACCTCGAGGGAGCGCTCGTAGCGGAAGCCCGGGCGGATGCGCTTGAAGATGCGCGGCACCGTCTCCACGTTGTGCGCGAGCACCTCGGGGCGGGAGCCGAAGACCTCGGCGAGCTGGGCCGGCTCGGCGTTGAAGTCCGGGATGAGCAGCTCGACCTTGGTGCGGCCGGCGGCCCGCTCGGCGGTCATCGCGTGGATCTGCCGGACGGTCTCGGCGTACAGCCAGGCGCCGCCGTCCTCCAGGTCGTCGCGGGCGACGCCGGTGATGGTGGCGTAGTTCAGGTCCATCGTGACGACGGACTCGCCGACGCGGCGCGGCTCGTCGCGGTCCAGCGCCTGCGGCTTGCCGGTGTCGATCTGGCAGAAGTCGCAGCGCCGGGTGCACTGGTCACCGCCGATGAGGAAGGTGGCCTCGCGGTCCTCCCAGCACTCGTAGATGTTGGGACAGCCGGCCTCCTGGCACACGGTGTGCAGCCCCTCGCTCTTCACGAGTTTCTGCATCTGCGTGTACTCGGGGCCCATCTTCGCCCGGGTCTTGATCCACTCGGGCTTGCGCTCGATGGGGGTCTGGCTGTTGCGGACCTCCAGGCGCAGCATCTTGCGTCCGTCGGGTGCGACTGCGGACACGACCGGCTCCCTACAGCTGAGATTTAGCCTGCGGCTTTGATTCTTCGGTAAACGCCAGGGTACGCCCTGGAATTCCTAGACGGCACGCGGCAGTGGCGCCGCGGAGCCCAGTACGTCGGAAAGGTGCTTCTCGACCACCGGCAGCACCTCGGCGACGCCGACCTCGCGGCCCAGCTCCTGGGAGAGCGAGGTCACCCCGGCGTCCCTGATGCCGCACGGCACGATCCGGTCGAACCAGGTGTTGTCGGGGTTGCAGTTGAAGGCGAAGCCGTGCATCGTCACGCCCTTGGCGACCCGGATGCCGATCGCCGCGAGCTTGCGGTCCTCACCGCGCTGACCCGCGTTCGACGGCGCGTACTCCGGGCCGCTCAGCCGCGGGTCGAACTCCTCGTCCGCCAGCCGCGGGTCGAAGTCCAGGGTAAGGCCGCCGGCGGGGCGCTCGGGAACCGCGTCGCCCAGCACCCACACGCCGGACCGGCCCTCGACCCGGGTCGTCTCCACGCCGAACTCCGCGGCCACCCGGATCAGCGCGTCCTCCAGCCGGCGCACGTGCGCGACCACGTCCACCGGGCGCGGCAGCTTCAGGATCGGGTAGCCGACGAGCTGGCCGGGGCCGTGCCAGGTGATCTTGCCGCCGCGGTCCACGTCCACCACCGGGGTGCCGTCCAGCGGCCGTTCGTCGTCGGCCGTGCGGCGGCCGGCGGTGTACACCGGGGGGTGCTCCAGCAGCAGGCAGGTGTCCGGCACCTCGTCGGCGAAGCGGGCGGCGTGCACCCGGCGCTGCTCCTGCCACGCCTCGGTGTACTCCACGGCCTGCTCGCCGAACCCCAGGTGGACGAAGTCCAACTCCCTCACGGTGACTCCTCCGCAGTCCTCAGCGGCCGGCCGGCCGTGGGTCCCACGCCGCACCGTCTCGCTGCCTCCCTCACTGTACGGCGGCGGCCCGGCCGTCCGACGCGCCCGGGGTCCTACCACGGCGGCGTGACCGGTAGGGGGAGGTTTACCCGGTAATACCCCTTGTTGTCGCTCGTTCGGGGGAACGTTCGGCTGTGACGGTCAAGGGGTGGGTACTGACCGTTACATTCGCGCCGATCCGAGACCTCCCACGGAAGTGGACCGCACCGCCGATGACGGAACGTGCCCCGCAGCGAACCTCCCACCGCCCGACGGCAGGCCCGGACACCAGGGGCCGCGACGACCAGCGCCCGGACGACGACGAGGCCGGGCCCTTGGCCGGGCAAGTGACCGGTCAGGCGGCCGGTCAGGCGGCCGGCCGCGCCGCCGGCCCGCCCGGCCCGACCCGGCAGATCCGCCCCAACCGCAGGCTCGCCGCGCTCATCACGGAGGCCGGCTTCTCCCACGCGGGGCTCGCCCGCCGGGTCGACCAGCTCGGCATCGAGCACGGCCTGGACCTGCGCTACGACAAGACCTCCGTCACCCGGTGGCTGCGCGGCCAGCAGCCGCGCGGCACCACGCCCGCGCTGATCGCCGAGGTGTTCACGCAGCGCCTCGGGCGGCGGCTGTCCGCCCAGGACCTCGGCCTCGACGCCTGCGCGCCGGTCTACGCCGGACTCGAGTACGCGGCCACGCCGCTGGAGGCCGTGGACATCGTCAGCGGCCTGTGGCGCAAGGACACCGGCAGCCAGGCGGAGCTGCGGAAGATCGCGTTCACCCCGGCCGGACTGGTCGTCCCCAGCCGCGACTGGCTGATCGGGCGGGCCGACGACACCGTCGTGCCGCCCGCGCCGGGCGACCTGCGCGTACCGGCCCAGTCGCGGGGTCACCGCACCGGCGGCCAACCCGCGGGGGCCGCGGGCGGGGCGGCCGCGGAGCCGCCCAGGGCCGCCGGTACGCGGGTCGGCGGCGGCGACGTCGCCGCGGTCGGCGCCGTCGGGGAGCTCTTCCGCTCCCTCGACCACGCGTACGGCGGCGGCCACGCCCGGCAGGCCCTCGTGCGCTACCTGGAGCACGAGGCCGAGCCGATGCTGCGCGGCACCTACAGCGAGGTGCTGGGCCGCCGCCTGTTCGCCGCGGTCGCCGACCTCACCCGGCTCGCCGGCTGGACCTCCTACGACATCGGCGCGCACGGCCTCGCCCAGCGGTACTTCGTCCAGGCGCTGCGGCTGGCGCAGGCGGCGGGGGACCGGGCCTACGGCGGGTACGTGCTGGTGACGATGAGCCGCCAGGCGGTCCACCTCGGCCACGGGCGGGAGGCCGTGCAACTGGCCAGGGTCGCCCAGCAGGGGGTCGGCACCGGTGCGCCGCTCACCGTGCAGGCGCTGCTGCACGCGGCCGAGGCGCGCGGCCACGGCCTGCTCGGCGAGAGCCGCGCCTGCACGGCCGCGCTGGCCCGGGCCGAGCGCGCGCTCGGCGCCGCGCGGGCGGGCGACGAGGTGCCGCCGTGGGCCCGCTTCTTCGACGAGGCCCAGCTCGCCGACGAGTTCGGGCACTGCCACCGCGACCTGCAGCAGTGGCGGCCGGCCGTCCAGCACGCCGAGCGCTCCCTGCAGCTGCGCGGCCCCGGGTACGCGCGCAGCCGCGTCTTCTGCCGCACGGTCCTGGCCTCCGCGCGGCTGGGCCTCGGCGAGGTCGACGCGGCGTGCGCCCACGCGTACGAGGCCGTCCGGGCGGCGGGTGACCTGCGGTCCGCCCGCGCCACGGAGTACGTCCGCGACTTCGGCCGCCGCCTCGACCCCTACCGCGACACCGCCCCCGCCCGCGCCTTCCGCGACCGCCTCACGGCACCCCGCACGTGACTCCCACGCCCGGGACGGGCCCGCCGGTCCGTCCGGGTGCCCTCCCGGGCGGGCGCTCGCCCTGTGCGGCCGGTGCTCCGGTGCTCCCGTGCTCCCGTGCGTTCGGCCGGCGACCGGCGGGCAGCCCCGGACGGACCGGTCCGCCCGGGGCGGGCACCGGGCGGGGCCGCCCGTCCGAGGGGGGTTCGCCGCGCGCGCTGGGGGAGAGCCTGAGGGGACCCGACGACCACCGGCCTTCGGCCGGGAGGCGCGCCCCGGCGCGGGCGAACGGCCACCGGCCGGTGGTCCGGAGCGGACCGCACAGCCCCTTCGGGGCGGTGGCGGCGTGCGGGCCCGCGGGGCGGTCGCGCGGTTGCCCGTGCCGCCGGGTCGCGCCCCCTCCTCCCGGGTGCGCCCTGAGCGGGCGCGGCGTCACCGCCCAGGGGCGCGGGTTACCGCCGCCGGCCACAGGGAGGAAGCGGGCCGCAGGGAAGAAGGGACGCACCACGCGAGTGGCGGACGGGCGGCCCGGCGCAGGGCCGCGGTGCCTGGAAGGATGGCGGAATGAAGATCGCGGTGAGCGGAACCAGCGGACTGATCGGCGGCGCCCTCGCGACAGCCCTCGCGGCCGACGGGCACGACGTCCTCCGTCTCGTGCGGCACGCCCCTAAAGGCCCGGGCGAGGCCCGCTGGGACCCGGACGCCGGAACCGTCGACACCGACGCCCTGGCCGGCTGCCAGGCCGTCGTCCACCTCGCCGGCGCCGGCATCGGCGACCGCCGCTGGACCGACGACCGCAAGAAGGTCCTGCGCGACAGCCGCGTCAACGGCACCCGCACCCTCGCCCGTGCCGCGGCCGCGCTCCCCACGCCCCCTTCCGTCCTGGTGTGCGGCAGCGCCATCGGCTACTACGGCGAGACCGGCGACGGCTGGGTCGACGAGAGCAGCCCGGCCGGCGAGGGCTTCCTCGCCGACCTGGTGGTCGACTGGGAGGCCGCCGCGGACCCGGCCCGCGACGCCGGCATCCGCACCGTCCACGCCCGCACGGGCCTCGTCGTCGCGAAGAACGGCGGTGCCTGGGCGCCGCTCTTCCCCCTCTTCCGGGCCGGCCTCGGCGGCCGGCTGGGCAGCGGCCGGCAGTACTGGAGCTTCATCGCGCTGGCCGACGAGATCGCCGCGCTGCGCTTCCTGATCGACACCCCCGGCGTGTCCGGCCCGGTCAACCTCACCGCGCCGGAACCGCTGACGAACCGTGAGGTCACCAGGGCGATGGGCCGCGTGTTGCGGCGTCCGACGCTGGCGAGCGTGCCCGGGCCCGTCCTGCGCACCGTCCTCGGCGAGTTCGCCGGCGACGTGCTCGGCAGCCAGCGGGTCCGGCCGCGGAAGCTGCTCGACGCCGGCTTCACGTACCGGTACCCGGAGATCGACCAGGCCCTCAGGGCCGCGCTGTCGGCTTCCTGACGGCGGGAAGTCCGGAAACGTCGGGTCGGTCCCGCATCGTTTGCCTTTGTTGGGGGCATGACCCCTACCAGCGTCGGCGGTGCTCCAGGGCGCCACCCCGGCGCGAGCGGGGAACGGACCCGATCTCCGGGAGGGGCATCGTGCTCTCACCAGCACGCGGACAAGGGGCGGTGGCCGCCGCTGACGTGATCGTGATCGGTGCGGGACTGGCGGGGCTGGCCGCCGCCCGGCACCTGGTGGACGGCGGCCTGTCGGTCACCGTCCTGGAGGCCGCGGAACGGGTGGGCGGCCGGATGGCCACCGACACGGTGGACGGCTTCCGGCTCGACCGCGGCCCTCAACTGCTCAACACCTCCTATCCCGAACTGCACCGCAGCGCGGAACTGCGCGCACTGCCGCTGGCGCCGGTCGCGCCGGGCGCGGTGCTGCGCGGCGCGGGCCGCGGCTACCGGGTGGGCGATCCGCGGGGCCTTCGCGTCCCGTTCAGCTCGCCGCGGGCGCCGATCGGCTCCGCGCTGGACAAGGCCAGGCTCGGCGCGACGCTGAACCGACTGGCCGGCACGCCCGCCGCGCGGCTGGGCGCGCGCCCGGAGACGACGGCCGCGCAGGCGCTGAGCGCGCGCGGGTTCGCGCCGCGCACCGTCGACGGGTTCCTGCGGCCGCTGCTGGCGGCGCTGCTGTGCGACCCCGAACTGGGCACGTCCAGCAGGGTCGCGGACCTGGAGCTGCGGGCGTTCGCACGGGGCCGTACGTGTCTGCCGGCGGGCGGCGCGGCGAGCGTTCCGGCGCGGCTGGCCGAGGCGCTGCCGCCGGGCACCGTGCGGCTGGGGACGCGCGCGACGCGGGTCGCGGTCAACGCGGTGCTCACCGAGGACGGAGCCGAACTGCCGTGCCGCGGCGTGGTCGTGGCGACCGACGCGCGGTCGGCGTGCGCGCTGCTGCCGGGGCTGAGGCTGCCCGGGTTCCACCAGGTGACGGTGGTGCACCACGCGGCGCCCGTGGCCGCGGTGCGCGAGCCGGCGCTGGTGCTGGACGCGGACCGGCTGGGCCCGGTCTCGCACACCTTCCCGGCGAGCGTGGTCGATCCGAGCCGGGCGCCCGCCGGACGGGCGCTGGTCAGTTCCGTGGTGCTCGGGCCGCCACCGGACGGCGAGGACGACAAGTCGATCCGGGCGCATCTGGCGGAGCTGTACGAGACGCCGACCGAGCGGTGGGAGCTGCTCGCGATGCACACGGATCCCGACGCGGTGCCGGCGATGCCCACGCCGCACGACCTGCACCGGCCGGTCCGGCTCCTCGCGGGCCTCTACGTGTGCGGCGACCACCGCGACACCAGTTCCGTCCAGGGCGCACTCCACTCCGGCCGCCGGGCGGCCGCGGCCGCCCTCCACGACATGCGCGCGTCCCGCCCCGCCGCCCCCGAGGCGGCGTAGCGCCCCCGGGGCGCGAGGTCCCCGTCCGCCCCGGCCCACCGCCCAGCAGTGGGCCGGGGCGGGGGGACTTCGCGTTCCCGCGGGTGACTTCCGCTCGCGCGGGGCGAGCCCGGGAGGACGGGGGCGTGGGATTTCGCGGCCTTCGGCCGGGAGGTGTCGCGTGGCAGGCCGTGGCGGTGCCGCACGCCGCCATCCGCCCCGAAGGGACTGTCGGGTCCGCCCCGGCCCACCGTCCGGTGGTCCGCCGGTGCCTGGGGCCCCGCGTTCCCGCGGCTGACCCCTCGCCCGCGGGGACGGGCGAGCGTCCCGCCGGGCAGGGCGCTCGCGGGGGAACCCGGGTCAGACGAAGCGGGGCCAGAGGTGGGGGTAGCGCAGAGCCATCGTGCCCTCGTTGTCGAAGTCGAGCGCCTCCCCTTCGGGCACACCCTGGCGGGGGAGTTCGAGGTCGGGGAGGCGGACGCCGGTGAGCTGTTCGTACGCCTCGTCCGCCGCGTAGCCCAGGTCCTCCGCGTCGCCGTCCGTCTCGGGGTCGAACTCCGGGACCAGGAACGCCAGGTCGTCCGGCGCGGCGAGCGCGCCCTCGAAGACGTGCCGGCCCTGGCCGATCAGCCAGCAGCGGAAGTAGTCGAAGGACTCCTCGTCCGCGCCGCCGAGCATGATGTCGGCCGCGCCCCACAGATCCCAGCGGAACGCCCGGGCGAAGCGCGTCTCGAAGTGGCGCGCGAAGTCGAGCACGGCCTCCGGGTCGAGCTGCGCGAGGCGCTCGACGAGCAGGTCGGCGTGCTCCTCGGGATCACCGTCCGCGGCCTCGCGCGAGCTGTCGACGATCTCCCAGAACTCCGTCTCGTCCATCACGCGTCCAGCTTCCCGGTTGGCGCGCCGCACTGCACGCGGACCGGCCGGGATGCGCCCGTGTCGTTACGTTCGGGCGGGCCGGGCCGGGGGGAGATGTCAGCGCTTGCGCAGGTCGAGCCGGTATTTCACGGTCCGGTGCCGGGGGCGGAAGCCGAGCGCCGTGTTGACGGCGAGCATGTGTCGGTTCTCGTCGGCGTTGTCCGCCTGGATCTCGGTGATGCCCGGGTGCCCGGACCGCACCCGGCGCAGCATGGCGGCCTTGAGCCACAGGCCGAGGCCGTGGCCGCGGTGCTCGGGCAGCACCGCGGTGTCGTACTGCTGGGCGCGGCCCGACAGGCCGGCGGGCAGGACGAGTTCGGTGTAGCCGGCCACCTCGCCGTCGGCCTCGCTGACCGCCGCGACGGTCAGCAGCCGCTCCCCGCGCGCGGCGACGGCCTCGGCGGCGGCGCGGACCCGCGCCTCGTCCCAGCCGCCGTCGCCGAGGTCCGGGCCGCCGGCGGCCGCACCGGCCGTGCCGGCGCGGGCGCGGGTGAAGGCCGCGGCGAGTTCGTCGGGGACGACGCCGTCCCAGGCGGTGAGCCGGTAGCCGGCGTGGGGGACGTCGGGGAGCCTGCCGATCTGCTCGGGGGCCTCGGCCAGGGCCAGCCGCAGCCGCGTGAGCCGCAGCACCGGCGTGAAGTCGCGGGCGGCCAGGAAGCCCTCGCCGGGCGTGCCGGCGGTGACCTCGGTGACGATGCCGCGGCAGTCGGCTCCGCGGGCCGCGTCGGTGACCGTGGACAGCAGCCGCGATCCGGCGCCGAGCCGCCGGTGCGCCGGGTGCACGGTCATGTCGACCTCGGCGAGGTGGACGTGGCCGGGCCGGGAGAACAGCCGCAGCGCCGCGGTGGCCACGGGCTCCCCCGCGGTGCCGCGGACCAGCCACAGCACCACTGTGCTGTCGGCGCCCGGGGTGGTCAGGCGCGCCCGCACGGCGTCCTCCACCGGGACCGGCTCGTCGGGCCGGTCGTGGGCGAGGGCCGCGCTCTGCACCCGGTGCCAGGCACGGAAGTCCTCGGCCGTGGGCGCGGTCAGCGGGATCGGGTTGGCAGGCATCCGGGGGACCGTAGCCGCTGCGCGGAGCGGGCGGCAATCCCTTTCCGGCCGGTAGGTTGGCTGCTTTCCGACCGAACGCCTGCTGCCCCAGGGGCGGGTGTGTCTCAAGGGGCGGGTGCCGGGTTGATCCCGGGACGCCCCCCGGGGTTCGGGCGGTGGTGGAGAAACGCCCGGGGGTGCCGCGCCGAAGTCCATGGCGCGGCACCCCTCCGGTCGCCTCTCAGAGGCCGTACTTCTCGGCGGCCTTCCTGACCGTCTCCGGCTTCACGTCGCCGCGCCGGGCCAGGGCGCCGAGTGCCTGGACGACCACGGACTGCGGGTCGACGCCGAAGTGGCGGCGGGCCGCCTCACGGGTGTCGGACAGGCCGAACCCGTCGGTGCCGATCGACGTCCAGTCCTGCTCGACCCACGGGGCGATCTGGTCGGGCACGGCCCGCATCCAGTCGCTGACCGCCACGACCGGGCCGGCCGCGCCGGCCAGGGCCCGGGTCACGTACGGCACCCGGTCCTCGCCGCGCATCCGCGCCGCGTCGCACTCCATCGCGTCACGCCGCAGCTCCGTCCAGGACGGCGCGGACCACACGTCGGCGGCCACACCCCAGTCCTCGGCCAGCAGCCGCTGCGCCTCGAGCACCCAGTGGATGGCGGTGCCGGAGGCCAGCAGCTGGAGCTGCGGGGCGTCGTCCGGGGTGCGCACCGCGTCGGCCGCCCGCTGGTAGCGGTACAGGCCCTTGAGGATGCCCTCCTCCACGCCCTCGGGCATGGCCGGCTGGACCTTCGGCTCGTTGTAGACCGTCAGGTAGTAGAAGACGTCCCTGTCCTCGGCGGCTCCGGCGGCTCCGGCGTCTCCGCCCGCCGTGCCACCCCGCTCCGGCCCGTACATCCGCCGCAGGCCCTCACGGACGATCACCGCGACCTCGTACGCGAACGCCGGGTCGTAGGAGATCGCCGCCGGGTTGGTGGACGCCAGCAGGTGCGAGTGGCCGTCGGCGTGCTGCAGGCCCTCACCGGTCATCGTGGTGCGGCCGGCCGTCGCGCCGATCACGAAGCCGCGGCCCAGCTGGTCGGCGAGCGCCCAGAACTGGTCGGCGGTGCGCTGGAACCCGAACATCGAGTAGAAGATGTAGAACGGGATCATCGGCTCGCCGTGGGTGGCGTACGACGTGGCCGCGGCCGTGAAGTCGGCGAGCGAACCGGCCTCGGTGATCCCCTCGTTGAGGATCTGGCCGTCCTTCGCCTCCTTGTAGTACAGGAGCTGGTCACGGTCGACCGGGTCGTACGTCTGCCCCTTGGGCGAGTACAGGCCGGCGGTCGGGAACAGCGACTCCATGCCGAAGGTGCGGGCCTCGTCGGGCACCACCGGCACCCAGCGGCGGCCGGTCTCCTTCTCCCGCATCAGGTCCTTCACCAGCCGGACGAACGCCATCGTGGTGGCGATCTCCTGGCCGCCGGAGCCCTTGTGGAGGGCGGTGAACGCCTTCTCCGCGGGCATCGGCAGGGGCGCGGCGACGACCTTGCGGGCCGGGGCCGGACCGCCGAGCGCGGCGCGCCGCTCGCGCAGGTACCGGGCCTCGGGCGAGTTCTCACCGGGGTGCCAGTACGGGACGACGTCGGCGTCCAGCGCGCTGTCCGGGATGGGGAGCTCCAGCAGGTCGCGCATCGTGCGGAACTGCGCGCCCGTGAGCTTCTTCATCTGGTGGTTGGCGTTGCGCGACTCGAAACCCGCGCCGAGGGTGTAGCCCTTCACCGTCTGGGCGAGGATCACCGTCGGGGCGCCCTTGTGCTCCGTGGCCGCGCGGTACGCCGCGTACACCTTGCGCGGTTCGTGGCCCGCGCGGGACGTCTGGAACAGCTCCAGCAGCTTCGCGTCGGTCAGCCCCGCGGCTATCGCGCGCAGCGACGCGTCGGCGCCGAAGAAGTGGTCGCGGATGTAGGCCGCGTCACGCGTGGCGTACGTCTGGAACTGCGCGTCCGGGGTCTGCCGCAGGCGGCCGAGCAGCGCGCCGTCGACGTCCCGGGCGAACACCTCGTCCCAGGCGGTGCCCCACAGGGCCTTGACGACGTTCCAGCCGGCGGCGCGGAACTGCGCCTCCAGCTCCTGCACGATCCGGAAGTTGGGGCGGACCGGGCCGTCGAGGCGCTGCAGGTTGCAGTTGACGACGAAGGTCAGGTTGTCCAGACCCTCACGGCCGGCCAGCGCCAGGGCCGCGGTCGACTCCGGCTCGTCCATCTCGCCGTCGCCGAGGAACGCCCAGACGTGCGAGTCGGAGGTGTCCTTGATGCCGCGGTGCTCCAGGTAGCGGTTGAACCGCGCCTGGTAGATCGCCGACAGCGGGCCGAGGCCCATGGAGACGGTGGGGAACTCCCACAGCCACGGCAGCCGCCGCGGGTGCGGGTAGGAGGGCAGGCCGTCGCCGCCGGCCTCCTGGCGGAAGCGGTCCAGCTGGGCCTCGGTGAGGCGGCCCTCCAGGAACGCGCGGGCGTAGATGCCGGGGGAGGCGTGGCCCTGGATGTACAGCTGGTCGCCGGAGCCCGGGCCCTCCTTCCCGCGGAAGAAGTGCTGGAAGCCGGTCTCGTACAGCCAGGCCGCCGACGCGAACGTGGCGATGTGGCCGCCGAGGCCCTGGCGGCTGCCGCGGGTCACCATCGCCGCGGCGTTCCAGCGGTTCCAGGCGGTGATCCGGGCCTCAAGCGCCTCGTCGCCCGGGTACGCGGGCTCGGCGGAGGTCGGGATCGTGTTGAGGTACTCGGTCTCGAGCAGTTTCGGCAGCGCGGCGCCGCCGGACCCGGCCGGGATGATCTCCTGGGCGTGCTCCAGGGTCCGCTGCATGAGGTACGCGGCCCGCTGCGGGCCCGCGGCCTGAGCGACGGCGTCCAGGGACGCCCGCCACTCCGCGGTCTCCTCGGAGTCCCGGTCGGGGATCTGGTCGAGCTGGCTGGGCCGGGTCAGTCGTACGGCGTCGGGCATGGGTGGCCGCCTTCCGAACGGAGGGAGGGGTTGGGAAAGAGCATGTCGGCACGACAGGTCGCTCCCCGGAAAGGACGATAACTCCGCGATCGATGATCGATCAATGGTCGACGGCCTGGAAAAGAAAAGTCGGCACGGGATGCCAGCCTTGAAGGCACGCAGTGTCAGCCGGGTGTGGCCTTGGAAAGAGCGGATGCGGCCTGGGAAAGAGCGGCGCGGCCCCGCCCACGAGGAGTACGGCCCCGCCCGGCGGGTCCGCCCCGCCGGGCGGGGCGGACCCTAGACCTGTGGGGCGCAGCTGAGCACGTGCTCCTTGACGATCGTGGTGATCTCCGGGTCCCGGCGCAGGAACGCGTCGACGATCTCCTGGTGCTCCTCCGCGTACGCCCGCGGCGCCGGGCTCAGCCAGCGGATCGACAGCGTCGTCCACACCTCGATGCCCAGCGAGTGCCAGGCGTGGGTGAGGACCGCGTTGCCGGCCGCCCGCACCAGTTCCTGGTGGAACGCCACGGTGTGCCGCACCTGGGCCTCGCCGTCCAGGGCCGCGTCGGCCTCCCGCAGCGCGGTGACCTCCCGCTCCAGCGCCGACGGGTCCTCGGCCAGCCGCTCGGCGGCCAGTTCCGCGGCGACCTGCTCCAGGCCGGCGCGCACCGGATAGCTCTCCTTGAGGTCGTCGGCCGTCAGGCTGCGCACCCGCACGCCCTTGTTCGGCGCCGACTCGATCAGCCGCAGGCTCTCCAGCTCGCGCAGCGCCTCCCGCACCGGCGTCTGGCTGACCTGGAGTTCCGCCGCGATCCTGCGCTCGACGATGCGCTCGCCCGGCTTCCAGCGGCCGCTGATGATGCCTTCGAGGATGTGCTCGCGGATCTGCTCGCGCAGGCTGTGCACGATCAGGTTGGGGGCGGCTGAGGCCATCACGGGGCACTCCTTCACGCTTTGCGTGACATAGACGATACGGCCTGGCGGCAAGGGTGCAGCCGCCCGCGGCCGGTCTGCGGTCGGTCCTGCCCGGTCGCCCTCCGCTTTCCCGCCCCAGGGACGGCGGCGCCCCCGTCCCGACGTGTCGGGGCGGGGGCGCCGGATACCGCGAGCGGAGCCCGCCGGGGACCTACAGGCCGAGCTCGACCTCGAACTCGCCGGCCTCCAGGATCTCCTTGACCGCGGACAGGTAACGGGCCGCGTCGGCACCGTCCACCAGCCGGTGGTCGTAGGAGAGCGACAGGTACGTCATGTCCCGCACGCCGATGACCGTGCCCTCGGCGGTCTCCACGACCACCGGGCGCTTGACGGTCGCGCCGATGCCGAGGATCGCGGCCTGGTTCGGCGGGACGATCACCGTGTCGAACAGCGCACCGCGCGAGCCGGTGTTGCTGATGGTGAAGGTCGCACCGGCCAGGTCGTCCGGGGTGATCTTGTTGGCCCGGACGTTGCCCGCCAGCTCCGCGGTCTTCTTGGCGATCCCGGCGATGTTGAGGTCGCCGGCGCCCTTGATGACCGGGGTCATCAGACCCTTCTCGGAGTCCACCGCGATACCGATGTTCTCGGTGTCGAAGTAGGTGATGGTGCCCTCGTCGCCGTTGATCCGGGCGTTGACGACCGGGTGGGCCTTCAGCGCCTGGGCCGCCGCCTTGACGAAGAACGGCATCGGCGACAGCTTCACGCCCTCGCGGGCCTGGAACGCCGCCTTGGCCTGCTGGCGCAGCCGCATGATGCGGGTGACGTCCACCTCGACGACGGTCGTCAGCTGGGCCTGCGAGTGCAGGGCCAGCATCATGTTGTCGCCGATGACCTTGCGGATGCGGGTCATCTTGACCGTCTGGCCGCGCAGCGGGGAGACCGCCTGCGCCGCCTTCGGGGCGGCCGCGGCCGGAGCGGCGGGCGTCGCCGTGGCGGCCGTGGCGGCCTCCGCGGCGGCCAGCACGTCCTGCTTGCGGATCCGGCCGCCGACGCCGGTGCCCTGCACCGACGCCAGGCTGACGCCGTTCTCCGCCGCGAGCTTGCGGACCAGCGGCGTGACGTACGCGCCGTCGTCCACCGGGGCCGTGGCGGAGACCGCCGGAGCCGGGGCGGCCGGGGCGGGGGTCACCGGGGCGGGCGCCGGAGCCGGGGCCGCCGGAGCGGGAGCCACCGGGGCGGGCGCGGGAGCCGCGACCGGCGTGGGAGCCGGAGCGGCGGGGGCCGGAGCCGGGGCGGCCGGAGCCGCGGGGGCCGGAGCCGGGGCCGCGGGCGCGGGGGCCGCGGCGGGCGCGGCACCGGCGACGCCGACGACGGCCAGCTTGGCGCCGACCTCCGCCGTCTCGTCCTCCTGGACCAGGATCTCCAGCAGCGTGCCGGCGACCGGCGACGGGATCTCGGTGTCGACCTTGTCCGTCGAGACCTCCAGCAGCGGCTCGTCGGCCTCGACCGACTCGCCGACGGCCTTCAGCCAGCGGGTGACGGTGCCCTCGGTGACGGACTCGCCGAGCGCCGGCAGCACCACGTCGGTGCCGGACGCGCCACCGGCGGGCGCGGCCGCCGGAGCGGCCGGAGCCGGCGCGGCCGGAGCCTCGGGCTGCGCGGCGACCGGGGCCGGAGCCGCGGGAGCCGGGGCCGCCGGGGCGGGCGCGGCCTGCGCGGCCGGAGCCGGAGCGGCGGCGGGCGCGCCGCTGCCGTCGTCGATGACGGCCAGCTCGGCGCCGACCTCGACCGTCTCGTCCTCCGCGACCTTGATGGACGCGAGCACGCCCGACGCGGGGGAGGGGATCTCGGTGTCGACCTTGTCGGTCGAGACCTCGAGCAGCGGCTCGTCGGCCTCGACGTGCTCACCTTCGGCCTTCAGCCAGCGGGTGACGGTGCCCTCGGTCACGCTCTCGCCGAGCGCCGGCAGGGTTACGGAAACCGCCATGGTTGCGGTTGCTCCTTAACGGATCGGTGCGGATGGGGTGGGCGTGCGGAGGGTCAGTCGTGCGAGTGCAGCGGCTTGCCCGCGAGCGCGAGGTGGGCCTCGCCGAGGGCCTCGCTCTGCGTCGGGTGGGCGTGGATGAGCTGCGCGACCTCGGTCGGCAGCGCCTCCCAGTTGTAGATCAGCTGAGCCTCGCCGACCTGCTCACCCATCCGGTCGCCGACCATGTGGACACCCACGACGGCCCCGTCGCGCACCTGGACGAGCTTGACCTCGCCCGAGGTCTTGAGGATCTTGCTGCGGCCGTTGCCGGCCAGGTTGTACTTGAGGGTGACGACCTTGTCCGCGCCGTACAGCTCCTTGGCCTTGGCCTCGGTGACACCGACGGAGGCGACCTCCGGGTGGCAGTACGTCACGCGCGGCACGCCGTCGTAGTCGATCGGCACGGTCTTCAGACCGGCCAGGCGCTCCGCGACGAGGATGCCCTCCGCGAAGCCGACGTGGGCCAGCTGGAGGGTGGGCACCAGGTCGCCGACGGCGGAGATGGTCGGCACGTTGGTGCGCATGAACTCGTCGACCAGGACATAGCCGCGGTCCATCGCGACGCCCTGCTCCTCGTAACCGAGGTTCTGCGAGACCGGGCCGCGGCCGATCGCGACCAGCAGCACCTCGCCCTCGAAGGTCTTGCCGTCGGCCAGGGTCACCTTGACCCCGTCGGCGGTGTACTCGGCGCTCTGGAAGAAGGTGCCCAGGTTGAACTTGATGCCGCGCTTGCGGAACGCCCGCTCCAGCAGCTTCGAGCTGTTCTCGTCCTCGACCGGCACCAGGTGGGGCAGGCCCTCGACGATCGTCACGTCGGTGCCGAAGGACTTCCACGCCGAGGCGAACTCGACGCCGATGACGCCGCCGCCCAGGATGATCGCGGACTTCGGCACGCGGTCCAGCACCAGGGCGTGGTCCGAGGAGATGATGCGGTTGCCGTCGATCGTCAGGCCGGGCAGCGAGCGCGGCACGGAGCCGGTCGCGAGCAGCACGTGGCGGCCCTCGATCCGCTGGCCGTTGACGTCGACCGAGGTCGGGGAGGACAGCCGCCCCTCACCCTCGATGTACGTCACCTTGCGCGAGGCCACCAGGCCCTGCAGGCCCTTGTACAGGCCGGAGATGACATCGTCCTTGTACTTCAGTACGGCGGCGATGTCGATGCCCTCGAACGTCGCCTTCACACCGAACTGCTCGCTCTCACGAGCCTGGTCGGCGATCTCGCCGGCGTGCAGCAGCGCCTTGGTGGGAATGCATCCCTGGTGCAGACAGGTGCCCCCGAGCTTGTTCTTCTCGATCAGGGCGACGTCCAGTCCCAGCTGCGCGGCACGCAGAGCGGCAGCGTAGCCGCCACTGCCACCGCCGAGGATCACTAGGTCGAAAACAGTGCTGGCGTCGTTCGCCACGTCACGTCCTCCATGCATGGGTACGCCGGAGCCGGTCCACCATGACCGGGCGGCGGCTAGGTTCGGCCGCTTTGTCTCAAAGGGGGCCCTGTCGTGCCGAGACAACATCTTCGCACTTCTCAGCGGCCGACGAGTCATCGGGCTGTGCGCAGTCAGCGGCAGTACGGCCCCGGAGTGGAACATCCGGGGCCGTACGTGAGGGAAGTCACCCGCTCAGAGCAGGTCGCCCTCCGCGGCCTTGCGGGCCAGCGCCACCAGCGTGCGCACCGCGGTGCCCGTACCGCCCTTGGGGGTGTAGCCGAACGAGGAGCCCTCGTTGAACGCCGGACCGGCGATGTCGAGGTGCGCCCAGGTGATGCCCTCGCCCACGAACTCCTTCAGGAACAGGCCGGCGATCAGGCCGCCGCCCGGGCGCACGCCCATGTTCGCGATGTCCGCGGTGGGGGAGTCGAAGGTCTTGCGCAGCTGCTGCGGCAGCGGCATCGGCCAGGAGTCCTCGCCCTCCGCGAGCGCCGTGGCGTGCACGGCGGTGCGGAACGCGTCGTCGTTGGACATGATGCCGAAGCGGCCGTCGCCCAGCGCCAGCACCATCGCGCCGGTCAGCGTCGCCACGTCCACGATCGCGTCCGGCGCCTCCTCCGACGCCCGGGCCAGCGCGTCGGCCAGCACCAGCCGGCCCTCGGCGTCGGTGTTCAGCACCTCGACGGTCTTGCCGCTGTACATCCGCAGGACGTCGCCGGGACGGGTCGCGTTGCCGCCGGGCATGTTCTCGGCCAGCGCCAGCCAGCCGGTGACGTTGACCCGCAGGCCCAGCTTGGCGGCCGCGACGACCGCGCCGAACACCGCGGCGGCGCCGCTCATGTCGCACTTCATCGTCTCGTTGTGGCCGGCCGGCTTCAGCGAGATGCCGCCCGAGTCGTACGTGATGCCCTTGCCGACGAAGGCGAGGGTGTGGGTGGCCTTCGGGTGCTTGTACGCCACGCGCACCAGGCGCGGCGGGGTCGCCGAGCCGCGGCCGACGCCGATCAGGCCGCCGTAGCCGCCCTTGGCGAGCGCCTTCTCGTCCAGCACCTCGACCTTCAGGCCGAACTCCTTGCCGGCCGCGGTGACCTCGGCGGCGAACGCCTTCGGGTCCAGGTCGTTGGAGGGCGTGTTGACGAGGTCGCGGGCCCGGTTGACCTCCGCGGCCACCGCGGTGGCGCGCTCGGCGGCCGCCTTGTGCTCCTTGTCGCGCGGCTTCGCGCCGACGATCGCGACCTCGCCCAGCGAGCCCTTGCCCGCGGCGCCGTTCTCCGTCTGGTACGCGGTGAACGCGTAGGCGCCGAGCAGGGCGCCGGTGGCGACCGCCTCGACCTCCGCGGCGTCGCCCGCGGGCAGCGCGAACGCGGCCTTCTTGGCACCGGACAGGCTGCGGCCCGCGACGCCCGCGGCCTTGCGCAGGGCCTCCAGGTCGTAGCCGTCGCCGTCCTCGGGCGCGTCACCCAGGCCCACCGCGAGGACGACCGCGGCCTTCACACCGGACGGCGCGGGCACCTTGGTGGCCTCGCCCTCGGCGCCGGACGCTCCCAGCGTCTCCAGCACGGCGGCGAGCTTGCCGTCGAACGCGGCGTCCACGGCTTCCGCTCCCGGGGCGAGCCGCGGGCCCTTGGCGCCCTTGGCCAGGCCCACGACGACGGCGTCCGCCCGCAACGCTGCGGCGGAAGAGGTACTGAGAGTCAGAGCAGTCACGGTGGGTGAGGTCCTATTCGGTTGAGGTCCTGTGGTGGCCGGTGGGTGGCCCGGCCCGGCTCCCGCATCGTATTCCGCCACATCAGCGGGGCGGGGCGCGAGCCGGTGAACCCTCCGAGGGTACGCCGGGCCCCCTTGCCCGGGCCTCCACCCTCCCCGCCTGCCACCGCGGTTCGCCCTGCGCGGCCGAGGCTCAGCCCTCCAGGGACGCGAGGTCCCCCGGCCTTCGGCCGGGAGGTGCCCCCCAACGCGACGAGCCACAGTGGCGCCGCACTCCGACACCCGCCACAAGGGGCGCTTCGGTCCGCTCCGGACCACCGGCCGGTGGCCGGTCGCCCCTGTCGGGAGCACCCCCCGGCCGAAGGCTGGGACGAACCGCGACCCGCGGAGGGCTAGCGGAGGGCGAGAGGGAGGAGCGCCGAGGCCGCGGCGACCTCGCAGGCCGCGCCGAACACGTCGCCGGTGACCCCGCCGAACCGCCGCACGCAGCGCCGCACCCCCGCCTCGGCCACGAGCAGCCCGAGCAGGACGGCCACCGCCGTGCGCAGCGCGGTGAAACCGCCGAACGGGACGCCGGCCGCACAGGCCAGCACGACCACCACCCCGGCCACGGCGAGCGCCCCCGCCAGGGGAACCGCCCCGGCCACCGCCGCCCCGAGCCCGCCCGGCCGGGCCGCCGGAACGCCCGGCCGGCAGGCCACCGTCATCGCGGTCCGCCCGGCCACCGCCGCCAGCACCGCGGCGGTGCCCCCGTACACCCAGCCGTGCCCGTACGCCCCGGCCAGCGCGGCCGCCTGCCCGAGCAGGACCAGGACGAGCACGACGACGCCGAACGGCCCGACGTCGGACTGCTTCATGATCCGCAGCGCCTCCTCCGCGGGCTTGCCGCTGCCCAGCCCGTCCGCGGTGTCGGCGAGCCCGTCGAGATGCAGGCCGCGGGTGAGGGCCGCGGGCACCGCGACCGCGCCGACCGCCGCGAGCAGGGGCGCCGCGCCCAGCGCGACGAGCACCCCGCCGGCCGCCGCCGACGCGACGCCCACCACCAGCCCGGCCAGCGGCGCGGCGAGCATGCCGCCGCGGGCCGCCGCCCGGTCCCAGCGCGTGACCCGCACCGGCAGCACGGTGAGGGTGCCGAAGGCGAAACGGAGGGCGTCGAGCGGGGAGGGCCTGGTCACCGCGCGAGGCTACCGCGCCACGCGCCCTCCGCCCCGGCCAGTGCCAGCACCGCGGCCACGCCCGCCAGATGCTCGTATCCGGCGAGGTTCGTCACCCACACGACCTCGACGACCATGGCGACTCCGATCGCCACGGCCGTGCACCACGCGCGGTAGCGGCAGGCGGCGTAGACGCCGAGCGCGACCACGGCCGCGGACGGCCCGGTGTCACGGACGTCCAGCGCCTGCGGGGCCAGGCCCAGCAGCGTGCCGCCGTCCCACACCGACCAGCGGGCGAAGCAGGTGCCGGCGATCGTGGCCAGCAGGGCCACGCCCAGGGTGCGGCGGGCGCCCAGCGTCGTCTCGGCGATCCCGAACACCACGACGACCTGCACGACCAGGCCCCAGATCGGCAGCGAGGGGTCGGGGACGAACAGCGACAGCGGGGTGCGCAGCAGCGCCAGCCACCACGGCAGCGTCGCGTACACGCCGCCGAGCCGCTCCACCCAGTCGCTGACGCCGTCCGAGTGCTGCACCAGCTGGAGCAGGAGGATGCCGGCGCAGGAGGCGAGGGTCAGCGGGACGGCCCGCACCCCCGCGCCGCGCAGCCGCCGCCACACGTCGGGGAAGACCGTGCCCCACTCGGCCAGGGCCAGCCGCCGCATCCGGCCGGCCGGCCCCGTCCCCACCTCACGGGTTCTCGCGGCGCCGCCGCAGCGGCACGGGCAGCCGGGGGACGCCGAGGAAGCCTTCGGCCCGGGCGCCGGCGACGCCGATTCTGGGCAGCTCGCTGGACTTGCCGAACAGCACATAGCGCGGCTCCCAGATCGGGCGGAACTTGGCGTTGGCGCGGTACAGCGACTCGATCTGCCACCACCGCGAGAAGAACGTCAGCAGCGAGTGCCACAACCGCAGCACGGGACCCGCCCCCAGCCGCGAGCCCCGCTCGAACACCGAGCGGAACATCGCGAAGTTCAGCGAGACCTGACGCACCGACACCTCGTCCGCCCGCTGGATCAGCTCGATCACCATGAACTCGATCAGGCCGTTGTCGGCACTGCGGTCACGCCGCATCAGGTCGAGGGACAGCCCGTGCGGTCCCCACGGGACGAAGCTCAGCAGAGCCCGCGGGCGGCCGTCCCCGTCCTGGCACTCGACCATGACGCACGCGCCGTCCGCCGGGTCTCCGAGCCGTCCCAGCGCCATCGAGAAGCCGCGCTCGGTCGCGCCGTCGCGCCAGTGGTCGGCGCGCTCCACCAGGGCGTCCATCTCGGCCTGCGGGATCTCGGAGTGCCGCCGGATGCGCACCGTGCAGCCGGACCGCTGGGCCCGGTTGTACGCCTGCCGGACGGTGCGCATCGCACGGCCGTCCAGGGTGAACTCCTCGGTCTCGACGATGGCCTCGTCGCCGAGTTCGAGGGCGTCCAGGCCGTGCCGCGCGTAGACCGTGCCGGCCTCCTCGCTGGCGCCCATCACCGCGGGCACCCACGCGTGCTGCTTCGCCTCGGCCAGCCACGCGTCGATGGCGCCCGGCCACGCCTCCGGGTCGCCGATGGGGTCGCCGGAGGCCAGCGTGACGCCGCCGAGGACCCGGTAGGCGATCGCGGACTTGCCGGTCGGCGACCAGATCACGCTCTTGTCGCGGCGCAGCGCGAAGTACCCGAGGGAGTCGCGGTCGCCGTACTTGTCGAGCAGCACGCGCAGCCGCTCCTCGTCCTCCGCGCAGAGCAGTTCCCGGCCGCGCGGGGAGCGGAACGCCACGAACAGCACGAGCAGGAAGAGCAGCGCGCTCATCACGTTGATGACCACGTCGACCCAGCCGGGCGTCTCGATCGGGGCGAACGCGGTGTCGCTGGGCACCAGGGAGACCAGCCGCACGAGGGCGTAGCCGAAGACGTCGCCGAACGTCGCGCCGTTCGCGGAGTTGGTGGCGGCGACCAGCCCGGTGCCGACGAGCCCGGCCACCACCAGGCCGACGATCGCGGTGATCGCGGCGTGCCAGGGGTTCGCCCGGTCGCCCTTCGCCCGGAACTCGCGCCGGCTCAGCAGCAGCGCGGCCAGGAACGAGGCGGTCAGCGCGAGCGACACCCAGTTCTGCGGGTGGCGGTGGATCTGCGGCCACGCCATGCTCACCGCCAGCGCGGCGAAGAACAGCCCGCACAGCACGAAGTTGAGGATCCACGCGGCCCGCTTGTGCCGGCGCATCGTGACGGACAGGAAGAGCGCGAAGGCGGTCGACGTGAAGCCCGCGGTGAGCAGGTACGGGGTGAAGAAGTCCTGGGCGTTGTGCCGGCGGATGTCGGCACCGAAACTCACCCAGACCGCGCCCAGCAGGTTCACTGCGGTGACGATGCGGAGGTACCACACCGTGTAGGCGGCGGCGCGCCGGGCGGTTCCCATGTCAGGGAAGTTTATGCCGCGATGTCCGGATCGCGCCGTATGATCGCCGGACGATACGAGGAATCCTGCGGCTGGCTGCCCGGACGTGCGTCCGGGCAGCCGCCGGGGGAGAATCCCGGTTCGCTCTAGGCGGGCAGCTCGGCGGAGAGCAGGGCCGCGGCCTGCAGCAGCGGCAGCGCCAGCAGCGCGCCGGTGCCACCGCCGGAGTGCACGCCGTGGTCCAGCAGCGGGGTCAGCGAGATCCGGTCCAGCGCCTTGGCCTGGCCGGCCTCACCGCTGGCGTGCCCGGCCAGCCACCAGTCGGGCGCGCGGAACGCGATGCGCTGCGCCACCAGCGCGCAGGCCGCGCTGACCACGCCGTCGAGCACGACGGGCATCTTGCGCACCGCGGACTGCAGCAGGAAGCCGGTGATCGCCGCGAAGTCGGCGCCGCCGACGGCCGCGAGCAGCGCGATCTGGTCGCCCAGGACCGGACGGGCCCGGCGCAGACCGTCCCTGATCGCGGCGCACTTGCGCATCCACGCGAGGTCGTCGATGCCGGAGCCGCGGCCGGTCACCACCGAGGCGTCGGTGCCGCACAGCGCGGCGATCAGCACGCCGGCCGCCGTGGTGCCGCCGACGCTGATGTCACCGAGCAGCACCAGATCCGTGCCCGAGTCGGCCTCCTCGTCGGCGAGCGCCATGCCCGCACGGAACGCCTGTTCGGCCTCCTCGCGGGTCAGCGCGTCCTCGACGTCCAGCCGGCCCGAGCCGCGGCGCACACGGTGCGCGGTCACGTCGGCGGGCAGGTCGGCCGGGTCGCAGTCCAGGGCCATGTCCACCAGGCGCACGCCGGCGCCGAACTGGCGGGCCAGGATGGCGGCCGGCGCGGTGCCGTCGAGCACGGCGCGCGCGAGGTCCGTGGCGGTGCCGGCGGGCCGGGTGGACACGTCCAGTGCGGCCACGCCGTGGTCGGCGGCGAACACCAGGACGCGCGGCCGCGCCAGTGGTCTCGCCGGCGCCTGCCCTTGTACGGCGGCAAGCCAGTCCGCCAGCTCGGCGGGCTTGCCCAGCCCGTCGGCCGGCCGCACCCGCTCGTGCCAGCGCTCCTGCGAGTCCCGACGCACGCCAGCGTCGGGGCGCTCCACGAGGGAGCCGAAGTCGTCCAGTTCGATCCCGCTCACCGCCGAACAGTACCGTGACGGGCGCTTCGCGGTCGCTCCCCCTCTTTCTCGGGCTCCGCCCGGGGGTGCCGGCGGGGTGCCCCCGGGGCTTGCTGGGTTCGGCCTACGGGGTGCCCCGCGCTGCGCGCTGCCGCCTGCCGCGCCGTCGTGGCTTGTCGCGCAGTTCCTCGCGCCCCTGATATGCGTGCCCTTTGTCCGTGGGGTCGGGGGCGCTCCGGAAGCGTCTCCTCGGAAATGTGCATAC
>NZ_FODD01000056.1 GCF_900110255.1 Actinacidiphila rubida
GGGGCTGGGCGGACCCCGAAAGGGGCGCGGGGAACTGCGCGAACAGCCACGACGAGACCCGCAGACGGCAGCGCGCAGCGCGGGGCAGGACGGAAGCCGAACCCCAAAAGCCCCGGTGGCACCCCGCCGGCCGGCCTAACCCCGGTGGCACCCCGCCGGCAACCGCTGCTCGACCCAGATGATCTTGCCCTCGGGCGTGTACCGCGTACCCCAGCGCTCGCCGACGTGGGCGACGAGGAAGAGCCCGCGCCCACCCTCGTCGGTGGTGGCCGCGTACCGCAGGTGCGGCGCGGTGCTGCTCGCGTCGGCGACCTCGCAGATGAGGGTGCGGTCCAGCAGCAGGCGCACCCGGATCGGCCCGGCGGCATGCCGAATCGCGTTGGTGACCAGCTCACTGAGCATCAGCTCGGTGCCGAACTCCAGCTCCGCCAGGCCCCAGCGGGCGAGCTGCTCGCTGGCGCGGGTGCGGACCGCGGAGACCGCCGCGGGGTCCGCGGGGACGTCCCAGCAGGCGATGTGGTCGTCGGGCAGCGCCCGGGTGCGGGCGACGAGGAGGGCCACGTCGTCCTGCGGCACCGCGGGGAGCAGCGCGCCGACGACCGCGTCGCACATCTCGTCGGGGGTGCGGCCGGGCCCGGCCGCGAGGGCGGCCCGCAGGAGGTCGAGCCCGGCGTCGATGTCGCGGGTGCGGTCCTCGACGAGGCCGTCGGTGTAGAGGACGATGCGGCTGCCTTCGGGCAGGTGGTGCGCGACGGACTCGAAGGGCAGGCCGCCGAGGCCGAGCGGCGGCCCGGCGGGGAGGTCGAGGAACGCGGTGGTGCCGTCGGGCAGGACCAGTGCGGGCGGCAGGTGCCCGGCCCGGGCCATCTCGCAGGTGCCCGAGACCGGGTCGTAGATCGCGTAGAGGCAGGTCGCCCCGGCGATGGTGGCGCCGCCGTCGGCGTCGGCCTCGTCCTTGTCGATGCGGGCGACGAGGTCGTCGAGGTGGGCGAGCAGGTCGTCCGGCGGCAGGTCGAGCATGGAGAAGTTGTGGACGGCGGTGCGCAGCCGTCCCATCGTCGCGGCGGCGTGCAGGCCGTGGCCGACGATGTCGCCGACGACGAGGGCGACGCGGGCGCCGGAGAGCGGGATGACGTCGAACCAGTCGCCGCCGACGCCGGCCTGCGCCGGCAGGTAGCGGTAGCCGACGTCGAGCGCGTCCTGCTCGGGCAGCCCGTGCGGCAGCAGGCTGTGCTGGAGGTTGACCGCCATCCGCTGGTTGCCGGTGACGGCGGAGTCGATCTGCTCCTGGGTGGTGTACCGGGTGTCGAAGAAGCCGGTGTTGCGGCCGACCCGCAGCACCGCCACGCGGTCGGCGACCGCCCGCACCTCCTCCATCTCGTGGCTGACGAAGATCACCGCCGCGCCGTCGTCGCGCAGCCGGCGTATCAGGTCCAGCACCTGGTCGGCCTGGCTCGGCCCGAGCGCGGCGGTGGGCTCGTCGAGCACGACGAGATCGGGCCGCCCGATGAGGGCGCGCACGATGGCCACGCCCTGGCGCTGGGCGCCGGACAGCGAGGCGACGGGCACCCGGAGGCTGGGGACGTGCACCGACAGCGACTCCAGCATGGCGCGGGCGCGCTTCTCCATGCCGACCTCGTCGAGCATGCCGAACCTGCGCAGCTCGCGGTTGAGGTAGAGGTTGTCGACGGTGTCGAGGTTGTCGCACAGCGCCAGGTTCTGGTGCACGGTGGCGATGCCGAGGCGCTGGGCGTCCATGGGCCGGCGCGGGTCGGCGCCGCGGCCGCGCCAGACGACGCTGCCGTCGTCGGGCACGGTGACCCCGGAGATCACCTTGACCAGGGTCGACTTGCCGGCGCCGTTGCTGCCGACGAGGCCCACGACCTCGCCGGCGCGCACGTCGAGATCGACGTCACACAGCGCCTGCACGGCCCCGAACCGCTTGCTGACACCCCGCACGGTGAGCAGCGGAATCCCGTTCACGGCACCACCTCCGCCCCGGCCGGCAGGGTTCCGGGTACCGAGTGTGCCCGTCGGCGCGCCGCGGCGCAGCGGGATGAACGGAAAGGAGTGGCCTGCCACGACTGAACCATTCCTGCCGAACACCCATCTAACGGGTGGATGCGGAAGGACCCGCCCGGTGGGCCGCCCGTCCGAGGACCGCGGCGGATCCGCCGGCGGTCCCCCACCCCGCCGCCCGGCCGACCACGAAACCAGGGAGCGTCATGAGTCTCACCGGCACCGCACTCTTCGTGCTGAGCATCCTCCTGGTGCCGGTCGTGATGGTGCTGATGCTGCTGGCGTGGAACCGGCTGCCGGGTCCGTACGGCGTCCGGATCGCCGGCCGGCTGGGCATGGTGGTGGTCAGCCAGGCGGCGGCGGTGCTCGCGGTGCTGATCTGGGTGAACAACACCTACGGCCTGTACGAGTCGTGGAGCGACCTGATGGGCGACAACGGGCAGGTGCAGCTGAACGCGGCGGGCCCGGGGAACGCCGGCGTCCCGGCCGACCCGACCGCCGCCCGGCAGGCGGACTTCGTCCCGGGCAAGGACGGGGTGCTCACGGCGATGGTGACCGGGCCGCGCTCGCACATCACCGGCAACGTCCTGGTGTGGCTGCCGCCGCAGTACGGGCAGCCCGCGTACCGGCACGCCCGCTTCCCGGTGGTGGAACTGCTGCCCGGCTACCCCGGGAGCCCGGGGGCGTGGTTCGGCGCGATGGGCGCGGGCCGCGAAATGGCGTCGCTGATCGAACAGCGCAAGGTGGCGCCGATGATCCTGGTGGCGCCGAAGATGAACGTCCTCGGGCGGGTGGATCCGGGCTGCGCGGACCTGCCGCACGGCGCGCACACCTCGACGTGGCTGGGCGCGGACGTCCCGGACCTCGTCACGCACCGCTTCAGAGCGGAGCCGGGGCCGCACCACTGGGCGATCATGGGCTACTCCGCGGGCGCCTACTGCGCCGCCAACACCGCGCTGCACCACCCCAGGGCGTTCCACGCCGTGGTCAGCCTCTCCGGCTACAACGCGCCCGAAGCGGGCCTGGTGACCCGCGATCCGGCGCTGGCCCGCGCCAACAACCCGTACCTGGAACTGCACAACGCCAAGCGTCAGCCGGACATCGTGCTGCTCATGGCCGGCAGCTACCAGGACAGCGACACGGTGTTCGCGGCCCGCGCGCTGCTCAGCACACTCCACCACCCCGGCGAGAGCCGCCTGCTGACGATCCAGCGCGGCGGCCACAACACCCAGGTGTGGCGCTCGATGCTGCCCACCGCCCTGACCTGGATCTCCCAGCAGATCGCCCCCACCCGGGCCTGAACGGCCGCGGGCCGGTCCCGCGAGGACCGCCGCCGGTCCTTCCGGGCGGGCCGCCACGCCGTCCGACCTGCGCGAACCGGGGTGGTGCCGGCCGGCCTGGCGTCAGAGGGGATATGCCGCTGCGCGTCCGGCGAGGGCAGGTCTAGACTCACCTGGCCCGGGCAGAGCACTTTTGCTCCCCGGCCTCCTTCGCTGCGCCACTGCGCAGCAGCACTCACATCCCTGGGGGGGATTGTGTTCTCATCTTCTTCGGCGCGCCCTGCCGCGCGCCGCCGCGGCCGCCTGCTGGCGGCCTGCACCACCGGCGCGCTGGCCGCGACCGCGTTCGCGCTCGCCCCCGCCGGCATCGCCAGCGCCGACAGCGGCACCGCGCCGCACTCCGTCCAGCGCATCACCCCGCAGGTCACCCAGCACCCGACGCTGACCCTGCCGAAGTCCGCGAAGTCGGGCTACTCCACGGCGGCCGGCACGGCCGCGCAGACGCCGCGCTACGACTACGACGGCGACGGCGTCGGGGACATGCTGGTCCAGGACATCGGCGACCACTCGGTCGGCGTGCTGAGCAGCGCGAAGGCCCTGCAGGGCCAGCAGGGCTACACCGATCTCGGTAAGCCCGGCGTCTACTACAACTCGCTGCTCACGCCGGGCAACCTGACCGACAGCTACGCCGGCGACGAGGTCCTGGCACTCACCCAGTCCGGTCGCCTCAGCATGTTCTCCACCAGCGGCCTGGTCGGCGGCTCCACGCTGTGGAGCGGCGGCGGCTGGCAGGGCTACAACCAGGTCGTGGCCGTCGGCGACATCACCGGCGACGGCTTCGGTGACCTGCTGGCCCGCACGCCGTCCGGTGACCTGTACCTCTACAAGAGCACCGGCAACGTTTCCGCCCCGTTCTCCGGGCGGGTCAAGGTCGGCCACGGGTACGGCATCTACGACCAGCTGATCGGCGCCGGCGACCTCACCGGCACCGGCTACGAGACGCTGGTGGCCCGCGACCTCAACGGCGACCTGTGGATGTACAAGCTGGACGGCACGGCCGCCAGCCCGGTCGCCGCGCGGGTGAAGATCGGCCACGGCTGGGGCGTCTACAACCAGCTCGTCGGCTGGGGCGACGGCGCCCTGTACGGGTACCAGATCATGGGCCGGTCGCTCGACGGCACCCTGTGGGGATACCGGGCCGACGGCAGCGGGACGGGCACCCTCGCCCCGCGCATCGAGCTGGGCAACGGCTGGAACACCGCGGTCATCGCCAACCAGGGACACGAGCAGGTCTGGGGCCGGGGCGACCTGATGACCCAGACGTCCTCGGGCAACCTGTACTACTACTACGGCGACAACACCGGCGGCCTCAGCACCCGCCAGCAGTTCGGCCAGACCGGCGTCTGGCAGGGCGCCAACGTGCTCTACCCGATGCCCCTGACCGACGAGGGCTGGGACCCGCTGCTGCAGATCTACAACGGCCAGCTCTGGGACGACGACACCAACCCGTCCACCTACATCAGCTCCGGCTGGGGCGGCTACAACACCGTCTTCGGCCCCGGCGACCTGAACAACGACGGCCGCTCGGACCTGCTGGCCCGTGACGGCAGCGGCGTGCTGTGGCTGCTGACCGGCAAGGGCGACGGCACGTTCTACGGCCGCGGCAAGGTCGGCGCGGGCTGGGGCGGCTACAACCAGATCGTCGGCGCCGGCGACATCAACGGCGACGGCTTCTCCGACATCGTGGCCCGCGCGAGCAACGGCCACCTGTACCTGTACCAGGGCACGGGCTCCGGCCCGGCGCCGTTCAAGGCCCGCGTGGACATCGGCGCCGGCTGGAACACCTACAGCAAGCTCGCCGCGGTCGGCGACCTGGACGGTGACGGCCGCGCCGACATCGTCGCCGCGACCTCCGGCGGCCAGCTCTACCGCTACAGCGGCACGGGCAAGGCCGGCACCTCCACGTTCGCCAAGCGCGTGGAGATCGGCACCGCCGGCTGGAACACCTACAGCAAGCTGTTCTGATCCGACCCGGCCCCCTGGGCCGGCCGAGAACCGCACCACGTGCCCGGTACGCCTCACCGCGTACCGGGCACGTATCGCTTCATGCCCGTGCACATCGGAACCTCGGGGTGGCAGTACCGGGACTGGCGCGGCGTGCTCTACCCGCCGGAGCTGCCGCAGCGGCTGTGGCTGGAGGAGTACGCGGGCCGGTTCGCCACCGTCGAGAACAACAACGCCTTCTACCGGCTGCCCGAGGCGGAGACGTTCGCCGCGTGGCGGCGGCGCACGCCCGACGGGTTCGTGATGGCCGTCAAGGCCAGCCGCTACCTGACGCACATCAAGCGCCTGCGCGACCCCGAGGAGCCGGTGCACCGGCTGATGGAGCGGGCCGCGTCCCTCGGCGACCGGCTCGGCCCGGTCCTGCTGCAGCTGCCGCCGACCCTGCGCGCCGACCCGGACGCCCTGGACGCCTGTCTGCGCTGCTTCCCGCGCGCGGTGCGGGTGGCGGTCGAGCCGCGGCACCCGTCGTGGTGGGAGGCGGAGGGCGCGCTGCGGGCGGTGCTGGAGCGCCGCGGCAGCGCCCTGTGCTGGGCGGACCGCGGGTCGCGCCCGGTGGCGCCGCTGTGGACCACCGCGCCGTGGGGTTATCTGCGCTTCCACGGCGGCCGCGCCACCCCGTCCCCCCGGTACGGCCGCACCGCGCTGCACACCTGGGCGCGGCGGGTGCGCGAGGCGTGGCCGGGCGCGGCGGACGACGTGTACGCGTACTTCAACAACGACACGGGCGGCGCGGCCGTCGTGGACGCGGCGGCGTTCGCCCGCGCCACGGGTTCCGCGGGCTGAGACCCCGGCGTCCCGCCCGGGTGCCCGGCGGCCCGATGATGGAGCCACGCGCCGCGTCCCCGCGGCCCCGACCGGAGGCCCGCCGCCATGCTCGATGCCGAGGACGTCCGCCGCGTCGCCCTGTCGTTCCCCGCGACGGTGGAGAAGGAGCTGTGGAACCACCCCACGTTCCACGTCGCCGGCCGCATGTTCGTCACCGTGCCGGACGACGGCACGTCGTTCGCCGTCCGCTGTCCGCGGCACGAGCGGGCCGAGCTGATCGCCGCGGAGCCGGGCAAGTTCTGGGTGCCGCCCCACGAGGCGCACTCCTCCTGGGTGCGGGCCCGGCTCGCCGCCCTGGACGACGCCGGCGAGCTGTACGACATCCTGCTCGACTCGTGGCGGCAGGCCGCGCCCGCCGACCTGGCCGACTCCTTCCCGCCGCCGGCGCCCTGACCGGGGCGGCGCCGCCCCGATGCGGCGCGCACGCAAGTGGCCCCGGAAAAAGGGCAGTTGCGGGGCTCCGTAAACGTTGCCGGATCTCTTGACAGAGGTGCGGGGAGCGACGACTCTCCTGAGAGCGCTCTCACAGTTCCCTGACACCCCCGGCGGCCGCGCCCCGACCAGTCGCGGCCGCCACCCCCCACAACAGGTGAAGAGGAGTACGCATGTTCCTCAGAGACACGCGGTCGCGGGCACGGCGGCGCTGGTCCGCCGGGCGGACCGCGGTCGGGGCGGTGGCCCTGGCCGCCCTCGCCACGGTCGCCCTGGCCGGGGCGCCGTCCCAGGCCGCGCAACCCCCCACGGACAGCGCGGCCCAGGCGGCCAGGCCCGCGGCGGTCCAGCCGTCCACCGTGCCGGCCGCGCCGGCCGGGTTCACCACGACCTGGAGCGACGACTTCAACGGCACCGCCAACACCGGTCTGGACACCGGCGCCTGGCGGTACGACGCCGGGCCCGGCAGCAGCTTCGGCACCGGCGAGATCGAGACGACGACCACCAGCACCGCGAACGTCTACCACGACGGCAACGGCCACCTGGTGCTCAAGGCCCTGCACTCGGGCACCGACCCCAACTCCGGCTGGACCTCGGGCCGGGTGGAGACCCAGGCCGACGGGTTCGGCGCGGTGCCGGGCGGCGTCGTGCGGATGCAGGCGTCCATCCAGCAGCCGGACGTCACCACCGCCAACGGCGCCGGCTACTGGCCGGCGTTCTGGATGCTCGGCTCCCCGCTGCGGATCGGCGTCGGCTGGCCGGGCTCCGGCGAGGTGGACATCCTCGAGGACATCAACGGCCGCGGTTCGGTGTTCGGCACCCTCCACTGCGGGGTGGGTTCCGGCGGTCCGTGCAACGAGACCACCGGCATCGGCTCGGGTGAACGCGCCTGCTCCGGCTGCCAGACGGGCTACCACACCTACGCGGTGGAGATCGACCGCTCCACCTCGCCCGAGCAGATCCGCTACTACCTCGACGGCGCGAACTACTTCACCATCAACGCCAACCAGGTGGACGCGACCACCTGGGCCAACGCCGTCGACCACAGCTTCTTCATCATCTTCGACCTGGCCATGGGCGGCGGCTTCCCCGCGGCCTTCGGCGGCGGGCCCAACGCGAACACCGTCTCCGGCGGGCAGTTGAACGTCGACTACGTCGCGGTCTACAACAAGGCGGCGGGCAGCCTGGGCACCGACATCGCCCAGGGCAAGCCGACCACGGCATCGTCGGTGGAGAGCGCGTCGTTCCCGGCGTCCAACGCCACCGACGGCGACCTGACCACCCGATGGTCCAGCGCCTTCAGCGACCCGCAGTGGGTGCAGGTCGACCTCGGCCAGAGCTACAACCTCACGCACGCCACGCTCACCTGGGAGGCGGCCGCGGCATCGGCCTACCAGTTGCAGACGTCCAACGACGGCACCAACTGGACGACCGTGTACACCAATTCCAACAGTCCCCAGGACATCCAGGACACCGCGCTGAACGCCTCCGGGCGCTACGTACGGGTCTACGCCACCGGCAGAGCCTCCCAATGGGGCGACTCGCTCTACGAGTTGTCGCTGTACGGCACTCCGGGCTCCGGCGGCGGCACCGGCGGGTCCACCCTGCTGTCGCAGGGGAGGACGGCCACCGCCTCGTCCACCGAGAACGGCAGCTTCACCGCACCCAACGCGGTGGACGGCAACACCGGCACCCGCTGGTCGAGCGCCTTCTCCGACCCGCAGTGGCTGCAGGTCGACCTCGGCGCGACCCACACCATCAGCCAGGTGGCCCTCAACTGGGAGGCGGCGTACGCCACCGCCTACCAGATCCAGACGTCCAACGACGGCACCAACTGGACGACCATCTACTCGACCACCAGCGGCACCGGCGGCAACCAGACGCTCAACGTCTCCGGCTCCGGCCGGTACGTGCGGATGAACGGCACCGCACGGGCCACGCAGTACGGCTACTCGCTGTGGGAGTTCCAGGTCTACGGCAGCTGAGCCGCGACCCGGGCCGGCGCAGCTCCCCGGCTCGTCACCGGATCGTCCCCTGCCCGCTCCCCGCCCCGCGTCCGCGCCGTCCAGGCGTGCGGCGCGGGGCGCTCCCATGGGACGCCCTGACGCCGCCAATCGGCTGACCGATACGGCTTCTGACGGTGTGTCGTGATCATCGGAACGGATGATCGTCGGACTTTGGGACCGCTCTCACCCCGCGTGACGCGTTCACGCGGGCCGTCGCTGTCCCCTACGGAGTCCCACGGAGTCCACAGATGCGTATGCTCGCGCGCGGCCTCACGGCCGCGGTCACGCTGCTCGCCTCAGCCGCGGCCCTGCCCGCGGCCACGGCCCAGACCACGCACACCAGCGCCGCGGCCCAGCAGGTCCGCGCCACCCCGGCCCCGCTGCACCGGGCCGGCAACGCGGTGCCCCACCAGTACATCGTGACCCTGGACAACGGCCTGGACCCCTCGGCCTTCGCCAAGAAGTTCGGGGTCCTGCCGATGTTCCACTACACCAAGGTCTTCTCCGGCTTCGCCTCGACGTTCAGCGCCGCGCAGCTGGACACCGTGCGCCGCACGCCCGGCGTCGCCTCCGTCGAGGAGAACGCCACGGTGACCGCCGACGACCTGCACGGCACGACGGCCGACCGTGCGCACCGGCAGGACGGCCCCCGCGCCAGCCGCGCCGCCGCCGCGTCGTGGGGCCTGGACCGGATCGACCAGCGCACCCTGCCGCTCGACGACCGCTTCAGCACGATCGGCGAGGGCCAGGGCGCCACCGCCTACATCCTGGACACCGGGATCGACTACAGCCACAGCGAGTTCGGCGGCCGGGCGGTGCCCGGCTACGACGCGATCGGGGACGGCCGCAACGGCCAGGACTGCGAGGGTCACGGCACCCACGTGGCCGGCACGATCGGCGGCGCCACCTACGGCGTCGCGCGCCAGGCGACGCTGGTCAGCGTCCGCGTGCTGGACTGCCAGGGCGAGGGCACCCTCGCGGGCATCATCGCCGGCATGGACTGGGTGGCGCAGAACGCCCACCAGCGGGCCGTGGCCAACGCCTCCCTGGGCGGCGGCTACTCGCCCGCGCTCAACGACGCCGCCGACGCGCTGTCCGACAGCGGCGTGCTGCCCGTCGTGGCGGCGGGCAACGACGGCGCCGACGCCTGCAACGTCTCGCCCGCCAGCGCCCCCCGGGTGCTGACGCTCGGCGCGACCGACCGCACCGACCACGAGGCGAGCTACAGCAACTCCGGCTCGTGCGTGTCGATGTTCGCGCCCGGCACCTCGATCGTCTCGGCCAAGCTCGGCGGCGGCAGCACCACGCTGAGCGGCACGTCGATGGCGAGCCCGCACGCGGCCGGCACGGCCCTGCTCTACAAGGCCGAGCACCCGGACGCCGACGCCCTGGCCGTCGCGGACGCGCTGACCGCGAACGCCACCCAGAACGTGCTGACCGTCAACGGCGGTTCGCCGAACCTGATGCTCTACACGGGCGGGCTGTGACGGGTCCGACCCCCACGCACCACACTCCCGAGGACCTCTGAGGCCCCTTCCCCGGCCTCAGAGGTCCTCACCCGTGCGGGCGGGAGACGTCCCGTGCTCAGTGGCGGTGCCGGTGCCGGTCCTCACGCGGCTGACGGCCGATGTGGACCAGGTGGTCGAAGTCGACGGCCACGCCGCGCAGCAGCAGGTCGACCAGCCGCGCGGCAGCCGCCGCGTCGACCGGCGCGCCGCCGAACAGGGCGCGCTGGTAGACCACCGAGGCCAGCAGGTCGACGAACAGCTCGGGGTCCACCTCGGGGCGCAGGTCCCCGCGGCCGACCGCGCGCCGGACCGCGACGGCCGCCGCGCCCCGGCTGGGCTGCACCAGGGTCTCCACGAGCGCGCGGTGCAGCTCGGGGTCGGCGGCGCAGTCCGCGACCAGCGGCGCCAGCACGCCGGGCGGCAGCCGCTCGTCCAGCGTCTCGGCCAGCAGCCGCACGCTCTCATGCAGGTCGCAGCGGGTGCAGTCGTTGTCGGGTACGGGCGGGGTGACCACCACGGTGGCCAGCGCGTCGATCACCAGCCGCTGCCGTGCCGGCCAGCGGCGGCGGATCGCGGCCTTCGTGGTCCCGGCGCGGGCGGCGGCCTTCTCCAGGGCGAAGCCCGCGTAGCCGCCCTCGCGCAGCAGCCCGACCGTGGCGGCCAGCACCGCCGCGTCGATCGCGGGGTCGCGGGGCCGGCCCGCGGCGGTGCTCACGCCTCGACGTCCTGCGGGTACCACCGCAGCTCGACGGTGTTGCCGTCCGGGTCCGCGACGTAGACGGAGGTGGCCCAGCCGCGGGCGCCCCAGCGCCGGACCGGACCCTCCCGCACGGTGAACGCGCCCGAGTCCAGCACCTCCTGCCAGTCCAGCGGCTCGACGACCAGGCACAGATGGTCGACGTTGGACTCGCCGCGCGGGCCGTGCACCAGGTCGATGATCGTCCCCTCGGTGATCCGCACCGAGGGGAAGGGCGCGGAGCCGGCCCGCCACTCCTCGACGCGCTCGGGCTCCAGCCCGAGCTGTCCGCCGTAGAAGTCCAGGGCCCGCTCGACATCGGCCACGTTGAGCACCAGATGATCGAAAGCCGTCACACGCATGAGGTTCCCCCTGCCGTCGTCGCGGTCGTGCGGTCGTCCGGATCCCGGCGGGATTTCGATCCGACCCGGTTCGTATCGTAATACCGATCCCGCGAACGGCGCAACGGCGGCGGGGCCCCGGTGGGAGACTGGAAGGCATCGGAGGTCCTCATGGGTGTGTACACCGAGCAGGTCGTACCGCGGGTGATCAACGTGGCCTGCGGGCTGGGCGAGGCGGGACGGCTGCGCGAACGGGTGTGCGCGGGCCTGGCGGGTGAGGTCGTGGAGATCGGCTTCGGCTCGGGCCACAACGTCCCCTACTACCCGGCCGCCGTCACCGGCGTCGACGCCGTCGAACCCTCGGACGTCGGCTGGAAGCTGGCCGCCCGGCGGTTGGAGGGCGCGAGGGTCCCGGTCCGCCGCTCCGGGCTGGACGGGCAGCGGCTGCCGTTCCCCGACGGCGGCCACGACGCGGCGCTGTCCACCTGGACGCTGTGCACCATCCCCGACGCCGACGCGGCGCTGCGCGAACTGCGCCGCGTCCTCAAGCCCGGCGGCACCCTGCACTTCGTCGAGCACGGCCTGGCCCCCGACCCGTCGGTCCGCGGCTGGCAGTACCGCCTGGAGCCGCTGCAGAAGCGGCTGTTCGGCGGCTGCCACCTCACCCGGCCGGTCGCCGACATGCTCAGGGCCGCCGGCTTCACCCTCGCCGAAGTCGACATCTTCTACGAGAAGGGCGCGCCCAAGGCGCTCGGCGCGGACACGCTGGGCGTTGCCGTCTCGCCGTGACGGCCCGCGCCCTCAGGGGCCGCTGAGCTCCTGCACCTCGCCGTACCCCAGGACCGGCCCCCGCGGGACCCGGCCCTCGCGGACGTCCACCGCGGCCGCGACCGCCGCGCCCAGCGCCCGCCGGAACAGCAGCGAGCCGAGGCTGACCCGCGCCACGCCCAGAGCCGCCAGCCGCGCGACGGACGGGCCCGCGGGCGTGTAGAGGACGTTCAACGGCACGTCCAGGAAGCGGACGAGCCCCGCGATCGCCTCCGGATCGGTGAGCCCCGGCACGAACACCCCGTCGGCACCGGCCTGTTGATAGGCGGACAGGCGCGCCCGGGTCTCGTCGGGTCCCTCGGGGCGCAGCCAGTGCGTGTCGGTGCGGGCGTTCACGAACACCCCGGGCACCGCCGCCTTCACCGCGGCGACCTTCGCCGCATGGACGGCGATCGGCGTGAGGCCGCCGTCCGCCCGGCCGTCCTCCAGGTTCACCCCGACCGCGCCGGCCCGCGCCAACTCGGCCACGAACGCGGCGACTTCCTCCGGGTCGTCGCTGAACCCGCCCTCGGCGTCCACCGACAGCAGCCGGCCGCCCCCGCCGAGCCGTCGGGCCACCGCCAGCGTCTCCGCGCGCGCCGCGCCCGCGCCGTCCCGCAGCCCGGCCGCGGCCGCCACCCCCAGGCTCGTCGTCCCGACCGCCTCGAACCCCTCGGCGGCGAGCGCCGCCGCCGACGCGTGGTCCCAGGCGTTGGGCAGCAACAGCGGTACCCCTGGACGCCGGTGGAGCGCCGCGAACTCCGCGCAGGCGGCCGATCCGGTCATGCCGCACCTCCCGGCAGGCGGCCGACGGAGTCCGCGTAGTACGCCGAACCCTCCAGATGGAAGGCGAGTTGGCGGAACGACCAGCCGGGGCCGGGGGAGCGGTCCAGCTGCTCGCCGCTGAACGCGCCCAGGCGCTGCGACCACATCCGCGCCAGCCGGGTCAGCCGGCTGCGCGCCTCGTCGAGATCCTCCGCGGTGAACGGCGCGAGGTCGGCCGGGGTCGTCGTCGCCGAGGCGTGCCAGTGGTCGGGCTCCGGCTCCTCCCCCGCCAGGCGCGCCTCCAACTCCGCGAGATGGTCCAGCAGATGGTCCGCGACGCGGCGGACCGCCTTGTGCGGCGTGTACAGCCGGTCGCCGCTCGGCACCGGCTCCCCGTCCCAGGACGTCCACGTCCGCGCGGCGTCCAGGACGTGCGCGACCATGTCCGCGACGACCCGCGCCGGGTCGCGCCCGTCCGTCGCGGGCACGTCCTCCTCCTCGGGCCGCGACAGCAGGCCGGCCGCCAGGGCCAGGGCGTGCGCCGCACCCGGGCAGCGGCGCGGCTCCACCCCGAACGTGAGGGGCGGCCGTCCGGCCGGGTCCCGGTTCGCCGCGGCCACGTCCAGCAGCACGAGGTCGCCCGCCGCGACGGCCAGTTCACCGACGCGCGTGTCCCGCACCGCGAGCCGGCGCAGCGCCGTGACCGGCGGGTCGTCGCGCAGCGTCCGCGCCAGCAGCTCGTCGACGGTCACGCCCGGCGCGGCGTGGGCCGCCGCCCGGCGGGACCGTTCGGCCAGCGCGGCCGTGGCGTCGCAGGCCTGCACGAGCAGCGCGACGCGGTTCGCCGCGGACTCGTCGTCCGCGGCGTCCATCCGCGGCACGAGCCAGGCCACGGCGTCGTCGGCGGCCGCGGCCGCCCTCGCGCCGGCGCCGCCGAAGTAGGCCGCGGCGACGGTGGTGACGGCCGCGGCGATCGCGGCGGGCTCCTTCAGGCCCAGTGCCTGAGCCAGCACGCCCACGACGGCGAGGCGGTCGTCGCCCTCCCCGGCCCTCGCCCCGGCCGCGGCGGCGCTGCGGAGGGCGCTCGGCTCGACCCGGGCCAGATCCCGTTCCGCCATCGCGCGGCGGCGCAGGTGGGCCGGGTCGTCCGCCGCGCTGAACCGCGCGGCGCTGCCACGCAGCCACTCCGCCCCGTACGGCGCGCCCCCCTCCGCCGGCACCGGCACCAAGTGGGGGTCGCCGAGCGCCCCCACGACCTCCTCGTACCCCCGCACCACGTGTTCCCTCGCCATCCCCCCACCGTACGAGCGCCACCCTTCGGTCCCCCCCGAACATTCCCTCCGGGGGTTCGCCCTGGTGGTCCCCCCGGGGGCTGCGCGTGCCGCGCCATCGTGGCTGGTCGCGCCAACGGGGTGCCCCCGGGGCTTGATCCGGCGTGTGCCGCGCCGCCGTGGCTTGTCGCGCCAACGGGGTGCCCCCGGGGCTTGTTCCGGCGTGTGCCGCGCCGTCGTGGTTGCTCGCGCAGTTCCCCGCGCCCCTTCGGCCTCCGGGGTGCCCCGCGCTGCGCGCTGCCGTCTGCCGGTCTCGTCGTGGCTGGTCGCGCAGTTCCCCGCGCCCCTGGCGGTGCACGTTCGTGGGTGGGGTCAGGGGCCACTCCGGGAGTGTCTCCTCGAACTGTGCGTGCACCGTCCTTCCGCTCGGCTGGGCGGGTGGATGCACAGTTCTGCGGGGACACACCCGGATCGTCCCCTTCCGGCCCGTCCCCGTCTGCGGGAGGACATTGGCCGTGCCCCATGTCCCCCGCCGCACGGTGGATCAGCGGGAGGGGGTGGGGAGGAAGTGCTCCCCGCAGCGAAATGTGCGCGGCCCCCGGGTGCCGATACGTACGAACCCGTATGCACATTTCCGAGGAGACGCTTCCGGAGCGCCCCCGACCCCACGGACAAAGGGCACGCACACCAGGGGCGCGAGGAACTGCGCGAGCAACCCACCACCGGCCGGTGGACGGCAACGCACCGCACGGGGCTGGGCGGACCCCGAAAGGGGCGCGGGGAACTGCGCGAACAGCCACGACGAGACCCGCAGACGGCAGCGCGCAGCGCGGGGCAGGACGGAAGCCGAACCCAGCAAGCCCCGGGGGCACCCCGCCGGCACCCCGTTGGTCGAACCCGCTGACCCCCGGAGGGAACCCTCAGGGGAGTGGGGACGGCGGGGGGAGGGAGAGGTGGAGGGTGAGGGAGAGGGATGGCGCGTCGGTGGGGTGGGGGGCGAGCGCCGTGCAGTAGGTGCGGACCCGGGTGGGTCCTCCCGCCGCCGCGGTGAGCCGCGCCAGCGACGCGGGGTCGAGGCGGCGCCCGCCCGGCGCCCCGGACACGTCGCGGAGATAGGCGACGCACAGGCCGCGGAGGCCGCCCGCGGCGCCCGGCGCGGCGGTGCCGCTGGGGGAGGGCGACGGCCCGGACGGGGTCGCGGAGGGGGAACCGCCCCCGCCGGTGGGGGCGGACGACGGCGCGGTGGGCCGCACGGAGGGCCCGCGCGTGGGCGACGGCGCCGGCCCGGACGGGGACGCGGACGAGGCGAACGGCGGGGCCGGCGCCGGAGCCGCCGCGCGACCGCGGTGGAAGGGGCCGCCCACACCCGCCGACGCGGCGATCGCCGCACCGCCGAGCACGAGCACCGACGCCGCGGCGCCCGCCACCGCTTTGAGCGTGAAGCCGCGCCCGCGCCGGGCCGAGGCAGAGGCCGAGGCCGAGGCCGGGACAGCACGGGCCGAGGCCGAGACGGAAGCCGCGCGCGCAGCGCGATACGCGGTGATCGCCGCCGCCTCGTCCTCCGCGCGCCCCTCCAGGGGCCGCGCCGCCGCGGCCAGCAGCCGCGCCACGTCGCTGCCGTCGTCGAGCCCGTCCATCAGACGTTCCGCCGTGCCGCGTTCGGCGTCGCGTCCCGCTGTCCCGCGCCTCATTCCTCTCCCCTCCCCGCCGCGATCTGTTCCGACAGCCGCTTCAGGCCGCGGTACGCGGCCGTCCGTACCGCACCCGGCCGTTTGCCCAGCACCTTCGCCGCCATCGGGGCGTTGAGCCCCAGCACCACCCGCAGCAGGACGGCCTCGGCCTGGTCCTGCGGGAGTTCGGCGATGAGCGTGAGGGCCTGCCGGGTGGACAGGTTGTCCATCGCCTCGCCCGCCGAGTCCTGGAGCGTCACCGGCTCCGTGGTGCGCTCGTCGAACGCCGCGGTGCGGGGGCGCGCCTTGATGCGCCGCATGTGGTCCAGCGCCCGGTGCCGGGCGATCGCCGCGGCCCAGCCGCGGAAGCCCTGGCCGTCGCCGCGGAAGCCGTCGAGGTCGCGGACCACGTCGTGCCACGTCTCGGAGGCCACGTCGTCGGCGTCGTCGCCCACCAGGCCGCGCAGGTAGCCGAGCAGCATCGGGTGGACCTCGCGGTAGACGACGGCGAAGGCCGCCTCGTCACCGCCCCGGGCCCGCGTGACCGCGTCGCCCAGTTCCGCGTCGTCCATCCTCGCGCGCCGGCGCACCTCCGCCTTGCCCACTGCACCTCTTCGCGCTCACCGACACGTGCGACCTTGCTGTGCCGCCCGGTCACGGGGACCGGCGGTCCTCATGTCCGCGCCCAGTCCGCCACCTCCCGGTAGAACCGGTGCAGGGCGTCCTGCGGCCCGTTCTCGTACCGCTGGACGGCTCTGCCGAGCGGGTCCCAGATCCGCCCGTCGGGCGTGCGCAGGCCGAACGGCTGGCCGAATGTACCGCGCTGTTCCGCGTCGAGGACAACCCAGGCCGCCGTCGTGGTCCGGGCCAGGACCTCGCCGAGGTACGCGCCGAACCCGTGCAGCGCGGGCAGCACCGCCTCGATCGGCGGGTGTTCGCGCCGGATGCTGCCGATGACCCGGTCGGCCTCGGCCAGGCTGGCCGGGGTGTAGTCGAGCCGGATGCCGGTCCCCTCCCGCACGACCGCGACGATGTCCGCCGCGAGCCGGGGCGCGCTCGTGGCCGGCGGTGTGTCGGTCACCGCGTGTTCCATCAAGTCCCTCCGCCCGCTGGTCCGTCCGCTGCTACGGCCGCGCGGGTCGCGCGCGGCACTACAACGGGGGGCGCAGAACGGCGGCAAAACGTCACACCGGGGGTCGCGAACCGTGGCGGATCGGGTCAGGAGCGACGAACGGCGTAGCTGAGCGAGACGAACGGGCCGTTGGCCTCGACACCGGTCAGTTCGAGGACGCCGGAGGCCAGGCGGCGGGGCAGCAGGGGCGCCCCGGCGCCCAGCGTGACGGGGGCGACGGTCAGCACGATCTCGTCGAGCAGGCCCTCGTCGGCGAACGCGCCGACGAGGGCGCCGCCGCCCACCAGCCAGATGTTGCGCTTGCCGGCCGCCCGGGTCATGGCCTCGTGGACGGGCCGCACGTCTCCGTGGACGAAGGTGATGTCGGCGCCGGGGACGCCCGGCAGGTCGCGGTGGGTGAACACCCAGCAGGGCGTGTGCCCGTACCACTTGCGCCACTTCGACGGCTGCTCGCCGACGTTCTCGTGGTTCAGCACCCACTCGTACGTGGTGGAGCCCATCGCGAAGGCGCCGACGTGCTTGAAGAACGGGGCGAAGGTGTCGTCGCCGCCCTCGATGCCCAGCAGCCAGTCGAGGGAGTTGTCCGGATCGGCGATGAAGCCGTCGATGCTGGTGGCCGTGTAGTAGGTGGTCCGGGGACCCGCCGGGGGCTGGGTGAGGTGCGCCATCGTCCCACCGTAGGCGGGGGTGGGGGCGCGGCGGGGGTTCCGCGCCGGGAAACGGCGAACGGGCCGCCGGCCGAGATCGGCCGGCGGCCCGCTGCGGGGCGGGGTGCCTCAGTGGTTGGCGGCACCGTTGCCGGACAGCACCGGGATGTTGTCCAGGATGTGCGACGCGGGCTCGTCGCCCTTGATCTGGCTGCTGTTCTCGGCGCACTGCTGGTTCTGCGGCGAGGACAGCACGTTGATGTCCTGCGCGGTGATCGGGATCAGTCCGATCAGCGAGCCGACGTTCGCCTTGACCGGCAGGCCCACGCAGGGCTTGTTCAGGGTGCCCTGGACCAGACCGATCTGGGGGCTCTCGGTGCCGCTGGTCGCGGTGTTGCCGTAGGCCTGCTCGGCGCCGTTGCCGTTCACCGTGGTGGTGCCCTCGTCGTTGCCGATGGCCATCGCCGGGGAGGCGGTGGCGCCGACGGCCGCGACCGAAGCGGCGAGAGCAGCACCGGCGAGCATCTTCTTGATCATTGTTGTCCCTTATTTGGTGCTTGGATGCACGGTTCGGAGGGTCTGGTGGAGCGATCTGATCAACCGCCCACCAGGGAATTGGTTCCGGCGTTTCACTCCGATGGGCGAGAGCCGGACCTGCGGTGACGTCGGGCCGGACGGGCCGGCGCCGACATCAGCCGCCGAGCGGGAGGCCGCCCAGCAGGGAGGTGCCGGGCAGGGCTCCGGTGACCGCCGGGAGGGCGGCGCCCTGGGCGGCGCCGACGGCCTGCCCGAGAAGCGCCTCGGCCGGGACCTGGGACCCCAGGGTGTCCGTGGTCCGGTCCGCGCCCTGCAGGGCGCGGTCCAGATGCGTGCCCTCGACCGTCTTCTGCACCGGCTGGGCGGCCAGGAGCTCGTCGACGCCGCCGTTGATGCTCGTGGGCATCGCGGGCGTGGCCGCCGCTCCGCTGTCCGCGAAGGCGGGAGCCCCCACACCGACCGCGATCACGGAGCCCGCCACGGCCGCTGCCATCTTCGAGTACTTCACTTGCCGCCCTTTCGGTAGCCGACGCCGTATTTCCCCGGCTGTCGTTCTCCGTGGACAACGACCACGGATTGCAACGGAAACGTCGAGTAAACGGCGAAACGGACAATCACCCGAACGGTGCGAAACGGCGCGCTATTGCTCGTATCTAATGCCGGATGTGCGCCGGTCTAATGCCGGGCGTGCGCGGGTCCGCCGCGGTGCCGGGCGCCGGTCAATGCCGGGGCGGGGCGGGCACCGCGCCGGTAGAGCATCGCGCCGCCCAGCAGCAGGGCCGCGCTGGTCGCGCCCGCGGCGCCGAACTGCCGGCCGCTGGTCCCGGTCTCGGCCAGCGACGGAGGGGCGGCCTTCGGCGGCGCGGCCCGGTGCGGCGGGACCGGCGCCGGGGGCACGGCGGTGCGCGGCGGCGTCGCAACCGGCGGCACGCGGTCCCCGTTGGAGCAGGTGTCGCCCAGCGCCGGGTCGAGCAGCGCGGCGGCGTCCACGCTGTTGCCGCAGACGTTCACCGGGACCTCCACCGGGACCTCCACGGAGTTGCCCGACAGCAGGCCGGGCGACCCGGCCGCGGTGCCGTCGGCGTCGGAGTCCGCGCTCGCCAGGCCGCCCGCGGCGACGAGGATGCCGCTCGCTGCGGCGACGGTGAGCACGCTGCGGCTCAGGATCTGTCGCATGGTCGATCGTTTCTCCACGCTGAGAAGTGGGCGGGGCCGGGAGACGCACCGCCCCGGCGCGCGGGACACGCGCTCCGGGGCGGTACCTGTTCAGACTGCGGGGCCCGAAGGGGCGAGGTGGTCAGTGCTCGCTCAGGTTGGCGCAGTTGTCACCGAACGCCGGGTTGAGCAGCCCGATGACGTCAACGGTGTCGCCGCACAGGTTGACCGGGATGTCCACCGGGACCTCGACGGCGTCGCCGGACAGGACGCCCGGCGAGTGCATCGCGACACCGCTCGCACCGGAGTCGGCGAAAGCGGGCGCAGCGGCGCAACCGACGGCGATCATCGTGCCCGCGGCGAGGGCCGCGACCTTCGTGTACTTCACTTGTGACTCCTTTTCCGTTGCGGCGCTGATTTCCACCACGGTTTTCGTGGCGGCCGTCCCGAAATATCCGGGCCGGAGCGCACCGCTTTCGACGGGGCTAACGAGGACTACTGACCTGAGGCAACTCCCCGGCCCGCATGCCGATCACTATCCACTCGAATGGACGGTGAACGGGCAGGGAAATCCGGGCTCACGGAGAGAGAGGCACCGCAGGAATTCCGTGGCGCCGCGGCTTCGCGGACCCGGAAGAACGCCGGGCGGCTCCGCGGCCCGCGGGAGGACATCCCGGCGGCCCTTCGGCCGGGGCTGCGCGGGGCCGGGGCGAAGGCCGGCGCGGCCGGCGGCGGCGGTCAGCCGTTGTGCGTGCCGTTCCCGGACAGCACCGGGATGTTGTCCAGGATGTGCGAGAGCGGCTCGTCGCCCTTGGACTGCGTCGAGTTCTCGGTGCACTGCTGGTTCTGCGGCGAGGACAGCACGTTGAGGTCCTGCACGGTGATCGGGATGCCGCCCACCAGCGAGCCCAGGTTGGCCTTCGCGGGCAGCGCGATGCAGGGCTTGTTGAGGGAGCCCTGGACGAGCGCGAACGACGGGCTCATGTAGCCGCTGGTGTACGTGTTGCCGTACGCCTGCGTGGAGTCGTTGCCGTTGGCGGTGGTGGTCCCCTGGTCGTCGCCGAGGGCCATCGCCTGCGGCGCGACCGTCGCGGAGACGCCCGCGAAGGAGGCGGCGACAGCTGCCGTCGCGAGGATCTGCTTGATCACGGTTGGTCCTTCTGAGAGAGGGTGCCCCGGTACCAGGGCCGGTCTGACCAACACCGCTGATCCCGGTTGGTAATGATCCTTCACCCGAATGGATAGAACGGGCACTGCGCAGGGATTTCACCCTCCCGCAGGGGTGTCGTGAAGGGCCGGTGATTGACCTGCCGTCCACCCCGATCATGCGATCGTCATACGAAATCAGGAGAAGTGAAGTGCCGCGCGTCGTACCCGATTTCACGCATCGGCGTGCATTCCTGTTCTGTGGGGATTACCTGACAGGCACGGAAATCGTTGACTGCACGCGACCCGCCGCCCTCCGGGGGGAACGGGCCGCGCACTGACTGGACTTGGGCTGCTCCGGGGCCTCCCGGAGGAACCCCGGAGAGAGGGAACGGCGCCGCGATGCCGCAACACCCCTACGCACTCGCCGGGTTGACGGTGCTCCACATGACGCAGCCGGTCGAGGGCGGCGTCGCACGCGTCGTCGCCCAGCTCGCCGCCGCGCAGGTGCGGGACGGCGCACGCGTCGTCGTCGCCTGCCCGCCCGGTGGGCCGCTCACCCGGGCCGTCGAGGCGGTGGGCGCCGAGGCCGTGCGCTGGCCGGCCCGCCGCTCACCCGGCCCCGGGCTGCCCGTCGAGGTCACGGCCGCCGCCCACGTCCTCGGCGACGTCGACCCCGACCTGCTGCACCTGCACAGCGCCAAGGCCGGGCTGGCCGGCCGGCTGGCCGCGCACGGCACCGTGCCGACGGTCTTCCAGCCGCACGCCTGGTCGTACGAGGCCGCCCGCGGGCCCGTCGCCGCGGCCGCGGTGCGCTGGGAACGGCACGCGGCCCGCTGGACCGACCGCCTGCTGTGCGTCAGCGAAGCGGAGCGCGCCTCGGGCCTGGCGCACGGCATCCGCGGCGCGTGGTCGGTGATCCCCAACGGCGTCGACACCGGGCACTTCGCGCCCGCCGAGCACCCCGCCGCCGTCCGCGCCACGCTGCCCGCCCTGGCCGGTGTCCGTCCCGGCGCGCCCCTCGTGGTCTGCGTCGGGCGGCTGTGCCCGCAGAAGGGCCAGGACGTGCTGCTGGACGCCTGGCCGGCGGTCGCCGCAGCCTTGCCCGGCGCGCGGCTGGCCCTGGTCGGGGACGGCCCCGACGCCCGCCGCCTGCTCGCCCGCGCCCCCGACGGCGTGCTGCTGGCCGGTCCCGTCGCCGACCCGCTGCCCTGGTACCAGGCCGCCGACGTCGTGGTGCAGCCCTCCCGCTGGGAGGGCATGGCGCTGGCCCCCCTGGAGGCGATGGCGTGCGGCCGGCCGGTCGTGCTCACCGACGTCGCGGGCGCCCGGGAGAGCCTGCCGGACGGCGACGCGGCCCGCTGTGTGGTGCCCGTCGGCGACGCACCCGCGCTGGCCACGGCCCTGCTGAGGCTGCTCACCGATCCCGGTCTGCGCCGCGACACCGCCGGGCGGGCCCTCGCCCACGCCCGCGACCACCACGCCCTGGACACCGCCACGGACGCGGTCGCGGAGCTCTACGCCGCGCTCACCCATCACGCCGACCCCGACGACCCCGGCGACCGCACTGCGCCCACGGCCCTCCCCGCGCCCC
Organism: Actinacidiphila rubida; assembly: GCF_900110255.1. Lineage (GTDB taxonomy): Bacteria > Actinomycetota > Actinomycetes > Streptomycetales > Streptomycetaceae > Actinacidiphila > Actinacidiphila rubida. The sequence continues at coordinate 21,936 of NZ_FODD01000056.1, forward strand.
AGCTGGGAGCCCCCCGATGACCCGCACCCCCGACGGCACCCCCTACGGCCCCGCCGACACCGCCGGCCTCCACGACACCGCCGACACCGCCCACGCCGCCGACCTCGCGGGCGGCGGCCCCTCGCCGGCGCGCGCCCCCCGCCGCACCCTGGGCGCCGGTGGCGCCGCCCCGCAGCCGCCCGGCGGACGGCCGCGGGCCGTCGAGAGCACCGCGGAGGCCGCGGCGGAACGCTCGACGGCACCCGCGAAGAGCGGCGACGCCCGGCCTGCACCGCGCCCTGACCGGGCCGAACGGGCCGAACGGGCCGAACAGGCCCCGCACGCCTGGCTGTCGGAGCCGGGCGCCGCAGACCGCACGGCGAACGCGGCGGTGGGCCGGATCGTCCCGCTCGTACCGCAGGCGTTCCCCACGTCGGCGCCCTCCGTCGGCCACGTCGGTCACGTCGGCAATGTCAGCCAGGTCGGCCAGGTCGGCCAGGTCCCCCACGTCGGCCAGCTCGGCCACGCCGGACCGGGAGGTCACGTCCCTCACGTCGGACACCAGCTCGTGCCGACCGCCCCGCCCGGGCACCCCGCGCCCCTGGGCCACCTCGTCCCGGCCGGCCACCTCGGCCACCCGGGCCCCCCGGGGCACGCGGGCGGCAGCCATCCCGGACCGCCCGGCCACCCGGGGCACGCCGCCCACCCCGGCCACCCCGCCCATCTCGGCCCGGTCGGCCTGTCGGGCCACTCCGGGTACGTCACCCCGTTCGCCAGCCGCGCGGGGTCCGGCGTCGACTCCCCCACGCTCACGCTGCGGACCGGCGGCCGCGCCGGAGCCGCCCCCCATCCGGCCCCCGTGGTGGTGGAGGCCGTCGCCGCCACGCCGTCCCGCGGCACCGTCGTCGCCCTGCGCCCCGAACAGCCCGCGGCCGTCCTGCCCGAGCTGCCAACCGCGCCCCCCGCGCCACCCGACACGGTCCGCGAGCTGCCGCGGTCCCCCGCCGCGCTGCCCGCCGCGCCTGAGCCGGCCGCGACCGGTGTCCGTGCCCAACCCCAGCCGCGCCACCGCGCGTTCCGGCCCCGCGGCGCCACGCTGCTGATGGGCGCGGACGCCGCCGGCGCGGTCGCCGGGGCGCTGGCCGCCGGGGCGCCTCCCGTCGCGGCCGCCGTCGCCACGACGGTCCTGCTCCTGGCCCTCTACCAGGGCCGCCTGTACCGGCCGGGCTTCGCGCCCTCGGCCCTCGGGGAAGTGCCGGCCGTCGCGGGACGCGCCGCCGTCGGCTGGGGCGCGGCCGCCGCGGTCGTCACGTCCATGGACCTGCCCGGCCTGCTCGGCGCGGCCGCCGTCACCACGGCGGCGGCCTGCCTGCTGCGGGCGTCGGTGTACGGGCTGCGGCGCCGTGCCGCGCGCCGCGCGCCCGGCTCCACCCTGATCGTGGGCGCCGGGCCCGGAGTCCGCCAGGTCGCGGCCGCGCTGCACGCCCACCCCGAGTACGGGATGCGCCCGGTGGGCGTCGTCACGCCGGGGCCCGGCACCGACGCGTCCGACCCGGCCGTCCGGCTGCTCGCCGCCGCGCTGCACGCGCAGGCCCCCGACGACCCGCCCGACCTGCCGCTGCCGGTGCTGGCCGGACACGCCGAGATCACCCGCGCGGTGATCCAGAACTCGGTGCGGTTCGCCGTCGTCGTGGGCCCGCCGACCCTGGACGCCCGCACCACGGCGACCGTGCGGCTGCTGGCCGCGCAGGGCTGCTGCATCTGGCAGGCGGAGGAGGGCGGCCGCGCCCGCCGCGGCCCCGTGCCCACCGCCCACCTGTGGGGCTTCTCCTGCCGGAGGCTGGAGGTCGAGCCGTACCCGGCGCCGCGCCCCGGCCGCTGGGCCAAGCGGGCCATGGACGCGGGCGCGGCCGGCCTCGCGCTGCTCGTGCTGGCGCCGGTGCTCGGCGCGTGCGCGCTCGCCGTGCGCCTCACGGACGGCCCCGGCGTGCTGTTCCACCAGGAGCGGATCGGCCTGGGCGGGCGGCCGTTCACGCTGCTGAAGTTCCGCACGCTGCGCCCGCGCGACGCCGACGAGTCCGCGACCCGCTGGAACATCGCCGGCGACCACCGCATGAGCGCCGTCGGCCGCCTGCTGCGCCGCACGTCGCTCGACGAGCTGCCGCAGCTGTGGAACATCCTGCGCGGCGACATGAGCCTGGTCGGGCCGCGCCCCGAACGCCCCTATTTCGTGGAGCAGTTCAGCACGACCTACCCCGGCTACGAGGACCGGCACCGGATGCCCGCCGGGCTGACCGGGCTGGCCCAGGTGCACGGGCTGCGCGGGGACACCTCGATCGCCGACCGCGCCCGGTTCGACAACCACTACATCGACAGCTGGTCGCTGTGGCAGGACGTGGCGATCATCCTGCGGACCGCCCTCGAACTGTTCCGGGTGGGCGGCAGCTGATGTCCCTCGCCCCGCCCCCGGTCCGCCGCCGCTCCACCGGCGGTGCCTCTCCCGCCCGCGGCGGACCCGCCGCCCCCCGGTGGCGGGCCCGGCTCGCGCACGCCGCGCCCCTGGCACCGGCGGTCGCGACCGTCCTGCTGCTGGCCGTGCCGGTCGCCGCGGGCGACGTCAGCACGTCCGGCAAGGTCACCCCGGCCGACGCGGCCTCCGCGGTGCTCGTGCTGTGGTGCGCGCTACGGCTGGCGGGGACGCGTCGGCGGCCGCTGGGGCGGCTGGGCGCGTTCGTGCTGGGCGCGCCCGTGGTGGGCTTCGCGGCCGCCACGGTCACCTCCCTCGACCCGGGCACGGGCGTCGCCGGATTCCTGCGCTACGTCCAGGTGTTCGTGCTGGTGCCGGCCGCGGTGGTGCTGCTGCTGCGGGACCGGCGGGACTTCGCCGTGGTCGCGGGCGCGGTCGTCGTCCTGGCACTGGTGCAGGGCGGCGTGGGCGTGTGGCAGTACGCGACGCGCACCGGCGCCTCGTACGCGGGCCAGGACGTGCGCGCGGTCGGCACGTTCGGCCCGTCGGACGTGATGGGCATGGCGACGGTCGTCGCGTACGGGCTGGTGATCGCCGCGGCCTACGCCCTGGCGCCCGGCGGGTCGCGGCGGCTGCGCCTGGGCGCGCTGGCCTGCGCGGGCGCCCTCGCCGTGCCGCTGGTGGTGTCGTTCAGCCGCGGGACGTGGATCGCCACGGCCGTGGCGTGCGCGGCGATGACGCTGCTGGCCGGCCGCCGCCAGGCGCTGCGGGTGGGCGCGGTGGCCGCGGCGTCCGCCTGCGTGCTGGTCGGCGGGGTCGGCGTGGGCTCGCAGATGATCGGCCAGCGGGTGGCGAGCATCACGCAGGTCACCAGCACCCCCGACTCGTCCGTCACCGACCGGTACGCGCTGTGGGGCGCGGCCGTGTCGATGTGGCGCGAGCACCCGGTCACCGGGGTGGGCCTCAAACGCTTCCCGGACGAGCGCGACTCGCACGCGTCCCTGGCCCTGTCGTCCGGCAGCGACACCGCGGGCGCCGGACAGGCGTTCGCCCGTGAACCGCTGCTGTCCCCGCACAACATGTACCTGCTGGTGCTCAGCGAGCAGGGCCTGCTGGGCTGCGCGCTGCTGACCGGGTCGTGGGCGGCGCTCCTGGTCGCGGGCACCGCCCGCCTCCGGCCCCGCCGCCCCCGCCGGTTCGCGGACCCGCTCCCGCACCCGCGGACCCGCCCGCCGGTCCGCCGCACCGGGCCACCGGCCTGCGGCCTCGCCGCGGTCGGCCTGCTGCTGTGGACGTGCGTGGACTTCCTGTACGCCGACATCGGCGGGCCCGCGACCGTCCTGACGGCCCTGGTCCTGGGTCTGTGCGCCTGGTGGCCGCTGCACCCGGGCCGCGATCTGGCGGGCTCGCCGCGACGACGCCGGCCGGTGCCGCCGCCCGCCCCGCCGGTCCTCCCCGCGCTCCCGGTCCGCCCGGTCCGCCGCCCCAGCTGGGCCGTCGAGGAACCGGACGACGCGCCGGACGGCGGGCACGACGGGGCGCCCGGCAGCACGAACGCCCGCCTGCGCGAGGGCGCGAACGACGACCCGAACCACGGCGCGGACCACGGCTCGGACGACGAGCATCGCCCGGCCGCCGCGCCCCGCACGACCGGACGGACGGCACCCGCCCGCAGCACCGCCGGACCCACCGCCCGCAGGTCGACGGCCCGTTCGGCCCGTGCAGGCGGCACCACCGCGCCGGCCGCCGTACCCGCGCAGGACCCGCGCCCGGACGCGGCGCCTCTCACCCGTCCCGGCGGCCGGCCATGAGCAGCCTTCCCGCCGGCGGCCCCCTCCGGGGCCCCGTCCCGGCGCCCGAGCCGACGCCGGGGACGTACGCGACGGTGCCCGGCGCGCACGAAGCGCCGCCCGGTCCCTGGGAGTCGGCCCACCCGGCCGCCGCCCCGGCCGCCGGCGTCCCGGCGCAGGCGGGCACCAGCGGCGGCCCCGACGCCGCGCCGAGGGAGCGCGGGGACGACGCGGCGCCCCGGGGGCTGGCGCGTGCCGCGGGCGTGACCGCGGCGCTGACCGTCGCCGGCTCGGTGCTCGGTCTCGTCCGGGACCAGGCGGTGGCGCACCTGTTCGGCGCGGGCGCCGAGAGCGACGCCTTCCTCGTCGCGTGGACGGTGCCGGAGGTCGCGGCGACCGTGCTCATCGAGGACGCGATGGCGCTGCTGATGGTGCCCGCGTTCAGCGCGGTGCTGGCGCGCGGCGCCGGGCCGCGCCCGCTGGTCCGGGGCACGCTGCCGCGGCTGCTCGCCGTCCTCGCGGTGCTGACCGCGGGCCTGGCGGCGGGCGCGCCGCTGCTGGTGCGGCTGCTCGCGCCGGGGCTGGCCGACCCGGCGACGGCGGTGGCCTGCACCCGGCTGACCGCGCTGACCGTCTTCACGTTCGGCCTCACCGGCTACCTCAGCGCGGCGCTGCGCGCCCAGCGCCGGTTCGTGCCGCCGGCGGCGATCTACGTGGCCTACAACGTCGGCATCGTCGCCACCCTGCTGGCCCTGCACGGCCGTTACGGCGTGCGGGCGGCCGCGGCGGGCGTCGCGGCCGGCGGCGTGCTGATGGTGCTGGTCCAACTCCCGGCGTTCCTGCGGGGGCTGGGGCCGCGACTGCCCGAACCCGCCGCGGGCGGGCGCCGCGACGCGCTCGCGTTCGCCCTGGTCGTGCCCGTCGTGGTGTTCACCCTCGGACGCCAGGCGCAGGTGCTGCTGGAGCGGTTCTTCGCCGCGCCCCTGGCGCCCGGCGCGATCTCGCACCTCAACTACGCCCAGAAGGTCGCGCAGTTGCCGATGGTGATGTCGCTGATGATCTGCACCGTCACCTTCCCGGCGGTCTCCCGCGCCCTGGCACTCGGCGACCGGGAGCGGGCCCGGCGCCGCGTCGAACGCGACCTGACGCTCGCCGCCGTGGTGGTGCTGCTCGGCGCCGCGTACGTGGCGGCCTGCGCGCCCGCGATCGTCCGTGTGCTGTTCCAGCGCGGGGAGTTCGGCCCGGCCGACACCGCGGCGACCGCTGCGGTGATGCGGGTGTACGCGCTGGGGCTGCTCGGCCAGAGCATGGTCGGCGCGCTGGTGCGGCCGTACTTCTCCGCGGCCCGTCCGACCTGGTACCCGGCGGTGTCGATGGCCGCCGGGCTGCTGGTGACGGCGGTGGTCGACGCCGCGGCCGCCCGGCCCTTCGGGGCGTGCGGCATCGCCGCGGGCAACGCCGCGGGCATCACCGTCACCGCGGTCCTGCTGCTGCACGGCATCGGCGCGCGGCTGCGCGACGGCGCCGCCGTCCGGGCCCGCAGCCTCGCCCCGGGGCTGGCGCGCATCGCGCTCGCCGCCGCGGCCGCGACCGCCGCCGGCTGGGCGCTGGCCGCCGTCGCGCCGGGGGCGCTCTGCGCCGTGCTGCTCGGCGGCGTCGCCGTCCCGGCCGTGTTCGCCGCCGTGGCGCTGGCCGTGCGCGCCCCGGAAATCCCGTCCCTGATCGCCACCGTGACACGTAAGGCCCGCTCATGACCCCTGAACTCGTCCTCCCCGCACGGCGGTCGCGGACCGCGTCGCGCGCGCCCTGGGCGCTGATGTACCACGCGGTGGGGGACCCACGGGACGACCCGTACCTGGTGACCGTGGGCCCCGAACGGCTGGCGCGGCAGCTGCGCTGGCTCAGCCGCCACGGGCTGACCGGCGTCAGCATGCGCGAGCTGCTGGCGGCCCGTGAGCAGGGCAGGGCGGACCGGCTGGTCGGCCTGACCTTCGACGACGGCTACGCCGACTTCCTCACCGAGGCGGTGCCGCTGCTGCGCGAACACGGCCACACGGCCACGGTGTTCGTGCTGCCGGGCCGGCTCGGCGGCGCCAACGACTGGGATGCCGAGGGGCCGCGCCGGCCGCTGCTGGACGCGGCGGGAATCCGCGCGGCGGAGGCCGCGGGCATGGAGATCGGCTCGCACGGCCTGGTCCACCAGGACCTGACGGCCGCCGACGACGCGACGCTCGCCGCCGAGGCCACCGAGAGCCGCCGGCTGATCGGCGAGATCACCGGCACCGCGCCCGTCGGCTTCTGCCACCCCTACGGCGCGCTGGACACCCGCACGCTCGCCGCGGTGCGCCGCGCCGGGTACGCCTACGCGTGCGCGGTCGACCCGGGTCCGCTGGCCGGCCTGTACGCGCTGCCCCGCGCCTACGTCGGCAACCGCGACAACTCCCCGCGCCTGCACGCCAAGAGGCTGCTGCACCGGATGCGCGGACCGTACCTGACCGACCCGTCCGGACACGGCGACCGCCCCCAGCGCCCGGAGCCGTCCGCACTCCCGAGGGAGGACTCATGAAGGTCCTGCACGTCATCACCGGCCTCGGCATCGGCGGCGCCGAGCAGCAACTGCGGCTGCTGCTGCGGGCGCTGCCCGCGGAGTGCGAGGTCGTCACGCTCACCAACCCCGGCCCGGTCGCCGACGCGCTGACCGCCGACGGCGTCCCCGTCACCCACCTGGGCATGACGGGCAACCGGGACCTGACGGTCCTGCCGCGCCTGCGGCGCCTGATCCGCGCGGGCCGCTACGACCTGGTGCACACCCACCTGTACCGGGCCCGCGTGTACGGCACGGTCGCCGCGCGCCTCGCCCGGGTGCGCACGGTCGTGACGACCGAGCACTCGCTGGGCGAGACGCAGCTGGAGGGCCGGCCGCTGACCGGGAGCACCCGCACCCTGTACCGGGCGGCCGAGCGCCTGGGCAGCGGCACCCTCGCGGTGTCCGAGACGGTCGCCCGCCGCCTGACCGGCTGGGGCGTGCCCGCCGAGCGGGTCCATGTGGCGCCCAACGGCATCGACGCGGCCGCGTTCCGCTTCTCCGCGCCCGCGCGGGTCGCCGCCAGGAACCGGCTGAACATCCCGCTGTCCGCCTACGTGGTCGGCGGGGTGGGCCGGCAGGTGCGCGGCAAGAGCTTCGACAGCCTGATCCACGCGGTCGCCGCCGTCCCCGACACGTACCTGCTGCTCGGCGGCGACGGTCCCGAGCACGTGATGCTGCTGCGGCTGGTGCACCAGCTCGGCATCGGCGACCGGGTGCGGTTCGCGGGACCCGCCGAGGACCCCAGCGCGGACAACCCCACCGTGCCCGAACTCCTCTCCGCCATGGACCTGTTCGTGTCGCCGTCGCCCGAGGAGACCTTCGGTGTCGCGGTCCTGGAGGCGCTGGCGGCCGGACTGCCCGCGCTGTACGTCGCCTGCCCGGCCGTCGAGGACCTGCCGCCGCACGACGCGCCGGGCGCCCGGCGCGTCGAGGCGTACCAGCTGCCCGCCGCGGTCCGCGAGGAACGCCTCACCGGGCCGCGCCGCCTGCCCGTGCCCGCGGCCGTCGAGCACTACGCCATCGCCCGCACCGCGCAACGCGTGATGGCCCTGTACGAGGAGCTGCTCGCCGCCTCGGCCCGCTCCTCCGCCGCAACGGCCGCGGACACGGCGGTCCCCGCCGCCGCGTCCGCGCCGCCCGCGGTCTCCGTCCCCGAGCCCGCGTCACCGCCCGGCGCCGCACCGGAGCCGGCCCCCGGGGCCGCGCCGGCCACCGCACCCGCTCCCGCCGCCGCACCCGCGCCCGCCGCCGCACCCGCCGCCTCGCCCGCATCCGCCGAGAAATGAGCCTGCCGATGAACGACGTCCGCGATCCGAACGCGCGCGGGGCGCGCGGCGCCCGCTGGTGGCACCGCCTCCCGCGCTGGACGCCACTGCCCCTGGGCATCGGCCTCGGGCTGGCCTGCGGCCTCGGCTACGGGCTGACCGCCGCACCGCAGTACGCCGCCACCGCGTACGTGCTGGTGGTCCCCCAGCACGCCACGGACTCCCAGACCGCGCTCGGCTTCGCTCAGGCCTACGGCAGGATCACCGCGGGGACCGCGGTGCTGGCCGGCGCGCAGAGCGCGGCCGGCACGCCCGCGCCCGAGCTGCGCGGGCACGTGCAGGCGGCGACCTCGCCCGACGCGCCGATGATCTCCGTGACCGGCACGTCGGACAGCGGCGCGCGGGCGGCGCGGATCGCGGACGCCGTCGCGGACTCGCTGACCGCGACGGGCAACCGCACCTCGGCGTCGACCGGCGTGCGGCTGCTGCTGTTCTCCCCCGCCACCGCGCCCGCGAGCCCGTCCTCGCCGTCGACCGGCCTGTCGGGCGCGGTCGGCGCCAGCGCGGGCGGCCTGCTCGGCGCCCTCGCCCTCCTCGCCCGCCGCCGGCCCGACGACGCCCACGGCCCGTACGACGGCCGCGACGTTCGCGACGGCCGCGGCCCCCACGACGTCCACGACCCGTACGACGCGCGCCCGTCCGCGTTCCCCGCCCCGTCCCCGTCCCCCCACGAGCACCCCCGGGCCTCCGTATGACCGCCACCGATCCCCAGCAGGCCCCCGCCCCCATCGCGGCCCCGCGGACGCCCGCTCCTCGCGACGGGCACGCCCCCGCCGGTCCGGACGGCAGCGTGCACCTCCCCCTGACCGTCCATGTGTGCCGGAACGCCGGGGAGTTCGGCGGACTCGCGCGGGAGTGGGCGGGGCTGTACCAGCGCTGCCACACGGCCACCGCGTTCCAGAGCCACGCCTGGCTGTGGTCGTGGTGGCTGTCGTACGGCGGGCGCCGCGGCCTGCGCGTGGTGCTGGTCCGGCGCGGCGGCGAACTCGTGGCGGCCGCGCCGCTGATGCGCGTCCACCGGCCGCTGCCCGCGCTGGTCCCTCTCGGCGGGGCGATCACCGACTACACGGACGTCCTGCTCGCGGACGCCGAGGCCGGGGTCGCCACCGCGCTGGCCGCGGGGGTCCGGCGGGCGGCGCGCGGCGCCGTGGTCGACCTGCGGGAGGTACGGGAGGGCGCCTCGGCCGAACGGCTCCTCGCGTGCTGGCGCGGCACGACGCGGCGGCTGCCGGACTCGGTCTGCCTGGAGCTGCCGGGGCTGCCGATGGACGGGCTGATCGCGCGGGTCGGCAGCTCGCGCGGGCAGCGGATCCGGGCGTCGCTGCGCAAGCTGGAGGCGGCCGGTGTGGAGGAGCGCGAGGTGCCGCCGCACGAGGTGCCGTCCGCGATCGAGACGATGATGCGGTTGCACCTGCTGCAGTGGCGCGGCCGCGGGGTGACGCCGGAGCACGAACGGCCCCGGTTCGCCCGCCACCTGGCCAGGGCGGCCGCCTGGATGGCGGCCGACGGCGCCGCGTCGGTCACCGAGTTCCGCATGGACGGCCGGGTCGTGGCCGCCAACCTGACCGTGCTGTCACCGCAGTTGGCCGGCGGCTACCTGTTCGGCGCGGACCCGGTGCTGCGGGCGGCGAAGGTCGACGTCACCACCCTGCTGATGCGGCACGGCGTCGGGCAGTCGGCGGGCGGAGGCCGGGCGACCCTGAGCCTGCTGCGCGGCGCGGAGCCGCACAAGTTCCACTGGCAGCCCGAACACCGGACCAACCAGAGGCTGTTGATGGCCGGGCGTGCGTCGGCGCCGGCGCTGCTGCTGCGCTACGGACTGGCCCGTGCGCGCGCCGCCGCCGCCCGCTCGGCCCGGCTGCGGCGGCTGCGCGCGCTGCTGCTCAGCCGGACCGGCCGCTCTTCGGGCTGAGCCGGACGCACACCTCGCCGCTGGCGTACTGCTGCTGCATCTGGGCACTGAGCTGCATCGGCGAGCAGTTCTCGGCGGCGCCGTGCGCGTCCGCGGAGCCCTGGGCCGGCGCGGACGGGGCGGTGCTGGGGGTGGTGCCGTCGGGAGTGGGGGGATCGGACGGATCGGACGGGGTGGCGGCGGAATCCGCCGCGGACGCGGACGCGGGTGAGGTCACGGGCGAGGTCGCGGAGGCCGGCGAGGGAGTGGCCGTGGCCGCGGGCTTCGGGGTGGTCGCGGCGGAGGTCGCGGCGGAGGTCGCGGCGGAGGGCGTGACGGAGGGGGCGGCGGTCTTCCGGCCGGCCATCAGCGCGTGGTAGACCGCCGACGCCTTCGGGTTCTCCGCGCACTGCCACACGCCGTGCGGGCAGTAGTCCGTGACCGTCTGGTACATCGGGCGGTGGGTGAAGATCCAGGACAGCATCAGCGCCATGTAGTCGGGGTTGTCGCCGTTCCTGAACAGGCCCCACTCCGGGTAGGAGATGGCCTTCTTGTGCGCGGCGGCGAAGTCCACCTGCGCCTGGAGCCCGTACGGTTCGTTGATCTGGTCGTAGAAGCTCTCGCCGCCGGGCTGGTCGTAGGAGTCCATGCCGACGATGTCGACGCTCGCGTCGCCGGGGTAGCACTCGGTCCACGCGACCGCGTCCTGGCCGCGGTTGGGCGCGAAGTCGAAGCGGAAGTGCTGGCCGGGCACGGCCCGCATCGCGGCCACGATCCGGTTCCAGTACGTCTTCCAGCCCTGCGGGTCGGGCCCGCAGCGGTGCGCGTACGTGGTGCCGTTCATCTCCCAGCCGAGCACGATCACCGTGTCGGGGACGCCCAGCGCGACCAGCCGCTGCGCGAGCCTGGTGAAGTGGGCGTCGTCGGCGCCCTGCGCGCCGGACCGGATGAGGCCGCGGACCTCGTCGTCCGACAGACGGTCCTCGTTGTGCTCCTGCATGGGCACGTTGAGCACGAACAGCCGGCCGGGCGCGGCGTGCTTCCACTGCGCCCACGGGTCCAGCAGGTCGCCGGCGCCCTCGATGGAGTCCCAGCTGTCGCCCGGCAGGTAGGTGTGGCCGACGCGGACGGTGGTGCCGCCCAGCCACTCCTGCAGACCCGCCAGGTTCTGCACGCCCTGCTCGCCGGAGTCGGTGAACGCGCCCATCGGCGACAGCGCCGCGCCCTCCGAACCGCCGCCCGGCCCCCCGAGCAGGCCGCCGGCCACGGCCGCCGCGCCCGGGCCGCCGCCCCGGCCGCTGCCCGAGCCGCTGCCCGAGCCGCCCGCCGGCAGCGCCCCGGCGGCTCCGCCGGACGCACGACCCGCCGACGCGGCGTTTCGGCCCGACGGCGACTCGCCGCCCAGCGCCGCCGTCGCCAGACCTGCCGCCAGAAGCGCGGCCGTGGCCGCACCGACACCCGTTCTCGCCACCCAATGACGCCGGCCGCCCATGGTCACTCCCTCGTCGTCGGCACACGGCGCCCCGAGTCGCACCGCACTCTGACGATCAGTCATAACGTACGAAGAACAGAAACGCGCTTTTGACTGCGCCGAGCGTGCGGGCCCTGTTTCGCCGTCCGGCATTCCCCTACCCGCGACCGGCCGGCCGTTCCCACGGATGGACCTTCGAGCCTCTCCGCCAATACCGCCGCGGCGATTCCCGCGACATCACTCGGGCGGATGAATTTCCGTTCCCCGCTTACCGATCATCCGCCGTTTCCCGTCCTCCCGGGGAGAGGATGAGGGCCGCCCTGCACCGTATTCCGGCTGCTCCGGGCTCACCCGGCTCATCCGGCTGTTCCGGCTGTTCCGGCCCATCGGATATTCCGGCCGCTCCGGCCATCGAGACCTGACGAGAGAGGAACGGGGCATGGTGACGCGCAGGAGGATGCTCAGAACCGGCCTCACCACGGTGGCCGCCGTCTCCGGCACGGGGGCCGCGCTGCGGCCGATGCTCGCCGCGGGGCAGTCCGGCGGCCACGACGGCGCGGGCGCCGCCGTCGCCGCCCAGGGCGCCGCGGCACCTGCCCGGCCGGCCGGCACGCCGCTGTTCGACGAGGTCTACCGCGGCCGCCGCATCCAGGGCTTCACCACCGCCGACGACGACCGCATCGGCATCCTCGTCGACGGCCGTCCGCTGCACGTCATGCGGCGCGTGGACGGCAGCTGGATCAGCATGGCCAACCACTACCAGCCCTTCGCGACCCCGCTGGCGACGGCCCGCGGCGCGGTCGACGTGATGGGGCACGCCGTGCTGGCCGCCGCCCCCGTCCAGCTCCCGATCCTCCGCCACTGACGGGGAGAGAGGCCCGACCGTGTACACGCGCAGGAACCAGCGGAACCTGACCAGCAGCCAGCGCAGCCAGTTCGTGCAGGCCGTCCTGGAGCTCAAGCGCATGGGCGGCTACGACAAGTACGTCACCCTGCACGCCAAGTACTTCGCGTCCGACGGGGAGACGGGCCTGCGGCTCGCCCACATGGCCCCCACGTTCTTCCCCTGGCACCGGCAGTTCCTGCTGGCCTTCGAACACGAGCTGCAGATGATCGACCCCGGGGTGACCGTCCCCTACTGGGACTGGACCCGGGACCGGTCGGCCTCCTCGCCGCTGTGGGCACCGGACTTCATGGGCGGCAACGGCCGCGACAGCGACGGCCAGGTGATGACGGGCCCGTTCGCGTACCGGTACGGCGACTGGCCGATCACCTACGGCGTCACGCAGGAGCGTTACCTCACCCGCAACATCGGCCGCCCGGACCGGCCGATCGTGCTGCCGACCAGGAGCGAACTGGACGGCGCGCTCGCGATGAGCACGTACGACACGGCGCCGTGGAACTCCGCGCCGGCCACCAAGGGCTTCCGGAACAAGATCGAGGGCTGGACGGTCAGCGAGACCAAGGGCGGCTACCTGCACAACCGGGTGCACCAGTGGATCGGCGGCCACATGATCGGCGGGTCCTCGCCGAACGACCCGGTCTTCTGGCTGCACCACGCCTTCATCGACCTGATCTGGGTGCGCTGGCAGCGCCGCCACCCGCACTCCGGCTACCTGCCGGCCAGGCCGCTGCGGGCGCACGACCCCGAGCACGGCCGGGTGATCAGCCTCAACGAGCCGATGCCGCCGTTCTCCGTGAAGCCGTCGGCGGTCATGGACCACCGCAGGTTCTACACCTACGAGGAGTGACGGGTGAGGCGCGGGCAGTGCGCCGCGCGGGCCGGACATGGCAGCGGCCCCCCGCCTCCTGATGTGGGTTCAGGAGGCGGGGGGCCACCGGAGGCTCCGGACTACCAGCTGCCGCCGTCCTCGTGCGCGGAGACGTTGTAGCACTGGTCGCCGAACCCGGGGTTGAGCAGGCCGATCACGTCGACCGTGTCGCCGCAGAGGTTCACCGGAACGTTGACGGGCACCTCGACGAGGTCGCCGGACACCACGCCCGGCGAACCGACCGCGGCACCCTGGGCGCCGGAGTCGGCCGCAGCCGCACCAGCGCCGACGGCCAGCACGGCACCTGCGGCGGCGGCGATGGCCGCGGCCTTTGCGATACGCGACATCAAGATCTCCCTGAGACGAGAATCAGCCGCAAACCCTGCGGCTTTTGACGCCCTGCCAACGGCTCGGGATCACCCGTGGTCACGCATGTTGAGCTGAACCGGTGATGTTCGAGGAGGACTCATGCGGCGGGCGCCGCGGTGGACGGGGCGGCGGTGGTGACGGGAGCGGTGGCGGTGGGAGCGGGCAGCGACGGGGTCGACGGCACGCTGGGCGCACTGCCCAGCGCCCCGCCGAGGACCGCGCTGATCGTGCTGAGCAGGCCGCCGACCACGCCTGTGGCCGCGCTGAGCAGGCCGCTGAGCGTGCCGGTCAGCGAGGAGATCAGCCCGCTGACGGCCTTCTGCAGGTCGGCTAGGGCGTCGGAGGTCGCGTCGCGGGCGGCGCGGTCGGTGGTGCGGGCCGCGTTCGCCTGCCGGGTCGCGTCGATCGACGCGCGGGCGGCGGCCGCGTCCTGGGAGAGGGTGTCGCGGGAGGCGGTGCCGGTCAGCGAGTCCTCGACCAGCCGGGCGACGGGGGTGGCCAGGTGGCCGACCCTGCCGAGCGCGCGGGCCTGGTCGATGAGGGTCGTCGCTGCCGTGTCGGCCGCCGCCGGGCGGGTGAGGGCGGAGTGGTGGGGGGCATCGGCGGTGGCGGACGTGACGGTGAGCACGCCTCCGGTGACGCCGGCGACGAGAGCGGTGGCGACCACCGCGCCCGTGATCCGGTTGCTGCGCATGGGGACGGAATTCCCTTCGGAAGTGAAAAAACCTACGTCGCCCACGGTGAAAAGCGGACTGTCGCGCCGCAACCGATGCCGACGCGCCGTCGCCGGGGGCCGGACGGCCCCGGCCGCGCAATTCGGCCACCAGGATTCGCCGTTGATCCGATCAGAAGTGCGATAACCGGTTGGTCCGTTCGGGGACGCGGGTGTGCGGCGATATCCCCGAACGGGCGAATCCGGGCTCTGCCGGTCGCCCGCTGAGGTGATATCGGCGGCCGCCGCGGTCGCCCGGGGAATAGGGTCCGGACGCATGAGCCAGACGAACGCCGTGCCCTCCCCGCCCACCCCGAACCCGTCCTCCCGGACCCCGTCCGGAGGCGCCGCCGCGCCCCTGCCGCGGCGCCTCGGCACCCTCGTGGTGATCCCCTGGGCCGGCGCGCACGAGGAGGACGGCGACGACATGCCGTTCCTGATGGCGTACTCCCTCGGCGACGGCGTCGACGGGCCGCAGGGCACGCAGCAGGCCGTGCTGGAGGCCGCCGAGGAGATCGGCCTGCCCGTCGGCGGCGCGATCCTCGACGTGGCCCGCGCGCATCGGCCCGCGATCAAGGTGCTCGTCGAGGGCGGCAAGGCGGTGCTGAGCATGCCGTACCTGCACGCCAACTGCCCGGTGCCGGACCAGTGGACGGCGGCGGCCAGGGCCCGCGGCTCGGTCTACGTCATCCTCGCCAGCCGCCCCTGGCCGCAGGCCACGCCCGGCGCGACGCTCGGCGAGGCGGAGCTGCGGGAGTTCGCCGCCGACCCGGAGGTGCTGGGCACCGCCGCCCACGCCCTGGTCCCGGTCGGCTCGCTCCAGTAGCCGCCGGACCACCCCCGCACGCACGCAGGGGCGCCCCCGCGGTGGGGGCGCCCCTGAGCGACAGCGCGGGTGGTGGACCCGGTCAGCCGTTGACGAGCTCGTTGCCGGCACTGACGGCGTCGGATCCGGCCTGCACGGCCTTCTTCACCGCGGTGACCTTCTGCCCGACCCCGGTCTCGCCGAGGACGCCGGAGGTGGCCGAGCCCGCGGACGTCCCGGCGGCCTGGGCGGTCAGCGCCGTGCTGGTCAGGGTGCCGCCGAGGTCGGCGGCCAGGGCGGCGGGTGCGGCGGCGGCCAGCAGGAACGAGCCGGCCGCGGCGGTGGTGAGGATTCGGCAAACATTCATGATCCCTACAACGCCCGCCCCCCTCGCCAGGGCACGCCCACGGCCCCCAACCGTCACCTCCCGTCCGCGGACTTCACCCGGTCAGGTCGCGCGCCCCTGTTGCGCGGCCGTGACAACGGGCTGACAGCGTCCGGAAGTCGGCGCGGCACGCTGGACTCAGCGCAAGCCGCGCCCTCGCGCCCGCGAGCCGTTCCTGGGGGGAACCGCCATGTCCGCACCGAACAAGCGCCGCCGCACCGCCGCCGCCATCGCCCTGACCGCCGGCATCACCGCGGGTGCCGCACTGATGCTGTCCGCGTGCGGCCCGAACGACGCCACCGGCTCCGCCTCGCCCAGCAGCACCGGCACGGGCGCCGCGGGCAACGGATCCGGCAGCGGATCGGGCAGTGGTTCCGGCAACGGATCCGGCGGCGGGACGGGCAACGGCGGCAGCGGCCAGGGCGGTTCCGGCGTGAAGCCGGTCGGGTCGGCGTCGCCCGTGCCCAACGGCACCGCGCACAACGGGCTGACGATCAGCAACGGCACCCGCTTCGTGGTGATGAACGGCACCCGCGTCGACTTCGGCACCGAGGTGCGCGACCTGGCCTGGTCGCCCGACGGCCGCAGGGCCGCGTTCGTCGACGGCGACGGCGACCTCGCGGTCAGCGACCCCGACGGCAGCGGCCGCGTCGTCGTCGCGAGGAATCCGGGCGGCCAGAACTGGTCGCACCCCACGTGGCAGGTGCGCGCCGCCGACCCCCAGACCAGTCAACCGGCCCTGGACAACCTCGTCTTCGCGGTCCGCTCGGCCGCCGGCGTCGCCACCCTCGTCTCCGTGCCGGCCACCGCGCACGGCGCGACGCCCAAGGTGCTGGGCCTGAACCGCGAGTCGGGCGCGAACGTCGCGCCGCTGCCGCAGACCGGCAACAGCTGGCCGAGCTCCGCCGGCCGCTACGGCACCGCGGTCTACGCCAACTCCGGTACCGGCGAGGTCTACCTCCGCGACGACTACCTGCGCCAGCAGGGCTCCGCGCTGACCCACGGCTCCGAGCCGGCCCTCGCACCCACCCAGGACGAGGACGTCGTGTTCGTCCGCTCCGTCGGCGGCCACGACCACCTGTTCCTGGAGCACTCCGCCAACAGCGGCCCCACCTACCGGGACCTGACCCCCGACGCGATCACCGACTACACCGAGCCCGCCTGGTCGCCCGACGGACGCACCATCGCCGCGCGCACCCCGGCCGGCATCGTGACGCTGCCGGCCGACGGCTCGCACGCCCCGGTCAGGGTCTCCGGCTACACCGGCCTGCCCGCCTACCGCGCCTGACGCCGCCGCGGCCCGCCGGCTGCCCGGCCTTCCTCACCCTTCCCCGCGGGCCAGTTCGGCCCGCAGCTCCGGCAGGTGCGTGTCGGCCGAGTCGTGCGGCAGGAACTCCACCACGTCGACGAACCGGAACAGCACCCGGTCCGGCGTGACCGCGAACTCGTAGTCCGCGAAGCCCACCACCGCGCCCGACGCGCCGCGCGCCGCGCCCCGGACGACGTGCTCCGTCATCGCGTCCGGGTCCTGCGCGTCCAGGCCGCGGCGGGCGTTGGGCCGCGCCAGGTACGGGCACACCATCGACGCGTAGAGCATGCACGCCCGGTGCCCCGGACCCTCCAGCGTCGGCGCCATGTTGCGGTACGGGCGCCCGGCGGCCAGCGCCTCGCCGATCGCGGCGCTCTCGGCCGCACCCACCACCCGCCACACCGGGCCGCGCGGCATCAGCACGTCGCACACCGAACACCGCCGCCCGCGCGCGCAGTTCGCACTGCGCGCGTAGTCGGTCAGCGCGAACTGCGGCTGGTCGCCCTCCCACGGGGTGATCGCCGGCACGGGATAGCCGCGCACGTCACGGGGCCGGGCACCGACCGCCGGCGGCATGGGCACGGAATCGAAGCGCACGCCCCATGCCTACCAGCTGCCACCCGCCGTCAGGAAGGCGAACTCCCCTGCCGGCGCCGCCAGTCGGCGACCTTCTCCTCGACGTCGTACGGCACCAGGTTCAGCGGCGGACCCTCCGGCGGAACGCGGATCGCCTCCTCGATCTTCGCGTTCACCTCGCGCAGGAGGCGCCGCACCTCGTCCTCCGAGCGCGCCGCGTCCACCGCCGCCAGCGCGTCCTCGGCCTCCTTGCGCAGCACCAGGCTCGGCGGCAGGAACGACAGGCCCTCGCGCTGCATCTTGCCGCGGATCCACCACATCTCGTCGTACGGGGCGTTCGCCGACGGCAGCGGCTTGCCCGCACCGGGCAGGTTCGCGAACGCGCCGCGCTCCTCCGCCTCACGGATCTGCCGGTCGGCCCACGTCTCGAAGGACACGCCGGGCGGCTTGCGTTCGGTCACGGCTCACTCCTCGGGGGCCGGCGAGCGGGCACGTCGGCGGACGCGTCCGCGCCTTCGAGCCTACGTCAGGCCCCGATCCGGGCCCGCGCCGCCAGCAGCGCCACGTCGTCCTCGGCCGCGGTGGGCGCCAGCCGGCTGACGATCCCGCCCAGCAGCCCGTCCAGCGGCCCGGCCGCCTGCGGCAGGCTCAGGCCCGCCAGCCGCTCCAGGGACACGTCGATGTCCTCGGTGCGCCGCTCCACCAGGCCGTCGGTGTAGAGCAGCAGGGTGTGGCCGCCCGGCCACTCCACGCGCACCGTCTCGTACCGCCCGCACAGGTCCGCCCCCAGCGGCGGCCCCGGCGGCACCGGGAGCAGCGACACGTCGCCGTCCGGACTGATCACCGCGGGCGGCAGATGCCCGGCGTTGGCGAACCACGCGCCGCCGCACGCCGGATCCGCCAGCCCGATCAGGCAGGTCCCGGGCCGCTCGGCGCCGGCCGCCGTCAGCAGGTCGTCCAGCCGCCGCAGGATCCGGCCGGGCGCCCGCGCCCCCACCGTCCCCGCCGCCCTCATGAAGTCTCCCGCCACCACCCGCAGCATCGACCGGTAGTGGCTCATCTCCACGGCCGCCTCCACGCCGTGCCCCATCACGTCGCCCATCGCCAGCAGCGTGACCCCGCCCGGCAGCGCCAGGGTGTCGAACCAGTCGCCGCCCACCAGGTCGGTCGCGCCCGCCGGCAGGTAGCGCGTGGCCACGTCCACCCGCGGATGCGGCGTGCCCGGCGCGGCCAGCAGCGCCCGCTGCAGCTCCACCGCGATCCCGTGCTCGCGGCTGTAGCGGCGGGCGTTGTCCAGGCTGATCGCGGCCCGGTCGGCGAGTGCGCGGGTCACCGCCGCGTCGTCCTCCGTGAACGCCGGCGAGTCGCCCGCACGGACCATCGACACCGTTCCGATCCGGGCGCCGCGCGCCGACAGCGGCACCACCATCCCCGAATGGATGCCCGCCGCCCGGTAGGCGGCCACCCGCTCCGGATTCGGCGCGGACCGGCTCAGCGCCTCGTCCGACCCGTAGTTCGACACCACCGGACGCCCCGTCTCCAGGCACGTCGGGATCGCCGAGCCGCGCTGGTAGTCCACGTACTCGCCCGGCACGCCGAACTGCCCCACCTTGCCCGCCAGCGGCACCCGCGCCGCCATCGCCGCCCTGCGCAGCCGCAGCATCCCCGGCGGCGCCGGACGGTGCCCGTCCCCGGCGAGCGACAGCACCTCCACCGTCGCCACGTCCGCGATCACCTCGACCAGCAGGTCGCACAGCTCCTGGCAGGTCCGCTCCATCTCCAGCGTCGAGCCGATCCGCACCGCCGCCGCGTCCAGCAGCAGCAGACGCTCCCGGGTCCGCTCCACCTCGCGCTGCGTCTCGCGGTCCGCGCTCACCTCCATCACGATGGCGCCCAGGCCGCGCACCCGGCCGTGGGGATCCTCCAGCCGGTGGTAGCTGCCGTGCCAGTACCGCCGGGCGTGCACCGAGTCCGCGCGGGTCTGCCCGCTGGACACCGCCTCCCGGCTCAGACCGTCCGCCAGCACCTGCCGCAGCACGTCCTCCCGGGGGTCCACACCCGGCACGACCTCGCCGGTCGTCCGGCCGATGTGCTCACCGGCCGGAACGCCGTTCATCCTGGCCAATGCCGGGTTCACGAACACGTACCGCAGGTCGGTGTCGAGCACGGCGACGCCCGCCTGCGTGCCGTCCAGCAGCGCATGCGAGAGCCAGTCGTCCGGCGGAAGGTCCATCGTCCGGCCCTCCTGTCCCTGGTACGGCCCCGCCTTCCACAGTGCGGGCAGCACCGCGGATCGGCGATTCAGGGGCCGGGCGGCGCGCTGTCGCCGTGCGCCTCCTCCAGGGCGGCGGCGATCCGGTCACGGAGCGGCGTGCGCTCCAGCGCGGCCAGCGCCTCCTCGACGAGGCGGCCCAGCGGATACGCCAGCTCCGCCTCGAACGCGGTGACCGCCGCCACCGTGGCGGCCCACTCCCGCTCCAGCGCGGGCAGCAGCGCCTCGGCCTTCGCGGTCAGCCGCACGATCCTGCGCCGGGCGTCGGCGCCGGCCTCCGTGACGACGAGGTCCTGCCGGACCATCTGCGCGACGGTCTGGCTCGCGGCGGAGTGCGTCACGCCGAGCGTCGCGGCGAGATCCCTGATCGACGCGGGCCCGCCGGCCGCGAGCGCCCGCACGACAGGCGTGAAGCGGGGCCGGAAGCCGCCGCCCAGCCCCAGCGCCGGGTACGCGGCGGCGACGTCGCCGTCCAGCACCTCCACCAAATGCCGCAGCCTCGTCCCGAGCAGTTCCCCAGCCATCCCCTCATTCTCCCCGCCGGCGGGGTGCCACCGGGTTTTGCTGGGTTCGGCTTCCGTCCTGCCCCGCGCCACGCGCTGCGCGCTGCCGTCCGCCGGTCTCGTCGTGGCTTGTCGCGCAGTTCCCCGCGCCCCTTTCGGGGTCCGCCCAGCCCCTTGCGGTGCGTTGCCGTCCACCGGCCGGTGGTGGGTTGCTCGCGCAGTTCC
>NZ_FODD01000045.1 GCF_900110255.1 Actinacidiphila rubida
GAGGACGCCGGTGGTGACGCAGGGCGTCGCGGAGACCGCGGACATCCTCGCCGACCCGCCGCTGCTGGAACGGGTGATCGCCAACCTCGTCGCCAACGCCGTACGGCACACCCCGCCCGGCAAGAAGGTCCTGGTCAGCGGGAGCGCGCTGGGCGACCGGGTCGAGCTGCGGGTGATCGACCAGGGGCCCGGCCTGCAACCGGACGACCACGACCGGATCTTCGAGCCGTTCCAGCGCATGGGCGACACGGACAACACCACCGGTCTGGGCCTGGGCCTCGCGCTCTCGCGCGGCCTGACCGAGGCGATGGGCGGCACCCTCACTCCCGAGGACACGCCCGGCGGCGGCCTGACGATGGTCGTCTCGCTGCCCGCCGCGGCGGCGTCCCCGCCCGCACCTCAGGAGCAGGCCCTGGCGTGAGGGCCCGGCCGTGTCCGAGGGCGTGGAACGGGCAGGGCCGCGATCCGCGGGTGCGGCCCTGTCCGCCGGATGTCACGGGACGGGGTCACCGTGCGGCCCGATGCGCCGGAGCCGGCCTGGTTCGCCGGAACGGCGCTAGTTCAGGCCCGAGGCGCGCAGGATCGCCGCGGCTTCACCGTCGACGCGGTGCGCGAGTGCGTCGAGCACGCGGGCACCGGTCCGCAGGGTGCCGCGCTCCTGCGAGCGGTGCACACCGGCTTCCAGCAGGTGCCACAGCAGGGGGTTGGCGACGACGGTCTCGGAGTCGAGTTCGACGCGGCGGCCGTCCACGTCGCGCAGCACCAGGCTGGTGGCGAGGTCGCCGATGAGCCACATGCCGGCGAGGGCGTCGGTGCGGACCGTACGGGTGCGCAGCAGCCCGCGCACCGCCAGCCGGCCCTGCCCCGCGGTCACCCGCGGGGGCCACAGCAGGGCGAGCACGACGAGCGCGGCGCCGAGGGTGGCGGCGGCGTACGCGGCGCCGAGGTCGCCCGAGTCCGCTTCGGCGAGCATCGCCAGGGCGAAGGCGGCGCCGGCGCAGCCGACGGCCCAGCGGCGGTCGCTGCGGAAGCCGCGCGCGTGGGCGGTGTCCCGCACCGGGCCGTGTGCCAGGGGCCGGCCGGCCTCGATCTCGGGCAGCCGGCTGTCTCGCCATCCCATGTCTCCGACGCTAGAGGCCGGCACGCGCGCGGGGACCGGGCGCTGACGACGCCCTGACGCCGGACGGTATTTCCCTGACGCCTTCTTGACGCCCCGGCCCCTTCGCCCGGCGACACGCTCGCGGACATCAGGCGTTCCGGCCCGGCGCCGCTCTCCCTTACGTCAGGCGTTCCCGAAGGTCCCGGTCGTCCCGGCGGTCCCGGCGGTCGCCGCCGTGGTGCCGTTCGCGGCGAGCGCGGCGCGCAGTTCCCGCGCGTCCGGAGGCTGGGCGCCGCTGCGCGTGGTGGCGAGCGCGCCTGCCACCACGGCCTGCCGCAGCACCCCTTCGACGTCGTGGGCCGTCGCCGGGATCCGTACGCCCGTCGTGCCGCCTTCGGGTGCGAGGAGCGCGGCCAGCAGCGCGGACTGGAAGGCGTCGCCGGCCCCGATGGTGTCCGCGACGTCGGTCGGCGGCGCCGGGACCGAGACCTCCGCGCCGGGAACGAAGCCGGTGGCGCCCCGCGCGCCGCGGGTCAGCACCGCCAGGCGCGGTCCGAGAGCGAGCAGGTCGCGGGCGGAGCGGCCGGGGTCCTGCCCCGGATACAGCCACGCCAGGTCCTCCTCGCTGGCCTTGACGATGTCGGCGGCCGCGGCGATCCGCTCCGCCGCGGCCCGGTACGCGTCGCGGTCGGGCTGCACGGCGGGCCGCACGTTGAGGTCCACGGCGACGGCGGCCCCCGGGCGTCCGCGCAGCCGCCGGCACGCCTCCACCACCCGCGCCGCGCCCGGCTCGACGACCACCGCCAGCGACCCGGTGTGCAGCAGCACCGTGCCGTCGGGCACGGCGACGGTCCGTGGGTCCCAGGCGGCGAGGAAGTCGTAGCGGGCCGAGCCCGTCGCGTCGTCGACGTAGGCGAGCGCCACGGTGGTGCGGCCGGAGTCCGCGGGGGCGCGCAGCACGTCCAGGCCGGTGGCGGCGAGGTGGCCGGCGACGAGCGAGCCGGGCGCGTCGTCGCCCCACGCGGTGATGAGCGAGACGGGGACGCCGAGCCGCCGCAGGCCGATGGCGACGTTGGCGGGGCTGCCGCCGGGGTGCGGGACGACGGTGCCCGTGCCGGTGCGCCACACGAGGTCGACGAGGCTCTCGCCGACGACGGTGATCTGCCCGGTGGTGCTCATGGCGCCTGCCTTTCGCTGCCGCTGGCGGTCGGCCGCCGGGGCGCCGGCGGCGGGGTTCGAGGGCGATGTCACGGTACCCGCCGCGCAGCCGGGTGCCGCCCGAGGGCCCGCGCTGCCGCCGGCCCGTGGCCCCGCGGGCCCGCGGCCGGGAGGCGGGCACCGGCGTTACGCGCGGTGCGCCGCGCGCTCCCCGGGGCCGTCCGTCACGGCACGTACGATGCGGCCATGACGGACGCGACCCCTCGACCCGAGCCGTTCACCCCGCACACCCCGCCCGCGGCCCTCGACGACCTCAGGGCCCGGCTGCGGGCCACCCGCTGGCCCGACGTGCCGGAGGACGCCGGCTGGGGCATGGGCGCCGACGTGGACTACCTGCGGGAACTCGTCACCTACTGGGAGCGGGAGTTCGACTGGACGGCACAGGAGGCGGCCCTCGGGCTCCTCCCCCACTTCCGCGTCCGGCTCGGCGGCCTGGGGATCCACTACGTGCACGTGCGGGCGGCGGCCACCGCCGGTCCGGCCATGCCGCTGGTCCTCGGTCACGGGTGGCCGGACGCGTTCTGGCGCTACGTCAAGGTCATCCCGCTGCTCACCGACCCGGGGGCGCACGGCGGCGACCCCGCCGACGCCTTCGACGTGGTGGTCCCCGACATGCCGGGCTACGGCTACTCGGACCGGCCGGCCGGGGAGCCGCTGAACTCCATCGCCGTCGCGGGCCTGTGGGCCGAGCTGATGAGCGTGCTCGGCTACCCGCGGTTCGGCGCGGCCGGCGGCGACATCGGCAGCCACGTCAGCCGCTACCTGGCGCTCGACCACCCGGACCGCGTCGTGGCCGTGCACCGCACCGACGGCGGCGTGCCGCTGGTCACCCCCGGCCGGCCCGAACTCGCCCCGGAGGAACGGGAGTGGATCGACGGCGTGGCGGCCTGGGGCGCGGCGGAGGGCGCCTACGCCGCCATGCACCGCACCAAGCCGCAGACCGCGGCCGTGGGTCTCAGCGACTCGCCGGCGGGGCTGGCCGCGTGGATCGTCGAGAAGCTCCGCGCGTGGAGCGACTGCGGCGGCGACGTGGAGCGCTCCTTCACCAAGGACGAGATCCTCACGCTCGTCTCGCTCTACTGGTTCACCGGGACCATCGGCTCATCGATGCGCATGTACCGCGCGAACGGGTCCATCCCGCCGGAGCAGCTCGCCCGCCGCGTGGAGGTGCCGTCGGGCTTCGCGCTGTTCCCCGGGGACATCGTGCGGCCTCCGCGGGCCTGGCTGGAGCGCACCGCGAACGTCGTCCGGGTCACCGAGCCGCCGCGTGGCGGCCACTTCGCGCCCTTCGAGGAGCCCGCGCTGTACGCGGAGGAACTCCGGGCGTTCTTCCGGCCGTTCAGGGCCGCGGCCGCCATGTCCTGACGCCCGGTCCGTGACGGGTCGGCGCCGGTGTTCGGCCCGGTCGGCGGCGGTGGACGGCGAGGGCCGGTCCCGGTCCCGGTCGGTCAGCGGCGGTGTTCGGCCCAGCGCACCGCGGGCACCATCGCCGCGCCGCTGAGCGCGAACAGCGCGGCGGGCACCGCCCATCCGAGCGGGCCGTGGTCGACGGCGGTGGCCGTGACGACCGCCGGGCCCGCCATCATCCCGGCGGACGCGCCGGCGTTGAAGACACCCTGGTACGCGCCGGTGGCCGCCGGATCCGCGAGGTCGTAGCCGAGCAGCCAGCCGCCGGCCTGGGAGAGGACCTCTCCGGCCGTCTCCAGCACGACGGCCGCGAGCAGCACGGCGGCCGCCGCTCCGCCCGGCAGGCCGTGGGTGACGGCGATGACCAGACACGAGCCGGCCAGCAGCAGCCCGGAGGCCCGGCAGGCGCGGGCCGCGGACCGCAGGTCCCTGGTCGCGCGGGTCGCCCGGACCTGGAAGGCCACCACCAGCACGGTGTTGAGGATCAGCGCCGCCGAGACCACCACGCGCGGCGCGTCGGTCTCCCGCACCACCCACAGCGGGATGCCGACGTTGAGCACCGCGAACTGCAGCGTGAGCAGCGCGTTGAGGAGGGTGACGGCGAGGTAGGGCGCGTCCCGCAGGGCGCCGCGGCGCGTGGCCGGCGGGGCTCCGGCGGTGTCCTGCGCGTCCCCTTCGCCGGCGGATTCCCGCGCCCGCACGGCCGAGGCGACGTCCGCTCCGCGCGCCGTGACCGGGATGCGGGTCAGCATCGCGGCGACGGCGGCGAACGTGACGGCGTTGACGAGGATGACCGCGTCGTAGGCCGGCCGGCTGTCGGCCTGCAGGGCGAGCGCGGCGACCGCCGCGCCCGCCCCGATGCCGACGTTGGTGACCGCCCGCAGATAGGCCCGCCCCTGGACCCGCGTCGCCTTCGGCAGGGCGTCGGCGTACAGCGTGTTGCGCACCGTCGACGACGCGCGGTCCACGGCGGTCTCCAGGCAGACCACGACCATGAACACGGCGAAGCCGCGCACCAGGACGTAGGAGGCCATGCCGGCGGCCTCGACGACGCACAGCACCGTCAGCATCCGGCGGCTTCCCCACCGGTCCGCGGCCCGCCCGGCGGGGATGCTCGCCACCACGCCGCACAGGCCCGCGGCGGTCAGCCCGATGCCGACCCGGCCCACGCCGAGACCCGTCACGCGGGTGAAGTAGAGGACGCTCACCGCCATGAACAGCCCGTTGCCCACGGTGTTGACGAGGACCATCCAGGACAGCCTGCGGACCACGGGGTCGGGGTGCAGGAGTCGGCGGGGCGCGGTGGGCGGGGCCGTCGGCACGGCGGTCGAGGTCATGACCAGATGACAGCCGCTGGCCCGGCTCCCGGGAACTGATTTAGCCTGGCGCTCAATGATCCGCTTCCGGCTCGGGCTCGCCGACCTCGCCTCCGCCTCGTTCGCCTGCTCGGCGCTGCACGAGGCCGTGTTGAGCCTGCGGATGTGGGACCACCCGGGGTACTACGTCGAGCAGACGCCGTGGTTCCACCGGATGCGGCCGGACTTCGAGGCGCTGCCGGACCGCGACCTGCTGCGCTCCCTGGTGGCCTCCAACCGCTTCACCCCCGATTTCCTGACGCCCCGTCCCACCACCCCCTGGCCGGACTTCCAAGCCGAACTGGCCGTCCTGCGCACGACCCGGACGGACCGTGTACGGCCCGACCTCGAGGCGGCGTTCCTGCCGCACGACCGGGCCGTCCCGGCACCGCTCGCGGACCTGATGGACGACCCGGCCGCCCTGCTCGACCGGATCGCGGGCGCGCTCGCCGTGTACTGGGAGCGCTGCCTGGCACCGGCCTGGTGGCCGCGGGCCCGGTCGGTGCTGCAGGCCGATCTCGTCCACCGGGCGCGCGTGCTGGCGGAGGGCGGCGCGGACGCGCTGTTCGCGGACCTCTCCCCGAGGCTGCACTGGCACGAGGGCGTGCTGACGATCCGCTGGGACCATCCCCTGGCGCTCGCCCGCGAGGACGTCGACGTGGACGGCCGTGGCCTGGTCCTGATGCCGACCTGTTTCGGGCGCGGCGCCAGCACCTCCATCGACCCGGGAGAGCCGCCGATCATCAGCTATCCGGCCCGGGGCCGGGCCACGATGGCCGAGAACCTGCGCCCGCCGCCCCCGGCACCGGCGTTGCGGCGCCTGCTCGGCGAGCCCCGCGCGCGGCTGCTCCTGCTGCTCGACGAGCCGGCCTCCACCACCGAGTTGGCCCGCCGGCTGGACGTCACGCCCGGGGCCGTCAGCCAGCACCTGCGGGTGCTCCTCGAGGCCCGTCTGCTGAACCGGGCCCGGCACGGCCGCATGGTGCTCTACGCCCGCAGCGCGCTCGGCGACGCCCTGTGCGGGTAGGCGGGTTCAGGACTGCGCCTCCTCGGGCGGCTGGGCTCCGCCGTGCCGCCGCTGGTGCAGGTGGAGGCGGGCGAGGATGCCGTCGCGGGTGGGGGTGTGGGGGCCGTCCCCAGGACGGTGGTGGCGGGACCGGTCCGCGCCGTGGACGGTGTCGTGGTGGGCCTGCGCGGCGGCGACGAGCGCGTCCTCGTCCTCGCCGGTGATGTCCTCACGGCAGCTGCGGCAGGTCAGGGTGAGCGTCATGGTGGTGCCTCCTCGGCGGGCCGGCTGGGATGCCGTGGTCGTCGTGCACCTTTTTTCGATACACAGTGTCGCCCTCTCGTCCGAGTGTCGCACAGTCGGCGTCGCGTAGAGTACGGGTGTGCCGAAACTGTGGGACGAGACAGTGGACGCGCACCGGGCCGCGGTGCGCGAGGCCATCGTGCGCGCGACCGCGGAGCTCGTCGCGGAACACGGCGTCGCCTCGGTGAAGATGGCGCAGATCGCCGAGCGGGCGGGCGTCGGGCGGGCGACGCTCTACAAGTACTTCCCGGACGTCGAGGCGATCCTGGGCGTCTGGCACGAGGAGCATGTCGCGGCCCATCTGGGCGAGTTGCGGGCGGCGCGCGAGCGCGGCGGCTCCGCCGGGGCGCGACTGCGGGCCGTGCTCACCGGCTACGCGTTCATCGCCTTCCACCGCGCGGGGGCCGACGCGGAGATCGCCGCCCTGGTGCACCGGGGCGACTCCGCCACCGAGGCCCGCGGGCAGCTCCTGACCCTGCTCGGCGACGCGCTCGCCGAGGCGGCGGCCGACGGCGCGGTCAGGGACGACATCGCGCCTGTCGAGCTGGCGCAGTACTGCCTGCACGCCCTGGAGGCGGCGGGCGCGCTGGCCTCGCAGGCGGCGGTACGGCGCCTGGTCGCGGTCACCCTGGACGGCCTGCGTCCGGCGTGACCGTCAGTGGTGGGAGTGCCCGTGCCCCTCTGCCGACGCGGGGGCGTGCGCGTCCCCGGCGTCGGGCGACCCGCCCATCATGCGCAGCATCGCGATGCCGCCGGTGGTCACGAAGCGCACGGCGAGGGCGGCGGCCAGCAGCAGGAAGACGATGTTGAGCCAGGTCGTGTAGTTCCACCGGACGCCCTCGGCCGGGACCTTGGCGTCGGCCTGGTCGGGGATCAGGCCGAGCCCGCCGAAGAGCAGTTCCACGACGTAGCCGGCGACGACCATCGTGGCGTAGAAGGTGCCGAGGATGAACAGGGTCATCCGCGCGCCGTAGTACTTCCGGTAGATGTTGAGGATCGGCAGGATCAGCAGGTCGGCGAAGATGAACGCGACCACGCCGCCGAAGCTGATGCCGCCCTTCCAGAGCACCACGGCCAGCGGGACGTTGCCGATGGAGCAGACGAAGGAGGCGATGGCCACCAGCGGGCCGACCAGCGGTCCCCACAGCTTCGCGGCGAGCGGGTGGCCGGTGAAGAAGAAGGAGCGCCAGAAGGAGTCCGGCACCCAGGCGGCGATCGCCCCGGCGATGAGCAGGCCGACCACCAGGTCGCGCAGGATCGCCGCCCACTCCATGACGAAGATGTGGGAGACCGCGGTGGAGCCCTCGCGGGACAGCAGCCGGCGGGCGAACGAGCCCTCGCCCCGCACCGACATGTCCATGGCGGCGTGACCCTCCATCGAGCCGGCCAGGCCCCGGTCCGCCTGCCGGCGTGCCTCCCCGAGCAGGCGCTCCCGCAGGAACAGCCGGAACAGCACCGCGAGCAGCACGATCATCACGGGGCCGCCGACGAACTCGGCGACGGTGAACTGCCAGCCCATCAGCAGCGCGAGGATCACGCCGAGCTCGACCACCAGGTTCGTCGAGGCGATCTCGAAGGCCATGGCGGCGGTGAAGTCGGCACCCTTGCGGAACAGGGAACGGGCGAGTGCGACGGCAGCGTAGGAGCAGGACGAGGAGGCGATGCCGAGCGCCGAGGCGGCGGCCAGCGTCCGCGGGCGGTCGTCACCCAGCGCGCGCACCACCGTGGAGGTGCGGACCACGGCCTGGACGACCGCGGACACCGCGAACCCCAGGATCAGCGCCCAGGTGATCTCCCAGGTCATCGATCCGGTGATGGACAGGGCATGAGTGACGGCGTGCATCCCGCTCCCTTCGCCGGCCGGCCGCGCGCAGCCACCCGAGCCTATACCCCTCTGGGGTATAGGCCGGAGCAGCGTCCGCGACGGCACGAGGGAAGCGGGAGGCAGGGTCGGCGTGAGCGGCGACGGCGGCGGCCTGCACCGCGGGGTCCGAGGGCCGGCACCTGGACGAGGTGCACCTCTTCGAGGGGGGCGACCTGCCGCGCCGCCTCTGGCGCGTCACGCGGACCCGCCCGCGGGAGACCGCCCCGGGGCGGTGCCGCCGGGCCCGAGTCCGCGCCACCCCTGGCGCTGAGGTCGCCAACCACCGCCGGAACGTGGTCGTCGACCCGCAACCCGTCGCACCGGTGGTGCCACTCCCCCTGACCTCGCGATCACCGGGGCGGCCGGCGGCCCCAGGCACCTGGTGGTGCAAGGCGACCGCCGGCCGGCTCTCGCCCGGCCAGGATCAAAGGTCAGCAGATCCTGGGCAGCTGCTCCCCGAGTGGGAGGTCCACGACACGGGTGCCGCCCAGCGCGGTGCGGGCCACCACCATGCCGGGATGGTCCTCGACGCACTCCCCGATCACCGCCGCACCGGCCCCGAGCGGATGCGCGCGCATCGCGGCCAGGACCGCCTCGGCCTCCCCACGCGGGACGAACGCCACGAGCTTGCCCTCGTTGGCGACGTACATCGGGTCCAGGCCCAGGATGGCGCAGGCGTTGGCGACTTCGGGCGGCACCGGTACGCGGTTCTCCTGGAGCACCACGCCGACCCCGGCCGCGGCCGCGATCTCGTTGAGCGACGCGGCGAGCCCGCCTCGGGTCGGGTCGCGCAGCACGTGCACGTCCCGGGTGACGTCCAGCATCGTCTGCACCAGTCCGCCGAGCGCGGCGCAGTCGCTCTGGATCTCGACCCCGAACTCCAGCCCTTCGCGGACGCTCAGGATGGCCACGCCGTGCTGCCCGATGGGGCCGCTGACGATCACGACGTCGCCGGGCACCGCGCGTTGGGGCCGGATGTCGACGCCGTCGGGGATCAGGCCGATGCCCGCGGTGTTGACGTAGATGCCGTCGCCGTGGCCGGACTCGACGACCTTGGTGTCGCCGGTGGCGATCTCGACGCCGGCGGTGCGGGCGGCCGCGCCCATGGCCTCGGCGACGCGCGCCACGACCTCGACGGACACGCCTTCCTCCAGGATGAACCCGCAGGACAGGTACGCGGCCCTGGCCCCGCTCATCGCGATGTCGTTCACGGTGCCGTTGACCGCCAGGTCACCGATGCTGCCGCCGGGGAAGAACAGCGGCCGCACCACGAACGAGTCGGTGCTGAACGCCATCCGGGCGCCGCCGAGTTCGAGGTGCGCGGAGTCGCCGAGGCCGGACAGGGCGGGACCGGCGAAGGCCGGGGCGAAGACGTGCTCCACGAGTTCGGCGCTCAGCGCGCCGCCGCCCCCGTGGCCCATGACGATCCGCGGCAGGTCGCGCAGCGGCGCGGGGCACGTCCAGCCGGAGAAGTCCGGGGCCGCGGGCGCGGGCACGGACACCTGCGCGGGTGCGGTGATGTCAGCCAACGGGGCTCGCCTCCACGGGTGCGGGTGCCTGGGTGCCGCCGAGCCGGCGGTACAGGTAGTAGGCGGCGCAGGCTCCCTCGCTGGAGACCATCGTCGCGCCGAGCGGGGTCCTGGGGGTGCAGAGGGTGCCGAACGCCTCGCACTGGTGCGGCTTGAGCAGTCCCTGCAGGACCTCGCCGCTGCGGCACTCGGCCGGCTCCTTCGTGTCGATGCCCTCCACCGAGAAGCGGTGCTCGGCGTCGAACTCCCGGTAACGAGCCGCCAGTCGCCAGCCGCTGCCGGGGATGACGCCGATGCCGCGCCAGGCCCGGTCGGTCACCTCGAAGATGTCGGCGAGCATCGCCTTGGCCGCCGGGTTGCCCTCGGGCCGCACCGCGCGGGCGTAGGCGTTCTCCACCGTGTGCTCGCCGCGCTCGAGCTGGGCGACGGAGCGGCGTACCCCTTCGAGGATGTCGAGCGGTTCGAAGCCGGTCACGACGATGGGGACGCGGAACCGGTCGGCCAGTTCCGGGTATTCGTCGGTCCCCATGACGCTGCACACGTGGCCGGCGGCGAGGAACGCGTCGACCCGGCAGTCCGGGGAACCCATGATCGCCTCGATGGCGGGTGGCACCCGCACGTGGGACACCAGCAGGCTGAAGTTGCGGACACCCAGCCGCTTCGCCTGGTGGACGGTCATCGCGTTGGGCGGGGCCGTCGTCTCGAAGCCGATGCCGAAGAACACCACTTCGGACCGCGGGTTCTCCTGGGCGATGCGCAGCGCATCCAGCGGCGAGTAGACCACGCGGACGTCACCGCCCTCGCTGCGGACCTGGAACAGGTCGCGTCCGGTTCCCGGCACGCGCAGCATGTCGCCGAAGGAGCAGAAGACGACCCCGGGCCGGGACGCGATCTCCAGTGCCTTGTCGATGACTTCCAGCGGCGTGACGCAGACCGGGCAGCCCGGGCCGTGGATGAGCTCGACCTCGTCGGGCAGCAACTGGTCGATGCCGTGCCGGATGATGGAGTGCGTCTGGCCGCCGCACACCTCCATCAGCGCCCACGGCCGGGTGACGGTGGCGTGGATCTGGTCGAGCAGCCGGCGGGCGAGCGCCGGGTCCTGGAACTCCTCGAGGTACTTCACCGCCCGGCCTCCTTCACCGCGGCCGGCCCGGCCGCGGCCTGGCCGCCGACCGGCTGGGCCGGGCCGTCCGCGCCCGGCGCGGCGGCCTCGCCCGCGCCCTGTTCCCAGGGGTCGCCGAACTCCTCCTCCAGCAGGCCCAGGTTCTGGAACAGCGCCAGACTCTGCAGGGCCGACGCCTCGTCCAGCCGCTGCAGCGCGAACCCGACGTGCACGATGGTGTACTCGCCGACCTTCAGGTCGGGCAGGTACTCCAGGCACACGTCCTTGACCACGCCGCCGAAGTCGACGGTCGCCATCCGCGTACCGTCGCGTTCCTCGATCTCCATGACCTTGCCGGGCACCGCCAGGCACATACCGATCTCCTCGCTCTAGGCTTCCGGTGGAAGGGTCGGTTCGGTGGTCCGCGGGACCCGGGCGGCCACGACGAGCTGGCCGAGGGCGAGACCGCCGTCGTTCGGGGGCACCTGGCGGTGCCGCAGCACCGTGAAGCCGTCCTCGCGCAGCCCCCGGCAACAGGCCGAGGACAGCAGCGCGTTGGCGAAGACCCCACCGCTGAGCGCCACGGTCGCGAGACCGGTGCGCGCGCGCAGTCCCGCGCACACCCCGCGCACCGCGCCGGCCACCGCCGCGTGGAACGCGGCGGCGACGGCAGCGGGGCCGACTCCGGCGGCGAGGTCGGCGACGACGGCGGCCAGCACGGGGGCGGGGTCGATCAGCAGCGGCGCGGCCGGTCCGCCGCTCCCGTCGTCCGGCCTCAACGCGAAGGTGTAGCCGGGGCGTTCGGGTCGCGGGCCGCGGAACGACGCGGCCGCCGCCTCGAGTTCGATGGCGGCCTGCGCCTCGTACGTCGCGTGGTGGCACAGGCCGGCCAGGGAGGACACGGCGTCGAAGAGCCGGCCCATGCTGGAGGTCGGGACGCAGTGCAGGCCCCGCTCCAACTGGCGCTCCAGCACCTGGCGTTCACCGGGCGGGCAGGCCGCGGTGCAGGGCAGGCCCGCGTCCCAGGGCAGCCCGGCGGCCCGCAGGTGGGCGAGCGCCATCCGGTACGGATGGCGGACCGCCGCGTCGCCGCCGGGCAGCGGCACGTACCGCAGGTGGGCGGCGCGCCGGTAGCCGTCGTAGTCGGCGACGAGGACCTCGCCGCCCCACACCGCGCCGTCGTCGCCCGCGCCGGTGCCGTCGAAGGCGACGCCGATGACGGGGCTGCTCCCGTCCAGGCCGTTGTCGGCCATCACCGCGGCGACGTGCGCGTGGTGGTGCTGCACGAGGCGCAGGCGCGAACCGAACCGGCGGTCGGCCAGTGCGGCCGAGCGGTAGCCGGGGTGCCGGTCGGCCGCGCCCAGGCGGGGGGTGACGCCGGTGATGCCGGACAGGTGACGTGCGGCGTGCTCGAACGCGGTGAGCGTCGCCAGGTCGTCCATGTCGCCGACGTGGGCGGACAGCCACGCCTGGCGGCCCTCGCCGAGGCAGAAGGTGTTCTTGAGGTCGCCCCCGGCGGCGAGCGCGGCGGTGACGGGCACGGGCAGCGGCACCGGGAAGGGCGCGTAGCCGCGCGAGCGCCGCAGCGGCAGCTCCTCGCCGTCGACGATCCTCACCACCGAGTCGTCGCAGGGGACGTGGATCGGCCGGTCGTGGGTGAGCCAGGCGTCGGCCAGGGGCGCGAGCCGCTCCAGTGCCTCGTCGTCGCGCGTGACGATCGGCTCGCCGCCGAGGTTGCCGCTGGTCATCACGAGCAGGCGCGGCCCCGGCGGGTCGCCGGGCAGTCCGAGCAGCAGGTGGTGGACCGGCGTGTACGGCAGCATGACGCCGAGGTCGGCGCTGCCGGGCGCCACGGCCGCGGCGATCCCCGCTCCCCCGGCCGGGGCGGCGGCGGCCCGCCGGCGCAGCAGCACGATGGGCCGCCGGCTGCCGCTCAGGAGCGCCCGTTCGGCGGCGTCCATCTCCACCAGCGGCTCGACGTCCGCCGGTTCGGTGGCCATCACGGCGAACGGTTTGCCGCCACGCGCCTTGCGCTGCCGCAGCAGCCGCACCGCGGACTCGTTCGCCGCGTCGCACGCCAGGTGGTAGCCGCCGAGGCCCTTCACCGCGAGCACCGCGCCGGCCGCCAGCAGCGCGCGGGCGCGGGCGATCGGATCCCCGGCCCGGTCCTCGACCGGGCCCGGGGCGCCGCGGGTCAGCAGGCGCAGCCGCGGCCCGCAGTCGTGGCAGGCCACCGGCTGCGCGTGGAAGCGCCGGTCCGCCGGGTCCGCGTACTCCCGCGCGCAGCGCCCGCACAGGGGGAAGCCGGCCATGGTGGTG
Source organism: Actinacidiphila rubida (assembly GCF_900110255.1). GTDB lineage: Bacteria > Actinomycetota > Actinomycetes > Streptomycetales > Streptomycetaceae > Actinacidiphila > Actinacidiphila rubida. Next base: position 13,203 of record NZ_FODD01000045.1, read on the forward strand.
TGCGCGCGGTCGTACGGCAGGGCGGTCACGATGGTGAAGCGCGGGCCGCAGTGCGTGCAGGTGATGAACGGGTGCCGGTGGCGGCGGTCGCCCGGGTCGCGCAGTTCGGCCAGGCAGGCGTCGCACGTCGCGGTGTCGGGCGCGACGAGGGTACGCCGGGGCCCGCCGGGGCGGGACGGGACGATGCGGAACGCGGTGTCGCCGACGGCGGGGACGGGTTCGTGCCGGACGGACTGCACCACGGCGAGCGGTGGCGCCTCACCGGCGACGCGGTCGCAGAAGGCAGCCGTCGCCGCCGCCGGGCCCTCGACCTCGGCGACCACGCCCTCGCCGGTGTTCGTCACGTGCCCGGTCAGGCCGAGGTCGGCGGCGAGCGCGTACACGAAGGGCCGGAAGCCCACGCCCTGGACGACACCGCGCACGGTCACCCTGCGCCGTACGACGGGGGCTCCCCCGGTGACCTGCCCGGCCGGCGGCGCCGCGGCGCCCGGGACGGGTCGGGCGGCGGGCTCTGCGGTCATCGGCGTGTGGTCCGGCTCAGTGCGCCGGCGCGGCCGTGTCGCGGGGCGCGTCCACGTCGGGGTGCGCGGGCGCGGGCGTGCCGGGATCGTCCGGCGCGTGCCCATGGCCCTCCGCGGCGCCGTGCCGGTGGCCGTCCTCGTGGCCGTCACCGTGGCCGTCAACGCCGCCGTCAGCGTGAGCGTGCGGGTGGCCGTGCCCGAGGCCGAAGGCGTGGGCGTGCGCGTGACCGTCCTCGACGAGTCCGAGGGCCGGCGTGCCCATCACGGGCCGGTGCGGGGCGGCGCCGTCGGCGACGGCCACCGCGCGTTCGAGCAGCAGCCCGACGCCCTCGCCGCTGCGGGCGGAGGTGAAGACCACCTCCACGCCCGGGTTGACCTGCCGCACATGCGCGAGGAACGCCTCGCGGTCGAACTCGACGGCGGCGGCGATGTCGTTCTTGGTGACGACCACGAGGTGGGCGAGCCCGAACGCGGTCGGGTACTTCAGCGGCTTGTCCTCGCCCTCGGTCACGGACGCGAGCACCACCCGCAGCGACTCGCCGAGGTCGTAGGAGGCCGGGCACACCAGGTTGCCGACGTTCTCCACGAACAGCAGCCGCACGTCCTGCTCGGGCCACCCGTCCAGGTGCCGGCCGAGCATGTCGGTCTCCAGGTGGCACAGGCCGTCGGTGAGCACCTGCCGCACGGGCACGCCCGAACGGGCCAGCCGCCGGGCGTCGTTCTCGGTGGCGAGGTCCGCGGTCAGCGCGGCGACGGAGACGCTGCGCCTGCGCGCCAGGTCCAGCTCGGCCTCCAGCAAGGCGGTCTTGCCGCTGCCGGGGCTCGACATCAGGTTCACCAGGACGGTGCCGCGCGCCGCCAGGCGCGCCCGCAGGTCCTTGGCGCCCTGGTCGTTCTTGGCGAGCACCGCCGTCTGCAGATCCGCGGCACGGCACATGGGCGTCACACCTCCTGACGGGCCGCGGCGGACGGGGCGTCGGCCCAGCGCACCTCGGCGATCTCCAGTTCCCTGCCGGACACCAGGCCACCGGCGGCGCCCCCGCAGCACGGGCAGCACAGCTGCGGGGGCAGTCCGGTGTCCCAGTCCGACCCGCACGGGACGCACTGCGCGCGTCCCGGCACCTGCTGGGTGAGGAGCGCCGCCCCGGCCAGCAGTGTGTTCTCACAGGCGAGTTCGAAACAGAACCGCAGGGCGTCGGGCACCACTCCGGCCAGCTCCCCGACCCTCAGCGCCACCGACTCGACGGCGGTGTGGCCGTGGGAGCGTGCGGCGTCCTCGACCTGGCCGACGACGGCCAGCGCGATGGACATCTCGTGCATGGTCACTCCCTGACGCGGCCGCCGGAGGGGTGTCCCGCGGCCGAGTCCAGTACAGGGTGCGGGAGCGGCGCGGCAGCCCCGCCACGCCGCAGGGCCGCTGCCGCCGTCGCCCGTTCGGCGGCAGCGGGGCGGCCCCGCGGGTCACATCGCGCGCATCTTCAGGTAGCGCCTCACGTCGGGCAGGCTGGTCGCCACCACGGCGGCGAGTCCGCCGAGGACGGCTCCGAACACGTACTTCACCTGGATCACCTCCTCGCGTCGTCCGCCCCTGCCGGGGCCTTCTCGCGGGGCCCGCCGGGGCCGTCCCCGCACTCCTCGCGGAGCAGGTCGAGGACCGCCTCGACCGCCCTGCCGACCGCGTCCGCGACCGCCGGGCTCAGCCCGATGCCCTCCTCGAGCACGGCGGGCTCGCAGCCGATCACCACCACGCGCCCGGGGCGGCTGCCGCCCGTGCCGGCGCTCAGCGTGTCAAGGAGCGCCAGCACCGCGTCGGGTGTCATCCGGTGGCCGTCGATGAGCACGTCGCCGTCGGCGGGGTCGGCCTCGGCGCCGTCGATGCGGTAGACGGTGCCGGGGACGCCGCCGCGCGCGGTCGCGTCGATCAGCACCGCGGTGTCGTAGCCGTCGAGCAGCTGGTAGGCCAGGTGCACGCCGCGCACGCCGATGTCGGCGGTCTCGGCGCCGGGCGGCAGCGGGCGGCGGGCGAGCCGCTGCACCGCCTCCACGCCGAAGCCGTCGTCGCCCAGGAAGATGTTGCCGAGGCCCGCGACGAGCACGCGCCGCGCGGGCCCGTCCGCCGGTCCCTGCCCGGGGCCGGGGGTGCCGAGGTCCGCGCCGCCGCTCACGACCCGTCCTCCACCGGCGTCAGCTCGTCGGGCTGGAAGTACAGGAACCGGCCCTGGGCGCGGCGCAGTTCGGCGCCGGGGTCGCCGTCGACGGTGACCGCGAGGTGCACGCCGCCGTCGACGTCGTGCAGGACGGCCTCGACCAGCGCGGTGCGGCCGTGCAGGAAGATGTCCTGCGCGTCGGTGCGCCGCCGTCCCGGGCGCAGCCGGACGCGGCTGCCGGCGCCGACGGAGACGCCGTCGACGAGGACGCGGTCCCGCTCGGGGTCGACACTGGCGTCCGCGGCCGGATCCCACCAGGGGGTGTCGGGCCGGAGCACCTGGGTGAGGGCGCTGTCCGGGTCGGGCGTGGTGAGGAGCGGCGGCCCGTCCTGACCGGTGACCTCGCGCAGCGAGCGGACGGCGCCGTGCAGGCGTTCCAGGACCTCGGCCGGCATCGAGTCGGCGAGGTCGATGACGGCGCCGGCGCGTGCGTCGGTACCGCGGGCCTCCCGCTTCTCCTGGTCGGTGAGGGCGGCGGTGCGCAGGGCGAGGATCTCGTCGATCTCGGTCGCGTCGTAGAGCGCGCCGGGGCTCTCGGGGGCGATGTGCGGGTGGTCCTCCAGCACGATCGGCAGCGACAGCACGGCGTCGTCACCGCCGCCGGAACCCGCCAGCACCGGCCACGTCCGCTCGTTGCGGCACTCGTCGACCGCGGGGCGCGCCCACTGCGGCGGGTCCGTCATCGACAGGAACGCGCCGGAGCTCAGGCCCAGCATGAGGTGCGCGGAGACCAGGGCGTGCGGCAGCGCGGCCTCGCGGTCGGCGGGGCCGCCGTCCGTCGGCCGCCAGTCTCCGGTGTTCTCCACGACGGCGGTGAGCTTGAACACGCGGTAGGGGCCCGGCAGTTCGGCGACGGCCAGCCGCAGCACGCCCTCGACGCGCTCGCGCCGGCGCACCAGGCGCCCGATCAGGGCGCCGCTCTCGTCGACGACGTCCTCGGTGTCCTCGCCGGCGGGGCACTGGATGGGCACGACGAGGGAGCCCGCCGCCTGGTCCGCGCCGCGGTCTCCGGCGCCGGCCAGCAGGTCGGCGACGGAGACGATGACGTCGGCGGTCTCCACCACGCCCTCGTCCCAGGGGACGAGCACCCGGTCGGGGAGTTCCAGCGACGCGGTGGGCGCGAACCCGCCGTCGGGCAGGGCGCGTTCGACGGTCCGCCGCTGGGCCCGCAGGAACCGCACCTCGGCGTGCAGGGCGGCGTCGCCACGCGGCTCCATCAGGACCTCGGTGCGCATCCCGCTGTGCTCGCCGTTGCGGTCGCCCCAGGCGGGCGGCACGAGGACGCCGAACTGCCAGCGCAGCCGGTTCTTCGCCGCGGAGGCCCGGTACGGGTACAGCACGTAGCCCTCGAAGAGGACGACGTCGGCGACCGCGCGGGCGGTCTCGAAGCGCGGTGCCGCAGTGGGCGCCGCGGGGGCTCCGGAGCGGCGGGTGCCGGGCTTCGCGGTCGCGCGGCCGGGGGTCGCAACGCGGTTCACGGCGCGGCCACCTCCACCGCGGGGGCGGCCACCTGTGCCGCGGGCGCGGCCGGCGGCACCACCGGGCCGGGGCCGCCGTCGCCGGCCGCGCCCAGCAGCACCTCCACCGTCTCCTGCCAGGACGGAAGCGCGCGCCGCGACCGGAACCTCCGCAGGGTGTCCATCGTGTCGCGGGGCAGCCGGATCCAGCCGCAGCCGGGGAAGTGCTGCTCCATCATCTCCCGCCAGACGCCGACCGGCAGGCGCACCGGCGCCTCCTTGTCCCAGGGGATCGGCTCGACCTGGAAGCCTCCCGGGCCGCGGAAGGCGATGCCGGAGAACAGCATCAGCAGGGGCGCCACGCCGTCCTCCAGCCCGTCGAAGTACCGGGTGGCGGCGATGTCCATGTCGTACGTGCAGGGCACCGGCACGTCCACCTCGGTCTCGCCGGTGAAGCCCGGGCACACCAGGGAGACGTGCGCGAACTGCAGCGGGTTGAGGGTGGTGCCCCAGCGGGAGCGGTCGCCGAACAGGTCGCCGAGCGCCTCGGCCTCGCCGTCGCCGTAGCCGCGCAGCGCCGGTTCGATGCGGATCTGGCAGCGCAGCGCCATGGCGTGCACGGGCTGGTCGCCGGGTGCGGTGATGCGCAGCCGGAACACCAGGGTGGGGCCGGCGGCGTAGGGGTCGGCCCGCACCCCCGTGCACGCGAAGTCGTAGCTACTCACGGGCATTCCCTCCCTCGCGGGCGGCCGTGGGCACCGCCTGCGCCTTGCGTTTGACGTCGTCGAAGAACGCGGCGATCTCCTGGCGCGCCTCGCGGCCGCCGTCGAAGCCCTGCCAGTGCAGCCGGAGCCGGCCGACGAGCTGGTACGCCGCGTCGACCGGGACGAGGTGGCAGCTGTCGCCGTCCGAGCCGCGCCGCACCAGCAGCGCCTCGACGTCGGGCGCCAGCTCACGGGCCAGCGGGGTCCCGTCGAACGCCGCCTCGAAGGCGTCCTGGTCGACCTCGTTCTCCGTGGCGCCGGCCGGACTCGGGTAGAGCGCGACGGTGCGCTCCAGCGTGGAGTTGAGGAAGAAGAACACCATCTCGACGGGGATGCGCAGGGCCTGCCAGCGCACCGGGTCGGCGTGCCAGCCCGGGTCGGTCAGATAGCGGTCGGGCACCGTGCGGAAGCGTCCGCCGCCGGCGCCGGGGCGGTCGAACAGCACCGCGCAGCCCTGGCAGGCGCAGGCCAGCGAGCGCCGTTCGACGTCCACCAGGTGGCGGTGGTCGGGTCCGACCTCGATCGAGCACAGCTCGCAGCGCTCGGTCTCCGCCTCGCGGCGCGGACCGAGGAACCTGCGCAGGCCCGGCGCCGCGCCGGACCGGCTCACCGGGCGTCCGCCGGCCGCGCACCGGGCGGCCGGCTGCCGATCTGCAGCAGGACCGGCTCACGCCGGTCCGTGTCGGGTTCGTCGAACTCCACGGCGCCGATCTCGGGGGCGAAGCAGGCCAGCGCGTCCTCGATCCGCTCGCGGGCCGTGCCCGCGCCGCAGCCGCAGCCGCTGCCGGCCTCCTGGCGCAGCCGCAGCAGGCCCGCCTCGGCGTCGAGCGCCGTCACCTCGGTGTCCTGCGCGTCGGCGGCCCGCAGGGCGCGCTGGACGCGCCGCGGCAGGTCGTCGGGGTGCAGACCGTGCAGCACCAGCAGCCCGGCGGCCAGTTCGTCGTCGAGCAGGGCCTCCAGCGGGCTGCCGCTGCGGCCCGAGAGCAGCGCCACGACGCGGGCGAGACCGCTGCCGTAGAACTCCATGAGGGCGCCGACCAGGTCTTCCGCGGTGCGGGCCACCGCCGGGTCGGCGTGCGCGGACAGGTGGTCGAGGATCTCCTCGACCCGGCGCGCGGTGGCGTCCGCGGGCCGGGCCGGGCGTACGTCCGGTGCCGCCATCAGGCCAGGCCGCTCAGGCCGGTCGGCACGTGCATCTTCTCGACGGTCTTGCCGCCGCCGACGTACATGTGCACGCCGCACGGCAGGCAGGGGTCGAAGCTGCGCACCGCCCGCATGATGTCGATGCCCTTGAAGTTCTCCGGGGAGTTCTCCTCGAAGATCGGGGTGTTCTGCACCGCGTCCTCGTAGGGCCCGGGCGTGCCGTAGGTGTCACGGACGCTGGCGTTCCACGGAGTGGGCGGGTACGGGTGGTAGTTGGCGATCTTGCCGTCGCGGATCACCATGTGGTGGGAGAGCACGCCGCGGACCGCCTCGGTGAAGCCGCAGCCGATGCTCTCGTCCGGCACCTCGAACTTCTCCCAGGTCTGGGTCCGTCCGGCGCGGACCTCGGCGAGGGCCTGCTCGGTGAAGTGCAGCGCGCAGGCGGCGGCGTACGCCTGGAAGTACGTGCGGGCGCGGTTGCGCTCCAGCGCGTTGCTCCACTTCGGGATCTTCCACTCGAAGGTGGTCTCCGGCTTGGTCAGCGACTTGGGCAGGTTGATCACCACGCTGTGCCCGGTGGCCTTGACGTAGCCGATGTCGACCAGGCCGGATAGGGCCGTCGACCACAGGCGGGCGATGGGGCCGCCACCGGTGTCCAGCGCGAGGTGGTCCTTGCCGTCGAACCAGCGCGGCGACATCACCCAGCTGTACTTGTCGTCGAAGTTCCGCTTCTGCGGCGCCGGGATGGTGTGCTGGTTCCAGGGGTGGCGCGGGTCGACGGGGTTGCCGAGCGGGTCGCGGGTGACGAACTGCTCCTGGCCCTCCCAGTCCTGGTAGTAGGAGCTGCCGAGCAGGATGCGGATGCCGAGGTTGATCTCGGTGAGGTCGTTGGTGACCAGCTTCCCGTCCACGACGACGCCCGGGGTGACGAACATCTTCCGTCCCCAGTCGGTCATGTTCCGGTACGTGAAGTCGCAGTGCTCGGGGTCGTTGAGCGCGCCCCAGCAGCCGAGCAGCACGCGCCGCCGGCCGACCTCCTCGTAGCCGGGCAGGGCCTCGTAGAAGAAGTCGAACAGGTCGTCGTGCAGCGGCACCACGCGCTTCATGAACTCGACGTACCGCATCAGGCGGGTGAGGTAGTCGGTGAGCAGCTGCACCGAGGCGACCGTGCCGACACCGCCGGCGTAGAGCGTGGACGGGTGCACGTGGCGCCCCTCCATCAGGCAGAACATCTCCCGCGTGTAGCGGCTCACCTGGAGCGCCTCGCGGTAGAACTCGCCCTCCAGCGGGTTGAGCGAGCGCATGATGTCGGCGATGGTCCGGTAGCCGTGCTCGCCCGCGTGCGGGGCCTCGGTGCGCTCGGCCAGCTCCAGCACGCCCGGGTTGGTCTCGCGGACCATCTTCTCGCAGTAGTCGACCCCGACCAGGTTCTCCTGGAAGATGTTGTGGTCGAACATGTACTCCGCGGACTCGCCGAGGTTGATCAGCCACTCGCCGAGGTGCGGCGGCTTCACGCCGTAGGCCATGTTCTGCGCGTACACCGAGCAGGTGGCGTGGTTGTCGCCGCAGATGCCGCAGATGCGGCTGGTGATGAAGTGCGCGTCGCGGGGGTCCTTGCCGCGCATGAACACGCTGTAGCCGCGGAAGACCGACGAGGTGCTGTAGCACTCGGCGACCCGCTTCTGCTTGAAGTCGATCTTGGTGTGGATCCCGAGGCTGCCCACGATCCGGGTGATCGGGTCCCAGGACATCTCCATCAGGCCGCTGCCGTCCGCTGCGGCCGTGGGCGTGGGTGCCATCGTCAGTGCCGTGCCCTTCGTCGTGTGTTCGGGGGTTCTGCGGGGGGTCGGGGTGTCACCAGGGCTTGCTGTACCCGGTGGTCAGTTCACGGCCGGTGTGGCGCCACCTGGGCTCCTTGTCGACCGTCTTGGCGGTGATGCCGCGCAGCCTGCGGATGACCGTTCCGTACAGGCCGCTCGCGGTGGCGGAGACCTTCGCGCCGGGGGGCTCGTCCATGAACGGCATGAACATGTCGGGGAAGCCGGGCATGGTGCAGGCGATGCAGATGCCGCCGACGTTGGGGCAGCCGCCGATGCCGTCCATCCAGCCGCGCTTGGGCACGTTGCACTTCACCACCGGACCCCAGCAGCCCAGCTTCACCAGGCACTTGGGCGAGTCGTAGGTGGTGGCGAAGTCGCCCTGCTCGTAGTAGCCGGCCCGGTCGCAGCCCTCGTGGACGGTGGCGCCGAACAGCCAGGTCGGCCGCAGCTTGTCGTCGAGCGGGATCATCGGCGCGGAGCCCGCGGCCTGGTACAGCAGATAGGTCAGGGTCTCCGCGAAGTTGTCCGGCTGGATCGGGCAGCCGGGCACGCAGACGATGGGGATGCCCGCCTGGGACTTCCAGTCCCAGCCGAGGTAGTCCGGCACGCCCATGGCGCCGGTCGGGTTGCCCTCCATGGCGTGGATGCCGCCGTAGGTGGCGCAGGTGCCGATCGCGACGACGGCCAGCGCCTTGGGGGCGAGGCGGTCGATCCACTCGCTGGTGGTGATCGGCTGGCCGGTCTCCGGGTTGTCGCCGAAGCCGCACCAGTAGCCCTCGGCCTTGATCGACTCGTTGGGGATCGAGCCCTCCACGACCAGCACGAACGGGTCGATCTCGCCGCGCTCGGCCTTGAAGAACCACTCGATGAACGCGTCGGCGCCCTGCACCGGACCGCACTCGAAGTCGATCAGTGGCCAGTGCACGGCGATCTTGGGCAGGCCCGGCAGGCCCTGCAGGGCGATCTCCTCGATGCTCGGCTGGGTCGCCGCGGTCAGCGAGACCGAGTCGCCGTCGCAACTGAGACCGGCGTTGATCCAGAGGATGTGGATCGGGTCCTGGTCGTCGGCCGCGGCACCCGGGCCGCCGGCGGCGCGGGACTTCGTGGCCGAGTTCGCATCCGCCATCGATGCCTCCTGGGTGAGTGGTCGGCATACGCCAGAAAACGGCGTCTTCTCCCTGGGTACCGTGCGCCGCGCCGTCCGACGTGGTGGAAGGCGTCCATCGGGGTGAGCGACGCAGGGCCAACCGGGCAGCTTCGTCACGCTCCGTGTCCGCAACGGTCGTCGTTCCGTGGACGGCGGGGCCTGCGGCCCGCCCCGCGGCGCCCGCGCCGGCCCCGCCGCCCGCTCAGCAGCGCACCGCGGACAGTGCCCGCAGGTGCTCGGGCGTGACGGTCGGCCGCTCCTTGCGGACGAAGGCCCGGCGCAGCGCGTGGTAGGGGTGCCCGGGGTCGAAGAAGATCGCGTGCATCCGCTCCAACTCCGCCGCCCGATAGGCGTTCAGGGGCTTGTCCTGCTCACGGCGGTCCAGCTCGCCCTTCTTCGCGGCGATCCGCGCCTGCACGCCGGCGGTCGCCGCCCAGCGGGTGGCCAGGTCCACGGCCTGGAGCGCGAAGCCCTCGGCGGGCGACGGCAGTACGCGGTCCACCAGGCCGAGGCGCTCGGCCCGCTCGGCGCTCACGGGCAGTGACTGCTCGGTGAGGGCGGTGGCGACCGAGTCCCCGACCCGGCGTGGCAGCGAGTACGTCCAGAACTCCGAGCCGTACAGGCCCATGAGCCGGTAGTGCGGGTTGAGCACCGCGCCGGACCGGCACCACACCTCGTCGGCGGCCAGTGCGAGCATCACGCCGCCGGCCGCGGCGTTGCCGCCGAGCGCCGCGACCACGACCCGGTCGGTGGTGGTGAGCACCGCCTCCACGAGGTCGTCGATGGCGTTGATGTTCGCCCAGGACTCCTCGGCGGGGTCCGGCGCGGCCTCGATCACGTTGAGGTGGATGCCGTTGGAGAAGAAGTCCCGTTCGCCGCCGAGCACCAGGACCGTGGTGGGCCGCTCGCACGCCTGGCGGTAGGCGGACAGCAGCCGGCGGCAGTGGCCGGTGCTCATCGCGCCGCCGGGGAACGAGAACGACAGGAATCCCGTCGCGCCGACCTCCCGGTACCGGATGTCGTTCCACTCGCGGCGGCCGTGCACCTGGTGCAGGGGCGCGGGCATCTCGGGCACGCCGGCCAGCCGGTCGCCGAGCGCCGTCACGGCGGGCAGCGTGAACGTCCGCGGGCCGCCGGGGGTGCGGCGCGGGCGCAGTTGCGGGATCCACACGGCGCCGTCGGCGGTCGCCCGGCAGATCGCGCCGGCGCGGGCGGCCACCACGTCGCCGGGGTTACCGCCGAACCCGTCCGCGCGGTGGCCGCCGTGCAGGAACCACTGCTCGCCGAACAGTTCGTCCAGCACGCCGGGTTGGGAGTCCGCGGCGCGCAGGGTGCGCAGCACCTCCTCCGTCCGGTCGGCGTCCCAGCGGATGCGCCGGTCGTGCTGTCGCATCGGCGGCCGGGTGTGCACCACGGCCCGCACCTCGGGTTCGGCCTGGGAGCGCGGCCGGTGGGTACCTGAGGCGAAGCGGGCCACGGCCAGCAGCACCGCCTCCAGGGCGGCGTCGGCGATCTCGTTGCGGTACAGGTCGCTCTTGCCGCGGGCGGCCAGCGGGCAGGGCACCGACGCCCACACCGGCCCGGCGTCCATCTCCGCCTCGGCCTGGAGCACCGTCACGCCCCAGCGCCGGGCGCCCTCGCCGACGGCCCAGTCCAGCGACGAGGGGCCGCGGTCGCCGAGCGGCCCGGGGTGCACGACCAGGCAGGTGACGGACGACCAGACGTCCTGCGGGACGGCGGTCGTCAGCATGGGCGCGACGATCAGGTCCGGCGGGTCACGGCGTACCCGCTCCCGCAGTTGCCCGTCGCCGACGGCCAACTCGACGCCGACGGAGTGGCCTCGGTCCCGCAGGGCCGTGAACACGCGCTGGGTCAGGCTGTTGAACGCCGTCGCCACTAGAAGGATCTTCACCTGGCTCCTCAGGGCCCTGGGCCGTCGGCTCGCTGAGCTGGACAGCCACCGAGCATGGCGCCCGCCGCGGGCCCCTCCCCGGAGCCTCGCGGGCAAGTCACCCGATCGCCCGGAGGCCCGCGCCGGCCCTCCGGGGGGCGCCGGGGCGACGGCCCCGGGCGGGCGCGCGCGTCGCTCCGCGCGCTCCGCGGCGGGCGCCGGAGGAGCGCCGGAGGTGCGCTCGGGCATCGCCCGGGGATATGGACAGGCCGGGCGCGGTGTGCTGTCATGCCTGACGCAGCGCGATTTGCAACGTTGCAAGAGCGCCCCGCCCACCGCGCACCACGCTTCGCCATCCCCTCACAGCGGAAGGCCCCAGCATGCGTACCCCCACATCCCTGCGCCGGCTGCTCGCGGCGCTGGCCGCCCTGGTCCTGGTGTCGTTCGGCGCACTCGCCGCGGCGGGACCGGCCAGCGGCCGCACTCCCCCACCCCAGGCGGCGGCCGGCGCGGTCCACCCGGACGCGACCGGCACCGCGCTCCGCAACGGCACCGGCCTGTACCCGCGTGTCGTCCGGCTGGCCCACTCCGGCACGGCCAACGGCCAACTCATCGCGAGTGTCGTGGACTTCGACGCGGCTGGCGGCGTCGGCGTCATCTACCGGAGCACCGACGACGTCGCGACGTTCCAGCAGATCGGCGGCATCCACGATCCCGCGACGGCCAACGGGCTGTGCTGCTCGACCCTGTTCGAGCTGCCCCGGCAGATCGGCGCGATGCCGGCCGGCACCCTGCTGTGGGCCGCGTCGGTCGGGCAGAGCCCGGCGAACCGGCGGATGTCCATCGACGTCTGGCAGAGCCCGGACCACGGCGTCACCTGGTCGCAGCTGCCGCCGTGCCAGACCGCGCCGAACACCGGCGGCCTGTGGGAGCCGGAGCTGTCCGTGGACAGCGAGGGGGATCTGGTCTGCCACTACTCGGACGAGACGAACCCGGCGGCCCACAGCCAGTCCCTGGAGGAGCGGTTCTCCTCCGACGGGCGCACCTGGGGCCCGGTGTACCCGACGGTCGCCCCGACCACCCAGGGACTGCGTCCCGGCATGGCCACGGTCGTCCCACGGGCCGACGGCAGCTTCTACATGACCTACGAGGTCTGCGGCACCGGAGACCAGTACGACTGCGCCGCCCGCTACCGGACGTCCGCCGACGGCGCCGACTGGGGTCCGCCGACCGACATCGGCCCGGTGATCACCACGGAGACCGGCCAGTACTTCACCCACGCGCCCACCGTCGCGTGGCTGGCCAACGGCACCGCGGCCGGCCGGCTGGTGCTCGTAGGGCAGCAGTTCCGCGAGGCGAACGGCGCGCTGGCGACGACGAGCGGGCGCACCGTGCTCGTCAACACGGAGAACGGCGGCGGCTACTGGTTCCCCATCGACGCGCCGGTCGCCGTGCCCTCCCCCGACGGCAGCTACTGCCCCAACTACAGCTCCCCGCTGCTGCCGAGCACCGACGGGACGCGGCTGCTGGAGATCGCGACCGACTACGTCGGCTCGGTGTGCCAGCCGTTCTACGCCACCGGCTCCTCCCAGGGCACCCAGGACTCCACTGGTGCGGGCCTTGCCTCCGGCAGCACGTACCGGCTGATCAACGTGATCAGCGGCAACTGCCTCGACGTCTCCGCCGACTCCCGGGTGGTGGGCGGCAACATCCAGCAGTGGACGTGCAACGGGCTCGGCCCGCAGAACTTCCGCTTCGCCAGAACGGCGTCCGGTGACTTCACCCTGACCGGGCAGAACTCCGGGCTGTGCGTGGCGGTGGCGGGCGCGGGCACCGCGCCCGGCGCCAACGTGGACCAGGAGACCTGCAACGGATCGGCGGCCGAGCGCTGGCAGGCGCTGAACCAGGGTGACGGCTACTGGACGTTCCGCAACACCAACAGCGGCCTGTGCCTGGACGTGTCGGGCGGTTCGAGCGCGCCCGGCGCCAACGTCCAGCAGTGGTCGTGCAACAAGCTCTCCCCGCAGATCTGGAAACTGGAGATCCGCTAGGGCCGCCGGAACGACGCCCTCTCCGGCCGGGTCCGCGAGGCCCCCGGCCGGAGGGCGCGTTCCGGTCCTGCGCAGGCCTGGCGGGGTCAGCCGGGCGCCCAGCGGTCGAGGACGGCGTCGAGGCCCTCGGCCAGGCCCTGCGGGCCTCCGTTCTCGGCGAGCACCGGCGTGACGGCGCGCAGCTCCGGGAAGTCGTGGACGGGCATCCGGTGCAGGCCCAGGCGGAACGCCGCCTCGGGCTCCTCAGGGTTGTCGACCATGGCCTGCAGGTCGGCGAAGACGTAGCCGAGCGTCCAGGCGCTGACCGCCCGGTAGGCGGCGGCCGCCTCCTCCTCGTCCAGCCCGGCCACCGCGAGCAGTCCCAGCATGTCCTCCTGGGCGCGCAGCACGGCTTGCGAGCGGCGGGCCAGCGGCACCGCGAGCATCCGGGTGGCCAGCAGCGGCACCACCTCCCGGTGCTCCAGGGCGACCTGGTACGTGGCCTGCGCGATGCGGTGCAGCTCGAGCCGCCAGGGCGGCGCCGGGTCAGCGCCCGGCCCGCCCCGCTTTCGGGCGGCGCCCGGCCCCGCGGGCGGCCGGAAGCCCGCGTCGAGCCGCTCGTGCAGCTCCAGGTAGAGCGCCTCCACCAGGCCGTCCAGCAGGCCGTCCTTCCCGGCCGCGTACCGGTAGAGGGCCATCGCCTCGACGCCCAGCTCGGCTCCCAGGCGCCGCATGCTCAGCGCGGACAGCCCCTCGCGGTCGACCAGTTCGAGGGCGGTGGACAGGACGCGCTCGCGGCTCAGCCGCCCGTAGCGGCCGCGGTCGGCGGCCCGGCGTCCGGTGCCGCGGCCCTGGGCCCGGGCCGGCGTGCGCTCGTCCGCCGCGTCCTCTCTGGCCCCTCCCGCCGCCTTGCCGTCCTGCTTGCGTCGGGTCATCGCGCCCTCCGTCAGTGGGTCGCCCGGCGTGTTCCGCCGTTCTTTTGACTCTACGGATAAACCGGAAGAAAATGTACGTATACATCGTAAATTTCACGCGTCAGGATAGGGCGCACACCGACCACGTACACGTCCTGGCGCGTCGCGAGAGCACCAGGAGCAGGCGCCATGGCGCACCGGAGCCCACCCGCCGAACCGCCGTACGACGGCGATGACGGCACGCTGGTCGGCGAGCCGGAGGACATGAGCCTCCAGGAGTGGATCACCCGGATCTCGGACGGCAACGTCACGAAGATCACCCGGCACGGTCCGCTCTTCGGCCGTCCGCCACGCGATCTCAAGGCCGCGCCCGGCACGTTCGTGCCGACGCTGACGCAGCGCGACAAGTGGGTGATCACCACGCTGGGAGTGGGCTGGATCGGCTTCTTCGCCTACTTCTGGGTGTGGTGGCTCAACCCGGCGCACCGGGTGGGTTGGATGGGGCTCATCCTGACCAGCGCGCTGCTGTTCTACCTGACCTGCCAGGCGAGTTACTTCCTGATCGCGGTCGCGCGGCTGCCCCGCGTCTCGTCCTCGCTGCCGATCCCCCGGCTGCGGCTGGCGATCGCGGTGACACGCGCGCCGTCCGAGCCGTGGGACATGGCCCGCAGCACGCTGGAGGCGATGCTCGCGCAGGACTTCCCCTACGCCTACCACGTGTGGCTGTGCGACGAGGATCCGCGCGAGGAGATCCGCACCTGGTGCGCCCGCAACGGCGTGCGCATCTCCAGCCGCCAGGGCGTCGAGGCCTACAACCGCACGACCTGGCCCCGGCGCACCAAGTGCAAGGAAGGCAACCTCGCCTACTTCTACGATCACTGGGGCTACCGGGACTACGACGTGGTGGTGCAGCTGGACTGCGACCACCAGCCCCACTCCCGCTACCTGGTGGAGGTCGTCCGTCCCTTCTCCGACCCGGCCATCGGCTACGTCGCCGCGCCGAGCATCTGCGACGCCAACGCCCGCTCGTCGTGGTCGGCCCGCGGCCGGATGCACCGGGAGGCGCCGTTCCACGGCCCCTTCCAGCTCGGGCACGCCAACCGGCTCGCGCCCGTGTGCATCGGCTCGCACTACGGCGTGCGCACCCGGGCGCTGCGCGACATCGGCGGCCTGGGCCCCGACCTCGCCGAGGACTTCACCACCACGTTCCTGTTCAACTCCGCAGGCTGGCAGGGGGCGTTCGCCATCGACGCCGAGGCGCACGGGCTGGGCCCGATGACCTTCGACGACATGGTCACGCAGGAGTACCAGTGGTCCCGCAGCCTGGTGGCCATGATGTTCGGCATGATCCCGCGCCACATGCACCGGTTGCAGTTCCGGCTGCGGCTGCGGTTCACGATCGTGCTGATGTACTACCCGCTGCTCGCGGCCGGCGCGCTCGCCGCGATCGCCCTGCCGGCCGCCGCCGCCGTCACCGGCCAGGTGTGGGTGAGCGTCAACTACCTCGCGTTCCTGGCCCACTTCTGGGGCATGACGATCTGGCTGATCCTGCTCCTGCTGCTGCTGCGCCGCAGGGGACTGCTGCGGCCGCGCTCGGCCCCGGTGTGGAGCTGGGAGCTGTGGCTGTTCGCGATGGCCCGGTGGCCGTTCGTCGCCTGGGGAGTGCTGGGCGCGGTGATCCAGGAGACCTTCCGCCGGCCCATCTACTTCAAGGTGACCCCCAAGGACCGCAGCGGCCTCGAACTGCTGTCGAGGCGGCTGATCCTGCCCTTCGTCTTCATCGCCACGGGCCTGTCCGGCGCGGCCATCGCCGGTGAGCTCCTCGGGCCGTCCGCGGGCTACGTGTTCCTGTGCATCCTGGGCGGCCTGGCGTACTCCGTGGTCAGCGTGGCGGTGGCCGTGCTGCACGTCCGCGAGGCCTCGCGGGCCGCGGGGACGCCGCTGCGGAGCGCCTTCGCGACCGCCAGCCGCCCGCTGTTCATGTCGGCCGTCCCGCTGCTCCCGCTGGCCCTGGCCATCCTGATCTACCCCCCGTACGTGTCCGCCGTCACCACCTGGTGACCCGGCACGGCACCGACCGCCCGAGGAGGTCCGTCGCATGCGCCGCACCCTTTCGACCGCGCTGGTGACCGGAGGTGCCGGCTTCATCGGCAGCCACACCTGCGTCGAACTGCTGGAGCACGGCTTCGAGGTGATCGTCGCCGACGACTACTCCAACAGCTCCCCCGAGGTGTTCACCCGTACGCAGAAGGTGGCCGGCCGCTTCCTCGGCGCGGTCTACCGCATCGACCTGCGCGACCGGCGCGCGCTGTCCGCCGTGTTCGAGCGCCACCCGGTGGACGTGGTGGTGCACTTCGCGGCCAAGAAGGAGATCGGCGAGTCGGTGCGCAACCCCGTCACGTACTACGACGTCAACGTGGGCGGCACGCTGGCCCTGCTCTCCGCCATGGAGGAACACGGCGTCCGCAGGCTGGTGTTCTCCTCGTCCTGCTCGATCTACGGCGAGGCGGAGCGGATGCCGCTGACCGAGGCGGACCCGGCGCGGCCCACCAACCCCTATGCGGCGTCGAAGTGGACCTGCGAGCAGATCCTCGCCGACGTCTGCCGCCGCAGCGAGGACTGGTCGGTGCTGTCCCTGCGCTACTTCAACCCGGCCGGCGCGCACCCCAGCGGCCTGCTCGGCGAGGCCCCGCGGGGCGCGCCCGGCAACGTGATGCCGTACATGGCCCAGGTCGCCGCCGGCCGCCTGGAACAGCTCGAGGTGTTCGGCGGCGACTACGCCACCAGCGACGGCACGGGCATCCGCGACTACATCCACGTCATGGACGTCGCCGAGGCGCACCGGCTGGCGCTGGAGCACCTCGCCGACCGCACCGGGTTGCGGGTGTTCAACCTCGGTCTGGGGTCGGGCACGTCGGTCCTGGAACTGGTCGCCGCGTTCCGCCGGGCCTCCGGCCGGCCCATCCCGTACCGGATCGTGCCGCGCCGTCCCGGCGACGTGACGGCCCTCGTCGCCGACCCCACCGCAGTCGCCCGCGCGTGGGGGTGGCGGGCCACCCGGGACGTGGCGGCGATGTGCCGCGACGCCTGGCGCTTCACCCGGCTCAATCCCGCGGGCTACGCGGTCGGGCGATGACCCGGCCCCGCACCGCAGGGCAGCGGCGGCGCGCGGCGCCGCCGGAGGAACAGCGACCCAATGGGAGGTTGCCATGAGGATGACGGTCATCGGCACCGGTTACGTCGGGGTCGTGCACGCGGCCACGCTGGCCGACCTGGGGCACGAGGTCCTCGGCGCCGACATCGACGAGGAACGCATCAGCGCGCTCGCCGCCGGCATCCCGCCGGTGTACGAGCCGGGCCTGCGGGAGCTGCTGCAGCGGACGGTGGCCTCGGGGCGGCTGCGCTTCACCACGGACATGGCGCGGGCGGCGCGGTTCGCTCCGGTGCACTTCGTGTGCGTGGGAACCCCGCAGCTGCCCGGCTCGAAGTCCGCCGACCTCCGGAGCGTGGAGGCGGTCGTCGACGCGCTGGCACCTCACCTCGCGCCGGGGGACCTGATCGTCGGCAAGTCCACGGTGCCGGTCGGCACCGCCGCCCGGCTCGCCGAGCGGCTGCGCCGGACCGCCCCGGGCGCCGGGATCGCCTGGAACCCCGAGTTCCTGCGCGAGGGCTTCGCGGTCCGTGACTCCGCCTCGCCCGAGCGGATCGTCGTCGGCGTGGCCTCCGGGCACGACGAGGCGGTCCTGCGCGAGGTGTACGCGCCGATGCTGCGGGACGGCGTGCCGTTCTTCCGCACCGACCCGAACACCGCGGAACTGGTGAAGGTCGCCTCGAACTCCTTCCTGGCCACCAAGATCTCGTTCATCAACGCGATGGCGGAGGTGTGCGACGCGGCCGGGGCGGACGTGCTGACGCTGGCCGAGGCGGTCGGCGCCGACCCGCGGATCGGCCCGCGATTCCTCCAGCCGGGCCTGGGCTTCGGCGGGAGCTGCTTCCCCAAGGACATCCGGGGCTTCATGGCGCGCGCCGAGGAGCTGGGCGTGGGCTCGGCGGTGGCCTTCCTGCAGGAGGTCGACGACATCAACACCCGCCAGCGGACCCGCACCGTGGAGCTGGCCCGCGGGCTCGTCGGCGGCGCCTTCGACGGGACCAACGTGGCGGTGCTGGGTGCGGCGTTCAAGCCGGACAGCGACGACGTGCGGGACTCGCCGGCCCTGGCCGTCTCCCGCGCCATCCGCCACGAGGGCGCCAGGGTCCGGGTGCACGACCCGGAGGCGCTGGACAACGCGCGCGGCCTGGCGCCCGAGCTGCAGTACACCCTCGACGTGCCCAAGGCGTGCGAGGAGGCCGACCTGGTGCTGCATCTGACGCCCTGGCCGGAGTACCAGGCGATCGACCCGGCCCTGCTCGCCGCACAGGTGCGGCGGCCGACCGTCGTCGACGCCCGTCACGCGCTCGACGCCGCGATGTGGCGCCGGGCCGGGTGGTCCCTGCACGCGCCGGGCCGCCCGCAACCGGAGGAGTGACCATGCGAGTGCTCGTCACCGGCGGAGCCGGATTCCTGGGATCGCACCTGTGCGACGCCCTGATCAGCCGCGGCGACGTCGTCTGGTGCGCGGACGACCTGTCGACCAGCGGGCCCGGCAACCTCGCGCACCTGCTGGACGACCCGCGCTTCCACTTCGTGCGCGGCGACATCAGCGAGTGCCTGCCGGTGCCGGGTCCGGTGGACGCGGTGGCACACCTGGCCAGCCCGGCGTCGCCGCCGGACTACCACAGCCGGCCGCTGCACACCCTGGCCGCCGGCAGCCGCGGCACCGAGAACGCGCTGCGGCTGGCGGACCGGCACGGCGCGCGCTTCGTGCTCGCGTCCACCAGCGAGGTGTACGGCGACCCGCTGGTGCACCCGCAGCCGGAGGACGACTGGGGCCACGTCAACCCGATCGGGCCGCGCAGCGTGTACGACGAGGCCAAGCGCTACGCCGAGGCGCTCACCATGGCCTTCCGGCGCAGCGAGGGCACCGACACCGGGATCGTCCGCATCTTCAACACCTACGGTCCGCGGATGCGGCCCCACGACGGCCGGGTGGTGTCAAGCTTCATCCGGCAGGCGCTTCGGGACGAGACGCTGACGGTCTTCGGGGACGGCAGCCAGACCCGCAGCTTCTGCTACGTCGACGACCTGGTGCGCGGCCTGCTGGCGATGCTCGACGCCGACGAGCCCGGCCCGGTCAACCTCGGCAACCCCGACGAGCGGACCGTGGACGAGCTCGCCCACCTGGTGATCGAGGTGACCGGCACGGCCTCGGGCATCAGGCGGCTCCCGCTGCCCGTCGACGACCCGACGCGCCGCTGCCCGGTCGTCGAGCGGGCCCGCGCGCGGCTCGGGTGGAGTCCCGAGGTGACGCTGCGCGAGGGGCTGGGACACACGGTGGAGTGGTTCCGCACCCTCCCGGCGGAGGAACGCGCGACGGCGACCGGCCGGGGTGGCCGCGACTCCGTGGACCTGCGGGAACCCGTTCGGCGGTAGACCCCGGACCCGGCCGTGCGAGCCGGTCCGGCGCGGGAAACCGGGGCCGTCCGCACCTCGACGCACCCGGACGGAGCACGACGGCGCCCGACGGCGCCGGACACGCCGCCACGGGATCGGACAGAATCGGCAGAATTCTCAGGAAATCCGAGAAAATCCGAGGACATCCGAGAAAAGCGGAAGAAAGCAGACGGAAGGCAAACGGAAGGGGCCGGCCATGGTGGGTCCGGGTCCCGGCGGGCCCGGGGCGGCCGCACGTCCTGGCCGCCGCCGGGTGCGGGCCGGCCGCCCGGCGGTGGCGCTGGGGGCGCTCACGGCGCTGGCCCTGGCGGCCGCCGGCGGCTGCAGTTCACTGCCGCACTACCGGCCCGGCCACACGTACTACGTCAGCGCGTCCGGCGACGACGGCAACGACGGCAGGTCGGCGGACCACGCGTGGCGCACCCTGTCCCGCGCCGACCGCCAGCAGCTCGTGGCGGGCGACCGCCTGCTGCTCCAAGGGGGCAGCCGCTTCCCGGGCAGCCTCACGGTCGGCAGGAACGACGCCGGCCAGCCGAAGCAGCCGGTGGTCATCGGCTCGTACGGCTCCGGACGGGCGACGATCGCCCCGGCGAACGGGCCCGGGGTCACGGTCGTCGACACCGGCGGGGTGGAGGTCCGCGACCTGGTGGTCACCGGGAACGACCGCACCCTCAAGGGCCCCAGCGGCATCCTCCTCTTCAGCGACCGGCAGGGCACCCAGCGGCTGGACCATGTGGTGGTCTCGGGCGTGGACGTGTCCCGGTTCGCGATCGGGCTGGCCGTCGGCTGCGCCGACCACGCGGTGGGCTTCCACGACGTGCGTGTCGCCTCGTCCGTCGTGCACGACAACACCGACGACGGCCTGCTGACATACGGTCCCCGGCTGGACACGAAGAACCCGGTGTACTCGCACCAGGACGTGGTGATCTCCGGGGTCCAGGCGTACCGGAACCTCGGCGACCCCACGTCGACGCACCACAACACCGGCAGCGGCATCGTCATGGGCGGGGTGCAGGGCGGCCGGATCGAGCAGAGCGAGGCGCACGACAACGGGTCGAACTCGGCCGCGAAGGCGCTGGAGGGGCCGGTGGGCATCTGGGCCTACGACTCGACGGGGCTGACCATCGAGCACAACCGCTCGTACCACAACCACACGCCCGCCATCGTGGACGGCAGCGGCTTCGGCCTGGACCAGAACGTCTCCTCGACGACCGTGCAGTACAACCTGGCCTACGGCAACGACGGGCCCGGCTATCACGCGTTCACCAACTTCACGAACGGCGCGTTCCGGGACGACACCATCCGGTTCAACATCAGCAGCAACGACGGGCGCAAGCTGGCGCAGAACGGCGGCATCGACGTCCACGGCGCGGACGTCCGCAACCTGCGGATCTTCAACAACACCGTGGTGATGACCGGTACCGGCGCCAAGCAGGGGCCGGCGGTGCGGCTGCGCAAGAACCCGGTCGGCGTCTCGCTGCGCAACAACATCCTGATCACCGACGGCTCCCCGGTGGTCTCCGCCGCCACCGCCTACACGCCGCAGCAGGTGGTGCTGCAGGGCAACGACTACTTCGCGGCGTCCGGCAGCTGGCAGGTCCGCTGGGGGCAGAGCACCTACCGCTCGCTCGGGCAGTGGCGCGACGCCCAGCACCAGGAACTGGTGGGCGGGAAGCCGACCGGGCTGACCGCGGACCCGTGCCTGGCGGGCGGGAGGGCGCCGTCGATCAGCTCCGCCGCGCAGGCGCCGCGGATCGTGCCGACCTGCGACGCCGTGGCGGGGAAGGGTGTCGACCTGCGCAAGGATTTCGGCATCGACCCGGGGCCCACCGACTGGTTCGGCACCGCCCTGAGCGCGCCCACGCTGATCGGGGCGGCCGACCTGCACACGCGCTGAGCCGGGCATAACCTGGGGGAATGCGGTCCTCGACGGAACGCGTACACCGGGTGGCGGCAGCCTATGTCATCGTGGTGGCGGCGGTCACCGTCGTCTACCTGACGGTTCCGCGGTTGCACATCGGCACCTGGGCGGTCATCGGATTCGGCTCGTCGGCGGCCATCGTCGTGGGTATCCGCAGCCACCGCCCGGCGCACGCGTGGCCCTGGTACATGCTCGCGGCGGCCAATTTCACCTTCACCGCCGGTGACACGACGTACAACGTTCTCAACCGCTTCTTCGGCGAACAGAACCCGTTCCCCTCACCGGCCGACGCCTTCTACCTGATGACGTATCCGCTCTTCGCGGCCGGCATGCTGGGCTTCGTCCGGTACCGGTCCTCGGGCCGCGACCGCGGCGCCCTGCTGGACTCCCTGATCCTCACCACGGGTCTGGCGCTGCTGTTCTGGACGTGGCTGATCGACCCCAACACCACGGCCGACGGCATGACATGGGTGCAGAAGGCCATCTCGATCGCCTATCCGCTGGGCGACATCCTCATCCTGGCGATGCTCGCGCGGCTGCTCACCCCCGGCACGTTGAGATCGCCGGCCGTCCGCCTGCTCACCCTCGGCACACTGGGCCTCCTGGTGTCCGACGTGCTGTACGGCCTGCTCCAGCTCGCCGGCACCTGGCGCGTGGGCACACCGATGGACCTCGGCTGGGTGGTCTTCTTCACCGCCTGGGGGCTGTCGGCGCTGCACCCGTCGATGGTCGAGCTGACCGAGCGTGCGCCGGCCAGGCCGCCCGGCATGCGCCGCCCGCTGCTCGCCGTCCTCGTGCTGGCCTCCCTGCTGGCGCCCGGGGTGCTGCTCTACGAGGCGTTGCGCGGCCAGGTCGTGGACGCCCTGGAGATCGCGGTGTTCTCGGCGGTGCTGTTCCTGCTGGTGATGGGCCGGCTGTCCGGACTGGTGGCGACGCACCGCAAGGCGCTGGCCACGGAGCGAGGACTGCAGGCGGCGGCCGCGTCGCTGGTGTCGGCGGCGAGCGTGAAGGACATCGCGCAGACGGTGGAGGACGCCGGGCGGGCCTTGTTCGATCCGGCGGAGCGACACGACGCGGTGCTGCTGACGTCCGGTTCGGCCGGTGCGGAGCTTCGCGCGGTCGGCACCCGCTCCCGGCACTGGCACTGGGGGATCGGCCGCCGGGACTCCGCGGCAGCGGGATGGTCGCAGGCGATGGCCGACCGGAGGTCCCAGATGCTCGCGCCGGAGGAGGTGAGTCCCTCGGCAGCGGCCGAACTAGGCGACGTGCCTTCCGTGTTGCTGTGCCCGCTGGCGGTGCAGGACGGCCCGGCGCACGACACGAGCGGGCCCCACGGCGCGACGGCCGACGGGGCCGTCCCGGCGGGCACCCTGGCGGTGACGGGCACCCGCGAGGAGCTGGCCGAGCGCTGGGGGGCGTGCGAGGTCCTCGCCTCCCAGGCCGCGTTGGCCCTGCACCGGGTGGCACTCGGCCAGGAGGTGGCCCGCCGCAACAGCGAGGCGTACTTCCGCACACTCGTGCACAACGCCTCGGACGTCATCCTGATCCTGGACGACGACGACACCGTCCGCTACGCCAGCCCCTCGGCCGAGGCCGTGTTCGGCCGGCAGGAGCTGGAGGGCGCGCCGCTGGCGGGGTTCCTCGCACCGCAGGACCGGGTCAGGGCGCTGCGCGCACTGGCCGGGATGCGCGCCGAGGGATCCTCGGACAGCCGCGACGACTGGCGGATGATCCGGCCGGGCGGCGACCGCATCGACGTGGAGGTCCGCTGCAGCAACCTGCGGCACGACCGCACCGTCGAGGGCCTGGTGCTGACGCTGCGCGACGTCACCGAGCAGCGGCAGCTCGAACGGGAGCTGACCCGCAGGGCGTTCCACGACTCGCTGACCGGACTGCCCAACCGGGTCCTGCTGTTGGAGCGGACCGAACGCGCCCTGCTGCGCGGCGCCCGGGACTCCACCGTCACCTGCGTCCTCTTCGTCGACCTTGACGACTTCAAGCTGGTCAACGACACCCGCGGGCACGCGGTCGGCGACGAGCTGCTGATCTCGGTGGCCCGCCGGCTGACCGCCACGCTGCGCGCCAGCGACACCGCGGCCCGGCTGGGCGGCGACGAGTTCGCGGTCCTGATGGAGGGCGCGCGCGACCCGCGGGAGGCCGAGGTGCTGGCGGCCCAGCTGGTGCACAGCCTCTCCCGGCCCTACCGCCTCTCGGCGGGCACGCTGGAGGTCTCGGCGAGCGTCGGCATCGCCAGCACCCGCGACAGCCGTTCGGCGGAGGACCTGCTGGGCCACTCCGACGTGGCGCTGTACGCCGCGAAGACCGCCGGCAAGCGGCAGTGGCGGCAGTACCGGCCCGGCCTGGGCACCGAGGGCACCGGCATCGTCGGGGCGCCCGCACCTCGCGACGAGCTGCGGGACGAACTGGCGGGCGTGGTGGGGACGGACGGCCTGCGGCTGCACTACCAGCCGATCGTGCGGATCGACAGCGGCGAGGTGGCGGGCTTCGAGGCGCTGGTGCGCTGGCGGCACGACCGGCGCGGGCTGCTGGCGCCCGACCAGTTCATCACCCTGGCCGAGGAGACCGGGCACATCAGGCCGCTGGGCAGCTGGGTGCTGCAGCACGCGGCCGCCCACACCGCGCGCTGGCAGCGGCTGCTGGCCCGGCCCGACCCGCTGAGGGTCAACGTCAACGTCTCGGCGTCCCAGTTCCGCGATCCAAGTTTCGTCGACGAGGTGCGGCGCGTCCTCGACTCCTCCGGACTGGCCCTGGGCTCCCTGGTGCTGGAGCTCACCGAGACCGTGCTGATGCACCACGACCAGGAGATCCTCAGCACGATGGACACGTTGAGGGACCTCGGGGTGACGATGGCCATCGACGACTTCGGCACCGGATTCTCACCGCTGAACTACCTGCGGGAGTTCCCCGTCGACATCATCAAGGTGGACAAGTCCTTCATCCAGGACATTGTGTCGGATGGGCGGCAAGTCGCCCTGGTCGAGGGTATTGTTCGCATCGCCGACACCCTCGGTCTCCAGGTCATCGCCGAAGGCATCGAGCACGAGGTGCAGCGTGACCGCCTCGTGGACATGGGGTGCCGGTTCGGGCAGGGCTACTTGTTCGCCCACCCCATGCCCGCCGACGAGGGCGACCAACTCGTACGGGCCATCCGCGACCAGGGTGCGCCCCCCGCCGACGGCACCGCGGCGGCGCGCCGCCAGGACGGCGACCCCATCCGGCCCGTCCGCCCGCGTCGGCGGCATGGCGGGAGCGGACCCGGCACGGAGGAGGTCCGGATGCGTGCGGTACAGGACACCGGAGACGGCTCGCCGCCCGAAGCGCGGTGGCGGGACCTGGACCGGCTGCGGGAGTCGAGTCCCATGTCGGACGCGGTCATCGACGAGGTGCGCGGGCGCCACATACGCAGCGGCGGCCGCTGGCTGATCGACTTCGCGTCGTGCAACTACCTGGGCCTGGACCTCGACACCGAGGTGATGGCCGCCATCGGGCCGCAGGTGCGCCGCTGGGGCACCCATCCGAGCTGGTCCCGGCTCATCGGCAGCCCCCGGCTCTACCCGGAGATCGAGGAGCGGCTGACGTCCCTGCTGGGCGCGCCGGACACGCTGCTGCTGCCGACGATCAGCCTGATCCACGCGTCGGTGATCCCGGTGCTCGCCGACGGCGGACACGTCTTCGTCGAGGCGCACGCCCACCGGACGGTCTTCGACGGCTGCCGGATCGCCCGCGGCCACGGCGCCACGGTGCGCCGCTTCCACGCCGGCCGGCCGGACGAGCTGGGCGCGCTGCTGGACGCGGTGCCCGCCGGGGAGATGCGGATGGTGTGCCTGGACGGCGCGGACAGCATGACCGGCAACCTGCCCGACCTGCCGCGGCTCGCGGCCGTGTGCCGGGAGCGCGGCGCGCTGCTGTACGTCGACGACGCGCACGGCTTCGGGGTGCTGGGCGAGCGCCAGGCCGACGAGACGAGCCCCTACGGCAGCCGCGGCAACGGCATCGTGCGGCACTTCGGGGAGAGTTACGACAACGTGGTGCTGGTCGCCGGGTTCTCCAAGGCGTACTCCTCGCTGCTGGCCTTCCTCGCGCTGCCGACACGGATGAAGAACCACCTGAAGGTGGCGGCCGCCCCCTACCTGTACTCCGGCCCCTCCCCGACGGCCTCGCTGGCCACGGCCCTGGCCGGGCTGGAGGTCAACGACCGCCGCGGCGACGCCATCCGGGCCGGTCTGTACGCCAAGACGGTCCGGGTCCTGGACGAGCTGGCGCGGCTGGGCGTCGGCACGCCGAGCACCGACGGGCTGCCGATCATCGAGATCCCGCTGGCCGACGCCGGCGACCTGGAGGCCGTCGCCGCGTTCCTGTGGGAGCAGGGCATCTACGTGACGCTGGCGCCCTACCCGCTGGTGCCGCGCGACCGGGTCGGCGTGCGGCTGCAGATCACCGCGGCCAACACGGACGACGACATCGGCCGTCTCAACGCCTCCCTTGGGGCTCTGGCCGGCGCCTTCGCCCTGCGGCCGCGGACCTGACGGCGCCCCCGCCATGTGCGCCGCGCCCGAACCGGTACGCAACGACGACGCCGTGTGGGATCACTGGCCGGTCCAGCAGTACCTCGCGGAGAACTACCGTGAACTGCACCCGGTCGACGCCGCCGTCATCCGCCACCACTCGGCCGTCTACCGGGAGTTCGCGCCCGGCGGCGCCGGACGGTGCCTGGAGTTCGGGGCGGGGCCCAACCTCTACCCGCTGATGCTGGCGGGGGCCGCGGCCCTCTCGGTCGACGCGGTGGAGGTGAGCCGGGCCGCGGTCGCCTATCTGACGCGGCAGCTCAGGGGCGGACCGGACGCCAGCTGGCTGCCCTTCTACGCCCTGTGCCGCGCACTGGACCCGGCACTGCCCGAGACGCTGCCGCAGGCTCTGGCCGGCGTCCGGGTGCTGCACGGTGACGTGCGGGCCGTGCCCGAGGGGACGTACGACCTGGCCTCGATGAACTTCGTGGCGGAGAGCGTCACCGAGGACGCGGCGGAGTTCGACGCCCTGTGCCGGACGTTCGTCCGCGCGGTGCGTCCCGGCGGCCGGCTGGTGGCCGCGTTCATGGAGAACATGCCGAGCTACCGGATCGGGGACTCCCCCGTGTGGCCGGGATGTCCGGTGGACGAGGCGGCGGTGCGCGCGGTGTTCGCCCCGCACACCGCGCGGTTGCGGGTCAGCCGGCTCGGGCGCGACCCCTCGCTGCCGGACTACGGGGACACGGGCATGGTGCTGCTCAGCGCGGTCCGGGGCGCCGCCGCCACGTGAGCGGCCGCCGGGCGGCACGAGGCTGCCCGGCGGCCGCGGCGGCGGCGTCAGCCCGCCGTCACGCGGTGTTGTTGGCCAGCGCCAGCAGGCGGGCCGAGGTGCCGTTGAAGCGGTCGCGGTCGACGGCGCCGGAGATGCCGCCGACCGAACCGGAGTCGGTGTACTGCCAGATGGTCGCGAACGGGAAGCCGTTCGGGATCGTCGGGTCGGCGGCGGAGGTCCAGTTCGCCACCCACAGCGGGCTCTTCGCGGACATGCCGCTCCAGCCGCCGGTGCAGGAGTTCCACCAGCTCGGGCTGGTGTAGATGACGACGTCGCGGCCCGTCTTGGCCTTGTAGGTGTTGTAGAAGTCGAGGATCCACGACTGCATCGCCGAGGTCGACTTGCTGTAGCAGCCGCCCTCGAGGTCGAGCATGCCCGGCAGGGTCAGGTTGTCCTTCGACCAGGCACCGCCGTTGGAGGCGAAGTAGGTGGCCTGCGCCGCGCCGGAGGACAGGTCGGGGCGCGCGAAGTGGTAAGCCCCGCGGATGACCTTGGCGTTGTACGCGTTGAGGTAGTACGCGTTGAAGTTCGGGTCCTTGTACGTGGTGCCCTCGGTGGCCTTGATCCAGGCGAACTGGATGCCGGCGCTCTTGACCGAGGACCAGTTGATCGATCCCTGGTAGTGCGACACGTCGATGCCGGGCGGCGGGTTGCTGGCGAAGTTCGGGCTCACCAGGTCCGGTGCGTTCAGGGCGAGTTGACGGGTGTCCGGCGCGAAGGACCTGCCGTCCTCCAGGTAGCCGACACCGGCGTACCCCTGGCCGAGGGGGATGGTGTTGCCGGGCGCGACCGGCTTGGCGGACGCGGTGCCCGCGGTCATGGTGGCGGTCAGCGCCACGCTGGCGCCGAGGACTCCGGTCAGCATGAGCACCCTCTTGGTGCGCGGTCCGGTGAACAAGGCTTGCCTCCTGGGGCGTTGTGGGGGTGAACGTCTCAATGAAGGTCGAGCGCATGGATCTACCCGCGTAGCGGGGGTGACAGCTGGGACGCCCGGACAGACTTGATATGGACGCGCCAAAAGTGACGCACGCGCGGCCCCGCCGCGTAAAGGGGCCACCAAGAAAACTTTGTGGTCCAGACCACTGGGCAAGGCGGGGAACTGCGGCGACGCCATGGGCGGTCGGCAAACTTTCACCCGTCTGAAACCGAACTGGAGTCCGGCACAAGCGAGTTGAGACAGGCTTCGCGGAATCAGCCTTGGGCGGCCAGGCGGTCCAGCCACTCCCCCAGCAACTGCCGCTCGGCGCCGCTGAGGACGGTCTGCTCCGGGAGTGCGGCGCGCAGGGCGCGGGCGGCGCCGTCCGGGCCGGCGTCCTGGACCGCGGGCTCACTGCTGGTGACCGCCCCGACCATGGCCTCCCGGAGCGCGGCGAGCAGGGCGGGGTCGCGCCCCTCCTCGGGCAGCGACAGCCAGGAGAGCACCGCACCGCGGCCCGTGGCGTGGATGATCATGACGGCGAGCTCCTCGTCGACCTTGAGCCAGCCGCCCGCGGCCAGTCGCCGTACCCGGCCGCGCAGGATCTCCAGCCCAGCCCGGAAGGCGGGTGAGGCCGACCGCGTGGGCTCGCCGTACATCACGGCGTAGAGGGCGGGGTGCTCGAGGCCGAACTCCACGGCCAGGTCCCAGCCGGCCCTGAGGTCGTCGATCGGGTCCGCGGGGTCGGGATCGACGTGCTTGGCGGCGAGGAAGGTGGCGAAGCCGTACTCGGCGACCGCGTCGAGCAGGCCCTCCTTGTCGCCGAACAGCCGGTAGATGGCGGGGGGTTGAAGTCCCGCCGCCACCGCGACCGCACGCGTCGTGACGGCGTCCCGCCCCTCGCGCTCCAGCAGGCCGATGGTGGCGTCGATGACGCGCTGCCGCGTCCGCTCCCGCCCGCCGGGCGCGCTCGCGCGCTCACCACCGGTCTCGATGGCGGGACCGGTCCCGATCTCGGTGGCGGGTTCGGTGCGGGGGTCGGATGCGGCGCTCACATAACAACGGTACAGGGCAGACCGTTCCATCGTTATCACCGGCGCTCTCCGCACCGGTCGCGGATCGCGACGGTGAGCGTCACCGGCCGCCCGGCCAGGTGCGCGACGGGAAGGAGAACGGGGGCGGGCCGTCACCGCGTGGCGTACGCGGTCACGGCCCGCCCCGCCGTCAGGCCGTCACCGGACGGCGCCCGGCGTCCTCGCCCGGTCCGCGCCGGCCGGTGCACCGGCGGGCCGGTGCCGGGCGACGGTGAGCGGTCCGGCGGCCGGGCGCCGGGGCGCCAGGCAGCCCACCAGCGCCCCGGCGAGGGCGACCACTGCGGCGACGATCTCGGCGTGCCGGAATCCGTCCATGAACGACGCGGGCGAGCCGTAGCCGCCGTTCGCGGCGAACACCGCGGCCAGCACGGCCACCCCGAAGACGCCCCCGGACTCGCGCACGGTGTTGTTGGCGCCGGCGGCCAGTGCCGAATCGGTCGCCGGGACCGAGCCGACGACGGCGTTGGCCACGGTCGGGAACACCATCGAGATGCCGATGCCCGAGACGACCAGCGGCAGCACCAACGACCCGAATCCGACGCCCGGTTCGGCCGCCCGGGAGAGCCACAGCAGCCCGCCGCCCTGCAGCAGCAGGCCGGACACCATGAACGGCTTGTTGCCGAACCGGTCCGACAGGCCGCCGGCGATCGGGGCGACGATCATCGGCATGCCGGTCCAGACCAGCATCCGCAGCCCGGTCTGCAGCGGATCGTGGCCGAGTCCGGTCTGGAACATCTGGGCGATCATGAACAGCGAGCCGATGAGGGAGAACGCCAGAAGGAACGTGGTGGCGTTGGCG
The DNA here is from genome assembly GCF_900110255.1 of Actinacidiphila rubida. Taxonomy (GTDB): domain Bacteria; phylum Actinomycetota; class Actinomycetes; order Streptomycetales; family Streptomycetaceae; genus Actinacidiphila; species Actinacidiphila rubida. The sequence continues at coordinate 42,736 of NZ_FODD01000045.1, forward strand.
ACGGAGAAGGTGCGGTCGCGGAAGTGGCCGAGCGGCAGCATCGGATGTCGCGCCCGGCGCTGCCACATCAGGAACACGGTCAGCAGCACCGCGCCCGCGGCCAGCGATCCGAGCACCTCGCCGCTCCCCCAGCCCGCCTCCGGCGCGCGCACCGGCGCCCAGGTCAGGGCGAACAGCGCGGCCGCGGCCAGCACCACGCCACGGACGTCCAGTTGGGGCCGGCGGCCGTAGGACTCGGGCATCCTGGCCAGGCACAGCAGCAGTGTCACGACGCCGACGGGGACGTTGATCCAGAACACCCACTGCCAGTCCCAGTACTGCAGGATCACGCCGCCGACGACCGGCCCCGCGGCGACGCCGAGGCCGGTGATGCCGCCCCAGATGCCGATCGCGGCGCCGCGCTTCTCGGGCGGGAACGCGTCACTGATCAGGCTGAGCGACAGGGGCAGCACGAGGGCGGCGCCGCAGCCCTGCACCGTGCGGGCGGCGATCAGCTCGCCGACGCCGCCCGACAGGGCGCAGGCCGCGGACGCGGCGGTGAACACGCCGAGGCCGATGACGTACAGGCGGCGCTTGCCGAACCGGTCGCCGAGCGCGGAGCCGGTGAGCATCAGGCAGGCGAAGGCCAGGTTGTAGGCGTTGAGGGTCCATTCGAGGTCGGACAGGCCGGCGTGGAGCTGCGCCTGGAACTCGGGCAGCGCGGTCGAGACGACCACGACGTCCAGCGAGGTGACGAAGGCGCCGATCGACGCCAGAACGGCCGTCCAGGCGGTGCGGTGCGCGGGCGGGGCGGTGGTGCTCATGGGGTTCCTTCCGGGCGGGCGGGCGCGGTCACAGCAGGCCGTAGTCGCCGACGATCACGGCGTCCTCGCGGACCGGCGGGGCGCAGACGCGGGTGCCCAGCTCGCGCTGGAACTCCTGGAACGCCGGCAGCCCGGGCAGCGGGGCCGGGCCGTCGCCTTCGGTGACGGCCAGGTGGAGGAAGGCGTGCCCGCCCACCAGCAGGGTGGCGTAGCGGAACGACGGGGGCCGCAGGTCGGCGAGCTGCCCGTAGACCTCGGAGACGAGGCGGGAGTTCTCGGCGACGGCCTCGGGGCGGATGCGGTACTGGATGACGTGGAAAGCACTCATGCCGGTACTGACAAAACCGGGATCGCGGATTCACCGCGATGATTTCGCGGCCCCGCCGGTGTCCATACAGGTAGCCGCCCGCGTTCTGAGGAGAAGCCCGGTGCCCGTTCCCACCGCCGCCCCCGACCGCAGCTTCACCGAGCTGGCCCTGCCCTACCGTGAGGAGCTGCTGGCGCACTGCTACCGCATGATGGGGTCCCTGCACGACGCGGAGGACCTGGTCCAGGAGACGCTGCTGCGCGCGTGGCGAGGCTATCCGCGGTTCGACGGGCGCTCGTCGCTGCGCACGTGGCTCTACCGCATCGCCACCAACACGTGCCTGACCGCGCTGGGCAGCACCCACCGCCGGGTGCTGCCCAGCGGCCTGGGCAACGGCACGTCGGACTCGGCGGGCGCGGCGCTCCGCCGGCTGGAGGAGGTGCTGTGGCTCGAGCCCTTCCCCACGCCGGAGCTCGCCTCCCCGGAGACCGATCCGGCCGCGATCGTGGCACGGCGCGACACCACGCGGCTGGCGCTGATCGCCGCGTTCCAGCGGCTGCCGGTACGGCAGCGGGCCGCGCTGGTGCTGGTGGACGTCGTCGGCTACACCCCGGCCGAGGTGGGCGAACTGCTCGACGTGACGACCACGTCCGTGCGGAGCCTGCTGCAGCGGGCGCGGACGACGATCGCCGAGGACGCGCCCGAGCCCGAGGGGGTGACGGCGACGCCGGACCTCGACGGGGAGCTGATCGACCGGTACATGCGGGCCCTGCAGCGGGCGGACACCGCGGAGCTGGCGCGCCTGCTGGCCGCCGACGTGGCATACGAGATGCCGCCGCTGGCGGTGTGGTTCACCGGCCGTGAAGCGGTGCTCGACCACCACGTACGGCGGGTGTTCTCACGCCAGTTGCGGGTCCTGCCGGTGTCGGCGAACGGCTACCCGGCACTGGCGACGTATCTCGGGTCGGCCGAGGGCGAGCCGTTCGCCGGGCACGGGATCCAGGTGATCGAGCCCAGGGACGGGCTGATCGCCCGGATCACCGTGTTCCTCGACGCGACGCTCGTGGCCCGGTTCGGGCAGCCCGCCGCGCTCCCGGCGGCCCGGCCGTCCTGACCGGCTCCGGTGCCTCCCACGCCCGGTGCCTACCCGGCCGCCGCGGTCAGCCCAGCTCGGCGAGGTCCTGCTCGGTCAGCCGCAGGTCCGCCGCGGCGACGTTCTCCTCCAGGTGGGCGAGCGAGCCGGTGCCGGGGATGGGCAGGACGGCGGGCGAGCGGGCCAGCAGCCAGGCCAGCGCCACCTGCGGCACCGTCGCCCCGTGGCGGTCCGCGACGGCCCGCACCCGCTCGGCGGTCAGCGGCTGGAAGCCGCCGACCGGGAAGAACGGCACGTACGCGATGCCGGCCCGGGCGCAGGCGTCGACCAGCGGGTCGTCGTCGCGCCGCGCGAGGTTGTAGAGGTTCTGGACGCAGGCGATCGGCGCCAGTTCACGCGCCTCGGCGAACTCCTCCGGGCTGATGTTGGAGATGCCGAGATGGTGGATCAGGCCCTCCTGCCGCAACTCGAGCAGGGTCCGCAGTGCCGCCGCCATCGACGTGCCGGCCGGCCCCAGATCGCCCATCCGGAGGTTGACCACGTCCAGGCGGTCGACGCCCAGGGAGCGCAGGTTCGCCTCGACGGCCCGCCGCAGGTTGTCCGGCGTCAGCCCGGTCTTCCGGTCGTCGGGCGCCTGCACGTCGGGGCCCTCGACCAGTGCGCCCACCTTGGTGACGATCACCAGGTCGTCGGGGTACGGATGCAGGGCCTCGCGGATCAGGTCGTTCGCGGCGACCCCGTCACGGGAGTAGTAGTACGACGTGTCGAGGTGGTTGACGCCGAGCTCCACCGCCCGCCGCAGCACCTTCAGCGCCGTGTCGCGCTCCGGCCGCTCACCACGCGGCCATCCCGTCAGCTTCATCGTCCCGTACCCGATACGGCTGACCGCCAAGTCCCCACCGAGTCGCCACCGTTCACTCATCACGGCGCCCACCCTATGCGTCCCGCGCGGCCGGGCTCCCGGCCTTGAGCCTGGTCGCGGTCAGGATGGTGCTGCGGCGGCCGCTGCGCGACGGCCGGATCCGGGGCGCGCTCGCCGGACTCCCCCTGCTGGCCCTCGGGTCGTCCGGCAGCGCGTGGGTGGTGGCGCCCGTCGCGTTCGTCGGCGGCCTCGGCTTCTCGCTGGCCGCGATCACCTGGGACAGCACGCTCCGGAAGTCCGTCCCGCCGGAGAGCCTGTCCCGGGTGACCGCCTACGACGACCTCATGTCGTACCTGTCCATACCCCTGTCGCAGCTCGGCGCCGGGCCGCTCGCCCACGTCTTCGGGGCCGGTGCCGTGTGCACCGCGTGCGGCATCGGGTACGTGGCGGCGTGCCTGTTCCCGCTGCTGAAGCGGTACGTCCGCGGCCAGGGCGCCTGAGTGGCGCTCAGGCGAGGGCGAGGAAGAGCTTCTCCAGCTCGGCCTCGGTCATCGGGGGCTGGGACTCGTCCGCCGCGGACATGCACTGGCGCATGCCGCTCGCGACGATCTTGAACCCGGCCCGGTCGAGGGCGCGGGAGACCGCGGCGAGCTGGGTGACGACGTCCTTGCAGTCGCGGCCGGCCTCGATCATGGCGATGACGCCGGCGAGCTGGCCCTGAGCGCGCCGCAGACGGTTGAGGACCGTCTGGACGGAATCCTCGTCCACTGCCATGCCCATGATCCTGCCTCCTCACGTTGCCGTCCGGTCAGTGTACCCCCGGGGGTATGCGCGGGGCCGGGATCAGCCGTGCGAGAAGCGGACCCTGGGCAGGACGCGGCGCAGTCCCGCGGGGCTCCACCACGCCGCGTGCCCGGTGAGGCGGAGCAGCACGGGCAGCAGGACGAGGCGGACGAGCGCCGCGTCGAGCAGCACGGCGGTGCCGAGCACGATGCCCATCTCCTTGGGCGGCAGGGGACCGGAGATCGCGAAGGTGAGGAAGACCGCGACCATGACCGCGGCCGCCGCGAAGACCACCCGGCCGGAGTGGGCCATGGCGCCGACCATCGCCTCGCGGGGGCTGCCGGTGCGCTCGTAGTGCTCCTTGGCCGAGGCGAGCAGGAAGACGGTGTAGTCCATGGCGATCGCGAAGATCATCGCGAAGAAGAACACCGGCGCCCAGCCGTCGAGGAAGCCCTGCGAGGTGAAGCCGAGGAGCCCGGCGCCGTGGCCGTCCTGGAAGACCAGGCGGGCCACGCCGAACGCGGCGCCGGTGGACAGCAGGCTGGCCGCGGTGCCGAGGGCGGCGACCAGCGGCGCCTGGAGCGCCACGAGCAGCAGCAGGAAGCCCAGCACGAGGATCACGCCGACGACCAGCGGCGTCCGGCTGGTCAGCAGGTGCTGGAGGTCGAGGTTCTCCACGGCCGCGCCGCCGACCAGACTGCCCCGGGGCAGGTCGGCGCGCAGCGCGTGCACGGTGCCGGAGAGCGCCGGGTCGGACGGGTCGACGGCCGGGACGGCCTGGACGAGGGACCAGCCGGAGTGGTCGGCGGCGGTCTGCGGCGGCAGCACCGAGGCGACGCCGGGGGTGTGCCGGGCGACGTCCGCGGCCCGGTCCGCGGCGCCCGAGGGCACGGCGATCTGCAGGGTGCCGGGGGCGCCCGGCCCGAACGCGCTCTGCACGGCCGCGTATCCGGCCCGCGCGGAGGCGCCGGAGGGCAGCACGTCGATCGAGGGCATCGCGGTGCGCAGCCCCAGGACGGGGGCGGCGAGGGCCAGCAGGACGACGAGCGCGCCGGCGCCGTAGGCCACCGGACGGCGCCACAGCCGCTCGCCCCAGGCGGTGAAGCGCGGTGACCGGGACCCGGCGGACTTCGCCCAGGGCAGCGCGAGCGCGTCGACGCGGCGGCCCAGCCGGGCCAGCACCGCGGGGAGCAGGGTGAGTGTCGCGGCCAGCACGAAGACCACGGCCAGCATGATGCCGCCGGCCATGGAGCGGAACGCCGGTGACGGCACCAGCATCACCGCGGACAGGCTGACCAGGACCGTCGCACCGGACAGGGCGACCGCCTTGCCCGCGGTGTCCATGGTCTCGGCCACGGCCTCGACGGTGCTGCGCGAGCCGTCGCGGCGCGCGGCCCGGAACCGCATCACCAGGAACAGCGCGTAGTCGATGCCGAGGGCCAGGGCGAACATCATCGCGAAGTTCATCGCCCAGATCGACACGGGTGCGAGGTGGGTGAGCAGGACCAGGGAGCCCGCGGAGGCGGCGAGTCCGGCCATGGTGAGCAGCAGGGGCAGTCCCGCGGCGACCAGGGACCCGAAGGCCAGCACGAGGATGACCATCGTCACCGGCCACGACAGCACCTCGGAGTGGATCATCGCGCTGTGGTTGGCGGCGTTGAAGTCGCTCCACAGCACGGACGCGCCGGTGGCGTGCACGTCGATCCCGGGCGCGGACAGCGCGGCGAGCGGGCCCTTGAGGGCGTCGGCGGCCCGGACCATCTCGTTGGGGTCGGCCTTGGCCCCGGCCAGCACCACGGCGGTGCGGCCGTCGGCGCTGAGGGTCGCGCCGGGCTGCGGCGGGACGACGCCGGCCACGCGCGGGTTCGTGCGCACCAGAGCCTCGGCCCGCTGGATGACGTGCTGGACGGACGGGTCGGTCACCGGCCGGTCCGCGTGCACCACGATCTGGAGCGCGGACGAGGCGTTCCCGCCGAAGTGCTGCTCGGCGATCTGCCGTACCGCCACGGACTGCGAACCGTCCGCCTGCCAGCCGGCGCCCGACAGCGCGGTCTCCACGCGCGGGGCGAGGGCGCCCAGGACGGCGACCAGGACGATCCACAGCAGGAAGACGGTACGGGCGTGGGTGGCCGACCAGGCGCCGAGACGGCCGAACGGGCCGGGGCGCGGGGCGGTTCCCGACGGTGCGGCACCCGTGACCGGCGCCGCGGGGCCGTGAGGTGCGGTGGGTGCGGGCGTGTGCCCGGTGTCGTCCTGAGCGGGGACGGAGTGCATCGGTGACCTCCCTTTCTCGATACCCCCTGGGGTATGTGAAGCACACCGTACGGGGCGCCGCACCCTTAGAGCAAATACCCCTGGGGGTATCCTGAAGGGGTAGGACTCCCCCCACGGAAAGAGATGCCCCCATGACCGGCACCCCCGCGCCCGCCGACTACGCAAGGACTGTCACCCTCGCCGCCCCCTTCGACGAGGCGGTGGCCCGCGTCCGCGAGGCGCTGGCAGGACAGGGCTTCGGCGTCCTCACCGAGATCGACGTCCGAGCCACGCTCCGCGAGAAGATCGGCGCGGAGATGGAGCCGTATCTGATCCTGGGCGCGTGCAATCCGCCGCTGGCGCACCGGGCGCTGGACGCCGACCGGTCCCTGGGCCTGCTGCTGCCCTGCAACGTGGTGGTCCGGGCCCCGGCGGACGGCGGCACCCTCGTGCAGGCCGTCGACCCGGAGACGATGGTCCGCCTCAGCCCGGCCCCGGGCCTGCCCGAGGTCGCCGACGAGGCCCGGCGCAAGCTGGACGCCGCGCTCGACGCCCTCCGCTGACGCCGCGCCCGACGCCTCGACGCCCCGGCCGTCGTCCGGGGTCCGAAGGGGCGCTCAGCCCGCCCGGCCGGACCCCGCCAGCGCGCGCCGTACCGCCTGCCCGGCCGACCGGTGCTCGGCCGCCGCCGCGGGGTCCGTCGCGTCCAGTACGGCCGCGATGCCCTCGTGGGCCAGCGCCTCGGCGTGGCGGTTGCCCAGCCGCGGCGCCGCCTCCAGCGCCTCGCGGTGCAGCCTCAGCGCCTCGTCGGGCAGGCCGGACAGCCGGCAGGTCTCGGCGTAGGCGTCGAGGAAGCGGACCCTCCAGTGCTCCTCGAACAGCTCCTCCAGCAGCGCGAACGCCTCGCGATGGCTGGCGAGCGCCTCCTCGTGGCGGCCCGCTTGCCGCAGGGCCACACCCAGGCAGTTGAGGCACCACGCCTCGTTGTTGCGGTGGCCGTCCTCGCGCGCCGCCGCGAGGGCCGCCCGCAGCTGCGCCACGGCTTCGTCCGGGGCCTCCTGCGCGAGGGCCACGCCGAGGGTGATCCGCGCGGTCAGCGACGGCGGCCACGCCGGATCGGGGTGCGGGACCGCGAGCGCCCGCCGGGCCAGCCGCGCCGCGTCCTCGCGGTGCCCGAGCTGCAGCATCGCCCACGCCTCGTACGCGGTCGCGTGGGCCTGGCCCGCCGGGCAGCCGGCCGCGGCGTACAGCTCGCCGGCACGGCGGAAGTGCGCGAGGGGTTCCTCGACGCGTCCCTGGTCCCAGGTCAGATAGCCGCGCCGCAGGGCCAGTTCGGCCGCGAAGCCGGTGTCATCCGCCCTGGAGGCGAGGAGTTCCGCCGCCGCGTAGGCCGCTTCCGCCTCGGGCAGCCGCCCCGCGTTGTAGCGGGCGAAGCCCAGGTCGCTCTGCACCTCGGCGAGTTGCCCCGGGTCGCCCAGGCGGCGGGCGGCGTCCAGCGACCGCTCGAACAGGACGTTGAGGTGGGTGGTGCCGCAGCGCCGGGCGAAGTACGCCCGCATGAAGCGGGGCAGTTCGCACACGTGGGTGTCCGCGCCGATGGCTGCCGCCGTCTCGAACGCGGCCATCAGGTTGGCGTACTCGGTGCGGTACCAGTCCATGGCCGCGTTCTTGCCGGCGAACCGCGGCAGGTCGGCCGGGGGTTCACCGGAGGCGGGCCTCCGGCCCGCGGCCGGGAACGGCAGCGCGGCGTCCGCGGTGGCCGCCGCGTGCACGTAGTAGTCGAGCAACCGGCGCACCGCGCGGTCCTGTTCGGCGGCGGAGTCCCGTTCCGCGCCGATCCGGCGGGCGTGCTGCCGCACCAGGTCGTGCAGCCGGTAGCGCCCGGCGGACGGCTGCTCGACGAGATGCGCGTCCAGCAGGTTCTCCAGCATCGACCAGGTGCCGCGCAGCGGCGTCCCGGTCAGCGCGGCGACCGCGCAGGCGTCGAAGGTCGCACCGGGCAGCAGCCCCAGCATCCGGAACAGCCGCCGCTGGTCGTGGTCCAACTGCCGTACGGACATGGCGATCGCGGTGTCGACCTGGGTCACCTCCTCCGCCATGCGCTCGACCAGGATGCCCACCGTCCAGCCGGGACGGTGGCGCAGCCGGGCGGCGGCCAGCCGGAGCGCCAGCGGCAGCCGGCCGCACAGGCGCACCACCTCGGCGGCCGCATCGGGGTCGCGGGCCAGACGGCCGTCGGGCCCGCGCGGGTCGCCGCTGGCCCGCGCCAGCAGCTCCGCGCTCTCCTCCGGCGTCAGTACCGCCAGGGAGACCGGCGGCACCTCGTCCAGGCCCACCAGGCGGTTGCGGCTGGTGACCAGCGCGACGGACGGCCCGGCGCCGGGCAGCAGCGGGCGGACCTGTTCGGCGTCGGCGGCGTTGTCCAGGACGACGACGGCGCGGCGCCGTGCCAGCTCCGACCGCCAGCAGGCGGCGAGTTGCTCGACACCCCCCTGCGGGACGCGCTCGGAGGGGACGTCCAGTGCGCTGAGCAGCGAGCGCAACGCGGGGTCCGGGCCGAGGGGTTCGCGTCCCTCGGTGAACCCGTGCAGGTCGATGTAGAGCTGCGCGTCGGGGTGGTCGGGCGCGAGCCGGTGGGCGGCGTGCACGGCCAGGCACGTCTTGCCGACGCCCGCCATGCCGTCGACCGCGACCACCCGGCTGTCCCTCACCGCGGCCAGCACGGCGGTGAGTTCGGGCTCCCGGCCGGTGAAGTCGGGGACGTCGCGCGGCAGGTCGTTGCGCGGCGGGCGCGGCTGTCCCGCGGGCAGCGGCGACGACTGCACCTGGCGGCTGGTCCTCGGCGGCGCCGGCAGCGGATTCGCGGCGCGCTCCCACAGCGGGCGCAGCGGACGGGGGTCTCGGGCGACCTCGCGGCACAGGCTGATCACCGCCGGCCAGGGCGGCACGGTCTGACCGCTGAGGTAGCGGGACAGCGAGGACGAGCTGAGGCCCGTGTCCCGCGCGAGGGCCCGCACGCCGCGCCCCGAGACCTCCTGCACGAGGCGGAGCCTCGCTGCCAGCGCCTCCTGAGGGTCGGCGTCCGCCGCCCGCTGCTGCCCCGTCACCCGGTCGCCCCCTCCGGGCGCCGCCTCGCGGCCGCCCCCGTCCCCAGTCCCCCGCCGGGACGGCATGTCCCCGGCGTCCCTGTCCCGTGCTGAACGTACCGTCTCCTGCCGGGTTCGCACTGGTCAACACCGTTGCGGCTGTCCCACGGTGTCCCACGGGGCTCGTTCCTGCGCGGCCGGCGGGCTGAGATGGGGTCACGCCCCGAACAGCGGGGCACCGGCCCACCGAGGAGTCACCGAGATGCAGTCCCGTATGCAGAACCCCGCAGTCGTCCTGTCCGGCGCGATGCAGCCGATCCAGGAGCTCATGCAGGCGGCCCGGTCCGCCGGGGTCGAGGAGGAGACCCTGGAGCTGGTCCACCTGCGGGTCAGCCAGATCAACGGGTGCAGCGCGTGCGTGCACGGCGGCGCCCGGACCGCTCGTAAGGCGGGGGTGAGCGAGGACCGTCTGAGCACCGTCGCCGCCTGGCGGGAGGCCCCGTTCTTCACCGACGAGCAGCGGGCGGCCCTGGCCCTGGCCGAGGCCGCGACGCGGCTGGCGGACCGTCCCGACGCGGTGAGCGACGAGGTGTGGGACGCGGCGGCGAGCTACTTCGACGAGAAGCAGCTCGCGGCGATCGTCCTGATGATCGGCGTCACCAATCTGTTCAACCGCCTCAACGCCACGACCCGGCAGATCGCCGGCGCGTGGGGATGAGGGGCACCGGCCGGTCCCGGAGGCGCGCGTGCCACGCCGCCCCCCGGGACCGGCCCCCGCCCGGCGGCCCCCGGATCGCCCCGGCACAATAGAATGGACTGCACGGTCCACCGGAAGGGGCGCGAGATGCGGGGCGAGCTGACGGCGAAGGGGAAGGCGACACGCGCCCGGATCGTCGAGGGGGCGGCGGCGGTGCTGCGGGAGCGCGGGGTGGGGGCGGCGACCCTCGAGGACGTCATGGCCCGCACCAGCAGCAGCAAGAGCCAGCTCTTCCACTACTTCCCCGGCGGCAAGGACGACCTGCTGCTCGCCGTGGCGCAGTTCGAGGCGGACCAGGTGCTGGAGGACCAGCAGCCGTACCTGGGGCGGCTGGACTCCTGGGAGGCGTGGCGGCTGTGGCGCGACACGGTGGTGAGGCGCTACGAGGAGCAGGGCGACGAGTGCCCGCTCGGCTCCCTGTTCCTCCAGGTGGGGCGCGCGACCCCGGGCGCGCGGGCCATCGTCGTCGAGCTGCTGCACCGCTGGCAGGAGTCCCTGGCCGAGGGCATCAGGGCGCAGCGGGACGCCGGGCGCCTGCCGGCCGACGTGGACGTCGACACCCGGGCCGCGGCCCTGCTGGCCGGGATCCAGGGCGGCGTGTCCATCCTGCTGTCGACCGGGCAGTCGACGCACCTTCGGGCCGCCCTCGACCAGGGGATCTCCGACCTGCGCCGGCTCGGCGGGGAGCCCGCGCTCAGCCGGCGATGACCGCGGCGGTCGTCCGGCCGCCGTCGACGTCCAGCACGACACCGTGGACGAACGTGGCCTCGTCACCGGCGAGGTAGACCGCGGCGTCCGCGATCTCCCGCGGCGTGCCCGTGCGTCCGGCCGGCGTGCCGTTCATCATCGCTCCGGCGCGGTTCTCCCGGCCGGGCTCGGACGTCAGCACCACTCCCGGGGAGATCGCGTTGACCCGCACCCCGTGCGGCCCGAACTCGGCCGCCCAGGCGCGCGTCAGGGTTTCCATCGCCCCCTTGGTCGAGCTGTAGAGCGCACCGATCGGGATGCCCAGCCGGGCGATCCACGAGCCCAGGTTGATGATCGCCCCCGAGCCCGCCTCGGCCATCGCGGGAGCGATCGCCGCGGTGAGGAAGAACGGCGCCTTGACGTTGACCGCGTAGACCTCGTCGAAGGTCTTCTCGTCGGTGGCCGCGGTGGTGTCACCGGGGTAGATGCCGGCGTTGTTGACGAGGATGTCGACGCGCCCGCCGAGCACCGCCGTCGCCTGCTCGGCCAGCGCCCGCGAGGCCGCGGCGCTGCCGTCCAGGTCGGCGGCGACGAAGTCGGCGCGGCCGCCACGGGCACGGATGCCCTCGACCACCTCGCGGCCGCGCTCCGCGCTACGGCCGGACACGGCGACGTGGGCACCCTGCGCGGCGAAGGCCTCGGCCACGGCTCGTCCGATGTTGCTGGTCGCCCCCGTCACCAGCGCGGTCCGGCCTTCCAGACGTGTCGACATGTCTCCTGCTCCCTCACTCGGTGATCCGTCCGCGCCCGCCGCCTCGACGATGCCCGGGCCGGGCGGGCCGCCCCGCTCATCGGGGCACGTCGCCACTGTGCGACGAAGAAATTGGACCCGCAAGTCCAGTCTGACGCGGGCCCGGTTCGCACGCCACACGGAGCCGCACCAGGGCACACCCTTGCCGACGCAGTGAGCTAGTGTTCTACTTAAGCGACACAATTCAGGGAGGGCGCCGGATGGAACACGACGGGCTGCGGCGGATCCCGGCCGCGGAGGCCGGGACACGGGCGGCGGGAGGCACCGGGTGAACCAGGATCCGGAGCCGGACGTGTGCCTGGACCTGGGCCCGGGCAACGGCCCGATCGCCGTCGAGGTACGGGAGTTGACCAAGCGCTACGGCCGGGTGTGGGCGCTGCGCGACTGCGGGTTCCGGCTGCCCGCGCACCGGATCATCGCTCTGGTCGGGGCGAACGGCGCTGGCAAGTCGACGCTGATGAGCGTCGTCAGCGGCCTGCTGCCCGCGACGGCGGGCTCGGTGCTCGTGGACGGCCGACCGGTGACGTCCCGGCGCCGGGCACGCGCGGACGGCGCGGCGGGCGACGGGGGCAGCCGGGTCGCGATCCTCGGGCAGGACAAGCCGCTGTACCGGGACTTCAGCGCTGCCGACATGCTCCGCTTCGGGCGCTGGACCAACCGCGTCTGGGACCAGCGGCGCGCGCTGGCGTGGCTGGCGCGCTTCGAGGTGCCGCTGGACCGGCCGTGCGCAAGGCTGTCCGGCGGGCAGCGCACGCAGGTCGCCCTCGCGGTGGCGCTCGGCACCCGCCCCACCCTGCTGCTCCTGGACGAACCGCTGGCCGACCTCGACCCGGTGGCCCGCACGGAGGTGGCCGGCGAACTGCTCGCGGAGGCCGCCGACGGCGGGATGACGGTGGTGCTCTCCACCCATGTCGTGGCCGAACTCGCCGGGATCAGCGACCACTTGCTGCTGCTCGCCGGCGGCAGGCCCGTACTCGCCGGCGGTACCGAGGAGTTGCTGGCGCGCCACGTCCGGCTGAGCGGACCTCGAGCCGAGCGCCCGCCGCTGGCCGGCACCGTCGTGCGGGCCCGGCACACCGACCGGCAGTCGACCTTCACGGTCCGGCTCCCCGGCGCGACGCCGGCGGACACGGCGGGCAGGGCGGACGCGGCGGGCGGTGCACGCGTCACCGCACCGGGCTGGAGCGCGCGGCCGGTCCCGCTGGACGATCTGGTCATCTCGTATCTCAGGGCGTCGGGAACGGCGCCTCTCGGCCTGGAGGCGGCGGCATGAGCCCACTGACCGGCACCACCAGGGCCGAGCCCGGCACCGGCGACCCGCCCGTCCCGCTCCTGCGCGACGGCGGCGGACTGGCCGGACTCGCCTGGCTGACCTGGCGGCAGCACCGCTGGGCCCTCGTCACCTCGCTGGTGGTCTCCGCCGCACTGGCCGCCTGGATGCTCTGGCTGGCCGCCGACATGACCGGCGTGTTCCACCAGTGCCACGACACGATCTGCCCGGAGGGCTCACCGCAACAGGCCCGCCTCAGCGCCCCCTTCGGACCGGTGAACCTCGGCGACAAGCTGCTGCTCGGCGAGGAGTACGTGCCGCTGCTGATCGGGGTCTTCCTCGGAGTACCGCTGCTGGCACGGGAGTTCGAGCAGCGCACGCTGCTGCTCGCGTGGAGCCAGGACGTGTCGCCGATGCGCTGGATGTGGACCAGGCTCCTGCTGCTCGGCCTGGTCGTGGCGGCCCTCACCGCGGGGGTGTCGGCGGCGGCCGGACACCTGGCGCGAGTGCTGCACGACGTCGGCGACGGCAGCATGTTCCAGGGCCAGTTGTTCCTCGACTCCGGCATGCTGCCGCTGGCCGCCGGCCTGTCGTGGTTCGTGGTGGGCGCGGCCCTCGGTGCGGCGGTCCGCCGCGTGCTGCCCGCGGCGCTGGCCGTCGTCGCCGGATTCGTCGCCGCCCTGGTCGCCGTCGACTGGCGCTATCCGTGGCTCGTGGCGCCGGTCTCGCGGTTCCTGCCGTTCGCGGCACCCGGGAGCGGCACGCCGCTGGGCGCCAACCCCCTGGTGATCCAAGGGGGAATCCAGATCGGCCCGCCGGACCACGTGGTGAACGTCTTCGACGCCGCGCACCGGCCGGTCACGTTCCCCGAGCTCAACCGGTGGTGCCCCAACGTCTTCCAGCTCGGCGGCGAGGACTCCGTGGCCTGCTTCACGCGCAACGGCCTCACCCACCACGTGGTGTACCAACCCGGCAGCAGGATCCCCGAGTTCCACCTGCTGCTCGCTTCGGGCTACACCGCCCTGGGCCTCCTCGCGCTGGCCGCGGTCTGGCTGGTCGTGCGGCGCACCGCCCTGAGCGCCGGCTGAGCAGCGTCCGCCGCGCAGCCGGGCCCGCCCGGCCGTCGGCACGGCGCGCGGCCGGCCGTCAGGACGGCCGGACGCGCGCCGTGCGTGGCCCAGGCCCCGGTGCCCCGCTCAACGCAGGGTCAGCGCGCGCGGCGCGCTCCCGGCGTCCAGCCGGGTCAGCTTCTCCGGGTTCCGCACGTAGTACAGGCCGGTGATGCCGGACTCCTCGACGCGGATGGCCATCACGCCGTCCAGTACTCCGTCCAGCCGCAGGATCATCGCCGGACCGCCGTTGGCCGTGGCGAGTTCGCTGGTGAGCACCGCGTCCGTCCTGCGCGAGCCGAGGACGATGAACCGTGCGACCTTCCCGGCGCCGACCACCGGCCGCAGCGCCGCCTGCTTCAGGCCGCCACCGTCGCTGAGCAGGACGACGTCGGGCGCCAGCACGTCCAGCAGTCCCTGCAGGTCCCCGGTGGAGTGCGCACGCCGGAACGACTCCAGGACCGCCCTCGTCCTGGCCACCGAGACCGCCTGCCGCGGGCGCCTGGCGTCGACGTGCCGCCGCGCCCGGTGTGCGATCTGCCGGACCGCCGCCGGGCTCTTGCCGACGGCCTCGGCGATCTCGTCGTACCCGACGCCGAAGGCCTCGCGCAGCACGAAGACCGCGCGCTCGGTCGGCGACAGCGTCTCCAGGACGAGCATCAGCGCCATCGACAGCGTCTCCGACAACTCGACGTCCTCGGCCACGTCCGGGGCGGTGAGCAGCGGCTCCGGCAGCCAGGGGCCGACGTAGGACTCCCGGCGCCGGCTCGTCGTGCGGAGCCGGTTGAGCGACTGCCGGGTGGTGATCCTGACCAGGTACGCGCGCGGGTCGCGCACCTCCCCCAGGTCGATGTCCGCCCACCGCAGCCAGGTCTCCTGGAGCACGTCCTCCGCGTCGGCCGCGGACCCGAGCATCTCGTAGGCGACGGTGAAGAGCAGGTTGCGGTGGGCGACGAACGCCTGGGTCGCCTCGGTCACGGTGTCGTCCATGGCATGATCCTCGCCGCCGCCGGTCACGCCGTGAAGGCTGCGGGCCCGAAGCGGCCCGAGGCGACGAACACCGCGAGGGCCAGATAGAACAGGTTGAGGGCCACGAAGGCGTTGAGCCCGCCGTGGCGGACGTGGGTGACCATGGCGCCGACCATCAGCAGCACCCAGCACGTCGCGGTCACCGGCACCATCACGGGCGCGATCCCGACCGCGGCGGGCAGTACCAGGCCCGCCGCGGCGAGGAGTTCGAGGACCCCGAGGGTCCTCACGAGTCCGGCCGCGACCCCCTCGGTCCACTCGCCGCCCGGCGCCTGAGCCAGTTTCTCCTTGGGCACGAACGCCTTGCTCACGCCTCCGGTCAGGGCGACGACGGCCAGCAGTCCTGCGGCGATCCACAGCGCCATGTTCATGGGTGCTCCTCGGTTCGGGGCGGTTCAGCCTCCAGACACCGGCCACCCGCCACCTGTGACACGGCGTGGCGCGGATCACGTGGCGCGCTCCCGCTCCCAGGCGCGCGGGCCGGCGCACGCGACCGCGGCGCCACCCGGAGGGGTGGCGCCGCGGCGCGGGGAAGAGTGGAACGGGTTCAGTGCGTCACACGCGGTCGGCGGCGATCAGGAGGTACTGGAAGCTGCCGTTCTTGTACGCGTCCAGGAAGGTGTCCTCGATGCCCGTGACCAGGTGCTCCGCCTCCTTGCGGAGTTCCCAGTACGGGAGGGTGGCCTCGGTGAGGTCCTCGACGTGGACGGGCACCAGGCGGTTGCGGGCCATCGCGCGGAAGTACTCCGAGCGCGGGTGGATGTCGCAGATGTAGTGGGCGTTGATCAGCGACACCTCCCGGGACGCCCGCCCGTACGTGTCGTTGTAGCAGCCGGTGATCGTCACGTAGCGCCCGCCGCGGCGCAGCAGCCGGGCGTGTTCGGCGAACAGCAGGTCGAGTTCGACGTACATCGTCGACTCGTTGTTCCAGGAGGCCGCGTAGCCGCCGGTCGTGAAGCCGGTGTCCAGCATGTTGCGGTGGTGGTAGCGGACCTTGCCGTCGATGCCGCGGGCCCGGGCCTGCGCGTTGGCGAAGTCGGCCTGCTTGGTGGAGAGCGTGACGCCGTCCGCGGAGCATCCGTACCGCAGGTGCGCCACCACGCTTCCACCGCCGCGCCCGCACCCCGCGTCGAAGACCCGGTCGGACGCGTCCAGCGGGCCGAGCCGGGAGGCGAGGAGTTCGGCCTGGGCGTGCTCCAGCCGGTGCAGTTCCGTGGTGAGCCGCTGCCGTCGGCGGTCCGGATCGGTCTCCTGGAGGACGGACCACTCGGCGTCACCGATGCCGTAGTGATGGTGGTACAGGTCGTCGATCTGGCCGAGTTCGAGGTTGACCGGGTTCCGCTCGGCGTTCCAGTAGTCCGCGACGCGGTGCTGGTACGTGGTCTGGGCGGGCACGGTGGCTACGGACTGGGGCATGGCCAACGGTGGCTCCTCGTGATGCTGGTGCGTGCGGTGCTGCGACGCGGTGCTGGTCGAACGGGTCGTGCTGCGCGTACGGATGGTGCAGGGCGTACGCGTCGTGGCGGTGGTCAGGGCGGTGCGGCCGGTGCCGGGCAGGGGCGACGGGCCCGGCCTCACCAGTAGTTGGGCAGGTGGTAGCGGTGGCTGTTGGTCGCGTGCCACTCGTGGTTGCCGGCCACCCAGTCCGACAGGCCCTGGGCGTAGCGCTCCACGAGCGGCGAGGTGGCGGCCAGCACGGCGGACTCCTCCTCGAACGCCGTCATGATCCGGTTGTGGATGTCGACGCTCTCCAGGTACGCGGCCTTCAGCCCCCGTCCCCGGTTGGCGGCGACGACCCGTGGCAGGTTCAGGTGGTCGGGGTCGCCGGCCAGTTCCTTGGTGAACGAGTACAGGTCGTTGACGATGGTCGTCGCGTTGCAGGCGAGCGCGGTGATCCGCTGGACCTCGGGACGGGCGTACAGCGGCTCGGGCAGTTCGTAGCCGTCGACCGCGTCGACGATCGACAGGCAGGGGCGGAAGTTGTTGAACTGCCGCATGACCAGGTACTCCCAGATCCGCGGCGCGAACCGGACCTCCGCCCACGCGGCCTCGGCGAGATAGCCGAGGTGCAGGCGCGCGATGTCGTGCACGAACCGGTCGGTCTGGCTGGGCGTGGCGAACCCCGCGTAGTCCCGCATCGCCCAGTGGTAGGAGCGCAGCGGACCGTCGGCCTGCATGCCCTCCGCCCACTCCGCCTCCAGTTCGGGCGTGCCGTGGAACGGGTCGATCGCCGACTGCGCCATGACCAGCGGACCGCCCAGGCCGCGGTGGGACCCGCCGCGGCCCTCGTCCTCCTCGCAGTAGCAGCTGTCGACGAGGTTCTCGGCGAGCAGCAGCTTGCCGGCGAGGGTGAGGCGTTCCACGTCCAGGGCGCCCGGGTGCTGCAGCACCACGGCCCGGCCGAACTGGAACCCGGCGAAGTCCCCCTTCCACGCGGGCGGGAACAGGTCGAGGTCGTGCGCCCACGCCTCCAGCCGGCGGTCCACCTCCTCGGCCTTGTCGGGGTCGGCGGGTGCGACCGGCCGGTACTTCAGGCCGGGGATCGCGCCGTGGCGCCGGGGCGGGGCGAGTGTGGGCGGCCCAGGCAGCCGGCGCGGGGCGTCGGCGCTCGGGGGTGCGCTCATGCGTACTCCAGACGGTCGGTCGGTGCTGTCACGTCTCAGCGGTGCGTCATGTCGCCTGGTGGACAGGGGAGTTCGGTAGCGGGAACGGCAGGCGCGAGCCGTGCGGAACGGCCGTTCCGTTCCGCACGCACCAGCCAACCAGCCGCCGGGGTCCGCCGGGAATAGCGCGAAAAGGGAGGCTTCGCGCACGGGTGGTGCAAACCTTCCGGTTGAGGCAGAGCGCGGACCGGCGCACTCCGTTCACACGTCCGCGCGCCGACCGATCGGCTGACGCGGCGGCCCCGTTCACCGCACGCCCGCAGGCAGGACGAACACCTGTCGGACCCGGCACGCGGAATCGGGTCGCCCGGCGGGCACCCCTTCGGGGATACTCACCGGCCATGGAGGACCGGCCCGAGGGCATATCCGATCAGGACGTCGCGACGGCCCTGGCCGACGGCTGGGGCCTGGACGTGCGGTCGGTGACGTACCGTCCGGTGGGCTTCGGCAGCTACCACTGGGCCGTGGACGCCCCGACGCGCCCGCTGTTCGCGACGGTCGACGCACTACGGGACGACCCGGCGGCGCGCCTGCGCGAGCTGCGCGCGGCGATGGGCACGGCCCTGGCCCTGCACTGCGACGCCGGGCTGGAGTTCGTGGTGGCACCGGTGCCGTCCGTCACGGGCGAGCCGCTGCTGCCGCTGGGCGAGCGACACACGCTGGCGGTCTTCCCCGAGGTGGAGGGCACGGCAGGGGAGTTCGGCCCGCACCGCGACGAGGACCGGTCCGACGTGCTGGACCTGCTGGTCCGCCTGCACGCGGCCGGGGCCGACGCGCCGCCGACGGACCTGCTGCTTCCCGGGCGCGACGGCCTGGACGACGCGCTGGCCGCGGTCGGCCGGCCCTGGGGCGGCGGACCCTACGCCGAGCCGGCGCGTGCGCTGCTCGCGGACCGGGCCGCGCACGTCCGCGGCCTGCTGGCCGAGTTCGACCGGCTCACCGGCGAGGTGCGCCGCGACGGTTCGCCGTGGGTGGTCACCCACGGCGAGCCCCATCCGGGAAACGTGATCCGCGGGCGCGACGGCCTGCACCTCGTCGACTGGGACACCGTGCGTCTGGCTCCGCCGGAGCGGGACGTCTGGATGCTCGGCGCCGACGCGGCCCTGCTCGCCTCTTACACCCGGGCGACCGGGCGCCCCCTCTCCCCCGCGGCGCTCGCGCTCTATCCCCTGTGGTGGACTCTCGCGGACGTCGCCGCCTACGTCGCCCTCTTCCGCGGTCCGCACCGCTCGACCCCGGACGTGCGTTCCGCGTTCACCTACCTCAGCGCGGCTCTCCCCGCGTAACGGGGTGCCCCCGGGCTTGCTCGGCCGTCCACCGGCCGGTGGGTGTTCTCGGCCGACGGGGTGCCCCCGGGGCTTGTCGGCCGTCCACCGGCCGGTGGGTGTTCTCGGCCGACGGGGTGCCCCCGGGGCTTGTCGGCCGTCCACCGGCCGGTGGGTGGGTTCGGCTTCCGGGGTGCCCCGCGCTGCGCGCTGCCGTCTGCGGGTCTC
>NZ_FODD01000081.1 GCF_900110255.1 Actinacidiphila rubida
CCCCGCCGGGTTCTTCGGATGCGGGGGCGGGACCGGCCTCGGCCGGCCCGCCGGTGACGTCGGATCCGCCGGCCTCGCCCGGGGCGCCGGGCTCACCGGCGGCGCCAGGCACGACGGGGGCCTCCGGCTCGTCGGTGACTTCGGGCTCGTCGGGAGCGTCGGGCGACAGCGGCGGCGCGGTGGCGAGCGCGTCGAGCAGCCCGTCCTCGCTGACGTCCTCGCCGTCGAGGTTGCCCACCACGCGGCCGTCCTTGAGGATGACCACCCGGTCCGATCCCTCGATGAGCTCCTCCAGGTCGGAGGTGATGAGCAGCACGCCGAGTCCCTCGGCGGCGAGTTCGTCGATGAGGGACTGCACCTCCGCCTTGGCGCCGACGTCGATGCCGCGGGTCGGTTCGTCGAGCAGCAGCACCTTGGGGCTGAGGCACATCCAGCGGGCGAGCAGCACCTTCTGCTGGTTGCCCCCCGACAGGTCGCTCACCTTCTGGTCGGGGCCGGACGCCTTGATCCGCAGCCGCTCCATGAAGAAGCGCACGACCTCGTCCTGTTTGGACTGGGAGACCAGTCCGGCGCGCGACAGCCGTGGCAGCGCGGCGAGCGAGATGTTCTCGCGCACCGACAGGTTGGGGATGATGCCCTCGGCCTTGCGGTCCTCGGCGAGCATCACCACGCCCGCCCTGATCGACGCGGCGGGGCTGCGCCGGTGCAGCGGCCGTCCCTCGACCTCGACGCTCCCGGTGTCGGTGCCGAGCGCGCCGACGATCGCCTTGGCCGTCTCGCTGCGTCCGGCGCCCAGCAGCCCGCCCAGGCCCACGACCTCGCCCGGGTGGATGTCGAGCGAGACGTCGTGGAGCCGGTGGCGGACCGTCAGGTTCCGTGCGGCCAGCAGGGGTTGGCCGTCCCGCCGCTCATGGCGGTCGGTGTCGAAGGCCGTGGTGCCCTTCTCCCGCACCGTGGCCATCTCCCGGCCGAGCATCAGTGAGATGAGCCGCAGCCGCTCCAACCGGGCGATCTCGCCGGTGTGGACGACCTCGCCGTCGCGCATCACGGTGACCCGGTCGCAGATCGCGTACAGCTCGTCGAGGCGGTGGCTGACGTAGACGACCGCGATGCCCTGCTCCTTGAGGCCGCGGATGACCGAGAACAGCGTCTCGACCTCGCGCGGTTCCAGGGAGGAGGTGGGCTCGTCCATGATGACCACGCGGGCGTCGATCTGGACGGCGCGGGCCAGCGCCACCATCTGCTGGGCGCCCAGGCCCAGGGTGCGCAAGGGCCGGGTGACGTCGACGTCGACGCCGTAGCGGCCGAGCACCTCGGTCGCCTCCCGGTTCATCCGGCCCACGTCGACCAGCCCGAACCGCCGCGGCTCGCGGCCGAGATACAGGTTCCGGGCGACCGACATCAGCGGGACGAGGTTGACCTCCTGGTAGATCGTGGAGATCCCGGCGGCCTGCGCCTCCAGCGGGTTGCGGAAGTCGCGTGCGCGGCCCTCCAGCTCGACCCGGCCCCGGTCGGGGTGGTACACCCCGGTGATCACCTTGATCAGGGTCGACTTGCCCGCGCCGTTCTCGCCGATCAGCGCGTGGACCTCGGCGGGCCGCAGGGAGAAGTCGACGTCGCGCAGCGCGTGCACGCCCGCGAAGCTCTTGTGCACCCCCGAGACCTCCAGCACGGAGTCGCCGCGGGGGTCGGGGTCCTGCTGGACCATGGTGGTTCTCCGCCTCCTCGTACGGGGCCGCCGGCCGGCCGCCCTGGCACCGGGCTCCGGGCCGGAGGGGGCAGCGCGCTGCCGCGTCCTCCGGCCCGGGGGTCCGCCGGTGCGACGGTCAGTAGACGAGGCCCTGGGCCAGGGCCTGCTTGGCGTTGTCCGCGGTGAAGTGACCGTCCTTGATGATCACCTTGTCCTGCACGCCGGTCGTGCCGTAGAAGTTCTGCAGCGACTGGAAGGCGAGCGGGCCGAACCGCGGGTTGGTCTCGATGTCGGCGACGGCCAGGCCGCTGGCGACGTTCTGGACCATCTGCTGGATGCCGTCGATGGTGACGATCTTGACGTCCTTGCCGGGGGTCTTCCCGGCCGACCGGATCGCCTGGATCGCGCCGAGCGCCATCTCGTCGTTCTCCGCGTACACCGCGTTGATGTCGGAGTGCGCCTGGAGCAGCTGCTCCATCACCTTCTGGCCGTCGGTCTGGGCGAAGTTGCCGGTCTGCGACGCGACGATCTTCATGTTCGGGTACTTCGCCTTGACCTGGTCCTGGAAGCCCTTGGTCCGGTCGGTGGTGACGTTGTTGCCGGGCGTTCCGGTCAGGATCGCCACGTGCGCGTTGCCGCCGGTGGCGGTGTTCAGGTCGTCGGCGGCGATCTGCGCCTGGCCGTAGAAGTTCGAGCCGATGAAGGCGATGAAGTCGGTGCAGGCGGTGCCGGTGACCGTGCGGTCGATGGTGAGCACCGGGATCTTCTTCGACTTGGCCTCGGCGAGCGCGGGACCCAGGCCGTCGGAGTTCTCCGGCGCGACGATCAGGACCTTGGCGCCCTGCGCGATCATGTCCTGGATCTGCGAGTTCTGCGCGTTGACGTCCGCGTTGGCGTTGCGCTCGATGAGCTTGACGCCGAGCCGCTTGGCCTCGTTCTCGATGCTCTTGGTCTCCGTGGCGCGGAACGGGTTGCTGGTCGACTCCGACTGGGAGAAGCCGACGACCGTCTTGCCGTCGGTGATGTTCAGCTTCGGGACGCCGCCGGCGTATCTGTCGGACGTGCACGCCGGGCCCGTGGCGCTGTCGGTGGGCGTCGCCACCTGCTGGGCCGCCGCGGTGTTGTCCGAAGCGCTGCTGGTCGGCGATTTCGACGAGTCGTTACCGGAGTTGGTGCAGGCGGCGGCCGACAGGCACAGGCCGGCCGTGATCATCGCGGCCGCCACGGCCTTGGCACGGGGAAGGGTCTTCATGCGCCGATCACATCCTCGGGGGCAGTGAAGGGTCTGGGTGAGGGTGCGGGGAGCAGTCGCTGACCGCCCGCGCTGTTTCCAACGTTGTAGAGACCCTGAGGCAACGGCAGGACCCTGTCAAGCGTCCGTGCAGAATTCCTACCCGGCGGTCAGAAGGCCCCGTCCGGCGGCCAGTTGGCCCCCTGTGCACCTCTCCCACCGAGAGTCACAGGTGAGAGGTACCGCCAACACCCTTACGGGCGTGGGAGGGCGGCGCGACCCGCACTCCGGGCGCGGAAGTACCCGCCGCGGGTCTGGACAACGCCGCACCGGGCGTGCTGTCATTCCGGTGCTTTCCAACGTTGTTACTTGAGGGCCGAGAGAGCCGCCGCGGTATCCCAGCGATCCGCGCTCGACGTCCTCGCAGACGATCACCCGGCGTCCGCCACCGAGCGGTGCCGCCGGCCGAGGACAGGAGTCCGGTCCGCCATCGAACAGGTGGCGGCCGTACGGCTGTTCGCGGCCGGGCTGTTCGCGGTACGGCTGTCACGAGCAGCCGTACCCGCACGGCCGTGTGCCGCCGGCCCGTCCGGCGGTCGCACGACGGCGCGCGGCGGTTCACCGATCGATCCTGCGCGTACGCGGCAGCGCCCGTGACGCAGCCGCCCCTTGCCGCTCCCCCGCGGCACTCCCTCCCGGCCCAGCCGGGTCTCCGCTTCTCCCCGCTCTCCCCCGCCGATGCGCCGCGCGTCATCGGCTTCTCCCGGATCCCCCCATGCTCTGCCCCGTCGGATCGCCCGCCCGGGCCGTGCGCGGCCGCCTCGTCGCGTCCGGACCTCACCGCTCCCGCCCGGCCGGCGATCAGAGCCGTCCCACCCCGACGCCGCCCGCCGGCATGCCCGCCGGCCCGTCGGCGTGACGTTCCAGGAGGTCTTCGCATGTCCGAAAGCTCCACGCCGTCCACCGCTCCCGGCGCCGAGGACGAGACCCGCGGCGACGCGGCGGGCGTCAGCCGCCGCGGGCTGCTGGCCCGGTCCGGCGCCGTCGGCCTCGGCGCGGCCGGTGCCGCGCTGCTGCCCGGCGCGGTCACCGCCGCACGGGCCGCGGCGCCCGCCGGCACCGCCGGCGCCTCCCCCGACGCGGCGGGCGCGCCGCCGCTGCCCGCCTTCGACCCGATCCGCCCGCCGGCCGTGCCGCTCGCGGTGCGCTCGCCCTACCTGAGCACCTGGATGCCGGCCGACGTGCCGTCCGGGCACTGGCCGACGTTCTGGACCGGCCGGGTGACCGCGATGACCGGCATCGCGGTGATCGACGGCGTGAACTACCTCTTCCTCGGCGCACCCAACGTGCCGGACCACCCGCTGCCCCGCGGCCTGGTCCAGCGCTCCCTCCAACTCACCGCGACCCGCTCGGTGTTCACGCTGGAGGGCGGCGGGGTGCGGATGACGCTCACCTTCCTGTCGCCGGTGGAGCCGGGCGACCTGCGCCGCCAGTCGATGCCGATGTCGTACCTGACCGCCGAGGTGCGCTCGATCGACGACGCGGCCCACCATGTCGCGCTGTACTTCGACATCTCCGGCGAGTGGGCGCACGGCAACTCGGGGACGAAGATCCGCTGGGCGCAGGAGCAGGTCGCGGGCGCGGGCTCCGGACCGAGCCTGACATCGTTGTCCTTCACTCCGGACAGCCCGCAGGTGCTCCAGGAGAACGCCGACACCGCATCGTGGGGCACGGTGGTGTGGTCCGCCGCGAACCAGCCGGGCCTCACCTGGCAGATCGGCGCGGACACCGTGGTGCGCCCGGCCGCCCTGGCGGACGGCAGGCTGGGCGACACCTCGGACTCCGGCCAGCCGCGGGCGATCAACGACCGCTGGCCGGTGTTCGCCTTCCACTTCGACCTCGGCAGCGTGACCGGGGCGCCGCGCACCGCGGAACTGTCGGTCGGCCACGTCCGCGAGCCCGCGGTGAGCTACCTGGGCGCGCCGCTCCCGCCGCTGTGGCGGTCCTACTGGTCGTCGTGGCAGGACATGGCGGCGTTCTTCCACGCCGACGCCGGTGCGGCGCGCGGCCGCACGGACGCGCTCGACCGGCGGATCCAGAAGGACGCGACGGCGGCCGGCGGCCCCAAGTACGCGGCGCTGTGCGCGCTCGCGCTGCGGCAGGCGTACGGCGGCACCGAACTGGTCAGCCGCGACGGCAAGCCCTGGGCGTTCCTGAAGGAGATCTCCTCCGACGGCAACGTCTCGACGATCGACGTCACGTACCCGGCGATGCCGGCCTTCCTGTACACCGACCCCGAATATCTGCGGCTGCTGCTCGAACCGATGCTGGACTATCCGGAGAACGGCGGCTGGCCCAAGGAGTTCGCCGAGCACGACCTCGGCTCCAGCTATCCCAACGCCGCGGGCCACAACGACGGCAACGAGGAGGACATGCCCGTCGAGGAGTCGGCCAACATGCTCCTGATGACGGCGGCCTACCTGACGCGTGCCGACGCGGCCGCGGCCAAGGAGTTCGCCACCGCGCACTACACGATCCTGCGGCAGTGGGCCGACTACCTGGTCGCCAACGCGCTCGACCCGGGCTACCAGAACCAGACGGACGACTTCACCGGCTTCATCGCGCACAGCGCGAACCTCGCGCTCAAGGGCATCGTGGCGATCGGCGCGATGGGTGTCGTGGCCACGGCCGCGGGCAACGCCACGGACGCGACGCGGTACCGCGCGACCGCCCGCGACTACGCCGCCCAGTGGGTCGGCAAGGCGCAGGACACCACCCCGGACCACCTCAAGCTCGCCTACGACCAGCCCGGCACGTGGAGCCTGAAGTACAACGGCTACCCCGACGCGCTGCTCGGCCTGGGCCTGGTCCCGGCGTCCGTCGCCAAGGAGGAGGGCGACTGGTACCTGACGCAGGTCAACCAGTTCGGCATCCCCCTCGACCCGCGCCACTCGTACACCAAGGGCGACTGGGAGATGTGGACCGCCGCGTGGCTGCGCGGGCACCCGGTCAGCCGCATCCTGATCGACACGCTCTACGACTTCGCGACGGCCACGCCCAACCGGATCCCGTTCACCGACCTCTACGACACGGTGTCCGCCAACCAGACCGGCTTCCAGGCCCGCCCGGTCGTCGGCGGCATCTTCGCCCTCCTCAGCCTCGGCAGGTAACCCTGCCCAGGGAGCGCTGCCCGAGGGAGCGCTCCCCGAGGTGCGTCCCGTACCCGCCCCCCGCTCGCCGGGGGCGGGTACGGAGTCGTCCCAGGGGCACGGGGCGGACACGGCCCAGCGGCACGGGGCGGTCACGGCCGCCGTGACGCGCCGTTCGGCCGCCGGATAATGCGTCGCCGGGGCAGGAGCGGGACGGAGATACTTCGTCGTCATGAAGCGTGACGACGAAACGGGCGACATGGCGGGCAACCCGGCGCTGCGGCGGGTGCTGAGCCGTCCTCATGGGCCGGAGCTGCTGGAGCTGATGGCCGAGGACCTGTCCGGCGGCGATCTGACGACGCTGCTGCTCGAGGTGTTCCGGCGCCGGGCGGACCGCATCGCTCCGGCGCAGGTGATGCGGCGCTACCGCACCGACCGGTTCGTGGCGCCGGCGCCGGCGGACTTCACCGCGCTTCGGCGCACCGAGAACGCCCTGGTGGGCGCGTTGCCCGCGGGCTTCGAGATGCTGACGCTCGCGCCCGTCCTGCCGCTGGCCGCGCACTCCGCCGTCGCGAGTGTCGACCCGCGCAAGGTGATCGCGACGGTCCGCGGCAGCGAGGTCGCCGCCGACCCGACGAACGCGCTGGCCCTCGAGGCGTCGTCACGGCGTGCCCTGGCCCTGGCCGAGGACCCGCGCTCCCCCGCGCCGGTCCGGCTCGCGGCGAGTCAACGCGTCACCCGCGCGCAGCACTTCGACGCCCCGGGCATGCTCGCCCACTTCCAGATCTTCGGTCTCGTGACGGCCGGCCGTGACACCGGCAGCCGCGCCTTCGAGCAGCAGCACCTCTCCGAGCATCTGCGGTTCGCCGCGCGCGCCCTGTCCGCCGCCGGGGCGCGGCGCACCCGGATCCGGCTCACCTGCCTGGACGACGCGCACCGCCCCGTCGTCGACCGGGTACGAGCGGAACTCGCCGCACTCCCGGACGTCTCCGTGACCGAGGACCCCGAGCGCGATGCCGGAAGCTACTACACGGGAGTCTGCTTCAAGATCTTCGCCGGCGTCGGCGACGCGTACCGAGAGGTCGGCGACGGCGGCTTCGTCGACTGGAGCCGGCTCCTCACCGGCAACCGCAAGGAACGCCTCCTGATCAGCGGTTTCGGCGTCGACCACATGGCCGAGTACCTGGCGTCTCCGACCGCCGGCTAGGCCACCGCGCCGGACGGGACTGCCCTGTGCGGGGTGCGACGCGATGGAGCGGGAGCTGTCAGTGGGGGCGTATAGCGTGCGCGGATCGACTCGTGCGACGCGATGGGGGATGCGGGGATGGAGTTCCGGATCGAACGAGGTGCGCTCGCGGAGGCCGTGGGCTGGGCGGCCAGGTCGCTGCCCGCACGGTCGCCCGTGCCGGTGCTGGGCGGCTTGATGCTGGACGCCGGGGACGGGCGGCTGCGTATCTCGGGCTTCGACTACGAGGCGTCCGCGACCATCGAGGTCCCGGCGGAGGCACCCGTCGCCGGCCGGGTGCTCGTGCTCGGGCGCCGGCTCCTGGACATCTGCCGGGTACTGCCCGATGCGATGGTGGCGTGCGCGCTGGAAGGTACGCGCTTCACGATGGAGGGCGGAGGTACGCGCTTCGGGCTCTCGACCCTGCCCGTCCAGGAGTATCCGGTCCTTCCCGAACTTCCGCCGTTTCGCGGCACGCTGGATGCGAGCCTGTTCGCCGCGGCGGTCGCGCAGGTGGTGACGTCCGCCGGCCGTGACGACTCCCTCCCGGTCCTCACGGGCATCCACCTCCGGTTGGACGGCGAGTCCCTGACCCTGGCCGCCACCGACCGCTACCGGTTCGCCGTGCGCACGGTGCCGTGGAAGCCGGAGGGACCGGAGGCCGACGCGGTCGAGGTGGTGGTTCCCGGCCGCAGGCTGACCGAGATCTCCCGCGCGCTCGCGAAGTCGGGGCTGATCCGTGTCGGGCTGAACGGCACTGTTCGCGCCGGCGGTCCGGGTGGCTCGGGCGGCCCGGGTGGTGGCCTGATCGCGTTCGAGGGAGACGGGATGCGGACGACGCTGCGCCTGCTGGAGGGGCGGCTGCCGCGCTACGGCAAGGTGTTCACGCTGGAGAGCCCGGCGGTCGCCGTCGTCGAGCGCGAGGCGCTCGCCGACGCGGTCCGCCGTGTCGCGGTCGTCGCCGAACCGAACAGCCCGATCCGGCTCGACTTCTCGACCCGGGGAACCGTCCTCCTGCAGGCGGGGTACGAGGACGACGTCGCGTCGCAGCGACTCGCGGCCACCTTGACCGACTCCGGCGACCTGGCGCTCGCCTTCGACCCCACCTACCTGCTGGACGCGCTCACCTCCCTCACCGCCTCCCGGGTCCGCTTCGAACTCCTGGGCCCCGGCCAGCGCGCCCTCCTCAGCGGCGTCCCGGACGAGGCCGACGCGGGGGCGGGCGAGGACCACCGCCATCTCCTCATGTCCGTCCGGCAACTGAGCTGACGAGGTCCGGGCGGGCGCCCCGTCGCGTGGACCGGACGGCGATCACCGACGGGCCGTCGGCCCGGAGCGGTCGAGCCGGTGGTGTCGGAGGTGTCGGAGGTGCTCCCTATGCTCGGGTCATGAGCATTCAGCGCATGGACAACGTCGGCATCGTCGTCGACGACCTCGACGCCGCGGTGGCGTTCTTCACCGAACTCGGTATGGAGCTGGAAGGCAGGATGCCGATCGAGGGACGCTGGGCGGGGAACGTCGTCGGACTCCGCGACATGCGGAGCGAGATCGCGATGATGCGGATCCCCGGCGGCGTCCCGGGCCGGCTGGAGCTGGCGACGTATCACGCTCCGCGGGCGATCGTCCCCGACCCGGAGGTCACCCCGGCGAACACGCGGGGCCTGCACCGCGTCATGTTCGCCGTCGACGACATCGAGGACACCCTCGCGCGCCTCCGGCCGCACGGCGCCGAACTCGTCGGCGAGGTGACGCGTTTCGAGGACAGCTACCTGCTCTGCTACCTCCGCGGGCCGAGCGGGATCATCCTCGCGCTGGCCGAGCAGCTCAGCTGACCGGACGCCGGGGAGCGCGCCGGGCCACGCGCAGGACGCTGAGGTAGCGGCGCGGCGCACGGTCGCCCATGTGCGTGCGGATGCGCTCGGCGACCGCGTCGAGCAGGGGCTCGCGCACCCCGGGGTCCAGCTTCCGGTACACCGAGGTGGTGCGGAGGAGGTCGGCGAAGCCGGTCCCGTCGAACCACTGGACCGTCGGTTGCCAGCGGACGATCGGGGCGCCGAACAGGGCGCCGGGGCCGTCGGCCGTCCCCCAGCCCTCTCCGCCGGCCCGCACGTCGTCCTCGAGCGGCGGATGTCCCCAGTCGGGGTTGCCGGGCGCGAAGCGTTCATGGAGGTCCGCGGTCTCGGCGTAGACCTCGGTCTCCCCCGGCCGGCGCACGACGACATGGCCGAGGAGCGCCATCCATCCGCCGGGGCCGAGCACGTCGTGCGCGCGCCGCCAGCCGATCTCCGGGTCGACCCAGTGCCAGGACGACGCCGCCACGACCGCACCGAAGTGGCGCCCGCGGGCGTCCCAGTCCTCGAACGTCGACGTCTCGATGGTGACGTCACGGAGGCCGGCGGTACGGCGACGGGCGAGCGCGGCCATCGCCGTCCCGGGTTCGACGGCGGTCACCCGCCAGCCGAGCGCGGCGAGCGAGCGCGTGGCCTGGCCGGTGCCGCACCCGATCTCCAGCACGGGCGCCGACCCGTCCAGCCCGGTGACGGCGGCGAGACCGGCGAACAGCTCGTCGGGGTATCCGGGCCTGAGGCGGTCGTACAGCTCGGGCACGTCGTTGAACACCCGGCCGAGACGCCGGGCGCCCGAACGGTCCGCATGGTGGGGGGAGTTCGCACGGTGCGGGCTGTCCTGCGGGTCGTCGGTCACGGTGCCCACGCTACGAGGCCGGCCCGCCGGCCCGCCACCGTGCCCGCGGCCTCAGGCCGCGGGCGGGGACGTGGACTCGCGGGCGATGAGGGTGTAGCCGGGCTGGATACGCTCGGGGCTCATCTGGGGGGCGCCGGTGAGCCGCCCCACGACGCGTTCGACGGCGAGGCGGGCGATCGCCTGCTTGTCCGGGGAGACGGTGGTGAGCGCGATGGTCGAGAAGCGGCCCTCCTCCACGTCGTCGAAGCCGACGACGGAGACGTCCTGCGGGACGCGCAGGCCGCGCTCGACCAGGGCCCGCATCGCGCCGAGCGCCATCAGGTCGTTGTAGGCGAAGATCGCGTCCGGCCGCTCGCCGCGGTCCAGCAGGGCGTTCATCGCGGCGGCCCCGTCCCAGCGGCCGTAGCCGTCGGTCGCGGCCACCAGGTCCTCGCCGCACGGCAGTCCGGCCTCGGACAGTTCCTCGCGCCAGCCGCGCAGGCGCAGGTGGGCGGGGCGCCGGGCCATCTCCCGGCGGGCGCCGATGAAGGCGATCCTGCGGCGGCCGAGGCCGGTGAGGTGGCGGACGGCGGTGCGGGCCGCCGCCACGTTGTCGATGGCGATCTGGTCGTACGGCGCGTCGTACTCGCGCTCGCCCAGCAGCACCAGCGGTGCGTCGTCGCGGCGGCCGAGCAGATCGGAGGTCTCCAGCTCGATCGGGCTCAGGATGAGCCCGTCGATGACGTGGGCCCGGAATCCCTGGGTGACCAGGACCTCCTTCTCGCGCTGGCCCGCCGTGTGGTCCATCAGCACGGTGTAGTCGTGGCGGGCGGCCGCGTCGATCACCGCGCCGGCCAGCTCCGCGAAGTACGGGTTGCCCAGCTCGGGCACGGCCAGCGCGATGATGCCGGTCCGGCCCTTGCGCAGATGGCGGGCCGTCAGGTTCGGCCGGTAGCCCAGCTCGTCGATGGCCCGCTGGACCCGTTCGCGCATCCCCGGGGTGACGTGCGGGTAGTTGTTGACCACGTTGGAGACGGTCTTGACGGACACGCCGGCCAGCTGCGCGACGTCTTTCAGGCTGGCGCCCACGGAGTTCCTTCCCTCGGGGTCCGTACGTCGAGGCACGGCGGTCCACCACTCAGGCTTTACAACGTTATATAGCCCCATCCGGCCACCGCAAGCCCCGGACGGCGGGTTCTCCTCGCAGGTGACGCGGACACGACGACCTGTGGACCGGGGCACTTCGCTGACGTCCCACCAGGCACAGAAGAACACCGGAAAGCCCTCGGCCCCTTCTCCGCCAGGTCCTGGCGCCCACGTTTTATAACGTTGAACTCCCGCCTGCCCCGACCTTGTCCACCCCGCCCACCTCGCCGGAGGTCGGAGGATTACGCGGTCGACTGTACGGGGTAAAGGCAGCCCGATTTCACGGAACGGCCGGGCACCTCCCGGTGTCTCCCGGCACTTGCCGGCATCGGCGGGCATGACCCGCCGGCGTGCTCGGCCGGCCCGCCCCGCCCGGTTCAGGGCAGCGTCACCACCGATGCGGTGGTGCGGGCCTGCTCCGCGGCCCAGACGACGCGGTGGCTGGCGAGCGACGTGGCGGCGTCGGAGGTGAGAAGGCGCGCGTCCCCGTGGGCGACGGCGGCCAGGAAGGCGGCGACAAGCCCCTCGTCGCCTCCTCCGTGGCCGTCCGCGGCGGAGGCGCCCGCGGTCACCCGGGTGTCGACCACGGACTCGGCGCCGGTGCGGAAGTCGGTGCGGGTGAGCGTGACGCCGTCGCCGTCGAGGTAGCCGTGGGTGCCGAGCAGCCGGGTCCTGCGGTGGCCCATGGGTGTGAACGCGGACATGGTGAACGAGCAGGTGGCGCCGTCGTCGAACTCCATGGCCACCACCTGGTGGTCGACCACGTCGTTGTCGCAGGCGTACACGCAGCGCCCGTAGGGGCCGGTGCGCAGCGCCTCCGTGACACCCCTCTCGGTGAGGTCCTCGGTGACGGCGGACAGCGGCCAGAAGTGCTGTTCGGGATCGGCGAGGCAGCCGAGGTAGAGGCGCTTGGCGGAGTACGGGCAGGTGCTCTCGACGGCGCAGTCCGTGCAGCGGGTGCCGGCACCTTCGGGCGCCGACTCGGGACGGAAGTGGGTGAGTCCGCCGAACGAGCTGACGCGGCGCGGCACGCGGCCGAAGAGGTACACCAACCAGTCGATGTCGTGGCAGGACTTGGTGAGGAGCATCGGCGCCGAGGTGTCCGCGCGGCGCCAGTTGCCGCGCACGAAGGAGTGGGCCTGGTGCCACCAGCCGACCGGCTCCAGGTGCTGGACGCTCACCAGCCGGCCGATCGCGCCCTCGTCGAGCAGGTGCTTGAGCGCGCGGGTGTAGGGCGTGTAGCGCAGCACATGGCAGACGGCGAGCATGATGCCGTTGCGTTCGGCGGCCGCCGCGATCTCCGCGGCCTCCTCCTCGGTGGGTGCCATGGGCTTCTCCAGCAGCAGGTGGTGGCCCAGGTCCGCGAGCGCGACGGCGGGCTCGCGGTGCAGCCGGTCCTGCGTGGCGACGATCGCGGCCTCCGCGAACCGCCCGGCGGCGGCGAGTTGGGTCCAGTCCGCGTACACGCGGTCCGGCGGCACGCCGAACTCCCGCGCCGCGGCGGCCCGCCGCGCCGGGTCGGGCTCGGCGAGCGCGACCACCCGGCCCGTGCCGGCGGCCACCGCGTGGCGGGCGTACGACCGGCCGCGCATGCCGGCCCCGACGAGGGCAAGCGTCACTTCGGACATGGCGTCCCCTTCCGTGAGTGGTGGTGTCGCGCGCGACGGCGCCCGCCCTGCCGGGTGCTCGGGGCACGCGGTGCCCCACGATCCCGGCCCGCCCCGGCGTGGGGTACGGGGCCGGGGCCGTGGAACGGGATCAGCTGCCCAACCGGGCACGCAGGCCCGGCTGGAGCAGGTCGGCGTGCGCCTCGACCATGGCATCGCACAGCTCCCAGATCCGCGGCACGGGCAGGGCCGCGGCGGTGGCGGGATCGGTCATCAGTGCCTGCCTGACGTATCGCGGCTCGTCCTCCAGGGCCGCCCTGACGACCAGGTCGTTCATGCTCAGGTAGGTGCGGTTGAGTGCGGCGCACTGCGGCGGAAGGTCACCGACCGCCGTCGGCTGGACGCCCGACGCGTCGACCAGGCACGGCACTTCGACGGTGCCGCCGGCCGGAAGGTTGCCGATCAGGCCCCGGTTGGGCACGTTGCCGTAGACCGTGCGCGGGGTGCCGGTGACGATGCTGTGCACGACCTGTGGTGCGTACTCCATCGTGCCGGCCACCGGGAGCGGCGTGCCGTCGCGCAGCGCGTCGCGGGTCTTCTCGTACTCGGCGACGTTCTCGTCGACGATGCCCAGGTACGCGCCGACCGGCAGCCGCAGCCGCTCCACCTCGTCGGCGTGGCCGAGGTACCAGGGCACGTACTCGGAACTGTGCTCGCTGGTCTCGGTCGGGTAGTGGCCCAGCCTGCGGTACATGTCGACCCTCACCCGGCGGCGCAGTTCGGGGTCGCGCGCGATGAGGTCGTCCAGGACCGGGTACAGGCTGCGGCCCTGGTGCTCGAAACGCAGCACCCACGCCTGGTGGTTGACGCCCGCGGCCAGGTAGTTGACCTCCTCGTAGGGGACGCCGACCAGTTCGGTGAGGTCGCGCATGGTCCAGTAGACGGAGTGGCACAGGCCCACCACCCGGGTCAGGCCGGTGGCCTGCGCGAGGTACTGGACGTTCATCGCCATCGGGTTGGTGTAGTTGAGCAGCCAGGCGTCGGGGCAGAGTTCGGCGATGTCCGCGCCGAGGGCCCTCAGCAGCGGGAAGGTGCGCAGGGCGCGGAACACGCCGCCGACGCCGAGTGTGTCGCCGATGGTCTGGCGCACTCCGAAGCGGGCCGGGACCTCGAAGTCGGTGCGGGTGGACGCGCGCATGCCGACCTGGACGATGTTGATCACGAAGTCGGCGCCGTCCAGGGCCTGCCTGCGGTCGGCGTGCGCGGTGATCGTGGGTGCGGCGCCGAGGTGGCCCGAGATGTACCGGGCCGCGCCCTCGGCGGTGGCGAGCCGTTCCGCGTCGATGTCGTGCAACGCGATGTGGACGTCCTTGAGCTCGTCGAAGGCGAACAGGTCGGCCAGCAGCCCCTGCGTGAAGACGACGCTGCCTGCGCCGATGAACGCGATCTTGGTGGTGGTCATCACTGGCTCTTTCCGTGGTTCGGGTGCGTGCGGGGGCGGCCGTACCGGGAGGCGGCGCCCGCGGCGGCGGCCCGTGCCTCGTCCCAGGTGGGCTGTGCCGAGGTGCCGCCGAGGGCCCGGGTCGACAGCGCCCCGCAGGCCGCGGCGAGCGCGACGGCCTCGGGCAGCGGCAGCCCGGCGAGCAGCGCGGCGACCATCCCGGCGTCGAAGCTGTCTCCCGCGCCGACGGTGTCGCGCGGCTCGACGGCGGGCGACGGGACGCGCAGCGCCTGGCGGCCGTCGTGGGCGAGGGCGCCTTCGGCGCCGTCCTTGACCACCACCAGCGGGCCCTGCTTCGCCAGGTGCGCGGCCGCGGCGTCCAGGTCGTCGATGCCCGAAAGGGCCCGGGCCTCCTGGGCGTTGGGCAGCAGGATGTCGGTGACGGGCAGCAGCGCGGCGAGCCCGGCCGGGTCCCACTCCCCCGCCGGGTCGTCGTTGGTGTCCAGGGAGGTGGAGGCGCCGCCCGCGCGGGCGGCGGCGAACAACCGGGGCAGTTCGGCGGCGAGTGCCGGCATGAGGAAGTAGGAGGCGGCGTGCACGTGCCGGCAGCGGGCCAGCAGGTCGCCGGGGACGTCCTCGGCGGAGGTGGCGGGGAGCGTGCCGGGCGCGGTGAGGATGGCCCGGTCGTGGTCGCGGTTGAGGACGGCGGTCAGCGGCGAGGGCAGGGCGGGGTCGGTGCGCAGCGCCCGGGTGTCGACGCCCCGCGCGTCGAGCGCGCCGCGCACGTACGCCCCGGTGTCGTCGTCGCCGACACGTCCGGCGAAGGCGACGCGGAGCCCGAGGCGGGCGGCTCCGCAGGCCATGATGGCGGCCGATCCGCCGAGGGTGATCAGGCCGGCGGGAACGAGCTGTTCGCGCTGCCCGAAGGCGAGCGGGCCGGGGAGCGGTCCGAGGACGACGTCGGGGTTGGCGTCACCGACGACGAGCAGGTCGAAGTCGAAGCTGTGCGGCATGCGTGGACTTTCGTGTGTGCGGGCTGCGGCGGGTAGGGCGGGGTGCTGCGGGTCGCGGCGGGGCAGGGGCGGCGCGCGCGATGGGGCGGGTCCCCGGTCACCCCTTGAGACCGCTGGAGGTGATCGACTGGATGAAGGACTTCTGCGCGGCCAGGAACGCCAGCAGCACCGGCAGGACGGTGATGACGTTGCCCGCCATGACCGCGGACCACTTGGTGTGGTGCAGGCCCTGGAAGGTCGTGAGCCCCAGCTGCAAGGTGTAGTGCGAGTCGTGGTTGATGGCGATCAGCGGCCAGCTGAGGTCGTTCCAGGTGGTCAGGAAGGTCAGCACGGCGACCGTGCTCAGCGCGGGCCGGGACAGCGGCAGCACCACGGACCACAGCACCCGCAGCCGCGAGCAGCCGTCGATCCAGGCCGCCTCCTCCAGTTCCCTGGGCAGGGAGAGGAAGAACTGGCGCAGCAGG
>NZ_FODD01000042.1 GCF_900110255.1 Actinacidiphila rubida
AGCGGGACGATCGGAGGAATAATCCGACCGCCCACAGCGTCCTCGCTGTGTCTCGCCTTCCCGCTACAGGAAGGACTTTTCAAAGGAACCACATCCACCACGGCGAACCGTGAGGGACGGGGTATCAACATATCTGGCGTTGACTTTTGGCACGCTGTTGAGTTCTCAAGGAACGGACGCTTCCTTCGGTTCCCTTTCGGGCCCCTCCGGGCTTTCCCTTCGTTGTGTTCCGACTGTATCAGACGCTTTTCGGTGTCTGACCCCCAGTCAGCGGGGTCCGTCTTCCGGGCCGTTGGGCCCTTCCGACGAGTGAGACTTTAGCGGATGTTCACCGGCCGATCCAAATCGGCCGCTTTCCCGTCCGTCATTCCGCAAAAAGACACGGGGACACCACAGAGGGCCGAAACCGGCCGTGATCGTGACTCCGAATACTTGAGCGGAATGGCTGTCCGGGGACCGACCGGAGTCGGCGCTCACGTCGGACAACTCGGAGGACACTACGCAGGTGAACAGACGATGTCAACTCTGCCCGTGTCCGGCGGCCACCGGCTAGCCTGTGGTCATGACCTCGCGTACGTGCAGCACCCAGTGGTGGGCCGCCTAGGGCGGCCCGGGTCTCACGCATGCATCCGACGGCCGCCGCCTCAGGCGGCCGTTTCGCGTTCTCCCGGCCGTGAGGGGCGGTGGCCCCCCGACAGGGAGAGAACGACGTCATGACACGCATCTTCAGCGGGATCAAGCCGACCGGTCACATGACCCTGGGGAACTACCTGGGCGCGCTGCGGCAGTGGTCCGAGGTGGACCAGCACCGCGCGGACTCGCTGTTCTGCGTGGTCGACCTGCACGCGCTCACCGTCGACCACGATCCGGCGCGGTTGCGCCGGCTGAGCCGGCAGGGCGCGAGCCTGCTGCTGGCGGCTGGGCTGGACCCCGGGGTGTGCACCGTGTTCGTGCAGAGCCATGTGGACGAGCACGCCCGGCTGGCGTTCGTGATGGAGTGCGTCGCCACCGACGGGGAGATGCGCCGGATGATCCAGTACAAGGAGAAATCCGTGCGGGCGCAGGCGTCCGGGCAGAGCGTGAGACTGTCGCTCCTGACGTATCCGGCGCTGATGGCCGCGGACATCCTCGTCTACGGCGCCGACGAGGTGCCGGTGGGTGAGGACCAGGCCCAGCACGTGGAGCTGACGCGGGATCTCGCCGAGCGCTTCAACCACCGCTACGGGCACACCTTCGTGGTGCCGCGGGCGGTGGTGCCGAAGGTGGCGGCGCGGGTGATGGACCTGCAGGACCCGGCGTCGAAGATGGGCAAGTCGCATGACGCGACGGCCGGGATCATCTACCTGCTGGACGAGCCCGCCACGATCGGGAAGAAGATCCGCCGGGCGGTGACGGACAGCGAGGCCGGGGTGACGTACGAGCCGGAGACCCGGCCGGGCGTCGCGAACCTGCTGGAGATCCTGTCGGCGTGCACCGGCAAGGAGCCGTCGGCGCTCGCGGACGCCTACCAGGGCAGTGGCGCGCTGAAGGCGGACACGGCGGACGCGGTCGTCGAACTGCTGCGGCCTCTCCAGGCGCGGCACGCGGAGCTGAGCGCGGACCCGGGGTACGTGGACGGGGTGCTGCGGGAGGGTGCGGCGCGGGCGCGGGCCCTCGCCCGGCCGACCGTGGACGCGGCCTACCGGGCGATCGGGCTCATGCCGCCGGCGTGACGGCGGCGGGCCGGGCTCCGCGAGGACGCGCCGTCGCGGGGTCCGGCCGCGGCGGTCGCGGAGCCTGAGGGGTCAGGCGCCGGAGGCCAGCTCGCGGCTGCGGTCGCGGGCGGCCTCCAGCGCCGCGAGCAGGGCGGCACGGACTCCGTGGTTCTCCAGCTCGCGGATGGCGTTGATGGTGGTGCCGGCCGGGGAGGTGACGGCCTCACGCAGCTTGACGGGGTGCTCGCCGCTGTCGCGCAGCATCACGGCGGCGCCGATCGCGGACTGGACGATGAGGTCGTGCGCCTGGGCGCGGGGCAGGCCGAGCAGGATGCCCGCGTCGGTCATGGCCTCGACCAGGTAGTAGAAGTACGCCGGGCCGGAGCCGGACAGGGCGGTCGCCGCGTCCTGCTGCTTCTCCGGCACCCGCAGCGTCTTGCCGACGGGCTGGAAGATCGCCTCGGTGCGGGCGAGGTGCGCCTCGGTGGCGTGGCGTCCCGCGGAGATCACCGACATGCCCTCGTCCACCAGCACAGGGGTGTTGGGCATGACGCGCACGACGGCGATGCCGTCGGCGAGGCGTTCCTCGAAGTAGCCGGTGGGGATACCCGCGGCCGCGCTGATGACGAGGCGGTCGGCGGCGAGGTGCGGGGCGAGCTCGTCCAGCAGCGCGCCCATGTCCTGCGGCTTGGCGGCGAGGATGAGGGTGTCGGCGGCCTTGGCGGCCTCCGGGTTGCCGACGGCCTCGACGCCGTAGCGGGTCCGCAGCTCCTCGGCGCGTTCGGCGCGGCGCGCGGTGACGAGCAGATCGGCGGGGGCCCAGCCGGCGCGGATCATGCCGGAGAGCAGCGCCTCGCCGATCTTGCCGGTGCCGAGGACGGCGACTTTCTGGCTGCGGTTCAGGTCGGTCATGGCGGCGGCTCTCCTCGTCGGACCCGGAGGGGCTGGTGCCGCACATCCTTCCAGGTCCCGGGCGCGGCCCGCGGGGGTGAACCAAGGGGTGGACGGTCCGGCCGGACGGACGTCAGGGGGTGCGGCGGCGCAGGGTCGCGGCGCCGAGTCCGAGGGCGAGCAGCGCACAGCCGGCGACGACCGCCAGGTCGCGGACGAACGCGCCGGTGACGCCGCCGTGGTGGACGACCTGCCCCATGCCGTCGACGGCGTACGACATCGGCAGCACGTCGGACAGGCCGGTGAGCACGGGCTGCATCGCGTGGCGCGGGACGAACAGGCCGCACAGCAGCAGCTGCGGCAGCAGGACCGCGGGCATGAACTGGACGGCCTGGAACTCGCTGGCGGCGAAGGCGCTGACGAACAGGCCGAGGGCGGTGCCGAGGAACGCGTCGGCGAGCGCGGTGACCAGCAGCAGCCAGGGCGAGCCGGTGACGTCGAGGCCGAGCAGCAGCACCGACAGGCCGGTGGCCAGGGACGCCTGCACGACGGCGACCGCGCCGAACGCCAGCGCGTAGCCGCCGAGCAGGTCGGCCTTGGCGAGGGGCATGGACATCAGCCGCTCCAGCGTGCCCGAGGTGCGTTCCCGCAGGGTAGCGATCGACGTCACCAGGAACATCGTGATCAGCGGGAAGATCCCCAGCAGGGAGGCGCCGGCGGAGTCGTAGGTGCGGGGGCTCGCGTCGAAGACGTACTTGAGCAGGGTCAGCAGGACGCACGGCACGACGAGCATCAGCGCGATGGTGCGCGGGTCGTGGCCGAGCTGGCGCAGGACGCGGCGGGCGGTGGCGAGGGTGCGGGCGGCGTTCATGGCGTGGCCTTCGTGGGGAGGGGGGACGCGGCGGCGGCCTCGTCGACGAGGCGGAGGAAGGCGTCCTCCACGGTGGCGGCGCCGGTGCGGCGGCGCAGGTCGTCGGGAGTGTCGTCGGCGAGCAGGCGGCCGTCGCGGAGCAGCAGCAGCCGGTGGCAGCGCTCGGCCTCGTCCATGACGTGCGACGAGACGACGACGGTGGTCCCGCGCTCCTCGGCGAGGCGGTGGAACAGCTGCCAGAGGTCGCGCCGCAGCACCGGGTCGAGGCCGACGGTGGGCTCGTCGAGCACCAGCAGCTCGGGGTCGCCGAGCAGGGCGACGGCCAGCGAGACGCGGCCGCGCTGGCCGCCGGACAGGTTTGCGGTGAGGGCGTCGGCGTGCGAGGTGAGGTCGACGTCGTGCAGGGCCCGCGCGACCTCGGCGGCGCGGGCGCGGGCGGGGGTGCCGAGGACGGCCGCGAAGTACTCCAGGTTCTGCCGTGCCGTCAGGTCCGCGTACACCGACGGCGCCTGTGTGACGTAGCCGACGCGCGAGCGCAGGTCGCGGTGGCCCGCGGGCCGGTCGAGGACGGTCAGCTCGCCCGTCACCTTCGCCTGGGCGCCGACCAGGGCCCGCATCAGGGTCGACTTGCCGCAGCCGCTCGGGCCGAGCAGGCCGGTGATGCGGCCGCGCGGCATCGCGAACGTCAGGTCGTCGAGCACGGTGCGGCCGCCGCGCACGACGCGCAGGCCCGTGGCCTGGACGGCGTGTTTATTCATCACGCGATGAATAAACACCCGGGGCCGTTCCGCGTCAAGGGGTCCGGGGTCCGGCCCCGATCCCCGGGGCGCGGGGTGGGGGAATCGTCAGGGTCATCCCCTATGGCCTTCGCGCACCCCGCGATGGACCGTTGCGGTATGAGGCGTTCATCCCATGACATCGCTGTGTCGGGCGCGGAGAAGCGGCAGTTGGCCGTGGCCTCGGCGACCCTCGGACCCTGGCGGCCGGCCGCGGTCGTCGGCGCGCTCGGCGGCGGGGTCGACCTGGCCCTGCACCTGCTGTCCGGGCACTTCGGGCTCGGCATCCTGAGCAGCGCGATAACCGTCGCGGCGCTGCTCTTCTTCTGCGTCGGCGGGGCGGGAGCCGTGCTCGGCTACTCCTCGCACGGCCAGGGGCGCGACCACCGGATCCGGCGCTGGGCCGCGCGGCACCCCTGGCGGGTGGCGGCGGTGCCGGCGGCGGCGATGTTCCTCTGCGACCTCGTCGTGCGGCAGGTCCTGACCAGCCAGGGCGTCTTCGGCACGGTCTGGACGGGGCTGTGGCACGCGGCCGTCGTCGCGGCCGTCGTGGGCACGGTCGGCACCGTCTCCTCGTCCCGCCGCTAGCCCCCTCCGGGGCGGTCCCTGCCGACTCGCTCAGCCAACGGGGTGCCAACGGGGTGCCCCCGGGGCTTGTCGGCCGCCCACCGGCCGGTGGGTGGGTTCGGCCTACGGGGTGCCACGCGCTGCGCGCTGCCGTCTGCCGGTCTCGTCGTGGCTTGTCGCGCCAACGGGGTGCCCCCGGGGCTTGTTCCGGCGTGTGCCGCGCCGTCTTGGCTTGTCGCGCAGTTCCTCGCGCCCCTTCGGCCTCCGGGGTGCCCCGCGCTGCGCGCTGCCGTCTGCTGGTCTCGTCGTGGCTTGTCGCGCAGTTCCCCGCGCCCCTTCGGCCTCCGGGGTGCCCCGCGCTGCGCGCTGCCGTCTGCCGGTCTCGTTGTGGCTTGTCGCGCAGTTCCTCGCGCCCCTAGCGGTGCAGGTTCGTGGGTGGGGTCAGGGGCCACTCCGGGAGTGTCTCCTCGAGCTTTGCATGGCGACTTCTTCCAGATTGGCGGGCCGGGGCCTTGCAAAGCTCTGCGGGGACACACCCGGATCGTCCCCTTCCGGCCCGTCCCCGTCTGCGGGAAGACTTTGGCCGTGCCCCATGTCCCCCGCCGCACGGTGGATAGGCGGGAGGGGGTGGGGAGGAAGTGCTCCCCGCAGAGAAATGTGCGCGGCCCCCGGGCAAGCCGGTGGACGAACCCGTATGCACATTTCCGAGGAGACGCTTCCGGAGCGCCCCCGACCCCACGGACAAAGGGCACGCACACCAGGGGCGCGAGGAACTGCGCGACAAGCCACGACGAGACCAGCAGACGGCAGCGCGCAGCGCGGGGCACCCCGGAAGCCGAAGGGGCGCGAGGAACTGCGCGAACAACCACGACGAGACCCGCAGACGGCAGCGCGCAGCGCGTGGCACCCCGGAAGCCGAGCCACCCACCGGCCGGTGGACGGCCGACAAGCCCCGGGGGCACCCCGTTGGCGCGACCAGCCACGACGAGACCCGCGGACGGCAGCGCGCAGCGCGTGGCACTCCGGATGCCGTACCCCGGAGCCAGCCGCAGGCTTACCCGCGGAGCCGCGCGCGAGCGCGCGCTTCGCCCGGCGCCTCCGTCAGGCTTCGGAGGAAGTACGCGAGGAGCGACCCGACGAATCCGATCGCGTAGACGCCGCGCGAGGCGTCCGCGCCGGCCGGGCCCGCGGTGAAGGACTGCCACGTGCGCTGGAACGCCAGCGCCGTGCAGACGGCGAACCCGGCGATCGCCAGGATCATGACGAAGACGTTGACCTTCGCCTCCGCGAGTCCCTGGAAGCCGAAGCGCAGGACGACCACGCCGAGGGCCGCGGCGGCCAGCGAGCCCGCCGCGACGCCGACGCGCCGCACGCGGTATCCGGCGTCGTGGTCCACCCAGGTGGTGCCGAAGAACCGCAGGGGCTCCGGCCGGCCGCCCGGCGCGCGGGCGGGCTTGGATGCGCTGCCCCGCGTGGGGGTGGTCGTCTCGCTCACGTCATCGATTATGCGGTATGGCGACGGTATGTCCGGATCGCGCCCGGGGGGCGATGTCGGCCGGACCCGCGCTGGCTACGCTCGGGCCGTGCCCGTCGATCATGGGGAGCGTTCGTGACGATCCGCGTCGTCCTCGCCGACGACCAGCCGCTGGTGCGGACCGGGCTGCGCGTCCTCCTCGGCGACACCGCCGACATCGAGGTCGCCGGGGAGGCCGCGACGGGGCGGGAGGCGGTGACGCTGACCCGGGAGGCCCGGCCGGACGTGGTGCTCATGGACCTGCGGCTGCCGGATCTCGACGGGATCGAGGCGACCAGGATCATCACCGGTGACACCGCCGGCGCGGGGACCCGCGTCCTCGTGCTGGCCGCGGCCGACGACGACGGCGAGGTCTACGCGGCACTGCGGGCCGGCGCGAGCGGCTTCCTGTCGCGGGGCATGGGCGCCGGCGACGTCCTCACCGCGATCCGGGTGGCCGCGTCCGGCGGTGCGCTCGTCGATCCCGCGGCGACGTGCCGCCTCGTCGCCGCGTTCACCCGCGCGGCCCGCGGCCGGACCGGCGTCCCCGCCGGCCGCGCACGCGAGGTCCTGGTCCGCCTCGCCCGCGGCCTGTCCGACGCCGAGATCGGCGGCGACCTCTCCCTCAGCCCGTCCGAGGTCGGCGTCGAAGTCGCCCTACTGCTGGCCCGGTTCACCGCGCGCGACCGCGTGCACCTCCTGATCGCGGCCCACGAGTCCGGCCTTGTGCCCCCACCCTCCTGACGCTCTCCGGGCGCATCGATGCGTCAACTTGAGTCCACATCGACACTCGATCAGGTGACAGTGGCGGCATATGCCCTGGGTAGCCTTGAGGCAACGGCAAGGATCCCGTCCATGGGAGGAACCATGACCGGCGAGGCAGCGCCCCACATGGCGCACCTGCAGCCGAACGGCTCGGAGTGGCCGGTCCCGCCGGTTGACGGGTACACCGTCGACGATCTCTACCGGCTCGACCTCCCGCCCCACACCGAGCTGATGGACGGGAGCCTCGTCTTCGTGAGCCCGCAACGCAAGTTCCACAGCCTTGCCATGTACCTGCTG
The DNA here is from genome assembly GCF_900110255.1 of Actinacidiphila rubida. Classification (GTDB taxonomy): domain Bacteria; phylum Actinomycetota; class Actinomycetes; order Streptomycetales; family Streptomycetaceae; genus Actinacidiphila; species Actinacidiphila rubida. The sequence continues at coordinate 7,375 of NZ_FODD01000042.1, forward strand.
GAACAGTGCCTGCGCAGCACCGTCCCCGAGACCCTCCGCGTGCGACGGGAAATGGCGGTGGTGATCAGCAAGCGCAACGTCCCGGAACCGGACCTCGTCGTCGTCCAGGCCGCGGCCGACGCCGATCAGCGGCAGACGCGCTACGAGGTCAAGGACGTCGTCCTGGCCGTCGAGGTCGTGTCGCCCGACTCCGAGGACCGGGACCGGGACACCAAGCCGCACAAGTACGCGGCGGCGGGCATCGCGCACTTCTGGCGCGTGGAGATGGCCGGCGAGGACGACCGGCCCGTGGTCTACGTGTACGAGCTCGACCCGGTCACCAAGGCGTACGCCCTGACCGGCATCCACCGCGACCAGCTCAAGGTGGCGCAGCCGTACCCCATCGCGGTGGACCTCACCGCGATCGACCATCTCTGACATCGACGGCGCTCAGGGGCCGTACCGCCACGGGACCGGCGGTACGGCCCCTGGTGCGTGCGCGGGCGGCGCGTTCGGGGCGACACGCGACGTTCCTTGCGCGATGTCTTGACGACCTACTGACCGGTCAGTAAGTTCCGCGCAGCGTCGAGTCGTCGCCGCGGTGCCGGACGGTGCCGAGGCGGCGTCCCCCCACATCTGACGTCAAGGGAGATAGCCGATGTCGTTGCGCGCTCTCGTCCGCGGACTGGCGGCGGTCGCCGCCGCGGGCACCGCGGCCCTCGGGTTGACCGCACCCACCGCCCACGCCTCGACCCCGGTGCCGTACGTGGCACTCGGCGACAGCTACAGCGCGGGGTCCGGCATCCTGCCGCTGGACCCGGCCGCCTCGCTGCTGTGCGCCCGGTCGACGGCGAACTACCCGCACGTGATCGCCGCCCGCACCGGCGACCAGCTCACCGACGCGACCTGCGGCGGCGCGGAGACCAAGGACTTCGCCGGGTCGCAGTACCCCGGCGTCGCACCGCAGTTGGACGCGCTGAGCGGCAGCACCGAGCTCGTGACGATGACCATCGGCGGCAACGACAGCAACACCTTCATCGACGCGATCCTCGCGTGCGGCTCGGCCGGCGTCGTCACCCTCGGGTTCGGCGACCCGTGCCGGACGCTGTACGGCAGCAGCTTCGACGACACGATCGACTCCAGCACCTACCCGGCGCTGGTGGGCGCGCTGAGAGCGGTCCGCGCCAAGGCGCCCAACGCCCGTGTGGCGATCCTGGGTTACCCGTGGATCCTGCCGGCCACCGCGGACCCGTCGTGCTTCGCGAAGATGCCGATCGCCTCGGGTGACGTGCCGTACCTGCGGGACCTGCAGACGCACCTGAACTCCGCGGTGCGGCGGGCGGCCGCGGCCACCGGTGCCACCTACGTGGACCTGTCCGCGGCCTCCGAGGGGCACGACGCGTGCCGGCCGGCCGGCACCCGGTGGATCGAACCGGTGCTGTTCGGCACCAACTTCGTGCCCGTGCACCCCAACGCGCTGGGCGAGTCGAGGATGGCCGACCGGACGATGGCCGCGCTCGGCCTGTGACACCGCCCCGGGGGTGAGCCGAAGACGCCGGGGTGCCCGGCCGCGCGTCATGGTGAGGTGCGGCGCCGGCGGCGGACCGCCGGCGCCGGCCGCTCAGCCCTGGAGCCTGCTGACGTCGCGCACCGCGCCCTTGTCCGCGCTGGTGGCCATCGCCGCGTAGGCGCGCAGCGCCGTGGAGACCTTGCGCTCGCGGTCGCGCGGCGCGTACACCCCGCCCAGTTCCTCCCGGCGGGCCGCCAACTCCTCGTCCGGGACGAGGAGTTCCATGGACCGCTCCGGGATGTCGATGCGGATCCGGTCGCCGTCGCGGACCAGCGCGATCGTGCCGCCGGACGCCGCCTCGGGCGAGGCGTGGCCGATGGACAGACCCGACGTGCCACCGGAGAAGCGGCCGTCGGTGATCAGCGCGCAGGACTTCCCCAGCCCCCGGCCCTTGAGGTACGAGGTCGGGTAGAGCATCTCCTGCATACCGGGGCCGCCGCGCGGTCCCTCGTAGCGGATGACGACGACGTCGCCGGGGGTGATCTCCTTGCGGAGGATCTTGTCGACGGCCTCCTCCTGCGACTCGCACACCACCGCCGGGCCCTCGAACGTCCAGATGGACTCGTCGACGCCCGCGGTCTTCACCACCGCGCCGTCGACCGCCAGGTTGCCGCGGAGCACGGCCAGGCCGCCGTCCTTGGAGTAGGCGTGCTCGACGTCGCGGATGCAGCCGCCGGCCGCGTCGGTGTCCAGCGACTCCCAGCGCTCGGACTGCGAGAACGCCTCGGCGGAGCGGACGCACCCGGGGGCGGCGTGCCACAGTTCATCGGCCTCGGGCGAGGCGGTGCCGCCGCGCACGTCCCAGGTCTCCAGCCACTCCTTGATCGAACGGGAGTGGACGGTGTGCACGTCCTCGTTGAGCAGGCCGCCGCGGTACAGCTCGCCGAGGATCGCCGGGATGCCGCCGGCGCGGTGCACGTCCTCCATGTAGTAGGTGCCGCCGGGCGCGACGTTCGGCGCGACCTTGGCCAGGCACGGGACGCGGCGCGAGACCGCGTCGATGTCGGTGAGGCCGTAGTCCAGTTCGGCCTCCTGGGCGGCGGCCAGCAGGTGCAGGATCGTGTTGGTCGAGCCGCCCATCGCGATGTCCAGGGCCATGGCGTTCTCGAACGCGGCGGCGGTGGCGATGGAGCGCGGCAGCACGGTCGCGTCGTCCTGCTCGTAGTAGCGCTTGGCCAGGTCGACGACGGTGCGGCCGGCGTTCTCGTACAGCGCCCTGCGGGCGGTGTGGGTGGCCAGCACCGAGCCGTTGCCGGGCAGCGACAGGCCCATCGCCTCGGTCAGGCAGTTCATCGAGTTGGCGGTGAACATGCCCGAGCAGGAGCCGCACGTCGGGCAGGCGTTCTCCTCGATGCGCAGGATGTCCTCGTCGGAGACGTTCTCGTCGACCGCGTCGGAGATCGCGTTGATCAGGTCGAGCTTGCGGACCGTGCCGTCGACCAGGGTGGCGCGGCCGGCCTCCATGGGACCGCCGGAGACGAACACCGTGGGGATGTTGAGCCGCAGCGCGGCCATCAGCATGCCCGGCGTGATCTTGTCGCAGTTGGAGATGCAGACCAGCGCGTCCGCGCAGTGCGCTTCGACCATGTACTCGACGGAGTCGGCGATCAGGTCGCGGGACGGCAGGGAGTAGAGCATGCCGCCGTGGCCCATCGCGATGCCGTCGTCCACGGCGATCGTGTTGAACTCGCGCGGTACCGCGCCCGCGGCCTTGATCGCCTCGGAGACGATCCGGCCGACCGGCTGGAGGTGGGTGTGGCCCGGTACGAACTCGGTGAAGCTGTTGGCGACCGCGACGATCGGCTTGCCGATGTCGGAGTTGGCGACGCCGGAGGCGCGCATCAGCGCGCGGGCTCCCGCCATGTTCCGGCCGTGGGTGACCGTACGTGACCTCAGCTCGGGCACGGTGTCCACTCCCTTGGTTTTCCCTGGTTGCACTCAAGCGCGTACGCGGCGGCGGTGCCTGCCGCTTGGGCTCCGAGGGTACGCCCGTCGCCCAGGATCCGGACAACCCGTCCGGATGGCGGGACCTGTGTTCGAGCGGCGAGCACCGGTGCGGCCGGTGTCACGGCCGGACGTCCGGGTCGGTGAGGTAGCGCTGCAGCGCCGGGGCGATCATCGCCACGACCCGCTCCGGGTCCGCCGAGGCGATCGGCTCCACCTTCACGACGTACCGCAGCATGACGATCCCGACCAGCTGGGCCGCCGCCAGCTGCACCCGGAACTCCGGGTCGGGTGCCCGCAGCTCCCCCGCCACCCGCGCCAGCACGGTACGGCTGACCAGCCCGCGCAGGACCGCGGCGGCCGTGTCGTTCGTCACCGCCGAGCGCACCACCGCCAGCAGCGGCTCGCGGGTCTGGGGGTTCTCCCAGATCCGCAGCATGAAGCGGGCCACCCGCTCCCCCATGGCGCCGGCGTCGCCGCCCGCCATCGCCGCCGGCATGTCCTGGGCCGGCGCGAACGACACCTCGATGGCGGCCGCGAACACCTGCTCCTTGGTGCCGAAGTAGTGGTGCACGAGTGCCGCGTCCACGCCGGCCGCCTTGCCGATCGAACGGACCGAGGTGCGGTCGTAGCCGCGCGCGGAGAACTCCTCGCGGGCGGCGGCCAGGATGCGCTCCCGGGTGTCGCCGGAGGCGGGCCCCGCCGGGCGGCCCCTGCGGCGCGTCGTGCTCACCGCCGGCCCGCGCCCGCCGCCGTCGCCAGGTGCAGCCGGGTGAAGGCCAGCGCCTCCGCCAGGTCCGACTCCCGCTCGGCCGCGGACATCGCGCGGCGGGTGTTGACCTCCACCACCACGTGGCCGTCGAAGCCCACCGCGGCCAGCGACTCCAGCAGCTCCGCGCAGGGCTGCCCGCCGCGCCCCGGCACCAGGTGCTCGTCCTTCGCCGAGCCGCTGCCGTCGGCGAGGTGGACGTGCGCGAGCCGGTCGCCCATCCGCCGGACCATGTCCATCGCCTCGACCCGGGAGGTGGCCGCGTGCGACAGGTCGACCGTGAAGTGCCGGTAGTCCTCCTTGGTGACGTCCCAGTCCGGGGCGTACGCCAGCATCTCCCGGTCCCGGTACCGCCACGGGAACATGTTCTCCACCGCGAACCGCACGTCCGACTCCCCGGCCATCCGCCAGATGCCGCGTACGAAGTCCCGGGCGTAGGAGCGCTGCCAGCGGAACGGCGGGTGCACCACCACCGCGCTCGCGCCCAGCCGCTCGGCCGCCTTCCGGGCCCGCTGCAGTTTCACCCACGGGTCGGTGGACCACACCCGCTGCGTGATCAGCAGGCACGGCGCGTGCACGGCCAGGATCGGGATGCCGTGGTAGTCCGACAGCCGGCGCAGCGCGTCCACGTCCTGGCTGACCGGATCGGTCCACACCATCACCTCGACGCCGTCGTACCCGAGGCGCGCGGCGATCTCGAACGCGGTCGCCGTGGACTCCGGATAGACCGAGGCCGTCGACAGCGCGACCCGGGCACCGGGCACCGCCACGGGCCGTCCTGCACGGCTCGCGGCATGATGCGCCTGGGGGTCCACGGGTTCAGCCACGGGAGCTAGCGTAAGGCCGCCACGCTGCGTACCCGGTGCGTCACCCGCGCCACGGCGCGAGGGTCACGCCGGTGCCGTCGTCCGCGCCGCGGGTCGCCGGCGGTCCGGGCTCCCCGCCGCCCGCGGTGTCGGCGGCCATCACGTCGAGCTTGCGCAGGATCACGCCCTCGCGCAGCGCCCACGGGCACATCTCCAGCTCGGAGACCCCGAACAGGTCCATGGCGCCCTCGGCGACCAGCGCGCCGGCCAGCAGCTGGCGGGCCCGGCCCGCCGAGACGCCGGGCAGCTCGGCGCGCTTGCTCGCGCTCATCGCGGCCAGCCTCGGCACCCACTCCTCGAGTGACGAACGTCGCAGCGTCCGCTGCACGTACAGGCCCTCCGCGCTGCGGGCCGCCCCGGCGATCCTGGCGAGCTGCCGGAACGTCTTGGAGGTGCCGACCGCCAGGTCGGGCCGGCCCAGGCGGGCGAACTCCGCGACGGTGCGGGCGATCTCGGCCCGCACGTGGCGGCGCAGGGTGCGCACGTCCGCCGCCGCCGGCGGGTCGTCGCGCAGCCAGCCGCTGGTCAGCCGGCCGGCGCCCAGCGGCAGCGACACCGCCGCGTCCGGGTACTCGTCCATGCCGAAGCCGATCTCCAGCGAGCCGCCGCCGATGTCCAGCACCAGCAGCCGGCCCGCGGACCAGCCGAACCAGCGGCGCACGGCCAGGAACGTGAGGCGCGACTCGTCCTCGCCGGACAGGACGGTCAGCGCGACGCCGGTCTCCTGCTGGACCCGGGCCAGCACCGCCTCGCCGTTCGCCGCCTCCCGCACCGCGGACGTCGCGAACGGCAGCACGTCCTCCACACCCTTGTCCTCGGCGACCCGCATCGCGTCCGCGACCGTGGAGACCAGCCGGTCCACGCCGGCCCCGCTGATCGCACCCTGCTCGTCCAGGAGCTCCGCCAGGCGCAGTTCCGCCTTGTGCGAGTACGCCGGCAGCGGACGCGCGCCCGGGTGCGCGTCCACGACCAGCAGGTGAACGGTGTTGGATCCCACGTCGAGCACTCCGAGTCGCATGGGGTGACGCTAGCGCCCCCGCAGCGCCTCGTGCGCGGGCGGGTTGCGGCAATACGCGCATTACGGTCTTACGCTTGGGCGCGTGGCGAAGGCGAAGGGCCGCAGCGGCGGCCACGACGAGACAGCACTGGACTTTCCCCGGGCCTGGGTGGAGTTCGCCGACCCGGCCGACGAGGAGCAGGTCTTCCGCTGCGACCTGACCTGGCTCACCTCCCGCTGGACCTGCGTCTTCGGCCAGGGCTGCCAGGGCATCGTGGCGGGCCGGGCCAGCGACGGGTGCTGCTCGCTGGGCGCGCACTTCTCCGACGACGACGACGAGAAGCGGGTCGCGTCCCACGTGGCCCGGCTCACGCCCGACATGTGGCAGTTCCACCCGCTCGGCACCGGCCCCGACGGCTACTGGGCGGAGGAGAACGAGGACGGCGAGCGGCAGACCCGCGTCGTGGACGGCGCGTGCGTCTTCGCCAACCGCCCCGGGTTCTCCGGCGGCCAGGGCTGCGCGCTGCACGCGCTGGCCCTGCGCGAGGGCCGGGAGCCGCTGGAGACCAAACCGGACGTGTGCTGGCAGCTGCCGATCCGGCGCACCTTCGACTGGGTGGACCGGCCCGACGACACCCGCGTCCTCGTCGTCTCCATCGGCGAGTACGACCGGCGGGGATGGGGTCCCGGCGGCCACGACCTCCACTGGTGGTGCACGTCGGCCACGTCCGCGCACGGCGGCGGTGAGCCGGTGTACGTCTCCTACCGGGCGGAGCTCACCGAGCTGATGGGCGCCGAGGCGTACGGGGTCCTCGTCGGCCTGTGCGAGGCGCGGCTGGCCGCGGGCCTTCCGCTGGTCGCGGCGCACCCCGCGGACCCCGCGTAGGGCGGGTCAGCGGTCGCCGTCACGGGGCTGCGGCTCCGGGGCGGGTCGCCCTCCCGTGACGGGAGTGAGGCAGGGGAAAAAAGGACGCGCGCGAGGCGGGTGGGGATTGTTATGGTCCCCGGGTGGCTGAGGGCGGCGGGCGCAGGGACTTCCGGGTGTTCTGGGCCGCGATCGCCCTGTCCGTCGTGGGGGACTCCTTCGCGCTGATCGCGCTGCCCCTTCTGGTGCTGCACGCGACCGGGTCGGTGGCGCGCATGGGCCTGCTGACCGGGGCCGGCGGCGCGGCGTCCGTGGCCGCCGGGGTGTTCGCCGGGGTCGTGGTCGACCGGCTGGACCGCAGGAAGCTGCTGATCGCCTGCGACCTGGTCCGGATGGTGCTGTACGCGCTGATCCCGCTGGCCTGGCTGGCCGGGCCGCGGATCTGGCTGCTCTACCTGGTGCTGCCGCTGGCCGAGGCGGTCGGGATGGTCTTCTCCGTCGGTTACGTGACGGTGGTGCGCGCGCTCGTGCCGGCCGACCGCATGACGGAGGCGAACGGCCGGCTCAACGCGACGGCCGCGGCGGCGGGGGTGGTCGGGCCGCTGTGCGCGGGCGTGGTGGCGTCGTGGTTCGGGGCGGCGGCCGCGATCGGCGTGGACGCGGCGAGCTTCGGCGTCTCGGCCGCCTGCATGGCCGTGGTCAGGTTCCGCGGGCCGACGCGTCCGGACGGTGAGGGCGAACGCGGCTCGGTGTGGCGGGAGTTGTCGGCCGGGGCGGCGTTCCTGCGGAGCCATCCGGTGCTGCGCAGCCTCACCGTGCTGCTGTCGGCCTTCGCCTTCCTCACCCTCGGGCTCGACGACCTGATCGTCTACCACGTCAAGCACGACCTGGGGCAGGGCGACAGCGCCGTCGGCACGGTCTTCGGCATCGCCGCACTGGGCACGGTCGCCGGCGCCCTGACCGTCGCCCTGCTCCGGCGCGTCCTCGGCTTCGGCGCCTCCTGGATCGGCGGGGTGGCCGTCAGCGGGGTGGCCCTGGCCGCGGTCGGCGCGACCGGCGGCACCACCGCGACCGCCGTGGCGGCCGCCGTCTTCCTGGCCGCCGTCAGCATCGCCGGCACCTGCTCGATGTCGCTGCGCCAGGAGGTCACCCCCGAACACCTGCTGGGGCGGGTCACCTCGGCGTTCTGGACCATCCACTACTCGGCGGCCCCGCTGGGCGCGGCCGCCCTCACCTGGGCCGCCCAGCACTACGGCACCGCATGGGCCTGCCTGACCGCGGGCTCCTGCTGCGTGCTCATCGCGGCCCTGGCCCTCCTCACCCCCGTCCGGGCCCCGGGCCGCGCGCCGCAGACGTCGACGTGACCGGCCGGTGTCCCCGCGCTGCCCGAACGAGCGGGCGGGGCCGGCGCGTCACGGCGTGTCCGAGGCCGTCCCCGCCGGTGCCGTCGACTGCGGCGGGGAGGACGACGCGGGCGGCGACGAGGGCGGCGGGTCCGACGACGGAGGCGGCGAGGACGGGGGCGGCGAGGAGGACGGCGGTTCCGACGACGGGGGCGGCGACGAGGACGGCGGCGGCACGGACCGCGACGACGAGCCGTGCAGCCGCACCTGCGCGCCGCCCGGGTCGAACGAGATGACCGCCGACCAGTGGCCGGACGGTTCCATCGACCGGTCGACCCGCACGCTGAGAGTGACCGATTCCCCGGGCTGCAGCACCCCGCCGCGCGCCGACAGTTCCAGCCAGTACGCCGACGTGGACGCCGACCACTTCACGGGCGCGCCACCGCTCGCGGTGAGCGTGACGAGCGTCCGTCCCGGCGCGGGGCGCGCGGCGACCAGGAGGTAGCCGGAGCCGTCCGTCGGCGCGGCCGTGGCACCCGTGGACACCGAGACGGCGGGTGACGCCGGGTCGGCCGACGCGTCCGCCGACGGCGAGGCCGCGGGGCCCGGCCGGCCGGCCCGGGGGCTGGGCACCGAGCTGCCGGCCTTCTCGTAGGGGACGCCGTCGAGCCCCTCCGGCTCGCTGACGGTGGACCGTCCCCGGTTCCCCGGCGCCTCGTCGCCGAGCGGCGCCGCCCGGTACGCGGCCCACAGGGCGAGGACTGGCGCGGCGACGACCGCGGCCACGACCGTCGTCGTCACGGCCCGGTGCCGCAACTGGGCACGGCGGGCCGCGCGGTCCTTCAGGTCCAGCGGGAAGCCGCGCCGGTCGAACCCCGGGGTGCCCTCGCGGGTGCGCCCGGCGCCGGTGTCCATCGCGTGCAGCAGCGCCGCGTACGCGGCGGCGCGCGGCGCCTCGACGAGCGCGAGCACGGCGGACCCGCCGGGCGCGGCGGCGCCGGGCCACGGGCCCTGGGCGACGACGCGTTCGGCGGTGCGGCGGCACACCGCGCACTCGTCGACGTGCCGGACGAGTTCGGTGCGCAGCGCCGTGCCGAGCAGCACCCGTGTCTCGCCGGCGAGTTGGGCGACCAGGGCGCAGCGCCCGGTGTCGACGACGGCGAGCGCGGTCCTGGTCCGCTCGACCTCGCAGGCGGCGCGGGCCAGCCGGGAGCGGGCCGCGTCGGGGTCCAGGCCCAGCACATGGCCGATCTCGCCGGGCGTGAGCTGGTGCCGGACGGCGAGTTCGAGGGCCTCGCGCTGCTCGGGAGTGGTGCCGGCCGCCTCGGGCCAGGCCAGGGAGGCGAGTTGGGCGCGGCGCTGCTCGGCGACGGATTCCGAGGCGCGCGGCAGCGGCGGCACCCCGGCGGCCAGCCGCCGCAGGCACGCCCAGCGCGCCAGGGCGTACAGCCAGGGCCGGCGCAGCCCCGGGTCGTGCAGCCGGGCGCGCTGCCGTTCGGCCAGCGCGAGGGTCTCGCCGAGCGCCGCGGTGGCCGCGTCGTGCTCGCACAGGATGGACAGGCAGTACGTGAACAGGCCGTCGAGATAGGGCTCGTAGTGCCCTGGCGGCTGCATGGGCAGGGTGCCCTGCGGCCGCCGCTCGCGGTCCCGTTCCGTCGCTCTGGCCCGCCCGGCGGGTGCCCGGTGCCTGCGGTGGGCGCCGGTGCTCTGGGTGGGGGTCTCCTGCCTGCTCATCACCGGGAGACGGTAGGCCCGCCGCGGGGCCGAGTTCAGCACTCCGGCGGGACGTTAACCCTAATGGGTAGTAGTCCGGGCCGAATTCGGACATGACGGTCATACGTACGGGTGACGGCACGCGCATCTGCGCGAACCCCGCGCCCCACGCCCCCGCACGCGCCCCAGGCGCCCGTCCCGCACCGCCCGCCGGGGGCCGCGCCGGCGCCGGTTGTCGTACCCGCCCGCTACGGTGAACGGCATGGCCACCCGCAAAACCACCGCCAAGGACCGTCCGTCGTACCGCTGCACCGAGTGCGGGTGGACGACGGTGAAGTGGGTGGGCCGCTGCGGCGAGTGCCAGGCGTGGGGCAGCGTCGAGGAGTACGGCGCGGCGCCCGCGGTGCGGACCACCGCGCCGGGCCGGGTGACGGCGGCCGCCCGCCCGATCGGCCAGGTGGACAGCCGGCAGGCCACCGCCCGGTCGACCGGGGTGCCGGAGCTGGACCGCGTGCTGGGCGGCGGGCTCATCCCGGGCGCGGTGGTGCTGCTGGCGGGCGAGCCGGGCGTCGGCAAGTCCACGCTGCTGCTGGACGTCGCGGCGAAGGCGTCCGGCCCGCAGACCCCCACGCTGTACGTCACCGGTGAGGAGTCCGCGTCGCAGGTGCGGCTGCGGGCCGACCGGATCGGGGCACTCGCCGACCACCTGTACCTGGCGGCGGAGACCGACCTGGCCGCGGTGCTCGGCCATCTCGACGACGTGAAGCCGTCGCTGCTGATCATGGACTCGGTGCAGACCGTGGCGTCCGGCGAGATCGACGGTGCGCCGGGCGGCATGGCGCAGGTCCGCGAGGTCGCCGGCGCGCTGATCCGCGCGTCGAAGGAACGGGGCATGGCCACCCTGCTGGTGGGCCACGTCACCAAGGACGGCGCGATCGCCGGGCCGCGGCTGCTGGAGCACCTGGTGGACGTGGTGCTGAGCTTCGAGGGCGACCGGCACGCGCGGCTGCGGCTGATCCGCGGGGTGAAGAACCGGTTCGGGGCGACCGACGAGGTGGGCTGCTTCGAGCTGCACGACGAGGGCATCATCGGCCTCGCGGACCCGTCGGGGCTGTTCCTGACCCGGCGTGACGAGCCGGTGCCGGGCACCTGCCTGACGGTGACGCTGGAGGGCCGCCGCCCGCTGGTCGCCGAGGTGCAGGCGCTGACCGTCGACACGCAGATCCCCTCGCCCCGGCGCACCACCTCGGGCCTGGAGACGTCGCGGGTGTCGATGATGCTGGCGGTGCTCGAACAGCGCGGCCGCATCCGCTCGATCGGCAAGCAGGACATCTACACCGCGACGGTCGGCGGGGTGCGGCTCACCGAGCCGGCCGCGGACCTCGCGGTGGCGCTGGCCCTGGCCAGCGCGGCCATCGACACCCCGCTGCCGAAGAACCTGGTGGCCGTGGGCGAGGTGGGGCTGGCCGGCGAGGTGCGGCGGGTCACCGGCGTGCAGCGCCGGCTCTCGGAGGCGCACCGCCTCGGCTTCACGCACGCCCTGGTGCCGCCGGACCCCGGGAAGGTCCCGGCGGGCATGAAGGTGATCGAGGTCGCGGACATAAGCGACGCCCTGCGAGCCCTGCCCTCGCGCACGCCGCGCGGCTGACGGGACCGCCCGCCGGCCCCGTCACGACCGGGTCGCGAGGCCGGCCCGCGAACAGGTCGGGAGCCGGTCCACGGCCGCTCGGGGGGCTGGTCCGCGGCCGGGGCGGGGGCCGCTCCGGCGCCCGCCGGCGGGGCGGGTTTCGGGTCGCTCACGGTACGACCGCGCCCTCCGGGAACGAAGACGTAAACTTTGCCCTGGTCGCGCCTCTCGCCGAGTCGGCAGTGGGCATCCGTAGCTACCGGAGGATTGCAGAGTGGCAGCCAAGGACGGAGCAGGGGGCGCCGCCCCGGCCCGTAGGGCGGCAGGAGACTCTGCCGGAAGGTCCGGCGGGGGCCCTGGCGACGGCGGGCTGATGCGCGCCGCGCTGAGCGCGGTCGCGCCCGGCACGAGCCTGCGGGACGGCCTGGAGCGCATCGTCCGGGGGAACACCGGCGGGCTGATCGTGCTGGGCATGGACAAGACGGTGGAGTCGCTGTGCTCCGGCGGCTTCGTGCTCGACGTCGAGTTCACCGCGACGCGGCTGCGCGAGCTGTGCAAGCTCGACGGCGCGATGATCGTGGACAAGGACATCACCAAGATCCTGCGGGCCGGCGTGCAGCTCGTGCCCGATCCGGCGATCCCCACGGAGGAGACCGGCACCCGGCACCGCACCGCGGACCGCGTCAGCCAGCAGGTCAACCTCCCGGTCGTCTCGGTCAGCCAGTCGATGCGCGTGATCGCCCTGTACGTGGACGGGCAGCGCCGGGTCCTGGAGGACTCGGCGGCGATCCTGTCCCGCGCCAACCAGGCGCTGGCCACGCTGGAGCGGTACAAGCTGCGGCTGGACGAGGTCGCGGGCACCCTGTCGGCCCTGGAGATCGAGGACCTGGTCACCGTCCGGGACGTCACCGCGGTCGCGCAGCGCCTGGAGATGGTCCGCAGGATCGCCACCGAGATCGCCGAGTACGTCCTGGAGTTGGGCACCGACGGCCGCCTGCTGGCGCTGCAGCTCGACGAGTTGATCGCGGGCGTGGAGCCCGAGCGGGAGCTGGTCGCGCGCGACTACGTGCCCGAGCCGACCGCCAAGCGCAGCCGCACGATGCCGGAGGCGCTGGCCGAGCTGGACGCGCTGCCGCAGAGTGAGCTCATCGAACTCGTCTCGGTGGCACGGGCCTTGGGCTACACCGGATCGCCCGAGTCGCTCGACTCCGCGGTCTCGCCGCGCGGTTACCGGCTGCTGGCGAAGGTGCCGCGGCTGCCGAACACCGTGATCGAGCGCCTGGTGGAGCACTTCGGCGGCCTGCAGAAGCTGCTGGCCGCCAGCGTGGACGACCTGCAGACGGTCGACGGCGTCGGCGAGGCGCGGGCCCGCTCGGTGCGCGAGGGCCTGTCGCGGCTGGCGGAGTCCTCGATCCTCGAACGGTACGTCTGACCGGTCCGGTGGCCCGGTACGTCCGGCCGGGCGGGTCGCCCGTACCGCGGGCGGCGCCGGGACGTCGGTGCCTTCGGCACGTTCGGTACGTCCGGCAGCCTCCGCGCCCGCGGCCGCCGTCCCGTCAGTCGGCGGAGAGCCTGAACGACACCTGCTTGGAGCCGTAGCCGGCCGTCCGCGCCGTCACCAGGTAGGTGGTGTCGAGTCCCGCCTGCTGGCCCTTGGGGCTCGCGCACTTGGGCGAGCTGGTCCGCTCGTCCCAGTTCAGCGTGTACGCGGTGGAGCCGTGCGCGGGCACCTGCATCAGGTACGCACCGGTCTTCGGGCAGTCGTCGGAGGCCCACACGTGGCTGTCGCCGGTGGCCTGGGTGACGGTGAACACCGCCTTGGTGGGACCGAAGTCGACCTTGCAGGTGATGTCCGAGGTGTTGGTGGCGGTGAGCTTGAACTGCGGTGTCTGGCCCGGCCCGTAGGAGTTCTGCGTGGTGGCCAGCCCCAACTGCACGGCGCCCGGGGCGCAGTCGGGCAGTGAGGAGCCGGCGGGCAGTTCCCCGCCGCCGGTCGAGCCAGCGGAACCGCCGGACGAACCGGCCGTCGACGCGCTCCCGGAGGAGCCGCTGGAGGAGCCGCCCGCGGCGTCCGTGCCCGAGGTGCCCGCGTCCGAACCGGAGGTGTCCCCTGCGGTGCCGCTGCCGGTCCCGCCGTCGGAACTGCCGCTGCCCGTACCGCCGTCGGTGCCGGTTCCGCCGCCGGAGGTCGTGTCGCGGCCGCCGGGGCGGCCGCTGATGTGGGTGCCGGTGGGTGCGGGCCCCGCGGTGATCGTGGCGACCGGGGTGTGCGAGCCGGCCGGCGCGCCCGAACCCTTGCCTCCGCTGCCGCCGGAGGAGTTGACGGCCCAGGCGACCACGGCGGCCACCAGCGCGAGCAGGCACAGCACAACGACCCGCCGCCGCCAGTAGATCGAGGACGGAAGAGGTCCCACGGGATTGCGCATCGAGCCCACGGACGAACTCTAGGGGAGATCAGCCGCGCGCCGTCGCCACACGCGCCGCTCCGCACACGGTCTTTGCGGATGATCACGTTTACCCGTACGCGCGGTCACCGGCCGTGCGGGGAGGGTGGCATGTGCGAGGATCGGAAGGACATGAGCACTGACCTCCGCGACTCCCGTTCCCGCGCCGCCTCGACCCCTTCCGGCCCCTCCGCCGCGGCCGCCGGCCCACCCGCGCCGGGCCCGCGTGCCGTCGCCGAGCTGCACGACCTGGTCATCGACTGGTTCGACGAGAACGCCCGCGACCTGCCGTGGCGCGCTCCGGACGCCGGCGCCTGGTCGGTGATGGTCAGCGAGTTCATGCTGCAGCAGACGCCGGTCAGCCGGGTCCTTCCGGTGCACCAGGAGTGGCTGGCGCGCTGGCCGCGGCCCGCCGACCTGGCCCAGGAGTCGCCGGGCGAGGCCGTCCGCGCCTGGGGACGGCTCGGCTACCCGCGCAGGGCGCTGCGGCTGCACGCGGCGGCGACCGCCATAGCGCAGCGGCACGGCGGTGAAGTCCCGCGCGAGCACGACGAGTTGCTGGCGCTGCCGGGTGTCGGCGAGTACACCGCGGCGGCCGTGGCGTCGTTCGCCTACGGGCGGCGGCACGTCGTCCTGGACACCAATGTGCGGCGGGTTTTCGCGCGGCTGGTGTCGGGCACCGCCTACCCGCCGAACGCCACGACGGCGGCCGAACGCCGCACCGCCGGCGGCCTGTTGCCCGCGGACGAGGCGACCGCCGCGCGCTGGGCGGCGGCCACGATGGAGCTCGGCGCCCTGGTGTGCGCGGCGCGCTCCCCCGCGTGCGGCAGCTGCCCGGTCGCGGCGCGCTGCGCCTGGCGGCTGGCCGGCTCGCCCGCGCACGACGGCCCGCCGCGCCGCGGCCAGACCTACGCCGGCACGGACCGGCAGGTCCGCGGGCGGCTGCTGGCCGTGCTGCGCGCCTCGTCCGATCCGGTGCCGCAGGCGGTGCTCGACGGCGTCTGGCACGAGCCCGTGCAGCGGGCCCGCGCGCTCGACGGCCTCGTCGCGGACGGCCTCGTGGAACCGCTCGCCGACGGCCTGTACCGCCTCCCGGCCTGACGCGGCCCGCCCGGGCCCGACCGGACGGGGCCTCCGCGGCGCCGCGCGGCCGTCACCGAGCGCCACCCCGGAAACCGCCTAAGCGCCGTCCACCTGGCTTTATGTCCTCTTTATGGACCCCTCACGCCGGGGATACGACCGCCAATACGACGGTTGTCCCCATTCGCCCCACACCCGTTACACAACCGATGGGTTGCTGTGCGTCCGCTGTGCGCTCGTGGTGGCGAAAGCCCAACATCCGCTCCGTAGCTTCAGTTGCGGCCGGTGGGAGACCTTCCCCGGCACGGCATGAGGCACACGGGGCGGAGGCACCAATGACGGCGAACGGCGCGGTACTGGAGTTCGAGGAGTACGTCCGGACCCGGCAGGACGCCCTGCTGCGCAGCGCCCGCAGGCTGGTCCCGGATCCCATCGACGCCCAGGACCTCGTCCAGACCGCCCTCGTGCGCACCTACCCGCGCTGGGACGGCATCGCCGACAAGGCACTCGCTGACGCGTACATGCGGCGTGTGATGATCAACACCCGCACGGAGTGGTGGCGCAACCGCAAACTGGAGGAAGTGCCCTCCGCCGAGCTGCCGGAAGCCACCGTCGACGACGGCGCGGAGCAGCGCGCCGACCGCGAGATGCTGCGGGACGCGATGCGGGTACTGGCGCCCAAGCAGCGCCAGGTCGTGATCATGCGCCATTACGGGCAGCTCACGACCGAGGAGACGGCCCGTGCGCTGGGCATGTCCACCGGTACGGTGAAGAGCACCCTGCACCGGGCACTGGCCCGGCTGCGGTACGAACTGGAGCACGGCACCTATGGCTACTCACGAAGGGAGAGCGTGTGCGCCGCATAGCCTCCCTCACCGCGGCGAGCGCGCTGACCTGCGCGTGCGTCGTGGTTGCCGGCTGCGGTTCGTCCGTCACCGGTGCTCGCAGGGAGGGCCCGGCGCCCACCGAGACGGTCAAGCCGCGTTCGACGACGGCGCCCGCCATCGCCGCCAATCCGGCGGCCCTGGCGACCATGATCCGCAAGGACTCCAGCGTCAGCGCCGACGTGCGCGAGGACCTGACCCCCTGTGACGACGACGACTACCCGATGGACACCGACGCCGGCGACCTCACCGCCGGTGACGGCCCCGATCTGGTGGTCAACGTCATGACCTGCGGCGACGGGCTGGGCGTCGCGTCGTACGTGTACCGGATGGTCGACGGCAAGTACCAGAACGTGTTCGCCGACGAGCACACCGGTGTGTACGGCACGGTCGACAGCGGCAAGCTCCAGGTGATCCACGAGGTCTACCGCTCCGACGACCCGGTCGCGTACCCCACGGGCGAGGAGTCGGCCACGTACGTGTGGCGCGGCAACCAGTTCGTGCAGGTCGCCCGCACCTACCAGGACTACGGCGCGAAGACGCCGACGGCCTCTCCCGAACCGCTGGCCACCGACCCGGTGCCGGTGCCCGACGCGACGCCGGTCGACCCCGACCTGCCGTCGGCGACGGGCACGGGCGGTACGGCGGCTGCGCCGTCTGGGGGACGATAGGCGCATGGCGGCCATTCATGTTCTGTTCGTCGAGGACGACGACGTCATCCGCGAGGCGACGACTCTCGCGCTGGAGCGCGACGGCTTCCAGGTCACCGCGGCCCCCGACGGGCTGACCGGCCTGGACGCCTTCCGCACCGACCAGCCCGACCTGGCACTGCTCGACGTGATGCTGCCGGGTCTGGACGGCGTGAGCCTGTGCCGCAGGATCCGCGACGAGTCCACCGTCCCGGTGATCATGGTGTCGGCGCGCGCCGACGCCATCGACATCGTGCTCGGCCTGGAGGCCGGCGCCGACGACTACGTCACCAAACCGTTCGACGGCGCGGTGCTGGTGGCCCGCATCCGCGCGGTGCTGCGCCGTTTCCGGGCCGCGTCCGCCGGCGAGCCCGCCGACGACGGGGCGCTGCTGGCGTTCGGCGACATCGCGATCGACCCGGAGGGCCTGGAGGTCACCCGGGACGGCGCCCGCCTGGCCCTCACCCCCACCGAGATGCGGCTGCTGCTCGAGTTCGCGGAGGCCCCCGGCACCGTGCTGTCCCGGGACCGGCTGCTGGAGCGGGTGTGGGACTACGAGTGGGGCGGCGACACCCGCGTCGTCGACGTCCACGTGCAGCGGCTGCGCGCCAAGATCGGCCAGGACCGGATCGAGACGGTACGCGGCTTCGGCTACAAGCTGCGGGCCTGACCATGCGCACGTTCTTCCGTGGCGGACTCCAGTGGAAACTCAGCGCGGCCATCGCGGTGGTCTCCGCGCTGGTGGCCGTCGCGCTGAGCCTGGTCGTGCACAACGCCGCCCGGGTCAGCATGATCAACAGCACCCGGGACGTGCAGGACGAGAAGGTCCAGTCGGCGCTGCGCATCTACGAGCTCACCGGCCGCCCCGCCTTCTTCGCCAAGGTCGACGACCCGGCGCTGCCCGATCCGCTGCGGGACTACGCGGCCAAGGGCCAGCGCGCCACGTTCGTGCAGGAGAACAGGCACGGCGCCCCGACGGTGTGGGCCGAGACGCCCCTGAGCGACGGCCGGGTGCTGTCGCTGAAGGGCGCGTTCACCGACCGCTACTCCGTGCTGGTCGACCTGGACCAGGCGCTGGTGGTGGGCTCGATCGCGGTGGTCGGCGTCGGCACGGCGGTCGGCGTGCTGATCGGCGGCCGGATGTCACGCCGGCTGCACAAGGCGGCGACCGCCGCCCGCAGGGTCGCCGACGGCGACACCCAGGTGCGGGTGCGCGAGGCCATCGGCGGCCGCCGGGTGCGGGACGAGACGGACGAGCTGGCCCGGGCCGTGGACGCCATGGCCGACGCCCTGCAGCTGCGGCTGGAGGCCGAGCGGCGGGTGACCGCGGACATCGCGCACGAGCTGCGCACCCCGGTCACCGGCCTGGTCACCGCGGCCGAGCTGCTGCCGCCGGGCCGCCCGTCGGAGCTGGTCAGGGACCGGGTGCACGCGCTGCGCACGCTCGTCGAGGACGTCCTGGAGGTGGCCCGGCTGGACGGCGCCGCCGAGCAGGCGGACCTGGCGGAGGTGGCGCTCGGCGAGTTCGTGCGGCGCCGGGTGCCGGCGCTGGCGCCGGACGCGAAGGTGACGGTCGAGGAGGAGGCGGTCGTGCAGACGGATCCGCGCCGCCTGGAGCGGATCCTCGGCAACCTGCTGGCGAACGCGGCCCGGCACGGCCGCCCGCTCATCGAGGTGGTGGTCGACGGCCCGTTCCTGCGGGTGCGCGACCACGGCCCCGGCTTCCCCGCCGATCTGCTGCGCGAAGGCCCGAGCCGGTTCCGCACCGGCAGCAGCGACCGGGCCGGCAGCGGGCACGGCCTGGGCCTGACCATCGCGACCGGCCAGGCCCGCGTCCTCGGCGCCCGCCTGACCTTCCGCAACGCCCCCGCGGAGGACGGCGGCGGGGCCGTCGCCCAGCTGCTGCTGCCGCGCTGAGCGCGGCAGCTTCCCTTCCGGGTCTCTCCCGGGTCTCTTCCCGGCCGTTCCGCGATACCGGAGTTCCTGAGCTCCGGAGGGCCGGAATTCCGCGCCGCCGGAGTGCCGCGACGCCGACGCCCTGTGACATCGCGTCGCCGCGCACCCCGCGGTCCCGGCCCGGCCCCCGGCACACCTTCCGCCCCGGCCCCCGCTCTCCCCCCGTGGCCACACCGGCCCCCCGCCGGCTGGGCTCCCCCGCCGGTGGCCGGGACGACTGTGCGGTCGGGCCGGGCCCGACGCGGCCAAGCTTGCCAACGGCGCCCGCACCGGGACCATGGGGAGAACTGCGTAGCCGGGCGGCCGCCGGGCACGCGACAAACAGTGGGAAAGGCCCTGCCGGGGCCGGGACCACCAGGACGCGAGGGAGCTCCGTGACGCACGCGGGCCACGACCGGATCGCCGACCTGGCGATCGCGGCCCTGCACGAGCCGGACCCCGACGCGTTGTGGCGGTCGATCGCCGAGGAGGTCCTCGGCACGCTCGGCGCCGACCTGCTGGTCCACAAGGAGGACGACTGGACCCCGGAGCGGGGCGCGGTCCGCCTGTGGGAGCCGACGGAGAGCCTCGGGGCCGACGCGGTCAGCGGGCCGCTGCGTGCCGCGATACGCCGCTGCTACCCGGTCGTCGACCACTACCTGGTGTCGGGCGACCCCGCACCGGTGAGCGCGGGCGGGATCATCGGCGACGCCCGCTGGCGCGGCACGGCCTTCGCCACGATCGCCCGCGAGGAACTGGGCGCCCGGGACGTCCTGACGATCCCGTTCCCCGACACGGAGGAGCCGCTGCGCGGCTGGCTGCTGCTGCGCACGGGGTCGCCGTTCACCCCGGCCGAGGTGGACGGCGCGCACCGCCTCCAGCCGCTGCTGTGCGGGGTGGAGCGGCAGTGCCGCACGCTGCGCCGTCTGCGCACGCCCCCGCCGCAGGCCGTGCCGCCCGCGCCGGGTCCGGCCGCGGGCCAGGCCGCGGGTCCGATCGCGGATCCGGCCGCGGCTCGCGCTGTGGGTCCGGCCGTGGGTCCGGCCGTGGCAGCCGCCGACCCGGTCCGCCTCGCCGCCGAGCACGGCCTGACCCCGCGGGAGACGGCCGTCCTCACCCTCCTCGCGGGGTCCCTCACCGCCGAGGCCATCGGGCGCCGCCTCGGCATATCCGTGCGCACCGCGCACAAGCACATCCAGCACACCTACCGGAAGCTCGGCACCGCCGACCGGCTGTCCACCGTCCTGCGCGCCCAGTCCCTCGGCCTCCTCCCCCTCCCGCGTCCCGGCCACCGCGACGGGCGCTGAACGCCGACGGGAAGGGCGGGACCCGGCAGGACGGGCCGGGGACGCGGCGCGCCGGAACGGCCCGGCGCGTCGGGCAGGGGCGGGCGAGTCGCCGGGAACGGCGACGGCCGGGCCCCCGGGGGAAGGGCCCGGCCGTCGATGCGGTCGGAGGACGCGGCGCCGTGCGCGTCAGCGGTCGCCGGTCAGTGCGCGTCGGCCAGGACCGGCGTGTCCTCGGCCGCCGGGGCGGCCTTGGCGGCGTGGCCGCGCAGCGGGGTCTCGACCAGGAACCAGGCGGCGATGAAGCCGACGATGCTGATGACCGCGCCCCACAGGAAGACCACGTGGGTGCCGGACGCCACCGCGTGGAAGTAGGCGTCCTTCATCGCGGGCGGGAACTTGGCGACCGTCGCCGGGTCGAGCTGCGCACCGCCCTTGGTGGCCTCGGAACCCTGGCCGCCCGCGACGCTCGACATGCCGTGCTGCACCTTGTGGGTGAACAGCGCGCCGAACAGGGAGACGCCGAAGGAGCCGCCGATCGTCCGGAACAGGGTCGCCGACGACGAGCCGACGCCGATGTCCTTCATCTCCACGCTGTTCTGCGCGATCAGCATGGTGATCTGCATGATGCAGCCCATGCCGAGGCCGAGCACCGCCATGAACACGCCGGACATCAGCCGGGTCGTGTGCACGTCCATGGTGGACAGCAGGAAGAGGCCGGCGATGATCAGCGCGCCGCCGACGATCGGGAAGATCTTGTACTTGCCGGTGGAGGTGGTGACCCGGCCGGCGACCATCGACACCGCCATCATCGACAGCAGCATCGGCAGCAGCAGGAGGCCGGAGTTCGTCGCCGAGGCGCCCTGCACGGTCTGCTGGAACAGCGGCAGGAACGTCATCGAGCCGAACATGGTGAAGCCGACCAGGAAGCCGATCAGGGAGATCAGCGTGAAGTTCCCGCTGCGGAAGATGCGCAGCGGCAGGATCGGCTCGGCGGCACGGGTCTCGGCGAACACGAAGCCGGCCAGGGCGGCGAGGCCCAGCACCAGCAGGCCGATGATCTGGCCGGAGCCCCACGCGTACTGCGTGCCGCCCCAGGTGGTGAGCAGCACCAGCGAGGTGATGGCCACGGTCAGCAGGGCGGCGCCGAAGTAGTCGATGCGGGCCTTGGTCCGCTTCTTGGGCAGGTGCAGCACGATGGTGATCATCGCGAGCGCGACGACGCCGATCGGCAGGTTGATGTAGAAGCTCCAGCGCCATCCCCAGTTGTCGGTGATGGAGCCGCCGACCAGCGGGCCGCCGATCATGGCGATGGCCATGACGCCGGCGGTGAGGCCCTGGTACTTGCCGCGCTCGCGCGGCGGGATCAGCTCGCCGATGATCGCCATCACGCCGACGATCAGACCGCCGGCGCCCAGGCCCTGCACGGCGCGGAAGGTGATCAGCTGGTCCATCGTCTGCGCCATGCCGGACAGCGCGGAACCCGCCAGGAACAGCACGATCGACATCAGGAAGATGTTCTTGCGGCCGAACATGTCGCCGAGCTTGCCCCAGATGGGGGTCGACGTGGCGGTGGCCAGTGTGTAGGCGGTGACCACCCATGACAGGTGGTTGAGGCCGCCGAGCTCGCCGACGATCGTCGGCATCGCGGTGCCGATGATCATGTTGTCGAGCATCGCGAGCAGCATCGCGACCATGAGGCCGACCATCACGACGCGCACGCTGCGCTGGCGCGGCTCGTTGGCGGCGGCGGGCGTTGCGGTCTGGGACATGACCGTTGCTTCTCCCCCGTGCGAGGGCGGTGGTTCAGGGTGCTTACTTGCCGCCCGGCTAGTTCTGTAGACAGCAGCAAGGTACGGTGCGTACTAGCCGGGCGTCAAGTAAGTGCGTAGCCTCACCCTAAGGCCCTACCGTTGGGGGGCAACCGGGCCCGTCACGCACACCCCAGCCCCGCGTGACGCGTAGTGCAGCAGGAGAGCGACGAACCGATGGCCACACCGCACCATCCGCGCCGGGGCGACACGCGCCGCCGGATCCAGGAAGTCGCTCTGGCACTGTTCGCCGAGCAGGGGTACGAGAAGACGTCGCTCCGCGAGATCGCCGAGCGGCTCGACGTCACCAAGGCCGCGCTGTACTACCACTTCAAGACCAAGGAAGACATCCTCAGCAGTATCGCCGAGGACCTCGCCCAGCCGATCAGGGACCTGCTCGCCTGGGCCGAGGGGCAGCCGCGGACGCTGGCCACCAAGCAGGAGGTCCTGCGCCGCTACAGCGACATCCTGTGGCACTCCGCGGACCTGTTCCGCTTCATCCAGGAGAACCAGGCGTCGGTCCGCGAGCTGACCATCGGCGAGACCTTCAAGACCTCCACGGCCGCCCTCGGCGACCTGATGAAGGACCCCGGGGCGCCGCTGGCCGCGCAGGTGCGCAGCGTCACCGCGCTGTTCTCGATGCACGCCGGGATGTTCGTGATGCGCAACGTCGAGGGCGACCCCGAGGAGAAGCGCGCGGCCATCCTCGAGGTCGCCCTCGATCTGGTCGCCCAGGCGGAGACGAACCTCTCGGTGAACTGATCGCCCCCGGCCGCTGGGCCGACACGGCGAGGCGGCCGGCTCCGAGCGTTCTGCTCGGAGCCGGCCGCCGGGTTCTGTCGGGTCACCGTGACCCGGTCACTCCTGCGAGTCGATCAGTCCGCTCACGGGTTGACGCCGTGGGCGCGCAGGAAGTGCAGCGGCTCGACGGAGGAGCCGTAGTACGGCGTGGTCCGGACCTCGAAGTGCAGGTGCGGGCCG
Source organism: Actinacidiphila rubida (assembly GCF_900110255.1). Classification (GTDB taxonomy): domain Bacteria; phylum Actinomycetota; class Actinomycetes; order Streptomycetales; family Streptomycetaceae; genus Actinacidiphila; species Actinacidiphila rubida. Next base: position 30,158 of record NZ_FODD01000042.1, read on the forward strand.
GTCGAGTTGCCGGTGGAGCCGGACTTGCCGATCTCCTCACCGGTGGTGACCGGCTCGCCCACGTGGACCTCGATCTTGGACAGGTGGCCGTACTGGGTGTACAGCTGCGAGCCGTGCTTGATCACGATGTTGTTGCCGTAGGCGCCGCCCCAGCCGGCGGTGACGACGGTACCGGTGTGCGCGGCGCGCACGGTGGTGCCGGACGGCACGACGAAGTCCTGGCCGGAGTGCTTGTGTATCCAGTGCGGGCCGGCCTGGGCGTAGCCCGCGCCGAGGACGTAGTGCTCGGCCGGGGTGACCCAGCCGTTGACCCGGGCCTTGGCGTCGGCGGCCTTCTTCGCCTCGTTGGCCTTCTTCGCCTCGGCGGCGGCCTTGGCGTCCGCGGCCTTCTTCACGGCTGCGGCCTTCTGGTCCGCGGCCTGCTTCTGCACGGCCTGGGTCACGCTGCTCGCCGACGCGGTGGCGTCGTGCTGCGCGGGGGCAGCAGCCATTGCTGCGGTCGAACCCAGCGCGATCGCCGCGACCAGTCCTCCGGTCACCACGGCGACCCGGCCGCGGGTAACGGACTTCGGGGTGCGGTTCTTCATCGTCGAGATCTTGCGCATGGAGAAATAACCTCACTGAATCGGGAGAGCAGCAGATTCCGTCTGCGGCCCGCTGCCAATCCTTGGTAACCCGGCATTCAGTGCGGTGGCAAGGAGCCCTCTTACTACCCCGGCTCGTAGCGGCCTCCCCCTCCGAACCCCCTCCACACGGGGTTGATACCTCCCGTTACGCCCGTTTTGCCCGCCGCCCCACGGGCTGGCCCTTGGTTTCCCCCGTCCCCACCCTGTGGACGGACCACCGTCCACCGGCTCTCCACTATTTCCCTTAGTAAGTGGCGTGGCTCACGTGCGGCACGTCACCCGCGCGCCCCTTTTCCGATCCATTCACGCACCATCCGGATGTGGCCCGGGCCACATCCGAATCCCCGAATTCCCCCGCATTCGTGCCCGCGGCCACCCCCCGCACGACCTCCCCGCACCCACCCCGAGCCGCCGCACGCACACAAAGGGGCCCGCCCCGGACCAGCGGTGCTGGTCCGGGGCGGGCCCTGGGGTGGCGCTGGGACGCGCCGGAGGCGTCAGGCCTCCTTCACGGGGAAGGTGCCGGTGTCCACGGTGAACGACTCCCCCGTAGCCAGCCGCACCATGAAGGACTCGCCGTACGGCAGCTCGGTCCGCTCGCCGTAGCCCGAACCGTTCGGCTTCTCGAAGAGCGTGCACACGCGGGTGAACGGGTCGGCGATGACGTAGACACCGACGCCGTACCGCCCGTACTTCTCCACCTTGATGACGTAGTCGTTCCGGTCGCCGGGCCTGGACACGACCTCGAAGGCGGCGAGCAGGTCGATGCAGGTGAAGCGGTTCTGGTTGCGGTGCGCATCCTTGTCGAGGACGGAGACGTCCGGGGCCGAGGAGGTCTCGTCGGGGAAGTCGATGGCCACCTTGCTGACGAGGCGGTTGAAGGCGATGCCGGCCTTGCGGACTGCGGACTTGATCTCATCGATCGTCCAGTCCTGCTCGGGGCTCTGTGGCGTCATCACGACCTTCCCGTCGAGAATCTCGATCTTGAAACCCTCGGTCTTCACGGTGGCGTCGATCTCGCGCCACAGTTCGTCGAGAACGGTCATCGGCCGACCCCCTCACAGACTGTGCACAGGCGCTTCCTGTGGTCTCGATCAGCAATATATTGGCCCGCCCCGGACCAGCGGTGCTGGTCCGGGGCGGGCCCTGGGGTGGCGCTGGGACGCGCCGGAGGCGTCAGGCCTCCTTGGAGAGGTTGGGCGGGCCGCTCGCGGTCTCCACGGGCGGGGCGTCGGCCACGGTGACCTTCTCCTCGCCGCGGAAGGTGAACTTCGCGGTCTCACCCTCGCCCTCGACGTCCACGACGACGATGTGGCCGGGGCGCAGCTCGCCGAACAGGATCTTCTCGGACAGCGAGTCCTCGATCTCCCGCTGGATCGTGCGGCGCAGCGGCCGGGCGCCGAGCACCGGGTCGTAGCCCCGCTTGGACAGCAGGACCTTCGCCTCGGTGGACAGCTCGATGCCCATGTCGCGGTCACGCAGCCGCTCGTCCACCCGGTCGATCATCAGGTCGACGATCTGCAGGATGTCGTCCTGGCTGAGCTGCGGGAAGACGATCACGTCGTCCACGCGGTTCAGGAACTCCGGGCGGAAGTGCTGCTTCAGCTCGTCGCTGACCTTGGCCTTCATCCGGTCGTACCCGGACTTCGTGTCGCCCTGGGCGGCGAAGCCCAGGTTGAAGCCCTTGGAGATGTCCCGGGTGCCGAGGTTGGTCGTCATGATGATGACCGTGTTCTTGAAGTCCACGACCCGGCCCTGGGAGTCGGTCAGGCGACCGTCCTCCAGGATCTGCAGCAGGCTGTTGAAGATGTCCGGGTGGGCCTTCTCGACCTCGTCGAAGAGGACGACGGAGAACGGCTTGCGGCGCACCTTCTCGGTGAGCTGGCCGCCCTCCTCGTACCCGACGTAGCCGGGCGGGGAGCCGAACAGCCGCGAGACGGTGTGCTTCTCGCTGAACTCCGACATGTCGAGGGAGATCAGCGCGTCCTCGTCGCCGAACAGGAACTCCGCGAGCGCCTTGGACAGCTCGGTCTTACCCACGCCGGACGGGCCGGCGAAGATGAACGAGCCACCGGGACGCTTCGGGTCCTTCAGGCCGGCGCGGGTACGCCGGATCGCCTTGGACAGCGCCTGGACGGCGTCCTTCTGGCCGATGACGCGCTTGTGGAGCTCGTCCTCCATGCGCAGCAGCCGGGAGGACTCCTCCTCGGTGAGCTTGAAGACCGGGATGCCGGTGGCGGTGGCGAGGACCTCGGCGATCAGCTCGCCGTCGACCTCGGCGACGACGTCCATGTCGCCGGCCTTCCACTCCTTCTCCCGCTTGGCCTTCGCGGCGAGCAGCTGCTTCTCGTTGTCCCGCAGCGACGCGGCCTTCTCGAAGTCCTGCGAGTCGATCGCGGACTCCTTCTCCCGGCGCACCTCGGCGATCTTCTCGTCGAACTCGCGCAGGTCCGGCGGCGCGGTCATCCGGCGGATGCGCATCCGCGAGCCGGCCTCGTCGATCAGGTCGATCGCCTTGTCCGGCAGGAAGCGGTCCGAGATGTAGCGGTCGGCCAGCGTGGCCGCCTGCACCAGGGCCTCGTCCGTGATGGACACCCGGTGGTGCGCCTCGTACCGGTCGCGCAGACCCTTGAGGATCTCGATGGTGTGCGGGAGCGAGGGCTCGGCCACCTGGATGGGCTGGAAGCGGCGCTCGAGGGCCGCGTCCTTCTCCAGGTACTTGCGGTACTCGTCCAGGGTGGTGGCACCGATGGTCTGCAGCTCGCCCCGGGCCAGCATCGGCTTCAGGATCGAGGCCGCGTCGATCGCGCCCTCGGCCGCGCCGGCGCCGACCAGGGTGTGCAGCTCGTCGATGAACAGGATGATGTCGCCGCGCGTGCGGATCTCCTTGAGCACCTTCTTCAGGCGCTCCTCGAAGTCACCGCGGTACCGGGAGCCGGCGACCAGGGCACCCAGGTCCAGCGTGTAGAGCTGCTTGTCCTTCAGCGTCTCGGGAACCTCGCCCTTGACGATCGCCTGGGCCAGGCCCTCGACGACGGCGGTCTTGCCGACGCCCGGCTCGCCGATCAGGACGGGGTTGTTCTTGGTGCGGCGGGACAGCACCTGCATGACCCGCTCGATCTCCTTCTCGCGCCCGATCACCGGGTCGAGCTTGGTCTCACGGGCGGCCTGGGTGAGGTTGCGGCCGAACTGGTCCAGGACGAGCGAGGTCGAGGGGGTGCCCTCGGCCGGCCCGCCGGCCGTCGCCGACTCCTTCCCGCCGGAGTAACCGGACAGCAGCTGGATGACCTGCTGCCGGACCCGGTTCAGATCGGCGCCCAGCTTCACCAGGACCTGGGCGGCGACGCCCTCGCCCTCGCGGATCAGGCCGAGCAGGATGTGCTCGGTGCCGATGTAGTTGTGGCCGAGCTGAAGGGCCTCGCGGAGCGACAGCTCCAGCACCTTCTTGGCTCGGGGCGTGAAGGGGATGTGGCCGGACGGGGCCTGCTGGCCCTGGCCGATGATCTCCTCCACCTGCTGGCGGACCGCCTCGAGCGAAATCCCGAGGCTCTCCAGTGCCTTAGCGGCGACACCCTCACCCTCATGGATCAGGCCCAGGAGGATGTGCTCGGTGCCGATGTAGTTGTGGTTGAGCATCCGGGCTTCTTCCTGAGCCAGGACGACAACCCGCCGCGCGCGGTCGGTGAACCTCTCGAACATCGTTAATCGCTCCTCAGAGCGGTCGGGCAGTGAGGGGTCGGTCCCCTCCCTGTCCTACCGCATGCTAGTCGCGCACAGCGGCGCCGCTCACGTATCGCCCCCGCATCCCGAAGGGAAACAGGTGCGAGCCGCGCTACCGGCTGACGTCACTCCCACAACCTCGATGGTGCGAGACGATGTTCCCGCAGGCCAGGCGAATACCCCGTTCTCGAGTACGCCCGTGGCGAACGCCCGTCCCTCCTGCTCGAACACCAGCCCTTCTCACTAGGTACTTCTTACCCTCAGCCGCCGGTAATCCACACGGCGCCAGCGTTTCGAGTGCGCTACGGGCGAACACGATCCGACACCATGCGAGACGGCACCTCTCACCGGCCGCGAGCACGCGAAGGCGGTGCGTAACCAAGGGCCCGGCGGACAGTTGCTCACGGTATGGGCTGGTACGAGCACGAGCTGGGGTGGCCGGTCGCCGGGTCGCCCCCCGGTCTGGTCACGGGGGCGCGGTTCGACGCGCTGGACGTACCGGCGGAGGCCGGCTTCGCGATGCTCAGCCGCTTCTCACGGCCGGAGCAGCTGGGGCCCGTCGCGCTGGACGGACACCGGATCCGGCTGCTGGTCGCCGCGGGCAGCGCCGAGGAGCTGCCGGGGCTGCTGGAGTGGCTGGAGTGGGGCGGGATCGCCCTGGACCTGGCCGCGCTGGGCTCGGGCAGCCTGATGCGGGCCCCGGCGCATCCCGAATGGGTCCGCCGGGAGGCCGCGTACGACCGGTCGGCACCGGTGTGGCTGCGGCCTCCTCGGCCGGGATTCGACGTGGAATCCGCCGTACCCGCTCTGCGTGTGTCGGATCTCGCCGACGGATCGGGGGTGCCCGTCGGCCTGACGGCACTCGTCGCCGCACTGGCGACGGCGTGCCATCGGATCACGCTGCGGACGCGCGCCCAGGATCAGCCGTGGGCCTTCTCGTACGCCTCGCGGATGGTCGCGGGCACACGGCCGCGATCGTTGACCTCGTAGCCCTTCTCCTTGGCCCACGCGCGGATCTTGGCGGTGTCGGGGCCGGAGGAGCCGCCGCTGCGGACAGCCTTCGTACGCCCACGGCCCGCCCGTCCACCGGTACGCCGGCCACGGTCCGTGTACGGGTTGAGCAGACCCCGCAACTTGTCGGCATTCTCCGTGGTGAGATCGATCTCGTACGTCACACCGTCGAGTGCGAACGTCACGGTCTCGTCCGCCTCGCCACCGTCGAGGTCGTCAACAAGAAGGACCTGAACCTTCTGTGCCACCGGCTTCCCTTTCATCGAAAACGGATTAACGGTAAAAGCAAACCGCCTTTCACCGGAAAACACAAACCCCTTGCGCGAACAGGTTCGCCCGAGGTAGCGCGATCCGGACAAACCGGATCCCCTCAGAGTTGCAGCAGCATGCGACTGTTGCCCAAGGTGTTCGGTTTCACTCGCTCGAGGTCGAGGAACTCGGCGACACCCTCGTCATTGGACCGGAGGAGCTCGCCGAAGACATCGCCGTCCACCGGGGTCTCCCCGATCTGCACGAAGCCGTGCTTGGCGAAGAAGTCCACTTCGAAGGTCAGGCAGAAAATGCGGCGGACTCCCAGCCACCGCGCGGTCTGCAGCAGCTTGGCGAGCAGCTGGTGGCCGACGCCCCTGCCGTGCAGTTCGGAGGCCACGGCCAGCGTCCTGACCTCGGCCAGGTCCTCCCACATCACGTGCAGCGCGCCGCAGGCCACCACCCGGGCGTCCTCGTCCTGTTCGGCCACCCAGAACTCCTGGATGTCCTCATAAAGGGTCACGGTGGCCTTGTCGAGCAGGATGCCCTGACGCACATAGGAGTCCAGCAGGGCCCGCACGGCGGGGACATCGGCGGTACGGGCGCGGCGGATCGTGACGTCATTCGACATGAGGGGCATGAGCGGACGCTATCGCCCTTCGGGTTCACCCGGTCCCGAGGGGTCGCCGGACTCGATGATGCGCATTGCGTCCCGCAACGCCTCGCGCTGTTCCGGGGACATCATGCCGAAGAAGTGGACCAGTGCGGCGGCGGGGTTGTCACTCGCCGCCCACGCCTCGTTCATCAGTGCGGCGGAGTATGCGGCCCTCGTCGATACCGCCTCATAGCGATATGCGCGGCCTTCCTGGGTGCGCCGCACCCACCCCTTCTGGCGCAGGTTGTCCATTACGGTCATCACCGTTGTGTAGGCGATGGCGCGGTCCCGCGTCAGGTCTTCGAGTACCTCACGAACCGTGACCGGGCGGTTCCACTCCCACACCCGTGTCATCACGGCGTCTTCGAGCTCTCCCAGCGGTCGGGGCACACTGGGATCCTACGGGCCTATAAGCGGAAATGCCCGAATTACTACTCCGTGCCACCCTCGGCGGCCCGGCGGGAGGCCTCGGCACGGGCCAGCGCGGCGTCGACCGCGGCGTCCTCCTTGCCCTTGTTGGCGCCACCCTGGTGCTTGATGATCGTCACGACCAGAACGGTGAAGAACACCGCCATCACGAGCGGCGGCACGATCGCGGAAACGTAGTCCATGCCGTCCAGCGTAGCCAGCGCCGGGTCGGCGCCTCCGCCCGCCCTCGGTCTGCGCGCACACCGGGCCCGGCACCGGACGCCCGCCTCAGGCTGACGGCACTCCCCGCGTGGCAGGCTGAAGCCCCAGCATGCCGACACCGCGGGTCCGGCAGGCGCCGGACCCGCGGCGGCACCGCACCGAAAGGCACCCACCACCGTGGCTGAGCGAGAAGGCGACCCGCCGATCGACGCGTTCCTGGACTCGCTGTCCGCGTCGAACCGCAGGACGCTGTCCGAGGCCGGGTTCGACATGGCCCGGCTGCGCGAGCTGGGCGCCACCGAGGCGGGCGCCCGGCAGGTCCGGCACATCGTCACCGAGTTCGGGGCGGCGCCCGGCCGCCGGGCCGCGGTGCGCCGCCTCGCCGGCCCGGCCCCCTCGGAGATCCCGGACCCCCCGAGCAGGGCCGTCGGGTTCTGGCTGCTGTACCTGCTGACGGCGGCGGTCGTGCTGCTGGTGCTGTTCGCGAGCACCGTGCTGGTCGGCGAACTGCTGGGCGTGGTGGTGGCGGTGCTCGGCTTCGCGGGCCTGTTCTTCGCGTGGGCGGCGGTCCCCAGCGTGCCGTGGACGGGGGTGGCGTTCCTGGTGACGGTGCCCGCCATGATCGTGCTGCTCGCCACCACGCTGCTGTACGCCCCCGACTGGTACCTGTCGGTCAAGGGCCGGGACGCCGTCGCCACCCTGGAGCCGCCGCAGTACCGCTGGGAGCACGGCGCCCGGGTCGCGACCTGCCGGGTGCGGCTGCCGGACGGCTCGGTGCACGGCATCCGCGCCGACGCCGGCTGCGCCGGGGCGGCCGGGACGACCCGGGCGGTGGTCTACGCGCCGGACGGGCGGGTGGGGCCGGCGTTCGGGCACCGGCGGGGGCTGGGAGCGACCAGCCGCGACGTGGCCGCCGGCGCGGCGGCCCTGACGATGCTCGCCGCGGCGGCGGCGATGGCGGGCGCGTCCCGCCGGAGAGGTGGGCGGTGAGCGTGCCGGTACGGGTGCCGCTCCCGCACCGGAGCGGCACCGGTCCGGCACGCTCAGCGAGAGACCGCTGCCCGAACCGCGTCGACGCGGCGCCGGGCCGGCGGGTGGGCCGGCCCGGCGCCGCGTGCCGGTGCGGGGCGGTCAGGCGCTGCGGGCCGCCTGGTCGGGCTTGCCCGTCCGGCGGTGCGGGGGCCAGATCTCCGCGGGCGTGGGGGTGCGCGGCTTGTCCGGGGTGCCCGGCTCGGGCTTCTCGTCCGGCGCCCGCGCGGGGCCGGGCGCTGGTTCGGGTCCGGGCTTCGGCGCGGGCTCGTCGGCGAGCCCGGGCAGGGTGAGCAGTCGGCGCGGAGCGGTCATATGGGCCTCCAGACGCAGTCGGACGTCGTTCTCCGCGAGGGTTTCGCAGCGGCGCAGCAGCACCGTCCGCCGTCGGTTCTCCGCGGTACCGCACGGCAGCGCCCGCAACCGCCGGAGGGCGGCCAGGTCGTCCGCGCGGGGCACGTAGCCCGCCGCGAGCGCGGCGGTCAGGCGTTCCAGGTACCCGCCCGCGCTGCCCGGGAGCGCCTGCCGGTAGCGGACCAGTTCGTCCAGCAGGAAGGCACGCAGCCGCCCGGACTCGTGCACCGCCTCGTCGAGCGCCTCGACCAGTCGCAGGCAGTCCTGGACGTACTCCGCCGGGCGGGGCGCGGCGGCGGGGGCGAGGGCGGCAGGGGATGCCGGAGGTGCCGGGGGCACCGCGGGCACCGCGGGCGGGCCCGCCCTCCTGCTGGGGTGCAGCACCTCCGCCAGCGCGCGCCGCAGCACGCGCAGTTCGTCCGCGCTGAACGCCATTCCGCCTCGGGTTCCGTGTGGCGTGGGCATGGATGGACTTTAAGTGCTAAGAGGACAAAATTCGCGCAATCCGGTCGACGCGGTGCGTCGCCGGGATGGGTGCGCCCTTTCCGCGGCGCGCCCCGCCAGGACGGGGGCCGAACGGCCCAGACCCGCAGCTCGCAGCGGCCGTCACGGCGGCGGGTCGCGGTGCCCGTCCGGCGGGCGTGCCGCTCAGAACGCGCGGCGCCGGCGGACCAGCAGGACGCTGCCCGTCGCCAGCGCGAGGAAGGCGCCGGCCGACAGGAACGAGACGCCGACCGCGCCCGTGACGGCCAGACCGCGGCGCCCCGACGGGTCGCCGCCGTCCGACGGGGCCGTGTCGGCGGGCGGGGTCGTCGCACCCGTACCGCCGGTGGCGGCGGCGGTGGAAGGAGAGGCGGTGGCCGCGGCGGGGTCGGTGACGAACACGGTGATCGCGGCCCGGTCGTCCGCCGGGTCGCGATCGGTGCCCGACGGCGGCACCACCGCGATGGTCCCGGCCGCGTCCGGCACGTTCGCGTCGATGTGCACCCGCAGGATCTGCCCGTAGCCGCCGGGCCCGAACGGGCAGCTGACCGTCCGGCCGGACACCGGGACGCAGTAGACGGCCTGACGCCGTTCGCTCCGGCTCGGCAGCACGGCGTGGATGCCCTGCGGCATCGTCACGACCTGCGGATCCCTGACGGCGGTCGGGCCGCCGGCGGGGCCGCCCGTGGGGTAGGGCACCGCGACGTCCAGCGTCTGGCCGACGACGCCCTCGATGGTGAACGGCGTGGCCGCGTAGTCGACGAGCGCGGGCGGGGGATCCGCGGCGACCGTCCAGTGCCCCTCGAAGGCCGTCCCGGCCACCAGCGCGCCCTCGTCGGAGGGCGTGAGCCCGAGCGGGCCCGCGGTGCCCCTGGGGGCGTCGGCGGGCAGCGGCTCGGTCCCGGCGGGCGGGTTGCCGGTGGGCCACACCTGGTAGGAGACGCCGAGGCTCGTCGCGGCGTGCGGGGCGGTGAAGGTGAAGGGGGCGTCCGTCCGCACCGCCCGGCCGGGCGACAGCACCGCCGGGAAGTCGCACTCGGCGACCGTCGGCCGGTCCGCCCGGTCGTAGCGGCAGTTGCTGAACTCCCGTGTGGTGGGCGCCGACCCGCTGACGCGCACGGTCACCCCCTGGGTGAGCGCCACGTCCCCGCGGTTGCCGAACGCGGGCGTCACGTCCACCGAGCGGCCCGCCAGCCGCCCGGACGCGGCCGGCAGCACGCTCAGCCGGGGACGGCCGACGACGACGTGGGCGGTGGCCGTGACGGCAGGGGCGTTGTCCGCGGTCACCGTCACGGTGACCGCACCGGCGTCGCCGGGCGGCGTCCCGTCGGCGGCGCTGAGGGTGAACGGCGCCAGCTCGGTGCGCCCGCCGACGTCCCCGAGGGCGCAGGTGACCTCCAGGTCCTGCGAGGTGCAGTCCTCCTCGCCGGGGCGCGGCGTCACGTCGACCGTGCCCGCCAGCGCCGACAGGTCGAAGACGGCCGTGGCGCCCGTGACGGCCGTGCCGCCGTCCGGTGCCAGCACCACGTCGAACGGCGCCGAAGCACCACCGCCCGGGTCCGGCACGAAGACCGTCCCCGGTGCGGACACCAGCCGGATCGCCGCCTGTCCCCCGTCGTCCGCCCGCGCGCCCTGCCCCGTCACCAGCACCGCCAGCGCCGTCGCGGCGACTGCCGCACCCGCTCGGCTGGAACCCCGCATGCCGCCCACCCCGCCTGTCAAGGCCACCTCTGCCCCATAGGACGACGGTACGGGGGTACGGGTTGTACCGGAGAGCCCTCAACAGGCAGTTGTCACCAGGTCTTCACCGGCGCAACGGCTCACGTGGTGGACACGTTCCGCTCGTAGACGAGCCGCAGGCCGATCAGCGTCAGCCAGGGCTCGTGCGCGTCGATGATCGACGCCTCGCCCAGCACCAGGGGCGCGAGGCCGCCGGTGGCGATGACCGTCACGTCGTCGGGGTCGTCGGCCAGTTCGCGGGCCATCCGCTCGGCGATCCCGTCGGCCTGCCCGGCGAAGCCGAACAGGATGCCGGACTGCATCGCCTCGATGGTGTTCTTGCCGATGACGCTGCGCGGGCGCGCGAGTTCGATCTTCCGCAGCTGCGCTCCGCGCACCCCCAGCGCGTCCACCGAGATCTCGATGCCCGGCGCGATCGCCCCGCCGACGTACTCCCCGCGCGCGGACACCGCGTCGAACGTGGTGGCGGTGCCGAAGTCGACGACGATGCACGGACCGCCGTAGAGGTGCACGGCCGCAAGGGAGTTGATGATCCGGTCGGAGCCGACCTCCTTGGGGTGGTCGACGAGGATCGGCACCCCGGTCTTGATGCCGGGCTCCACCAGGATCGACGGGACGTCGCCGTAGTAGCGGCGCGTCACCTCCCGCAGCTCGTGCAGCACCGACGGCACCGTCGAGCAGATCGCGATCCCGTCGATGCCGTCCCCGAGGTCGCCGAGCAGCGGATGCATGCCCATCAACCCCTGGAGCAGCACCGCGAGTTCGTCCGCGGTGCGGCGGGCGTCGGTGGAGATCCGCCAGTGCTCGACGATCTCCTCGCCGTCGAACAGCCCCAGGACGGTGTGCGTGTTGCCGACGTCGATGGTGAGCAGCATCCGCCTTACGCTTCCGCTCGCAGGTCCAGGCCGATGTCGAGGACCGGCGAGGAGTGCGTGAGCGCGCCCACCGCCAGGAAGTTGACGCCCGTCTCCGCGTACACGCGGGCGTTGTCGAGCGTCAGCCGCCCGGAGGACTCCAGGAACGCCCGGCCGCCGACGATCGCCACCGCCTCGGCGGTCTCCGCGGGCGTGAAGTTGTCGAGCAGGATCAGGTCGGCGCCCGCGTCCAGCACCTCCCGCACCTGGTGCAGGGTGTCCACCTCGACCTCGATGGGCACGTCGGGGAACTCGTCGCGCACCAGCTTGAACGCCTGCGCGACGCCGCCGGCCGCCACCACGTGGTTGTCCTTGACCAGGGCCGCGTCCGACAGCGACATGCGGTGGTTGGCACCGCCGCCGCAGCGCACCGCGTACTTCTCCAGGGCCCGCAGGCCCGGCGTGGTCTTGCGGGTGTCGCGCACCTGCGTGGTGGTGCCCTCCAGCGCGTCCACCCAGCGGGCGGTCGCGGTCGCGATGCCCGACATCCGGCACAGCAGGTTCAGGGCGCTGCGCTCGCCGGTCAGCAGGTCGCGGGTACGGGTGCGGACGGTCAGCAGCTTCTGCCCCGCCTCGACCCGGTCGCCGTCCTCGACGTGCCGCTCCACCTCGAACTCGTCGGTGCACACCACCGACAGCACCGCCTCCGCGACCCGCAGCCCGGCGACCGTGCCGGCCTCGCGCGCGGTGAAGTCGCCGACGGACAGCGCGTCCTCGGGGACGGTCGCCACGGTGGTGACGTCCACGCCCTGGTCGAGGTCCTCCTCGATCGCCATGTGCGCGATGTCCTCGACCTGGATCGGGTCCAGGCCCGCGTCCACCAGCAGCTCGGCCAGCGCCGGGTCCAGACCGCACTCCAGCGGGTCCAGGGCGAAGTCCTCCCCGGCGCCGCAGCCGCAGCCGTCGCCGCAGCCGCCCGCCTCGGCGGACGGCGGCCCGATCGTCGGCAGCGGGAGCGAGACGGGCAGGGGGCGGTCGGGCGTGCTCACGAGAACTCCTTCGGTGCGGCGGGGGCCGGGTGCGGGGCGGCGGCCGCCCCATCATCCCCGATCCCGGCGGGGCGCGTGCCCGCGAAGTCGGGGCCTTGCGTGGTCCGCACCTCCAGTGTGCGGTGCGGGGTGAGCCGGACGACGAGGTGCCGGCGCCACCGGGCGTCGTCGCGGTCCGGGCGGTCCTCCCGCCAGTGGCAGCCACGGGTCTCCTCGCGGCGACGGGCGGCCGCGACCAGGACCCGGGCGACCAGGCTCAGGTTCGTCGCCTCCCAGGTCTCCACGCACGGCTCCTCGGTCTTGCCGTCCCGGTCGTACGCCTCGACCGCGGCGGTGTGCAGGCGCTCCAGGGCGCCCGCGGCCACCGCCAGGCTCTCCGCGCTGCGCAGCACGCCCGCGCCGGCCGACATGATCCGCTGCACCTCGTAGCGGGCCTCGGGCGCCAGCAGCGGGGAGGCGAACGCCTCCGGCACGACGGGCTCGCCGCACGACGCCGGGTGCGCGGCGATGTCCGCGGCGATCCGCTCGGCGAAGACCAGGCCCTCCAGCAGCGAGTTCGACGCCAGCCGGTTCGCGCCGTGCACGCCGGTGCACGCCACCTCGCCGCACGCGTACAGGCCCGGCACGGTCGTGCGGCCCCGCAGGTCGGTGCGGACGCCCCCGGAGGCGTAGTGGGCGGCCGGCGCCACCGGGATCGGCCGCGTCACCGGGTCGATGCCGTGCGCCCGGCACGCGGCCAGGATCGTCGGGAAGCGCTCCTCCCACATCCGCGCGCCGAAGTGCCGGGCGTCCAGCAGCATGTGGTCGGCGCCGGTCTCCTGCATGCGGCGCATGATGCCCTTGGCGACGACGTCGCGCGGGGCCAGCTCCGCCAGCTCGTGCTGCCCCACCATGAAGCGGACCCCGTCGGCGTCCACCAGGTGCGCGCCCTCACCGCGGACCGCCTCCGACACCAGCGGCTGCTGGCCCTCGGCGTCCGGGCCCAGCCACAGCACCGTCGGGTGGAACTGCACGAACTCCAGGTCGCTGACCTCGGCACCGGCCCGCAGCGCCAGCGCCACGCCGTCGCCGGTGGACACCGCCGGGTTGGTGGTGGCCGAGAAGACCTGACCCATACCGCCGGTGGCCAGCACCACGGCGGGCGCGCGCACCGCGCCCACCCCGTCGCGGGCGCCGGCGCCCATCACGTGCAGGGTGACGCCCGCGGTACGGCCCTCCGCGTCCGTCAGCAGGTCCAGCACGAGGGCGTTCTCGACGAAGTCGATGCCGGCCTCGCGCACCGCGGCGATCAGCGCGCGGGAGACCTCCGCCCCCGTCGCGTCACCGCCCGCGTGCGTGATGCGGCGCCTGCGGTGCCCGCCCTCCCGGGTCAGCAGCAGCTCGCCGGACGCCGCGTCGGTGTCGAAGTGCGCGCCGGTGTCCATCAGCCGCCGCACCGCGTCCGGGCCCTCGGTGACCAGGGTGCGGACCGCCGGCTCGTCGCACAGCCCGGCACCCGCCACCAGGGTGTCCTCCAGGTGCTGCTCCGGGGTGTCGCCGTCGCCCAGCGCCGCGGCGATGCCGCCCTGCGCCCAGCGCGTGGAGCCGTCGTCCAGGTGCGCCTTCGTCACCACCGTGACCTTCGCGCCGGCCGCGGCGCAGCGCAGCGCCACCGTCAGCCCGGCGACACCCGAGCCGACCACGACCACGTCCGCCTCCCGCGACCAGCCGGGCGGCGGCGCGGTCAGGCGTATGCCGGTGCTGCTGCCCGCGCCGTCACTGCGGCCGGCGTTCCAGGTGGCGGTCATTCGGGATCTCCGAACTCCAGGGGGATGTTGTCGATCAGCCGCGTCGCGCCGACCCGCGCGGCCACAGCCAGCACGGCCGGCCCGGTGTGGCCGGGGGCGGCGTCGGTGAAGTCCGCGGGGTCGATGAGGGCGACGTAGTCCAGCACGACGGGCGGCTCCATCGAGGCGGCGTTCTCCAGCACCGCCGTCGCCGCACGCAGCGACGCGGAGGGGCCCATGGCCGCCGCCTCCCGGCCGGTGAACAGCGCCCGGGACAGCTCGCGGGCCGACACCCGCTCGACCTCGGACAGGTAGCGGTTGCGGCTGGACAGCGCGACGCCGTCGCCCTCGCGGACGGTCGGCACGCCGACGATCTCCACGGGGAAGTTCAGGTCGGTGACCATCCGGCGGATCAGCGCGAGCTGCTGGGCGTCCTTCTGGCCGAAGAACGCGACCCGCGGCCGCGTCAGGTGCAGCAGCTTGGCGACGACGGTCAGCATCCCGTCGAAGTGGCCGGGCCGCGAGGCGCCCTCGAACCGCTCCCCCATCGGCCCCGCCGACAGCCGCACCTGCGGCTCGCCGCCCGGATACACCTCGTCGGCGGCCGGTGCGAACACCACGTCGGCACCCGCCTCCCCGGCGAGCTTCACGTCCGCGTCCAGGGTGCGCGGGTAGCGGTCCAGGTCCTCGTTCGGCCCGAACTGCAGCGGATTGACGAACACGGTCACCGTGACCCGGCCGCCGTCCGCGCGGGCCCGGGCCGCCTCGATCAGCGAGGCGTGCCCCTCGTGGAGCGCGCCCATCGTCATGACCACGGCGGCGGCCGGTTCGAGGTCGCGCGCGTGGTGCACCAGTTCCGTCATCGGATCCCCTCGTCGGCGAGGGCGCCGAGCAGCGCCTCCGCGTACTCGGCCTTGAGCATGCCGTTCGCCAGCGCGCGGTCCGCGGTCGCGCGGGCCATCGCCACGTACGAGGCGACGTCCTCCGGCGCGTGCCGGCGCAGCTCCGCCAGGTGCGCGCTGACGGTGCCGGCGTCGCCGCGGGCCACCGGGCCGGTCAGCGCCGCGTCCCCGGAACGCAGCGCGTTGTCCAGGGCCGCGCCCAGCAGTGGGCCGAGCATGCGGCCCGGCTCCTGCACCCCCGCGGCGCGCAGCAGGTCCATCGACTGCGCCACCAGCGTCACCATGTGGTTCGCGCCGATCGCCAGCGCGGCGTGGTAGAGCGGTCGCGCCGACTCCTCGATCCACTCCGGCTCGCCGCCCATCTCGATGACGAGCGCCTCCGCGGCCATCCGCAGCTCGCCGGGGGCCGTCACGCCGAACGTGCAGCCGTTCAGCCGCTGCACGTCCACCCGCGAACCGGTGAACGTCATCACCGGGTGCAGCGCCAGCGGCAGCGCGCCGGCCCGCAGCGCCGGATCCAGCACGGCCGTGCCGTAGCGGCCCGAGGTGTGCACCAGCAACTGGCCCGGGCGGATCGCACCGGTCTCCACGAGACCGCTCACCAGATCGGGCAGCGCGTCGTCCGGGACGGTCAGCAGCACGAGGTCCGCGTGCTCCAGCACGGCCCGCGGCTCCACCAGCGGCACCCCCGGCAGCAGCGTCTCCGCGCGCCTGCGGGACGCGTCCGACACCCCCGAAGCGGCGACGGTGCGGTGGCCCGCCAGGCCCAGTGCGGCGGCGAGCGTCGCGCCCACCCGGCCCGCCCCCACGACCCCCACGGCCAGCCTCGCCGGCTTCTCCTCGACGACCACGTTGCCTCCCGGCTGTCCCTTCTCGTCAATCCTACGCGAAGGCGCTGCGCGCGGCTCCGGCGACGACGCGTAACCCCTCTCACACCGCCGGGGTGCCCCCGGGGCTTGCTGGGTTCGGCCTACGGGGTGCCCCCGGGGCTTGTCGGCCGTCCACCGGCCGGTGGGTGGGTTCGGCATCCGGGGTGCCCCCGGGGCGCCGTTGCCGTGTCCCGGCCGGTGGTGGGTTGCTCGCGCAGTTCCCCGCGCCCCTGATATGCGTGCCCTTTGTCCGTGGGGTCGGGGGCGCTCCGGAAGCGTCTCCTCGGAAATGTGCATACGGGTACGTACGCAGCCGCACCCGGGGGCCGCGCACATTTCTCTGCGGGGAGCACTTCCTCCCCACCCCCTCCCACTCACCCACCGTGCGGCGGGGGACATGGGACACAGCCAACGTCCTCCCGCAGACGGGGACCGGCCGGAAGGGGACGATCCGGGTGTGTCCCCGCAGAACTGTGCATCCACCCGCCCAACCGAACGAAAGAACGGCGCACGCACAGTTCGAGGAGACACACCCGGAGTGGCCCCTGACCCCACCCACGAACCTGCACCGCCAGGGGCGCGAGGAACTGCGCGACAAGCCACGACGGCGCGGCACACGCCGGAACAAGCCCCGGGGGCACCCCGTCGGCGCGACAAGCCACAACGAGACCGGCAGACGGCAGCGCGCAGCGCGTGGCACCCGGGGACGGACAGGGGGAACCCCCGGAGGGAACCGTCCACCTTGGGGCGTAGAGCAGATCGCTCTGGGGGTTGACCCCGGGACGGGATCCCCTGCCTACGCTGGGTTATGTGCAGCGCGTCTACGACTTCTTCCGACGGCACCCGACAGGGGTCGACAGCTTCTGGGCCGTCGTCCTGCTGCTGGCCTGCGCCGCGTGGGCCGTGGAGGACCCCCGACCGTCCGGCGCCGCCAAGCTCGCCGCCATCCCCATGTCCCTGGCCCTCGCGGCCGTCGTCGCGCTGCGCCGCCGCATGCCGGAACGCATGCTGCTCGTGGCCATCGCCACCGGCCTCGCGCAGCTGGTGTTCAACGTCGAGTCGAACCCGGGCGACGCCGCGTTCCTGGTGATCATCTACACCTGCGCGTCGAACGGGGAGCGCTGGGCGTCGCGGCTGGCGCTGCTCGCGGGACTGGCCGCCGCGCCGTTGTCGATGGTGCGCTGGCCGCCCCACGAGCGGGGCACGACGATCTGGACGACGCTGTTCCAGACGATCCTGCTCACCGTGATCTTCGCGTGCTCCTGGGTGGTGGGCGACCGCCTGCGCACCCGGCGGGCGTACTACGCGCAGCTGGAGGAGCGGGCGGCGCGGCAGCACCGGGAGCGGGAGGCGCAGTCGAAGGCCGCGGTCGCCGCCGAGCGCGCCCGGATCGCGCGGGAGCTGCACGACGTGGTGGCGCACAACGTCTCGGTGATGGTGGTGCAGGCGGACGGCGCCGCCTATGTGCTGGATGCCGCGCCGGACCAGGCGAAGCAGGCGCTGGAGACGATCTCCAGCACCGGGCGCCAGGCGCTGGCCGAGATGCGCCGCCTGCTGGGCCTGCTGCGGGCCGGGGACGACGCGGGCGGCGAGTACGTGCCGCAGCCGGGCGTCGACCAGCTCGCCGACCTGATCGACCAGGTGCGCGGGGCGGGGCTGCCGGTGCGGTTCGAGGTCGCCGGGGAGGCACGGCCGCTGTCCAGCGGCGTGGAGCTGACCGCGTACCGGATCGTGCAGGAGGCGCTGACGAACGTCCGCAAGCACGGCGGCGACGGCGCGAGCGCGAAGGTCATGCTGGACTTCGGCGACGCCGAGCTGGACCTGCTGATCGAGGACGACGGGCGGGGCGCCGGACAGGAGCTGCTCGCCCACGGCGGCCGGGACGGTCTGGGACAGGGGCTGATCGGGATGCGGGAGCGCATCGGGATGATCGGCGGCACCCTGGACGCCGGACCCCGCCCCGGGGGCGGGTTCCGGATCAGCGCCGTCCTGCCGCTGAAGACCGGCCGCTGAACCGATGACTACCGAAGGGACCACGCCCATGGCCATCCGCGTCATGCTCGTCGACGACCAGGTGCTGCTGCGCACCGGCTTCCGGATGGTGCTGGCCGCCCAGCCGGACATGGAGGTGGTCGCCGAGGCCGGGGACGGCGCGGAGGCCCTGGAGGTGCTGCGCGGCACCAGGGTCGACGTGGTGCTGATGGACGTGCGCATGCCGCGGATGGACGGCGTGGAGGCGACCCGGCGGATCTGCGCCGGCGAGCGCGTCCCGGCCGAAGGCACCCCGCGGGTGCTGATCCTCACCACGTTCGACCTCGACGAGTACGCGTTCACCGCGCTCAAGGCGGGCGCGAGCGGCTTCATGCTCAAGGACGTGCCGCCGGACGAGCTGCTGACCGCGATCCGCGCCGTGCACAGCGGGGACGCGGTGGTGGCGCCGAGCACCACCCGCCGCCTCCTCGACCGGTTCACGCCGATGCTGCCCAGTACCGGGAGCGAGCCGCGGCAGCAGGAGGTCGACAAGCTCACCGAGCGGGAGCGCGAGGTGCTGCTGCTGGTCGCGCAGGGTCTGTCCAACGGGGAGATCGCGCAGAAGCTGGTGCTGTCGGAGGCCACGGTGAAGACGCATGTGGGGCGCATCCTCACCAAACTGGGACTTCGCGATCGTGTGCAGGCCGTGGTGCTCGCGTACGAATCCGGCCTTGTTCGGGCCGGTGGCGGGAATTTCTAGCGCGCCGACGGCGTATTGACGGTTCGATAGATCAGGCCGGAGCTGGGCAGACCAGTCAGGGCAGGCAACCGGAACCGCACACGGGGAGTACGGCATGCGCGCCATCGTCATCGAGGAGTTCGGGGGCCCCGAGGTCCTCACGGTCGTCGACATACCCGCACCGGAGCCGGGGCCGGGTGAGGTCACCGTGGACGTGGCCTTCGCCGGCCTCAACTTCGCGGACGTCAAGGCCCGTTCGGAGGGCTACCGGGTCGAGTCCCTGCCGTTCCTGCCGGGTCTGGAGGTGTCCGGCACGATCCGCGCGGTCGGCGCGGGCGTCGAGGGGTTCACGCCGGGGCAGGAGGTCGCCGCGTTCCTCAACGGCGGCGGGTACGCGGAGGTGGTGGCCGCTCCGGCGGCGACGGTCTTCACGGTGCCGGAGGGCCTGTCGCTGCGCACCGGCGCCACCCTGCCGAGCGTCCTGCCCACCGCGTACGGCCTGCTGCACGAGGTGGGGCGGCTGCGCGAGGGCGACACCGTGCTGATCCAGGGCGCGGCCGGCGGCGTCGGCACCGTCGCGGGCCAACTGGCCCGGATGGGCGGGGCGTCGGCGGTCTACGGCGTGGTGTCGTCCCTGGACAAGGCGGAGCACGCCCTGAAGTCCGGCTACGACCAGGTGTTCCTGGCGGACACCTTCGACGCCGACGTGCGCGGGGCGACCGGTGGCAAGGGCGTGGACATCGCCCTGGACCCGGTCGGCGGCGAGACGTTCCGGCGCACCCTGTCGGTCGTCGGCCGCTTCGGGCGGCTGGTGTCGTTCGGCAACGCGGGTTCGGAGGAGCCGTGGTCGATCGGCCCCGCCGAGACGTACCCGCTGGCGATCTCCGTGGCCGGTTTCTCGATCCTGAACATGGCCGCGGCGGACCCGCAGCGGCTGCGGGAGATCGCCACCGCGGCCTTCCGCACGGTCACTGACGGCGGCGTGGAGCTGCCGGTCAGCGCGGAGTTCGCGCTGGAGGACGCGGCCGAGGCGCACCGGCTGCTGGAGTCCCGCACCAGCACCGGCAAGCTCCTGCTCCGGATCTGACGCCCCGCGCCGTCACCCCTGCGGGCCGCCGGTGCTTTCGGCCAGGCGGCGGGCGAAGTCGGCCGCGGCGGCCCGCACGTCGTCCTCGGTCCACTCCAGGGCCGAGGCGCCGACGGTCACCTCGGTCATCGACAGCCCGGGCAGCCCCGGCTCCATGAAGCGCCCGCGGCCGAACAGGCTGATCCCGGTCTGCTCCGCCTGCCGGACGGACGCCTCGTTCAGCGCGTCCGCCGGGTAGGGCAGCCACAGCTGGAACTGGTGGGTGTGCGGCTCCTCCGGATGGACCCGCGGCATGCCCAGCCCCGCGGCGGCCAGGCCTTCGCGCAGCGCCCGCGCGACGGGCTTGGCGTGCGCGACGTACGAGGCCAGCCGGGGCAGTTCGGTGTCCAGGCCGGCCTGCGCGGCGAGCACCGCGGGGAACTGCTCGAACAGCATGCCGCCGTAGCGGTGCCGCCACGCCTTGGCCTCGGCGACCAGTTCCGTGGAGGAGGCCAGCACGGCGCCGGACAGGCCCTCCAGCGACTTGTAGAAGCTCACGTAGACGCTGTCGGCGAGTTCGGCGATCTCCGGCAGGCTGCGGCCGAAGTGCGGCGTGCACTCCCACAGGCGGGCGCCGTCGAGGTGCACGACCGCGTCCCGCTCGCGCGCCGCGGCCACCACGGCGGTCAGCTCGTCCCACGTGGGCAGCACGAACCCGGCATCCCGCAGCGGCAGTTCGAGCATCAGCGTGCCGAACGGCTCCTCGAAGTCCCGGACCTCCTCGGCGGTGGGCGTGCGCGGACGCGTCGTCGGGTGCACGGTCCGCAGGCCGCTCACCGCGTGCAGCGCGTCCCGCTCGTGCACCTCCGGGTGCGCGAGCGGGTGCAGCGCGACCACCGGGTTTCCGGTCCGGCCGGCCCACGCCCGCAGTGCCACCTGCTGGGCCATCGTCCCCGTCGGGAAGAACGCGGCGTCCGGCATCCCCAGCAGCGCGGCGACCCGCAGCTCCAGCTCCCGGACCACCCCGTCCCCGTAGTGGTCCGCCTCGCCCTCCTCCGCAGCCGCGGCCAGCCGCTCGAGCTTCTGCTTCATCCCCGGCCGCAACGACCCGCTGAGCACCTTCCGGCACCCCTCGACCGCCGCCCGCCGCCGCCCTGTCTCCTCGCCCGTCTCCATCCCCCGATCCTCCCCCATCCCCAGCCCCTCCTCCCCCCGGGGCAACGGTCGGCGAGCGGGAGGGGGTGGGCAGGAGGTGGGGAGGAGGTGCTCCCCGCGTGGTCGAGCGAGCCCCGGGGGCACCCCGTAGGCCGAACCCGCGGAAAAAGAAAAACCTCAGCCGGCCCGCCGATGATTCGGCTTCGCCGAACGACTCCGCTTCTCCACGTACATCCGCTGATCCGCCGAGTGAAGAACTTCCTCCGCCGTCATGCCGCAGCCGGCCCAGCCGATACCGAAGCTCGCCCCGACCCGCACCGCGCGCCCGTCGACGCGTATCGGCGGGATGATCGCGTTCCGCAGCCGCACCGCGAGATCCGCGGCGTCGGCCGGCGCCAGCCCGTCCGCGAGGACGACGAACTCGTCCCCGCCGAGCCGCGCGACCGTGTCGCCGTCCCGCACCGCGCCGGTGAGCCGGCGCGCGACCTCGATGAGGACCGCGTCCCCGGTGTGGTGCCCGAACCTGTCGTTGATGGACTTGAAGCCGTCGAGGTCGCAGAAGAGCACCGCGAGCCCCTTGTTCGCGGACTCCTCGTCGTTCTCGTCGGGCGGCACCGTGTGGGTGTGGGAGTCCAGCGCGCCCAGTGGCGTGGCCAGTTCGTCCGGGCCGTAGCCGTAGGAGAACGCGAAGTCGTCGGGCCCGCCGACGTCGTCGACCAGCGCGGCCGCCGCCTCGCGGGCGTCCCGGTCCTGCGGGCGGGAGCAGAGGCGGGCGGACAGCCGGGCGCGCAGCTCCGCGCTGTTGGGCAGGCCGGTCAGCGAGTCGTGGCTGGCCCGGTGGGCGAGCTGCAGCTCGCGGCTCTTGCGCTCCTCGATGTCCTCGACGTGGGTGAGGAGGAACCGCGGCCCGTCGGCGGTGTCGGCCACCACCGAGTTGCGCAGCGACACCCACACGTAGGTGCCGTCGCGGCGGGCGAGCCGCAGCTCGGCCCGGCCCCCCTCGGCGGAGGTGCGCAGCAGCAGCCCGACGTCCTCGGGGTGGACGAGGTCGGAGAAGGAGTAGCGGCGCATGGTGGACGCGGAGCGCCCGAGCAGCCGGCACAGCGCGTCGTTGGCGCGCAGCAGCTTGCCGTGCTGGTCGCCGCCCATCTCGGCGATGGCCATGCCGCTGGGCGCGTACTCGAAGGCCTGCCGGAAGCTCTCCTCGCTGGCGCGCAGCGCCTGCTGGTCGCGTTCGAGGCGGACCAGGGCGCGCTGCATGTTGGCGCGCAGCCGTGCGTTGCTGATGGCGATGCCGGCCTGGAACGCGTACATCTGGAGCGCCTCGCAGCCCCAGGGTCCCGGGTGCCGGCCAGTGGTCGGCTGGTCGACGGAGATGACACCGATCAGCTCGCCGCCGACGCTCTGCGAGGAGTACATGGGGGCGTAGAGCCGGTCGCCGGGGTGCCACTCGTCGGCGAACCGGGGCAGCGGGCCCTCGGTGTGCCACTGCGGCACGTCGTCGTCGATGAGCACCCAGCCCTCGGTGTGCGGGATGAAGCGCAACAGGCCCCAGCGCTCGCCCATGGTGAGCCGGCGCTCCCAGGACGTGCGGGAGCCGACGCGCCCGGCCAGCAGCGCCTCTCCGGCCTGGCTGCCGGCGAACGCGGCCACGACGAGGTCGCCGTCGGGACGGACCAGGTTGACGGCGGCCAGCTCGTAGCCGAGGCCGCGCACCACCCCGTCGGCGACGGCCTGCAGCGTGTCGGCGAGGCTGCGGGCGGTGTTGAGGTCCGCGACGACCTGGTGCAGCTGACGCAGGGTCGCGAGACGGACATACGGCTCCGAATCGGTGTCCATGCCCCTCTCCACGCCCTCTTCAGCGACTCCCGTGATCGGTTCCGGCCCCCGGTCCTCCCGGCCCCTGCGGCTACCCATGCGCACTGTCCGACGACATCGCCACTGAATCACAGCGAGCTGTCCGCCCGGTACACAGGGTCAACAATTCCTCCCCCTTGTGACTCAAGTCACATGATCCGGTAAGCGGGTGAATACCCACCGTAGAGCCTTTGGTCCTAGGACCTCGCCTTCAGGGTCCGGGACCACAGTCCGATGCGGGGCCGTTCCACCGACCCGTACCGTGAGGAGCGTGCTTCACGATTCACCGGGACGGCATCCTGGGACCACCATGGGTCCCACCGCCGACATCGACGACTTCCGCGCCGCCATGACCCGCCTCGCCGCGGGCGTGGTGCTGATCACCGCGCACGACGCGGACGACCCGCCACGCGGCGAGGACGTCGGCATGACGGCGACGGCGTTCATGTCGGTGTCCCTGGAGCCACCGCTGGTGCTGGTGAGCGTGCGGGTCGGCTCGCGCATGGACGAGCTGCTGGAGCGCCAACCGCGCTGGGCGGTGTCGGTGCTCAGCGAGAGCCAGCGGCACATCGCCGGCCGGTTCGCGATGCGCGGCCGGGTCAGCGACCGCCTGCTGTTCGAGGACGTCGCGTACTACCGCGGCGAGGAGTCGGGCGCGCCCGTCCTCGGCGGGGCGCTGGCGATACTGGAGTGCGAGACGGAGCAGCGGGTCGCCGCGGGCGACCACACGCTGCTGATCGGCCGCGTGATGACGGCCCGCACCCCGAGCGCCGAGGGCGGTCCCCTCACCTACTTCCGCGGCCGCTACCGCTATCTGACCTGAGCGCCGCGCGCACCGGCCCGGACCGGAGCGCCCACGTCTCAGTCCCAGCCCCCGCTGCGGCCGCGCTTGGTCTCGCCCCGCTGCTTCTTCACCCGCAGGCGGCGCTCGTTGATCCCCCTCGGGACGCGGGTGGCCCGCCGCGCCTTGGGCGGCGGCGCCGTCGCCTCCGCGAGCAGCGAGGCCAGCCGCGCCGCGGCCGTCTCGCGGTTGCGCCACTGCGAGCGGTGCTCGGACGCCCGGACGGTCAGCACCCCGTCGACCAGCCGGCCGGCCAGCCGCTCCAGGGCGCGTTCCTTCCACACCGGCGGCAGCACCTCCGTCGACGCCAGGTCGAAGCGCAACTCCACCTGGGTGTCACTGGTGTTCACGTGCTGCCCGCCCGGCCCGGACGACCGCGAGAAACGCCACAGGAGCTCGGCCTCCGGCACGGAGACCGAACCGCGGATGACGAGTGGCCCGGACATGCCCCCATGATCCCGCGCCCGGGGTCACCCGTCACGGGGATTTACCTCAGCGGCGGAACCTCCGGAGCCGCCCCCGCGTATGAAAGTGATGACGGTACTTTCGTCCGCATCACCTACGACCACAAAAGGGGACTTCCCATGGCGGTAAGCCTGACCAAGGGCGGCAACGTCTCGCTGACCAAGGAAGCGCCCGGCCTGACGGCCGTGACGGTCGGCCTGGGCTGGGACGTCCGGACCACCACCGGCACCGACTTCGACCTCGACGCGAGCGCCATCGCGGTCAACGCGACCGGCAAGGTCTACTCGGACGGCCACTTCGTCTTCTTCAACAACAAGCAGAGCCCGGACCAGACCATCGTCCACACCGGCGACAACCGCACCGGCGAGGGCGAGGGCGACGACGAGTCGATCAACGTCAACCTGGCGGGGCTGCCCGCGGACGTCGACAAGATCGTCTTCCCGGTCTCGATCTACGACGCCGAGTCGCGCAGCCAGAACTTCGGCCAGGTCCGCAACGCCTACATCCGCATCGTCAACCAGGCCGGCGGCAGCGAGATCGCCCGCTACGACCTGAGCGAGGACGCGGCGACCGAGACCGCCATGGTCTTCGGCGAGCTGTACCGCAACGGGGCCGAGTGGAAGTTCCGCGCCGTCGGCCAGGGTTACGCCTCGGGCCTGGCGGGCATCGCCCAGGACTTCGGCGTCAACCTCTGACGCATCGGGCTCCGGGAGTTCCGGGACCTCCGAGGCGCGCGAAGCCTCCAGGGGGTCCGCGGCGCCCGGCCCGGAGGCGCCACGCCGCTCGGCGTGGCGCCTCCGCCGTATACCGGTCGCGGACCCCGCCGCCCGTGTCTGGCACGATGCGGCAGTGATCGACCTCGGATACGCCCTCTCCCGCCGCTTCCCGGACCCGCCGCAGACCGACTACCGGACCGCCGACGTGCGGGCGCTGCGCCACGACCTTTTCTGCGGCGACGTCTATCTGGCCGAGGGCGAGCGGGAGCTGTCCACCCGCTGGGGCTGGGTGCCGGTGCTGGACTTCGCGTGGGCGCTGTGCGCCGTCGTCGAGGAGCTGGACCGCGATCCGCGCGGCAGCCGGGCGGCCCGCCCGCAGTACGCCGAGTTCGACTTCACCGAGTCCACCGACCGCCTGCGCTTCGTCCGCCGCTTCGGGCACGTGGACGTCACCGCCGACTGGGCCGAGGACGAGCCGCCGCTGACCGTGCACTTCGCCGAGCTGCGCCGCGAGGCCCGGGACTTCCTGCACGACCTGGTCGCCGACCTCACCGACATGCACGACGGCCTGGACGCCAACCCGGCCGTGTGGGAACTGCTGGCCCGCTACCCGCGGGTGTGAGGCGGCGGCCGCAGGGCGCAGGCGTCCCTC
The DNA here is from genome assembly GCF_900110255.1 of Actinacidiphila rubida. Classification (GTDB taxonomy): domain Bacteria; phylum Actinomycetota; class Actinomycetes; order Streptomycetales; family Streptomycetaceae; genus Actinacidiphila; species Actinacidiphila rubida. The sequence continues at coordinate 55,557 of NZ_FODD01000042.1, forward strand.
CCCGCCGCCGCGCTTGACCTCAAGCGCACTTGACGTTGTTCGCTGGTCCCCCGGTCCGCGCCACCACCCGCGCGGCACCTCCTCCGCGAAGGGACCCGCCCCATGCGCGCCATCCGCCTGCACGCCTTCGGACCGCCGGAGAACCTGCGCCTCGAGGAACGTCCCGACCCGGTGCCGGGCCCCGGCGAGGTGCGGATCGCCGTGGCCGCGTGCGGGGTGCACCTGATCGACACGGTGCTGCGCGCGGGCACCGTCAGCGGCCCGGTGCCGCGGCCCGAACTGCCGACGGTGCCGGGGCGCGAGGTCGCCGGGACGGTGGACGCGCTCGGCGCCGGCACCGACCCGTCGTGGCTCGGCCGCCGCGTCGTGGCCCACCTGGGCACCGTGCCCGGCGGGTACGCGGAGCTGGCCGTCACCGCCGCGAGCCGGCTGCACGCGCTCCCCGACGGCCTGGGCTTCGCCGAGGCCGTGGCGATGATCGGCACCGGGCGCACCACCGTGGTCCTGCTGCGGATGGCGGCGCTGGGGCCGCAGGACACCGTCGTCGTCCTGGCCGCAGCGGGCGGCATCGGCACCCTCGCGGTCCAGCACGCCCGGCAGCTCGGCGCGACGGTCGTGGGCGCGGCCGGCGGGCCCGCCAAGACCGCCCGCGTCCGCGCCCTGGACGCCGGCCCCGGCCTGCTCGCCGTCGACTACACGCGGCCGGGCTGGGCGGACGAGGTGCGGGCGGCCCTGGGCGCGGACCGTCCGGCCACCGTCGTCCTGGACGGCGTGGGCGGGGAGTCGGCGCGTGCCGCGGTCCGGCTGCTGGCCCCCGGCGGACGGCACCTGGTGTACGGGTGGGCGTCCGGGACGGGCGGAGCGGCGCTGTTCGCCGAGAGCGAACTCGCCGCGCTGGGCGTCACCTCGTCGACCCTGCTGGGCCCGGCGATGGGCCGGTACACGGGTACGCCGGAGGGACTGCGGGAGGTGGAGGCGGAGGCCCTGGCCGCCGCGGCCACGGGGCGCCTCGTGCCCGCCGTGCAGACCTTTCCGCTCGCCCGGGCCGCGGCCGCGCACCGCGCCCTGGAGTCCCGGGAGACGGCCGGCAAGGTCGTCCTCGTGACCTGAAAGGACGCACCCGCGGGGGCCCGGCGGGGCGCCGTCCCACAGCGGCTTGGGAACTTCTTTACGCTGTCCGGGAGTTGTTCTGAGCGCACGCACGACCGGTTCAATCCGTGCGATAGCACCCGAATACCGACCCCTTAGCCCTCGTAGGAGAGACCGCCATGGCCCTGTGGGACCGCTTCAAGGAATCCGCCCAGACCATGCAGACCCAGCTGACGGCGAAGAAGAACGACCTGAAGAGCGGCGCGTTCCGGGACGCCAGCATGGCGATGTGCGCGCTGGTCTCCGCGGCGGACGGCTCCGTCGACCCGTCCGAGCGGCAGCGCGTCGCCGCCTTGATCAGCAGCAACGACGTCCTGCAGAACTTCCCCGCGATGGATCTGCAGCGCCGCTTCGACGACTACCTCAACAAGCTCACCGCGGACTTCGACTTCGGCAAGGTGGCGATCCTCCAGGAGATCGCCAAGGTGCAGAAGAAGCCCACAGAGGCGCGTGCGGTCATCCAGATCGGTATCGTCATCGGCGGCGCGGACGGCGTCTTCGACAAGAGCGAGCAGGCCGTGGTCCGCGAGGCGTGCTTCGCGGTGGGACTCAACCCCGCGGAGTTCGACCTGTGAGTCGATGAGTGGGGCTGTCGCTGGATTCGGAGGGCCGTCTGATGCCGGGCGACGAGGAGTGGGCGCTTGCGATCTACCAGGCGCTCCGCACGCATGGCGGCATCTCCTCCGAGGAGGAGCTGTGCAAGGCCGCGGGGGTGGGCGCGGACCAGGCCGTGCGGGGGCGCAAGCGCCTGCACGAACTGGGCCTGGCCCAGGTGGTGGACGGGGTGCTGGAGGCGGTGGAGCCCGACACCGCGCTGGTCCGCACCATGGACGCCTACCACGCCAACGCGGCCGAGCAGGTCCGCAACGCGACGGCCCTCCAGCAGCTGACGCAGTCCCTCATGACGCTGTACCGGCCGGCGGCCACCCGCGACCCCGCGCAGGTCGAGGTGGAGTACGTCATCGACCGCCGGCGCAAGGACCGGACGCTGGTGGCGCTGGAGAGCACCACCCAGCGCTCCGTGGACGCCATGCACCCGGGCCCCATGCCGTCCGCCCAGATCCTGGAGACGTCCCTGGAACGGGACGTGGCCCTCATCAGCCGCGGCGTCCACCTGCGCGCCCTGTACCCCCTGGTGCTGCTGCAGAGCCCCCGCTACTCCGGCTATCTGCAGGAGATGCACGACGCGGGCGTGGAGGTGCGGCTGCTGGACCACGCGCCGCTGGACATGATCGTCCACGACCGCTCCTCGGTGTGCCTGCCCGCCGATCCCGAACACCCGGGCCTGGCCATGCTCGTGGTCCGCGGGGTCGCCCTGATCCGCGCCTACGGCGCCTTCTACGACGACTTCTGGCTGCGCGCCGTCCCCTACCCCGCGGCCGCCGAGCCCGCGGGCACCGGGGCGGCCGGGCTGACGCTCCAGGAGCGGGCCGTGATCCGGTTGATGGCCGGGGGCCTGAGTGACGACCAGATCGCCCGCAAGATGGGCGTGCACCGCCGTACCGTGCAGCGCGCGGTGGCCAAGCTGATGGAGCGCCTGAACGCCACCAGCCGGTTCGAGGCGGGCCTGAAACTCGGCCAGGACCCCGAACTGGTGAAGGCGCTGCGCCCCGCCCCCTCAGGTGGGCCGTCCGTTCCCGCCCCCCCTTAGGTACGGGAACGAACGGCACCGTGACGGTGGGGACCAACGGGCCTGGCCGGCCCCCACCCGTGTCGGACGGCGCCCCCCCCCGGGGAAAACCGGGCGAGCTTGCCGGTTGTGCCGCCATCCGACGCCCCGTCCGCGGCGACTCGGGGGAGCCGCGACCGGGAAGCACCTGTCGGTGCCGCGACACCCTCGGTAGGCGGGGAGTTACGCCGCGAGGAGCCGCCTCTGATTGGTACCTGACGGCACCATGCCGTGCCTAGCCGGTAACCGACCCTCCGAGGGCCCGCGCAGGCGTGGAAAGCGTTTCCTACCTGCGGATTCACCACTCTTGAGTGGCACATGTCCAAAAAGGGACACGTACCAATCTGGACAGTCACCGGGCGGGTTGGGGGTCTCCCGCGGGCCCCGGGCCGCTCACCGGGCGTCACGGTAAGCGGTTGACCTGGAGGCGGCCTCCGCGCGCCCGCGCCGGCGGCCGCCGGTCCGGATCACTCCGCCCGCGGGGCACCGCTCGCGGCGCCGGCGGTCCGCGCCGCGCGCCACTCGGGGGCCAGCACCGACCAGATCTCGGTGTCCTGACGGACGCCCCGGTACAGGTGGTTGGCGCGCAGCACGCCCTCCCGCGTCATGCCGAGCCGCTCGGCCACCGCGATGCTCGGACCGTTGGCGGACGACACCTGCCACTCCACCCGGTGGATGCCGCGTTCCTCGACCGCCCAGTCGATGATGAGGCGGGCCGCGCGCGTGACCAGACCGCGTCCGGTCGCCGACGGTTCCAGCCAGCAGCCCGCCTCGCAGGTGCCGGCGACCGCGTCGAACACCCGGAACAGGACACCGCCGACGAGCGCACCGTCGAGCCGGATGCCGTACAGCCAGCCGGCGTCGGCGGCGGCCTTGTCGGCGTACGACTGGAGCCAGGCGCGCGCGGACGCCAGGTCGGCGGTGGCGTCCGGCAGTCCTATGTGCTGCCCGATGAAGTCCCGGCCGCGGTCCATGTGGGCGAGGAACTCGTCCGCCTGCCACGGCTCCAGCGGTTCCAGGACGGCACCGTCACCCAGGGAAATCGCGAACATCGTCCATCCTCCGTCGTTCTCGCGCGCTCCCCGGATCCTCGCACGGCCGGCTCCGCCCGCGGGCGTGGCCGGAGAGACGGGCGGTCTGGGGCGGCGGGCGGAGACGGGCGGAGACGGGGGCGGGTTCACCACTCGGTGAGGAGCAGGTGGTTGAGCAGCAGGGCGGCGAGCGCCTGGGCGGCCAGCCACCCGCGGTGGTCCCGGGCCGGGAGGCGGCCCGCGGCGGCCGGCAGCCACAGCGTGAACGGGAGCCAGATGCGTTCGGTCTCGGCCTTGCTCATCCCCGACAGGTCGGCGGCCAGGATCGCCAGCACGAACGCGCACGGGAGCAGCACCGCGGCGACCGCGTACCGGTCGCCCGGGCCGGGGATCCGGCGCTCGCCGCCTGCACCCCGGCCGCGCCACCACCCGCCGGCCCGCGCCGCGCCCTCGGCCGCCGCCCGCCGCAGTCCGGCCAGCGGCGCGAGCCCCACGGCCGCCACCGTCGCGCCCAGGTTGCCCCAGATCCAGTAGGAGTAGGGGCGTTCGCCCCCGAAGCCCTGGTGGTAGCGGATCACGAGCAGCCGGTATGCCTGCCACCAGTCGAACCCGGCGAGGGTGAAGGTGAGGACCACGGCGCCCAGTCCCGCCAGCACGGACGGCAGCGGCCGGAGCGTGCGCGCGCACACCAGGACGCCCGCAATGGGAACGACCAGCAGCACCAGCCCGTACGAGTCGTAGACCGCGGCGCCGAGCAGCAGCCCGCCGCCCAGGCCCGCGAGCGCCCGCACCGTCCGCCGCCCGGTGGTGGCGGCGACGGTGACCAGCACCAGCGACCAGGCGGCCAGGGCCGCGAACCAGGCGTCCGGGGACACGCCGACCCAGACCGCGCCCGGCGTGAGCACCAGGAACGGCGCCGCGGCCCGGGCCCGTCCCTCGCCCGCCAGCCGGCGCAGCACGATCAGCGCGGCCATCGCCACCGAACTGCCGGCGGTGATGCAGAACGCGCCCGCCCACGCACCCCCGGCCAGCCCGATCCGGTCGAGCCCGAAGAAGGTGAGCACCGCGCCGATCGGGTGGCCGGCGATGTGCGTGCCCCAGTTCTGCGGGGAGTCGATGAGGATGTGGCCGTTGAACCCGCGGAACGTCCCGCCGAAGTCCTGCCGGAACCGGCCGAGTCCGCGCAGGAACTCCCCCGCGACCGTCATCCGGCCCGCGACGCCCCGCTGCCAGCCGTCGACGAGCGCGAGCGACCACGTCCACGCCGTCGCGGCGGCCCAGCTCGCCCCCAGGAGCACCCGCCACCCCGCACGGGCCGCCAGGCGCGGCCCGTGGGCGACCGCGAGGACGGCGACGGCGACCGCCGCGGGCGTGCCGGGACCGGCGTGCGGACCCCAGGCCGCCATCAGCGGCGGCCACCGCACCTGCAGCTTCGCGCCGTGGTGCAGCAGCAGCGCGCCGGCGGCCGCCGAGGCCGCGAAGAGCAGCAGGCCGGCGGCCGCGGCCGCGACGTCCGGGCGCCGCCCGGCGGCGGTCGCGGGAACGCCGGCGGCGTCGGGCGGCGGAGCCGGAACCGGCACGGACGGCAGGGGCGACGGCGGGGTGGGGACGGGCGCGGCCGCCGAGGAGGACGGCGGGGGCGAGGGGGGCACGCTCACGGTCTCACCGTAGGAGCCGCACGGCCCCCGGGGCCCGGCACACTCCGCGACGTCAGAATTTCGTCATGAGTCGGCACCGCGGTCCGCGGCCCCCACCGGCCTACTGTCCCCCCATGAACGTTCCTCGCCGGCCCCCGCGCAGCGCGTGGCGCAGTCCGTGGCGCAGCCCGCTGCGGGGGCCGTGGCTGACGTCCGTGTTCGGTCTGGTGCTGCTGTGCGGCCTGCCGCTGCTGTTCCTCACCGGCCTGCTGTCGTACGCCGCTTACAACCCGGACCTGTCCCCGGTCAACGACAAGACGCCGGCCAAGGGCCTGCTCGGCTTCTACCTGTTCTCCTGGCCGACCCACCCGTACTGGCTGTACCGCGTCAACCAGGGCGTGCACGTCACCCTCGGGATCGTGCTCGTGCCGGTGCTGCTGGCCAAGCTGTGGTCGGTCATCCCCAAGCTGTTCGCGCTGCCGCCGGTGCGGTCCCTCGGACACGCGCTGGACCGGCTGTCGCTGCTGCTGCTCGTCGGCGGGGCGCTCTTCGAGTTCCTCACCGGCCTGCTCAACGTGCAGCTGGACTATGTCTTCCCGGGCTCGTTCTACCCGCTGCACTTCTACGGCGCGTGGGTGTTCTTCGGCGCGTTCCTCGCCCATGTGGCACTGCGGCTGCCCCGGATGCTCCGGGCGCTGCGCAGCCTCGACCTGCGCGCGGAACTGCGCACGCCCACCTCCCGCACGCGGCCCGAACCGCGGGACGACAGCGGCCTGGTGGCCACCGCGCCCGCCGCGCCGACGATGTCCCGGCGCGGCGCGCTCGGCATGGTGGGCCTCGGCTCGCTCACGCTGCTGGTGGTCACCGCCGGGCAGAGCATCGGCGGCCCGTGGCGCCGTACCGCGGTGCTCGCGCCGCGCGGCCGCAACCCCGGTACGGGTCCGGACGGCTTCCAGATCAACAAGACCGCGGCGTCGGTCCATCTGGACGACCGGGACCTGGGCGCGGCGTGGCGGCTGACCGTCGCGGCCGGCGACCGCCATGTCACCTTGACGCTCGGGGAGTTGCAGGCCATGACGCAGTACCGCTCCGCACTGCCCATCGCCTGCGTGGAGGGCTGGTCGACGCAGGACCAGGCGTGGGAGGGCGTGCGGCTGCGCGACCTGGCCCGGCTCGTCGGCCACGCCACCGACCCGCCGGGGGTCTTCGTGCAGTCGGTGCAGCGCAGCGGCTCCTTCCGCGCGGTCGCGCTGCGCGCCAACCAGGTCCGCGACCCGCGCGCGCTGCTGGCGCTGCGCGTCAACGGCGCGCCGCTGTCGCTCGACCACGGTTACCCCGCACGGGTGATCGTGCCGAACGCGCCCGGCGTGATGAACACCAAGTGGGTCGGCCGGCTCACCTTCGGCGCGACGGACTTCGGGAGCCCCGCATGAGCACCGCTCCGCCACCCGACGACCCCGGCGGTCCCGACCCCACCGGCGGCTCGGGCGACTCCGGCGACTCCGGCGACTCCGGCGATGATTCCGGCGGCGGCGGCCCGGGCCGTACGCGGCAGACACCCGCACCCCGGCCGCCGGGCCCGCGGGCACGCCCGGCGCGGCTGTTCCGCACGCTGTACGGGGAGTCGCCGTTCCATCTGCTGGCCCTGCTGGCCTCGTTCGCGCTCTGCGGCTACGCCGCGGACCGGCTGCTGCAGGGCGACTGGTGGGCGATCACCGAGTGGTTCGTCGGCGCGGCCCTCATCCACGACCTGGTGCTGGTGCCGCTGTACGGCGGCGCGGACTGGCTGCTGCACCGGGGCGTCGGGAAGTGGGGGCGGGCCGCGCCCCCGGACGGGCCGGAGCGGTCCGACCCGCGGATCGCGGTGGTCAACCACATCCGCGTCCCCGCGTTCCTCTCCCTCCTCCTGCTGCTCGTCTACTGGCCGTCGATCGCGCAGCGGGCCGGCGGCTACTACGCGGCGACGACCCGCCTCGACGCGTCCGCGTTCCTCCCCCGCTGGCTGCTGGTGACCGCCGTGCTGTTCGCCGCGTCCGGGCTGCTGTTCGCGCTGCGACGGTGGCGCGCCGCCGCCCGCACCCGGCGGGCCGGTCCCACCCAGGAGTGAATTCCTTACGAACCCGTGGCGTCGCGGTCCGGCGGCCCGCCGCGGCACCGGGCCGCGCCTAGGGTCGGCGGCATGCGCGTACTCGTCACAGGCGGCGCGGGCTTCATCGGCTCCCACATCGTCACCGCCCTGCTCTCCGGCGGCCACGAGCCGGTGGTGCTCGACGCCCTGCTGCCCACCGCCCACGCCGTACCGCCGCCGCGGCCCGCCGCGGAGTGGGTCCATGCCGACGTCCGGGACGCGGCGGCGGTCGCGGACGCCCTGCACGGCGTCGACGCGGTGTGCCACCAGGCGGCGATGGTCGGGCTGGGCAAGGACTTCGCGGACGCGCCCGCGTACGTCGGCTGCAACGACCTGGGCACCGCCGTCCTGCTGGCGGCCATGGCCGAGGCGGGCGTCGCGGACCTGGTGCTCGCCGGATCGATGGTCGTCTACGGCGAGGGCCGCTACGACTGCGCGCGGCACGGCCGGGTGGCGCCGGGCCCCCGGCTGCCGGACGACCTGGCCGCGGGCCGCTTCGAACCCCGCTGCCCGCGCTGCGGCGACGCCCTGGCCCCGGGCCTGGTCGCCGAGGAGGCGCCCGCCGACCCGCGCAACGTCTACGCGACGACCAAACTCACGCAGGAGCACCTCGCCGCGTCCTGGGCCCGCGCGACGGGCGGCCGCGCCGTCTCGCTGCGCTACCACAACGTGTACGGGCCGGGGATGCCGCGCGACACCCCGTACGCGGGCGTGGCCTCGTTCTTCCGCTCGGCGCTGGCCCGCGGCGAGGCCCCGCGGGTCTTCGAGGACGGCGGCCAGCGCAGGGACTTCGTCCACGTGCGGGACGTGGCCGCGGCCAACGTCCACGCGCTGGCCGCGGTCGGGCAGCGCCCGCCGGGCTCGTTCCGCGCGTACAACACCGGCAGCGGCACACCGCACACCGTCGGCGAGATGGCCGCGGCGCTCGCCGCGGCCTGCGGCGGGCCGGCGCCGGTCGTCACCGGCGAGTACCGGCTCGGGGACGTCCGCCACATCACCGCCGCGTCGGTGCGGCTGCGCGAGGAGTTCGGCTGGCTGCCGGAGGTCGCCTTCGCCGCGGGCGTCACGGAGTTCGCGCGGGCGGCGCAGCGGCCGGTGCCGCTCCCCGAACCGCGCGGCGCCGCCCACGCACCCTGAAGTACCCCACGAATGCCCTGAGTTCGCCCCGCCTCACCGCGACAGCCCACCCGATGGATGTGACCGCCGTGCCCCGCACCCCCGTCGCCGATCTCGTGCTCCCGTGCCTCGACGAGGCGGAGGCCCTGCCGTGGGTGCTCGGCCGCGTCCCCGGCGGGTGGCGGGCGATCGTCGTCGACAACGGCTCCACCGACGGCTCGGCCGCCCTCGCGGCGTCGCTCGGAGCGACGGTGCTGCGCGAGGAGCGGCGCGGTTTCGGTGCCGCCTGCCACACCGGACTGCTCGCCGCCACCGCGGAGTTCGTCTGCTTCTGCGACTGCGACGCGTCCCTCGACCCGGCCCTGCTGCCCGCGTTCGTCCGCGAAGTCGCCAACGGTGAAGCCGACTTGGTACTGGGTCGGCGGCGCCCCGAACGGATCGGCGCGTGGCCGGCCCACGCCCGGGCCGGCAACATGGCCCTCGCCCGCATGATCCGCCGCCGCACCGGCCTGCCCCTGCGCGACCTCGGCCCGCTGCGCGCGGCACGCCGCGAGCCGCTGCTCGCCCTCGGCCTCACCGACCGCCGCAGCGGCTACCCCCTGGAGATGGTCGTCAAGGCGACGGACGCCGGCTGGCGCGTCACCGAGCACCCCGTCCCCTACCGGCCGCGCTCCGGCCGGTCCAAGGTGACGGGTACCTGGCGCGGTACGTGGCAGGCCGTGCGGGACATGCGGGCGGTGCTGGCGGACGCGGTGGGCCCGGCGGACGCCGTGGTCCCCACCGAGGCCGTGGTCCCGCCCCAGGCGGGCGCGCGGAGCGCGGTGGGTCGGCGATGAACGCGGCGACGAGGGCGGCGTTGCCCGGGGCCCGGCGGGGTGCGGCCCGCGCCGCGGCGGACGTGCTCACCCTGCTGGTGATCGCCAAGGAGCCGCTGCCCGGCCGGGTCAAGACGCGGCTGACGCCGCCGTACACCCCGCGGGAGGCGGCGGCGCTCGCGGAGGCGGCGCTCACCGACACCCTCCGGGCCGTCCTCGCCGCACCCGCGGCGCGGCGGGTCCTCGTCCTCGACGGGCGGCCCGGCAGCTGGCTGCCCGCCGGCTTCGAGATCCTCCCCCAGGTCCCCGGCGGGCTCGACGAGCGGCTGGCCGCGGCGTTCTCGTCCTGCGCGGGCCCCGCGCTGCTCATCGGGATGGACACGCCCCAGGTCACCGGAGCGCTCCTGGCCGCGGCGGGCGCGGCGGTCGTGCGGGGGCCGCGCACGGCGGTGTTCGGCCCCGCGGCCGACGGCGGCTTCTGGGCGCTGGGGCTCTCCGAGCCGGAGGGTGCGCTCGTGCGGGGCGTCCGCATGTCCCGGGCGGACACCGGGCGGGTCCAGCTCGGCCGGCTCCTCGCCGCCGGGCTCTCCGTCCACGAGCTGCCCGTCCTCCGGGACGTCGACACCGCGGCCGACGCGGTTTCCGTTGCCACGGAGGCTCCCCACACCCTCTTCGCCCACACCCTCACCTCTGCCGTCCCGTCCCCGGGGTAGCCAACGGGGTGCCAACGAGGTGCCCCCGGGGCTTGTCCGGCGTGTGCCGCGCCGTCGTGGCTTGTCGCGTTGGGGGCACCTCCCGGCCGAAGGCTGGGGGACCTCGCGCCCCTGCGGCTTCCGGGGTGCCTCGCGCTGCGCGCTGCCGTCTGACGGTCTCGTCGTGGTTGCTCGCGCAGTTCCCCGCGCCCCTGGCGGTGCAGGTTCGTGGGTGGGGTCAGGGCCCACTCCGGGAGTGTCTCCTCGAACTGTGCGTGCACCGTTCTCCCGTTCGGTGGGGCGGGTGGATGCACAGTTCTGCGGGGACACACCCGGATCGTCCCCTTCCGGCCCGTCCCCGTCTGCGGGAGGGCGTTGGCTGTGTCCCATGTCCCCCGCCGCACGGTGGGTAAGCGGGAGGGGGTGGGGAGGAAGTGCTCCCCGCAGAGAAATGTG
>NZ_FODD01000050.1 GCF_900110255.1 Actinacidiphila rubida
CAACTCGCCGTCGGCGGCGCCACCGGCATCGCCACCACCTTCACCATGGACGCCATCAACGGCAACCTCGGCGACGCCCTCACCAACGGCCTCGCCGCGACCTCCGGCGCCATCGGCGGCCTCTACGGCGGAAGACGAGGCGGCGGCCCCCACGACGAACCCCACCTCACCGACACCGACTTCAAACTCCCCGACCTCCCAGACCTCAACACCCCCGGACCCGACAACGCAGACGGCATCTTCACCACCCCCCTCCCCCTCGACCCCACGCAAACCGGCAACGGCACATGGGCCCGCACCCAATGGCAACAACAGAACCCGCCACCCGCCCACGGGGAGCATCCGGAGGAGTCGCCGAGTGCGGCGGTGCAGCGGGCGTGGGCGCAGGAGCGCACGGATCTGCCGCCGGGGGTGCGGGCGTCGGCGATGGCCGCGGTGGCCGCGAACGAGCGCTCCTTCGGCACGGGGGAGGCTGACAACGCTGTCATCGATCCGGTCGAGGTGCGGCGGCAGCTGGACCGTCAGGCAGACATCGAGCAGGTGGTGTCGTCGGCGGGGGAGCGGTTCGACAGTGTCTTCACGGCGTGGGCCGCGTCGGCTGGAGCGCCAGTCTCGTCGGGTGGGAAGGGCGCGGGGCCGGAGTCCGATCCGCGTGCGCATGTGCTGACGGTGCCGGGTGCGGCGCAGCGGGTGCATGAGTCTGCGTGGCGGGCGGTGGAGCGGGATGTGCGGGCGTCGGCGGTGGCGGGGCGTGCTTTCTCGCAGGGCGAGCTGCAGGTGCACCGTCTGCTGGACCGTGCTGCGGCGGACGATGTGCGGAAGGTGGCGGCGGTCCGCGCGTTCGACCAAGCGGTGCTGCGGGGTGTGCAGGGCGGGCATGTGCTGGGTGCCGACGGGGTGCTGTCACAGGTGGGCGAGCAGCACCTGCGTCGGGAGTTCGTGTCGCAGGTGTTCGCGGACCATCGGGAGGTGTTCGGTGATCCGACGACGAACGGGCGTGTGCCCTTGGAGTTGTCGGGCCCGGGGGCGTCGGGCGGGGACACGGGAACCGTTGCTGGCGGCGTCACTGGTGCTTCCGGTGGGGTGGGTCCTGTGGTGGGGCGGTCGTCTGCGGAGTCGGTGCGGAGGGCGGCCACGCCTTCCGAGCAGCCGCACACCGTGAACACGGCGAGCACGGCCAGCACAGTCAACACCGCGGGTACGGAGGCCCGTTCGGCGCCTGGTGCGCGCACGACGGGGGCCGACACACCCGTTCCGACGGCAGCGGCGAGCGAGCGCACGGCGACCGGCGGGCGCGAGGCGAACCCCCCGGCAGTGGGCGTTCGCTCGAGCGTCGATACTCCGGCAGGGCAGCGTGCGGCCACGGAGGGCGTGGGCGGTTCGGATGTCAGCCGGTCGGTGCAGCAGTCCCGTTCCGAGGCGGACGCGCCAACCCCCCTGCCCCGTAGTGTCGGTGGGCTCGACGCGGGGCGTGGCGGTGACGTCAAAAGCCCCGCAGCGGAGGCCGTCGCGTCGCCCGAGCGGGTGTGGCAGGACCGGGTCGCTTCCCGCTTGGACGCGCTGCCGGGCAGGGTGGAGGTGGAGTTGGCCAAGGAGGCTGCAGCGCGCAACGCCATGGACACCGTGCACGAAGCCGCGAAGGGGTCCTGGCGCCAGGCGCTGCCCGACCTGGGCAACCGTTTCACCGAGGCGTTCGGCCTGGACCGCCACGGGGCCGACAGCCGTACCGAGCAGGCAGCCGCGCTCGCGCTCGCCCGCGACGCCCACGCCCGTATCGACACCTGGGCCGCCGCACCGCACGGCCCGAAGGACCCCGGCGGCACCCCGCTGCCCGGCGCCCGCCATGTCGCCGAGGAGGCCACTGCCCCGGCCGCGGCGCGTCACCAGACGGCGTTGGCCGTCGCGCGCGCGACTGCTCTGGACGACGCGGCTCATGAGGCCCGCACGCAGGCCCGCCGGCAGCCCGGCAGCACTCCCGACAGCGTCGAGCGTGCCGTCGAGGAGCACACCGACCACGTGGGCCCCTTGTTCGACCGCCTCTTCCGCGGTGCCGGACCCGGTTCGCTCGACCGCGCCACCGCCACCTGGACGACCGAGCGCGGCGGTCTGACCGCGCGCCTGCACCAGGATGTGGGGGTCGGCGCACCGCACGTCCCCACTGCGACGACCGAGACGCCCGAGACGGTTGGGCACGCCCCCCTTGTTGGGCGCGAGGTGACAGACGAGGTCGTACGGTCGGTGCGGCACGAGGTCAACAGGGCGCTGCGCACGCTGAAATGGCCAGGCTCCGCCACCGAGGCGACCGTCCGCGAGCGCCTGGCCGATCTGCCCTTGCACATTGCGCGTCAGCCGGAGCGGGCCATCGGCGAGTGGATCGCGGGCACCCTCGCCCACCACGGCGACCCGCTGGGCCTGAGCGGCGGCGCCCCCCGCCCCGACAGCTTCTCGCACGAAGAGGGGTCCGAGGCCGGCCCTTCCACCGTGACCGCCCACCTCGACGAGCCGTCCACATCCCCCCTCGTCCCCGAGCCGCCCGCCGTGCAAGGGAACGACGTGCCGACCGAACTCCCGTCCCCACAGCTGGCGCACTCCTCCTCCATGCCCGAACTCCGCGGCGCCGATGGGCTCCGGCACGACACGGAACCCTCGACACTGCCGACGCCCCCTACGCGTCCGGCGCCCGTCCCGGACCGGGCCGCCGCCCACGGGCCGAACCTCTCGCCTGAGCCGCAGCCACGCTCCGAGGGCGAGGGCACCGTGCAGGACCTTCAGGCCGTACGGGTGGCGAGGATGCTCGTCGCGCGGCCCACCGGGATGGACGAGGACCTGTACGAGGCCGCCATACGGCAGGTCGCCGAGGTGGTGCGCGATCCCGACATCGGGATCCGGATGTGGGACAACGGCGTGCGGGTCGAGGTCGGCCGCGCGGTCACGGCGGCCGACCGCGGCGGCAGGACGGTCCGGCTGGACGAGGCCGACCTCGACGGCAGCGCGGTCGGCCGGGACGCCGTACTACGGGAGGTGGCGATGGCCGTGCACGCGCACGGGCTGACGGACGGCGAGCGGGCCGCGGTCGCCACCGCCCACGTGCGGGCCCAACTCGCTGACCAGTACGGCCTGGAGGCACCAACCACCGACGAATACTTCGGAGACCTCACCGTCCGCCACCTCGACGGCTCGCCCCTGCTCCCGCCCCCCGAACTCACCGATCTGCTCAACCGGTTGTACGACGACCGCTCCGACACTCCATTCGAACGGGAGGAGTTGACGACCTCGCCTCCGCCCCTTCCGGACACACGCACCCACCGCGAGCGCTACCCGGAGATCTTCCGCAGCGACGACGACATCCTCTTCCGCGCCGCCGCGGACCAGCGTGCCGACCGCGACCGCTTGGCCGACCTGTTCGGCTCCGAAGAGGACTTCCTCGCCCCTCGCCCCCCTGACCGCTCCCGTCTGACTGCCGGACTTCCGCCAGAGCCGGCACCCGTACAAGGCCACGCCCCCTCGTCCGGCCGCCCCGCTCCTGTGCGGCGGCCCGTCGAGGACGTGGTGGACGTGGTGGAGGACACCGGCGAAGGGGCCCCGCCTGTCCGGGAGCCGGTCAGGGACACGGTTCGGGATGTAGTTCAGGACATCGGCCGGGATACGGAGAGGGACACCGCGAGCGACGCGGTCCACCACACCGCCCGGGGCGCAGCCAAGGTTCCGGCGGCCGAAGAGCAGGTGACCGAGGAGCAGAGGCTCAAGGAGAAGGAGCCCGAGGCCGAAGTCGGCAAGGCGCCCAAGGAGAAGGACACCGAGGCGTCGGTCACCCGCAAGGCCCTGGCGACCCCGAAGGAGCCCGAGGGCGCCACCAAGGAGAAGGCCCCCGAACCGCCCAAGAAGGCACCCTCCGTGCACGAGGAGCCCCCCTCGCACGAGCGCCCGAGGATGCGCGCGGGCAAGGAGCCCACGCGCGGCGAGCGGGACTTGGAGCGCCGTGATGAACGGCCGCGCCGCGAGCCGAGCCCGGTCGGCCGGGGCCGGGACAACCCGGCGTGGGCCGAGCAGTGGCGGCGCCCCATCGGCGTGCCCCGGGCCGGGCTGCCGCACATCCCGGCTGTGGTGGAGCGGCTGCGGGACTGGGCCCAGGAGCTGGGCTACATCGTGCCCGAGGGGATGTGGAACCGCCTGCCGCAGCGGCTGCTGTCGAACTACCCCTTCATGGTCGTGGGCCGCGGGGACCGCCCGGAGGGCCTGCTGGTGTCGCTCGGCCCGGTCGAGGCGTTGATCGGCCTCGACCCCAGCGACCCCCGGCCGTACGAGGGCTCAGGCCCAGTGAACGGCCGTCGGCTGCCGACCATCGCCGAGGAGGACGAGGGCGAGGACGGCGGGCCGGCCACCAGGGGCGACGGCACCCTGGTGAGAAAGGCGAAGGCGGACACCCGCAAGCCCTACCACGCGACCGCCACCGTCAACTCCTCCTTCGCCACCGGCGGCCACACCCAGACCGAGTCCGGCGGCACCTCGGGCACCCGCGTCGGCGTCTCCACGGGCTACGGCATCGGCCTGCCCGGCGTGGCCCACCTGCTCAACCTCGGCGTGGGCGTTTCCGGCACCGCGAACGCCTCCAGCCGCTCGCGCACCCACCTCGCGGACTCCGAGCGCGGCCACGTGGAGGACAATCGCGACGGGCGCGGCCCGCAGCTGCTCTCCTACCGAGCGAACTGGCAGCTGCGGCTGCGCCCGGTGGACCGGGGCGCCGCGTGGCCAGCCGCTCGCCGGGTGCACGAGCCCGACAGCGAGTCGCTGCTGCTGTGGGTGGCCCGGCCGTACCTGGACCGGCCCGGAGAGCAGATCGTGGCGACTGGCCCGGACGTGCGGACCGACCGTATCCCCGGCACGTACTTCGCCTCGGGCCTGACCGGGCTGCCTGCGCTCTTCGACGGCATCGGCCGGGTGATGGCCGAGGGCGGGCTGCCGCTGTCGGCCGACCCGCGCACCCGCAGCGAGCTGGTGCATCGGCTGTGGAACCTGCAGACCTTCCTGGACGAGGCGGTCAACTCCCCGCAGGGCTACACTTTCCGGCTGCATGACCGCTACGGGCGCACCGTGGCGACGATCCGCGTGCACAGCCAGCGGCTGCTGCCCGGCGAGGAGCAGGTGGTCGGCGTCAGCAGCAGCACCGCGCACCTGGAGAACGTCCGCACCTCCATCGACGGCATCGGCGGCGGCCACACCCTCGCGCAGAGCTCCACCCTGACACCGCTCACCGCCGAACTCGACATGCTGCCCAGCCCCGTCAGCCACCCCGACGCCGGGCTCGGGGTGAACCTCAACCTGTCGACCACCTGGAGCAGCTCGGAGGCGGTGGGCTCGATGCGCACCGGCCTGTGGGTGATGGTGCCCCGCTTCAGCGGCCCGACCTCCGCCTACGTGGGCAGCTTCCGGCACTACGCCGAGGTGACCCTGCGCAGCGATGGCGCGGACCAGGTGCACTTCACCGACCCGGTGCCGGGAGACGCGCTGATCCGCGTGCCGCGCCACCTGGCGTTCCAGCACGGCTTCCCCGTGGACCGCGACGCGCTGCACGACGACTCCGCCGTCGTCGGTGACACCGTGGCCTACGACGCGGACGCGATCAAGGACGCGCCCTCGGCCGAGCAGCGCCAGGCTCGCCCGCTGCCCGCCCACCTGACCGACCCCGCCCGCTACACCGGTATCGGCATGGGCCTGGTGGAGGTGCACGAGGAGACCGCCGACCGGCTGTACAACGCCATCTCCGGGGTGCTCGACCAGCACGGCTTCCTGCTGCCGCGCCAGGACAACCCGGTCGGCGGCCGCTCCTGGTGGCAGCTCGGCTCCGGTCTGGACAGCCGGGTCGACAACGAGGACATCCTGCGCAAGTTCCTGGTCGACGGCCTGCCGTCGCACCACGACCGGATGCACCAGGCCGACGGGATGGTCCTGGAGCTGCACCGCCGGCGCGGCTTCGCCGGGGTGGAGTTCGACGTGGACACCGCCCGCATCACCATCACCGCCACCCGCACCAAGCCCGTGGAGTTCCTGGACTCCGCCTCCGACCACCACCTGGTCAACCTCGCCATGGGCATGGACAGCGCCTCGGCGACCGCCGCCGGCGGGCACAGCGTCTCCGCGGCGCTGCGGGTCAAGGGCTCCTTGCGGCAGCTGCTGGGCGGCGCCGAGGGCTTCGGCGTCAACTTCGGCCGCTCCGCCTCCGACTCGGTCTTCTACCTCAACAACCGCCCCGAACTGCTGGAGTACGGCGAAGGCGACTTCCTGCGGGTGCGCATCACCAGCACCTACACCGCCACGATCACCTTCCGGCACAGCGGCTGGGCCGGAAGCGTCAACCCCGGGCGTAGGGACCCCGTACCGGTGTACGTGACCGACCAGCCGGCGATCGCGCGGGTGCTCCCGCTCGGCGACGGCAGGGAGGGCTACGCGGTCGGCCCCAAGGACCACACGCCCGCCCGCGTGCTGGACCAGGCGGTCATCTACCACCTGGACACCAGCGGCTTCCGCCGGGTGCTGTCGGACTCGATGGGTGCCGACCTCGACGGGCCGTCCGGCCCGGCCGCCCGTTTCGCCGACTCCATGACGGCATCCTTGCGCGCACACCTGAAGGAGGCCGCCTTCGGCGCGCTGACCACCGACCTGATCTTCGACAACGGCCTGTTCCGCGACACCCACGTCGCGGTGGACGTGAAGGCCTCCCTCGACCGCTCGGACTTCATCGGCGCCACCAACAAGGCGTTCGTGCACGGCATCATCAAGCTGTGGCTGGCGCAGTCCACCATCAGCACCTCGACCTCGCGCGGGGTGACCTGGATCCAGGCCGACATCACCGCTGGCGGGCCCAACGCGGCCGGCACCGTGAACACCTCGGGCGGCGCCGACGCAAGCCGGCACTTCCAGTTCAACTCCTCGCAGAGCCACGGCGTCGCCGGCGCCAAGGAGCTGATCGCGCTCAGTTTCTCGCACGTCTACCTCTACCGCTCGCACGCCGCCTTCGACATCAACACCATGCGCGAGGCCCACGGCAAGCTCGCCCCAGCCTCCTACCGGCCCGACAGCCGCCAGGTGCGCGGCCGCGAGGTGATGTACCTGGTGCCCGAGCCCGAGGCGCTCGGCCACTACGCCGACGGCGACCTGCCGGTCTCTCACGAGCAGCTCACCGATGCCATGGACCGCTGGACCGCCGGCGACCTGAAGCTGCACCCCAACACCGCGGCCGGCGTGCTCGCCCGCTGGCAGCAGACCCCCGCCGGCCGTGCCGCGACCGCCCCGCACGCCGCCGCGCTCCACCAGCGCCACCACGACGGGGCCGACGTCGTCTGGGACGCCAAGGCCCGCGCCGACTTCACCGCCGCCTTCCCGCACCTGCCGCTGGACGCGCGGGCCAACCCGCTGGCGTCCCTGCGGCTGCCGGAGTACCTGACCCGCCAAGACGTCGGCGGCAGCCTGCTCGGCCACAGCAACGTGCTGAGCATCGACCACAAGGACGGCCTGTCCACGGCCGACCTCTTCCACCAGGCCGTGGACGACGCCGCGCCCGGCCTGCTCACCCACAGCCCCCACCTGTGGACCGCGGGAGGCCGGCACATCGGCCGCCTGCAGGGCTCGCTGGACACCGTCGTCGGCCTCTTCGGCCGGGGCCGCGACGACGCCGCCTACGAGGACCTGCTGTCCGCAAACGGCGCCGAGTTCTACCTCACCAACCAGGTCGGCTGGTTCCTCGCCGACGTCGTCAAGGTGACGATCCGGGCCCGGCTGCTGCCCGGCGCCACCGTCGTCGGCCGGCGCGCCGACGCCGGCCTGGAGAACTACAGTCACCACTACACCAACACGTCGGTGGGCGCCTCGCGCGACGACACCCAGTCCGCCACCGCCGGCAAGATTGGCGCCGCGCGCCCCGACGGCGGCGGCGGGACCGCCCTCGCCGCCGCCAGCGGCGTCCACCGCGGCACCACCCACAGCGAGGCCGGCGTCCAGGAGCAGACCGTCTACAGCTGGAACGGGCTCGCCGAACTGCACGTCCCGCACTACTTCACCGTCACCGCGGTCCGCGTCGACATGGCCCACCGCCCGCTCAACGAACTGGCCATCGGCGCCTTCCGGGCCGCACGCGGCTTGGGCGAGCCCGGCATCGCCGGGGCCCGCGGCATCACCCGGCTGCAGATCCCCGGCGCCCTCGTCGACGCCACCCACCACCCCCAGCCGGACCCGCTGGCCGCCCTCGCCGACCTGCCGCCGGCCACCGCCGGCTCCTCCCACCACCCCGCCCCGAGCTTCGACCGCGACCTGCGACGGCTGCCCAAGCTGCCCGGCGACGCCTACGTCGCCGGCGTGGTCGTGGACGACGCCCTTCCCGCCGCCCGCCGCATGCTGCAGCAGGCGTTCGGCAACGCCGCCGACGCCGAGCGCTACCGCGGCAGCCCCTCCCTGCCGGTGCTGCTCTCGCGCACCCACCTGGCCAACGTGCTCGGCCGGATGGGCCCGCAGGACCGGGCGCTGCTCGCCGAGCACCTCTTCGTCCCCGGCCGCTCCTCCTACGGCCTGCGGCTGCACCTGCAGAGCAGCGCCTACGACCTCCAAGTGCTCTCCGACATCGACGGCACCGGCACCGGCCGCTACAACAAGCACCAGAGCGGCACCAACGTCTCGGCGAGCACCGACCACTGGCGGCCCACCCTGTCCGCGAACGGCAACGCCGGCAGCCCCTTCGCACGGCACCCCGCCGACTCCGGCTCGGGCTCCAGCAGCGCCAACCACCTCACCTCTCTGAACCACGCCGCCGCCGGCACCAACAACTACCGACGCGAGCAGCACGTCAAGCAGCAGGGCGACACCCAGCTGGTCCGCATCCGGGTCCAACTGCGCCTGCACGCCCAAGGCTTACACCGGCACATCTTCGCCAAGCCCAGGCCGGACGGGGAGTTCACCAGCGAGCCGGTCAACGGCGAGATGTACGTGGAGATGTCGCGCGACGAGGTCGCCCAGGTCCGCGCCCAGCTCACCGAGATCCGCCGCAGCACCGCCGGGCAGTACGCGCACTGGCACAGTGCGGCGACCGCCCGCCCGATCGACCTCGCCCCGCTGCTGCTGGGCGCCGCGAACGCACCCGGCGCCGACGCTGGCCGGGCCGACCTGGCTGTCAGCCGCCTGGTGCGCGAGGACGCCGGCGCGTCGGCCCCGGACGCGCCGCGCGGCCTCGCGCTCACCGTGGACGGCGATCACCTCGCGCTCGAAGGGCACCGCGCGATCCTGTCGTGGGCGGTCAACACCCTCTCCGACGACCACGCCGCCATCCGCACCGCCGACGCGTCCGCGCCGCCCCCCGAGGAGATCAGCTCCTTCACCACGCAGCTGCACGCGCTGCCCGCCGCCGCCTCCGACCCGGCCCGGGCCGCCGCCTGGCGCAGGGCCACCCGCGACATCGTGGCCACCGTGCAGAAGTACCACGTCCAGCGGCCCGATAACCCCCTGCGCGACGGAGCCCCTCTGCCGCCCCGGGCGACCTTCGCCGCCGTGGACCCCCGCGCCCTGGCCCGCGACATCGCCCACCACCTGGACGCCTACGTCCGCTACGTGCCCCACGGCAACCCGGACGAGCCCCAGTGGATCGCCCCGGACGGGGAGATCCACACCGTGCGGCCCGCCCCGCCGGCGATGCCGCCCACCATGGCGTACGCCTTCACCCCGGCGCCGCTGCGGATGGGGCCGCTGCGCTCGGCCGCCACGGCCGCCCGCGAGACCCGCCTGGCGCTGGGCGGCGCCCCGCCGGTCGCCTCCGACCTCGTCACCGGCAAGCCGTCCGACTGGTACGCCGGGAAGCTCGCGCACACCCCACGGGCCGGCCAGGAGGTCAACCGGCCCTCCGGCAGTGGCGCCGTCCGCAAGGAGACCCCGGCCGTGGCACCCGTCCCGAACCCGGTCCAGGCACCCGCGCCCATGCAGGAGCCCGCGCCCGCCGAGTGACCGCTGCGGGCGGGCCGCCCCCGGACCCGAAATGGACCCGGCCCGTACCGCAGGTGCAGCTTGCGGTACGGGCCGGGCCTCAAGGGAGGCACACGTTCTTCGATTCACTTCACCGAGCCGGCCATCACCCCCTCCACGAAGTGCCGCTGGAAGGCGAAGAAGACGATCAGCGGCACAATCAGGGACAGGAAGGCACCCGGCGCGAGCACGTCGATGTTCGCGCCGAACTGCCGCATCTGGGACTGCAGCGCGACCGTCAGCGGCTGCGAGTGGCTGTCGGCGAAGATCAGCGAGACCAGCAGGTCGTTCCACACCCACAGGAACTGGAAGATGGTCAGGCTGGCCAGCGCTGGGCGGCCGACGGGCAGGATCAGCCGGGTGAAGATCGTCCACTCGCTGCCGCCGTCCATCCGGGCGGCCTCCAGCATTTCCCGGGGGATCTCCGCGAAGTAGTTGCGGAGCAGGAAGATCGCGAACGGCAGTCCGTAGGCGACGTGGAAGAGGATCACGCCGTAGATCGAGCCGAAGATGCCGATCGCGCCGAAGAACCGCGCCACCGGCAGCAGGCCGATCTGCACCGGCACCACCAGCATCCCGACGACGATCAGGAACACCGCGTCGCGGCCGGGGAACTCCAGCCAGGCGAAGGCGTATCCGGCCAGCGCCGCGATCACCACCACGGCGGCGGTGGCCGGCACCGAGATCAGAACCGTGTTCCAGAACGCGTGCGTGATGTCGCCGTTGTCCAGCAGGTGCGAGTAGTTGGAGAAGGTGAGCGTGGAGGGGTGGGTGAAGGCCGTCCACCATCCGGAGGAGTCCTCCTGGGCGCCCGGCCGCAGCGAGGAGACCAGCAGACCCACGGTGGGGGTCAGCCAGACCAGGCCGACCACCACCAGCACGGCCTGCACGGCGCCGCTGCGCAGGATGCCGCCGGCCCTGCGGGCCAGCCGGGAGCCGGCCGGTGGGTGGGAGGCTGCCGGGCCGGGACGGGCGGGGGCGTGGGTGGGTGGTGTGGCGGGTGCCGGGCCCGCGCTGCTCGCGAGAGTCATGAGCCGCTCCTGCGGAAGCGTCGGATGTTGAGGACCATCGCCGGCACCACCAGCAGCAGCAGGACCACGCCGATCGCGCTACCCAGCCCCTGGTTGTTGCCGCCGCCGAAGGAGACCAGCCACATCTGCAGCGCCAGCACATTGGCGTTCTGCTGTACCGGGCCCGGCGCGATGATGTAGACGAGGTCGAAGACCTTCATCACGTTGATGACGAGCGTCACGAACACCACGCTCAGCACCGGCGCCAGCAGCGGCACCGTGATCCGGCGAAAGGTCTGCCACTCGGTGGCGCCGTCCATCCGGGCCGCCTCCAGCACCTCCCGCGGCAGTGCGGCCAGGCCCGCGCCGATCAGCACCAGCGCGAAGCCGGTCCACACCCACAAGTAAGCGGCCATGATCGCCGGTGTCACCAGGCCCGGGCCGAGCCAGGAGATGCCGCTGTAGGCGGTGGCGAAGTTCGACTTCGGCAGGATTACCTTGTAGGAGCCGTCGGGCACTTTCGCGAAGCGGAAGGTGCCGTCGGGACCGCTGGTGGCCTTCGCGACGGTGTGCCCGTCCTTCTGCAACTGGACGTGCACGCTCGGCAGTCCGCGCTCGCCGCTGTCCACCTGCCCGGGTCGTCCTCCGCCGCCGGGCCGGAAGTCCAGGAAGACGGTTCCGGTCACGCTGCCGGGCCGCGCGGCCGCGGGCGCGGCCTGCACCGAGTCCTTGGGCAGCTTGGCCGGCAGGATGCCGACCATGCCCAGGCTTACAGTGCTGCCGGGCGAGGCGGCCGCCGAGGTGGTGTACCCGCCGTGCCCGTCACCTTCGAGGGCGGCGCCCGCGCCCTGGCGGGCCCGGGCCCCGGGGTAGCTCGCGGAGTCGTGGAAGGCGTCGTGCACTGAGACGGCGACCGCGTTGAGTACCCCGCGGTCGGGGTCCTGGTCGTACACCAGTCGGAAGGTGATGCCGGCGGCCAGGAAGGACACCGCCATCGGCATGAAGATGACCAGCTTGAATGCGGTCTTCCAGCGCACCCGGTCCGTGAGCACCGCCAGCAACAGTCCGATGCCGGTCAGCAGCGCCGGGACGACCAGCACCCACACCATGGTGTTGCGCAGGGCGATCAGCGTCGCGTGGTCGCTGAAGAGCGTCCGGTAGTTGTCGAGGCCGACGAAGTGGTCGCCCTTGGCGTCGAAGAGGCTGCGGATCACCGAGTAGACGATGGGGTAGCCGACGAGGGCGCCGAGCAGCACCAGGGCCGGAAGGGCGAACACCGCGGCGGTGATCTTCGCCCGGCGGGACCGGCGGCGGGCGCGGGTCTCCAGGGGGCCGCCTGCGCGTGCGGGCGGCAGTGCGGTCTGAACAGTGGCCACGGGATCCGCCTCAGCCCTGGTACGCCTTGGCCGCCGCGGACTCCAGCGTCTGCGCGGTCTTGGCCGGGTTCGACGGGTCGCGCAGGAAGTCCTGCAGGATCTTCCACTCGCCGGTGCCTGCCGTGCCGCCGAATGCCGCGGGCGCCTGGTCCGACATGTCGAACCGCACCCCGTTGCCCGCGTCCACGATCGACTTGGCGGTCTCGCGCAGCGTCGGGTCGGTGTAGTCGGTCAGAGGCACCGCCTTGTTGGGCGAGATGAAGCCGCCGGCCTTGGCCCAGATCGCCGCCGCCTGCGGGCTCGCCAGGTACTTCACCAGCGCCATCCCCGCGGCCTTGTCCTTGCCCTTGTTGAGCACCACGGCCGCGTCGCCGCCGCCGACCACCGGGGGCTGTCCGCCGTCGACCGCAGGGAATGGGAAGAACTTCGCGTCGGTGCCGACCTTCTTGTGCAGCGACTGCACGTTGCCGCTGACGAAGTCGCCCTCGTAGGTCATGCCGGCCTTGGGCGAGTCGCCGAAGACTTGCTCCACCGAGGTCGGGAAGTCCGTGGCCAGCGCGCCCTTGCGGCCGCCGGCGATCAGGTCGTCCTGCTTGAAGAAGTCGCCCAGCGTGGTCAGCGCCTTGACCACGGTCGGGTCGGTCCACTTGATCTGGTGCTGCGCCAGTTTGTCGTAGTTGCCCGGCCCGGCCTGGGAGAGATAGATGTTCTCGAACCAGTCGGTCAGCGGCCAGCCGTCCTGCCCGCCGACGGAGAAGGCCGCGAGGCCTGAGTCGGAGATCGTCTTGGCGTCGGTCATCATCTGCGCGTACGTCGTGGGCGGTGTGACGCCGGCGTTGGCGAACGCGGTGGGGCTGTACCAGACGGTCGACTTGTCGGACGCCTTGAAGTAGAGCGCGTACAACTGGCCCTTGACGGTGCCGTAGTTCTTCCACACCGGCGCGTAGTTCTGGGTGACCTCCGCGTCCACCGCGGAGGACAGCGGCTGCAGCCAGCCGCTGCTGGCGAACTGCTGCACCACGCCGACCTGCGGCACCATCACCACGTCGGGCGCGTCGCCGCCGGCGATCTTGGTGCCGATGACGGTGGAGACGTTGTCGCCGGTGGAGACGAAGTCGGTCTTGGCCCCGGTCGCGTCGGTGAAGCCCTGCAGCACCTTCTTGAAACTGGCCTGCTCCTCGCCGGTCCACACACCGGCCACCGTCACGGTGTGGCCCTTCAGGCTCTGCCCGCCCTTGGCGGCCGACGAGCCGCTGTCGGAGGAACCGCCGCCGCAGGCGGTCGCGGTCATCGCCAGGCCAGCCACGGCTACGGCGGCGGGAAGGGTGTGTCGCACTCTCATGGTGAACTCCGTTGTCCTTGGTGAGGGCCCGCCGGCGGCGGGCGTTCGGGCCGCGACCCGGGGTGGTACTCAGGTGGGGCCGGGGCTTGGGGCGCGGGCCGCCGGAGGAAGTGCGGCACCTGACGGGGGGGGAAGGCGCCGCGACAGGACGGCGGCCCGCGCGTCTTGGGGGACCGGCAGACGCGGTCCGTTCTTCTCGGGGTGGGCTGCGCGGGGAGCGGTCAGTCGGCGTCGCTCGGCAGCACCCACCAGGCGGCGGTGTTGGCCGGCAACTGCCCTTCCGTACAGGGCCCGCTGGCCAGCAGCGGCGCGCCCGAGGTCGGCGCGGGCACCGGCTCGGTGCCGAAGTTCACCGCGCAGACGAGGCTCTCGCCGCGGACGAAGGCCAGCACGTCCGGCTCGCTGTCCAGCCAGCGCAGGGACTCGCGGGACATCTGCGGCAGCCGGGTGCGCAGCGCGAGCGCGTCGCGGTAGAGGTGCCAGGAGGAGCTGGTGTCCAGCTGGGCCCGGTCGGTGGTGTACCCGGCGAACCACTCAGGCTGCGGCAGCCACGGCCGGGCCGCGCCGCCGGAGGCGGTGAAGCCGAACGGCGAGGCGTGCCCTGACCACGGCAGCGGCACCCGGCAGCCGTCGCGCACGTACCGGCGGCTGCCGGTGCGGCGGAAGATCGGGTCGGTGAGCACGTCGTCGGGCAGGTCCAGCACTTCGGGCAGCCCGAGCTCCTCGCCCTGGTAGATGTAGGCCGCGCCGGGCAGCGCCAGCATCAGCAGGGCGGCGGCCCGGGCCCGCGCAGTGCCCACCACCGGCGTCTGATCGCCGTAGCGGGTCACCGTGCGCACCTGGTCGTGGTTGTTGAGCACCCAGGTGACGGTCGAGCCGGTGCCGGCGATGTCGCGCAGCGCATCGCCGATCGCCTCACGGAAGGCATCCGCGCTCCAGGGGGCGCTGAGCAGGTGGAAGAAGAACGCCTGGTGGAGCTCGTCGGGCCGCACATAGCGGGCCTGCTCGGCGGCGGTGGGCACCGACACCTCGCCGACCAGCAGGCGTTCGCGGCCGTCGCGGGCGGTGTACTCCTCGCAGATCGCCCGCCAGCGCCGCCACACCCCGTGTACCTCGGGGCGGTTCCAGGCCAGCGGGTTCACCGAGTCGCGGGCCCGCTCGTCGGCCTCGGGGTCGGGGGAGTCCGGCAGGTCGGGGTGGCGGAAGAGCCCGGCGGCCACGTCGATCCGGAAGCCGTCCACGTCCCGGTCCAGCCAGAACCGCAGGATGCCGTCGAACTCCACCGCCACCCGCGGGTCACGCCAGTTCAGGTCCGGCTGGTCAGGGGTGAACAGGTGCAGGTACCACTGGCCCGGGGTGTCGTCGGGTTCGGTGACCCGGCTCCAGGCCGGCCCGCCGAACATCGCCCGCCAGTTGTTGGGCGGCAGCTCCCCGTGCTCGCCGCGGCCGTCGCGGAAGTGGAACAGCCCGCGGTACGGGCTGCCCGGGCCGCCGGCCAGCGCCGCGCGGAACCACTGGTGGTCGGTGGAGCAGTGGTTGGGGACGATGTCGATGACCACCCGCAGCCCGTGCCGGTGGGCGTCGGCCACCAGCCGGTCGAACTCGGCCATGTCCCCGTAGACCGGGTCCACCATGCGGTAGTCGGCCACGTCGTAGCCGTGGTCGCGCTGCGGGGAGGGGTAGAAGGGGCTCAGCCAGATGCCGTCCACGCCGAGCCGGCGCAGGTACGGCAGACCGGCGCGGACCCCGGCGAGGTCGCCGATGCCGTCGCCGGTGCTGTCCAGGAAGCTGCGGATATAGACCTGGTAGACCACGGCGTTGCGCCACCAGGGGTGGTGTGCGGCCTGGCCGGTGGCGTCCGGTCCGGCGGGAGTCGGCGCGGCGCAGGAGCCGGGCTCCTGGGCGACGGGGGTTGCGTACACCCAACACCGTCCAATGCGGGATCAGTAGAGCAGAACAGACAGGGACACGAGAGACAGGCAGGGCAGGAGGGGCAGAGAAGCGGGAGGTACGGGCAGGGCGGGGCAGCCTGGCCTCCAGTTGCCCGGCTGACTGCTCGTTATACATACACGTTAGCTACAACGGAGCGAGTCGTGTCAACGGTGTTGCGCCCAAGTGACGGCCGAATTGCCGCTTCGTCCTGCATGCTTGGTAGAAAAGGGCACACTCTGACCCTGTGCGGGGCGCAGGCAGCTGCATAACGCGTAAGAAAGAGGGAATCCCGACTGGAGGTGGTGGGCGTGGCGCAGCGCTCGGCCCGCCCCGCCGTCGCGGGGCCCCGCGGGCCCGGCGGGGTGCGGTCAGCCGGTGCGGACGATCGCCGCCAGCTCCCGCTTCAGCCGGGCGAGCGCCTGGTCCACCGTCACCCGGCCGCGCAGCGCGTCCCCGGCCACCGCGGCCACCGCCAGGCTCACTTGGTCGTAGTGCGCGCTCTTGGGCCGCGGCTGCGCGTGCTTGACGCTCTGCTCCAGCACCGGCAGGTAGGGGTAGCGGCGCACCAGTGCCGGGTCGGTGTAGAGCGAGGCCCACACCGGCGGCAGCGAGCCTGCGGTGAGCACCTGGCGCTGCACGCCCTCGCTGGTCAGATACCTCAGCAGGTCGGCAGCCGTGCGCGGGTGCCGGGAGTGCGCATTGACCGCCAGGTCGGAGCCGCCCAGCACGCTGGAGCCGGGCCCGTCCGGGCCGGGCAGCGGCACCACCCCGAACTTCCCCGCCACCGGCGAGCCCTTCGCCGACGCCGAGTCGTACACGTAGGGCCAGTTGCGCAGGAAGAGCAGGTGGCCGTCTTGGAAGTCCCGGCGGGACTCCTCCTCCTTGAAGCCCAGCGCCGCCTGCGGGATCCAGCCCTGCCGCACCCCGTCGACCAAGAACGACAGCGCCTGCCGGGCCGCCGGGGAGTCCACGGTCACGGTGCGGCCCTCGTCGCCGAGTACGGTGCCGCCGACCGACTGGATCGCCTCGGTGACATTGACCGTCAGGCCCTCGTAAGGCAGCAACTGGCCCGCGTAGCCCTGCAGTCCGTACTTCGGCGCGATCGTCTTCGCGTCCTGCTCCAACTCGGCCCAGGTGCGCGGCGGCGCCACCCCGGCCGCGGCCAGGACGTCCTTGCGGTAGTACAGCAGCCCGGCGTTGGTGACGTAGGGCATCGCGTACAGCCGGCCGCGGAAGGTCGCGGTGTCCAGCACCGAGGGCAGCAGGTGGCCCAGCGGCAGGCTGCCGCGGTCCAGCGGCGCGATCCAGCCCGCGGCGGCGAACTCCGAGGTCCAGGCCACGTCGATGTTGAGCACGTCGAAGCGCGAACTGCCCGAGCGCAGGCTGCTGGCCATCTGCGCGTACGTCTCGTCAGCCGCCTCGGGCAGTTGGACCAGCGTCACCTTCTCGCGCGGGTGGCCGGCGTTCCAGCCGTCCAGCACGTGCTGCAGGTAGCCGGTCAGGTCCCGCCCGGTGGCCAGCGTGATGGGGCCGCGGTCTTGGTCGCCGGCACCGCTCGCGCCCTGGGAGCAGGCGCTGAGCAGCATCAGCAGGGCGGCGAGCAGCAGCCGTACGGCCATCCCGCTCCGCCGCCGCATGATGTGCCTCCCTTGCCTTTCGTGCTGACTGGCCCGCACGCCGGCAACACGTCATGTATATCGGTCAGGGAGCATGCGATGCTAGGGTCTGGCGCAGACCGAGCGCCGTCCGCCCGGAGGGCGGGGCCCGACCGGCCCCGGCGCCGGACAGGGCCGGGAGGAGGCCGATCCGACGTGCGCTTCGCGCTGCTGGCGCTCCTCGCCAAGGGACCGGCGCACGGCTACGAGCTGAAGCAGGCCCTGGAGGGCCGGCTCGGCGCCGCCTACCCGCAGCTGAACATCGGCCAGGTATACGTCACCCTGACCCGGTTGGAGAAATCCGGGCTCATCCGCGGCCGGGACGTCGAGCAGGCGGGCCGCCCCAACAAGCGCACCTACGAGCTCACCCCCGCCGGCCACGAGGCGGTCGCCGCGTGGCTGGAGGACACCTCCGACGAACCGCGGGTGCGCGACGAGTTCTTCATGAAGCTCGCCCTCGCCAACGACACAGGCATGGCCGACCCGGTCGGCCTGATCAACAAGCAGCGCAGGCACTACCTCAACCTGATGCGGGCCATGTCCCGCCTGGCCGACGTCGACCAGCCCGGCAACCCCTTCCCGCGGCTCCTGGTCGAGGGGGCCGTACTGCACCTCCAGGCGGATCTGGACTGGCTGGAGAAATGTCAGGAGGAACTCGAGTGAGACGCAATGGCGCGTCCGGCCAGGACGGGCAGGAAGCCGAGTCCATACTCCTCGTCGCCGACCTGGTGAAGACCCACCGGGTCGACGGCTCCGTCGTGCGCGCCGTGCGCGGCGTCGACCTGCGGGTGGAACCCGGCGAGTTCGTCGCCGTCACCGGCCCCTCGGGCGCCGGCAAGTCCACCCTGCTGCACCTGCTCGGCGGCCTGCAGCGCCCCGACAGCGGCCGCATCGAACTCGACGGCCGCCGGGTGGACCAGCTGGGCGAGGCCCGCTGGGCGGTGCTGCGCCGCCGCCAGATCGGCATCGTCTTCCAGTTCTTCAACCTCGTCTCCACCCTCACCGTCGCCGACAACGTGGAGCTGCCCGGCCTGCTCGCCGGCCGCTCCGCCCGCCAGGTCCGCGCCCGTCGCGAGGAGTTGCTGGACGAGCTGGGCCTTGCCGGCAAGGAGGACAGCACCCCGCAGGACCTGTCCGGCGGCGAGCAGCAGCGCGTCGCACTCGCCCGCGCCCTGGTCAACCGGCCCAGCCTGCTGCTCGCCGACGAGCCCACCGGCAGCCTGGACAGCAGCGGCACCCGCCAGGTGCTTGGGCTACTTACCCGCTACCACGCCCAGGGCCAGACCATCGTGCTGGTCACCCACGACGCCGGAGTCGCCAGCGCCGCCGACCGCGTGGTCAGCCTCTTCGACGGCCGCGTCACCGACGATGTCCGCTTCGCCGAACCGCCCACCCTGCAAGGGGCCGCCGGCGCCGTCGTCCGCCTCACCGGCTGATCGCCGTGCGCGCCGTACTGCGCTGGGCCCAGGCCGACTTGCGCACGCACCGGGGCCAGGCGCTGACCATCGTGCTGGCCAGCGCGGGCGTCACCGTCGCCCTGCTGATGTCCGTCGCCCTGCTGGTCGCCGCCGCGCACCCCTGGCAGCGGCTGTTCACCGCCACGCACGGGGCGCACGTGTGGATGCGGGTGGACCCGGGCGCCGACACTGCCGCGCTGCGGCACCTCGACACCGTGACGGGGATCGCCGGCCCCTTCCGCACGGTCACCGTGACCGTGCAGCACGGCGCGGACAAGGCGGCGGTCGGGCTGCGGGCGGCCGAGAGCAGGCCGGCGTCGGTGGGCCGCCCCGAGATCGTCTCGGGCGACTGGCTGAGCACGGCGGGAGCGGTCTCCTACGAGGTGCCGGTCGCCGGTCCGCCTGCGGGCGGCCCGGGGGATACGCCGTCGGGCACCGGGAGTTCGGCGTACGCGAGCGCCGGGAGGCCCGGCACGGGCGGTACGCCCCAGGGGCCGGCGAACTCCCGTGCGCACGCCGGGACTTCGGGTTCCGACGGGCCCGCGTCTGGCGCTGTGCCTGCCGGGTCCCAGGACTCCGGTTCCGGGGCCGCCCCCTTCGGGCCGCAGGCGCCCGTCGAGATCGTGCTGGAGCAGTCCGTGGCGACCGCGCTGTGGGCCTCGCCCGGCGACGTGCTCACCGCGCGCGACGGCGACCGCACGCTGCAACTGCGCGTGGCCGGGGTCGCCGACACCGCCGAGGCGCACTACTCGCCCGGCGGCTCCCCGGGCATCGGCTGGGCCCCGGCCAGCTTCGTCGGCGACCTCGCCGCCCGCACCCACCAGAGCACCCTGACCGTCGGCCTGGTCACCTCCGACCCCGGCGACACCCGCTACCTGGTGCAGCAGGCCGTCGCCGCGGTCGGCCCCGACAAGGTGGTCTCGGTGTCCACCTGGCGCGACGCCCGCGCCGACGCCGAGGGCGACAACCACCTGCTCGGCCTGCTCACCGGCATCTTCGGGCTGGGCGCCCTGCTCGCTGCCGCCGTCGCCGCGACCGGCGGCATCGGCGTACGGGTGCGCGCCCACGCCCGCGACGTCTCCGTCCTGAAGGCGATCGGCCTGACACCCCTCCAGGTCGCGGGGATGTTCCTCATCCAGCACCTGCTGCTCGCCGGGGCGGGCGTGCTCGCCGCCCTCGCCGCCACCGAGGCGCTGGGCACCCGCGTGCCCGGGCCGCTCGGCCAGGCGCTGGCGGTGTGGCAGACCCTGCCCTCGCAGAGCTGGGCGCTGCCGCTCACCGCGCTCGCCACCCTCGCCGTCATCGGCACCGGCACCGCGCTCGCCGGCTGGCGGGCCGCCCGCCTGCCCGCGATCCCCGTCGCCCGCACCGCCGTTCCCGGCCGCCGGCGGCTGTCGGGGGCCACCCGCACCGCCCTCCGGCTGCGGGTTCCGCCCTCGCTGGTCCTCGGCTGGCGGGCCGTCGCCAACCGCCCGGGCCGCTCGGCCGCGGCAGCCGCCCGGCTCATGGTGCCCGTCTTGATGATCAGCGCGGCCCTGGGCACCTGGGCCACCATGGACGCCTTCCAGCACCAGCCCGTCCGCTACGGTCTGGCCGGCCAGCTCACCGCCCGCGCCGGCACCGATCCCGCCCGCGTCGCCGAGCAGGTGGCGCACGCGCCCGGCGTCGCCGCCGCCCGCTCCGAGGTCGAACTCGCCGCGCTCGCCCCCGGCCAGACCGAGACCGTCACCCTGCGCGGTGTCGGCACCGCGGCACACCCCTACCCGTACGCGATCGTCGACGGCCGGGCGCCCACCGCGCCCGACGAAGCGGTCGCCGGGCAGGGCCTGTTCACCGCGCTCAACGTCTCGGTCGGGCAGTGGATCAGGCTCACCGTCGGCAGCACCCCGCACATCCTGCACCTGGTCGGGCGCTGCATCGAGACGCAGAACGCCGGTCGGGTCGTCTCCACCGGATTCGACACCCTCCAGGACCAGGACCCCACCCTGCGCCCGGCCTCCTACGAGCTCCAACTCGCCCCCGGCACCAGCCCGTCGGCCGAGCAGAGCGCCCTCGCGTCGGCAACCGGCGGCACCGTGGAGATCCACCGCGTCACCGATCCGGCGGCTAACGAGTTCACGCCGATGCGGCGGGTGCTGATCGGGCTGGTCGTGATCCTCGCACTGGTCGTCCTCGCCGAGATGTCCACCTCGATCGCCACAGTGATCCGCGACACCCACGACCTGCGGGCCTACCGGGCCGTCGGGCTCACCCCGCAGCAGACCGTGGCCACGATGGTGACGGGCAACGCGCTGCTCGCCCTCGCCGCCGCCGGGGTCGGCACGCTGCTCGGGGTGCTGGTCTCGCGGTTCCTGGTCGAACTGGAGGGCGCCGCCTCCGGCATCGGCTCCGGGATCGCCCGCACGCCCTCGCCTGCGGTACTGCTCGCGCTGGTCGCGGCCACGGTGGCACTGGCGGCCGCGGCCTGCCTGCTGCCGGCCCTGCGGGCGGCCCGGACAGCGGCAAGGGGGGCAGGGGAGGAGTGAGCCGGCGGCGCGGGCCAGCAGCCGGCCCGGCGGTGCGCCGCATTCGGCGGGGGAGGCGCAGGTGCGCGGGCGGCCGCGCCGCGAGTCCGCGGTGCTCGCCCGAGCGGTTCACTCCTCGGGGCCGCTAGGCGCGACGGAGACGCCCGTCCCGTTGAGAGCGTTGGCCAACTGCACGCGGGAATGGACACCGAGCTTGGAGAAGATCGCGCGTGTCTGTGTTCCTACCGTGTTTACGGAGACGCCTAGCTGGGTCGCCACGGATCTGTTGGTGAGGCCGGCGCTGATCAGAAGGGCGACTCGTTGTTCTGCGGAGGTCAAAGCCTCCCAGCCGAGGTTCTGTTTGACGAGCGGCCCCGCCCATTTGGTTCGGTGAGCGCCAGCGTCGCGCATCAGCTGCTGTGCCTGGGCGCGGCTTGCCAGGGCGCCCATGCGGTCGAATACGTCCCAGGCCCGATCGAGCTGCGCGAGCCCGTCGGCCTTGTGGCCCGTTTCCAGCAGGGCTCGGCCGTACGCGATGGCTCCGTCGCCACGCAGGAACGGTCGCGGGCTGGCCTGCAGAACGGTGACGGCCTGAGCCAGCAGGTCGAGGTCGTTGTCTCGCATGCCGCGCAGTTGTAGTGAGATTCCCTCGAGGCTGGCTACGCCGGGGTTCTTCCGGGCCAGGTGTTGCGCCGCCTCTGCGATCTCGGCGGCGAACTCGCGGTCTGCGGCTTGGGCGGAGGCGGCTGCGAACTGGCCCAGCCAGCATGGCCAGAGCGGCCAATAGTGACAGGCTGCGTCGGCGCCCCGCATCACCGAGCGCAACGTCTTCATGGATGCGTCGAGATCGCCGCGCCTGGTGGTGAACCAGCCTCGCATGACTACGAGCCACTGGTTGCGGACGGCACGGTCGGCATCCACGAGCTCGTCGGCGGCGGACAGCTGCGCGGCCGCGCCTTCGATGTCGTCACGCAGCAGCGCGACTCCGGTGCGGACGATGCGCGCATCGAGGACGTGTACGTTCGTGCCGAGCTGTTGGCCGAGCTCGAGCACGGCGGCAGCGCTCGTTTCGGCGTCCTCGACACTGCCGGCGAGGAAGTCGTGCCACATCTGCGCGTTCTGGACGGCGGGCAGCAATTCGAGCCGGCCGCCATCGACGCGGCGAGCGAGGTTCAGGAGCGTCTGCGCATCGTCGTAGCGGTCGAGGAACTGGAGCGCGGTGATTTCATCCGGCAAGCAGACGGCGCCGGTCAGCATCCGTCGTTTCCTGAAGTATTCGAGCGCGTCGATATGCCGGCCCTCGATGCGCGCAGCTTCTCCGGCCGCTTGCATGGCCAGCGCGAGGGCAGCGGTGTCACCGGATGCGCGGGCCTGTTCAACAGCGCTCGTCGCATGTGTCGAGGCAGGTTCGCCCGCGCTCGTCCGGGCGCGCGCGAGCGCGCGCGCCGCGCTCAGCCGGGACGCGGTCGCACGGTCGAGGCTGCTGCTCGCCAGGATCCGCTCGACACGCCTGGAAAGATCGGTGTCACGGCCGCTGAGCCACAGCGCATAGGCCGCTTCCGCGTACACGCGGCCGACCACCGTGATGTCGTCGGAGAAGGCCAGAATCACGTCGGCGGCGGCGATCGCCTCGCGTGCACGCTCGGCGCGGACCAGCACCGACAGGCAGCGACGGCTCAGCTCCAGCCACTCCGGGTGTTGTGGACTCAGCGTCTGGAACGCCAGCATCGCCAGGTCGGCGGCGTCGCCTTTGCTCAGGCCGGACAGCTGCTCGGCAGCGCACAGCAGGATCCGCGCGCCCGCCAGGTCGCCTGGCTGCACCGCCGCGCGTGCATGGGACGCGGCCATCACCGGATCGCCGACCTCGTCCAGATAGTGGATGGCCAAGCGGCTGTGGACGTCGCGCAGGAGCTTGCGCGGCATCGCGGCACGGACCGCCGAACCGAAAAGGTCGTGCCGCATCGCCAGCCCGTCCTCGGTCGAAATGACCAGTTGCGAAGCCATCGCTGCTTGCACAGCACCGTCGACCGGCTGGACCAGGGCGAGGACATCCCGTAGCGCCATCGGTCGTCCAGCTGTTGCGAGCAGTTCCACCAGATCTCGCGCGCCGCTGTCCAAGCCGGCCAGCCGCTCGGCGACCGCCGCATCGAACTCCATAGCCATAGTGGCGCCGGCTCCACCGCCCGCGGACGCCGCGCGCGCCATGCCGTCGATGACGCCTGTCGCGAGGAGTGCGTTGCCGCCGGTGGCAGCGAGGTACCGGCGGGAATCCTCGTCCGGCTCGTACCCGAGGCGATCGTGCGCAATTGCGGCTACGGCCTCGAGGCTGAGCGGCTCGAGTCTCTGTGAAAGCACTCTGACCGCTTGGTGGCCGCCTGAGAAGTCGTCCAAGGTCTCCTCGCGGCTGGTGAGCACCCAGACGACAGGGAAACCGGCGAGCCGCGGCACCAGAGTCCGAAGGAGAAACAGGCTCACAGGGTCAGCCCAGTGCACGTCGTCGATCGCGATCAACACCGGTCCGCTGCTCGCCGCGGCCGCCTCGAAATGGTCGGCGATCAGTAGTGGTTCGTCGGCGTCTTGGAGGATTCGCGCGAGCTCCCCGGCGCTTACGAGGGGAGCCGAGCCGGAGCGCAGCAGAGCCAGCACCGCTGTGCCCGGTCGGATCCTGTCGATCTCGTCGCACTTGCTGCGGGCAACCTGCAGGGACATGACGGCGGCCTGCCTGCACAACTCCGTCACGACGGAGGTTTTGCCGACTCCGGCGACGCCGGAGATCAGCAGTACCGAGCTCGTACCGTGCTGCTTGGCCGCACGCAACGCGCTGAGCAGCCGGGCGATCACCTCGCCACGGCCACGCAGGGGTGCAGATGACCTCAAGGGTCCTCACTTCCGACGGCGCCGCTGCGCACGGACCGATTTGTTTTGCGAGCTCCACCGCCGTGTTCGACTCTACCCGACTGCATCGACACGGCAGCTTCACCTATTCATGTGATGGAAGGTGCGGGTGCCGGTGGAGTTATCTGCGAGCGGACCCCGAACATACGAACGTGAAGCAGCAGAAGGGACGCGAGTCATGGCTCACACTGCCACCGCGACCAAGAACACCGTTACACGGCTTGATATCCCGACCGGTCGGGACTTCGATGAGTTCATCGCTGCTTTCGAGGCAGCCGTACCCCCGTTCGACCTCCCCCGTATCAAGGAGATCGCGGCCGCCGGCGGTACATGGGATGAAGTCGAGCGAGCAGTCGCCGAGAACGCGCCGAACGGCTTCGTGGTCTTCGGCACCGTCGACGGGCAGGTGCTCATGTCGATCGCAGGCCACCGGCGCAAGGCGATTCAGTACCTGATGGGCAACCATGTCATCGCCGAACGAATGTACCGCCACCACCCGGACGCCGTGCTCTACGCGCCGCCCCGAGTCCTGATCTACGAAGGCGATGACGGCAACGCGGTCTTCGTCACCGACCAGCCCTCGACGGTGTTCGCCGGGCTCGGTGTGGCAGCGGTCACGGCGGTGGGGTTCGAGCTGGACGGGAAGTTCGCGCAGTTGCTGCGACTGCTGGGCGTCACCGTGCCCAAGGAACTCGAATCCGCCTGATCCGGCACGGGCGCTTTGAATCCCCTGAATACGCGAGGGCGGGCGGGGCCGCTCGCGTGATCGCGGCTGACCCGGTCGACAGAGACCAGTCATTCACGATACATCCAAGACAGGAGCATTGATGTGGACGTCGAAATCCTGAGTACGGAAGGGCTCGGCGACCGGACATACGTCGTGCACGACGGTCACGTCGCGATCGCAATAGATCCGCAACGCGACATCGACCGGGTTGAGAATCTCGCGGACGATCTCGGCGTTACGCTCGCCGCGGTGGCGGAGACGCATATCCACAACGACTATGTGACGGGCGGATACGTGTTGGCTCAGCGTAGCGGTGCCCGCTACCTCGTCAGCGCCGGCGACCCGGTTTCGTTCCACCGGATCCCGGTGAACGACGGCGACGAGATGATCTTCGGTTCGCTGCATCTTCGGGCAGTGAAGACGCCGGGGCATACGCCCCACCACCTGTCCTACGTGATCCGCGATGCGCGGCAGCCGGATCAGCCGCCTGCGGTGTTCACCGGCGGATCGCTCCTGTACGGGAGCGTGGGCCGCACCGACCTCATCGATCCGATGCAGACCCTGGCGCTGACCGGCCTCCAGTACCAGTCCGTGCACCGGCTGGCGGACGGCTTGCCGGATGACACCTCCGTCTTCCCGACCCATGGCTTCGGCAGTTTCTGCTCCGCAGGTGAGACAGTCCCCGACGACAGCAGCACGATCGGCCGGGAGAAGATCCGGAACGATGCGTTCACTGCCGCGGACGAACGGACTTTCGTCGCGAATCTGCTCGCCGACATCGCCGCGTACCCCGCTTACTACGCACACATGGCATCCCTGAACCTCGCGGGTCCCACGCTCCCTGACCTGACCGCCCCCGAATCGGTAAAGCCGGAAGAGCTGCAGCGCAGGCTCGAGGCAGGGGAGTGGATCGTGGATATTCGCAACAGGAGGGCTTTCGCCGCCAACCATATCGATGGCTCGGTCAGCATCGAATTGGGCGATCAAGCCGCGATCTACCTCGGCTGGATCCTGCCGTGGAACTCGTCCATCACACTCATCGGCGAGAGTCCTTCGGACATCGCCGCGATGCAGCGGCAACTGGTCCGCATCGGCATCGATCACCTCGCCGGTGCCGCGACCGGACCGTTCGACGAGATCAGCGCCGGTCTCGGCCACGGAAGCTACCCGCGAGTCGATTTCGCCCACGTCCCCGCGGCCTTCGGCGACGACGAGGTGATCCTGGATGTGCGCCGAGACGACGAACGAAGGCGCAGCGCCATTCCCGGCTCACTGCACATTCCACTCACCGAACTCCTGGACCGCATGGACGAACTGCCCCAGGCGCGCCTGTGGGTGCACTGCGGATCAGGCTTCCGCGCCGGCATCGCCGCAAGCCTGCTGGACCGTGCCCATCGGCCCGTCGTCCACATCGACGACTTCTACGCGAACGCAGCAGACCGCGGACGTGACGTGGGCTGAGCAGTACGAGGGCCCATGGTCGGAAACCAGCAGGTCCCCACACGATCAATCACACATCCACAGGAGGTATGACGATGTACACGGAAATTCGAGTACCCACACCGGCGGGTGAACTCTACGTCCGCGATCACCCGGGCGAGGGGCCGGCCTTCGTGATGCTGCACGGCTTCCCGGACAACCTCGGAATTTTCGACAAGCTAGCACCGCTGGTCGAGGAATCCGGTCGGCGAGCGGTCGCTTTCGACTTCCTCGGCTTCGGAGATTCGGACAAGCCCGGTACGGGTTACTCGTTCGAGCAGCAGGTCGCAGATGTTCTGGCTGTGGCCGACGCTCTGCACCTGGACCGCATCATTCCGGTCGGGCACGACGCGGGTGGCGCGGTAGCGGTGAACTTCGCGCTCGCCTACCCTGAACGCACCGCCGAGGTGGCTCTGCTCAACTGCTTCTATGGGAGCAGCCCGTCGTTGCGTTTCCCCGAGCTCATCCTGTTCTTCGCCACTCCCGGGCTGGCCGCACTGAGCCAGCACTTCCTGCGCACCCGAGCCCGCTACGCCGAGATCGTGGAGTTCCAGCGCGCGAAGTTCCGCGAAGTCCTCGAAAGCGAAGAGCAGATCGACTACGACGAGTTCCTGGCTCCTCTCATCGACGAGAATTTCACCCGCCAGGGCGCGGGTCCGGCGTTCGCTCAGATGACAGCGCAACTGTTTGCCGAGGTGGCCCGCGAAGACCAGAAAATGCCCGAGCTTGAGAAGCTCGACATTTTCTTCCGCGTCATCTGGGGTGCCAAGGATCCCTATCTCACACCGGCAGTCGCCGGCGACATCTCCAAGCACCTGCTCAATGCCACGACCACCGTTCTGCCCAGCGCCGGACACTGGCCGCAGATCGACCGACCCCACGAAGTCGCCCGCGCCCTTCTGGCGCATGCCGACTCTCGGTAAGGAGAGGAGATCGCCGTGCTGGGACCCGGCCTCGCGAACAGCCTCGTGCCCGCCGCGGCCGCTGCGCTGGGTATGGACGGGCGGCCGTTTCGGGTCGTCCCGGCCGCCTGCGGCGAGGCCACTTCCGCACACGGGCACGTCGGGATCTTCTTCACCTCGGCAGGCGTGAGGCAAACGGTCGCGGCGGGCCAGGTATCGGCTACTGGCGCCGTGGGACATGACGCTCCCGCGACGCGCTCACCCAGCGGAGTACGCGGACCACACCCGGTTGGAGCGTCTGCAGGGCGTCACCGCGGCGCTTTCTCGTCCCGCGCGGAGGCCCGAGGTCCTTTCGGGTGTGGGAGCACGTCCTTCCGGGTGTGGGAGCAACACGGATGGATCTCGGGTCGCGGACGGAGACCGTGACCCGAGATCCTTCGGTGTTGCTCCCACCCGTTGGCCAGGCTGCCAGCGAACACGATCATAAAGATCTTCCCTGGGGCGGCTCACGGATTCGTCTTCCAGTACGACGAGGGATCCGCTGCCGACTCGCGGTGTGGCGTGGCGTGCCTGATGGAACAGATTCAGTAGCCACTGCTGCGTGCCGCGTTCTTTCGGGTCCAGCTGTTTCCGTCACCGAAATTCAGAAACCCGGCGAACTTCGGCAGGCTCCCGATCGCCACCTGCAGTTT
This sequence comes from Actinacidiphila rubida, assembly GCF_900110255.1. GTDB lineage: Bacteria > Actinomycetota > Actinomycetes > Streptomycetales > Streptomycetaceae > Actinacidiphila > Actinacidiphila rubida. The sequence goes on from NZ_FODD01000050.1 coordinate 27,971, forward strand.
ATTCAAAGAAGGACAACGAGATGCACAGTCAGCATTCGATTCCCGCGATCAAGATTCCGGGAACCACCAGCCACATGCTCGCGCCTCGCGGCGCAGACAGCAGTCAGGGAAAGCTGCGCTACCTCCAAGCGGGAAGCGGCTCGCCGCTGATCCTGCTGCACACCGTACGCACGCAGGCCGAGCACTTTCGGTCCCTGATTCCACTTGTCGCGGACCGCTATACCGTATACGCCCTCGACCTACCGGGGATGGGTTATTCCGAGATCGTTCCCGGCGCCTCCTATGAAGAACCGGCGATGCGCGCGGCGGTTGAGCGGCTGATCACGGAACTCGACCTTCGCGATGTGACCCTGCTCGGCGAGTCGATGGGAGCGGTATACGCTCTGACCACCGCCGCCGACCTGCCCGGGCGGGTCAGGCGCGTCATCGCGGTCAACGCGTACGACTTCCGTGGCGGGATCCTCCGATCCAGCCTTCTCGCCCGGCTGATCATCGGCGGCGTGCTCACACCGCTGGTCGGCCCGGTGATGGCCAGGATGGAGACAAAGGCCATCCTGCGTGGGGTCATGCACGGAGGTCTCGGCGACAAGTCCGCCCTCAAGGCGGACTACGTGGAAGAACTCTCCAGGGTGGGCCACCGTCCTGGCTACGCGGTCGTCGCGCGGGCCGTGTACCAGAACATGGCCAGCCTCATCGCCGCCCGACCGCGCTACCGCGAGGTCAAGGCCCCCGTCCACCTCGTCTACGGAGAGAAGGACTGGTCCCGCGTCTCGGACCGGGAAGCCAACAAGGAGCTTCTGCCGTCCGCCGATGTCACTGAGGTTGCGGGCGCGGGCCACTTCATTGCGCTCGAACGACCCGACGTGCTGGCCGAGCTGCTCAACGCAGCGGGGTAATCATGCCCCTATTCGACGGACTCGCCCTGTGCCGAAGCCATGACCATCGCGCCCGCCACGCGCGAACCATCCAACCCCAGGGGTCCCGATGATGTCCGCAGCCGTTGGCGCCGGGCCGGATTCCAGCGCCCGGGATTCCACCGGGTCCGTCGCGTCGGACCTGCACCCTGCCACACTGGTCGCCGACGCCCGCTGGACCACTCGCTCCGAAAGAATCAACCTGCTGTCGATATCGCTGGGCGCAGCGGGAACCGGCGGAGCATGGCAATCAGCCTCGGCCACGCTCTCCGTCCCCATCGGAGTGAGCGATGTGCTGTTCACGATCAGCGGCCTGGTATGGGTTGTGCTGCTCGGCGAGTACATCCGCCACGGAGGTGCCCGCTGGAGCGCTCTGCAGCACGACCTGCGCCATCCTGCGCAGGGCTTCACGCTTGCCTACATACCCATCATCGGCATGCTCTTCGCCGGGCACGTCTCCAGGTTCGGACTCGAGGCTGCTCGCTGGTCCTACGCCGTCTTCGCTGTCGTGGCCGGCCTTGTAGCGGCCCGCCTGCTGGCCTACTGGTTCACCGGAACGCTGAATTCGACAAGGCTGCACCCGGGATATCTGCTCCCGGTGTCGTCGGGACCGTTCATCGCCAGCATCAACGCGTCGGTCGTTCAATGGCCGAAGGTCGCCGACGCCGCCTTCGCCATCGGCCTGCTCTACTGGCTCGTCTTCGGCACTGTCATCCTGAGCAGCCTTGTGGCAAGCAGCGGCATGCCCGTCCAGGCACGCCCGACCCTCACCGTGCTGATCATTCCGCCGGCCGCCGGCGGACTGGCGTGGATAGCCGCTCACCCCGGACCCGTGGACGCCGTCGGGTACGGATTCGCCGGGCTGCTCGCGTTCACCATCCTCATAGTCGCTTCCCTTCTGCCGGACCTGGCCCTGCCCACGTTCCACACCGGGTACTGGATCTTCTCGTTTCCGGTCGCGGCGAGCGCCAACTTCGTCATCCGCTGGTCCCACGGAGCGGATCTATCCGGCTGGCAGACGGTGAGCTGGTTGATGCTCGCAGCAGCGACCCTGTTCTGGCTGGCGCTCGCAGCAGCCACCATCGCCCATGCCTTCCGGCCAACGCGGGGCACGGCTCAGTAACCGGGCTTCACGGCAGCCGCCGAGGCCCGCCGACCACGCGCTTTTCCTGAAAGCGAGGCCATCATGGAACGCAATCTCCTGGTGATCGGGGCCACCGGTAAGACGGGTAGCCTGACGACAGAACTGCTCCTTGAGCAAGGCCACCACGTTCGCGCGCTTGTCCGCCGCAGAGACGAACGCGCCGCGAGGCTTGCCGACCGCGGTGCGCAAATCGTGAGGGGCGATGTCCAGGACATCAACACCCTGACCGAGGCGACCAAAGGCATCGACGCACTGTACTTCACGTATCCACTGGCGCCAGGTCTGGTGGAAGCCACGGCGAACGTCGCCCAAGCGGCAGCCGAGAACGGCGTGCAGGCAATTGTCAACATGTCACAGATCTCCGCCCGCCATGAGAGCGCCAGCAACGCAGCGCGCCAGCACTGGATCGCAGAACGGGTGCTCGACCGCTTCCCGGTAGCCGCCACACACCTGCGACCGACCTTCTTCGCCGAGTGGCTGGTCATGATGTGGGACGGAACCGGAACGCTACGGTTCCCCTTCGCCGACGGTCGCCACGCACCGATTGCCGCGAGCGATCAGGCAAGAGTGATCGCCGCCATCCTCGACGACCCCGCCCCTCATGCGGGCAAGGCATATTCGCTGTTCGGGCCGGTGGAGCTCGACCACCACGAGATCGCCGAAAAGATGTCGCGGGCGCTCGGCCGCGAGGTCATCTACCAGGCGATCGAGCTCGAGGACTTCGCCGCCATCCTGGAGAAGTGGGGGGCATCCAAGCATCTGGCCCAGCACCTTCTCGCCGTCGCGATCGACTATCGCAACGGCGTTTTCGCCGGCACGAACGAACTTGTCGAGAAGATCAGTGGCGTTCCCCCTATGGACGTCGAGAGCTTCGTCTCTCAGAACCGTGCGTTCTACGACAACACACGAGCTGACGTCGGCAGGCCCACGACTTTGTTCAACGCGAAACCCACTCAGGGGTCGGTTCGACCCCGCAAGGAGTAGCGCCGTGACCTACAGCGAAACCGGCATCATCGCCACCATAGAGCGGCTCACAGGAGTAAACGTGACTGCACTGCCGCGGGAGCAGCTCGATGACATCGACCAGTATCACGCCGGCGGCCCCGAAGCGATCGAACGCCTGATCCCGCATCTCGCACTCACCGCCGGGACGACGGCACTGGACGTCGGCTCCGGCCTCGGCGGTCCAGCACGTCAAATCGCCCGGACCACCGGCTGCAATGTCGTCGGCGTCGACATCACCCCCGCCTATGTGGACGCTGCCCAAGCCCTGACCGACGCTGCAGGACTCACCGCGCAGACCAAGTTCTACCGGAGCGACATCGGCAGCTTCGACCAGACCGGATTCGACGCCGCATACACCATCCACGTCCAAATGAACATCGCGGACAAAAAGGCGTTCTACTCCGAGATCGCCCGGAGGCTTCGGGCGGGAGGGCGGCTCGCAATCTTCGAGGTTTGCCGAAGCGCCGACGGTGTGCCAGCACTACCGTTGCCGTGGTCGCTCGATGGCACCGACAGCCATCTGACCACCGCCGACGACCTGCGCGACACGATCCAATCCAGCGGTTTCACCCTGCTGGACTGGGCCGACGACAGCGCTTGGGCACGCCAGTGGTTCGACGATCTGGGCAAGCGCCTCTCAGCCGGAACTGCTGCAGCCCAACTCCCTGCGTTGCTCACCGACGGCCCGGCGCGCATGCTCAACTTCGCGATCGCGATCGCCACGGGCGCCGTGACCATCAATCGCGGCCTGTTCACCGTGTAAAACCGATCCTGCCGGAGCGGGGCCGATGGCAGGCAGCCGCGTCAGGGTTCGATTCCCTCAACGCGGGGCGTGCTCGGCTATCGGTCCCGAGCTGGTAAACCCCAGAGCGTAGCCCTCAACCGCAGCGTCGGTTCGACCGCGTGGCCCCTGACAACGGCTGACGCAATGAGGCGGATTGGTTCTGGTGGCCGTGTCTGGCCTGTGAGTTAGGTGTTGGGCGGGTCGTTGGAGCCTCGCGTGGATTGTTTCGGATGTGTTGTGGAAGCAGATCGGGCCGATCCTGATGAAGAGGGTGCGGCGGTTTCGGTATCCGGGTCGCAGGCTAGTTCCGGACCGCGAGGTGCTGTGCGGCGGCTCGAACATCGAAATCCTCGCACCGGGCGCTTTCCTTTCATCGATCGTGCCCCTCGACGTCTTTTTCACCTTCCAGCAGTACTTCGTGGAGGGCGTGATGGTGAGATCCCTCAAGTGGAGCCGGTGCGGGGCCCGGTACCTCCCCTAGTCAGGGCCCCGCACTTTTGTCGACATCGGGCGGTAGCGTGTCCCCGCCGCTGCCCCGGACAAGCCGATGGGAGTCCTGGAGATGACGAGCCGGGCGCGGGACAATTTCTTCAAAGACTGCGAGCATATCGACCGCTTGCTCGAAATTCGCAATAAGGTCACCGCGGACGAGTATGGCGGGCTCCGGCAGGACGCAGACACGCTCCACAACTCAGCGTCGGTGTTATTGACAGCCTTCTGGGGTGCATTTTGCCAAGAACTCGCAGCCGATGCACTCGACCGCTTGATCGAGCACGCGCGCGGCGCGGACGAGCTTCCGGCGTATATCCAGAGGCTGGCCGACTGGGAGCCGCCATCACAGGCTGACGGGTGGGTCCGCGGGCATCCCACCGACCGAGATTGGTGCGCCTTGTTATCCGCTCGTGCAGTTCACATCCGACGATACAGCGGTGCGGGACTCCTGGCTCGCGCAACCACCCAGGTGAACGAACTATTCAAGACGGCCATCGGAAATGACCAGATCTCCCGGTCCTGGTACTGGCCCGGAATGGAGTCGGCGCAAGCCGCCGCCAGGCTCGACCTGCTCGTGAAGCTCAGGGGGAGGGACCATCGAAATACCGCGGCGGGACCTATAGTGAGCCGTCGGATCGACTCGGACTACCGCCATGTCCGCAAACTCGTCCGGCGTACCGAAATTGCCGTCGAACAAACACTCGCCAATATGACCTGGGGAGGCGAAGTACACTGACTGGAAGGAAAATTGATCGCGCATCGCGTGAGTGTCGTTCCGCTGCCCGCAGTGCGCTCCTGGTCGCTGAGTCGCTCGATTGCGCTTGATCGCCGTACAAAGGCCCACGCAATGAGCTTCTTCGAGGTGGCCACCGATCGGGTGATGGCTGTGAGTCGCATCGGCCGAGGCCTCCGGGCTGTTGATCGAGATGTCTGACGTCTCATTCACGCTGCTCGGGGGCCTCGTTGGTCGTCTATCCTGCCGCACTCGACCTGCCTCATGCGCTCGTGGAGTGGGTGACCATGCTGAATCGGTGCTCCTTCCCTCACGAGCCCGGGCATCGTCTGTGCCCCAGGCCGCGGTCATGTGAACGCATCGGCGAGCATGAAGACCGCCACGCCGAGCAGGACGAAGGCAAAGATGCGCTGCAGAGTGCCGCCGCTGATCTTCGCCGCCAGACGCTTGCCGTCCCAGGCCGCGAGGACGGCTGCTGCGGCGAATGGCCCGATCACCGCCCAGCGAAGGTCTCCTCCCGTTCCGGTGCGGGCGGCAAGTGCGGCGAGGGAGTTGACGTTGATGACCAGCAGGCTGGTGCCCACGGCCTGCCGCATCCGTAGACCGAGAACGTCCACCAGGGCGGGCACTGCCAGAAATCCGCCGCCGACGCCGAGGAACCCGGTCACGGCGCCCAGACCGGCGCCGGCAGCCGCCGCCTTCTCCGGCCGGATGCCGTGGCGCGCTACGGCTGCGGCGGGCCGGAGCATCCGCACTGCCGCCACGCCGGCGAGGACGGCGAACGCGGCGGTGAGCGCCGCCTGCGGGAGGTGCGCCGTGGCGGCACCGGCCAGGAAGGCGGGGATGATGCCGGCTGCGGCGAACCGGACCCCGGTCCGCCACGCCACGTTGCCGTCGCGGGCGTGTGCCGCCAGTCCCGTTGCGGAGGTGACCGTCACGATGATCAGGCTTGCGGTGGTGGCCGCCGCCGGGGTGAAGCCGAGCAGGTAGATCAGCGCCGGGACGGCCAATACGCTGCCTCCGCCGCCCAGGGCGCCGAGGGCCAGACCGACGACGGCTCCTGCAGCGAGGGCGAGGATGAGGATGCTCACGCTATCGAGCCGTGGTTACCGTGCTCGTTGACGACCGGGTACCCGGCCGCGACCCACGCATTCATGCCGCGGGTGTGGTGCGTCCTGTGGCCTGGGGTCGCCACCGCGGTCAGAGTCAGGGCGTCCTCCACGTCGACGGTGTCGCCATCGCTGAGGGCGGTGCGCGCGTAGGAGACAGGCGCGGCGGCCGGGACAAGGTAGGCGGCGCCGGTGATCCGTGCCAGTTCAAGCCCCCGGTGACGGAGTCGTTGTGGACGTGCGTCTCCGCCACGTGAGATATCCGCACCCCTTGCCGGGCCGCGGCTGCCAGCAATTGGTCGATGTCGCGCGGTGGGTCCATCACGACTGTGGTCAGCCGGCCCCCGGCCAGATAGCTCCGGTTGCCCAGCCCCTCCAGTTCGATCGTGTCCACGAAGAACACCGCGCTCCCTTCGAGTCAATGTACCCCCGGGGGTATGTCAGTTCAACTCTAACGGAGTTACCCCCAGGGGTATATTTCAGCGCCGCCCGCTGCGCGGTCGTCTCTGAAGAGGGCGACACTCTCACCTGGGGCGACCCTTACGAGTTGGTGCGTGATAGCGGGTGAGGCGTGCGGGTCCGTTGGAGGACCGCTGGTTCAGGCTTGAGCGGTGCGGTCGGAGACGAGGCCGGCGATGGCGCGGTAGGTGTCGGCCAGGCGGTCGCGGCGATGGGTCCAGCGCGTCAGTTGCTTCCAGCGTTTGTGATCGGCGAGGGCGTGTTCGACGGTGATGCGGTCGGAGGAGTGCCCGTGGCGGTCGCGTTCCCATTGTTCGACTCTGCCGGGCAGTGCTCCCGGGCGGGGTTTTCTGGGCGGTGTGATCGCTTGCCCGCGGTGGTCGCGGCTCAGGCCGAGGTAGCCGTCGTCCAGGAGGACCTCGACGTCACGGAAGTGCTGGAAACATACGGCGATGCCTTCGTTGCGGGCGGCCGTGGCGTCGTGCATACGTCCAGGCCGCAGGGCATCGGTCCACAGCGTGCGGCCCCGCCAGTCGGCGATCACGGTGGCTTTCATCGTGTTCTGTTTCTTCTTGCCCGAGACGAATGCACGGCGTCCGCCACGGTTGGCCGGCGGTCTGCGGACCTGGATCTCGGTGGCGTCCAGCCGCAGTTCGACGCCTTCGGCCTGGGCGTAGGCGAACACGTCCGTCAGCGTCCGAAGACGCAGGCCAGGACGGTCGGGGACCGCGCACCCCCGCTCGGCAAGGAGCGCGCGTATCTCTGCGATCGCGCGGGTGACGGTGGAACGGTCGACGCCGAACAGCAGGCCCAGCACCGAATGCGGCAGGTCGTGCCGCAGATGGATCAGCGTGGCCACCAGCCGGTCGACGAACACCAACTGGTGGCGGGCACCGGCACCCGCGGTCCGTTTGCGGGCTCCTCCTCGTGCAGCATGGCGTCGGCCCTCGACCCCGGCTTGCCACGGCACGGCCAACTCCTCGGCCAGGCACGACAGATGCTGCCGAGAGATCCCCGTAAACAGCCGATGCGCCAGCACCGACCGGTTGACCATGATCACCACACCCCGGATCATGCCACCCGCCAGACCCGACGCCTCACCCGCTATCACGCACCAACTCGTAAGTGAACGTGCAGCACGAACGAGGAGGTGCGGCCATGGGGATGGCGGTGGACGAGGAGTCCATGCAGTCCGAGCTCAACCGCCTGCGGCGAGCGCAGGGCCAACTGTCCGGAGTCATCGCCATGATCGAGGCCGGCCGTGACTGCAAAGACGTTGTCACCCAACTCGCCGCGGTCTCCCGCGCCCTGGACCGCGCCGGATTCAAGATCGTCGCCAGCGGGATGCCGCAATGCATGGCAGCGGCAGATGGCACCGCGCCGCCCATGACCGAAGCCGAACTGGAGAAGCTCTTCCTCGCACTCGCCTGACTGGCGCCGCCGCAACGGTGGCTGCCACCCGCGGTTGGAGCTCCGGAGCAAAGTGCGCCTGCTGAGAGGGGCGATGGCGGCAGCGCACAACGAGGGTGGCCTCACGTGGCCGATCATGTCGTACGAGGCCGGGCTCTTGCACGTCCCGAGGACGAGGCAGTGCCCCGCCTGTGCTCGGCGTCGTGTGGATCATGAGGCCTGCGAGGTCAACGCCCTGTGTACGGATCCGATCGCGCCCGCTCCTTCACCGACCGCGGCGGCCACGCGCTTCATGGAACCAGCGCGAACGTCGCCCGCGGCGAACACCCGGGGCAGAGTTGTCTCGAAGGGCAGGGGCCTCCGCCCCAACGTTGTCCAGCACGAGTCGAGCAGTGCGTCATCGACTCCCACGTCGGTGAGGATGAAGCCGTGGTCGTCGAGCGCTACGCCGTCGAGCCAATGAGTTGCCGGCGTCGCACCGATGAAGCAAAAAAGTCCCGAACACCGTAGCTCTTTTTGGCGCCGATCGTCTCTGAGACCACTGCGGATGGTCAGACCCTGCAGGGCCTCATCACCGTGCAGTCCAGTGACTTCCGTCGACGTGTGGACGCGTACGGCAGGATGGGACAAAACACGGTCCGCCAGGTAGGACGACATGCTTACGAGGATGTCTGGCCCGCGGACGATCAGGTTGACCTGACATCCCCTGCCGGCCAGGAAGAGTGCAGCCTGACCAGCCGAGTTGGCTCCGCCAACCACTGCAACCGGCCGTTGTCCACAGGCCCTGGCTTCCAGCTCCGTCGCGGCGTAATAGATGCCAGCTCCCAAGAAGTCGTCCCACCGGGGCAGTACCAGCGATCGGTAGCTCGCTCCGGTGGCGATGACTGCTGCCTTGCTACGGATCTCGGTCCCGTCGCGTAGTAGCAGTTGCAGCAGATCCGCGCTCGCGTCCAACCGCGCGACCTCGCACGGGGAAGCGATCCGAGCCCCGAACTTCTCGGCTTGTACCATCGCGCGGCCGGTGAGATCCGCGCCGCTGATCCCCGAGGTGAAGCCAAGGTAGTTCTCGATTCGAGAGCTGGCCGCTGCCTGACCACCGGCTGCCAGCGAGTCGAGGACCAGGGTCTGTAGTCCTTCCGACGCCCCGTACACGGCAGCGGCAAGACCGGCCGGTCCGCCGCCTACAACGACGAGATCAAGGGTTTTGCCAGCCGCCGGGCGATATGACATGCCTAGGTGATCGGCCAGCACGGATGGTGTCGCCCGGCGCAGGACACCGCTGGTGGTAATGACGAGCGGAAATTCGTCCGCTGCCACGTCGGCTGCCTGCGTCAGAGCCTGCCCGGCCGGTGTGTCCACGGCGACCCAGGTGTGCGGTTGGCGTTGCCGGGCTGCATAGGTCCGGAGGGACATGGCTGCGGCCGACCTGTCGTGGCCGACGATCACCATGCTGCTGGCTCCCGCGTTCGTACGCAGGCCCTCACGGCGGGCAAGCAGAGCTCGCAGAACGATGTCGGAGAGCTCGGCGTCCTCGTCCATCAGCCGCCGAAATGACTCGGGACCAACGCGGAGGACCACTCCCGGTTGGGAGACTCGCGCACTGAGAAACGTCGACTGGCCCGTGAGCAGGTTCAATTCCCCGCTGAATTGACGCTCTTGGTATCTGGCGACCACGACTTCTCCGTGGCCGGTCCAGGCCGGCCGAAGGATTTCGATCTCGCCCGACTCGACAAGGAGCATCGGGCCGCCCGTCTCACCGGGGTCGAATAGAATATCACCGATATCGGTGATATTCTCTTCCGTTCCGTATGTCCGCAGACGAGACCACTGCTCGTCACTGAGGTCGGGCCATCGGTCCATCTCTTGCGGCGTCGACATCACTCGTCCTCTTGCTTGCATCAGACCGCCCGTGGCTCTCGTCGTTCAGTCGCGTCGGCCGATTGTCTCGAGCCTGACCCTTCGGCTTTTCATTGGACGGCGGCAGACCACTTGCCCACCTTTTCAGCCTAACCGACGCTCGATGCCTCTGCCTGGGGCCGGTTACGATCGCTGCGGGGGCCAGTTGCTCGCAGGACATACGTACTGTCGCCTTTGCTGCAGGGTCGCTGTGGTCGCACGGGCCGGCCCGAAAGCCGCGGGGAGTACCGGCGCGCAGCTGTGAACCGCAGCTTGGCCACCTGGGTTCCGTCCTGGTCGACCGGGCTATGTCGTGGTGCCCCTCCTCCCAGTCGATGCCACAGAAGATCTTGCTCAACCTGTACCTCCGTATGAATCTGCGGGTCAGTCCCAAGCGGAGCACGCGGCGCTCTAATAGAAGTGCTCCAGGCACGCCATCTCATAAGCCGTTCGTGTCTCCAGGGACCGACACGGACCTCGGTCTGCTGGAGAGCTCAGTCGTTGTTGTCGTTCCGGCCGTGCGGGATGTGTTTCGAACCGGGGTTCCCGTTCGGGTAGTGGCCGGGAGTCGGCGCACAAGCGTGGGTCCTTCTCGATGCATGAGATTACTCAATCGAGCTCCGTTTTTGTTGTCCCACCGCGGATGGCATTCATGATCGCCTCCTTGTCGGCGAGATACATACCATAATACGCCCAGCTGATAGGAGTGGACGCGTAGTAGCGCAGCAGCGTCGGTGATCCTTCGAGTTGGTTTCTGTATCCAAATCGCTCCCCCACCGGCAGATAATGGAAGAGGCCCTGGCGGGCAGCTCCCAGGAACCCGCCCAGGAGTTCGAGAGCATAGCCACTTCCGCTGGTCTTGTTGCCCGTCACGTGAGCGACTATGCCGTCGAGTTCCATGTTCCCAACGGCGATGTTGATTCCCTCTTTGACTCCCGCGTAGAGCGATTCCCTTGCACGCTTCGGCTCGAACGGGCGATATGGTGAGGCGATACTCTCGCTGTCTGTTGCGTCGCTCGGACTTTCGGCCGCACTTCCCCGGGACGACGTCGGCCCCAGCCCGGCGAACGGGGGCTCGGAAGGCACCGGTTCCGGGGCCGGTGAAGCCCGATGTGAGACGTCGGAGTGGTGGGACGGAGAAATGACTTCGTCATCCTGCGCCAATTCGCGGGACAGGGGTTCGGCCGATTCCGCGGTTTCCTTCGCGTGAGGGCCCGAAGCCAGTGGCGACGGTTCGCGGACGATGGATGCAGGGTTTTCTGGCGTGTAGGGTATTTCAGTCCTGATCTCTCTCGGAAAAGGTGAAGGAAGGGGCCGTTCGATGGGCTCGGCGTGTGGCACGGCAGCCTCCTTTGCCGGCAAGGACGGTGCGGATACCTCGTCGGATTCCCGGGGCAGGTACGTTTCCTCGGGCGGGGCGTCCACCCTCGGTGGAGGAGTGGCTGTGGAAGCGGGTTGTGGTGCCGTTCCGGTGGTGTCGGGCAGAGGTGCCTTCTCAGGGGCGCTCTCCGGCGCGGGAAGTCGGACTGTTCGCGGGATCTGGGCGCCGGTCTCCGTGGCGATATGCTCGGCTGAGGCTTGGCCTGTTCTGGCCGATGGGGTGACGCCGACAGGGTGGAGTACCTCGGCGGCCACGGCCTGCTGGTCGGGCGGCTCCTCCGCCGGCGCTTGGCGGGGAGGTGTCTCGTCCCGGACGTTCGGTGCGGGGATATCGTGATCGACTGCGGGCTCAGCCTGCGCGGTCAGCGATTCCGCGGGAGAAGTCGCTGTGGCGTGCGGGAGGCCGGCCTGGTCAGCAAGGTCGGCCGATCGTGCCGGGTGGTCTGTCCCGAGCGGCCGGCCGGTGATCTCATGCCTGGCGGGCGGTACCTCCCCCCGTGGGCTCCCCCCTGGCGTTTCCGCGACAGTTGCGTCGGCAGGCAGCGGAGGGGCATCGGCGACAGGGATTTGCGGCTTGTCGGCGAGGGGCGTGCCCGGCGAACCGAGGGGCTCCTCTTCCCGGATGACGGGACGGGTGTTTGGGGTGTTCGCATGCGGTTCCGTCGCGGGAGAGGTGCGGATATCTTTCGGTGCTTCCGCGGCCGACTCCGGTGGGGAAGTGGGGGATTCGGATACGGGCAGGGGAGACTCGGCAGCCGGCTCCTCTGTGTGCGGCGCTTCCTTGCCCGGTACTGCGAAGGAGACCTCCGGGCCGGTTTCTGCAGCGCTGACAGGTTGCGGATCATCGAGTCGAGGAGGATCGAGGATCCGCTCGACTTCCTCCGGAGTCGGACGGGGAATGGGTTCTTCCCGAGCGGCCTCGCTTTCCGTGGCGGGCGATGCGGGCCGGCTCCCGGTACCGGGAAGCCGGGAAGCACTCCGGGAACCCTGCTCAGCCGGGTCAGCCAAGCGCGAGGAGGTGCCCACAGGCCCACCTGGAAGTGCCAGGGCATCACCTTCGGGGTGGACCGAGACTGCGCCATCCGTGGACATCGGGACGTCGGCCTTCCCCTCCACGGCGGCTTTGAACCGCGCGCCCGCCCTGGTGGCTTCGAGGGCCTCCTCGACGAGGTTGTGTCCGATGTCGAGCCCCACGAACGCTGCCGTTTCCCAGGCGTTCGTCCGCCAGTCCACCGGCCGCCCGCTCATCAGCTTGGGCACTGCCTCGGCTACGTAGAAGCCGGTGAACCCCCGCGCGTTAGCCGGCGCGTTCTCGATCAGACTGACGATTCCCCTGCCGAGCAGCTTGCCGGCTGTCTCTCCCGCCTCTCCGGCGATCGCGCCGATCGTACGTATCGTCTCGGCGAAGCGGGCGAGCAGATTCTGAAATTCCGAGATCAGTGCGATGATGCGCTGGACCAATGGAGCAATCCGCAGCCAGACAAGGTCGGCCACACCCGCCAGAAGCGAGGCCAGGACCAGCCCTGCCGCAAGCATCTCGAGTATTTCGAGAGCGATACCGATGACCTCCCTGACGATCCGCCAGGCGTGGTTGGCGTGATCATCCACATGTTCGGCGGCGAGAACCATCGATGACGTCAGACGATCGGCCACGCGCACGTGCGCTTGCCACTGCGACACCATCGCATCCGCTCCGGGGCCGCTCCATTCCTGGCCGCTGACATGATCGGCCAGAGCGCTGTGCACCATTTGGACCTGTTCCGCGTGAATGCGGAGATCGTCCGAGTGGTCGAGGAGGCTCTGGGGGTCTCCCATCTGCCTCAAGACATTGGTCAGCCATGTTGCTATCGCGTCATTGACGTCCATACCGGACGCTCACGCCTGCGACGCGAGGCGGGAGGCAATCTGAGTGTTCTCTTCCTCTATGCGCCGGTAGATGATCCCTCCGTGCTGCAAGGCTTCGTGTGCCCGAAGGGAAAGCTGGGCGAGACGGTTGCACCCTTCGGAGATTTGCCCTGTCATCGAAAGGTAGGCGCGGTTTGCCGAATCGGCGGCGGGGCCGTGACCGAAGGACGATGGGCCGGGATTTCGGTCTTCAATGGTTCCGGTGATCCCGTCCAATTGAGTGGACGCCGCTGCGAAGTGTTGCGCCAGCCGTACCATTCCATCGGTGTCGACGAGTACGTGACTGTTCATGACTTCTCGTCCTCCATCATGCGCGCGACTCCAGGGAAATAATGTCCGTCCCGTACCGTGGAACCCTTCTGCACGAGAATTCACGGCTGTTCAAGTGTGGTTCCAGGCGATCAAGGCGCCCTCGGAAGGCCGGAAGGGAAAGCGGCGTGTCGAAAGCGCTGAGCAGCCGCCTGAAATGATGGCAACACGTCGGTCCGCGAAGTCGCAGTAGGCATCGCATGAGAAGCGTCTGGTGTCGGGTCAGCGCATGGACTCGATTGTCCCAGGCCAGAGCAGTGGCGGTGGTGGACCCGGACGCCGGCTGACGGGCGAGCCAGCGCATTTCGGCTTTGATGCGCGCGACCAACACATCGTCGGGTTCGCCGTCCGCCAGCACATTGAGGGCACCCGCATTCAGGAGTCCAGAAGACTCGACGGGCGAGCGTGAGACAAAGATGCTGGCGCGGGACAGTAACGTCAGAGACGCGGCGATTACGTTCAGGTCCGCCATCACGTCCTGACAGTCGATCACGGCCAGCGCATGGGGGGAATCCTGCAAGTATTCCCACCCACGCGGGTCGCCCCAACGGCAGGACAGGATGGTTTTGAGCCATTTGGGACGTAGCCGTCGCACCAGCCTGCTGTCGCCTGACTTTCCGAGTTCTATCACGATGACACTCGGTGCGGCGGGGTCGGCATGCGCCTCACTCGGCGCCAAACATGCGCGGGAGCCCATACGAGTACCTTTCTCCAGGGCTTGGTGTAGGCGCCGGAGTTCGCCATACCTACATGTTAGGTATGGCCTGGAAGCCCGCTCAAGGGATACAGCCCTGCGTCACCCAGAATTAACCTCGGGTTTTCACGAGGTGGGTTGTCCGAGACTTGATCATAAAAGCGGGAAGTGCCCCTGACCTGCAACGATAGGGCTTGTCGAGTGTCCCGTTGGTTGCGAGGAAAGAAGCACTCCCCAGGTGAACATGCGTATCGGGTTGTACCCACGTGTCCGTGTCGGGGGGCGGCGGACGTGGCGCGGTCTCGCAGGCCAGGGCTGTGCTGCTGGTGGAGACGGTCCGCAAGAGCGGTCTGGATACGGCGGTATCGGCGGCCCTGGCGCCGTGGCCCAAGGCGCCGTGGGGGAGTGTCTTGTTTTTCGTGTAAGCCCTGGTGGTGACGCTTCTTGGGTTTGGGGCGGTGTTACTGGTTGTCGATGACGCGGTCGCCGTAGAAGCCGGCGAGGGTGTTGATGGCCTCCTTCCAGTTGTAGGTGCGTCCGGTGGGGTTGCGTCGGTTGGGCTGGCGGTCGCGGATCACCAGGTAGAGGACCTTCAGGGCGGCTTCCTCGTTCGGGAAGTGCCCCCGGCGCCGGGTGGCCTGGCGGAACCGCGAGTTGAGGGACTCGATCATGTTCGTGGTGTAGACGATCTTGCGGATCTCGGGTGGGAACCGCAGGAACATCACGAAGTGCTCCCAGCTGCGGCGCCAGACTCCGATCAGTGCGGGGTAGCGGGCGCCCCAGATCTCCTCGAACTCCGCGAACCGCTGCTCGGCGGCATCCGGACTGGCGGCGGTGTAGACCTGGCGGAGTTCCTTGGCGATCTGCGACCAGTGCTTGGTGGAGGCGTACTTCAGGCTGTTGCGGACCATGTGGACCACGCACAGCTGGACATCCGCCAGCGGCCAGATGTTCGCGATGGAGTCGGGCAGGCCCTTCAGCCCGTCGCAGCAGGCGATCAGGACGTCCTCGATGCCGCGGTTCTTCAACTCGGCCAGCCAGGCCATCCACTGCTTGGCGCCTTCGCCGCCGGTGCCGACCCACATGCCCAGCACGTCACGTTCGCCGTCGAGGTTGATGCCGACCGCGATGTAGACAGGCCGGTTGGCGACCGCGCCGTCGCGGATCTTCAGCACGATCGCGTCGATCATGACGACGGCGTAGACCCGGTCCAGCGGGCGTTGCCGCCACGCTTCCAGCTCTTCGGTGATCTTGTCGGTGGCCCGGGAGATCAGGTCTCGGGAGACGTCGACGTCGTAGATCTCCGCGAGATGGGCCTGGATCTCGCCGGTGGTCAGGCCCTTGGCGTAGAGCGAGACGATGGCCTCGTCGAAGCCCTCCACCCGGCGCGCGTGCTTGGGCACGACCTGCGGGGTGAAGGTGCCGGCGCGATCGCGTGGCACGTCGATCTCGACCGGCCCGACGTCGGTCAAGACCCGCTTCCGCGACGTGCCGTTACGGGAATTACCCGACCCGGCGCCAGCCGTATCGCCCTTCTCGTAGCCGAGGTGATCGCTCATCTCGGCCTCCAACGCGCCCTCCAGGACCAGCTTCACCAGACCCTTGAGCAGCCCGTTCTCCCCGACCAGATTAAGCCCCTCACTGCGCGCCCGAGTCACCAACTGCTCAGCCAGATCCCGGTCGGTGTCGGTCAATCGTTGCCAACTCCGCCCCCGTGCGTACGATGTGCGAACTCTCACGGGGCCGCTCGTCCTTACTGCCCATCAGTGATCCTTCCCGGCAGAGACCACATCTCATGCCAGACCGGTCACATCGGGGCATACGCAAAATCTAGGACAGTCCCGGCCTTTCCGGAGGCCGGCGCGGTGGACGAACTGACCTCCGTGGCGGGGAAACTGACGCAGGATGCCTACAGGCTGATTGCCTGAGGCGGAGACTGGGGATGCACCTATGAGTATCGAGTTCACGATATGGCGCATCACTCTCACGGCGTACGAACGCGCGGCCGAGGCGGGGGCGCTGGGGCCGGAGCGCGTTGCCGTGGAGGAGGCGGTGTCCAAGGACTGGGACGTGCTCGCCCGGATTCTTGCGGACGGCCGGGTGCCGCTGCCGGTGACGGGTGCGGCCCGGGCGATTGCCGGGGGCGAGGTTCTTCCCGAGGACGACCTGGACAACGGAGGCACCCGGGTGCTGTCACCCGCGCTAGTGCGCGAGGTGGCGGGGGATCTGGCCGAGCTCGGTGACGCGGACATCGAGAGCAGGTACCTGACCGTCGACTTCACCGACTGCTACGGCACGAACGAGGGCGGCGCACACGCCAGTCCGGTCGAGAACTACCTGACATCCTTCCATCGCCTGCGCCAGTTCTACACCGAGGCAGCGAAGAGCGGTGACGCGATGGCGGTGTGGCTCGGCTGAACGCGCCCAGTACACGAGGCCGATCGAGAAGACTGCAGAACTTCTGACGGTGCCTCGTTGGGGTGATTCGCAAAGGTTCGGGGTGTAGTTGGCCGTGGCGGCCTACACCGTCGCCGGGGGGCTGGTTCGTCGTGCGCGTAGTTGCGCCAGTGTGGTGTGGGCTCGTCAGGCTGCGGGGGATGAGTTGGCCGGGCGCGTGGGTGAGCGTGGTGATGGTGATGGCGGCGATAGCAGCCGACGCGGTCGCCGGCGGCTCGCTGGCCCGGGAGTCGAACGCTGTGCTGGTCGAGGAGTACCTCGACGGCCCCGAAGTCGGCGTCGAGACTGTCTCGTTCGCCTGCGGCCCTCCCGGTGGCGGCGACCCGCAAGTACCCCGGGGGCTGTCGTACTTCGAGGAGACCGGCCATACGGTCGCGGCCAGCGACCCCGCTGCTCGCGGTGGCCGGGCCGGTCGCCGTCGCCACGTTCCGCGCGCGGGCCCGGCTTTCGACGGCTCGCTTTCGGCTCCGGTGTTCGATTGTCAGGAGTCCGCAAGAGGCCCACACTGAAGAAGAGACGTCGTGAAGAGAGATAGGACCAGTTGTAGGGGACCATATAGGGACCACACCTGATGCGCGTTGACGAGCGATAGCCGCATAACTGAACAAGGTGTGCGGTGAGTTCGCCCCGATTACCGGGTAAATGAGGCCCAATCGCGCGACTGGGGGTCAAGGGGTCGCAGGTTCAAATCCTGTCGTCCCGACGGTGCAGTGGGTTTAACGCCCAGGTCAGGGCCTTGTCTTGCGAGAGTGAGACGAGGTCCTGAGTTGTTTTCGACCCCTGCCTCTCACAACTTCTCACAAACGCTGTTGATCTTGGTCAGCCGAGCAGCTTCTTGAGCTTCTTCGACCCTGCTCGCAGGCTCTCCGGGTCGGGGTGCACGTAGGTCCGCTTGGTGAAGCTCAGATCCGAGTGCCCGGCCCATGCCGAAACGACGGTGTCCGGAACGCCGTTGTTAGCCATCCACGACAGGCACGCGTGCCGTGCGTCGTACAGCCGGACCTTGCGGACGCCCGCCGCTGCCATCAGCTTGTAGGCCTCCCGTCGCAGTTTGTCAGTCTTCCACGGGTGCCCGGTCTCGTCGACGAGGAGGTATCCGCTGTGCGAATAGGCTGCGCCCGCCTTGAGTCGTTCCTGCGCCTGCTGGGCGTTGAAGGCGCGCAGCGCCTTCCGGACCGGGACGGGGAGAGGCAAAGTGCGCCTGCCGGCCTCGGTCTTGGTGCCCTTCTCGACGACCTTGTTGCGGTCGCCCTTGTCGCGGGTGCGGTCATAGACGATGGTGCGGGTGTTGTCGATGGTGATGGTCCCGGCCCCGTCGAGGTCGACGTCCTCCCAGCGGGCTCCGCAGACCTCCGCCGGCCGGTTGGCGATGAGTGCGAGCATCATCGCGGCGTACAGCCGGTCTTCCCGGATGGCGGCGAGGAAGGTTTTAACCTCGGTCTCGCTCCACGGGGCGTTCCTGGCCTTGTGGGCGTCGGCCTTTCTCTTGGCCTCGCGGGAGATGGTGGCGTGCTCGGCGACATTTCGGACGACCCACTGGCGCCGCACGGCGAGGTTGAGCGCTGAGCGCAGACGGCCGAGGGTCAGCCGTACCGACCGGACGCCGAGGCCGCTGCCCGGCTGCCCGCCCCGCCGACGTCCGCTGGTCAGCATCCAGTCGACGAGGCCCTCGACGTCTTCTTCCGTGAGGGTCTGAATTTTCTTGCCCCCGAGATGCGTGCGTACTGGCCGGATGGCGCTGTCGTAGTTCGACGCGGTGCCCTCTTCCACATCCCGGGTCGCTGAGGCGAGCCAGACGTCCAGTAGTTCGTCAACCGTCATCGCACTCGGGGCGACGAACGTTCCCTGACGCATCTGATGACGGATTCGCGACAGCTCCCCGAGTGCTTCCTTCTTGGTGTCGAATGTCCGGGTCAACTGGCGGCGTTTGCCATCGTCATCCACGCCGATGTCGACGACCAGCCGAAAGCGGGTGCGGCCGTCTTTGTGTGTGACCTTGCGTATGGGTTCTTTCACCGGTTCTTCCTCCTGCCTGGGATCGGGGCGTTGTTGATGCGACTCGCGGTCAGCAGGGGGAGACCGGCAGCGGCCGCGAGCGGCCCAGGTGCCGGCCCGTGGCGCGAAGGGGCTCATGCCTGGTCGTCTACCGGGCTTTCGTTCGGATGGGGTTGGTCGACGAAGGTGAGTTCGTCGGGGAGAGCGGGGGGCACGAGGCCGTCCTGTCGCATGTGGCTCCGCAGGGCGCGTAGCTCCTGAAAGTCCTCGTAGGCGTGCTCCTCGTAGCCTTCGGCGCGCTGCAGGAGGGTGGCCCGGCGGGCGCGGTCCAAGGTGGTGCTCGCACTGCGTCGCCGTTCCCTGGCCAGGGCTGTGGATGCTGCCGCCCCGGCCACCAGGTCGCCGTGCTGCCGGAAGACGTCGAGGATGTGGCGGGCGGTGCCTTCGGTGGCGGGTCGGTCCGTTGCTCTCTCGCCGGTGAACCACGTGAGTGCGTCCCAGGTGGACACTTCCTGTCCCGGCAGGACTTCCACGGTGGCGGCGGAGCCGAGCGGGAAGAGGAGCGTCACAGGGGGACGCCTAGGAGCTGTCCGGCCGATCATGTGACTGGCTCGTCCGTCGCTCGTTGGTCCGGGCATGGGGCGGGATTTGCGTGGTGATCTGTCGGATGCCGAGTGGGAACGGCTGCGGCCGTTCCTGCCGGTGAGCAACGGTCGTTGCGGGCGGTGGCGGGACCATCGGCAGGTGATCGACGGGATTCTGCATCGGGTACGGACCGGGGTGCAGTGGCGTGAC